>NZ_LQPP01000048.1 GCF_002102345.1 Mycolicibacterium peregrinum
GTGGTGGGGGCGGTGGGTCTGCTGCAGCCAAGCCGGGGGCACCAAGGCCAGCGCCGATTGCAGCGCTTACCAGGGCCACCAGCATTCTCATGCTCATCAGGTCACCTTAAGTCGTCGCGTCCTGGCATGCAGTTCCGTCCGACGTATCACTCCCGGCAGGATGTGTGAACCCAGCCGCCTGCTCCAGTGACCCACCCATTCTGCGGCCGGGCCAGGATGTCGCCTGGGTGGTCCTCGCCATTCCAGACCGCGCACTGCAGCTTGCCGGCGCGAGATCCAAGTCGCTGAGATAACCCACGAAACCTTCGATGACGTGGGGCTGCAACCGGATATGGTGCTGAGATGACTGCGGCAATGCCACCTGGCTGGTACGACGATCCGGATGGTTCGCCTGGCTCAGAACGTCGTTGGGACGGCCAGAATTGGACGTCCGAGCGCCGAAGGAAGACCACCAACGTTCCGCCGTACGCGCCGCCACCCGCCCAGATGTCGTATCCGCCTCTGCCGCAGGAGCAACCGCAGTATGCGCAACCTGTAGGGCAGCCACAATATCCGCAACATTATCCGCCACCGCTACCGGGCCAATATGGGACTGTGGCATCACCGTCCAACCTCTTCTCGATTATTGCCTTTGTGTGCGCGGGGGTTTCAGTACTCTTCTGCCCGATCTTGTTCGGACCTGCCGGCCTTATCCTCGGAGCCGTCGGCCTGACGAAGAAGGAACGCTTTGCACCAATCGCAATCGCCGCGTCCGCCGGCTGCATGATCGCCGGAATGGTGCTCGGAGTGGCGGTATGGAGCTCCTAGTCAGACGTTGGACGGACGCTGCGCGAGTCTGTGGCGTCAGCCCAGCTGTTTCGGCAGGTGGTGGTGGTCCCATCTGACGCTCACTCAGCATCCCTCCAGTGAGCTGACAGCTGGCGCTGATATCAAGAGACCTGATGCACCAGCTCATTGCACAGATCTCGCTGATCCACGGCTGGTTCCCGGTTGTCGTTCAGCTGATCGCTGCGTTGCTGCTGGGAGCCGCCGTGGGCTGGCGCACGCCACGATGGCGCACCCACCGACTGCCCGCACTGGTGCTTGCGGCGGCCGTGTTGGCGGGCGTGACGTACTGGTACATCGACTCGATCGGAGTGGCAGGGAACGCCGGACCACCAGAATTGTGGGTCTGGATCGCGTTGACCGCCCTGGCATTCGGTGTCGCGGTGGTGGGTTGGATGAGTGCGCGATGGTGGCGCCGTACCGCGTCGGTGGTGGCGATCGGGGCCTGCGGGCTGGCCTGCGCACTCACCCTCAATATCTGGGTCGGCTACTTCCCGACCGTGGACGGCATGTGGAAGCAGCTCACCTCGAGTCCACTGCCCGGGCAGACAGACCGCCTGACCGTGACGAAGATGCAGCTGGCGCACTTCAGGCCACCCAGCGGCGTCCTGGTGCCGGTGACCATCGACTCGCAGGCTTCCGGGTTCAACCACCGCACCGAACTCGTCTACCTCCCACCGGCGTGGTTCGCCAGCACCCCGCCACCGCAGCTTCCCACAGTCATGATGATCGGCTCGCAACTGAACACCCCTGCGGATTGGTTGCGCGCAGGCAACGTGCTGGGCATCCTCGACGGGTTCGCGGCAGCCCACGGCGGCAACGCTCCGGTGTTCGTCTTCGTCGATGCCACCGGCTCATTCGCCAACGACACCGAGTGCGTCAACGGAGCCCGAGGCAACGCCGCCGACCACCTGACGAAAGATGTGGTCCCATACCTGATCTCCAACTTCGGGGTGCGTGCTGATCGTGACGGGTGGGGGATTGCGGGCTGGTCGATGGGCGGGACCTGCGCGGTGGATCTCACCCTGATGCACCCTGACATGTTCCGGTCGTTCATCGACATCGCCGGTGACCTGCGCCCGAACGCGGGGGACAAGGCGCAGACCATCAGCCGGCTGTTCGGCGGAGATGCCGATGCCTGGGCGGCTTACGATCCGGTCACCATCATGCAGAAACACGGTCCGTACTCCGATGTGTCGGCGTGGTTCGAGGTGCCGATCTCGCAGCGGGGGACCACTCGCGATCCCACAGCCAATCCCGAGGCCCAGGACGTCGCCGCGAGCACACTGTGCAATGCGGCCCGCGCCCAAGCGATCACGTGCTCGGTGCAGACCGCCCCGGGCCGCCATGACTGGGCGTTCGCCGCCAACGCCCTCGGTGCCTCACTGCCGTGGCTGGCCGGTCAGCTCAACACCCCGGGCGTGGAAGAGACCCAGCTGCCGGCGTCGACGCTCGGGCCGCAACCCACGAATGTCCAGGCCGCCCCGCGTTGAGACTCTCCGGGTGAGCAGATCTACCGGCCCCGGGCGGGCTGGGCAGCCGTCGAAGCCGACGAGGACGGCAGGGTCGACGGACGCTCGGTGATCGTCGAATTCCGCCCGCCCACACGGTAACTGGCACCGCGGTGTTCCTCGGCCAGACGGTCACCGTTGCCGAGGAGCTTGTTGCGCAGGGTGCCCGGGGCATATTCCGTCTGGTAAGCGCCGCGCGCGGTGAGTTCGGGCACGACGTGGTCGATGAATTCGACGAACGACCCCGGCGTGATCGCATACGCCAGGTTGAAGCCGTCGACGTCGGTCTCCTCGACCCACTCCTGCAGAGTGTCGGCGACGTGCACGCCCGACCCGACGATGCGCGGCCCCATGCCGCCGATCTCACCCCATTCAGCGATATCGCGTACGTTCCACTCGCCACCCTTGTCAGATGCAGACTGAAATGCCTTGACCGCCGAGAGGATTGCGTTGGAATCGACGTTGCCGATCGGCTCGTCGAGACCATAGCGGGCCAGGTCGACGCCCATCCACCCGGACATGAACACCAGTGCGCCCTCGGGATCGCCGTAGGCCAGATACTCCGCGTGCTTGGCGTGGGCTTCCTCATCGGTCTCGCCGGTGATGATGGTGGTCAGGTTGAAGATCTTGGCCGAGTAGGGGTCGCGGCCGGCCAACTCGAGCTCGGCGCGGATCGTGGAAACCGTCTCGCGCAGAAGCGCTTTGGTGGGTGCGGCGGTGAAGATGGCTTCGGCGTTCTCGGCGGCGAAGCGGACGCCACGCGGCGAGGAGCCGGCCTGGTAGATGACCGGGGTTCGCTGCAGCGAGGGTTCGGCCAGATGTACCCCCGGGACGCTGAAATGTGTTCCGGAATGGCCGATGTGGTGCACCTTGGCCGGGTCGGTGAAGACGCCGCGTTCAGCGTCGCGCACCACCGCGCCATCCTCCCAGGAGCCCTCCCACAGCTTGTAGAGAACTTCGAGATACTCGTCGGCATGGTCGTAACGCGCATCGTGCGCCGGCTGATCGGTCTGGCCCATATTGCGCGCCGCGGCAGGAAGATATCCGGTCACGACGTTCCATCCGACCCGACCGTTGGTCAGGTGATCCAGTGTCGACATCCGTCGGGCGAAGGGATACGGATGCTCGAATCCCGTTCCTGTGGTGATGCCGAAGCCCAGGTTCTCGGTCACGAGCGCCATCGCCGACACCAGCAGCATCGGGTCGCCCACCGGGATCTGCGCGGCCTGGCGGATCGCCGCTTCATCACTGGCGCCGTAAACGTCGTACGTGCCCAGCACGTCGGCGATGAACAGGCCGTCAAAACGCCCGCGCTCCAACAACTTCGCCAGTTCGGTCCAGTAGGTGATGTCCTTGTAGCGCCAGGACTGATCCTCCGGGTGACGCCACAGTCCCGGGGACTGATGGGCGACGCAGTTCATGTCGAAGGCGTTGAAGCGGATCACACGAGTCACTGTGCCGAGGATGCCCGGGCGCCGGGGCACGGTCACCGGTTGCGCTCAGCGGGATTGTTTTTGGTGGTGAATCACGAATGAATGCCCTGCCAACTGTCGGCGCGTCCAGTGGTGGGTTGGCCGGGGAGCCGCGAAACTTACCGGGTGTCAACCAAGTCGCTGCTGATCTCGGTTCTGAACTGGCTGCGTGCCGGCTACCCGGAAGGGGTCCCGGGCACCGACCGAGTGCCGTTGCTCGCGCTGCTGCGGGCCACTCCGCTCACCGAGGAGCAGGTGGCCGAGGTAGTGCGCAACCTCGCTGAGGCCGCAGCGCCTGCCGACATCGACCATCCCATCGACCGCGACGACATCGCGGAATTCATCTCCGAAGTCACCGACCACGACGCCGGCCCGGAGAACATCGCGCGGGTGGCGGCAAAACTGGCCGCCGCGGGCTGGCCGCTGGCCGGTGTCGAGCTGCAGACCGGCGCCGACCAGGACTCAGAAGCCGGATAACGCACGCCGCGGATTGCAGTCACCAGGTGACCACAATCCGCGGCGTTGACGGAAAAAGCCGGGACTCAGCCGCGCAGCGAGGCGGTGTCGATCACGAAGCGGTACCGCACGTCACTGGCGAGCACACGCTCGTAGGCCTCGTTGATGTAATCGGGCTGGATGATCTCGATCTCGGGGGTCACGTCGTGCTCGGCGCAGAAGTCGAGCATCTCCTGGGTCTCCGGGATTCCGCCGATCATCGAACCGGACAGGCTGCGGCGGTAGGCGCCCAGCGGGAAGAACGGCACCACCAGCGGCTTCTCCGGCGCGCCGAGTTCGACCAGGGTCCCGTCGGTCTTGAGCAGGCCGAGGTAGGCGCCGAGGTCCAGATTCGCCGACACGGTGTTGAGGATCAGATCGAACTGACCGGCCAGCTTGCGGAAGGTGTCCGGGTCGCTGGTCGCGTAGTACTCGTCGGCGCCCAGTCGGAGGCCGTCTTCCATCTTCTTCAGCGACTGCGACAGCACGGTGACGTGCGCGCCCATCGCGTGCGCGAGCTTGACCCCCATGTGGCCCAGTCCGCCGAGGCCGATCACGGCGATCTTCTTACCCGGCCCGGCGTTCCAGTGGCGCAGGGGCGAGAACAGGGTGACACCCGCGCACAGCAGTGGAGCGGCCTTGTCCAGGGGGATGCTGTCGGGGATGCGCAGGACGTAGTTCTCGTCGACCACGATCGCGCCGCTGTACCCGCCGTAGGTGGGGGTGCCGTCGCGCCCGGTCGCGTTGTAGGTGCCGATCATGCCGCTGCCGGTGCAGTACTGCTCAAGACCGGCCTTGCAGTTGTCGCACTCCCGGCAGGAGTCGACGAAACAGCCGACGCCGACATGGTCGCCGACCTTGTACTTGGTGACCTCGGAACCGACCTCGGTAACCACACCGGCGATCTCGTGCCCGGCGACCACCGGGTAGTTCGGCGTACCCCATTCGCCCTTCACGGTATGGATGTCGGAGTGACAGATGCCGGCGAAGTGGATGTCGAAGGCCACGTCATGCGGCCCTACCTCGCGGCGCGTGATGGTGGTCTTGGCCAGCGGTTCGGTCGCCGAGTTGGCGGCGTAGGCGTAAACAGTGCTCATCAAAGCCCTCTTTGCTCGTCGTCTGTACGTATCCCGGAAAAGATTAGTCCGGTTAACTGATCACTGCCTGTGACGGCAGTCCGCAGCGTGCAACGACGCAGGCAGCAGAGGTAATCCCGCTATCCCGTGTGACATATCTCCCGGATCGTCACCGGAAGCGGGTCAGAGCCCAGGTGCGCGGAAGGACCCGTTGAAGGAGACCCGCTCGCAGCGGATGAGCCCGGCGAGGGTGTAGGGGTCGCGCGCGATCAAGTCTTCGACCGCTTCTTCGCTGAGGTCTGCGGTGATCAGCACGGCACCGGTCCCCGATTCAAGGCGTCCCGCCAGCACAATGCGGCCCGCGGCGACTTCTTCCTCGAGCCACGCCAGGTGGGCGGGACGAGTCTGGTCGACGACGTCGGCGGGTTGGGTGTACGTGGTGGTGAGGACGTGGAACATGCCATGCAGACTACGGGTCGCATCCGGCGTTCCTGTTATGTCTGTCGATCTCCCGGTGTGTGCGAGGCCGCAGCGTTGCAGCCGCGTCGCCAGGGATGCCCAGGACCCGCATGCAGGCATCGGCGACATGAAACGGCATCTCGGATCGCTCCGGACCGTCCGGCATCGACCACACGTTGACCAACGATTCGACGAGCCGGAACGGGAGATCAGCGGCGGCTTCGTGAACGCCGGTCCGCCGGCTCAGCGCGCGACTCAACGACAGATAGTGCGACCGTAACCGCTCCCGGTCCGACCAGAACGGTTCGAGCTTGGCTTCACGCAATTCGGGCAGCAGGTAGAGCGCGCCGAGGTTCCAACGGCCGGACATCAGCTGGGCGCCGTCGAACGCCGCCAAGGCGTGCAGATGTTCGTCGGCGGTCAATGCGGGTTCGGTGCCCAGCAGGCTCGGGATGAACTCGAGGGTCGGCGCAACAGTCTGCTCAAGCAGTGCGCACAGAATGTCGTCTTTGGTCCTGAAGTAGTGGTACAGGGACGCTTGGCGGACGCCGACCGCTTCGGCGATCGCCCGCGTAGAGGTTCCTGAATAGCCGGCGGTGGTGAACAATTCGCCTGCAGCATCGAGGATTTCGTCGCGCGCAGTTACCCCCTGCCGGCGTTGGGCCTGCGTACGTGGTCGTCCCGCCATATAGCCATGGTTGGTCTTCGGACGACGAAGGGCCAGCCCACCGGGTATCGGTCACTCGATAGAAACGCGTGACACGCAACGGTTACCGGACCCGTGAATTCCTTTACAGCTCATTAACGCCTGTGACACCCGACGACTGCGCCACCGGTGAAAACTGTCGCTCGACAGGCTGCGGCACAACGATGGTGGCGCGGAATCGCCAAATCGCTTCTGGGAGGCCCACGATGGCTGAGGCCACGATCGACATGACCTTTCCCGTGGCCCGTCCCGCGGCCTTCGACACCGTTGGCGCCCCAGACGACGATTCGGCACTGCGAGCTGGGCCTACGTCACCCGCCACACCGCAGCCTGTCGCCACCATCGCCGATCTGCGCGTCACCTTTCGTCGCAGCGGCCGCGACGTCCACGCGCTGCGCGGGGTGTCACTGTCCATCGCGCCGGGGGAGATCATCGGACTTGTCGGTGAATCCGGTTCCGGCAAAACCGTTCTGGGCTTCACCATGCTCGGTCTACTGCCCAAGAGTGCCAAGGTCGACGGCACGGTCCGGGTGGCGAACTCCGATATGGTCGACGGCGGAACCAAGGCGTTGCGTAAGGTGCGCCGCCTCGACCTCGGTGCGGTGTTCCAGGATCCGATGACCTCGCTCAACCCGACGATGCGGATCGGCAAGCAGGTGGCGGAGGCGGCCGGCAGCGAGCACGAGGCGCTGCGTCTGCTCACCGCGGTCGGCATTCCGGAACCCAAACGCCGCATGCGGGCATATCCGCACGAACTCTCCGGCGGGTTGCGTCAGCGGGTGATGATCGCGATGGCGGTCGCAGGGGACCCCGAACTCGTCATCGCCGACGAGCCCACCACAGCGCTCGATGTCACGGTGCAAGCCCAGGTGTTACGGCTGCTGCAACGGCTGCGGGACGAGATCGGTTGCAGCATCGTGCTGATCACCCACGACCTGGGGGTTGCCGCTCAGATCTCGGACCGCATCGCGGTGCTCTACGCCGGGCGTATCGCCGAAATCGGCCCCGCCGCCGAGGTGCTGGCCAGCCCAGCCCATCCCTATACGAAAGGACTGCTGGCCAGTCGGCTCACCCTGGACACCGCACGGGACCGGAAGCTCGCGGCGCTGCCCGGCGCGGTGCCCAGCCCGGCGTCGCCGTTGCCCGGATGTGCCTTCCAGCCACGGTGTGCCGTTGCCTCCGGGGACTGTTCGACGTCGCTACCGGAACCCGTTGTGGTTGCGGCGGAACGGGTCAGTGCGTGTATCCGGCCGATGGCGGACTTCGCCGGCACGGCGGGACCCTCGACCGCTGATGCCGGGGAACTGTTCGCGACCAAGGCCACGGAGCCGGTCGACTCCGAGCAGCCGCCGGCTGTGGCGCTGGCCAATGTCGCCAAGACGTTCGCGGTATCGCGACGGTGGCTGGATCGTTCGGCGGACAATCACGGGAAGCTGCACGCGCTGCGCGGCGTGACCATGCGTGTGCGCCAGGGCGAATCCGTGGCATTGGTCGGGGAGAGCGGTTCGGGTAAGTCGACACTGTTGCGGATCATCGCCGGGCTGGAAAGTCCGACCTCGGGATCTGTCCAGGTGGCCGGCGGTCAACGCCCGCAGATGGTCTTCCAGGACGCCGGCGCATCGCTGACACCCTGGTTGACGGTCGGTGAGCTGATCGCCGAACGCCTGCGCGGCACCAAGATGTCGGCGGGTTCGCGGCGCACCGCCGTGGCGGAGGTACTCGACCGGGTCGGTCTCCCCGCCGAGGTGGCCAAGGCGCGCTCAGGAGAGCTGTCCGGCGGTCAGCGCCAACGGGTCTCGCTCGCTCGGGCCACCGTCGTACCCCCGTCGGTGCTGCTGTGCGACGAGCCGACCAGTGCGCTGGACGTGTCGTTGGCGGCATCCGTCCTCAACCTGATCGGGGACTTGCGCCGCAGTCTGGACATGTCCGTCGTCTTCGTCACCCACGATCTGTCCGTCGCCCGGGTGGTGGCCGACCGGATCGCCGTGATGTACCTGGGTCGCATCGTCGAGATCGGACCCGCGGATCGTGTGATCGGCGACCCGGCCCATCCGTACACCCGGGCGCTCGTCGACGCGATCCCCGACCTGGGCCGCGAATCACACGTGCTGCCCGGCGAGCCGGCCAGCCCGCTGTCGCCGCCGGATGGCTGCGCATTCCATCCGAGATGCCCGATCTCGGTACCGGCATGTGGCGGCAGTGAACTCGACGTCCGGCTGGAGGGCACACCGGGCAACCCCCATCTCGTTGCATGTATCGAAAGGCGGGCGGTCTGATGGCGATTGCCGTTGCGTTCCCCACGCTGGCCCGCGGGCGCACCCGCCCGCGGTTGTCGTGGTCATGGCCGCGGTCCACGGTGCTCAACTGGGCCGGGTTCTCGATGGTGATCGTGCTGACGATGCTCGTCATCGCGGTGCCGCTGATCGCCCCGCACGACCCGCTCACACCGGTAGGCATGCCACTGCAAGCCCCGGGGAAGAACGGGTTCCTGCTGGGCACCGACAGCGTCGGCCGCGACATCCTGTCCCGCGTTCTCTACGGCGCCCGGTCCAGCTGGTTCGCCGCGCTGGTCGTGGTCACCGCCGGCCTGGCGATCGGCGGGCTGGTCGGCCTGATCGCGGGCGCGTCGGGAGGCTGGATCGACTCCATGTTGATGCGCATCACCGACGCGTTTCTGTCCCTGCCCGCCCCGGTGCTCGCGATCGCCGTAGTCGCCGCGCTCGGACCGGGTTTCGTGCACACCCTGATCGCGGTGTCGATCGTCTGGTGGCCGTTCTACGCCAGGCTGGTACGCGGCGAGATTGCCCGCCTGGCTGCCCGGCCACACGTAGAGGCCGCCAAACTCGCCGGGGTGAGCAGATTCCGGCTCGCGACGCGCCACCTTCTCCCCGGTGCGGTGCCGAACGCTCTCGTCGCCGCCAGCCTGGATCTCGGCACGCTGATCCTCACGGTCGCCGCACTGTCGTTCCTCGGGCTCGGACAGGCCGCGCCCGCACCTGAACTGGGTGCCGACTCAGCCCGCAACCTCAGCTATTTCCTGCAGCAGTGGTGGATTCCGGTGATGCCGGGTCTGGGTGTCCTGGTGCTGGCACTCGTGGGGAACATCGCCGGGGACTGCCTGCGCAACCTGATGAAGAACCGGTGAGAGGAGAACGTCAGTGAAGACTTTCGTGGCTTCGCGGCTCGGTGCGATGGCTGCCATCCTGATCGCCCTCACCGGAGTGATGTTCGTGCTCCAGCACGTCTCGCCGCTGGACCCCGTGAAGGCGCAGTTGGGGGCCCAGGCCTCCGCGCAGGCAGTCGCCGACAGGCGAGAGGAACTCGGCTTGAACGAGCCTGTGCTGGTGCAGTTCTGGCACTACCTGACCAATGCGGTGACCGGTGACCTCGGAACCTCCTACCGCACCCGGCACCCGGTGTTGTCGGACCTCGGAAGCTTTTTGCCGGCGACCTTGGAACTCGCGCTCTTCGGGATTGCCATCGCGCTGGTGCTGGCGGCCCTGCTGGCGTTCAGCACCACCTTGAAATGGCCTGGCGCTCAGGTGCTTCGGGCGGTGTTGTTCACCGGTGCCGCAGCGCCGATGTTCCTGCTCGGCATCCTCGGGCTGATCGTGTTCTACCAGAACCTGGGCTGGGTACCGGCCAACGGGCGTATCGCCGTGCCGAATCCGCCTACCGGTCCGACAGGCCTGCTCACCGTCGACGGACTCGTGCACGGCCGGTTCGACGTGGTGGTCGACGCACTACAGCATCTGATGCTGCCGGCCCTGGTGATCGCGATCGCGCCCGCCGTGGCGATCGGGCGGGTGTTGCGCAGCAGCCTGATGACCGACATCGACAGTGACTACGCGCGGACCGCCCGGGCGAAGGGACTGTCCGAGGGCCGGATCATGACGCGCCACGTGCTGCGCAACTCGGTCGGATCAGCGTTGTCGATGACCGGTCTTCAAGTGGGCCTGATGTTCTCGGGCGTGCTCGTCGTCGAGCAGGTGTTCGGATGGCCAGGTATCGGCCAGTACATCGCGCAGAGCATCCCGGTCGCCGACTTCCCTGCCATCGCAGGCGTCACCTTGATGCTGGGTGCGCTCTACGTAGTCATCAACACCGCCGTGGACCTGCTCCAGGCGGCAGCCGATCCCCGTATCGCAGCAATAGGAGGTTAGGTGCCCAAACAGCCACTCATCGTGGGTAATCCGGTTCTTGTCGTGGTCGACATACAGGAAGGCGGTGGAATGTCGGCCCAGGACGCCGGGATTCCGGTGATGGCCGGTCACGCCGAACGCGTCGCCATCGCCGAGAAGCTGCTCGCCGCGGCACGTGCGGCCGATGTGCCGGTGGTGTTCTTCCAGGAAGTTCACCGGCCCAGCGGCATCGACTTCGGCCGCGAGCTCGACGGCACCGAGGGCGTCCACTGCGTCGAGGGCCGGCCGGGCACCGACCTGGAGCCCACCCTGCGGCCGCTGCCCGACGAGTTCCACATCGTGAAGCGGCGCTACTCCGGTTTCATCGGAACGGATTTCGAGATCGTGCTGTCAGGTCTCAAGGCGTCGACGCTCATCCTCATCGGCGGACTCACCGATGTGTGTGTGCACTACACCTTCGCCGACGCCCACCAGCGGGATTTCTACGTCCGTGTCGTCACCGACTGCGTCGGCGGGTCGTCGCAATACCGGCATGACGCCGCGCTCGATGCCATGGAGTACCTGCAGACCGGCGCGTTGCGAACCTCCGACGAGATTCTCGCCGCCTTCTCCGAACTCGCCACGTCCCAGCCCGTTCTCGAAGGAGCCGCCCGATGATCAAGCGATGGAAGACCATGGCCGCCGTGAGCGCGGTGGCCGCGTTGATGCTGAGCGCCTGTGGCGGATCGGATTCCGGCAGTGGCACACCCAGTGCAGCGCCCACCGACAAGGTGCTGCACCTGTCGTTCCTGCAGGACCCCGGTCAGCCGCCCGACCCCGACATCTACTACGCCGGCCAGGGCCTGCTGCTGACCACCAACATCTACGAGGGGCTGCTGCAGTACAAGGCGGGGACAGACAAGCCCGTACTGGAACCTCTGCTGGCCACTGAGTGGAAAGCGTCGCCGGACAACAGGGTGTTCGATTTCAAACTGCGCGAAGGCGTCAAGTTCCATGACGGCACACCGTTCACCGCGGATGCCGTCAAGGCGTCCTTCGATCGCAGACTGGCGGTGAACCAGGGCCCGGCCTACATGGTCAAGGACGTGGAATCGGTCACCCCGCATGGTGATTACGACGTCACCATCACCCTGAAGGCGCCCAATGCCGCCTTTCTCGACTATCTCGCGTGCGCATACGGACCCAGGATGCTGAGCCCTGCGGGCCTCCAACAGAACGCGGGTTCCGATCATGCACAGAGCTACATGACGAATCACGATCTGGGAACCGGCCCGTACGCGCTCACCGCAGCCGAGGTCGGATCGCGCTATGCGCTGGCGTCGTTCCCGGAGTACTGGGGCTCCAAGCCGTACTTCGAGAAGGTCGAGATGCCGGTGATCACCGATGTTTCGGCACAACAGCTGCAGTTCAACAACGGACAGCTCGCCGGGATCCTGCATGACCTGCCTTCCTCGGCGGTCCAGTCCTACCTGGACAACAAGGCATTCGCCAACTACTCGCTGCCGACCATGATGTCCAACTACCTG
This sequence comes from Mycolicibacterium peregrinum, assembly GCF_002102345.1. Classification (GTDB taxonomy): domain Bacteria; phylum Actinomycetota; class Actinomycetes; order Mycobacteriales; family Mycobacteriaceae; genus Mycobacterium; species Mycobacterium peregrinum. The sequence continues at coordinate 12,213 of NZ_LQPP01000048.1, forward strand.
TACGTGAACCCGCACAGGGGCATGATGACCGACGCCAGGAACCGCACCGCGGTGCTGCAGGCGATCAACGTCGACGAGCTGGTCAAACAGACATACTTCGGACGCGGTGACGTGGCCGGACAGATCTATCCGCCCAACATGATGGCCTCGGATTTCGCCAATCAGGGTGTGGCTCATGATCCCTCGGCGCTCAGCGGCATCGCAGCGGCACTGCCCGCCGATCAGAAAGCCATCACAATCGGCTACGACTCGAGCAATCCCGACAATCAGCTGGTCAGCAATCTCCTGCAGACGCAACTCGCCGCGGCGGGACTGACTGCCAAGGTGCAGGCCTACCCGACGTCAGAGATCTACGGTTGGGTCGGCACCGACGGTCAGTCGGCTCCTGAGATCTTCACCGCGCTGGCCTGGCCCGACGCGCCGTCGCCGTACACCTGGGGGCACATCTCGTGGGATCCCGACGGCGGGCTGAACTACCTGGGATGCTCGGCGCCACCGGTCACCGAGGCGTTGGCCAGTGGCCTGCCCACCGGTGATTCCGCGGTGTTCTCGCGGGCCGGGCTGGAAGCGGTGAAGACCGGCTGCTGGCTCAACATCGCCGACGTCAACGACTTCGTGGTGGCCCAACCTTGGCTCAAGGGCGTCGAACAGGCCCACGTGGTGACCAATCCCAACTCGTTGCGGCTCGCCGCGCTCTCGGTGGGCTGATGGCGACGCTGATCCGCAAGAGCGGAGTCCGCCACATCATTCTGCTCACCCTGGGTTGGGAGGAACTGCCGAAATCGGTCTCGGTGTACGGCGCGCCGGCCGCGGAACGCATGCGCGAACCGGTTCCGGGCGTGTTGCTCCAGACCGACGGGGGCTGGGTGCTGCTCGACACGGGATTCAACACCGCACTCGTCCGTGACCCCGCGTTGTACCGCCGGTTCTTCCCGACGGTGGAGTACCGGCCGGTGCTACCGGGGCCCGGCGAGCCGATCGAGCAGCGGCTGGCCGAGGTCGGCGTCGACTTCGACGACATCCACACCGTCGCGGTGAGCCATCTGCACCACGACCACGCCGGCGGGCTCAAGTTGTTCGCCGGCAAGGTTCCGGTGCATGCCCAACGTCGCGAACTCGAGTACGGCCTGTCGAATCACCCAGAGCCGGAACGCAACGCGATCGTCCGGGTGGACTTCGACGATCCGAACATCGACTGGCGGCTGGCCGACGGTGAGGCCACGATCGCGCCCGGCATCACCGCGATCCCGACGTACGGACACACGCCCGGACATCAGAGTTTCGCGGTGGAGATCGACGAGTCCGTCGGTGGTGGCGGGTTCGTGTTCGCCTTCGACGCCGCGGATCTGACGGAGAACATCGAGCATGAACTCCCGATCGGAGGATTCATCGACGTCGAGCCCGAGGAAACGGTCGAACCGATCCGCAAGCTCAAGAAGCTGGCTCGCGACAAGGGTTATCAGTTGATTCCCGGCCATGATCCAGAGGTGTGGCCGGGGCTGACGGAGCACTTTCACGGGCGCTTCGGCCCCGTCAGCTCGGGAGCCCCTCATGGCTGACCTCGTGCTCCGCGCGCAGCGAGTGCTGCTCGACGGGGAGCTACTGCCGGCGGCTGTGACGGTCACCAACGGAGTCATCACGGACGTCGGGGTGGTGGATGCCGCAGCCGTGGCACCGGTCGAGATCGATCTGCCGGACCACACGGTGCTGCTACCCGGATTCGTCGACACCCATGTCCACGTCAACGAACCGGGAACGGACTGGGAGGGATTCCGGACGGCGACCGCCGCGGCGGCCGCTGCCGGGATCACCACCATCGTGGACATGCCGCTGGACTGCCGTCCGGTGACCACGACCGTAGCGGCGCTGCGCACCAAACAGGCAGTCGCCGAGGGGAACTGCCGTGTCGAGGTGGGGTTCTGGGCCGGCGTGGTGCCCGAGAATCTGGATGAGCTGGGGTCGTTGGCGGCCGCGGGTGTGCGCGGGTTCAAGTGTTTCCTCGCCGACTCCGGCAATCCGGACTTCGGGTATCTGACCCCCGCACAATTCCGGGTCGCGATGAGCCGGATCGCCGAACTCGGTTCTGTGCTCTTGGTACACGCCGAAAGCCATCGGGTGATCGCCGGCAGCGCACCGCCGCACGGGCGGCGCTACGCGTCGTTTTTGCGATCCCGTCCCGACGCCGCCGAAGAGGACGCGGTGAGGCTCGTGGTCGATACAGCCGCCGCGACCGGGGCGCGCGCCCACATCGTGCATGTATCCAGCGCCAACGTGCTTGCGATGCTTGCCGATGCCAAACGCGCGGGTATCCCGGTGACGGCAGAGACCTGTCCGCACTACTTGACGTTCACGGCGGAGGCGATCCCCGACGGCGGTACGGAGTTCGCCGCGTGCCCGCCCGTCCGGGAAGCCGCCAACCGGGATCGACTGTGGGATGGCCTGCTGGACGGGACCCTGGACATGGTGGTGTCGGATCACTCGCCGTGCTCGCCGAAACTCAAGGCGGACGGGGATTTCGGTCAGGCTTTCGGCGGGGTCAGCTCCCTGCAGGTCGGACCCGGTGCGGTGTGGGCACATGCGGCGCAACACGGGTTCGGGCTGCCCGATCTGAGTCGCTGGATGGCGCAGCAGCCTTCCGCGCTTGCCGGGTTCGCCGATCGGGGGAGCATCGCGCCCGGGCTGCGGGCCGACCTGTGCGCCTTCGATCCCGCCGCGGAAAGCCCCGTGCACACGGAAGATCTGCTCCACCGCCACCGGATCAGCCCGTACGACGGGGTGACGGTCCGGGGTGCGGTGCTGCAAACCTGGGTGGCCGGCGTGCCGGTGCTGGAGAAGGTGGCCGCATGAGGATTCTGATGCTCAATCCCAACACCTCGGCGTCGATGACCACCGAGATCGCCGCAGCGGCCAGGGCAGTCGCGCATGGCGGCACCGAGATCACCTGTCTGTCACCGCGGTTCGGGACCGTGGCGATCGACTCGGCCGCCGAGAGCTACCTGGCCGCGGTAGGAATGATGGACCTGGTCACCACACTGACCGACGCGGGTGAATTCGATTTCGACGCGGTCGTGGTGGCCGGATTCGGAGAACACGGCAGGGATGCGCTCGCCGAGATGCTGACCGTGCCGGTGTTCGACATCGCCGAATGTTCGGCTCACGTCGCGCATCTGATCGGCCGCAGGTTCTCCGTCGTGACCACGTTGGCCCGATCGGTCGCTCCGATCGAAGACCGGCTGATGCTGGCCGGGCTCGACGCGCACTGTGCCTCGGTACGGGCCTGCGGCCTCGACACCGCCACGGTCGATGCCGACCCGCAAGGCGCGATCCAGGCCATCGTGGACGAAGCGGCGCGAGCGATCGGCGACGACGGTGCCGACGTGATCTGTCTCGGGTGTGCGGGGATGTCCGGAGTCGTCGACGCGGTCAGCGCCAAGCTGGGCGTGCCCGTCGTCGACGGTGTCGCCGCGGCGGTTGGTCTCGCCGAAGCCGTGGTCGGCCTGGGATTGTCGACCAGCAAAGCGGGGGTCTACGCTCCGGGTCCGGACAACCCGCGCAGCCACTGGCCGATCTCGCATGCCCTGGCGGTGCCCGGATGATCCCGGCGATACCGGGGGTGGATCTTGCCTCCCGCGTTGTCGGAGGCAGCGTGGTGGCCGCCAGCGATGAATCGTTCGGCTTCAAGGAGCGGCTGGTGGATCCGGCCGAACCGGCTTTCGTGCCGGGTACCTACGACCTGCGCGGCGAGGTGGTCGACGGCTGGGAGACCCGCCGTCACGCCGGGCCGGGTGGCGACTGGGCGATCGTGCGTCTGGGTACGCCGGGGCGGCTGCGCGCCGTCGACGTCGACACCCGCTTCTTCTCGGGCAACCACCCGCAGGCCTGCCGCCTGGATGCCGCGGTGCTCGTACCGGGAGCGGACGTGACGGATTCCGCCGTGGATTGGACACCCATCGTGGAATCCACTGCCTTGAAGCCAGATTCGAACAACTTGATGCCGGTGACCGATCGTCGCCGCTGGACGCACATCCGGCTGGTGCTGGCTACCGACGGCGGGGTGGCACGGTTACGGGCCTACGGCGAGGTGATACCGGACCCGGCCCTGTGGTCCGACGTCACCGTCGAGGTGTCCGGTCTGGAGCAGGGCGGTCGCGTCGAATGGTGCAGTGACGCGTTTTATTCCGACGCCGGGTCGCTGGTGGCGCCCAACCGGCCACACAACATGGGAGATGGCTGGGAGACCCGCCGGCGCCGGGACGTCGGCCCGGAGGACCACGACGCAGTGGTGATCTCGTTCGCCGTACCGACCGATCTGAAGCGCGTCGAGATCGACACGTCGTACTTCGTGTTCAACGCGTCGCCGGAGGTGGCCGTTCTCGGTACCAGGGTGCGTGCTGGCGGCGAACAGGGATGGGCAGCAGTGCCATTCGACATCCCGGTCCTCAGTCGGGTCCGATTGGCCGCGGACGCCAGGCAGGTGTTCGTCGTCGATGCCCGTGCCGTCACCGCGTTGCGGGTGCAGGCCTATCCCGACGGTGGGATCGCCCGCGTGCGTGCTTCGGGAACACCGACCGAGCAAGGGCTGCGACAGCTTCGAGAGCAGTGGACGGAGTGCTCGTGAGCGATGTTCGCGCAACGCAGTGCGCGGGATTGTGGCGGCGCACCTTGCTGATCGAGGCCGACGGATCACGTGACACCGGGACGGGCGTCGCGTGGCTGCAGGCCGGCAGCGCCTACGTCGACTCACGTGGTTTCGGCGGTGAACTGGTCCAGCGCGGAACCATCTTCTCCTGGCGACGTGACATCGAGCTCGAGCCTTCGGGCCCGGTTCTCGATGAGGGCGATATGCGTTGGGAAGGAGAAACTCTCATCGAGACCGGGGTGCACGAGGACTACGTCGAACATTGGGTGCGTGACCCCGGTCCGACGACTCCGTGCGGCGGTCTGTTCCTGCGGGCACCCGACGGTGACCGCGTCATCCTGGTCCGGGTCGGTCCGGTCTTCGGGTGGCTGGGCGCCGGTGAAGTGGTGATCGACACGGTGGGTGCGCCGGCTTGGGCTGCGCTCGCAATCGAACTGGAAGACAAGTGTATTCAGGCCAACGGCGTGCGCTGGGTCGTGGAACGAAGCGAAGGGACAGTGGATCTGTGAGTGCATCATCGTTGGCGGCGTTCAACTCAGTGCCGGTCATCGACATCAGCGGGCTGCGTTCGGAACGACGGGAGGAGCGGGAACGGGTGGCCGCCGAGATCGGCACCGCGGCAAGAGAGGTCGGCTTCTTTTACATCAGTGGATCCGGCATCGACGAAGCGGTGTTCGAGCGGATGCTCGCAGCCACAAAGGAGTTCTTCACGCTGCCGCTGGAAGAGAAGATGCGCAGCTACATCGGGTTGTCGCAGTGCCATAGGGGCTATGTCCCGGTGGGGGAGGAAGGAGTCGAGACCGACAGCCGCCCCGATCTGAAAGAGGCCTTCGACACCGCACTGGACCTGCCGGCGGACGATCCCGACCACCTCGCGGGCAATCCGATGCTCGGACCGAACACCTGGCCCGATCTCCCCGGATTCGCCGAAGCTGTGACCTCCTACTACCGGGCCGTACTCGACGTGGGCAAGCAACTGTTGTGGGCGTTCGCCGTGGCGCTGGGGGAGGACCCTGAGGTGTTCTCCCGGCACGCCACCAAAACACCCAGCCAATTGCGGTTGATGCACTACCCGTACGACGCCGATGCGCGGGACGGGCAGGGCATCGGTGCGCACACGGACTACGAGTGCTTCACGCTGCTCAAGCCCACCGCGCCGGGCCTGGAGGTGCTCAACGGTGCCGGCGAGTGGATCGACGTCCCGCCGGTGGAAGGAACGTTCGTCGTGAACATCGGGGACCTGCTCGAACTGTGGACCAACGGAACATTCGTGGCGACCAGTCACCGGGTGCGTCGCGTGGCGCAGGAACGGTACTCGTTCCCGCTGTTCTTCAACGTCGATTACGACACCGAGGTGAAACCGCTACCTCGGTTCGTCACCGGCGCCGGGCCGCAGCGGCCGGCACTGCGAGCCGGTGAGCATCTGTTCGCCCAGACCGCGCAGACCTTCACCTATCTGCGCCGACGCATTCAGGCGGGTGAGCTGGTTCTACCCGACGGATCTCTGGCCATCGGTCAATTCGGCCGGCAGGCCGGGCACGGAGGCGACGGCCCGGTCAGTTGATCGGCGCGTTGACCCAGCGCAGATCATCGAGGATGCCGCGGGCCGCCACGATGTTCTGCCCGGTCTGCCAGACCTCGTTGTTCACCACGAACACCCGGTTGTCCTTGGCCGCCGACAAGTCCCGCCAGGCCGGGCTCTGGAGAATCTTGGGCGCGTTCTCCCGAGCGGCCGCGGAGGTGAACGAGACGTAGACGATGTCGGCGTCGGCGCTGCGGTAATCGGCGTCGGTGGTACCGAGCTCCTCGTAGGGCTTGTCGGTGAATCGTTGCGCGGCAGGGCGATCCAATCCCACCGCGGCGAGCACGCTGCCGGGGAAGGTGTCGGCCCCGTACACCCGGACGCTGTGCTCGGTCAGCTGCACCACCGAAGCCTGGAAGTGTGCGGCGTCGTTCTTGGCGCCGGTGTCGCGGGCGGCGTCGTCGAACTTCCCGATCAGGTCGGCCGCGGCGTCGGCGCGACCGGTCGCGGCACCCACCGTGCGCAACGTGTCCCGCCAGGCGGCGCCCGGAGCACCGGTGAACACCGTCGGGGCGATCGCCGACAGCGCGCCGAAGGACGCCGGAGTGAGCGCCGCCGAACCCAGGATCAGATCCGGGTTGGCCGCCTTGACGGCATCGAGGTCCGGCGCGTTCCGGGAACCCGCCGGCGCCACCCCGTGGACCACGCCACCCAGGTAAGAGGGTTGCTCGGATGAACCCTCCGGGAGGGCAGCGGCGACGATCCGCGACTGCAGGCCCAGTGCGCACAACGCGTCCAGTTGGTCGCCGGACAGTGCCACGATGCGCTGGGGGTCGCCGCGTACCTCGGTGGACTCCGGGACGTCACCGCCCTCGGCGCGCGCGTTGCGGACGTCCCGCGCCGATTGATCGGCGGCGGCGGGCTCGGCCGCGCAGGACTCGTCGGGCTTGCGCTGATTTCCCAGCACGCCGGAATCGGCGATCTTGGTGACGCTGGTAGAGATCGACGTCTGCGACTGCGACGTCTGATCCGCCGAACCGCATCCACTGGCGAGTGTCGCGGCCGCAGCGATCACCGCGACTGCGGCGCGGGGTCGGTTCATCAGCACCGGCCGACCGTAACATTCACAGCTTCGCCGCTGGTCAGGGCCTCGCCGTGGAAAGTCGTGACTCCGCGGGGCGACTCAGTACGACAGTTTGTAGGACCCAGGGGCGCTCAAGCCTTCGGGAGCGTTAGGATTCAGGTCGATATGCGGGATTTCCCGACGAATCTTTGGAGGATCTCTTGGTAGCCGAAGCGCCCCCAATCGGAGAACTCGAGGCACGTCGTCCTTTTCCGGAACGGATGGGCCCCAAGGGCAACCTGATCTACAAGCTCATCACGACGACCGATCACAAGCTGATCGGCATCATGTACTGCGTCGTCTGCTTCGCCTTCTTCTTCATCGGCGGTCTGATGGCTCTGTTCATGCGTACGGAGCTGGCGATGCCCGGGTTGCAATTCCTGAGCAATGAGCAGTTCAACCAGCTGTTCACCATGCACGGCACGGTGATGCTGCTGTTCTACGCCACCCCGATCGTGTTCGGGTTCGCCAACCTGGTGCTCCCGCTGCAGATCGGTGCGCCCGACGTGGCGTTCCCGCGGCTGAACGCCCTGTCGTTCTGGCTGTTCCTGTTCGGTGCGCTGATCGCCATGGGCGGCTTCATCACCCCCGGCGGTGCCGCGGACTTCGGTTGGACGGCCTACTCGCCGCTGACCGATGCCATCCACTCGCCGGGCGCCGGTGGTGACCTCTGGATCCTGGGTCTGGCCGTCGGTGGTCTGGGCACCATCCTCGGTGGCGTCAACATGGTCACGACCGTGGTCTGCATGCGTGCGCCCGGTATGACGATGTTCCGCATGCCGGTGTTCACCTGGAACATCCTGGTGACCTCGATCCTGGTCCTGATCGCCTTCCCGATCCTGACCGCCGCACTGTTCGGCCTGGCCGCCGACCGTCACCTGGGCGCTCACATCTACGACCCGGCCAACGGCGGCGTGCTCTTGTGGCAGCACCTGTTCTGGTTCTTCGGTCACCCCGAGGTGTACATCATCGCGCTGCCGTTCTTCGGCATCGTGTCCGAGATCTTCCCGGTGTTCAGCCGCAAGCCGATCTTCGGTTACACCACGCTGATCTACGCCACCATCAGCATCGCGGCCCTGTCCGTGGCCGTGTGGGCACACCACATGTACGCCACCGGCGCCGTCCTGTTGCCGTTCTTCTCCTTCATGACGTTCCTGATCGCCGTCCCGACCGGCATCAAGTTCTTTAACTGGATCGGCACGATGTGGAAGGGCCAGCTGACGTTCGAGACGCCCATGCTGTTCTCGGTCGGCTTCCTGATCACCTTCCTGCTCGGTGGCCTGTCCGGCGTGCTGCTGGCCAGCCCCCCGATCGACTTCCACGTCACCGACAGCTACTTCGTCATCGCGCACTTCCACTACGTGCTATTCGGCACCATCGTGTTCGCCACCTACGCGGGCATCTACTTCTGGTTCCCGAAGATGACCGGCCGGCTGCTCGACGAACGCCTGGGCAAGCTGCACTTCTGGCTGACCTTCATCGGCTTCCACACCACCTTCCTGGTGCAGCACTGGGTCGGTGACGAGGGCATGCCGCGTCGCTACGCCGACTACCTGCCGTCGGACGGTTTCACCACGCTGAACGTGATCTCCACGATCGGTGCCTTCATCCTGGGCATCTCGACGTTGCCGTTCGTGTGGAACGTGTTCAAGAGCTGGCGCTACGGCGAGCCGGTGACGGTCGATGACCCGTGGGGTTACGGCAACTCGCTGGAGTGGGCGACCTCTTGCCCGCCGCCGCGGCACAACTTCACCGAGCTGCCCCGGATCCGTTCGGAGCGACCGGCGTTCGAGCTGCACTACCCGCACATGGTCGAGCGGATGCGCGCCGAGGCCCACGTGGGCCGTGCGCATCACCCAGAGCTCGAGTCTGCGGACCGCTCCAGCTGACGGGTGGCAGCATCCGGGGGCGAGCACGTCGAAGGTGACCCGATGAACGGTGCTCCACGAGAGCGCTCGTCGGTCCTGATCACTGTCACGGGAGTCGATCAGCCCGGCGTCACCTCGGCACTGTTCGAGGTGCTCGCCCGCCATCAGGTGGAACTGCGCAACGTAGAACAGGTCGTGGTCCGCGGCCGGCTCACCCTCGGTGTGCTGGTTGCGGCACCGATCGAGACGGTTGCGGGGGAGTCGCTGCGCAGTGACGTCGAGACGGCCATCCACGGCCTCGGTCTGGACGTGACGATCGAGCGCAGCGACGACATGCCCGTCATGCGCGAGCCGTCCACCCACACGATCGTGGTGCTGGGGCGTCCGATCACGGCCGAGGCGTTCAGCGTGGTGGCCCGCGCGATGGCGGGTCTTGGCGTCAACATCGACACGATCCGCGGGGTGTCCGACTACCCGGTGACCGGCCTGGAACTGCGGGTGTCGGTGCCGGCGGGCGCCGCCTACGGTCAACTGCAGTCGGCGTTGGCCCAAGTGGCTGCCGACGAGAGCGTTGACATCGCGCTGGAGGACTACAGCCTGGCCCGTCGGGCCAAGCGGCTCATCGTCTTTGACGTCGACTCCACCCTGATCCAGGGTGAGGTCATCGAGATGCTGGCCGCCCGGGCCGGGATGGAAGCCCAGGTGGCCGCCGTCACCGAAGCCGCGATGCGCGGCGAACTGGATTTCGCCGAATCACTTCACCGCCGGGTGGCGACCCTGGCGGGCCTACCCGCGTCGGTCCTCGACGATGTCGCCGAACAGGTCGAGCTGACGCCCGGCGCCCGGACCACAATCCGGACCCTGCGGCGACTCGGTTTCCACTGCGGCGTGGTGTCGGGCGGCTTTCGCCAGGTCATCGAACCGCTCGCCCACGAACTCATGCTCGACTACGTGGCCGCCAACGAACTGGAGGTCGTCGACGGCAAGCTGACCGGGCGGGTCATCGGTCAGGTCATCGACCGGCCGGGGAAAGCCAAGGCGCTGCGCGATTTTGCCCAGCAGGTCGGCGTCCCCATGGAGCAGACCGTGGCCGTGGGCGACGGGGCCAACGACATCGACATGCTGGCGGCTGCCGGCCTCGGTGTCGCCTTCAACGCCAAACCGGCATTGCGTGAGGTTGCCGACGCATCGCTGAGCCATCCGTATCTGGACACCGTGCTGTTCATCCTCGGCGTCACCCGCGGCGAGATCGAGGCCGCCGACGCCCAGGACGGCGTGTTGCGTCGCGTCGAGATCCCCGAGGACTGACCGCCGGCTCACCCCTGAAGTAGGGTGTGGGGCATGGCGAACTTGAAGCACACGGTTGTGGTTGGCGTGTTCGCCGTTGCGGCGGTTCTGGGTCAGTTGGCGGTTGCGGCCCCGGCCGAGGCCAAGCGATGCCCGTCGGGAACGGTGCAGACCAAGTTCGAGGGCGTGTGCGTGGCCGGTTCGTCCGGCGGCGGGATGGGCGCGGTGGCACCGCCGGTGATGGCACCAAGCGCCGGGGGAACCAACATCACGAACCGGCCCGGCGAGCTGCCCACGGTGAACGGGATTCCGTGCACCATCGAGCACTACAGCACCTGCTACGCCATGTCGCAGCAGCCCTGATCGCTGACTACACCACCAACGTCTGAGGTTGCGCGCTGAGCGTGCCGGTGATGCTGTGCCAGGCCCGCACCAGCAGGTGCACGGCCTCTTCGAGTTCAGGTTCCGGCAGCGCATACGGCAGCCGGATGAACCGCTCCAACGTGCCGTCCACACCGAACCGCGGTCCCGCGGGCACATCCAGACCCAGCCGCATCGCGGCTGCCGACAACGCGGTGCTCATCGGCGCGGGCAGCTTCACCCACAGCGACATCCCGCCACGGCCGTGCCCCGGCTGCCAGTCCGGCAGCTCTCGGGCCAGCAGGTCCACCAGGAACTCCCGACGGGCGCGGATGATCTCGCGCCGTTCCGGAAGTACCTCGGCACGCATCGCGAGTAGTTTGGCCGCGGCGAGCTGTTCGAGGATCGGGGTACCCAGGTCCACCGAAGGCCGGATCGCCGCGATGGTGGCCAGAGTTCCCCGCTCGGCGCGGATCCAACCGACCCGCAGACCACCCCAGAACGATTTCGACATCGAGCCGATGGTCAGCACCAGATCATTACGGGGCACCGAGGCGGCCAGTGGCTCGGGCGGCGCCTCGTCGATCCACATGTCGGCGATCGATTCGTCGACGATGGTGCGGGTGCGCGTATCGGAAATGATCTGTCCCAACCGCTTTCGCTCGGCTGCGGGCATGGTGAACCCGGTGGGGTTGTGGCTGTCGGGAACCAGGTAGGCCAGGCTGGGCGCGAGCTGACGCAGTGCGGCCTGTACGGCGTCGAGTTCCCAGCCGTTCTCGGTGAGCGCGACCGGAACCGCCCGTGCCCCGGCAGTGGAGATCGCCGACAGCGCACCGTGATACGTGGGTTGCTCGACGAGTACCCGGTCCCCGGGCTGAGTGTGGCTGGCCAGGATCAGCCCGATGGCATGCTGGGCGCCGCTGGTCACCATGATCTGGTTCGGGTCGGTGGGTAGCCCTCTGCTGCAATATCTTTCGGCGATGGCCGCACGGAGGGGGCCGACGCCCATCAGTTCGTGACCCGGCTCGCGCAGATACGGCGCGATGTCGCGCGCGGCATCGGCGAACGCTTCCAACACGGCGGTGCCCGGCGCGGACAGCGCGGCGGCGGCCAGGCTGACCGTCGGCGTGGTGGCCTCGGGCTGGATGTGACCTGCGGTGGGCAGCGCGGTGACGCTGCGGGCTCCGCGGCGGGCGTGCAGATAACCGTCCTCACGCAGCTGGGCGAAGGCCGCGGTGACCGTGGTGCGTGACACCCGCAGCGACTCGGCCAGTGCCCGCTCGGAGGGGATGCGTGACCCGACCGGAACGCGGCCGTCCACGATCAGCAGCCGGATCGCATCGGCCAGGCCGAGGTAGGCGGGTCCACTTTGGCTGGAGGTACGCCAGTTGCCGAGTTCGCGGGCCAAGAGGTCCACATCGAGGGCTCTGGTAGCCATATCTGCCGACATAATGAGGCCAGTATGGACTAACTGGCTATTGATGGACAAGCCACATCGCCGAGATCATGGCTGCATGGCACGGAACTGGATTTCCCGATTGGCAGAGAATCTGCGCCGTCTGCACGATCCCGGCAACTACGCCGGGGACCGCGATGTGGACGCCCGCCGGGTGCGTAGCGAGCTCGACGCGATCCGCGTCCGATTCCCTGACCACGCATGAGGACGGCGATCACCCGCGGTGCGCTGCTCCTGATCGGCCTGTGCGGCTACGGCGTGTCGATGGCCATGATGGTGCGCGCCGGGCTCGGACTCGATCCATGGGACGTCTTCCACCAGGGAATCACCCGGCACACGCCACTGTCGCTCGGCATGGCCTCCGCCGTCGTCGGCGTGGTGGTCCTACTGGCCTGGATCCCGCTGCGCAACCGGCCCGGAATCGGGACCGTCGCCAACGTCATCGTCATCGCGCTCACTGTCGATGCCACCCTCGCGGTACTTCCGGCGCCCTCGGCGTTGCCCGTGCGCATCGCCATGATGATCGGTGCCGTGGTGCTCAACGCCATCAGCACGGTGCTCTATATCGGCGCCGGCCTCGGCCCCGGGCCCCGGGACGGTCTGATGACCGGGCTGGTCGCGCGCACCGGATTGTCGGTGCGGCTGGTGCGCACCGGGATTGAGGCGACCGTACTGGCCGTGGGCTGGCTGATGGGCGGCACCGTCGGGATCGGCACCCTCGTCTATGCCTTCGGGATCGGGCCGCTCGTGCAGCTGTTCCTGCGGCTGACACCACGGTCATTGTTGTTCCACGATTTCAGCGGCGGACGCGCCCGGGCGGAACGGGAGCCGGTCACTACGATGAGCGAGTGGCCGCAGGGGAACTCACCGACTCGACAACCGGCGACGACGGAAACGGAACCGACCCCGACCTGTTGATCGACTTCGCGAGGGTCAGCCTCCGGCGAGGCGGCAACACGCTCGTCGGGCCCATCACGTGGACCGTCGAACTCGACGAGCGCTGGGTGGTGATCGGCCCCAACGGCGCAGGCAAGACCTCGCTGCTGCGGATCGCGGCCGCCACCGAGCATCCCTCGTCGGGCACCGCCTACGTGCTCGGCGAACGCCTGGGCCGCACCGACATGTCCGAACTGCGGGCGCGCGTCGGCCTCAGTAGCTCGGCGTTGTCACAGCGGATCCCCGACAGCGAGGTGGTGCGCGACCTCGTGGTGTCGGCCGGCTATGCCGTGCTCGGCCGCTGGCGCGAGGACTACGAGGACGTCGACTACGCCCAGGCGATCGACATGCTGGAAAGCGTCGGTGCCGAACACCTCGCCGAGCGGACCTACGGGACGCTGTCCGAGGGCGAACGCAAACGGGTCCTGATCGCCCGCTCGCTGATGACCGACCCCGAACTCCTGCTCCTCGACGAGCCGGCGGCCGGCCTCGATCTCGGTGGCCGCGAAGAGCTGGTAGCCCGGTTGACCGACCTGGCTGCCGACCCCGATGCGCCGGCCATGGTGCTGGTCACCCATCATGTCGAGGAGATTCCGGTCGGATTCAGCCACGCGCTGATCCTCTCGGAAGGCAAGGCGGTTGCGTCGGGTCTGCTGACCGAGGTGTTGACTGCTGAGAACCTGTCCAAGGCGTTCGGTCAGTCGATCGCACTGGACGTGATCGACGGGCGTTACTTCGCCCGGCGAACCAGGAGCCGGGCGGCTCATAGGAGGCGTGAATGACCACAACGACCGACCCACTGGTGCCGCGTCCGGCGGCCACGGTGATGCTGGTCCGCGACGCCGCCGAATCGATCGAAGTCTTCATGATGCGCAGGCACGCGGCGATGGAGTTCGTGGCCGGCGTGATGGTGTTCCCCGGCGGAGGAGTCGACGACCGCGACCGCAATGCCGACATCGCCTGGTTCGGACCCGAACCGGACTGGTGGGCGCAACGGCTCGGGGTTGACACCGGGCTGGCCGAGGCGCTGGTCTGCGCCGCGGCCCGCGAGACCTTCGAGGAGTCCGGGGTCCTGTTCGCCGGGCCCTCCGGTGGATCGGGGGCCCCGGGCATTATTTCCGATGCCTCCGTCTACGGCGACGCCCGTGCCGCCCTGGCCAACCACTCGCTGTCCTTCGCCGACTTCCTGCGCGACGAGAAGCTCGTGCTGCGGGCCGACCTGCTGCGGCCGTGGGACAACTGGGTCACCCCGAAAGAGGAGCGCACCCGTCGCTACGACACCTTCTTCTTCGTCGGTGCGCTGCCCGAGGGGCAGCGGGCCGACGGCGAGAACACCGAAACCGACCGGGCCTTCTGGAGCACTCCGCAGGCCGGCCTCGACGACTTCGAGCAGGGCAACTCGTTCCTGCTGCCGCCGACCTGGACCCAGCTGAATTCGCTGGCCGGCCGGTCCGTCGCCGACGTGCTGGCCAGTGAGCGCAAGATCGCCCCCATCGAACCCAACCTGTCCCTCGGTGAGGGCAGCTGGCAGATCGAGTTCTTCGACAGCGGTCGCTACAACGCGGCCAGGAACCACCGGGCGCCGTTGGGCCGGGGCGGGGAATCTGAACGGTGAACGAGTTCGTCAGCGTGATCGCCGGGGTGACGCCGGAGCAGGACGGCGTCGGCACCCTGATGCTGTCGCGGCCCCCGACCAACGCCCTGACCCGGCAGATGTACCGCGAGATCGTTGCGGCCGCCCACGAGCTGGGTGAGCGCACCGACATCTCCGTGGTGATCCTGTTCGGCGGTCACGAGATCTTCTGCGCCGGCGACGACGTACCCGAGCTGCGCACCCTGAACGCGGCCGAGGCGGCTGCCGCGGACACGGCACTGCGCCAGTGCGTCGAAGCGGTCGCCGCCATCCCCAAACCCACCGTGGCCGCGATCACCGGCTATGCACTGGGCAGCGGTATGACCCTGGCGATGGCCGCCGACTGGCGCGTGAGCGGCGACAACGTCAAGTTCGGCGCGACCGAGATCCTGGCCGGACTGGCGCCCCGCGCCGGCGGCGGGGCACGGCTGGCCCAGACGATCGGGGCCAGCAAGGCCAAGGAGCTGGTTTTCAGCGGGCGTTTCGTCGGTGCCGAGGAGGCTCTGGAGCTCGGGTTGATCGACCAGATGGTGGCGCCTGACCACGTCTACGACGAGGCGCTGGCCTGGGCGCGGAGATTCGTGGACCATCCCGTGGACGTGTTGGCCGCGGCCAAGGCCGCCGTCGACAAAGTGGTGGACCGGCCCTGACGTCACCCCGACCCGGGCAGTTAGGCTGCCCTGCATGACTGACATCAAGGATTCCGGCACCGACGCCGATATTGCCGGCATGCCGACTCCTAACCCGCACGCCACGGCCGAGCAGGTCGAAGCCGCGATGCACGACAGCAAGCTCGCGCAGGTGCTCTACCACGACTGGGAAGCCGAAACCTACGACGAGAAGTGGTCGATCTCCTACGACCAGCGGTGTATCGACTATGCCCGCGGCCGGTTCGACGCGATCGTGCCCGAGGCCGAGCAGCGCGAGCTGCCTTATGACCGGGCCCTCGAGCTGGGCTGCGGTACCGGGTTCTTCCTGCTCAACCTGGTTCAGTCCGGGGTGGCGCGCCGCGGTTCGGTCACCGACCTGTCCCCGGGCATGGTCAAGGTCGCGACCCGCAACGGTCAGTCACTCGGCCTGGACATCGACGGGCGCGTGGCCGACGCCGAGGGCATCCCGTACGAGGACAACACCTTCGACCTGGTGGTCGGGCACGCCGTGCTGCACCACATCCCCGACGTCGAACTCTCGCTGCGCGAGGTGGTCCGGGTGCTCAAGCCCGGCGGCCGTTTCGTGTTCGCCGGTGAGCCCACCACGGTCGGCAACAAGTACGCGCGCGAGCTGTCGACCCTGACCTGGCACGCCACCACCAACCTGACCAAGCTGCCGTGGCTGAGCGAATGGCGGCGCCCCCAGGCCGAACTGGACGAGTCCTCCCGCGCCGCGGCCCTGGAAGCCGTCGTCGACCTGCACACGTTCGACCCGGCCGATCTGGAGCGGATGGCCTCCAACGCCGGCGCAGTCGAAGTTCGCACCGCCAGCGAGGAATTCACCGCGGCGATGCTCGGCTGGCCGGTCCGCACCTTCGAGGCCGCGGTGCCGCCGGGGCGTCTGGGCTGGGGCTGGGCCAAGTTCGCGTTCAACAGCTGGACCACGCTGAGCTGGGTTGACTCCAACATCTGGCGCCGCGTGGTGCCCAAGGGCTGGTTCTACAACGTGATGGTCACGGGGGTCAAGCCCTCCTGAGCGGTGGAGTAGCGTTCGACCTCTCACACGTCGCATATCTGCGGTCGGAGGTGGGGGAGCAGGCCCTGGGTGAGGTGGCCGAGCGCCGCCTCACCGGAGCCAGCCTGGTCAGTGACATCGCTGCCGTCCGAACACAATTCGGTGACCGCGCCGGAATTCTGGTGGAGACGGTACAGCTGAGGCGCCGGGCCGCAGCCAAGTTCGACGACCCGGGGCGTTGGCTGTTCACCGACGAGGCCCTGCAACAGGCCACGGCCGCACCCGTTGCCGCCCACCGGGCCCGAAGGCTGACCGGCGCCCGGGTTCACGACGCCACCTGTTCGATCGGCAGTGAGCTTGTGGCACTGCGTGATTGCGCAGCACAGCTGCTCGGAAGCGACCTCGATCCGGTGCGGTTGGCGATGGCCGCGCACAACGCCGAAGGCGTCGACCTTTGCCGGGCCGACGCACTGGTGCCCGTCACCCACGACACGGTGGTGATCATCGACCCGGCCCGCCGGTCCGGCGGACGGCGCCGTTTCGACCCGCGGGCCTACACCCCGGCGCTCGATGCGGTCCTGGACGTCTACGCCAACCGGGACCTGGTGGTGAAGTGCGCTCCGGGAATCGATTTCGACGAGCTCACCAAGATGGGGTTCACCGGGGAGATCGAGGTGACCTCGGTGGGCGGCAGCGTGCGGGAGGCCTGCCTGTGGTCACCCGGGCTGACCGAACCCGGGGTGCGGAGGCGGGCCAGCATGCTCGAGACCGGTGAGGAGCTCACCGATGCCCAACCCGACGACTGTCCCGTCGCCGAGGCGGGCCGCTGGATCGTCGACCCCGACGGTGCAGTCGTGCGCGCGGGGCTGGTGCGCCACTACGCGGCCAAGCACGGGCTGTGGCAGCTCGACCCCGACATCGCCTACCTGTCCGGTGACGAGTTGCCAGCCGGGGTACGAGGTTTCGAGGTCTTGGAACAGCTGCAATTCCAGGAACGCCGGCTCCGGTCGGCGCTGGCGGCGCGGTCGGTAGGAGCGCTGGAAATCCTGATCCGCGGCGTGGACGTCGACCCCGATGTGCTCCGGACCCGGATGCGGTTGCGCGGTACCGAGCGCCTGGCGGTGGTGATCGCCCGACTCGGTTCCGGAGCGGCCAGTCGGGCAACGGCATTCATTTGTCGCCCGTCTCGATAACTGACACGTACCCTGAACGAAACACGCCGGTGGATCCACCGGTGTGAGTTGATCGCCTGCGAGGACGACTGACGATGCGAATTTCCCATGTGACAGCGCTGCTGGCAGCCGGTGCGCTGCTCGGCTGGCTCGGCATGCCCATGGCGGCCGCGCAGTCGGCCTGTGTCGACCTCGGCGGCACCGTCGACGGTGACCAGACCTGTCAGGTGCACACCGCCAACGCCACCTACACACTGGATTACACGTTCCCGGTCGACTACCCCGATCAACAGGCCGTCGCCGG
This sequence comes from Mycolicibacterium peregrinum, assembly GCF_002102345.1. Taxonomy (GTDB): domain Bacteria; phylum Actinomycetota; class Actinomycetes; order Mycobacteriales; family Mycobacteriaceae; genus Mycobacterium; species Mycobacterium peregrinum. The sequence goes on from NZ_LQPP01000048.1 coordinate 30,178, forward strand.
TTACCTGATCCAGACCCGTGACGGTTTCGTCAATGTCTCGGGCATGCCCGGCTCACGCGATCAGCCCTACGTCCTGGACGCCAAGGGCACCGCGTACAGCTCAGGGACCCCACCGCACACCCAGAGCCTGGTGTTCGAGGTTTATCAGAACGTCGGCGGCGCCCACCCGCAGACCTGGTACAAGACGTTCAACTACAACGTCGCCACCCGGGCGCCGATCACCTTCGACACCTTGTTCAAGCCGGGATCCAAGCCGCTGGACGTCATCTTCCCGATCGTGCAGCGCGAATTGCAGAAGCAGTCCGGCGTCGAACAAGCCATCACGCCGGCCGTCGGTCTGGATCCCGCGCACTATCAGAACTTCGCGATCACCGACGACTCGGTGATCTTCTTCTTCGGCCAGGGCGAACTGCTGCCCGAGGCCGCCGGAGCCAGCCAGGCCAACGTCCCGCGCTCAGCGGTGGCAGCGCTGCTGGCCTGAGCGCCGATCAGGCCGGCGCGAACCCGTACACCTGACCGTCGCTGGTGGCGGTGACGATCCGGTGGTCATGCCCGATCGAAACGCCGACCGGCCAGCCCGTGGCCTCGGGCACGGGATAACTGTTGAGGGTGTGCCCGTCGCCAGTGTCGAAGACCAACAGTGTCTGGCCGTGTCCGCCCTCCCGGGCCACCGTGTAACCCACCCCGTCCGCGCGGCTCGACGTGGTCAGCGGAACGACGTCGTCACGCGTCCAGGCCACCTCGCCATGATCGCCGGCGTCGCGCACAGCGGTCAGCTTGGCCTCCGGTCCGCCACCGGCCACGATCAGCCCGTCCGGTGACACCGACGGCGGGGTCTGGGCCAGATAGCTCAGCGGCACCGACCATTTGGCGGAGCCGTCGGCGGAATTGAGCGCCCACAGTTTCTGGTCGCGGCCGTTGACATACACCGTCGAACCGTCGGCCGACAGCACCGGGCTGGCCAGCGGCCCGCGGTCCACGGCGGTGCTCGTCCATTCCTGCGTCAGCAACGTCTTCTCGCCGGGGTGGTAGCGCAAACCCATCAGCACGGGCGCCTCGGCGCCGGGCTGCCACACACTGAGCACCACGAGGCCGGCCTCATGTGAGAACGCCGGTGCGGCCGCCACCGGGCAGCGGGACCGGGCCGGTTGGCAATCGCCGATGCCGCGCTGCGAATCGGTCGGGTCCACGCCGGAGACCAGGTCCAGCGGTGTGCCCTCGACCGTGCCGCGATGCCCGTTGAACACCAGCACCTGACCCAGATGGGTGACCACCAGCAGCTGCCCGTCATCGAGAAGCCTGGGCGTGGTCGGCATGCCGATCACCGGCTGGCGCCAGCGGATCCACTGGGTCGGGGGGAAGGACAAGATGGTGCCCGGCTGGCCGACGTAGACGTTGTCGAACCCGTCGAACAGGGGACTCGACCAGCCACCGCCGAGGACCAGTCGCGTACACCAGCGCTGGCGGGCATTGTTGTCGGCCTCCCACACCATCAACGAACAACCACCGGCGGTCTGCGCGTTGACGGCCAGGCGGCCATCCGAACTCAGGGCCACCTGGGCCGCCAGCTCACCCTTGACGGACCGGCTCCACTCCAGCCGGAGCGCTTCGGGACCACGAGACCGGATGTAGCTGCTGTTGGCGGCGTCTCCGTACTGCGCCGACCAACCCTGTGCGGCGTGTGCGTCCACCCATGAATCGGTGTTCTCGCAACCGGCGAGCAGGCCCGTGAGCAGCACCGCGACCGCCAGTGCAAGGTATCGCCGGAACACGATGTCCTTTCGTCGCCGAACAGGCAGGGGCTGGTTTGAGTGGCCCTGGTGAGGGTACCCGGCCCCGCGGCGGGACCTGGTAAGGCGCCCATGGTGCTCAAGTAGGCTGTCCGGCCATGACGACGATGTGGGGCGCCCCGATTCACAAACGCTGGCGGGGCTCCCGGCTACGTGATCCGCGCCAGGCCGATTTCCTGACGAAAGCGTCGCTGAAATGGGTCATCGACAACCGCGCGTACACGCCGTGGTACCTGGTGCGGTACTGGCGGCTGCTGAAGTTCAAGCTGGCCAACCCTCACATCATCACCCGCGGCATGGTGTTCCTCGGCAAGGGTGTGGAGATCCAGTGCACCCCGGAACTCGCGCAGATGGAGATCGGCCGCTGGGTCCACATCGGCGACAAGAACACGATCCGCTGCCACGAAGGTTCGCTGCGTATCGGCGACAAGGTGGTGCTCGGCCGCGACAACGTGATCAACACCTATCTCGACATCGAGCTCGGCGACTCCGCGTTGATGGCCGACTGGTGCTACGTGTGCGACTTCGACCACAAGATGGACAGCATCGAGCTGCCGATCAAGGATCAGGGCATCGTCAAGGGCCCGGTGCGGATCGGCCCGGACACCTGGATCGCGGCCAAGGTCACCGTCCTGCGCAACACCTCGGTGGGCCGCGGCTGCGTGCTGGGCGCCCATGCCGTGGTCAAGGGTGAGATTCCCGATTACTCGATCGCCGTGGGTGCCCCGGCCAAGGTGGTCAAGAACCGCAAGCTTGACTGGGAGACGTCGGCCGCCGAGCGTGCCGAGCTTGCCGCCGCACTGGCCGACATCGAGCGCAAGAAGGCCGCAAACAGCAACTGAGGAGGCTCACGCCCCGTTGCACACCCCGGAGTCGCGGATCACGTTCCCGTAGACATTGGCCGTGGCGACGTTGGCGTTGATCACGCCGGACGGCTGCTGCTTGGCGATCTTGTCGCTGATCTGGGTCAGCTGGTACCACAGGTGATAGATCGAGTCCCCGTTGTACAGCGGTGAATACTGGCTCTGGTCCGGGTAATTGGTGATGTACAGGGTGTGGGCGCGGGGATCGAGGAAAGCCGCCGACTGGTCGACGTTGGCCCTCACGGCGTCGCCGGCAGCCTGCACACCGGGCGCGGTCCAGTAGTCGTGCTGCCCGCCCAGGAAATTCTGGAAACCCACGATCTGCGTCATCAAGGTGCCGTACTGGGCGTTGAACCACTGGCAGGACTCGCGCTGGGCGTCGATCTGCTCTCCAGTGACGCGGACCTGCCAGAGGTTGTATGGGAACACCGTGTAGTTCGGCGCCCAGTCCGAGGGATGGGGCACGAAGGCGGGCAAGCTGGGGCTGGCGCCGCCGGGTTCGCCGGCTGCCGGTGCCGCCAGGCCGAGTGAGAAAGCTGCACCGACGAGTGCAGCGCAAGCCTTGCGTAGGTGTCTCCGGGTGCGGGTCACGGCTCGATTGTGCTTGGTGGACATCGCGACCGACAGCGGTTCGGCGATTCTCGAACGCGTGCGTCAACCCGTCCAGTCGATGTCGAATCGTTTGCTCAGGGCGGCGCGGCCGGGACCGGTCACGGTGAGTGCGCGGTGCCGGGGCGTGCGACGCAGCCAGTCCGCGGCCAGGAAATGATCCAGAAGCGCGCGCCCCAGCCCGCCGGCGACATGGTGACGCTGTTCGGTCCAATCGACGCAGTACCGCACCAATGGCCTTGGGCCGGTGGGAAGTTCGACTCCCATCTGGCCCAACAGGTCACGGCCGCCGTCGGTGAGCTGGTAATCGACGTCGCGGCCAGGGCTGCTCAACCGGTCGGTGCCACCGGGGTGAAACCACCCGTCCCCTCCGGTGAGCACCCCCCGCTCCAACAGACTGCCCATGAGCTGTACACCGAGCCGGCCGGCGATGTGGTCGTAACAGGTGCGGGCCGAACGTAGCCGCGCCGCGCGAGTGCCCTCCCGCAGCGAGGTGACCGGACGGGCCGGCGCCAGCCGGCCCAGCTGCTCGATGAGCGCGCCGACCTCGGGACCGGCCAACCGGTAGTACCGATGCCGCCCCTGGGTGCGGACGGTCAGCAGGCCGGCATCGGTCAACTTCGCGAGATGACTGCTGGCCGTGGGACGGCTGATGCCGGCTTCCTCGGCCAGCACACCGGCCGGAAGGGCACGACCGTCGTCGAGCGCGAGCAGCACCTTGCAACGGGCCGGGTCGGCCAGCAGGGCGGCCACCGCGGCGATGTCCACCTCGGTTGCTCCGGCCAACTCCTGTGCTTCACGCATGGCAGGACTCCTTCCCGATGGCGACCGTGGGCGCCGGTGTGTGCCGGGTCAGCGAAAGGGCCAGCACCGCACCCACCAACTGGCACAGTGCACCGAGCAACAGTGCGGTGCGCACACCCGCGGCGCCGCCGACGACGGTCATGGCACTACCCAACACCGCGACACCGACAGTGATACCCAGCAGCCGAGACAGATTCACCACGCCCGCGGCCAGACCTGCCCGGCGCACCGGGATCGCGGCCATGGCCAGTGTCACCGCCGGGCCGGTGTTGAGTGCCAGCCCCGCACCGGCCAGCACGAAGGACAGTTCCAGCCATCCGATGGCGGCGTGCGGCCCCGCCGCGGCATACAGCAGTGAGCCCGCCGCCATCAACACCAGTCCGGTCGCCATCGGAAGACGTGGCCCGGTGCGGCGGGCCAGTGCGTTGACCACGGGAATCAGCGCCAGGTAGACGATCGCCATCGGCAGGAACCACGCTGCGGTCTCCAATGCACTGAAGCCCCGGAGTTGTTGGAAGGCAAAGCTGTTCACCAGCAGCAGCCCGTAGATGCCGAACGTCATGGTGAAGGTCGCCAGCAGGGCGCCCACCAGTCGCCGGCCGGTGAACAGGTCCAGCGGGAGCATCGGGTGCGGGTTGCGCCGCTGGCTGGCCAGGAAGCCGCCGACCGCGGCCAGGGCGATCGCGCCGACCGCGACGGTCTGCGGCCAGGGCCAGTCATGCCCCTCGACCAGGACCAGCGTTGCCGACCCGAGCGCCAGTACGGCCAGGAGCTGGCCCAACCGGTCGATACGCGCGGCGTCCGGATCCCGCGAATCGGGCAGATGCGTGACGCTGGCGGCCAACGCCAGCGCACAGACCGGCACGTTGACCCAGAAGATCCAGCGCCAACCCACGGTTTCGGCCAGCGCTCCGCCCAGCAGTGGCCCCAGCGCGGTGCTGCTCGCCGCGGCCGTGGCGAAGGTGCCCAGGCCGATGCGGAGCATCCGACGCCGGCTGAACCGGTCACCGAGGGAGCCCGCGGTGAGCAGGAACGCCGCGAACGTCACGTTGTAGGCGTCGATGGTCCATTGCGCGCCGGTCACCCCGCCGCCCAGGTCACCGCCGATGGCGGGCAGCGCCAGGTTGACCGCGTTTGCGTCGACCAGGCCGATGAACAGCCCGAGATACGCCGCGATCAGCGTGAGGACGGTAGATCGTTGTGGTGCCATATCCGCACGCTAGGTGCGGATTGATTCGATGCCGGTCGAATCAGCGGTCGGGGAGCGCGTGCTCGACGATCGGCCGGCGCGGATGCGGTTCGCGTTCGGCGCGCTTGGCGGCCAGGTAGACCTGGCTGGTCTCGGCGGCCACGGTGTGCCAGTCGAAGTCGGCGCTGAGCCGCTCGCGCGCGGCGATCGCCCGGTGCTGCGCGGCCTCGGGATCGTCGAGTACGGCGCGGACCGCTGCCGCCAGCCCCACCACATCCCGTGGTGCGAAGGACATTCCGGTCTGACCGTCGATCACCGCTTCGCCCAGCCCGCCGACGTTGGAGGTCACCAGCGGCGTGCCGGTGGCTGCGGCCTCCAGCGCCACGATGCCGAACGGCTCGTAGTGGCTGGGCAGCACGGCGGCGTCGGCCGACTGCAGGGCCTGCAGCAATTCTTCGTGGCCGAGCCGTCCGACGAAGCGGGTCGCCTTGAGCACCTTGTGCTTTCGCGCCTGCTCGACGAGCCACTGCTGTTGGGTGCCGTCACCGGCGATGGTCAGCGTGGTGCCCGGATGTGCGCGGCGGATACGGGGCAGCGCCGCAATCGCATCGTGCACGCCCTTCTCGTATTCAAGGCGGCCGAGGTAGAGCAGCTCGGGCGGACCCTGACGGGGCCTGCGGGGCGCAAACGGCCAGAGGTCGGCGTCGATCCCGTTGCGGATCACCCGGATCTCGGACAGCTCGGGGCCGAACAGCTCGGAGATCTCGTCGCTCATCGACGCCGAACATGTGATCAGCGAATCGGATTCGCGCACCAGCCAGGATTCCACGGCGTGCACCTGGCGGCTGATCGGCCCGGACACCCAGCCGGAGTGCCGGCCGGCCTCGGTGGCGTGGATGGTGGAAACCAGTGGTACATCGAAATATTCGGCCAGCGCGATGGCGGGATGGGCGACCAGCCAATCGTGGGCGTGCACGAGGTCGGGTACCCAGCGGTCACCCGAATAGTCTTTGACGGCAAGGCCGGTGCGCACCATCGCATGTCCCATGGCGAGGGTCCAGGCCATCATGTCCGTACCGAACTCGAACTCGTGGGGGTCCTGCGCGGCGGCGACCACCCGCACGCCCTCACTGAGCTCGTCGGTCGACGGGTGGGTGCTCGGGTCGGTGTCGGTGGGCCTGCGGCTGAGCACCACGACCTCGTGACCGGCTTCGGCCAGCGCGGTGGCCAGGTGGTGCACATGCCGGCCCAGACCGCCTACGACGACGGGCGGGTATTCCCATGACACCATCAGGATCTTCATGACTGCGTGCCTTCGTGCCGGTGCGAGCGTGCGCACAATGCTGAGGTTTGGCGGGGTGTCGAGCGGCAGACGCGCACGCTCGCGCTGGTGGTCATTTTGGCAGACGCCGGGCGTCGAGGGCGCCGAACAGGCCGTCGGCCTTGTTCCAGCCGTCGGCGAGGCGCTCGGCATGGTCACGACGACCCGAGGCCAGAGCGTCCGAGATCTCGCGGGTCGCGTGGGCGTGCAGGTGAGCGCGGTAGCGCGCGTACTCGGCCGCCGAATCCTTGCTCACCATGAACGGCCAGTCGCTGGAGACCGTCAGCAGGGTCTCCCGCAGGATCTGGTCGGCCACCCGGTCACGCGCGGTGGGCGCACCGACCGCGGCGTGCTGGGTGAGCGCCTTGTCGACGGTGCTCAGGGCGCCGTCGACCACCTCGCTGTTGAGCTGCACCAGGTCGGCCACCTTCTCGCCGTTCCAGACCTGCCAGTTCTTACCCGAACCCCAAGAGCTGGGCGGTAATTCGACCGGAGCGCCGACGAAACCCTGGGCCTTGGCGTCTGCGAGGGTGCCCACCCGGACCCCGGCCTCGGGCAGGGCCCGCAGCACCCGGCCCAGCCACTCCGGACCCTCGTACCACCAGTGTCCGAACAGCTCGGTGTCGAACGCGGCCACCACGTGTGTCGGCCGGCCGAGCCGTTCGCTCTCGCTGATCAGGCGGCGGCGGACCACCCCGACGAAGTCGGCGACGTGCTCGTCGATCGCCCGGTCGGCGCGCTGCGGGTCGTAGGGCGCCTTCTCCTCGGACGGGACGTTGCGACCGGTCACCCGGGAGGGTTTGAGGCCTGTGGTGTGGTCGTAGGTGTGGAAATCGCGATAGGCGGCGTGACCGGGATACCCCGACTTGGGTGACCACACCCGGTAGCTGACCTGCAGGTCGCGACCGAAGGCCACCACGTCGGACTCGCCGACGGGCCGGCCCAGCGCCGTGTCGCCGTGCAGGGACGGACCGTCCACCATGAAATGGCCGACACCGGCTGCGGCGTAACCGGTTTCCATGCCGGGTGCGTACGCACACTCCGGCGCCCAGATGCCGGCGGGGGTGTGCCCGAAACGCTGCTGCGCGTCGGCCAGGCCTTCGCGTAGCGCGAACTCGCGCAGGCGTGGGTTGAGCAGCGGCTGGAACGGGTGCGAGAGCGGGCCGCCGAGCAGTTCGATGGTCTCGGCGTCGATCAGTTGGCGCAACAGCCCGCTAGCACCGTGACGCCAGTGGGTGGCGAATTCCTCGATGGCCGCGCCGGCCTCGGCGTACTCGCGAATCCCGAACTGCCGCAAACCTTCTGGTTCGCGCAGCGTCGTCGCCTCCTGGGCGCGCAGCTGCCAGTTGGACAGCCAGTGGTGCATCCCGGTGAGGCAGTACGGGTCATCGAGCTGGGCGGTGACCACCGGCGTCATACCGAGGGTGATCAGGTGGCTGCGATCCTCGGCGGCCAGGCCGCGCAGTACCCGCATCAACGGCAGGTATGCCGCCGCCCAGGACTGATACAGCCACTCCTCGCCGACCGGCCAGCGCCCATGATGGGCCAGCCAGGGCAGGTGGGTGTGTAGGACGAGCGTGAACAACCCCGGAGCCGGATCGCCGGCGACATTGGGCCGGGGAGCCGGATCGCCGGCGACATTGGGCCGGGGAGCCGGATCGCCGGCGACATCCGGCCGGGGTACCGGTACGGGGTCGGAATTCGACGTCACGGCCGCACCGCGATCGCCACCAGATCGAGGCTGTCGTCAATGTTGCGCTCGTCGGCGGAGGTCAGGTCGAAATCGTCGATGCTCACCGCCGCGACGTCGGCGAGCAGTTGCTCGGGCCACTCCGCGTCGGCCACGGCACGCTGTACCTGCGCCTCGATGATCGAGCCACCGTGCCGGGCGTCGAGCTCGGCGAGCCCGGCACCGTGAAAGACCCCGAGCATCGACTCGACCGTGAATCCGGCGTCCTGCAGTAGTTCGGTCAACTCGGCGCCGTTGAGCTCACGGGTGTGGAACGGGTTGAGCGGGGTGTCGCGACCGGGGGAGAAGGTGATGCGGTTGGGAGTGGACACCAGGAAAACGCCGCCCGGGCGCAGCACTCGGAAGCATTCGGAGACGAACTGCGCCTGGTCCCAGAGGTGTTCGATCACCTGGAAGTTCACGACGACGTCCACCGACTCGTCGGCCAGTGGCAGCTCGGCGAGGTTGCCGTGCTGGATCTCGACCCGGGGGTAGCGGGCCCGCACGTGTGCCACGGTCGCTTCGTCGTAATCCAGTGCCACGACTCGGCGGGCCACATCGGCGATCAGATCGGCGCCGTAGCCCTCGCCGCAGCCCGCTTCGAGGACCTCGCGATCGACGCACCGCCCGGCCAACCGCTGATACACCACCTCATGCCGGCGAAACCAATAGTTCTCCTCGGCCAGGCCGGGGATGGTCCGCTCGCCGGTCAGGGGTAGGGCGTGATCCGGATCGCCAACGAATGCGCTCATTGGAAGGCAGGCTAACCCAGGCTTACCCAGGTTGAAGGGTCGGTAGCGATTCGACCAACGGTTCCCTCACCCCAGAGGTGTGGTAGGGGAGGCCGGAATACAAACTCCGACCAGCTATGGTGTTCCTGCGAACCACTATAAGTTACCGACCGGTAACATGGTGCTAGTTGCTCAGAACGTGATATGAGCCCGGGCCACCGGTCTCATCGAGGAGGACGAACCAGAGTCATGACGAACATCGTGGTCCTGATCAAACAGGTCCCAGACACTTGGTCGGAGCGCAAGCTGTCCGACGGCGATTTCACCCTCGACCGCGAGGCTGCCGACGCCGTGCTCGACGAGATCAACGAGCGCGCCGTGGAAGAGGCGCTGTTGATCAAGGAGCGTGAGGGTGGAGACAGCACCGTCACCGTGCTGACCGCCGGGCCGGAGCGTGCCACCGAGGCGATCCGCAAGGCGCTGTCCATGGGTGCCGACAAGGCCGTGCACCTCAAGGACGACGGCCTGCACGGCTCCGACGTGATCCAGACGGGCTGGGCTCTGGCCCGCGCGCTGGGCACCATCGAGGGCACCGAGCTGGTCATCGCCGGTAACGAGGCCACCGACGGTGTCGGCGGCGCAGTCCCGGCCGTGATCGCCGAGTACCTCGGCCTGCCGCAGCTCACCCACGTGCGCAAGCTGACCGTCGAGGGCGGCAAGGTCACCGCCGAGCGTGAGACCGACGAGGGCGTCTTCAGCCTCGAGGCCTCGCTGCCGGCCGTGGTCAGCGTCAACGAGAAGATCAACGAGCCCCGCTTCCCCTCCTTCAAGGGCATCATGGCCGCGAAGAAGAAGGAAGTCACCGTGCTCACCCTCGCCGAGATCGGCGTGGAAGCCGATGAGGTCGGCGTTGCCAATGCCGGTTCCAAGGTGCTGTCTTCGACCCCGAAGCCGCCGAAGACTGCCGGTGAAAAGGTGACCGACGAAGGCGAAGGCGGCACCAAGATCGCCGAGTACCTGGTCGCTCAGAAATTGATCTAGCAGCTGATTCGATTCGAACGAAAGACATAACGAGAACTCATGGCTGAAGTACTTGTGCTCGCTGAGCACTCCGAAGGTGCATTGAAGAAGGTCAGCGCCGAGCTCATCACCGCCGCCCGCGCGCTGGGTGAGCCTGCCGCCGTCGTGGTGGGCAAGCCCGGCACCGCTGCTCCGCTGGTCGACGGCCTGAAGGCCGCCGGCGCGGCCAAGATCTACGTCGCCGAGTCTGATGACGCGGAGAGCTACCTGGTCACCCCCGTCGTCGACGTGCTCGCCGGGTTGGCCGAGTCGGCTGCCCCCGCCGGCGTGATCGTCGCCGCCACCGCAGACGGCAAGGAGATTGCCGCCCGTCTGGCCGCGCGTATCGGCTCGGGCCTGCTCGTCGACGTCGTCGAGGTCCGCGAAGGTGCAGTGGGCGTCCACAGCATCTTCGGTGGCGCCTTCACCGTCGAGGCCCAGGTCACCAGTGACACCCCGGTGATCACGGTGCGCCCGGGTGCCGTCGAGGCCGCCCCGGCCGACGGTGCCGGCGAGGTCGTCAACGTCGAGGTCCCGGCCCAGGCCGAGAACGCGACCAAGATCACCAAGCGTGAGCCCGTCGTCGCCGGTGACCGCCCCGAGCTCACCGAGGCCAGCGTCGTGGTCGCCGGTGGCCGTGGTGTCGGCAGCGCCGAGAGCTTCTCGGTGGTCGAGGAGCTGGCCGACTCGCTGGGCGGTGCCGTCGGTGCCTCCCGTGCCGCGGTCGACTCGGGTTACTACCCGGGCCAGTTCCAGGTCGGCCAGACCGGTAAGACTGTGTCGCCGCAGCTGTACATCGCGCTGGGCATCTCCGGTGCGATCCAGCACCGCGCCGGCATGCAGACGTCGAAGACGATCATCGCGGTGAACAAGGACGAGGAAGCTCCGATCTTCGAGATCGCCGACCTCGGCATCGTCGGTGACCTGTTCAAGGTCAGCCCGCAGCTGACCGAGGCGGTCAAGGCGCGTAAGGGCTAGTTCCCCCAAGCTGTCAACGCAGAACCCCGGTGCACCTGGTGCGCCGGGGTTTTGTGCTGTGTGGGGCAATCGAAGCCCACAACGCCTGCCGAGTGTCACGCTGGAGTGGCGCTCGAGCCCGAGAGCCACTCTCGCGTGACAAGGCGGCGGTGGGCCAGGCGACCCGACTACGGACTTTCCAGGGTTTGGATCTCGGCATGCGGTGCCAGTGTTGGTTCTGTCAGCACGCCAGAGAAAAGGATTCGCACAATGAAAATCACAGTCATAGGCGCCAGCGGGCAGATCGGCTCGCGGGTGGTGCGGTTGCTCACCGAAGCCGGACACGACGTGGTCGCGGCCTCCCTTTCGTCGGGCGCCAATGTCCTCACCGGTGAGGGACTGGCTGAGGCGCTCAGCGGCGCCGACGCACTCGTCGACGTGGTCAACTCGCCCTCGTTCGAGGACGGCCCGGTGCTGGACTTCTTCACCGCGTCCTCGCGCAACCTGGTGGCCGCCGCGAAGGAGACCGGTGTCGGGCACTATGTGGCGTTGTCGATCGTGGGGACCGATGGACTCCCGGACAGCGGCTACATGCGGGCCAAGGTGGCCCAGGAGAAGAACATCACCGAATCCGGGCTGCCGTACTCGATCGTGCGGGCCACGCAGTTCCAGGAGTTCGCCGAGGCCATCACGGGATCGCTGGTGGTGGGTGACGAGGTGCGGGTCCCCGACGCGCGGATCCAGCTGATCTCGGTCGATGACGTCGCCGGTGAGGTCGCCAAGGTGGCCCAGGGCGCTCCGCTCAACGGGATCGTCAACATCGGTGGGCCCGACAAATTCTCGTTCGCCGACATGGCGCGTGCGGTGCTTGCCAAGCAGGGCGACGACAAGCCGGTCGTGATCGATCCGCAGGCAAAGTACTTCGGTACCGCGGTCGACGACAACAGCCTGGTCACCGGTGATGACGGGATCCTCGGTGAAACCCGTTGGGCCGCATGGAGCGAGGCTCACTGACATGCCTGTGACCGCGGAGCAGGAAAAGGCCCTCCACGATGCGATGACCGTGATCGCCAGCGTGACACCGCCGTTCATCCCGCCGAACGCCGAAGTGATGACGACGATCATCGAGTGGCCGGCGGGTTCACCCGGCGCGCCGCCGCACCGGCATCCGGCCGGACCCGCCTTCGGCTACGTGCTCGAGGGCGAGATGCTGTTCGAGTTGGAGGGTGAGGCACCGCGCGTGGTCAAGGCGGGGGAGGCCTTCTGGGAGCCGGGCGGTGACGTCATCCACTATTCAGATGCCAACAATCGCGACGACGTTCCGCTGCGATTCCTCGTCAACATGCTGTGTATACCCGGCGAACCGATGCTCGTGATCGTCGAGGACGACGAGCTCGAGGCCCGCAAGGACCGGCGAGTGCGCTGATGGCCGAGTTCGGAGACGTCGTCCGGTCGCGGCGGTCATCGCGGATGTTCTTGCCGGACAAGCCCGTTCCGCGGGAACTGCTCGACGAGGCACTCGCGCTGGCGATGCGGGCGCCGTCGAACTCCAACACGCAACCCTGGCACGTCTTCTTCGCGACCGGTGAGCAGCGCGTCCGATTGGTCGACGCGCTGCTCTCCGCGGTCGATGCGGCCCCGCCGGCGATCGGCTCCGCGGGCCTGCCGCCCCGGTTCGCGCACCGGCGCAGGGAGAGCGGCGCCCTGGTTTACGGAGCCATGGGGATCGCCCGCGACGACGCCGAGGGCCGCTGGGCGGCCCAGCGGAGGAACTGGGAGTTCTTCCACGCCCCGGTCGCGGCGGTGGTCTGCATGCATCGCGATTTCACGAACGTCGACGCGCTGGGCGTCGGCATGTTCCTGCAGACTCTGCTGTTGGCGTTGAACGAACGGGGTATCGGCAGTTGCGTGCAGGTGTCGATCTCGTTCTATCCGGACGTGCTGCGTGAACAACTCGGCATCCCCGACGAGCTGACGGTCCTGTGCGGGGTGTCGATCGGCTATGCCGACCCGGACTTTCCGGCCAACCACCTGGACACACCGCGCAATCCGATCAGTGAGAACGTGGTGTTCCTCGACGCCTGATCAGGCAGCCCAAAAAGTCACCTGGCGCTCACAGACATGTCATACGGGCGATGCCGTACGGAGACCCGGCTGGGCGACCGTGCTGGTTATGAGCACTGCATCTGTACTCATCGCCGCTGATCACACCGACAGCGCGACGCCCGATGCGCCGCGCTACACCCTGCTGTTGTCCGCCGACCCCGACCTCATCGAAGCCGCCCAGCGGCTCCGGCACGATGTGTTCACCTCCGAACCCGGATTCGCTCTGGCCGGGACCACCGATGGACGTGACGCCGACCGTTTCGACGAGCACTGCGACCACCTGCTGGTCCGGGAGGACCGCACCGGTGAGCTGGTGGGTTGCTACCGGATGCTGCCGCCACCGGGCGCCATCGCCGAGGGCGGGCTGTACACGGCCACCGAGTTCGATGTACGCGGTCTCGACGCGCTGCGGCCGTCCCTGGTCGAGATGGGCCGCGCCGTGGTGCGCACCGATCACCGCAACGGTGCCGTTGTCCTGCTGATGTGGGCGGGCATCCTGGCCTACCTCGACCGTTCCGGGTACGACTACGTGACCGGCTGCGTATCGGTCCCGGTTGCAGGTAATGCCGACGGGCCGCCCGGGACCCAGATCCGCGGGGTCCGCGACTTCGTGCGGCGCCGCCACGCGGCACCCGCCGAGCACACCGTGTACCCGTACCGGCCGGTGGTGCTCGACGGCAGAGGACTCGACGACATCGACCCGCCGTCGCGGACCACGGTGCCGCCCCTGATGCGCGGCTATCTGCGGCTTGGTGCGCAGGTGTGCGGGGAGCCCGCCCACGATCCCGACTTCGGGGTGGGGGATTTCCCGGCCCTACTGGACAAACGCCGCGCGGACGTCCGCTACCTCAAGCGCCTGCGTTCGGTCTCGGCGGCTGCCGACATGGCCGGCGGGGTGGCCGGGGACGCGTCGTGAGCACCGCGACGTTCCAGCACCCATGGCTGCCCAGGGCGTCGTGCGACTCCAGCTGTGTGCACGTAGACGGTGCGGACGCCGGAAGCCGGCTCGTGGTGTGGGTACGCACCACGGTACGAGTCGTCATGGCGGTTGTCCTGTTCCCGGGGGCTGTACTGCTGGCGGTGCCGATGCCGGGCCGCCGGCACCTGCAGCGGTTCTACTGCCGGCTGATGCTGCGTTGCTTCGGAGTGCGAATCGCGTTGTCGGGCGGCCCTATTCGTAACCTGCAAGGGGTACTCGTGGTCACCGGTCACGTGTCCTGGCTGGACATCTTCACGGTCGGGGCGGTGCTGCCCGGCTCCTTCGTGGCCCGTGCGGACCTGGTGGAATGGCCCGCGCTGGGCCGGCTGGCCCGGGTGATGAAGGTGATCCCGATCGACCGGGGCAGCCTACGCCGGCTGCCCGCGGTGGTCGACACCGTGGCCGAGCGTCTGCGGGCCGGACACACCGTGGTGGCGTTCCCGGAGGGCACCACCTGGTGCGGGTTGGCGTACGGACCGTTCCGGCCGGCGATGTTCCAGGCCGCGATCGATGCGGCCCGGCCGGTGCAGCCACTGCGGCTGGACTACCGCCACCGCGACGGCCGCCCGTCGACCATTCCGGCCTTTGTGGGCGAGGACACCTTGTTGCGGTCGGTGCGGCGGGTCATCACCGCGCGTCGCACGGTGTGCCACGTCCGCGTCGGGTCGCTGCAGCTGCCCGGAGAGGACCGGCGGGTGCTGGCCGGACGCTGCGAGGCAGTGGTGCGGGGCCACCAGGAGCTTCCTGGAGCTCCCGCGCACATTCTGGTGGCCTGAGGCGGCCGGAAGGCGGGTCGCCTGCCAGCGGCTATCCTGGAGAGGTTATGAGCTCCTCTGCGGGCAGGCCGGTCTATCTCGATCACGCCGCCACCACCCCGATGCACCCAGCCGCCATCGACGCGATGACGGCTGCGCTGTCGAGTGTGGGCAACGCCTCCTCGCTGCACGGGTCGGGGCGCCTGGCACGGCGCCGGATGGAGGAGGCCCGCGAGACGCTGGCCCGCCTGCTCGGCTGCCGGCCGTCGGAGTTGATCTTCACGGCCGGTGGCACCGAGAGCGACAACCTGGCCGTCAAGGGCATCTACTGGGCCCGCCGCGATGCCGAGCCGAAGCGGCGCCGCATCGTCACGACAGCCGTCGAGCATCACGCGGTTCTCGATGCCGTGCAGTGGCTCGTCGACCATGAGGACGCCGAGGTGACCTGGCTCCCGGTCGACGCCGAGGGCCTCGTCACACCCGAGTCGCTGCGTTCGGCGCTCGAGGCCGGCGACGGACCCGCTGACGTTGCGCTGGTCAGCATCATGTGGGCCAACAACGAGGTCGGCACGATCATGCCGATCGCCGAACTGGCCTCCATCGCCGCCGAGTTCGACATTCCGATGCACAGCGACGCCATTCAGGCCGTCGGCCAGGTCCCCGTCGATTTCGGCGAGACCGGATTGGCGGCGATGAGCGTGGCCGCCCACAAGTTCGGCGGCCCGATGGGGGTCGGCGCGCTGGTCCTGCGTCGGGACACCGCCTGCGTGCCGCTGCTGCACGGTGGCGGTCAGGAGCGCGACGTACGTTCCGGGACCCCGGATGTGGCCGGTGCCGTGGCGATGGCCGCGGCGGCCGAGGTGGCCATCGGGGGGCTGGCCGACCACAGCTCGCGGGTGCAGGCGTTGCGGGACAGGCTGATCGAGGGCGTGCTGTCCATGATCGAGGACACCTACCTGAACGGGCCCCGCGGAGCCGGCCGGTTGCCCGCCAACACACACTTCACCTTCCGTGGCTGCGAAGGCGATTCGCTGCTGATGCTGCTCGACGCCAAGGGCGTCGAATGCTCCACCGGCTCGGCGTGTACCGCCGGCGTGGCGCAGCCGTCACATGTTCTGATCGGGATGGGTGCCGATCCGGTCACGGCACGCGGCTCACTGCGATTCTCGTTGGGGCACACCAGCACCGACGCGGACGTCGATGCGGTGCTGGACGTACTGCCCGCGGCGGTCGAGCGGGCCCGCCAGGCAGCACTGGCCAGTGCGGGGAGGACCTTCTCATGAGAGTCCTGGTCGCGATGAGCGGCGGCGTGGATTCCTCGGTGGCCGCAGCCCGCATGGTCGACGCCGGACACGATGTCGTCGGAGTGCACATGGCGCTCTCGTCGGCGCCCGGCACGCTACGCACCGGATCGCGGGGATGCTGCTCCAAGGAAGACGCGGGCGATGCCCGCCGGGTGGCAGACATCCTCGACATCCCGTTCTACGTATGGGATTTCGCCGACCGGTTCAAGGACGACGTGATCGACGACTTCGTCGAGTCCTATGCCCGCGGCGAGACCCCGAACCCCTGTGTGCGGTGCAACGAGCGGATCAAGTTCTCCGCGCTGGCGGCGCGGGCCCTGGCGCTCGGTTTCGATGCGGTGGCCACCGGTCACTATGCGCGGTTGGCCGACGGCAGGTTGCGGCGCGCCGTCGATGCCGACAAGGACCAGTCCTACGTACTGGGTGTGCTGACGGCCGAGCAGTTGGCACATGCGATCTTCCCGATCGGTGACACGCCCAAGCCCCAGATCCGGGCCGAGGCCGCCGAGCGTGGCCTGGCGGTCGCGAAAAAGCCGGACAGTCATGACATCTGCTTCATTCCGTCGGGGGACACCCAGGCGTTCCTGGGCGCCCGCATCGGTATCAGGCCCGGAGCGGTGCTCGACAACGACGGCACGGTGCTCGCCGAACACGAAGGCGTGCACGGTTTCACGATCGGTCAGCGCAAGGGCCTGGGTATTCCGGGGCCGGGAGCCGATGGCCGGCCGCGGTATGTCACCGCGATCGACGCCGAGACGGGCACGGTGCGGGTCGGGCCAGTCGAGGACCTCGAGGTGCGGGAGTTGTTCGGCGACAAGCCGGTATTCACCAGCGGGACCCCGTTGGACGGACCGGTCGAATGCCAGATTCAGGTACGCGCGCACGGCGGCATCACCGACGCGGTGGCCGAGTTGTGCGACGGCAGGTTGGTGCTGTCCCTGCGGGCCCCGCTGCGCGGGGTCGCTCCCGGGCAGACCGTGGTGCTGTACCGGCCCGATGCCGAGGGCGACGAGGTCATCGCCAGCGCAACCATCGCGCGCGCGTGAGCGTCTTCGCAGCGGCCACCGGTATCGGGTCCTGGCCGGGGACAGAGCCGCGGACTGCCGCGGAAGTCGTCGTAGGTGAGCTGCACACTCTGTCGCACCTCGTGGAGCTGCCGGCCAGGGGGATCGGTGCCGATCTGATCGGCCGGGCCGGGGCCCTGCTGGTCGACATCGGTATCGACACCGTGCCGCGTGGGTACCGCATCGCCCCGGGGCGTAGCGCTGCGCTGCGCCGGGCGGTGAGCCTGCTCGGTGAGGACATCGACGCGCTGGAGGAGGCGTGGGAGCGCGCCGGCCTGCGGGGCAGCGGTCGTGCGGTGAAGGTGCAGGCTCCGGGCCCGATCACGCTGGCGGCCCAGCTGGAGCTGCCCAACGGTCATCGCGCCATCACCGATCACGGTGCGCTGCGGGATCTTTCGGCCTCCCTCGCCGAGGGGTTGGCGGTTCACCGGGCCGAGGTGGCCCGGCGGTTGGAAACCCCGGTGGTGGTCCAGCTCGACGAGCCGTCGCTGCCAGCTGCACTGGCGGGGCGGCTGTCCGGGGTCACGAGTTTCACGCCCGTGCATCCAGTGGACGAGCCGCTGGCGATGAACCTGCTCGACGCGTGCGTGGCTGCGACCGGGTCGGAGGTCGCGCTGCACAGCTGTGCGCCCGATCTGCCATGGAAGGCGTTGTTGCGCAGTGCTGTTCACGCCGTCTCGGTCGATGTTTCGACCTTGACGCCCGCTGATCTGGACGGAATCGGGGAGTTCGTCGACTCGGGCCGGACCGTGTTGCTCGGCGTGGTGCCCTCGACGGCTCCCGAGGGCAGGCCCTCGGCCGAAGAGGTTGCCAAGGCAGCCGCGGCGTTGACGGATCGACTCGGTTTCGGCAGGCCGGTCCTTCGTGACCGGATCGGCATCACGCCGGCCTGTGGGCTCGCCGGCGCCACCGCGAAGTGGGCGCGCACCGCGGTGGAACTCACGCAGAAGGCCGCCGACGCCTTCGCCGAAGATCCGGACGCCATCTAGAAAAAGCAACTAAAAGGTTGCGTTTGCGGGCGTCCGGTCTTACGCTGAAGCGCAACTGAAAGGTTGCGTATGAGTACTGATCGGATCGAGAAAGAAGTTCTGCTCAAGGCGCCCCTGGACCGGGTCTGGCGGGCCATCAGCAATTCGGAGGAGTTCGGCCGCTGGTTCGGGGTCCGGTTCGACGGGCCCTTCGTCGCAGGGGAATCCGTCAACGGGGTGATGACGCCGACCGAGGTCGACAAGGAGGTCGCCGCCATGCAGGAGCCCTACGCCGGGGAGGCCGACGCCTGGCACATCGTGGCGGTCGAGCCGCCGCATCGGCTGGCCTTCCGCTGGCATCCCTACGCCATCGAACCCGGCTCGCGGGAGCCGGACGCGCCCACCACGCTCGTCGAGTTCACCCTGGCCGAGGCGCAGGGCGGGGTGCTGCTGCGCATCGTCGAATCGGGGTTCGATGCGATTCCTGCGGCGCGACGGCGCTCGGCATTCGAGGCCAACAGTGAGGGTTGGGCCCACCAGGCCGAGATGGTGCGCAAGTACCTCGCGCTCGGCGAGCCGGTGTGACGGCCGCCGTCGCCGAGCGCGCGCCCTTGTTCGACGCGCTCGGCGATCCCAACCGGCTACGCATCGTCACCCGGCTCTGCGAGGGTGGCCCGTGCTCGACTGTGCAGTTGACACAGGTGATCCCGGTGACGCGGCAGGCCGCGACCAAGCATCTGCTGTTGCTGGAGGCGGTGGGTCTGGTGACCAGTGATCGCAAAGGCCGCGAACGCATCTGGCGGATCCAGCCCGAACCGCTGGTGCAGGCCAGTGACTACCTGACGGCGCTGTCGCAGCGCTGGGACAGCGCCATCGACCGCCTGCGGGCCTACGTCGAGGACTAGCGAACGTCTCGAACGCCCATTGTCACGCCAGCGTGGCTGTCGACGCCGAGTGCCACTCTGGCGTGACAAAGTGGCCTAGCCGCCGCGCAGTTCCCGGCGCAGAATCTTGCCGGCCGACGACTTGGGGATCGCGTCGATGAATTCGACCTGGCGCACCTTCTTGTAGGGCGCCACCAGGCCGGCCACGAACGCCATCACCTCGTCGGCGCTCAATTCCGATGAAGGTTGTTTGACCACAAAGGCTTTCGGTACTTCCTCGCCGGATTCCCTGTCCTGCACCCCGATCACCGCGGCATCGGCGATGCCGGGGTGGCCCAGCAGCACGGCCTCCAGTTCGGCCGGCGGCACCTGGTAGCCCTTGTACTTGATGAGTTCCTTCAGCCGGTCGACGACGTAGACACAGCCGTTGGCGTCGACCTGGGCCAGATCTCCGGTGTGCAGGAAGCCGTCGGCGTCGATGGTCTCCTGTGTCGCCGCCTCGTTGTTGAGGTAGCCGGCCATCACGTTGGGGCCCTTGAACCAGAGTTCGCCGGTTTCACTCAAACCCTCTGCCGGGATCTCGATTTCCTTGCCGGTGTCGGGGTCGACCAGCTTGCTCACGCCGTTGGGGACGGTCCAGCCGCACGAGTCGAGCGGCGCCACCGTGCCCACCGCCGCCAGTCCACCGTCGTGCGGGGTGATGTGGCTGACCGGACTCAACTCGCTCATGCCGTATCCCTGAGACACCGTGCAGCTCAATCGATCTGCGACGGCGCGACCCAGATCGGCGTCGAGGGAAGCCGCACCGGAGAGGACGGCCCGCAATGAGGAAAGGTCGTAGGAATCGACCAGCGGGTGCTTGGCCAGCGCGACGGCTACCGGCGGGGCGATGTAGACGAAGGTGCACCGGCGGTTCGCGATGTTGCCCAGGAACTCACCGAGATCGAACGACGGCATGATGACCAGTTGGGCGCGCGCATGCAGGGCGGCGTTGAGCAGCACCGTCATGCCGTAGATGTGGAAGAACGGCAGCACGGCCAACAGCCGATCATCGGAGGTCAAACCCTGCAACGGCCGGATCTGAGCGACGTTGGCGGTCAGGTTGGCGTGGGTGAGCATGACACCCTTGGGGTTGGCCGTGGTGCCCGAGCTGTAGGGGAGCGCCGCGAGATGGGTGGCCGGATCGAAGCTCACCTGGGGTGCCGGGCCGTCGGCGCCGAGTCCCGCGCCGTCGAGTACCACCACCTGGTCCTCGGTGAGACCGGCTCCCAGCGCTCCCTCGAGGGCCTGGGGCAGCAGCGCGCTCACCGTGACCAGCAGGCGGGCCTTCGAATCCTTGAGCTGCTTGGTGATGTCCCGCGCCGTGAACAGTGCGTTGACGGTGGTGGCGGTGGCCCCGGCGCGCAGGATGCCGTGGAACGC
The DNA here is from genome assembly GCF_002102345.1 of Mycolicibacterium peregrinum. Lineage (GTDB taxonomy): Bacteria > Actinomycetota > Actinomycetes > Mycobacteriales > Mycobacteriaceae > Mycobacterium > Mycobacterium peregrinum. The sequence goes on from NZ_LQPP01000048.1 coordinate 50,712, forward strand.
GATCGCGAAACCCGAACTGTTGGGGGCCAGCAGTGCCACCACGTCACCGACACCGATCCCGCGGGCCGCCAACCCGCCGGCGAATCCGTCGATCCGGCTGACCAGATCGCCATAGCTGGTTTCGGTGCCGGACTTGGCGTCCACCAAGGCGATCCGGTCCGCGTCGGCCGGCGACATGTCGGCGAACAGGTAGTCGTAGACGCTGACAGTCGGCAGGTTGACGTCGGGGAATGGGCTGGCAAAACTCATGGTTGTTTCCGATCAGTTCTCGTCGAGTTGTTTGATGAGCCGGCGTGAGGCGACCAGGCGAAACGAGGCGTCGATGAGTTCGCGGACCTCGGTCCAATCCACCTTCGCCGCAGTGAAGTCCAGACCGAGCCAGCCGAAGGGGCCCATGTAGGCCGGGAAGAAGAAGCGGCTGTCCTGTTCGAGCGCCCGGTGGTCGCTCTCGTCCACCTTGATCAGCAGCGAATGTGGATACGGCACCATCTCGCCGCGGCTCTCGGGTTTGACGTTGCCGCCGTACATGGCGAACATCTTCGGCGCGCAGAACACCGGCCTACCCCACGAAACCTTCTCGAAGGCCTCGGGAAACCCCAGGGCGACGGTGCGAAGTTCGGCCAGGCCCAAGTCGTCGTCGCTGAACATGATCGGGTGCGGCATGCCCCAAGGTTAGTGGGGGCGTCAGACTGCTCCGATAACCTGCCAGGGTGAGCGATGAGCCGACCGGACATGCCGACGCCGTGCTGCCTGAACAGGCCGATGCCGACGTGCGGCGACGTTGGCAGGAACTCGCGGACGAGGTGCGGGGGCATCAGTTCCGCTACTACGTCAAAGACGCACCGGTCATCTCGGATGCCGATTTCGACGTGCTGCTGCGCGAGTTGCAGGCGCTCGAGGAGCAGCACCCCGACCTTCGGACGCCCGATTCCCCGACCCAGCTGGTCGGTGGCGCCGGGTTCGCCACCGAATTCGCCCCGGCCGAGCATCTCGAACGGATGCTGTCCCTGGACAACGTGTTCGATTCCGACGAGCTGTCGGCCTGGGCAGCCCGGATCAGCGGAGAGACGGGCGATGCCGCGCACTACCTGTGCGAGCTCAAGATCGACGGCGTCGCGCTCGCACTGGTCTACCGCAACGGCCGGCTGGTTCGGGCCGCAACCCGCGGCGACGGACGCAGCGGTGAGGATGTGACACTCAACGCCCGCACCATCTCCGACATCCCCGAGCAGCTGACCGCGTCTGATGAGTTCCCGGTGCCCGCGGTACTGGAAGTTCGTGGCGAGGTGTTCTTCCGGGTCGCCGACTTCGAGGAGCTCAACGCAGGATTGGTCGCCGAGGGCAAGCCGCCCTTCGCCAACCCACGGAACAGTGCGGCGGGTTCGCTGCGCCAGAAGAATCCCGCGGTCACCGCGCGCCGCCGGTTGCGGATGATCTGTCACGGGCTCGGCCACATAGAAAGCGCTGCAGGTTTCCCGTTCAAATCGTTGCATGACGCCTATCGGGCGCTGGGGCAGTGGGGCCTGCCGGTGTCCGAACACACGGCCAAGGTGTCGGATGTCGCCGCGGTCGCCGAGCGGATCGCCTACTGGGGTGAGCACCGCCATGACGTCGACCACGAGATCGACGGCCTGGTCGTCAAGGTCGACGAGGTGGCGCTGCAACGTCGGCTCGGAGCGACCTCGCGCGCACCTCGCTGGGCGGTGGCCTACAAGTACCCACCGGAAGAGGCCACCACGAAGCTGCTCGACATCCGGGTGAGCGTGGGGCGGACCGGCCGGGTCACCCCGTTCGCCTACATGGAACCCGTCAAGGTGGCCGGCTCGACCGTCGGACTGGCCACCCTGCACAACGCGACCGAAGTTCAGCGCAAGGGCGTGCTGATCGGCGACACCGTGGTGATTCGCAAGGCCGGCGACGTCATCCCCGAGGTACTCGGTCCGGTGGTCGATCTCCGCGACGGATCCGAGCATGCGTTCGTCATGCCGACCAACTGCCCCGAGTGCGGCACCGTATTGGCCCCCGCCAAGGAGGGTGACGCCGACATCCGCTGCCCGAATACCCGCAGTTGCCCGGCACAGTTGCGGGAGAGGGTGTTTCACGTCGCGGGTCGCGGCGCATTCGATATCGAGGGACTCGGTTACGAGGCTGCCACTGCGCTGCTGCAGGCCGGGGTGATCGCCGACGAGGGTGACCTGTTCAACCTGACCGCCGAACAGTTGCTGCGCACCGAGCTGTTCACCACGAAGGCCGGCGAACTGTCGGCCAACGGGAAGCGCCTGCTCGCCAATCTCGACAAGGCCAAGGCTCAGCCGCTGTGGCGGGTGCTGGTGGCCTTATCGATCCGCCACGTCGGGCCCACCGCGGCACGTGCGTTGGCCACCGAGTTCGCCAGTCTGGACGCCATCGTCGCGGCCTCCGAGGAACAGCTCGCCGCGGTGGAAGGCGTGGGCCCGACCATCGCCGCCGCGGTGGTCGACTGGTTCACCGTCGACTGGCACCGCGCCATCGTCGAAAAGTGGCGGGCCGCCGGGGTCCGGATGGCCGACGAGCGCGACGCCAGCATCGAGCGCACGCTGGAAGGTCTGTCGATCGTGGTGACCGGCTCACTGCCCGGGTTCTCCCGTGACGAGGCCAAGGAGGCCATCATCAGCCGCGGCGGCAAGGCCGCCAGCTCGGTGTCGAAGAAGACCGCGTACGTGGTCGCCGGGGACGCTCCCGGATCCAAGTACGACAAGGCCGTCGAACTCGGGGTTCCGATCCTGGACGAGGACGGTTTCCGCACGCTGCTCGCCGAAGGCCCGCCGGCCGCCGACGAGGCCACGACCGACGAAGGTTAGGCCGGGGCCCCGTATCTCAGCGCAGGATCGTCGCGACGATCCCGGCCAGATAACCCAACCGCGCCACCTCCGACGGCCGGAACCCCGGACCGCCGGGGCGGCCCAGCAGGATCGCGGTGTTGTGGTCGCCCAGTGGCGCGGCGGCCAGCGTGGTGTCCATGTCACTCCAGACCTGTGGCACCCATGGCTCGGTGCCGTTGAGCGTCGAAGCCCGTTCCAACGGCAGCCACGGCGCCGACTCTGCCTGGGTCTCGGGTGCTCCGTGGCTCGCGGCGACCCGTTCAACTGCGTCACCGGTGGACCGGACCACCGTGCACCAGCCGACCCGCAGAACTCGTGGCGTTTCTTCGGCGAGCACCTGCAGCCGTTGGGCCTTCGAACGTGCCGCCGCGACGTGATCGATCAACTCAAGTTCGCGGTGCGCCTCCAACAGCCCGGTATGGGGCCGGATGCTGTCGACATAGACGCCGGACAGGTTTTCGGCGGCGGTGATCAAGGTGTCGGGCATCGAGCCCTGCGGCAGCTCGACGACCAGATCATCGATGGCGTAGCCGGTTCCGCGCTCGACGACGTCGAGGGACAGGATGTCGGCGCCGACCGACCCGAGCGCCACGGCGAGCGAGCCGAGGCTGCCTGGTCGGTCCTCTAGCTGGACCCGGAGCAGATACGAAGGCACACGCATCACTGTTGCACAGGGGGAGTCTCGGGGCATGCCGGTGCACGGCCGGGTGTGCTGCCGCTGTGTGGCAGTTCTACTGCTTTGACTAGGCTGCTTTGTCGTGTCGAAGATCTCCCGAGACGAGGTTGCCCATCTGGCGCGTCTGGCGCGTCTGGCGTTGACCGACGACGAACTGGACAGTTTCGCCGGCCAGCTGGATGCCATCCTCGGCCATGTCAGCCAGATCCAGTCCGTCGACGTCACCGGTGTGGAAGCCACCGACAACCCGCTGGCGCGGCGGGCAGGAGCGCAGCGACCCGGGGAGGAAGCCGGGATCGTGAATGTCAGCCGCCCTGACGTCGTCGTGCCGTGCCTGACGCAGGAGGAGGCGCTGGCCGCGGCGCCGCGCGCCGAAGACGGCCGCTTCGCCGTGCCGCGGATTCTCGGAGAGGGTGAATGACGAGCATGAGTGAGCTGATCCGTCGCGATGCGGCGACCCTGGGTGCTCAGATCGCGGCCAAGGAGGTCTCCTCGACCGAGGTGACGCAGGCCCACCTGGACCAGATCGCCGAGACAGACGAGCGCTTCAACGCCTTCCTGCACGTGGCCGCGGAGGCCGCGCTGGCCGAGGCGGCCCGGATCGACGCCGCCGTCGCCGCGGGAGAGACGCTGCCGTCGCCGCTGGCCGGGGTTCCGCTGGCACTCAAGGACGTCTTCACCGCCACCGACATGCCGACCACCGCGGGATCCAAGATCCTCGAAGGCTGGCGCGCGCCGTACGACGCGACCGTGACCGCCAAGCTGCGCGCCGCGGGTATCCCGATCCTCGGCAAGACGAACATGGACGAATTCGCCATGGGATCGTCGACCGAGAACTCGGCCTATGGACCGACCCGTAACCCGTGGAACACCGAGCGGGTGCCCGGCGGGTCGGGCGGCGGTAGCGCCGCGGCGCTGGCCGCCTATCAGGCTCCGCTGGCAATCGGCACCGACACCGGCGGATCGATCCGTCAGCCCGCCGCGCTGACCGCGACCGTCGGCGTCAAGCCGACCTACGGCACGGTCTCGCGCTACGGCCTGATCGCCTGCGCGTCGTCGCTGGATCAGGGCGGGCCGTGTGCGCGCACGGTGCTCGACACCGCGCTGCTGCACCAGGTGATCGCCGGCCACGATCCCCGCGACTCCACCTCCGTCGACGCGCCGGTACCCGATGTGGTCGGTGCCGCCCGGGCCGGTGCGGCAGGCGATCTCAAGGGCGTGCGCGTCGGTGTCGTCAAGCAGCTGCGTGGTGAGGGTTACCAGCCCGGTGTGCTGGAGTCGTTCAATGCCGCAGTCGCTCAGCTGACCGCGCTCGGCGCCGAGGTCAGTGAGGTCGACTGCCCGCACTTCGACCATGCGATGGACGCGTACTACCTCATCCTGCCGTCGGAGGTGTCGAGCAACCTGGCACGGTTCGACGCGATGCGGTTCGGGCTGCGGGTCGGTGATGACGGCACGCACAGCGCCGAGGAGGTCATGGCGTTGACCCGGGCCGCCGGGTTCGGGCCGGAGGTCAAGCGCCGGATCATGATCGGTACCTACGCGTTGTCGGCGGGCTACTACGACGCCTACTACAACCAGGCGCAGAAGGTGCGGACCCTGATCGCCCGCGACTTGGAGCAGGCCTACCAGAACGTGGACGTCCTGGTGTCCCCGGCGACCCCGACCACTGCATTCCGGCTGGGGGAGAAGGTCGACGATCCGTTGGCCATGTACCTGTTCGACCTGTGTACGTTGCCGTTGAACCTGGCCGGCCATTGCGGCATGTCGGTGCCGTCGGGTCTGTCGCCCGACGACGGCCTGCCGGTCGGTCTGCAGATCATGGCGCCGGCCCTGGCCGATGACCGGCTGTACCGCGTCGGCGCGGCCTACGAGGCCGCCCGCGGCCCGTTGCCCAGCGCGTTGTAGGCGCCATGCCCTTATGCCCGGCACGGTTGTGTCGGGCGGGGCAAGATGGTGCCCATGCGCATCGGAGTTCTCACCGGCGGCGGTGATTGTCCTGGCCTGAACGCGGTGATCCGGGCGGTGGTGCGTACCTGCGACCAGCGCTACGGCTCGTCGGTGGTCGGATTCCTCGACGGCTGGCGAGGGTTGTTGGAGGATCGCCGAATCCAATTGGCCAACGATGATCGAAATGATCGGTTGTTGGCCAAGGGCGGAACCATGCTGGGCACCGCGCGGGTCAACCCGGACAAGCTGCGGGCGGGCCTGGATCAGATCAAGCAGACCCTCGAAGACAACGGGATCGACGTGTTGATCCCGATCGGGGGTGAAGGCACCCTGACCGCGGCGCACTGGTTGTCCGAGGAGAACGTCCCGGTGGTCGGGGTGCCCAAGACCATCGACAACGACATCGACTGCACGGACGTGACTTTCGGTCACGACACGGCGCTGCAGGTGGCAACCGAGGCCATCGACCGGCTGCACAGCACCGCCGAATCGCATCAGCGCGTCATGCTGGTCGAGGTGATGGGCCGGCATGCCGGATGGATCGCGCTCAACGCCGGGTTGGCGTCGGGAGCCCACATGACCCTGATCCCCGAGCAGCCCTTCGACGTCGAGGAAGTGTGCCGGCTGGTCAAGAAGCGGTTCCAGCACGGATCGTCACACTTCATCTGCGTGGTGGCAGAGGGGGCGAAGCCGGCCGAGGGCACCATGCAACTGCGTCAGGGCGGCATGGACGAGTTCGGGCATGAGAAATTCACCGGTGTGGCACAGCAATTGGCGCTGGAGGTGGAGAAGCGGATCAAAAAGGATGTGCGCGTCACGGTCCTCGGCCACGTCCAGCGCGGCGGTACCCCGACGGCCTATGACCGCGTGCTGGCCACCCGGTTCGGTGTGAACGCGGCCGACGCCGCGCATGCCGGCGAGTTCGGGATGATGGTGTCGTTGCAGGGGCAGGACATCGGCCGGGTATCGCTGGCCGATGCGACCCGCCACCTCAAACTGGTACCGCAGTCCCGTTATGACGACGCCGCCGAGTTCTTCGGCTAGGCCCGAGGTCCGCGGGCGAAATTCACGCGCTCTTGAGTGCTTCGCGGCGTAGCAGCTGCCACATGGACGGCGTGTCCACCGTCGTCGAAACCGTGACGGTCGCACCGGATTCCGGTGAATCGGCCAGCTTCAGCAGGTAGTCGGCAAGGTCGGTGCGCGAGGTGAACGCGCCCACCGGGTCGCACTGGCCGGCAATGTATTCGGTGAGGTTCGGCAGGTCGAACAGGCCGGACGGCCGCACGATCGTCCAGTTCAGTCCACTGGCGGTCACGATGTCCTCCATACGGCGCATGTCGGCGTAGAGGGTCTTGCCGAAGATACGGCTGATCACCGGCTGGACCAGGCGTAGCGCGAACGGGGTGGCGGTGCGGCCGGGGTAGTCGGCGATCGCGGTGGAACTCACTACGGCCAACTTCTCGACCCCGGTCCGGCGCATCGCCATGACGATGTTGCCCACGCCGACCGAGTAGGTGTCGACGGGATCCATCGTGAACGTGACGCCCAGGGTGGACAGCACCGCGTCGGCGCCGTCGACGGCGGCGGTGACCGCATCCGCGTCCCGCACGTCGGCCTCGGTCACGGTGAGTGCGGCGCCGGTAACGGGGAACGCCTCGGGGTGGCGGGTGACCGCCACGACGCTGTGCCCGGCGTCGAGGGCTCGGCGGGTGAGCAGACGTCCGGTTGCCCCGTTGGCGCCGAAGATGACGATTCGCATGGTGCCTCCCAATTGGTCACTAATAGTGACAATCACGCTATATGACAATCACTAACAGTGCTAGTGTCGGCGGTATGGCCGAGGAACCGACCGGTGTGTCCGCTCTCGACGAGCGAATCCCGTTCCTGCTGTCCCAACTCGGCGCGTACGTGGCCGATGGCTTCAGGGCCAAGCTGGAGCCGTTGGGGCTGCATCCCAGGGCCACCGCGGTTCTGCTGGCGCTGGCCGGTGTCGACGGGCAGTCGCAGCGCGAGCTCTGCGAACGCCTTGGGCTGCACCGCAATGTCATGGTCGCGCTGATCGACACTCTGGAGGCCGAGGGCCTCGTCGAACGTCGACCGCATCCCGACGACCGGCGGGCATTCGCCGTATCTCTGACGGGGCGGGCACGCGAGTTGGTCCCAGCACTGGACTCCGCGGGTCGTGCACTCGAGGACGAGGTGACGGCGTCGCTGTCCGACGAGGAACGCGCCGCGCTGCGCCACCTGCTGCGCCGGTTGTCGGCCGCGGCCGGCCTGATCCCCGGCGTCCACCCCGGACTGGCCTGAAACGCCCCCATTAGGATCGACACCATGTCTGTCGCTACCGCCGAACTCGTTGACTACGACGACGTCATCGCCACCTATGAGCCCGTGATGGGTATGGAGGTTCACGTCGAGCTGTCCACGGCCACCAAGATGTTCTGCGGCTGCGCCAACCGGTTCGGTGCCGAACCCAACACCCTGGTCTGCCCGGTGTGCCTGGGGCTGCCCGGTTCGCTGCCGGTGCTCAACGAGGCGGCGGTCGAGTCGGCGATTCGCATCGGCCTCGCGCTCAACTGCGACATCGCGCCGTGGGGCCGGTTCGCCCGGAAGAACTACTTCTACCCCGACCAGCCGAAGAACTACCAGATCTCGCAGTACGACGAGCCGATCGCGATCGACGGATACCTCGACGTGCCGCTCGACGATGGCACCACCTTCCGCGTCGAGATCGAGCGTGCGCACATGGAGGAAGACACCGGCAAGCTGACCCACCTGGGCAGCGACACCGGCCGTATCGCGGGCGCGACGACCTCGCTCGCTGATTTCAACCGTGCCGGCGTTCCGCTGATCGAGATTGTCACCAGGCCCATCGAGGGCACCGGGGCGCGGGCACCCGAGATCGCCCGCGCCTATGTGACCGCGCTGCGAGATCTGTTGCGTGGCTTGGGTGTATCGGATGTCCGGATGGACCAGGGGTCGATGCGGTGCGACTCGAACCTGTCACTCAAGCCGGTCGGGGCCACCGAGTTCGGCACCCGCACCGAGACCAAGAACGTGAACTCGCTCAAGAGCGTCGAGGTTGCCGTCCGGTATGAGATGCGCCGCCAGGCAGCGGTTCTCAATTCCGGTGGCACGGTCACCCAGGAGACGCGACATTTCCACGAAGACGGCTACACCTCGCCCGGCCGCAGCAAGGAGACCGCGCAGGACTACCGGTACTTCCCCGAGCCCGACCTCGAGCCCGTTGCCCCCGACGCAGAGCTCGTCGAACGACTGCGCCAGACGATCCCTGAGCTGCCGTGGTTGGCACGCAAGCGGATTCAGCAGGACTGGGGCATCTCCGACGAGGTGATGCGTGACCTGGTCAACGCCGGTGCGGTGGAGCTGGTGGCCGCCACCGTCTCCCACGGCGCCTCCAGTGAGGCCGCCCGCGCCTGGTGGGGCAACTTCCTTGTGCAGAAGGCGAACGAATCCGAGGTCGAGCTCGAGACATTGCCGATCACCCCGGCCCAGGTCGCCGCCGTGGTCAAGCTCGTCGACGAGGGCAAGCTGTCCAACAAGCTGGCCCGACAGGTCATCGAGGGAGTGCTGGCCGGCGAGGGCGAACCCGAGCAGGTGATGGCCGACCGTGGGCTGGCGCTCGTGCGCGACGACTCGGTGATCCAGGCTGCCGTGGACGATGCGCTGGCCGCCAATCCCGACGTCGCGGACAAGATCCGCGGTGGCAAGATCCAGGCCGCCGGGGCGATCGTCGGTGCGGTGATGAAGGCGACCAAGGGTTCTGCCGACGCGGCCCGGGTGCGCGAGCTGGTGCTGGCCGCCTGCGGCCAGAGCGGGTAACCGCGCGTTACTTGGCGGCTCCGGCGAACATCGTCATCGCGGCGGCGGCATATCGCTCGAGCCGTTCGCGCGGGTAACTGGCCGGATCGTGCACGGCGAGGCGGCCGAGCATCTCCGCGAACGACAGCAAGGTGTGGCCGAGAAGCTCGGGATCCAGTGCGGAAAGCCGGGGGTCCACCGCTATGCCGGCCCTTGCCATTTGCTTGAGCTCCGCGAGGATCTGGTTGCGGGCGTTGCGGACGGCTGCGTGGACATCCCGCGGCGCGGTGTCGGGTTCGGTGAGGATGAGCCGCCAGCGGGCCGGATTCTCCAGCACGCAGCGCAGGAAACCGGTGACCGTCGCCGTGTAGGCATCTGCCGGTCCGGTTACCGACAGATTGTCGGGCAGGGTGGTCAGGACCTGGCTCAGGCCCCGCTGATGCTCGCGAACGAGCAGCGCAGCCACCAGTTCGGTGCGGGTCCGGAACGCGGTGTAGAGAACGGGTTTGCCGACGCCGCCGGCCTCGGCGACCCCCTCCATGGTCAGCTCGTGCAGGGGGCAATCGTGGAGCACCGTCAACGCTGCGTCCAGCAGTTGCTCGCGCCGCTCTTCACGCGGTAGCCGCGGTGCGTATCTGCGGCGCTGGCGGTCAGGCACCCGGGTAATGGTACGTGATAGGCGAACCATTTCTAAGGGCACATTGTGTGCGTTGTATTCATATCGGCCGATTGACGCTGCCGGGTCCGGTCAGGTCCACAGGGTCGATCTAAGCCGAAATGTCTTGTGTCCTAGGTGTTGTCGGCATTGCTGCGCGGGAAGCCGCCGCCCTGCGGGAAGAGTGGGAAGACGACGTCGTCGAAGTTCTCGGCATCTCCGGCGGTCCGGTTCACGGTCGCGCCCCACACGTTGCCGTCGGGGGAGAGCTGCAACGCCCAGGCATGACCGCGCACGTTCTCCCGGACCACCTCAGGGTCACCGGTGACCGCGCCGGTATCGGGTGCCAGGCGTACGGCGACGGTCTTCTTGACGTTGACCAGGTTCACCAACACCGTGCCCTCCAGGGCGGCGCACCCGGCGACGCCCGGCCGGTCCGGCCAGGTCCACACGGTGGAAATCTTGGAATCCTTGGTGATGCGCTGCAGTCGATCGGCGCTCGGGGTGCGGTCGGTGACGTAGAGCGAGCCGTCCGACGAATCGACACACATGCCGCCCGCGCCACCCAGGCCGCTGAGCGCCGTGGTGATCGGGGCCTGGTTGACGGTGGTGGGCTGCTCGATGCGCAGCACCTTGCCTGCCAGCGATGCGGGATCGGCGGCCAATGCCGGGTCGCCCGCATCACCCGTCTGCACCAGCAGAGTGGTCTTGCTCGTGAACGTCAGCGCCCCCATGTTGCCGGTGGCGCCCTTCGGAATGCCGGTGAGGATGGGCTTCGGCACGTCGCCGTCGGCGATGCGGATCACGCGGTTGTCCGTCGGAGTGCTCACATAGGCGTACATCAGACGGTCCTGGCCGTAGGTCGGCGACAGCACGATGTCCATCAGGCCGCCGTCGCCGGACGGATCGACGGGGATCGTCACCTTGACCTTCGGCTCGGCCTTCACCGACACCTGCTTGACCGCGCCGGTGAGCCGCTCGGCGACCAGTGCGGACTGGCTGTCGGGCAGCATGATCAGACCGCTGGTGCTGTCGAGGCAGCCCTGCATGACCCCTGTCGCCTTGCATTCCTTGGGGAACGGCTTGGCCGGCAGCGGTGGCGGCGGCGGCGGTGTGGTGGTCGGCCCCGGTGCCATCTTGGGCTCGGTGGTGAAAGGTTCGGACTGGGCCGCGTCGAACCGGGCACAGCCCGACCCGACAAGCATCGCGGCACACAGAACGGCGGCCACCCCCATCAGCCGGCGCGATTTCATGCCGCCAGATTACGGATCGCTCGGCAGTCCGCGCCACGTCGGGACCGCGCGGTGTATCCGTAGCAGGTCGATACCAGGCGGAAGCGCCGGGGTAAATACCAGGATCGGACCGAACTTGCACTTACCCTGGCAGCTGTGACCAGCCACCCACAGGACCCACAAGCCTGGCAACGACCGGGTTACTCGGACGATTCCGCCAGGCCGGCCGGGGCCAGCCTGGTCGACCCCGAAGACGACCTGCCGTCGGAAAACTACGGCGGCGACTTCGAGACCACCGCCATTCCCCGCTACGACTCGAAAGCGGGCGACCAGTCCGCATTCAGCCTGGTCTCCGACCCGGAGCCACTGCCGTACGTGCAATCCGGCGGACCGGCCCCCATGGCCCCCTTCTCGGCCGAACCGGCGGAGATCGAGCGCGACGACTTCATCGACGACCGGGTACGGGCGGCCGGCCGGCGCGGCACCCAGGACCTCGGCCTGCTGATCCTGCGCGTGGCGCTGGGCGGGCTGATGATCATCCACGGCCTGCAGAAGGCCTTCGGCTGGTGGGGCGGCCCAGGGTTGGACGGGTTCAACTCGTCGCTGGACGAGATGGGCTTCAAGAACGCTGACATCCTGACCTATGCCGCCACCGGCGGGCAGATCGCCGCCGGCGTGCTGCTGGTCCTCGGGTTGTTCACCCCGATCGCGGCGGCCGGCGCACTGGCCTACCTGATCAACGGGGTGCTGGCCACGGCGATGGCGGCACATGAGCAGGCCCGCCTCGCGGAAGTCATCACCGACGGCACCGAGTACCGGTTGATCGTCGTCGTCGCCGCAGCCGCGATCATCCTGACCGGGCCGGGCCGCTACGGATTCGACGCCGGCCGCGGCTGGGCCCGGCGCCCCTTCGTGGGTTCCTTCGTGGCGCTGGTGCTCGGCGTGGCCGGCGGCATCGCCATCTGGGTGTTGCTAAACGGCGGCAACCCGCTCGGCTGACCGCGCCGGTCTCAGGCGTATGGATTCGGTACGCGGCCGCCACTCACCTCGGTGAGCAACGGCAGTGTTGCGAACGTCACGGCAGGCAGGCGCAGGTCCGTCCCGTCGCTCAAATCCGCGATCGCCCAAGACGAACGGTCGAACCGCAATCCCTTGATCTCGGTCCACGACACCGTGCGGCTGCGCGTCAGCGACCGCGCGGTGACGGTGTCGGCGTCGGCGGTCGTTCGATACCGAATGATGGCCGTCGACAACGCAATCGGGATCACCAGCAGCACCGAGAACCAGGTCGGATTGCTCAGGACCAGCGTCAGCAGGCCGAGCGTCAGGAATCCGACTGCCAGGTGCGCCATGGGCGATATCCGGATTACGACAGGGGAGGTTGCCGATCGTGCGCTCACAGGTTCATCCTTGCACCACCCGGCGGGCGGCCCCGCCGGCGTCACCGGGCGTCCGCCCCTCAGCGGAACCAATTTGACCTTTAACCTGTACGGCAGCTACCGTCGGGTGCTATGCAGAACCCCGGATTGCTCGTAGTAATTGGTTGGCGCGTTGATGCCGCGCTGGCCCTCTGCCGGGCATAGCCAACCGCATCGACGCGCCACCCTCGTACAGCTACCGGCTGACGGGGGTTTTTTATTTGCCCACAAGCGCGCCGGAATCAATGAAAAATTGAAACTTCCTGAAGAGGAATGTGAAGCAGACCGTGAAGAGGACATCGTGAGCGCACCGACAACGCGACCGCCAGCCCGGTCGGGAACCGCGCCTGCCAACGGCGCAACCACCGCCAAATCAGATTCGGGACAGCCCAACCGGGTTGCACCGCAGCAGCTCACCGGCGCCCAGGCGGTCGTCCGGTCGCTGGAAGAGCTCGGCGTCGACGTCGTCTTCGGGATCCCCGGTGGCGCTGTGCTGCCGGTCTACGATCCGCTGTTCGACTCGCAGAAGCTGCGCCACGTGCTGGTTCGCCATGAGCAGGGCGCCGGCCACGCTGCCAGCGGATATGCCCACGCCACCGGCAAGGTCGGCGTGATGATGGCCACCTCCGGCCCCGGCGCGACCAACCTGATCACCCCGCTGGCCGACGCCCAGATGGACTCCATCCCCGTGGTGGCCATCACCGGGCAGGTGGGTCGCAGCCTGATCGGCACCGACGCCTTCCAGGAAGCCGACATCACCGGCATGACCATGCCGATCACCAAGCACAACTTCCTGGTGCGCAACGGTGACGACATCGCCCAGGTGATGGCCGAGGCCTTCTACATCGCCAGCTCGGGGCGCCCGGGCGCGGTGCTCGTCGACGTTCCCAAGGACATCCTGCAGGCCCAGTGCACCTTCTCCTGGCCGCCGCAGATGGACCTGCCCGGGTACAAGCCGAACACCAAGCCGCACAGCCGTCAGGTGCGTGAGGCCGCCAAGCTGATCGCCGCGGCGCACAAGCCGGTGCTCTACGTCGGTGGTGGTGTGATCCGTGGTGAGGCCAGTGCCGAACTGCTGGAGCTGGCCGAGCTGACCGGCATCCCGGTCGTCACCACGCTCATGGCCCGCGGCGCGTTCCCCGACAGCCACCCGCAGCACCTGGGGATGCCGGGCATGCACGGCACCGTGGCCGCGGTGGGCGCATTGCAGAAGAGCGACCTGCTGATCGCTCTGGGCACCCGGTTCGACGACCGGGTCACCGGTCAGCTGTCCTCGTTCGCCCCTGAGGCGAAGGTGATCCACGCCGACATCGACCCCGCCGAGATCGGCAAGAACCGGCACGCCGACGTCCCCATCGTGGGTGACGTGAAGGCGGTCATCACCGATCTGATCGAGGTGCTGCGCCGCGACGGAACGACCAGTGCCGCACTGAAATTGGACAGCTGGTGGGAGTACCTGTCCGGACTGAAGTCGACCTACCCGCTGAGCTACGGCCCGCAGAGCGACGGCAGCCTGAGCCCCGAGTACGTCATCGAGAAGCTGGGTCAGATCGCCGGACCCGAGGCGGTCTATGTCGCCGGGGTCGGCCAGCACCAGATGTGGGCCGCGCAGTTCGTCAAGTACGAGAACCCCAAGACGTGGCTGAACTCCGGTGGCCTTGGCACCATGGGCTTCGCCGTCCCGGCGGCCATGGGCGCCAAGTTCGCCCGCCCCGAGGCCGAGGTGTGGGCCATCGACGGTGACGGCTGCTTCCAGATGACCAACCAGGAGCTGGCCACCTGTGCCATCGAGGGCGCACCGATCAAGGTGGCGTTGATCAACAACGGCAACCTGGGCATGGTGCGGCAGTGGCAGACGCTGTTCTACGACCAGCGCTACAGCCAGACCGATCTGGCCACGCACTCGCGTCGTATCCCGGACTTCGTCAAGCTGGCCGAGGCGCTGGGCTGCGTCGGGCTGCGCTGCGAACGGCCCGAGGACGTCGAGGACGTCATCAACCAAGCCAGGGCCATCAATGATCGCCCGGTGGTCATCGACTTCATCGTCGGTGCCGATGCGCAGGTGTGGCCGATGGTCGCCGCCGGCACCAGCAACGACGAGATCATGGCAGCTCGGGACATCCGGCCGCTGTTCGACGAAAACGACGCCGAGGGGCACGCCTGATGAGCAACACCACGCCCACCCACACGCTTTCGGTGCTGGTCGAGGACAAACCCGGCGTTCTCGCCCGGGTGGCCACGCTGTTCTCCCGTCGTGGCTACAACATCCAGTCCCTGGCTGTCGGTGCCACCGAGCAGAAGCACATGTCGCGGATGACGATCGTCGTCAGCGTCGAGGAATCGCCGCTGGAGCAGATCACCAAGCAGCTCAACAAGCTGGTCAACGTGATCAAGATCGTCGAGCAGGAGGATGACAGCTCGGTCTCCCGCGAACTCGCCTTGATCAAGGTGCGCGCCGACGCGAGCAACCGCGGCCAGGTCATCGAAGCGGTGAACCTGTTCCGCGCCAAGGTGGTTGACGTTTCGACCGAGTCCCTGACCGTCGAGGCCACCGGCACCTCGGAAAAGCTGGAGGCCCTGCTGCGGGTCCTGGAGCCCTACGGTATCCGTGAGATCGCACAGTCCGGCATGGTGTCGGTCTCGCGCGGACCCCGTGGTATCAGCGCAGTGAAGTAAGCACGTCAAGTAGCGTTAGTCGGCTGTAGAGCTAGAAAGAGAAGGAAAATTTCGCATGGCAGTTGAGATGTTTTACGACGCCGACGCGGACCTGTCGATCATCCAGGGTCGCAAGGTCGCCGTCATCGGCTACGGCAGCCAGGGGCACGCGCATTCGCTGTCGCTGCGCGATTCGGGCGTGCAGGTCAAGGTCGGCCTGAAAGAGGGCTCGAAGTCCCGCGTCAAGGTCGAGGAGCAGGGCCTCGAGGTCGACACCCCCGCAGAGGTCGCCAAGTGGGCCGACGTGATCATGGTGCTCGCGCCCGACACCGCGCAGGCCGAGATCTTCAAGAACGACATCGAGCCCAACCTTGAGGACGGCAACGCGCTGTTCTTCGGCCACGGCCTCAACATCCACTTCGGGCTGATCAAGGCTCCGGCCAACGTCACCGTCGGCATGGTCGCCCCCAAGGGGCCCGGCCACCTGGTGCGTCGCCAGTTCGTCGACGGCAAGGGTGTGCCCTGCCTGATCGCCGTCGACCAGGACCCCAAGGGCGAGGGCCAGGCCCTGGCACTCTCGTACGCCGCCGCGATCGGCGGTGCGCGCGCCGGTGTCATCAAGACCACCTTCAAGGAAGAGACCGAGACCGACCTGTTCGGCGAGCAGGCCGTGCTCTGCGGTGGCACCGAAGAGCTGGTCAAGGCCGGCTTCGAGGTCATGGTCGAGGCGGGCTACGCCCCGGAGATGGCCTACTTCGAGGTGCTGCACGAGCTCAAGCTCATCGTCGACCTGATGTACGAGGGCGGCATCGCCCGCATGAACTACTCGGTGTCCGACACCGCGGAGTTCGGCGGCTACCTGTCGGGCCCCCGGGTCATCGACGCCGACACCAAGAAGCGCATGAAGGACATCCTGACCGACATTCAGGACGGCACCTTCGTCAAGCGCCTGGTCGCCAACGTCGAGGGCGGCAACAAGGAGCTCGAGGCGCTGCGCAAGGCCAACGCCGAGCACCCGATCGAGGTCACCGGCAAGAAGCTGCGCGACCTGATGAGCTGGGTCGACCGGCCGATCACCGAAACGGCCTAACTGCTGCGTTCCCTGGCCAGTTATGGCACGCGATTCACAAAAATGCGTGCCATAACTGGCCTTTCGGCATTTCTAGACGATTCGGTAGCCGATCGCCGCGAGCGTGCGGGTCACATTTCTACCTTCGGCGCTGCCGGGAAGCTTCTCGGTGCTGTCGATCTGCAACCCCTCACCGACGACGCCGAACAACTCGGTCGACACCGGGTCGTCCGGCTCCGGCGGCTCGATGCGGCCATCCGGGTGGATGCACTGCGCTCGCATGGCCCACATCGTCTGCGCGGCGGCGACGACGTTGTACCCGTGCAGCGGTGGGCTGACGTGATAGAGCTCCAGGTCGCCCACCGCGAACAACTTCATGACCGGATCCAGGTGTGGGACGGATCCCACCAACCGTGCGACGCCCCCAAAGTTCACCGCTCAAACCTAAGGGCGGACCGAGGGGTGCGGCCGCACCAGTTTTCTTACGAACCCAGCCGTGCCGCCACGCTGACGACCCGCCGGGCCAGGTGATCCAGCGCGTCGTAGGTGGTGTCGTCGAACTCGCTGATGTTGTCGTGGTTGGCCAGCAGGCTCGCTCCGTACGGGTTGCCGTCGGCGAACTTGAGCGGATCGGTGTAGCCCGGCGGCACGATGATCCCGCCCCAGTGCATCAGCGTCACGTAGAGCGTCAGCAGCGTGGTTTCCTGCCCGCCATGCGCGGTGTTGGTCGAGGTGAACCCGGCGTAGACCTTGTCGGCGAGCTTGCCCTGTGACCACAGGCCCCCGAGCGAATCGAGGAACGCGCGCAATTGCGAAGCGACAGAACCGAATCGGGTGGGGGAGCCGAAGATCACCGCATCTGCCCAGACGATGTCGTCACCGGTGGCCCTCGGTTGATCCTTGGTGGCTTCGTAATTCGCGGTCCACGCAGGATTGTGGGCGAAGGACTCCGGATCGGCGGTCTCGGCGACGGGCCGCAACCGCACCTCGGCGCCCGCGGCCTCGGCCGTGGCGGTGACGCGCTGGGCCATGTGCGTGCCGTGCCCGGTCGCGGAGTAGTAGATGACGGCGACCTTGGGTGCAGGGGTGGTCATGGTGCCAGCTTAGGCAGATCCCGCATACCGAACTCGCGTTTGAGCACGGTGCGGGCGGCGTAGAACCCGGCCATTCCGTGTACGCCGCCACCCGGCGGAGTGGCCGACGAGCACAGGTAGGCCTTGGGGATCGGTGTGGTCCACGGGTCGAACCGTGGGGTGGGGCCCAGCAGCGCGCTGACCATGTTGTTGCCGCCCACACCGATATCGCCGCCGACCAGGTTGGCGTTGTGCTCGTCCATCCGCGACGCCGGCACGCTGCGGACCCCGACCACCAGATCGCGGAAGCCCGGGGCGAATCGTTCGAAGATGTCGGTGACCACCGTGGCCATGTCCCGCGTCGAATTGTTGGGTACGTGGACATAGGTCCACAGCGGGCGGCGGCCGGCGTCATCGATGCGGGATGCGTCGGCGATGTGGGGGAGCGCGCCCAGCACCATCGGCCACTCGGCGTGGCGGCCCGCGGCGATCTCGGACTCGGCCAGTGCCATCTGTGCCCGGCTGCCACCCAGGTGCAGCGTCGGCGCCTGGGTCAGACGCGGGTCACGCCAAGGGATCTCGCCGCTCAGCACGAAATCGACCTTCGCCACTCCCGGCCCGTAGCGGTAGCGGCTCAACGCCCGCGCGTACCGAGGCGGCAGGGCCTTGCCGTAGATCGACAGCAGCGCGGTCGGTGCGGTGTCGTAGATGACCACGCCCGACGGTGGTTCAGTGACCTCGTGTCCGAGGACGAGTTCGCCGCCGTGCGCGGTGAGATCGGCGATCAGCGCATCCGGGATCGCCTGGGATCCGCCGATCGGGATCGGCCAACCCACAGCGTGTCCCAGGGTTGCCAACATCAGACCGGCCCCGCCGGAAACCAGTGACGGCATCGTCGAGATCGTGTGTGCCGCAACACCACTGAACAACGCGCGGGCGTCTTCGCCCGCCAGTGTGCGCCACAGCGGGGTGCCTTGGGCGAGTAATCGCGG
This sequence comes from Mycolicibacterium peregrinum, assembly GCF_002102345.1. Taxonomy (GTDB): domain Bacteria; phylum Actinomycetota; class Actinomycetes; order Mycobacteriales; family Mycobacteriaceae; genus Mycobacterium; species Mycobacterium peregrinum. Next base: position 69,115 of record NZ_LQPP01000048.1, read on the forward strand.
CGCGACACGCGCGGCCGCGGTCAGCGACGGTGGCAGCGATCGCTTGTCGCCGAGGATCAGGCCGACCACGTCATCGCACTCGGCAGCCAGCGGACCGAGCAGCCGTCGCCAGGAATCTCCGTGGTCCAGTTCGGAGCACGTCCGCTCGATGTCGCGGTAACCGATCGCCGCCGGGCGGTGCTGCAACGGGCTGGCGTAGGAAATCTCGGGGACCGCCAATTGCACCCCACGGGCGGTCAGGTCGTAGGCGGCGAAGAACGGCGACGCCAACGCCAGCGGGTGCACCGCTGAACAGATGTCGTGGCTGACTCCGGGATATTCCGGGTCGGCCAGGGTGCGTGCCCCACCGCCCGCGGTGGGTTGCGCTTCGATGACGCGTACGGCCAGTCCGGCCCGGGCACAGATGACCGCGGCGGACAGGCCGTTGGGGCCGCTGCCGACGATTGTGACGTCCACGCCCATCAGTACACCGCACGCGGTTCGGCTGTGGTAGGGCGCACACACTAGGCTGTCCGCGTGAGTCTCCCCGTTGTTTTGATTGCCGACAAGCTCGCGGAATCGACCGTCGCCGCCCTCGGTGACCAGGTAGAGGTCAGGTGGGTCGACGGTCCGGACCGCGAGAAGCTGCTCGCTGCGGTGCCGGACGCCGACGCGCTGCTGGTACGTTCCGCCACCACGGTGGACGCCGAGGTCATCGCCGCGGCCCCCAAACTCAAGATCGTCGCCCGCGCGGGTGTCGGCCTGGACAACGTCGACGTCGACGCCGCGACCGCCCGGGGGGTGCTCGTCGTCAACGCACCGACCTCCAACATCCACAGTGCCGCCGAGCACGCTCTGGCCCTGCTGCTGTCCACGGCGCGGCAGATCCCCGCCGCCGACGCGACGCTGCGGGAACACACCTGGAAGCGGTCGTCGTTCTCGGGTGTCGAGATCTTCGACAAGACCGTCGGTGTCGTCGGTCTGGGCCGCATCGGTCAGCTGGTCGCCCAGCGCCTGGCCGCCTTCGGCGCCCACATCGTGGCGTACGACCCCTACGTCTCGCAGGCCCGCGCCGCCCAGCTCGGCATCGAGTTGCTGCCGCTGGAGGAGCTGCTCGGCCGTGCCGACTTCATCTCGGTGCACCTGCCCAAGACCAAGGAGACCGCCGGCCTGCTCGGCAAGGAGAACCTCGCCAAGACGAAGCCGGGCGTGATCATCGTCAACGCCGCCCGCGGTGGTCTGATCGATGAGCAGGCCCTGGCCGATGCCATCACGAGCGGCCATGTGCGGGCCGCCGGTCTGGACGTGTTCTCGACCGAACCGTGCACCGACAGCCCGCTGTTCGAGCTGCCCCAGGTCGTTGTGACCCCGCACCTCGGTGCCTCGACCGCCGAGGCGCAGGACCGGGCCGGCACCGATGTGGCCGCCAGCGTGAAGCTCGCCCTGGCCGGCGAATTCGTGCCGGACGCGGTCAACGTGGGCGGCGGCGCCGTCGGCGAAGAGGTGGCGCCCTGGCTGGACCTGGTGCGCAAGCTCGGTCTGCTGGCCGGTGCTCTCTCCGATGCGGCTCCGGTGTCGCTTACCGTCCAGGCGCGCGGTGAGCTGGCGTCGGAGGACGTCGAGATCCTGCGGCTGTCGGCGCTGCGCGGGCTGTTCTCCGCGGTGGTCGACGAGCAGGTGACGTTCGTCAACGCTCCGACGCTGGCGGCCGACCGTGGCGTGGCCTCCGAGATCAGCACCGCCACCGAGAGCCCCAACCACCGCAGCGTGGTCGATGTGCGCGTTGTGCACGCCGACGGCAGCGCGGTGAACGTCGCGGGCACCCTGTCGGGGCCGCAGCTGGTCGAGAAGATCGTCCAGATCAACGGCCGCAACTTCGACCTGCGTGCCGAGGGCTACAACCTCATCGTCCACTACAACGATCAGCCGGGCGCTCTGGGCAAGATCGGCACCCTGCTGGGTGGGGCGAACGTCAACATCCTGGCCGCGCAGCTGAGCCAGGACGTCGACGGTGACAGTGCCATCGTGATGCTGCGCCTGGATACCGATGTGCCCGAGGATGTGCGCACCGCGATCTCCGCCGCGGTTGACGCCACGACGCTGGAAGTGGTCGACCTGTCATGAAACTCGCTGTAATCGCCGGTGACGGCATCGGCCCTGAGGTCATCGCCGAAGCGCTGAAGGTGCTCGACGCGGTGCTGCCCGGGGTGGACCGGACCGAATACGACCTGGGCGCGCGGCGTTACCACGCGAAGGGGGAGACCCTTCCCGAGGGATTCGTCGACGAGCTCAAGGGTTATGACGCAATTCTGTTGGGCGCCATCGGTGATCCGTCGGTACCCAGTGGCGTGCTCGAACGCGGATTGCTGCTCAACATGCGATTTGCGTTGGACCACCACGTGAACCTGCGGCCGTCGAAGCTGTTCGCCGGGGTATCCAGCCCCTTGGCCGGCGACCCGCAGATCGACTTCGTGGTGGTGCGCGAGGGCACCGAAGGTCCCTACACCGGCACCGGCGGCGCGATCCGGGTGGGCACCCCGCACGAGGTTGCCACCGAGGTGTCCACCAACACCCGGTTCGGCGTGGAGCGCGTGGTGCGTTACGCGTTCGAGAAAGCCCGCGCGCGGCGCAAACACCTGACTCTGGTGCACAAGAACAACGTGCTGGCCTTCGCCGGCTCGCTGTGGAAGCGCACTGTCGACGAGATCGGTACGGAATACCCGGACGTCGAGACGGCCTACCAGCACATCGATGCCGCCACCATCCACATGGTCACCGATCCCGGCCGGTTCGACGTGATCGTCACCGACAACCTGTTCGGCGACATCATCACCGACCTGGCGGCCGCGGTCTCCGGCGGTATCGGCCTGGCCGCCTCGGGCAATATCGATGCGACAGGTACCAATCCGTCGATGTTCGAGCCGGTACACGGCAGTGCACCCGACATCGCCGGCCAGGGGATCGCCGATCCCACGGCCGCGGTGATGAGCGTGGCGCTGCTACTGACCCACCTCGGCGAATCCGATGCGGCGGCGCGGGTCGACAAGGCGGTCGGTGAGCACCTGGCCACCCGCGGTGACGCGAAGCTCTCGACCAGCGAGGTCGGCGAGCGGATCCTGTCGTTGCTGTAGCCGGTGATTGGGCACTGAGTCGGCGGTGACTGCCCGCTTCGCCACCCTGACTCGGCAGTGTTGGCTGTTCGCCATCGGATCGTCGTTCTTCGCGGCCGCCACCGTGCCGGGCTTCCCCGCCTTGGCCGGTGCGGGCGTGACGAACACGCTGTGCTTCGTCGGCTCGTGGTTTTTCACCACGGCCGCGGGTATCCAGCTCGTGCTCGCGGGACGCGGACTCGACTGGTGGTCGGCGGCCACACAATTCGCCGGGACCCTCCTGTTCAACCTCAGCACCGGCGCGTCGGTCTGGGCCCACGCGGTACTGGCCGAGCGCCGGTTCGTCTGGGCCCCCGACGCGACCGGCTCACTGGCCTTCCTACTCAGCGGCGTGCTGGCAGTGTTGGCGGTCGGCGCGTGGTCACCGAAATCCGTTGGCTGGCAAGCCGCGTGGGTCAACATGATGGGCTGCGTGGCGTTCGGGGTTTCCGCGCTCGCCGCGTTCGTTCGCAAGACCGGTGTGACGGTCGACGAGCGGCTCGCCAATTTCGGCACCTTCATCGGTGCGTTGTGTTTTCTGGCTGCGGCGTTGATGCTGCGTCCCCGGTCTGACACGGCACCGACTCTGCGCTGAGGGCGCGGGTCACTCGCACATTCGCGCCCTGGACGCAGAGTCGATCACCGAGGCGATGAGTCTTTGGGCGCCGGTCGGTCTATACGGGCATGGGACTCATCGACATCGAACTGTTCGCGACCCTCGACCTCGTCGCGCAGGCGCCGGGCGGGCCTGACGAGGACCCCGAGGGGTTCTCGTTCGGCGGCTGGCAGGCGCCGTTGATCGACGAGGTGTCGGGTGCGCAGGTCGGCGCTGCATACGAGGGCACCGATGCTCTCCTGCTCGGGCGCCGGACGTACGACATCTTCGCCGCCTACTGGCCACACCAGACGGATGACTTCGGCACGCTGTTCAACAGCATCCCCAAGTACGTCGCCTCCCGCGGCACACCTGACCTCACGTGGGCCGGTTCCCAACAGTTGGGCGCGGACCTGGGTGCCGCCGTGCGTGAGATCCGGGATCGGCATGAGCATGTGAAGGTCGTCGGCAGCCTGAATCTGGTCCAGACGCTCTTGCGCGAGAAGCTCTTTGATCGCCTCGACCTGTGGGTGCACCCGATCATGCTGGGAGCGGGGAAGAAAGTCTTCGACGGTGGCGCGGTGCCCACCAACGTCACACTGCTGCAACCGCCGGTCGCCAGCCCGAACGGCATCGTGCATCTGCGGTACGGACTTGCCGACGGAATCCCGGGGACCGGGGACATGAGCGCGCCCGATCAATGAGTTCGGTTGTGCGCGGTCAGGGCTGGGCCGGTGCAACGGCGACGCTGGTGGCGTCGACATCGGCGATGTGGACGCGCTGATCGCCCTCGCGGATGAACAAGCTTGTGACGGTAGTCGGTTGGTTGGCCTGCCGCTCATCGGGCGGTCGGGGCACCTTCGCGACGATCACCGCGTCTCCGTCGGGCAGCGGGTAGTCGCGGTAGGTTCCCGACGGCGCCACTTGTGTCCACTGGCCGCCGTTCAGCTCCCACACGCCGCTGTCCGACGTGGGCTCGGACCGATTCGTCGGACACTGCTCGGCACCCGCGGTGGCCCGCAGCCTCCCGTCGGATGTCCACCACACCGCGCCGCTCTGATTGCCATAGAAGTAGGGCCCGGGGGTCGCATCGAAGGGCCCCGGTGGAAATCCGGCAGCTTGGTGGCCGGTGGCGGAGTCGAACACTGTGACCTGGTGTCGGTTGCAGGAGCCGGTCTTGTCGATGGCACCGGTTTCGTAGGCGAATCTGGTGCCGTCGGGGCTGAAGACCGCAGATATCCACTGCGTGGTCGGTTGGTGCGCGACATCGCGGACGGTGCTGTCGGCATCGACGAGGAACAGGCGATCGGCCTGGGTGAACCTGTCCGAGCCGTACTTCTTGACGATGGCCACCCGTCCATGGCCTGCGCCGATCACGTTTCCGGTGAAGTCCTGGGTTTCGGCGGGTACCGCCTGTTGCTCGGGCGTTCGTGGCGGTAATTGAACGGTGCGCAACACACTGGGCGTCGGGCTCGGCCGGCTGAGGTCCAACTGCATCAGGGTTACCTGACCGTCGGGAGCGTCCGCTGTCGGCGGGGCCTGCCAGACGATTGTGCTGCCCTGCAACGGATACGGGACGCCGGGTCGACTCGGCCGTTGAGAGTCGGTGCGAGACTGAGCCGGAATGGCCACCTCGTGAGTTTGACGGCTTGCCACGTCGATCCACACCAGCTCGGCGTGCATGTCGCCGCCGTCGTAGGGATAGCGCCCAGCCTGCTCATCGGCGTACTGCGCGAAGGCATAGGTTCCGTCGGTAGTGAAGGCAGGTCCGCTCAGGCCCGCGAACCGGGACGCACCAACTTGTTTTTTCCAGGTGGCAATGGGATTTGAGCCTTCAGTCAGCACGAAACCCACCTCTCCCGAGTCGAACCAGGGGGTGGCTCTCGGCACGGTGTAGGCGATCAACGGGCCGTGAGTCTCCGGCAGGGCGGTTGGAGACGGCGGGCTCGACGGCTGGTCGTGCACCTGACATGCGTTTGTTGCCAGTGCGAACGCCAAGAGTGCGGATACGACACGACCGGTTCTGACCGGCCGGCTCGCCGCACCTACTCGAGTGGGGATGCCCGATCTCATCAGTGCAGCGTATGTCGGCCGAGACCCGCTGCCCTACGGTTCTTTGCGCACCGGATCCTGGGCCTAATGCTCTTCGCGCGAGCGCTCATCAGCCGGAACCAGTGGCACCGCCAACAACGGCAACAATGCGCACACCGCGAAAGCCGCGGGGTATCCGGCCACACCGATCAGCGCACCGAACAGTGGCGCAGAGCTGGCGGTGGCCAGATGCTGGCTGGTGTTCTGGGTTCCGAGTGCGCGCCCACTCCAGAATGGGCCGGCGATCTCCGCGATTGCCGTGAACGCCAAACCGTTGTCGGACACCGTGATCACCGAGGCGATCACGATCAGAGCGACACTGATCGGGGAGCCCAGCCAGTCGGTGAACGCCAGCAGCCCCATCGTCGCTGCCGCCGCCAACGCGATGGTGCGGATGGGTCGCAGCCGCTGTCCGATCACATCGGACCAACGGCCGGCCGCGATTCGCCCTGCCGCGCCGAGCAATTGGGCGAGGGTCACCAGCGTGCCCGCCGACGCCGCAGACCAACCCCGATCGCTCATCAGCCACACCAGGGTGAAGGTCCAGACCAGGCCCTGGGGCACGACCAGCAGCACCGACACTGCGTGGATGCGCCACAACACGTTTGAACCGCGGTACGGGTTGGCCAGGTGTTCGGCCGGTGCCTCGTGACGGGGCGGCCGTGGCGGATCCAGCACGCCCACAGCGCAGATCACCGCGGACAGCACACACACGATCGCCGGAAACAGCAGTGCGGTTGCCACACCGTGGGATTCGGCCAGGCGCGGAATGACCAACGCGCCCAGTCCGACGCCCAGAGGCGTTGCCGTCTGACGGATTCCCATGGCCAGGCCACGCTGGTCGGGCGGGAACCAGCCGACCACGACCCGCCCACTCGCCGAATTGCTGCTCGCCGCGGCCATTCCGCCCAGTAGCAGGAACACGCCGACGGCCACCAGGGAATGTGCGGCGGCCGCTCCGAACGCCGCCGCGGCGGTCAGGGCCGAGCCCACCGTCAGCACGATCCGTTCACCGACCCGGTCGACGACGTAGCCCCAGGCGATCAGCGTGACCACCAGTCCGAAGCTCGGCATCGACGACAGCAGACCGGCCTGCGCCAGATCCAGGCCGCGCTCGGCGTGCAGGGTGGGGATGAGAAACGCCGCGCCGTTGATGAACACGTTGGCACATGTGGTCGCAGTCAACGCGATCACCAACATCGACCAACGGCGAAACGTGCTGATCGACGTAACCGGCATGTCTGCATCGTTTCACGGATGTCCCAAAATATTGAACTTGTATCCCAATATATGAGACGCGCCGGGACTGTCCTAGGCTGTGGCCGTGAAGATGTGGTTTGCGGTCACCGCTCTGCTGACGTGTGGACTATTGACAGCGCCGACGGCGGTGGCGGCGGTCGCACCGAACTGGTCGGGCTTGGATGCCCGGCACTATGACGCACCGATTCCGGTGGCAGGCACCCTGATCGAGACGGTTCCGTTGGACCCGGCGCTGTCGGTACCGGGCGCGGCGAGTGCCTACCGCATCCTGTATTCGACTGTCGACCAGCATGATGCGGCCGCAGTCAGTACCGCTGTGGTGTTCATCCCGCACGGCAAGGCACCCGACGGCGGCTGGCCGACGATCGCGTGGGCGCACGGCACGGTGGGACTCGGTGACGATTGCGCACCGTCGGCGCACCCCCGCAGCGCGCGGGATGCCGAATACCTGACGCACTGGCTCGACCAGGGCTACGCCGTCGTCGGCTCCGATTACGCCGGACTCGGCACCCCCGGGCTGATGAGCTATCTCAACAGCGTGGCCACCGCCCACAGCGTCGTCGACTCGGTGATCGCGATGCACCACATGGACCTGCCGTTGTCGCCGAAATGGGCCATCGTCGGTCAGTCCCAGGGCGGCGGGGCGGCGGTCAACAGTGCGCGCTGGGCCACCGAATTCAGCCGGGGGACCGGTCTGGACTACCGCGGCGTGGTGGCCACCGGGACACCGTTCAACGTACAGAGCATCGTCGAACAGTCCGGGCCCGATATGTTGCTGCCGCCGAATCTGGGACCCGCGGCCAACAGCTACACCGGCTACATCCTCGCCGGACTGCGTGAGGCGCGCCCCGATCTCGACATCGACAGCGTGCTCACCCCCGCCGGACTGGACGCGGTCAACAAGGCCGAGACGCTGTGCAAGCCGGATCTCGATCAGCAGCTGGCCGGTATGACACCGACGGCTTACTTCAGCGCGCCGTTGGCGACCCGGCCCGGCGTCTCGGAAGCTCTCGACACCTACATGGGCACACCGACCAGCGGCTACGACCGGCCGATCTTCCTCGGAGTCGGGCTCCTGGACCGCGATGTTCCGCCGAACATGTCGCAGCAGCTTGCCGATCAGCTACGCGCCAACGGCCAGGACGTCACCCTGAAGGTTTATCCCGACGAGGATCACTCGGGCACCGTGCTGGCCTCCGTTCCGGACTCCACGCCGTTCCTCGCCGCACTGTTCGACGGCCGCTGACGGAAACCGACCGGAGGCGTCGGCGCTGGTCGTAAGACACTGCGCACTACCCTGGTCAAAATGCGCTTAGGTCGAATCGCCAGTCCCGACGGCGTCGCTTTCGTCAGTGTCGAAGGCGACGGTGCAGATGCCGTCTGCAAAGAGATCGCCGAGCATCCGTTCGGCAACCCCAACTTCACCGGGCGGAGCTGGCCGCTGGCCGACGTCCGACTGCTGGCACCCATCCTGGCCAGCAAGGTCATCTGTATGGGCAAGAACTACGAGGCACACGCCGAGGAGATGGGCGGTGCGGCACCCGAGGATCCGGTGATCTTCCTCAAGCCCAACACCGCGATCATCGGCCCCAATGTGCCGATCCAGTTGCCGGCCGATGCCAACCCCGTTCACCACGAGGGTGAGCTGGCGATCGTGATCGGGCGGCCGTGCAAGGACGTCCCCGCTGCGCGCGCGGCCGAGAACATCCTGGGCTACACCATTGCCAACGACATCTCGGCACGCGACCAGCAGGCCAAGGACGGTCAGTGGATGCGGGCCAAGGGGCACGACACCTTCTGTCCGGTGGGCCCGTGGATCGTCAACGACCTCGATCCGTCCGATCTGGAGATTCGCACCGAAGTGAACGGTGTAGTGCGACAGCGCAGCCGAACCTCGCTGATGATCCACGACATCGGTGCCATCGTTGAATGGGTCTCAGCCGTGATGACGCTGCTACCCGGTGATCTGATCCTGACCGGAACCCCGGAGGGGGTCGGTCCGATCGAAGACGGGGACACCGTGAGCGTCACCGTCGAAGGGATCGGCACCCTTACCAATCCCGTTGTGCGTAAGCAGAAATAGAGGTAAGTGATGACATCTCCCTCTGGCAATGTCCGGGTGAGGTTCTGTCCGTCCCCGACCGGCACCCCGCACGTCGGGTTGGTGCGTACCGCGCTGTTCAACTGGGCCTACGCCCGGCACACCGGCGGAACGTTCGTCTTCCGCATCGAGGACACCGACGCCGCGCGTGACAGTGCCGAGAGCTACGCCGCGATCCTCGACGCGCTGCGCTGGCTCGGACTGGACTGGGACGAGGGCCCTGAGGTCGGCGGCCCCTACGAGCCGTACCGGCAGTCGCAGCGCAGCGAGATCTACCGTGACGTGATCAACCGGCTGCTCGAGGCCGGCGAGGTCTACGCGGCCTATTCGACGCCGGAAGAGGTCGAGGCGCGGCACGTGGCGGCCGGACGCAATCCCAAACTCGGGTACGACAACTACGACCGGGATCTGACCGACGAGCAGCGCAAGGTATTCGTCGACGAGGGCCGCAAGCCCGTGCTGCGCTTGCGCATGCCCGACGAGGACCTCGGCTGGACCGATCTGGTGCGCGGGCCGGTGAGCTTCCCGGCGGGTTCGGTACCCGATTTCGCGATCACCCGCGCCAACGGAGATCCGTTGTACACCTTGGTCAACCCGGTCGACGACGCGATGATGAAGATCACCCACGTGCTGCGCGGCGAGGACATCATGCCCTCGACGCCGCGTCAGATCGCGCTGTACCGGGCGCTGATGCGGATCGGCGTGGCTGAGCGGGTGCCTGAATTCGCTCATTTGCCAAGTGTTCTCGGCGAGGGCAACAAGAAGCTGTCCAAGCGGGATCCGCAGTCCAATCTGTTCTTGCACCGCGATCGCGGCTTTCTGCCGGAAGGCCTGCTGAACTACCTGGCGCTGCTGGGCTGGGGCATCGCCGACGATCACGACGTGTTCAGCCTGGAGGAGATGGTGGCCGCGTTCGACGTCGTCAACGTCAACTCCAACCCGGCGCGGTTCGACCAGAAGAAGGCCGACGCGATCAACGCCGAGCACATCCGGCTGCTGACGGTCGAGGACTTCACGGCCCGGCTGCGCGCGTACCTCGAAGCCCATGGTCACGACACAGGTTTGGACGACGCCGCATTCGCCGAAGCCGCCGCGCTGGTCCAGACCCGCATCGTCGTGCTCGGAGATGCGTGGGGGCTGCTGAAATTCCTCGACGACGGCTCCTACGAGATCGACGAGAAGGCCGCTGCCAAGGAACTGCGCGACGAGGCCGCACCGGTCCTGGATGCCGCTCTGAGCGCCCTTGAGACGGTCGGGGAGTGGAACACCGCCAACATCGAGACGGCGCTCAAGGAGGCCCTTCTGGACGGTCTGGAGCTCAAGCCACGGAAGGCGTTCGGGCCGATCCGCGTCGCCGTCACAGGCGCCACGATCAGCCCGCCGCTGTTCGAATCCATGGAACTGCTGGGGGCCGACCGCAGCCTGACGCGGTTACGGTCCGCCCGGGCCCGGCTGTGAGCGCCGGGGGTGGCGGGGCTTGGTAAAAAGCGCCGAAAATCTTTGGTAGTCTGCTCGTCGGCCCGAAAAGCAAAACGGGGAAGCCCCCGCTGAGCCGATCGGATCGAAATTGCCTGCCACCTGCGGTGATAGGCAATTAATGGGGTATGGTGTAATTGGCAACACAGCGGTTTCTGGTACCGCCATTCTAGGTTCGAGTCCTGGTACCCCAGCCATCCGGAGCGGTTCAGCCGGATTAGGCGAGCACCACTGCCTGAGCTATGCTGACCATCCGGAAGTTCTAGCCCCCGTCGTCTAGCGGCCTAGGACGCCGCCCTCTCACGGCGGTAGCGTGGGTTCGAATCCCATCGGGGGTACAGAAGGTAAGCGCCTCGGCGCGAACCACAAGAGCGCCCAGTTCTCACGAACTGGGCGCTTTTGCGTTGTGTGGGATTCGTCCGCCCGTCTTGCGCTCGTCCCGCCGGCTTTGTCACGCCAGAGTGGCTCTGGGTGTCGAAGGTCACTCTGGCGTGACGCTCGGTGAGATTTGGTGGCGCGGGCGGTGGTAGGCCGCCTGATTTGTCAGGCTGGAGTGGCGCTGGCGCTCGACAGCCACTCTGGCGTGACAATGCGGGCTACTGAGATTCGCCTCACAATCTACGGGTCAGGGCGTCGGCCGCCGCGAGGAGATCGGCAGCCCAGCGGGCGCCGGGGCGCCGGCCCATGCGGTCGATCGGTCCGGACACCGAAACCGCGGCGATCACGGCGCCGCGGCCGTCACGCACCGGCGCCGAGACACTGGCCACTCCTGGCTCGCGTTCGGCGGCACTCTGGGCCCAGCCGCGCTTGCGGACCTCGGCCAGCGCCCGATCGGTGAACTTGGCCGCCGGAAGCACCGCCTGCTGGGTGGCCGGGTCGGCGTAGGCCAGTAGCACTTTGGCTCCAGAGCCCGCGGTCATCGGGAGGTGGGTGCCCACCGGCACGGTGTCGCGAAGTCCGGCCGGCGGCTCCAACGCCACCACACAGACCCGTGATTGGCCCTCGCGCCGGTACAGCTGGACGCTCTCGCCGGTGATCTCGCGTAGGCGGGGCAGTACCGCGGCTCCCGCGGCCAGCAGCGGATCGTTGACGTGGGAGGCCAATTCGGTCAGTGCCGGGCCGAGGCGCCAGCGGCCGTCGCCGTCACGGGCCAGCAGCCGGTGGGTTTCGAGTCCCGCGGCCAGCCGGTGCGCGGTCGCCCGGGGGAGTCCGGTCCGCTCGCAGAGTTCGGCCAGCCCGCAAGGTGACTCGGCCACGGTGTGCAGCACACCCACCGCTTTGTCGAGAACGCCGATGCCGCTATCATTTCTCACAGAGAGATACTAGCGTCTCGCATTGTGGGATGACAGGCGAGATGACGACAGTACCGCCCAGCCCTGGCGGACTCTTGACGCAAGCCCGCATTTGCCGTTAATCGAATCGAGAAGTAGCGATGGACCAATCGACACAGACATCCGTGAAGCCGCGCACCCTGGCCGAAAAGGTTTGGGAAGACCACGTCGTGGCGCGCGGCGAGGGCGAGGGCGCGTCCCGCGAGCCCGACCTGATCTACATCGACCTGCATCTCGTGCACGAGGTCACCAGCCCGCAGGCGTTCGATGGTCTGCGCATGGCGGGCCGGCCGGTGCGACGGCCCGACCTGACGATCGCCACCGAGGACCACAACGTGCCCACGGTCGACATCGACAAGCCGATCGCGGACCCCGTCTCGCGCACGCAGGTCGAGACATTGCGGCGCAACTGTGAGGAATTCGGCATCCGGCTGCACCCGATGGGTGACGTCGAGCAGGGCATCGTGCACATCATCGGACCGCAGCTCGGACTGACACAGCCGGGCATGACGGTGGTGTGTGGAGACAGCCACACCTCGACCCACGGGGCGTTCGGCGCCATCGCAATGGGCATCGGCACATCCGAGGTCGAGCATGTGATGGCCACGCAGACACTGCCGCTCAAGCCGTTCAAGACCATGGCGGTCAACGTCGACGGCGTGTTGCCGCCCGGCGTGAGCGCCAAGGACATCATCTTGGCCGTCATCGCCAAGATCGGTACCGGCGGCGGCCAGGGCCACGTCATCGAATACCGGGGCAGTGCCATCGAGGCGCTGTCCATGGAAGGCCGGATGACGATCTGCAACATGAGCATCGAGGCCGGGGCGCGGGCCGGGATGGTGGCTCCCGACGAGACCACCTACGAGTTCCTCAAGGGCCGCCCGAACGCTCCCAAGGGAGCGGACTGGGACGCCGCCATTGCCGCGTGGAGCCAGTTGCGCACTGACGAGGGTGCCGAATTCGACACCGAGGTCTACCTGGATGCCGCCGCGTTGAGCCCGTTCGTGACGTGGGGAACCAACCCGGGACAGGGCGTCCCGTTGTCCGCGTCGGTCCCGGATCCTGAGTTGATGGGCGACGACGGCGAGCGTCAGTCGGCGGAGAAGGCTTTGGCCTACATGGATCTGCGGCCCGGGATGGCCATGCGCGACATCGCCGTGGACACCGTCTTCGTCGGGTCCTGCACCAACGGCCGCATCGAGGACCTGCGAGTGGTCGCCGACGTGCTGCGCGATCGCAAGGTGGCCGACGGGGTGCGGATGCTGGTCGTGCCAGGCTCGATGCGGGTGCGTGCCCAGGCCGAATCGGAAGGTCTCGACCAGATATTCACCGCCGCAGGCGCCGAATGGCGGCAGGCCGGCTGCTCGATGTGTCTGGGAATGAACCCCGATCAACTGTCCCCGGGGCAGCGCTGCGCCTCCACATCGAACCGGAATTTCGAAGGCCGACAGGGCAAGGGCGGCCGCACCCACCTGGTGTCACCGGCTGTCGCGGCTGCCACCGCCGTACGCGGAAAACTCGCGTCCCCTGCCGATCTGCCCGCCGCGACCCGCTAAAAAGCCAGAAGGAGAAGCGTAATGGACGCTTTCAGTACACACACCGGAATCGGGGTCCCGCTGCGGCGGTCCAACGTCGACACCGACCAGATCATCCCCGCGGTCTATTTGAAGCGGGTTACCCGAACAGGTTTCGAGGACGGATTGTTCGCCGCCTGGCGCACGGATCCGTCGTTCATTCTGAATCTCCCGCCATTCGACAAAGGCTCCGTGTTGGTCGCCGGGCCCGATTTCGGCACCGGATCTTCTCGCGAACACGCCGTCTGGGCACTCATGGACTATGGCTTCCGGGTGGTTATCTCATCCCGATTCGCCGACATTTTCCGCGGCAACGCCGGCAAGGCCGGGCTATTGGCCGCTGAGGTCGCCCAAGACGATGTCGAGCTGTTATGGAAGCTCATCGAGCAGAATCCCGGCCTGGAAATCACTGTGAATCTTCAAGATCGAAATATCGTCGCCGGAACGGTTGTGTTGCCGTTCAGAATTGACGACTACACGGCCTGGCGGCTGCTCGAAGGACTCGACGATATAGGCCTTACGCTGCGGAAACGATCTTCGATCGAGGATTATGAGAAGCGCAGGCCGAGCTGGAAGCCGCGCACTCTGCCGGCCTGATCGAGGCCTCCCGAGGGCGCTTCAGCGCCCGAATTCGCCGCCTGCCAAACCGGTTCTGGACCCATCCCGGCGGAGTCCAAGTGGGGCAAGCGGATTGCCGGATTGTTCGCTAGCTACGCCTGAAATTGCGCGTGGCTCTTGGAAATCAGTGGTCACAGGGTTTACCGTGTCCTCTAGTCGGTCCAAAGAGGACCACTGGTTTCGGAGGTTTTGGATGAACAAAGCGGAGCTCATCGACGTACTCACAACCAAACTGGGCACCGATCGTCGGCAGGCTACCGCCGCGGTCGAGAACGTTGTGGACACCATCGTCCGCGCGGTGCACAAGGGTGACAGCGTCACGATCACCGGCTTCGGTGTTTTCGAGCAGCGCCGTCGCGCTGCCCGGGTGGCCCGTAACCCGCGCACCGGCGAGACCGTGAAGGTCAAGCCCACTTCGGTGCCGGCTTTCCGGCCGGGTGCACAGTTCAAGGCGGTTGTCGCTGGCGCGCAGCGTCTCCCGGCTGACGGCCCGGCCGTCAAGCGTGGCGTCACCGCAGGCCCTGCCAAGCGCACTGCCGCCAAGAAGACCGCCGCCAAGAAGGCACCGGCGAAGAAGGCCGCGACCAAGGCTCCTGCCAAGAAGGCCGCGACCAAGGCGCCCGCCAAGAAGGCCGCAGTCAAGAAGGCACCGGCCAAGAAGGCCGCGACCAAGGCTCCTGCCAAGAAGGCCGCGACCAAGGCGCCCGCCAAGAAGGCCGCTGCCAAGAAGGCACCGGCCAAGAAGGGCCGCAAGTAATTACGGTAAAGGCACGTCGTGAGCCGTAGGTCAGCTCACGACGTGCCTTTCTCGTGTGGGTCTACCTGCCGTTCGGCAGGGGACTGCCGAGATGGTCAGCGGCGACCAGGCGACCGCCGGTCATCGACATCACCCAGGTGCTGCCCTTGCGATTTCCGGTGGTCTGCGGGCGAACCTGTGACCGTGCGCACCACCACGAGATGAGATCGGGAATCACCTTGCCCTGCGTGCAGATCACCGGGGTGCCCGCCCGGGCCGCGAGATCCAGCACACGGCTGCGAGCGGCCTTGTGGTCGGAGGCGTACGCCTCTTCGGTCAGCGCCGGCTCGTTGTGGATGTCCACCCCGAGCTCCTGTGCCAGAGGCTCCAGTGTCTGATGACAGCGCAGCCGATCGGCCGCGTAAAGCGTTGTGGCACCGAATGCCAATAGCTGAGCGACCAGAGCCTCGGCCTGCGCCCGACCTTTCTTGTCGAGTGGCCGCTTGCGGTCGTCGCCCTTGAAACGGGATCGCCGACCGGCAGTACCGTGCCGCACAATGAGCACCGTATCGGTGTCCGGTGGGTGTTTTTCGAAGCGGCGCAACACTTTTCGGTCATGCGGATAGACAACCTGATCCATGGCCGCATGCACCGGCAGCCAGATGAGCTTGTCCACCTCGTCATTGGGTGTGAAGTCTCCTCCGGTGGCGCGGGCCGCCCAGTACCAGACCCGTTTGGAGCCCTGCGGAATCTCGTAGGAGATGGAACCGAGCCGGCGGCCGAGCTGTGCGGTGTATCCGGTCTCCTCGTGAACCTCGCGTACCGCGGCCACCGGATCGGTTTCGTCCGATTCGACTTTCCCCTTGGGAAGGGACCAATCGTCGTATCGAGGACGGTGGATCACGGCTACCTCGGTGACGGCCGCGCCCGCGGCGTCCTGACCGCCGCGCCACAACACGGCGCCCGCCGCGGGCACCAGCTTGGTACCCGGTTTGGCCGCCTTCGTGCTGTCGTCGGACACCTCAACTCCTGCAGGTCATTCACCGGTCCGGGCAATGGGCCCGGCCATGTGGGGATCAGGGGTGCCGGTGACGTTCCATCAGCGACACCTGGTGGTCGCGGACTGTCTGCCCTTCCTGGGGCAGCGCAGTCCAGTGGCCGTCGTGTCGTAACTCCCAGCACCGGGTGGCCGGATCCATCGCGGACTCGAACACCTCGTTGAGTTGTGCGGTCAGCCTCGGATCCTTGACCTGAGCCATCACTTCGACACGGCGGTCGAGATTACGATGCATCATGTCGGCACTGCCGATCCAGAACTCGTTGATGGCGCGGAAGTGAATAATCCGCGAGTGCTCCAGGAAACGTCCGAGGATCGAGCGCACCGTGATGTTGTCGGAATAGCCGGGCACACCGGGGCGCAGGGCGCAGATGCCGCGCACCACGATCTCGACGGGGATCCCGGCCTGCGAGGCCCGGTACAGCGCATCGATCACCTGCTCGTCGACCAGGGCGTTGGCCTTCAACCGGATTCCGGTCGTCGCTCCCTCGTGGTGAGCGGCAATTTCGCGGTCGATGCGTTCGATGATGCCCTTACGCACGCCGCGCGGAGCCACCAGCAGATTGCGGTAGGCGTCCTTACGCGAGTAACCGGTCAGTGAATTGAACAGATCGGTGAGATCGGCGCCGATGTCGGGATCGGCGGTGAGCAACCCCACGTCCTCGTACAGTCGCGCGGTTTTCGGGTTGTAGTTGCCGGTGCCGATGTGGCAGTAACGGCGGATCGTCGACCCCTCGCGCCGCACCACAAGGCAGGTCTTGCAATGGGTCTTGAGTCCGATCAACCCGTAGACCACGTGCACGCCGGCCTGCTCAAGCGCTCTGGCCCACTTGATGTTGGCCTGTTCGTCGAAGCG
Source organism: Mycolicibacterium peregrinum (assembly GCF_002102345.1). Taxonomy (GTDB): domain Bacteria; phylum Actinomycetota; class Actinomycetes; order Mycobacteriales; family Mycobacteriaceae; genus Mycobacterium; species Mycobacterium peregrinum. The sequence continues at coordinate 85,938 of NZ_LQPP01000048.1, forward strand.
CGCCTTGATCTCGACGAGCGCCACCACCTGCTTGCCGGCCTCGGCCGCGTCGATCAGGGCGTTGACGATCGGTGAGTCACCGGAGGTGCGGTAGAGGGTCTGCTTGATGGCCAGCACATTGGGGTCGGCGGCGGCCTGCTCGATGAAGCGCTGCACCGTGGTGGAGAACGAGTCATAGGGGTGGTGCACGAGTACATCCCCGTCGCGCAGCGTCGAGAAAATGCTCTTCGGTGTCTCGCGTTCGCCGAAAGCCGGTGGGGTGGCAGGCACGAACGGCCGATCCTTGAGCGCGGGCCGGTCCACGTCGTAGATCTGCCAGAGCGCCGACAGATCCAGTAGCCCGGGCACTTCGATCACGTCGCCGGGGGCCACGTCGAGTTCCCGCAGCAGCAATTCGAGCATGCTCTCGGTCATGTCGTCGGAGACTTCCAACCGGACCGGCGACCCGAACCGTCGTCGAGCCAGTTCGCGTTCCAGTGCCTGCAGCAGGTCCTCGTCGCGATCCTCTTCGACCTCGAAGTCGGCGTTGCGGGTGATCCGGAACGCGTGGTGCTCGACGATCTCCAGGCCGGGGAACAGGACCGGCAGGAACGCCGCGATGAGTTCCTCCATCGGCAGGAACCGCACCACCGTCGATCCATCGGCAGGGGGCGCCAGTTCCACGAAGCGGCCGACATTGTCAGGCACCTTGATCCTGGCGAAGTGTTGTCCGCCGTCGTCGGGGTGCTTGACGGTGATGGCCAGGTTCAGGCTGAGTCCGCTCACGAACGGGAACGGGTGCGCGGGGTCCACCGCCAACGGGGTGAGGACCGGGAACACCTGTTCGTGGAAGTACGTGGAAAGCTTTGCGCGTTCGGACTCGTCGAGCTGGGCCCAGTTGACGATGACGATGCCCTCTTCGGCCAGCGCCGGACGCACCGAGCTGAGGAACACCTTGGCGTGCCGGTTGGCGATCTGCTGAGTGCGCTCGTTGATGCGACGTAACTGTTCGCGCGGGGACAGGCCATCGGCCGAGCGCACCGAAAGTCCCATCTCGTCGCGGCGTTTGAGACCGGCCACCCGGACCATGTAGAACTCGTCGAGATTGGACGCGAAGATCGCCAGGAACTTCGCCCGCTCGAGCAACGGCAGCGACGTGTCGGCCGCCAGGGCCAGGACCCGGGCGTTGAAGTCCAGCCAGCTCAGCTCGCGGTTGAGGTAGCGGTCCTCGGGCAGCGCGTCGTCCACTGCAGGTGAGGTGGCCGCCGGTGGCGCTTCGGGTGTCGCCGACTCGTCGGACTGCCCCGATACGGCTGCCGCGGTGTCCCGGTGAGAGTTGTTCGACCGGGTACCTGGCTCGGCTTCGGTGGCTTCGCTCATCTGTCCGATCATTCCCTATCGCGCGGGTCCCCGGCTACCTAACGGCATGCCTGCCGAGGGTGCGTGCGGTGGCGGTGCCCACGCCGAGTCGCCGTGCTGCCTGTAAATCGTCGGGAGTGTCGATGTCGCAGCGTAAACCGGGCCAGGCGCCGGTGAGTTCGATCGCACCGGAGTGACGATGTCGCGCAGCCGAATCGGATCCGAAGCGCGGAGCCAGGGGAGTACCGAACGCGAACAGTGCCGAGGTTCCGGTGCCGTGCCGATCGCCGACGAAACTGCGTTCGTAGCCGCGGGCCAGAGACAGTGCCTCGGCCAACTCCTGGGGCTGCAGTGCGGGTAGATCCCCTTGGAGGACAACGATATTCGGTGCAGAGGATCGGAGTGCGGCCTCTGCGGCGACGATGGCGTTGTTGAGTGGGTCACGGTGACCGGGCGGTGTGGGGTCCATCAATACCCCGGCGCCGAGTTGACGCGCGGCGTCGGCCGCCGTCTCGTCCGGGGTGACGACGGCGACGGGGGCGACGGACGACGCGGCGTTGATGGTGTCGACCAGCATGGCCAGCACGACGGCCTCGCGCGTGGCCGCGGAGAAGATGGGTGCCAGCCGGGTTTTGGCGGCTGACAGCCGTTTCACCGCGATCACGAGGGTGACGTCGGCGGCCTGCGTTGCTGCCGCGTTGCCGCTCCGGGAGCCGCTCATGGGTTCATCCTGCCAGCCCGGCCGGTGACGGCGCGTGGCGCAGCCGCCGGGATAGGGTGAACGGGTGGTAGAGGCTGCGGTGATGGGTGCCGGTGCGTGGGGGACGGCGCTGGCCAAGGTGCTGGCGGATGCGGGAAATCCGGTGACGATGTGGGCCCGTCGGCCCGAGGTCGCCGAGGAGATCAACACCGAGCATCGCAACAGTCGGTATCTCGGTGATGTCGTGCTGCCGTCGACGATCCGGGCCACCTCCGATCCGGCCGAGGCGCTGGACGGCGCCTGCACGGTGCTGCTCGGTGTGCCTGCCCAGCAGCTCCGGGCGAACCTCGAGGGTTGGAAGCACCTGATCGGTGACGACGTCACCCTGGTGAGCCTGGCCAAGGGAATTGAGCTCGGCTCGCTCATGCGGATGAGTCAGGTCATCGTCCAGGTGACCGGCGCCGATCCGTCCCGGGTTGCCGTCGTGACCGGGCCGAACCTGGCCAGCGAGATCGCCGACGAGCAGCCTGCGGCGACCGTCGTCGCCTGCAGCGACTCCGGACGCGCGGTCACGCTGCAACGCGCACTGGCCACCGGGTACTTCCGGCCCTACACCAACGCCGACGTGGTCGGCGCCGAAGTCGGCGGCGCCTGTAAGAACGTCATCGCACTGGCCTGCGGTATGGCGGTGGGCGTCGGACTGGGGGAGAACACCGTGGCCGCGATCATCACCCGCGGCCTGGCCGAGGTCATGCGGCTGGGTATCGCGCTGGGCGCCACTCCCGCCACGCTGGCCGGGTTGGCCGGTGTCGGAGACCTCGTGGCCACCTGTACGTCCAGGCATTCGCGTAACCGAACGTTCGGCGAGCGGCTCGGCAAGGGCGGCACCATGGAATCGGCGATGATCGCGGGAGGCGGCCACGTGGCAGAGGGCGTGGCCTCGTGTGAATCGGTGCTGGCGCTGGCCTCCAGTTACGGTGTCGAGATGCCGTTGACCGACGCCGTTTATCGGGTGTGTCACAAGGGATTGTCTGTTCACGAGGCCGTCGCGGGACTACTGGGTCGCAGCACCAAACCGGAGTGACCGGCCTCCGGGTGCGAGGAGGAAACGCAGGTATGGACGGCTTGTACGGGGATTCCACGCGGAGCGTCAAAGCTGTTGGTCTGGAATCGGTTCCAGGTCAGCCGGTGGCGCCGATCCCGGTTCCCGCGTCGACGTTTCATCTCTCGCCCGACGAAACCGAGCCGCTGGACAGCTACGGCCGCAGCTCCAATCCGTCATGGCGGCAGCTGGAAGCGGCGCTGGCCGAACTGGAGGGCGCCGGAGCTGCACTCACATTCGGGTCGGGGATGGCCGCGATCACCTCGGCGCTTCGGGTGCTGGCCAAGCCGGGCACCACGCTCGTGGTCCCCGCCGACGGCTACTATCAGGTCCGTCGTTACGCAGTGGAATACCTTGCACCGCAGGGTATTACGGTGATCGAGGCGAGTGTCGCGGACATGTGTGAGGCGGCCGCTCAAGCCGATGTGGTGCTTGCCGAGACGCCGGCAAACCCGGGGCTCGACGTCGTCGATCTGCACCGGTTGGCGATCACGTGCCGCAGTCGTGGCGCCACCCTCGTCGTCGACAACACCACCGCCACACCGCTGGGTCAACAACCGCTTTCGCTCGGCGCCGATCTGGTGGTGGCCAGTGCCACCAAATCACTGTCGGGGCACAGCGACCTGGTGGCCGGCTACGTGGCCGGCAGCCAGCCCGAGCTGATGGCCGCGGTGGAGCGTGACCGACTGCTGGCCGGGCCGATCCTGGGTGCGTTCGAGGCGTGGTTGGTACTGCGCAGCCTCGGCAGCGCCGGACTGCGCTTCGAACGGCAGTGCCAGAACGCCGCGGCCCTGGCGGTGATGCTGCGGAGCCATCCGGCGGTGCGCTCGGTGCGTTATCCCGGGTTGCCCGAAGATCCCGCACATGAGCTGGCGGCCACCCAGATGAGGCGTTTCGGCGGACTGGTGTCGATCGAGCTGGCCGATGCCGCCGCCGTGCACGCCCTGGTGGAGCGCAGCACGTTGCTCATCGCCTCGACCAGCTTCGGCGGGATCCACACCTCGGTCGACCGCAGGGCACGCTGGGGCGACCCCGTGCCCGCCGGTTTCGCCCGCATCTCGGCCGGGATCGAGGACACCGACGACCTGCTCGCCGATGTCGAGCAGGCGCTGCGACGATGAACGCCCAGGTCGGGATGCGCCGGACGGCAGGTCCGGACCGGGACGGTAGCCTCTCTAGGTTGTGACAGCCCGCAACCAGACCGGATCCCGCACCCGCGTCGCCGTCGTCTACGGCGGGCGTAGCTCTGAGCACGCGATTTCCTGCGTATCGGCAGGCAGCATCCTGCGCAACCTCGACCCGGAGCGGTTCGAGGTCGTCGCTGTCGGGATCACCCCCGACGGTTCGTGGATGCTGACCGACGGAAGCCCCGAGACCCTCGCGATCACCGACGGCCGGCTTCCCGAGGTGACCGAGACGTCCGGTACCGAGCTCGCGCTGCCGGCCGCCCCGAACCGCAGTGGTCAGCTGCTGGCGCTGAGCAACGGTCCCGGTGAGCTGCTGGCCGCCGTCGATGTCGTCTTCCCGGTGCTGCACGGCCCGTACGGCGAGGACGGCACCATCCAGGGACTGCTGGAATTGGCCGGGATTCCGTATGTGGGCTCCGGTGTGCTGTCCAGCGCAGCGGGCATGGACAAGGAGTTCACCAAGAAGCTGCTCGTCGCCGAGGGGCTGCCGATCGGCGACTTCGTGGTGCTGCGTCCCCGCCCCGATGGTTCAGTTCCGACCCTCGGCCTGGAGGACCGCGAGCGCCTCGGCCTGCCGGTGTTCGTCAAGCCTTCCCGGGGTGGCTCCTCGATCGGCGTCAGTCGGGTCTCGGCATGGGATGAGCTGCCCGCGGCGATCGAACTCGCGCGGCGCCACGACCCCAAGGTCATCGTCGAGGCCGCGATTCCTGGCCGCGAACTGGAATGCGGTGTACTCGAATTCCCCGACGGCAGCATCGAGGCCAGCACCGTGGGCGAGATCCGGGTGGCCGGCGTGCGCGGACGCGAGGACGGCTTCTACGACTTCGCCACCAAGTACCTCGTCGACGCAGCCGAGTTGGATGTACCGGCCAAGGTCGACGACGACATCTCCGACGAGGTGCGCCGGTTGGCGGTGCGTGCCTTCACCGCCATCGACTGCCAGGGGTTGGCCCGCGTCGACTTCTTCCTGACCGACGACGGCCCGGTGATCAACGAGATCAACACGATGCCGGGGTTCACCACCATCTCGATGTTCCCGCGGATGTGGGCGGCCAGCGGCGTCGACTACCCCACATTGCTGACCGCGATGGTCGAGACTGCGCTGGCCCGCGGGACCGGCCTGCGCTGACCTCAGCGCGCCGGCGCCGGTGCCGGCTCCTGTGCAGACATGGTGCGGGCGATCTGACCTGAGATCTGCTGAATGGGTGTCGGCCCCGACCCGGCGGGCAGCGTCAGCGCGACGTACACCGGGCGGTCGACCGCGTACCAGGTGCTGCGGCCCTGATCATCGGTGGCCGCACCCGATTCGCCCACCCGGAACCACTGGATCTCGTCGACCACCTGCAGGGGCGTGCCGACGACGAAATCGGTGGGGCGCTCCAGCCCGCAGCGCAGGACGACCGGCTCGGTGTCGGGCTCGGCACGCCAGGCCGCGGTGCCCGGCGGGGTGGGGTCCACCGTCGGGGCACGACGGAAATCGCCGAGCTGCTGGGGTAGTGCGTTCAGGAGGTCGTGGCACTGCTGGCTGTCGGCCTGCGGTGCCGGTATCGACGGAATGGCGACGGGTTGCTGCTCGGGTGAGCGCTGCCGGGACGCCGCGATACCGAGGACGGTGATCAGCACCGAGACCGCAACGACGACCGCTGCGATCAGCAGGGTGCGGGGCGGTCCATCGGCGGCGGGCGAGTCGGTCACACCCCCAACTCTATGGCCGGCCTGTGTTGGCGATCGGGCAGGTCAGGGTCCGGGTGATTCCGGGTACCTGCTGCACCGCAGGCACCACGTCGGACTGCAGCCCGGCCAAGGTGTCGGCACTGAGCCGCAAGACCACGTCATAGGGCCCGGTCACGTATTCCGCGGAGACCACACCAGGCAGTCCCGCGAGCTGTTTGGCGACGACTTCGGCACGGCCCACCTCGGTCTGGATCAGCACGTAAGCCTCCACCACCGGCTGTCTCCTTGATCTCGCTGCATAAACTGCTGGCCGCAGGCACCAAACGTACCGCAGGTCGGGTCCGGGCTCTCAGGACGCGGCAGCCGACCGGCAGGAGGCGATATGACCGGCGAGACGATCGGCGACGATCCCGGAGACGACGACGGCGACACCCTGGCTGGCGCGGGGGAATTCGTGGTCATCGACCGCCTGGTGGCCGGCCGCGCACAAGCCGACACCGTGACGCTGGGCCCCGGCGACGACGCGGCCGTGGTGACCGCGCCAGACGGGCGCACCGCAGTCTCCACCGACATGCTGGTGCAGGACCGCCACTTTCGGCTCGACTGGTCGACGCCGCACGATATCGGGCGAAAAGCGATCGCCCAGAACGCCGCCGACATCGAGGCGATGGGCGGGCGGGCCACCGCATTCGTGGTGGCGTTCGGTGCACCGCCCGATACTCCCGTCACGGCGGCGAAGGAAGTGTCCGACGGACTGTGGGATGAGGCACGTGTGCTGGGCGCCAGCATTGCCGGTGGAGATCTGGTCAGCGCCCCGCTGTGGGTGATATCTGTCACGGTGCTCGGTGATCTCGGCGGCCGGGAACCGGTGCGCCGCAGCGGCGCCCGAGTCGGCGACACCGTCGCGGTGGCGGGTGATCTGGGCCGTTCGGCAGCGGGCTTCGCGCTGTGGGAGCGCGGCATCGAAGGGCAAGACGGCTTCGCCGAGTTGCGGCAGCGGCACCTGACCCCGCACCCGCCGTACGGCCAGGGCGCCCGCGCGGCCGACGCCGGGGCCACTGCGATGACCGATGTCTCCGACGGCCTGCTCGCCGACCTGGGCCATATCGCGACGGCCTCCGGCGTCGGCATCGACCTGGACAGCGGCCTTCTCGACGCCGATCGTCTCGCGGTCACCGATGCCGCCACTGCAGCGAGCGCGGACCCGTGGGAGTGGGTGCTCGGCGGTGGTGAAGACCACGCACTGGCCGCGACTTTCCCCGGTGCGCTGCCACCCGGCTGGCGTGCCGTCGGGCGGGTGTTGGAAGGACCGGCCAGGGTGCTCGTCGACGGCGCGCCGTGGGCGGGAAACGCGGGATGGCAGTCGTTCGACTAACGGCTCACGCTAAGTTGGCTTTCCGTGACCCCACGCCCACTGAATGAACTTGTCGAGGACGGATGGGCCCGCGCGCTCGCGCCGGTGGAAACGCATGTCGCGCAGATGGGGGAGTTCCTCCGCGACGAGCTCACCGAAGGCAGACGTTATCTGCCTTCGGGCCAGAATGTGCTGCGCGCCTTCACGTTTCCCTTCGACCAGGTGCGCGTGCTGATCGTCGGTCAGGACCCTTACCCGACACCGGGGCATGCTGTCGGTCTCAGTTTCTCGGTGGGCGCCGATGTCCGTCCGCTGCCGCGCAGCCTGTCGAACATCTTCAGCGAGTATTCCCAGGATCTGGGCTACCCGCAGCCGGCCAACGGTGATCTCACCCCATGGGCGCAACAGGGCGTGATGCTGCTCAACAGGGTGTTGACGGTGTCGCCTGGCACTCCGGCCTCGCACCGGGGCAAGGGCTGGGAAGCGGTGACGGAGTGCGCGATCCGGGCGCTCGTCGCACGAGAGCAGCCGATGGTGGCGGTGCTGTGGGGCCGTGACGCCTCGACGCTCAAACCGCTCCTGGCCGAAGGCGACTGCGCGACGATCGAATCGCCCCACCCGTCGCCGCTGTCGGCATCGCGGGGATTCTTCGGCTCACGCCCGTTCAGTCGGGCCAACGAACTGCTGCAGCAGAAAGGCGCCGACCCGATCGACTGGCGGCTGCCCTGACCCGGTCAGGGCATAGGGATCGCCGGCGGCGCGGGAATTGCCGGCGGCGCCGGGATCGGCGGGGGTGAGGGGATACCCGGTGAGGGAATCTGGACGGTCATGTCGCCGTCACCGCCGCCGTTGCCCGGAGGAGCGGGCATCTCAGCCGACGGCGAAGCGGGTGCAGGCGATACCGGAGTTTCGATGATGGTGGTCTCGGTATGGGTCGCCGGACCCTCCGAGGTCACCGGAGCCTCCGTCGTCGTGGGAGTCTCCGAGGTGGTGTTGTCATCGGAACTGGTGCCGCCGCACGCGGACAGCACGAGACCGGCCGCGACTGCGGCCGCAAATGCACAGAGCGGTGAGCGCGATGCGGGACTAGAGGTCATGACGACAGGAGGTACCCTGCCGTGCCCTCAGATAAACAACAGCGTCGCGCACCGAAATCAGGCGCGCGTGACTAGCCGCGCGAGACCTTGCCGGCCTTGATGCAGGAGGTGCAGGCGTTGACGCGCTGCTTGTTGCCACCCGGACGCGCCACGGCACGCACCGACTGGATGTTCGGATCCCAGCGCCGGCTGGTCCGCCGATGCGAGTGCGACACCGACTTGCCGAAGCCCGGGGCCTTTCCGCAGATATCGCACACGGCAGCCATATCAACAACTCCTCGAAATCAGTACTTGGGGGGCTGGGCCCGCTCGCCGCAAACGGCGGGGCTCGACCCGACAACCTGATCAGAATACCGGGAGGCCAGAGGATCGCCAAAACGGCTCGTGAACGCGGCCCCAGGTTGTCCACAGCCGGCGATGCTCTGATCGGGTTTGTCGCCGTCACTGGATAGGCTGGTGACCACGGCGGTGACCGCGCCGCACGGGGGATCGCACCGGGTTTCGGCGGGGATCTGATTTGGGATTGGGAGGTCCGATGTCGGCTCGGCGGTTGGATGCCCCCGCGCTGCGGGCCTGGGCCCATACCGCCGTCGATGAGCTGATCGTCCACACCGATGAGATCAACCGGCTCAACGTGTTCCCGGTGGCTGATGCCGATACCGGCACAAACATGCTGTTCACGATGCGTTCGGCGTGGGCGCACGCCGACGGCGAGCCGACCGATGCCGACATCACGGCGGTCGCGAGCGCGTTGGCGGCCGGAGCGCTGCAGGGGGCTCGCGGCAACTCCGGGGTGATCCTGTCCCAGATTCTGCTCGGCCTGGCCGAGGTCATCACCACCGCGGCGGCCCAGCGTGACGGTGACCTCTCCGCGGTGGACGGCGCGCTGCTCGGGGCTGCGCTGCGCCACGCCGCCGTCCTTGCCGTCACCTCGATGGGTGAGCCCGTGCCGGGGACCATCGTGTCCGTGCTGCAGGCGGCCGCCGAGGCCGGCGAGCACTGTGCGGCCGGCGGTGGCGACGTCGCCGATGTGGCGGCCGCAGCCGGCGAGGCCGCCTCGGCAGCCCTCGACCGCACCCCGGAACAGCTCGACGTGCTCGCCAAGGCCGGCGTGGTCGATTCCGGAGGTCGGGGCCTGCTAGTGCTGCTCGACGCGATGACAACCACCCTGGCCGGCCATGCGCCGCGCCGGCCGGTCTACACCCCGGCCTCGCCGCAGGCGGCCCTGGCGGCCGCGGCGGCACCACCGCAGTTCGAGGTGATGTATCTGCTGAGCGGGTGCGGCGCGCCTGCTGTCGAGGGGCTGCGGGCAGCGTTGGAACAGATGGGTGAGTCGGTCGCCATCGCCACTTCCGGCAGCGATCAGTACTCGGTGCACGTCCATCTCGACGATGCCGGCGCCGCGGTCGAAGCCGGGCTCGCGGTGGGGTCGCTGAACCGCATCCAGATCACCGCACTGACCGTCGCTGCTGGCGTCAGGCCTGCCGGTGGATGGACCCGTGAGCGGGCTGTGCTGGCCGTTGTGGACGGCGACGGCGGCGTCGAACTGTTCGCCGGTGAGGGTGCGCAGGTGTTGCGGCCCGAAGCAGGCGAGCCGATCAATGCGCAGCAGCTGTTGCGTGCCCTGATCGATGTGGGGGCGGCCCAGGTGATGGTGTTGCCCAATGGGTATGTCGCCGCCGAGGAGCTCGTGGCGGGCTGCACCGCCGCGATCGGTTGGGGTATCGACGTGGTGCCGGTGCCGGCCGGTTCGATGGTGCAGGGGTTGGCGGCGCTGGCCGTCCACGACGAGGGACGGCAAGCCGTCGACGACGGGTACACCATGGCGCGTGCCGCTGCAGGGGCCCGGCACGGCGCGGTCCGGATCGCCACCGAGGAGGCGTTGACCTGGGCCGGCGCCTGCAAGCCGGGTGACGGGCTCGGCATCGCCGGCGACGAGGTCCTGATCGTCGGGTCTGATCTCACCTCCGCAGCCGCTGGGTTGATCGATCTGATGATGGTGGCCGGCGGAGAGCTGATCACGGTGCTGACCGGCGACGGTGTGGACGATGAGGTCGGGAAGGCACTGCAGGCCCACGTCCACCGCGCGCACCTCGGCGCGGAGTTGGTGACGTATCACACGGGCCACCGCGGTGACGCCCTGCTGATCGGGGTGGAGTAGTGGTCGGTCTCGGCGAACGCCTCGAGTTCGTGATCGGAAAGAAGAACGCGGACAAGCTGAATGCCAATTTCGGCCTCCGCACGGTCAACGACCTGCTGCGCCATTACCCGCGCAAGTACAGCGACGGGATGACGGTGCGTGGGGAGGGCGAGGCGCTCGACCTGGAAGAAGGTGAGCACGTCACCTTCATCGACGTGGTGACGAAGGCGGAGATCGGTGAGATGCGGTCGACCGTCCGCACCAAATCCGGCGGAACCCGGCGGGCCAAGTACCTGCGGGTGGCCCTGGGGAATCACCGGCCGGCGGTGACCGCCACCTTCTTCAACGCCGGGTGGATGGTGGACAAGGTGGAGAAGGACACCCGCCTGATGCTGTCCGGCGAGGTCAAGTACTTCCGCAACACCCTCCAGTTGAACCATCCTGCCTTCCTGGTACTCAATCCGCCGCCCGGAAAGCAGATCGGCACCAAGTCGCTGACCACCATCGCGTCGGCATCGGGTGCCAGCGGCGAAGAGATGCTGGCCGAGTTCGAGCGGGACTTCTTCCCGATCTATCCCGCGTCGGCCAAGGTGCAGAGCTGGGACATCTACGCGTGCGTGCGCCAGACCCTCGACATGCTCGACCCGGTCCCGGACCCTCTGCCCGAAGACTTTGTCCGCCAACACAATCTGATGTCCGAGGATGAGGCGTTGCGGGCCATCCACCTGGCCGAGAACACGACTGCGCGCGAGCGTGCCAGTGAGCGGCTGACCTACGACGAAGCAATCGGGCTGCAATGGGGGCTGGTGGCCCGGCGCTACAGCGAGCTCAGTGAATCCGGTCCTGCCGCACCGCGAACCGACAGTGGACTGGCTGCCGCGCTGCGCGCTCGGCTGCCGTTCGAGCTGACCACCGGACAGGCCGAGGTGTTGGAGGTGATCTCTGACGAACTGGCTTCGACGCGGCCCATGAACCGGATGTTGCAGGGCGAGGTGGGCTCGGGCAAGACCATCGTGTCGGTCCTGGCGATGCTGCAGATGGTCGACGCGGGCTATCAGTGCGCGCTCTTGGCGCCCACCGAGGTGCTTGCCGCCCAACACGCCCGCTCGATACGTGACGTGCTCGGGCCGCTGGCCATGGCGGGCCAACTCGGTGGCGCCGACACTGCAACCGGGGTCGCGCTGCTCACCGGCTCCATGACGGCGCCGCAGAAGCGTGCCGTGCGCGAAGAGGTGGCGTCCGGGCGAGCCGGCATCGTCGTCGGCACTCACGCCCTGCTGCAGGAGGCGGTCGAGTTTCACAACTTGGGCATGGTGGTCGTCGACGAGCAGCACCGGTTCGGGGTCGAGCAGCGGGATACGTTGCGCGCCAAGGCTCGTGACGGGCTGACACCCCATCTGCTGGTGATGACGGCCACGCCGATTCCGCGGACCGTCGCACTTACGGTGTACGGCGATCTGGAGACCTCGACGCTGCGCGAGCTGCCCAGGGGCCGCCAACCCATCACCACCAACACAATTTTCATCTCGCAGAAGCCGGCCTGGCTGGACCGGGCCTGGGCCCGTATCCGCGAGGAGGTGGCCGCGGGACGCCAGGCCTATGTGGTCGCCTCACGCATCGACGAGTCCGACAAGCCGGGCGACAAGAGCGAAGGACGCGGCGGCCCGCCACCGGTCACGGTGGTCGACCTCTTCGACCGGCTGAGCGCAGGCCCGCTGTCCGGGTTACGGCTCGGCCTGATGCACGGCCGGCTGTCCGGTGACGAGAAGGATGCGGTGATGGGCGCGTTCCGGGCCGGCGAGATCGATGTGCTGGTGTGTACCACCGTCATCGAGGTCGGCGTCGACGTGCCCAACTCCACCATGATGGTGGTGATGGACGCCGACCGGTTCGGCATCAGCCAGCTTCATCAGCTGCGCGGCCGGATCGGCCGTGGGCAGCACCCCAGCCTGTGCCTGCTGGCCACCCGGCTGCCGGAGACCTCCAAGGCCGGTGAACGGATCAAGGCCGTTGCGGCGACCCTGGACGGATTCGCCCTTGCAGATCTGGATCTCGATGAGCGACGCGAGGGAGATGTCCTGGGCCTCAACCAGTCCGGACGCACCATCAACCTGCGTTTCCTGTCCCTGCGGGACCATCTCGAAGTCATCCAGGAGGCCCGGGCATTCGCTGAGCAGCGTTACGCACAGAACCCGCATGATCCCGGGATGGACCTGCTGGCAGCGCAATTCGTGAACACCGACCGCGTCGAGTACCTGGACAAGGCATGACCCGCCACCGGATGTGGTGGCTGGCTGCAGCCGTCGCACTCACGGTGGTCGTCGCCATCCAGGTGACCATGTCGACGCAACGCACCGCCCGGTTCACCGCCCAAGCGCAACCGCCCAGTGTGGCCGCCGGGGTCGACTTGTTGGCCGGAGTGCTCGAAGTGCCGGTACGGGTGCGTGGCAACGACTATCGCCGCGCAGCATTCGGCGAGTCATGGGACGACGACAACAGCGCGCCCGGTGGTCACAACGGCTGCGACACCCGCAACGACATACTCAATCGCGACCTCGTCGACAAGACGTTCGTCGCGATCAAACGGTGTCCGATCGCCGTGGCGACCGGCACGCTGCACGACCCGTACACGAACGCGGCGGTGTCCTTCGTCCGCGGCAATCAGACCGGGGCCTCGGTGCAGATCGATCACATCGTGCCGCTGGCCTTGGCCTGGGACCTGGGTGCGCGGGGCTGGCCCGACGACCTGCGGTTGCGGTTCGCGAACGACCCGGCGAACCTGCTGGCGGTCGCGGGTAAACCCAACCAGGACAAGGGCGATCAGGAACCGGCCCACTGGATGCCGCCCAACCGGGCGTTCTGGTGTCAGTACGCGGTGCAGTTCGTCGAGGTGTTACGCGGCTACGCGCTGCCGATCGACACCGCCTCGGCCGGGGTGCTGCGTGAGGCTGCCGGGACCTGCCCTACGGGCTAGCCCGTGTAGGTCGCCGGGTCCGGCCGGAACCGGGTGCCATTATCGAGACTGTCGAGAGCTGCCATCTCGTCGGCGGTCAGCTCGAAACCGAACACGTCGAGATTGGATGCGATCCGTTCCGGGTTGGTTGAGCGGGAAATCACGCTGTTGCCCAGCTGGATGCTCCAGCGGATCAGTACCTGCGCCGGCGTCTTGCCGTGCGCCTCGGCGATCGCCGTGACAGCCGGGTTGTCGAGCAAGTTGCCCACGCCGAGTGGACTGTAGGCCTGGGTGACGACGTTGTACTTGGCGTTGGCCGCGCGCCAGTCAGCCTGGTTGAGCAACGGGTGGAGCTCGATCTGGTTGACCGCAGGCGCGACGAAGGTCAGGTCGACGATCGTCGACAGGTTCTCGGGGCTGAAGTTGGACACTCCGGTGGAGCGGGCCAGCCCGGCCTGCTTGAGCGCCATCAGCCCACCCCAGCTGTCTACGTACTTGCCGATGTCGTTGCCCGGCCAATGAATCAGGTACAGGTCCACGTAGTCCAGGCCGAGCCGCTCCAGGCTGGCCCGTCCGGCGTCCTGGGATGACTGGAAACCGTGATCGGTGATGGCCAGCTTGGTGGTGACCGAGATCTCCTCGCGCGGAATGCCCGAGGCCGCGATGGCACGGCCGACGCCGGCCTCGTTGTCGTAGGCGGCCGCGGTGTCGATCAGGCGGTGACCGGCCTCAAGGGCCGCCGATACCACGCGCTCCGCCTCGGAGTCCGAGAGTCCGCCGACACCCAGGCCGACGACGGGGATCGTGCGGTCGTCGTTGAGCGTGACGGTGGGAATCGCAGCCCCGTCGGAGGAGGTCATGGCACCTATCCTGTGAAGTTGAAGGTTCGGGGGTCGGGTCCCAGGCGAGTGTCCGTCTCCAGCGAGGCGATGGCCGACATGTCCGACTCGTCCAGATCGAAATCGAACACGTCGAAATTGCTGACAATCCGCTCGGGGTTCACCGACTTCGGGATGACGATATTACCCAGGTGTATATGCCACCTAATCAGTACCTGTGCGGGTGTTTTACCGTGCCGTTCGGCGATGCCGGTGATCACCGGATCGGTGAGCAGCGAACCCTGTCCCAGTGGGCTCCATGCCTCGGTGGCGATGCCCAATCTGGCGTGTATCTCGCGCAGCTCGTGTTGCGGTAGCAGCGGGTGCAATTCGATCTGATTGACCGCCGGCACGATGCCGGTGGCGTCGATCAGCACGTTCAGGTGTTCGGGCGCGAAGTTGCTCACCCCGATCGACCGGATCCGGCCCTGGTCGCGCAGATGCGAGAAGGCCTTGAAGGTGTCGACGTAGGCATTGTTGGCCGGTACCGGCCAGTGGATCAGATAGAGATCGAGGTAGTCGACGCCGAGCCGCTCCAGGCTCGCGTCGAACGCGGCCAGTGTGGAGTCGTATCCCTGATCGCTGTTCCACAGCTTGGTCACCAGGAACACGTCTTCGCGGGGGACCCCGGAGTCCACCAGGCCCCGCCCGGTTTCGGCCTCGTTGCGGTACGCGGCGGCGGTGTCGATGTGCCGATAGCCTGCCTGCAGGGCCGCGCTCACCGCGCGCACGGTCTCCTCGGCAGGGGTCTGCCAAACCCCCAACCCGACTTGCGGTACCGAATTACCGTCGTTCAGCGTGACACGAGGACTCACAGAGGGAGCAGCCATGACTGAAAGTCTGCCAGGCGGGCCGGCCCAGGGTGGACCTGGTGGCCACAGCCGGGACGCGGTCAAACAGGCAGTGCTCGAGCGGGCGACCAAGTTCACGCTGGCCGCGATCCCGCGGATTTCCGACCGGACCAAGCGCCTGCTGCTGGGCGGGCGCTCGGTGGTGGTCGACGGCAACACCTTGGACACCACGCTCCAATTCACCCTGGCCGCGCAGCGTGCGGCCGGGGTCGGAGGCCTGGTCGCCGATTACAGCCCGGAGTCCGGCGTCGCGGTTTCGCGCGCCGCGCTGCGGGCCACCGCCGCCATGATGACGGCACGGATCCGCGCGGATGTGACCGAGATGTCGATTCCCGGTCCGGCCGGGCCCATCCCGGCGCGACGCTACGTCCCGGACGGCACCGGATCTCCGGACACGTCGACGCTGTTGCTGTACTTCCACGGTGGCGGTTTCGTGATCGGTGACCTGGACACCCACGACAACCTGTGCCGGCTGATATGCCGGGACGGCGGAATCCAGGTGATCTCCGTCGACTACCGCCTCGCGCCCGAGCACAAGGCGCCGGCGGCCGTCGACGACGCCTACGCGGCCTACCGCTGGGCGCTCGACCATGCCGCGGGTCTGGGGGCCACGCGCATCGTCGTCGGGGGAGACAGCGCCGGCGGCAACCTGGCTGCGGTGGTGACCCAACAGGCCCGCGACTCGGAACTGCCGCTGCCCGCGCTGCAACTGCTGCTCTACCCCGTCACCGACTGGTCGAGCGAGACGCGATCCAAGACGCTGTTCTCCGACGGCTTCTTCCTGCAGAAACGCGATATGGACTGGTTTGCCGCGCACTACCTCGATGGCGCCGAGGTGTCCGCCGACGATCCGGCGGTGTCACCGTTGCTGAGTGAAGACCTCACCGGCCTGCCGCCCGCGCTGGTGGTCACGGCTGGGTTCGACCCACTGCGGGATGAGGGAAACCGGTATGCGAGGGCCATGCAGGACGCCGGGGTGGTCGTGGACCTGCGCGAAGAACGGTCGATGATCCACGCGTTCGCGAACTTCTTCCCGCTGGGCGGCGGCAGTGACACTGCGACGAGCGCAATGATCTCGGCCCTGCGCGCACATCTCAGCCACGCCGAAAGCTGACCTGTCGGCGCCGGTACGCTTGTCGACGTGGCCAAACCGAAGAAGACCGCGAAGTACGACCTCAAGGCGGCTGACCGCAAGCGCAACCTGTTCATTCAGATCGGGCTGACAGCCGTGGTGGTGCTGTTCGCCGTCGGCCTGGTGCTCTACATCGTGACGACCGGCCACAAGCGGCCCGCCACCGGGGAGGCCAGGGCGATCCACGTGGCCGCGCCCAGCGTGGTCACCAAAGACGGGACATCTGAGCCCAAGGTGACGCTGAGCCTCTACGAAGATTTCCTGTGCCCCGCTTGCGGGATGCTCGAGCAACAGTTCGGCCCCACCATCAACAAGCTGATCGACGCGGGCGCCGTGGCCGTCGATTACCACATGGTCGCGATCCTGGACAAGGCCGGCAACGGCTACTCGTCCCGGGCCGGGGGTGCCGCCTACTGCGTCGCCGACGAGTCCAATGACGCGTTCCGCCGCTTCCACTCCGCGCTGTTCACGCCCGGAATCCAGCCGCAGGAGGGCGGCGGCGTCTACCCGGACAACGCCCGGATCATCGAGTTGGCCCGCCAGGCCGGTGCCGCCGGTGATGTCCCCGACTGCATCACCAAGGGCCGCTATGTGGAGATGGTGCAGGGCATGGCCGCAGCCACCGAAATCCACTCGACTCCGACCGTCAAGTTCAACGGTGAGGACTACAGCCCCACTACGCCTGACGACCTGATCGCCAAGGTCAAGGAGATCGTCGGTGACCTGCCGGCGCTGAACGCCCCCGCCCCCGCACCGGCAGCCCCCGCTCCTGCACCAGGCGCACCCGCCGCTCCCGCTCCTGCGCCCGGCGCACCGGCAGCCCCCGCACCGGCCCACCCATGAGTGACGCCGCAGCGCCCGAGCTCGACGAACTCGGCGATTCCGGGGCCGAGCAGGCCCCGGGAGTCGTCGTCGGTAAGCCCGCTGCGATATGGATCCTGATCGCCGGTGTCCTCGGGCTGGCGGCGGCACTGGCACTGACGGTCGAGAAGATCGAGCTGCTGATCGATCCGAATTACGTCCCGTCGTGCAGCATCAACCCGGTCATTTCCTGTGGCTCGGTGATGACCACCTGGCAGGCATCGGTCTTCGGATTCCCCAATTCGCTGATCGGGGTGGTCGCGTTCACGGTCACCCTGGTCACGGGTGTGCTCGCGGTCGCGGGCGTTCGGTTGCCGCGGTGGTACTGGGCCGGGCTGGCGGCTGGGAGCCTGCTCGGTGCGGTCATGGTGCACTGGCTGATCTTCCAGAGCCTCTACCGCATCGGGGCGCTGTGCCCGTACTGCATGGTCGTGTGGTCAGTGACGATCCCGCTGTTGGTCGTCACGAGTGCCATCGCGCTTCGACCGCTGCACACCAACGCGGTCGCCCGGGCGATCTACCAGTGGCGGTGGTCGCTGGTGGCGCTCTGGTTCACCTCACTTGTGCTGTTGATCTTGGTGCGTTTCTGGGAATACTGGTCAACGCTGCTGTAACACTTCCGAAATAACTTGTCGGTTAGGTCTACCCGTGATTTCCAAGCTGTTAGTCGCCAATCGTGGCGAGATCGCGATCCGTGCGTTTCGCGCTGCTTATGAGATGGGCATCGCGACGGTGGCGGTGTATCCGTATGAGGACCGCAATTCGCTGCACCGGCTGAAGGCCGACGAGTCGTATCAGATCGGCGAGATCGGTCATCCGGTACGGGCGTACCTGTCTGTTGAGGAGATCATCCGGGTCGCCGAGCATTCGGGTGCGGATGCGGTGTATCCGGGTTACGGGTTCCTGTCGGAGAATCCGGAATTGGCTTCGGCGTGTGCGGAGGCGGGCATCACGTTTGTGGGCCCCTCGGCGCAGGTTCTGGAATTGACCGGTAACAAGGCGCGGGCGATCGACGCCGCGCGAGCAGCGGGCCTGCCGGTGCTGGCGTCATCGGCGCCGTCGTCATCCGTGGATGAGTTGGTCGCTGCGGCACGGGATATGGAGTTCCCGTTGTTCGTCAAGGCGGTGTCCGGTGGCGGTGGTCGCGGTATGCGCCGGGTGACCGATCCCGAGGCGCTGCCCGAGGCGGTGGAGGCGGCTTCGCGCGAGGCCGAGTCGGCGTTCGGCGATCCCGAGGTGTACCTGGAGCAGGCCGTCATCAACCCGCGCCACATCGAGGTGCAGATCCTGGCCGATACGCAGGGCAACGTGATGCACCTGTTCGAGCGGGATTGCAGTGTGCAGCGGCGCCACCAGAAGGTGATCGAGCTGGCGCCGGCGCCGAACCTGGATCCTGAGCTGCGCGAGCGGATTTGCGCGGATGCGGTGGCTCTGGCCCGCCAGATCGGTTACAGCTGTGCGGGCACCATGGAGTTCCTGCTCGACGAGCGTGGGCATCATGTGTTCATCGAGTGCAATCCACGAATTCAGGTGGAGCACACGGTGACCGAGGAGATCACCGATGTGGACCTGGTCGGTTCGCAGCTGCGGATCGCGGCGGGGGAGACGCTGGCCGATCTGGGTCTGAGCCAGGACTCGCTGGTCATTCGCGGGGCGGCGATGCAGTGCCGGATCACCACCGAGGATCCGGCCAACGGCTTCCGTCCGGACACCGGACGGATCACCGCCTACCGCTCACCCGGGGGTGCGGGAGTGCGTCTGGATGGCGGCACCAATGTCGGAGCCGAGGTGCTGGCGCACTTCGACTCGATGCTGGTCAAGCTGACTTGTCGCGGGCGCGACTTCTCCACGGCGGTGGCCCGGGCCCGCCGAGCGCTGGCAGAGTTCCGCATCCGTGGGGTGTCGACGAACATTCCGTTCCTGCAGGCCGTGATCGAGGATCCCGATTTCCGGGCCGGACGGGTCAACACGTCGTTCATCGATGACCGTCCGCAGCTTCTCACCGCCCACACACCTGCTGACCGCGGTACGAAGATCTTGAATTACCTGGCCGATGTCACGGTGAACAAGCCCAACGGTGAGCGGCCCTCGGCGGTGTATCCGCAGGACAAGTTGCCTGCGTTGGATCTGTCGACGGTGCCGGCGGCGGGGTCCAAGCAGCGTCTGATCGAGTTGGGGCCCGAGGGGTTCGCGGCGTGGATGCGCGACAGCAAGGCTCTCGGGGTCACCGATACGACGTTCCGCGATGCGCATCAGTCGTTGTTGGCCACTCGGCTGCGGTCGACGGGGTTGCTCAAGGTCGCGCCGTATGTGGCGCGGATGATGCCGCAGTTGTTGTCCATCGAGTGTTGGGGTGGCGCGACTTACGATGTGGCGCTTCGCTTTTTGAAAGAAGATCCGTGGGAGCGGTTGGCGGCGCTGCGCGAGGCGGTACCCAACATCTGTCTGCAGATGCTGCTGCGGGGCCGAAACACCGTGGGATACACCCCGTATCCGGAACTGGTGACATCGGCATTCGTGGACGAGGCCACGCGCACCGGGATCGATATTTTCCGGATCTTCGACGCGCTCAACAACATCGAGTCGATGCGTCCGGCGATCGATGCGGTGCGCGAGACGGGCACGGCGATCGCCGAAGTGGCCATGTCCTACACCGGGGACCTCAGTAACCCCAGCGAGAACCTGTACACGCTGGATTACTACCTGAAGCTGGCCGAGCAGATCGTCGACGCCGGCGCGCATGTGCTGGCGATCAAGGACATGGCCGGGCTGTTGCGTCCGCATTCCGCGCACCTTCTGGTGGGCGCCTTGCGGTCGCGGTTCGATCTGCCGGTGCATGTGCACACCCATGACACACCGGGTGGGCAGTTGGCGACGTATCTGGCGGCCTGGCAGGCCGGCGCGAGTGCGGTCGATGGTGCTGCGGCGCCGTTGGCCGGCACCACCAGTCAGCCGGCGCTGTCCTCGATCGTGGCCGCCGCGGCGCACACGTCGTTCGACACCGGGTTGTCGCTGAGCGCGGTCTGCGATCTCGAGCCCTATTGGGAGGCGCTGCGCAAGGTGTATGCGCCGTTCGAATCTGGACTCCCGGCGCCGACGGGACGTGTCTACACCCATGAGATCCCCGGCGGGCAGCTGAGCAATCTGCGACAGCAGGCGATCGCGCTCGGTTTGGGGGACCGGTTCGAGGAGATCGAAACCGCCTATGCCGCCGCCGATCGGGTGCTGGGCCGGTTGGTGAAGGTGACCCCGTCGAGCAAGGTGGTGGGGGACCTGGCGTTGGCGCTGGTGGGGGCCGGGGTCAGTGCGGCCGAGTTCGCCGCCGATCCCGCCAAATACGACATCCCCGACAGCGTGATCGGATTCCTGCGCGGCGAGCTCGGTGACCCGCCCGGTGGTTGGCCGGAGCCGTTGCGCACCAAGGCACTTGAGGGCCGGGGACCGGCCAAGCCGATCCAGGAACTCTCGGTCACCGACGAGGAACTGCTGGCTGCGCCCGGGCCCAAACGTCAGGCGGCATTGAACCGGTTGCTGTTCCCGGCGCCGACCAAGGAGTTCGAGACACACCGCGAGACCTACGGTGACACCTCCGGTCTGAGTGCCAATCAGTTCTTCTACGGGCTGCGCTACGGCGAGGAGCATCGGGTCGAGCTGGAGCGCGGTGTGCAGCTGCTGATCGGTCTGGAGGCGATCTCCGATGCCGACGAGCGCGGCATGCGCACGGTGATGTGCATCCTCAACGGGCAACTGCGTCCGATCACGGTGCGCGACCGCAGCATCGCCAGCGAGATCCCCGCCGCCGAGAAGGCCGACCGCAACAACCCCGATCATGTCGCGGCGCCGTTCGCCGGTGTGGTCACCGTCGGTGTGGCCGCAGGCGACGCGGTCGAGGCCGGCGCGACCATTGCCACCATCGAGGCGATGAAGATGGAAGCCGCCATCACCGCGCCCAAGGCCGGCACCGTCGAACGTGTCGCGGTGGCCGCCACCGCCCAGGTCGAGGGTGGCGACCTGCTGGTCGTGGTGACCGGCTCTGCGGGCAAGGGCGAAGCAGCCGGGGAATCGAGCTGACCCGCATCATCGCGGGGGCGCTCGGCGGCCGCCGGATTGCGGTGCCCCGCAGCGGTACCCGGCCGACTTCAGATCGGGTCCGCGAAGCCGTGTTCAACGCCTTGACGGCGCGGCTGGATTTCGCCGGACTGTCGGTGCTGGATCTGTATGCAGGTTCGGGAGCGCTTGGGCTGGAAGCGCTTTCGCGTGGTGCAACCTCTGCCACTTTTGTGGAGGCGGATGCGCGGGCGGCCGCGGTCATCGCCGAGAACATCACCGCGCTGGGCGTGCGCAACGCGGCGGTACGCCGGGGCAACGTCGACGCGGTGCTGGCCGGGGGTGCCACACGACCGGTTGATCTGGTGTTCGCCGACCCGCCGTACGACCTCGGTGACGCCGCGGTCGACGCGATGCTCACAACGTTGGCCGCTGCCGGCTGGGTCGCCGGGGGCACCCTCGTCCTCGTGGAGCGGCGGTCGTCGAGCCGGCCGGTGAGCTGGCCGGAAGGCTGGGATGCGTTGAGTGCCCGCCGCTACGGTGACACCCGCGTCGAACTCGCCGAAGTGGGCTAGCAGGTCGGTCGCGGCGACGGGGCCTGTAGCGTCGTCACCCATGAGTGGCGCGGTATGTCCCGGCTCCTTCGACCCGGTGACCCTTGGCCATATCGACATCTTCGAGCGTGCGGCGGCGCAGTTCGACGAGGTCGTGGTGGCGATTCTGGTGAATCCCAACAAAAAGGGAATGTTCGACCTCGACGAGCGAATGGCGATGATCACCGAGTCGACCACACACCTGCCCAACCTTCGGGTCGAGTCAGGTCAGGGTCTGGTGGTCGACTTCGTCAAGGATCGCGGGCTGACCGCGATCGTCAAGGGCCTGCGCACCGGCACCGACTTCGAGTACGAGCTGCAGATGGCGCAGATGAACAAGCACGTGGCGGGCGTCGACACCTTCTTCGTGGCCACCACGCCGCAGTACTCGTTCGTGTCGTCGTCGTTGGCCAAGGAGGTTGCCTCCTTGGGCGGCGATGTCTCGGCGCTGCTCCCTGAACCGGTGAATCGCAGGCTCCAGGCCAAACTGGGCGGTTAGCTCACCCCGCCGACGGGTATCTGGTTCGCGTGGCGCTCAGCCCATGCGCCCAGACGTGTAACCCGATCCGCGGAGGTCCCGCTGTGCCCAACACATTCGTTCAATCCACCGACGATGTCGTGAAGTTCCTCAAGGATCAACACAATCTGATCAAGGACTTGTTTGAGGAGGTCTTCTCCGCGTCCACGGTCGAGGCCCGAGAAAAGGCATTCGTCGAATTGCGGCAGCTGCTGGCGGTGCACGAGACCGCCGAGGAGATGGTCGTGCATCCACGGGTGCGTCGAGAGGTCGCCGATGGCGACGAGATCGTCGATGCACGCCTGCATGAGGAGCACGCAGCCAAGGAGCAGCTGTCGAAGCTCGAAAGCATGGACTTCGACTCCGCCGAATTCCTGGCTGAGCTCGCAAAGTTCCGCGACGCCGTGATCGACCATGCCGACCACGAGGAGCGCGAAGAGTTCGACAAGCTGCACCGCAAGCTCGACGCCGATGAACTCGAAAGGCTGGTCAAGGCCGTGCAGGCGGCGGAGGCGATCGCGCCCACCCGCCCCCATCCGGGAGTGGAGTCGGCCGGGCTCAATTTCGTCGTCGGACCGTTCGCATCGATGCTCGACCGTGCGCGCGACCTGATCGCCGCGGCGATGCGGTGACTTTGCTGCATCCACGGCAGGCGATACCTCGCGGCGACACACCGATTGTGTTCCTTAGTCACAGGCGTAACACCAGGCACACTGGTAACCGACAACGACGACCTGGAGGGTTTTGCCGTGTACCGAGTTTTTGAAGCGCTCGACGAGCTCGGCGCGATCGTCGAAGAAGCGCGTGGCGTGCCGATGACGGCCGGCTGCGTGGTGCCCCGCGGTGACGTCCTCGAGCTGATCGACGACATCAAGGACGCGATCCCCGGTGAGCTCGACGACGCACAGGACGTGCTGGATGCGCGTGATTCGCTGCTGCGCGAGGCCAAGGAACACTGCGAGTCGGTGATGGGCAAGTCGAACGCCGACGCCGACGGCATGCTCAATCACGCCAGGGGCGAGGCCGACCGGTTGCTGGCCGACGCGAAGGCGCAGGCCGACCGGATGGTCGCCGAGGCCCGTCAGCACAGCGAGCGCATGGTCGGGGAGGCACGCGAAGAGGCAGCGCGGCTCGCGGCCGCGGCGAAGCGCGAGTACGACGCGAGCACCGGCCGGGCCAAGGCCGAAGCCGATCGCCTGACCGAGAACGGCAACATCTCCTACGAGAAGGCCGTGCAGGAGGGCATCAAGGAGCAGCAGCGTCTGGTGTCGCAGACCGAGATCGTCTCGACCGCCACCGCCGAGGCCACCCGGCTCATCGACGCGGCACATGCCGAAGCCGACCGGCTGCGCGGCGAGTGCGACATCTATGTCGACAGCAAACTTGCCGAGTTCGAGGACTTCCTCAACGGCACGCTGCGCTCCGTCGGCCGCGGACGTCACCAGCTACGCACGACCGCGGGAACGCACGACTACGCCACCCGCTGACGGTCGTGGGTGACGGTCGACGCACTGCGTCGTGGTGTGGTCCGACCCCGCCGTAGGATCGATGCATGGCGACGCATGCGAAATCGGCTGGTCGAGGAGGGCCTGAACGGCGCGGAGGTTCCCGATCGCCGCTGGTGATCGACGTCTCGCGACTCGGCCGGCGGCCGGGTTCGTTCCTGGCACACCAGGAAACGGTGCCGAGTCCCGTGCGGATCGGGGCCGAGCTGGTTGCCATCGAGAAGGGCGCACCGCTCGATCTCGACCTGCAGCTGCAGTCGGTGTCGGAAGGCGTGCTGGTCAGTGGGACGGTATCGGCGCCCACGGTCGGTGAGTGCGCGCGTTGCCTGACCAAACTCACCGGCGATGTCGAGATCGACCTCACCGAGCTGTACGCGTACCCGGACAGCACCACCGACGAGACCACCGAGGCCGACGAAATGGGCCGGGTGGGCGCCTCGGGCCAGGCCGACACCGTCGACCTGGAACAGCCGATCATCGATGCTGTCGGGTTGGCGCTGCCATTCTCCCCGTTGTGCCGTCCGGACTGCCCGGGCCTGTGCCCCGACTGCGGGGTCGCGCTGGCCACCGCAGAGCCGGGGCATCACCACGACAAGATCGATCCCCGCTGGGCCAAGCTGTCCGCGATGCTGCCCGACGACGAGCAGCCCGGGGGCGAGAAGTGACCGATTCGCACGCAGCGCTGCTGGCGGCGCTGGGCGTCGACATACCCGCCGAACTGCTCACCATCGCGTTGACGCATCGCAGTTACTCCTACGAGAACGGCGGCCTCCCCACCAACGAGCGGCTGGAGTTCCTCGGTGATGCCGTACTGGGGTTGACGATCACCGAGGAGCTCTACCACCGGCACCCCGAACGCTCCGAGGGCGATCTGGCCAAGCTTCGCGCCAGCATCGTCAACACCCAGGCGCTGGCCGATGTCGGCCGTGGGCTCACCGAAGGCGGGCTGGGCAGCCACCTGTTCCTGGGCAAGGGTGAAGAAAACTCCGGCGGTGCCGACAAGTCCAGCATTCTCGCCGACGGCGTCGAATCACTGCTCGGCGCAATCTATCTGGAGCACGGCCTGACCACTGCCCGTGAGGTCATCCTCCGGTTGTTCGGTGAGTTGCTCGATACAGCGCCGACACTCGGAGCCGGGTTGGACTGGAAGAGCAGCCTGCAGGAGCTGACCGCCTCGCGCGGGCTCGGTGCGCCCACCTATGTGGTGACCTCCACCGGGCCCGACCACGACAAGGAATTCTCGGCTGCCGTGGTCGTGGCCGATGTCGAATACGGCAGGGGCGTGGGGCGCAACAAGAAAGAGGCCGAGCTCAAGGCCGCGGCCGCGGCGTGGACCGCACTCGACAATGCGTGAGCACCGATGCCCGAGCTGCCCGAGGTAGAGGTCGTCCGCCGCGGGCTGCAGGAACATGTTGCGGGCAAAACAATTTCGGCGGTACGCGTGCATCATCCGCGTGCCGTCCGCCGGCACGAGGCCGGCCCCGCCGACCTGACCGCCCGTCTGTTGGGGGCCCGCATCACCGGAACTGGACGCCGCGGCAAGTACCTCTGGTTGACGCTGGCCGACGACGATGGTCAGGACGAGACCGACGCGTTGGTGGTGCATCTGGGGATGAGCGGCCAGATGCTGCTGGGGCCGATCCGCGACGACCGGCATCTGCGGATCGCCGCGCTGCTCGACGACGGCACCGCGCTGAGTTTCGTCGACCAGCGTACGTTCGGCGGCTGGCAGCTGGCCGAATTGGTGACGGTCGACGGCACCGCCGTGCCGCAACCGGTCGCGCACGTGGCACGCGATCCGCTCGACCCGCTCTTTGACCGCGACAAGGTGGTCACAGTGTTGCGGCACAAGCATTCTGAGATCAAGCGGCAGCTGCTCGACCAGACGGTGGTGTCCGGTATCGGCAACATCTACGCCGACGAGGCACTGTGGCGGACGAAGGTCAACGGCGCCAGGACCGCTGCACTGCTGACCCGGCGTCGGCTGGGGGAGCTACTCGATGCAGCCGCGGACGTCATGACCGATGCGTTGAGCCAGGGCGGCACCTCGTTCGACTCCCTGTACGTGAATGTCAACGGCGAATCCGGTTACTTCGAGCGGTCTTTGGATGCCTACGGTCGCGAGGGGGAGCCGTGCCGGCGGTGCGGCGCGGTCATGCGCCGCGACAAGTTCATGAACCGGTCATCGTTCTACTGCCCGAAGTGTCAGCCCCGTCCCCGGGGCTGACCCGAGCCTCATCCGAAGCAGATCAGGGCATGCTGGGCATGCCTGGCATGTCGGACATGCAGATCTTCCACGATCCGCTTTCCTTGCGCAGGTACAACTTGCCGGGGCCCGCGGTGCTCGAGATGTCGACGACGGCCTTACTGCCGTTCACCGTGATCTTGGTGATCTCGGCCGACCCGCTGCTGTCCGTCGTCTTCGGAATGTCGATCGCATCCAGGCCGCCGATCTTTTTGAACAGGTCCTGATCCGCCTGGCAGAAGTAGGGAAGGGCCTCTTTGAGGTCACCGGAGCTCGACATCACCTCATCGAGGAAAGCCCGCACTTCTTTCTCGGCGTCGCTGGAACCGGAGGACTGCGACGAGCCTGCGCTGCTGCGGCCCCCACTAGAACCCGAATCGCCTGTCAACGCGAAGATCAGGACGCCGCCGACAATGACCACCACGGCCAGCACGGCGCCGCCGATCGCCAACCACATACGGTTGCCGCCGCCCGACGGCTGCGGGGCGGGGTATCCGTACTGCGGCGCACCGTAGGGCGGCTGGGCTCCGTAGGGCGCTCCGTAGGGCTGGGGTGCACCGTAAGGCGCTCCGTACGGAGGCTGGGGCTGTTGCGGCGCTCCATACGGCGAGCCGTACGGCTGTTGCGGCTGCTGAGGCGCCCCGTACGGGGACCCGTACGGCTGCTGCTCGGGGTTTCCGGCAGTGTTCGGATATCCCTCCGGCCCGCCCGGCTGCTGGTACGGCGGCTGCCACGGCCCAGGCGCTCCCGACGGCGGGGTGGGCGGATTGCTCGGCGGATAGGTCACAGTGCTCCTCAGCGATGTCGGTGTGCCGAGTCTATCGTCGCTGCCTGAGTCGCCGCCGTGTCCAACGGGGGCGGGTGACCGTTCCGACGGCGATTGCCCCTGGAATAACCGCGTATCGCGGCGTGTAGAAATACCGCATGACCGAACTTTGGGTTGACCGCACCGGTGTGCGCAGGTATGTGGGGCGCAGTTCGCGCGGTGCAGAGGTACTCGTGGGCAGTGAGGACGTCGAGGGCGTGTTCACCCCGGGTGAGCTGATGAAGATCGCCCTGGCGGCGTGCAGCGGAATGTCCAGCGACCAGCCCCTGCGACGGCGCCTGGGTGACGACTATCCGGCGACGATCCGGGTGTCGGGACCGCCCGACCGCGAGCAGGAGCGCTACCCGCTGCTGGAGGAGAAGCTCGAAATCGACGTGTCGGGGCTTTCGGAGGCCGAGGTGGCCCGCGTGTTGACCGTCGTCGAGCGCGCCATCGACCAGGTCTGCACGGTGGGCCGCACCCTCAAATCCGGCACCGAGGTGAAATTCGAGGTCACCACGAGATGACGGGACCGGAACTCCCCGCCGGGCCCGACACGGAGGTGCGTCTGAGCGCCTGGGTGCATGGCCATGTGCAGGGCGTGGGGTTCCGGTGGTGGACTCGGTCGCGCGCGCTGGAACTCGGCCTGACCGGGTTTGCTTCGAATCGGCCCGACGGCCGGGTGCATGTGGTGGCGCAGGGGCCGCGCGGGAAATGCCAGCGATTGCTTGAGCTGCTACAGAGCGGGGAAACCCCGGGGTCGGTGGATCACGTCGTCGCAGATTGGGCGGATGCCGACGCCCCGATGGCGGGGTTCATCGAACGGTAGCCGGGTCGGCGGTAGGGTTTGACTCCGTGCACCTCAAGAGTCTGACGCTGAAAGGCTTCAAGTCTTTCGCCTCGCCGACGACTCTGCGCTTCGAACCCGGGATCACCTGTGTCGTCGGCCCCAATGGATCGGGCAAGTCGAACGTGGTCGACGCCTTGACCTGGGTCATGGGAGAGCAGGGCGCCAAGACGCTGCGCGGCGGCAAGATGGAGGACGTCATCTTCGCCGGCACCTCCTCACGGGCGCCGCTGGGCCGCGCCGAGGTGACGCTGACCATCGACAACTCCGACAACGCGCTGCCGATCGAATACTCCGAGGTGTCGATCACCCGCCGGGTGTTCCGTGACGGCGCAGGCGAATACGAGATCAACGGCAGCAGTTGCCGATTGATGGACGTGCAGGAGCTGCTGAGCGACTCCGGCATCGGCCGTGAGATGCACGTGATCGTCGGCCAGGGCAAGCTCGCCGAGATCCTGGAATCGCGCCCCGAGGATCGCCGCGCCTTCATCGAGGAGGCTGCCGGAGTTCTCAAGCACCGCAAGCGCAAGGAAAAAGCGGTCCGCAAGCTCGACTCGATGGCCGCGAACCTGGCCCGGCTGACCGACCTGACCACAGAGTTGCGCCGTCAGCTCAAGCCGTTGGGCCGCCAGGCCGAGATGGCGCGCCGGGCGGCGACGATCCAGGCCGATCTTCGCGACGCCAGGCTGCGCCTGGCCGCCGACGACCTGGTCAGACGGCAGGTCGAGTTCCACAACACGAACCAGGCCGAGACCACACTGCGTCGCGAGCACGACGAGGCGACGGTCCAGCTGGAAACCTCTACCGTCGAACTGCAGGCACACGAGGCCGCGGTGGCCGAACTGACCCGCCGGGCCGAGGCTGCCCAGCAGACCTGGTTCCGGGCCTCGGCACTGGCCGAACGGGTAAGTGCGACCGTGCGGATCGCGACCGACCGGGCGCAGCTGTTCGAAGCCGAGACGGAGGTTTCCACGGGGCAGGACCCCGAGGCCCTGGAGGCCGAGGCCGACGAGGTTGCCGAGCTCGAGATGGAGCTGCTCGGTGAGCTGGAGGAGTCGCGCATCGTCTTGGAGAGCGCCCGGGCCGAACTCGCCGAGCGTGAGCAACTCGCCGCAGAGGCCGAACGGGCGCATCTCGCCGCGGCGCGGGCCGAGGCCGACCGCCGCGAAGGGCTGGCCCGGTTGGCCGGACAGGTCGACACCATGCGCACCCGGGTCGAGTCGATCGACGACGGGGTCATGCGGATATCGGTCAACATCGAGGAAGCCGCCACCAAAGCCCAACTGGCACAGGCCGAATTCGAGACCGTGCAGAGCCGGGTCAGCGAACTCGATGCCGGAGAAGTGGGTCTGGACGAGCAGCACGACCGCTCGGTGGCAGCCCTGCGGATCGCCGACGAACGGGTGGCCGAACTGCAGTCGGCCGAGCGTGCCGCCGAACGGCAGGTCGCCTCGCTGCGGGCCCGCATCGAGGCACTCTCCGTCAGTCTCGACCGGCGCGACGGTGCCGCCTGGTTGCAGAAGAACCACAGTGGCTCAGGTCTTTTCGGCACCATCGGGGAATACCTGAAAGTCCAGCCGGGGCACGAGGTAGCGGTGGCCACGGTTCTCGGGGCCGCCGCCGACGCGCTGGCCGCGGAGGATTTCGGTGTGGCCGCCGCCGCCGTCGCCGCGCTCAAGGAGTCCGACGGCGGGCGGGCCGCTCTGTTGCTGGGGGACTGGAAGGTCAACGGCTCGGCCCCCTCGGGCACGCTTCCCGACGGCGCGATCTGGGCCAACGACGTGGTCAGCGTCCCGGACCGGCTGCGTGGGGCGATCACCGCGATGCTGGCGGGCGTGGCAGTGGTCAGCGATCTGCCCGCCGGGGTGCAACTGGTGTCGGCGCGTCCGGACCTGCGCGCGGTGACCGCCGAGGGTGATCTGGTCGGTGCCGGCTGGATCAGCGGTGGGTCCGACCGCAAGCCCTCCACACTTGAGATCAGTTCCGAGATCGACAAGGCCCGACGCGAACTGGAGGTCGTCGAGCGGCAGACCGGCGAGCTGGCGGCCGCCTTGTCGGGTGCGTTGGCCGAGCAGGCCGCCCGGCAGGAGGCGGCCGAAGAGGCGATGGCCGCGCTCAACGAATCCGACACCGCGATCTCGGCCATCTACGAGCAACTGGGCCGCCTGGGACAGGATGCCCGCGGCGCCGGTGACGAGTGGCAGCGGTTGATCCGCCAACGCGACGAGCTTGAGGCCGGTCGCACCAAGACGGTCGAGGAACTCACCGAACTTGAGTCGCGGCTGCACAATGCCGAACAGCTTCCGATGTTCGAGGCCGAGCCGGTGGACCGTCAGGCCTCGATGGCCGCTGCCGAGGCGGCTCGCTCGGTCGAGGTGGAGGCCCGACTGTCGGTTCGTACCGCCGAGGAACGCGCGAATGCGGTTCGCGGACGTGCTGATTCACTACGCCGCGCCGCCGCTGCCGAGCGCGAGGCCCGGGTGCGGGCGCAGCGTGCCCGTGAGGCCCGTGAACATGCGGCGCGGGTCGCCGCCGCAGTGTCCGAGTCGGGGCGCGTTGTGGCCCAACGGTTGAGCGCGGTCGTGGCGGTGGCGTCACGGATGCGCGACGAACTGGCGACCGAGCGTCAACTGCGTGCCACGTCGCTGTCCCAGGTGCGCGAGACAGTCACCGAACTCAACGCGAAGATCACCCGGCTCACCGACGCGCTGCACCGCGACGAGATGGCCAAAGCGCAAGCGTCACTTCGTATCGAGCAGCTTGAGGCGCAGGTGCTCGAGCAGTTCGGGATGCCCGCGGCGGATCTGATCGCCGAATACGGTCCGCAGATCGCGTTGCCGCCCAGCGACTTGGAGATGGCCGAGTACGAGCAGGCCCGTGAGCGGGGTGAGCAGGTCATGGCGCCCGCGCCGATGCCGTTCGACCGGCCCACCCAGGAGCGGCGGGCCAAGAAGGCCGAACGTGAGCTCTCGGAGCTTGGCCGCGTGAATCCGCTTGCCCTGGAAGAGTTTGCCGCGCTGGAAGAACGCTATAACTTCCTCTCGACGCAACTTGAGGACGTCAAGGCCGCGCGCAGCGATCTGCTCGATGTGATCGCCGATGTCGACACCCGGATTCTGCAGGTGTTCACCGAGGCGTATGTCGATGTGGAGCGCGAGTTCGAGCAGGTGTTCTCCACGCTGTTCCCCGGTGGTGAGGGACGCCTTCTGCTCACCAATCCCGCCGACATGCTCACCACGGGAATCGAAGTCGAGGCCAGGCCGCCGGGCAAGAAGATCAAGCGACTGTCGCTGCTGTCCGGTGGTGAGAAGTCGTTGACCGCGGTGGCCATGCTGGTGGCGATCTTCCGGGCCCGCCCGTCCCCGTTCTACGTGATGGACGAGGTCGAGGCCGCGCTCGACGACGTGAACCTGCGCCGGCTGATCAGCCTGTTCGAGCAGCTGAGGGAGAAATCCCAGCTGATCGTGATCACCCACCAGAAGCCGACCATGGAAGTGGCTGACGCCCTCTACGGTGTGACCATGCGCGGTGATGGGATCACCACCGTGATCTCGCAGCGCATGCGGGGTCAGGAACTGGCCGCCAGCTCAGGCTGATCCGGGCGCTACGAGCCGGTTCGATAGATCGACGGAGGCCCCCAGCCGGGCCCGGTGAAGCAGCCGTCGCCGGTCTGCGTCGAGCACCCGTTCACGGGAGCCGGGGGCACAGGCGTGGATGTGGTTGACGCCGCCTGCAGCGTGACATACGACGTTTTCATGACCGGCGCGGCCGAGACGGTGCGCTCCTTGTAGAACGCCTTGATCTCGACTTCCGGCGGCAGCTTCTGGCCGGCATTGACGACGAGGCTCCATTTGCCGTCTGAGACATTCGTTCCCGCCGTCCAGATCGGTTCGGCGACGTCCGATGGACTGACCATCACCCCGACGGCCTCGACTCGGGAGATTGCCGAACCCGCAACGGTGACCTTCGTACCGGAGTCGCTGAACGTCACGGAGTCGACCGAGCCACGGTCGGAGCTCTGCACCTGGGTGACAGGCGCCGAAGGAATGTCGTTGTGCTGGTTGATCGTCGTGAGGATCGACGGCATGGCTGCGATGAGTGCACCGCCGAGGGTTCCGACCAGCCCGATCATGGCCGCGTTCTTGGTGGTCGGTTTCTTGTTGCTGCTTGAGCGACGGCGTTTCGGGCGCGACTGCGTCGTGGTGCCGACGGCTGGTGAGTTCGTAGTCATGGCCGTGCCTTGTTGGTTGTGCGACTGTCCGCCGACGGTTGTCGGTTCGGTACGGAAATGATCACGCCATGATCACGGGCAACGCATGCGTAGTGGACTACTCGAATGTCCGGGCGCTGCCGAAGCAACTGTGCCGAACGTGCGGGTCAGGGCCGGGTTCCCCCGTGGATCCGGGCCTGCCCCGCACGCTCGAACGGTGCGCACCTACGCTGCGTCGGAGTGTCCGGAACGGTGGTTGCCGCGCGGCTTCTGTTTGCTGTCGCTGGTTTTCGGGTCCGGGGAGCCGGATTTCGGCTGGGCCGACTTGGTTTGGCCGACATGACGTTGCGGCGAGCGCTGCGGGCGCGGGTTGTCTTGTGACGCAGCGTCGGTGTCGGTCGCATCGTCGGACGGCCTCTTGGGTGAGAATGCCTGTCGTAGCGACTGCCGGATGCGTTCAGCTCCCGGATTTGCCTGCCGCTGTTGCTGTTTCTGCTGAAGCGCTGTGCCGGAAGGGGTCTCGTTCTCCGTTCCGATTTCGGTGCCGGTCTCCTCCTCGGCCGTCTGTGCCTTGGGCTCGGTCGGCGGGGCGTCGGTGTTGTGGGGGAGGATTCCGGCACTACCCGTGGAGTCGGTCCTGGTCTGGCGTAGCCGCGCACGGTCCGGTGCACCGATGGTCGCGGGCAGTTTGATCCCAACTTTTTCGGTATCCGACTTGGCCAGTGCGGCAACGCTTCCTGTGTGGTTGTCAACGGCATCGCCGGTGTCGATGCCCAGGTCGGCGAGCGCATTGCGTACGCCTTCCCTGGCGGCTGCCCGGAGATCCGACGCCAGCTTGCCGAGGTCGATGTGGGGGATCAGCCCGGCCCGGGTCGGCACCCCCATGTTCTCCGGTGTGCGGTCATAGCCGAGTTCGATCAGCACGCGCAGGGTCGGCTCGACCAGGTCGAGCACCGGCGTCAGAATTCCGATGCCGCGGAACGGTTGCAGCAGCGGAAGGTGCTCGGTATGCACCAGGTAGTAGGTGGTGTTGCCGGACGTATAGGACTCATAGGTACTCGGGTCGTTCAGGTTGACCACCGATGACCCGTAGTTCGGATGTAGGTAGACGTAGCCCATCAGGGCATTGAGATCGGCCAGCAGATTGAGTGGATATTTGGGGAAGTCGGCGATGAGGTCGTACTGGCGGGCCACGTCGATCGTCCGGTACGCGTCGTCCGGGGTGGCGCCGTCGAAGCTGACGCCGAGGATCGGTATGTAGAGGCCTTCGAACCTGGCGAGGATTCCGCCGTTGGGCCGGTTGGGATTGGCCACGAATACGAACGACAACTCGTCGGGCGTGGGTACCGCGGCGCCCTGCGCCCGCAGCTCGGCCAGATTGCGCTTCTCCCGGGTGGCGATGTTGGCGCTCTGCGAGTAGCCGACGACAATTTTCTCACCCGGTGTGGTCTGCACGGCGTTGTTGAGACTCAGGACGCCGCGGGCCACCGAGGTGTCGAAGCTGATGTCGGTCAGGCTGGTCGCGGGCCAGAACTGCTCCGGTGTCGACACCCATTTCAAGTCGTCCTCATCGAGGTGGTAGCCGGCCAGGTAGGTGCTGTTGACCTGGTCCACGTACGTGCCGGCACCCCATTGATGCGGATCGCCCAGTGCCTTCATCCCGGTTCCGCCCATGATGAGTGCCGTGGCAGCCAGCTGAACCAGCGTGGACATGGTCGCTGTCACGACCAGCCCGACGGTGCCGATCAGCGCGACCAGCGTCAGTGCTACCCCCCGAAGCACACGAATGTGCATTCCCGTCCTCCCTCTCGACAAATTCCAAGGGAAGGACCACATGCTCACCGACGCCGAAGCC
Source organism: Mycolicibacterium peregrinum (assembly GCF_002102345.1). Lineage (GTDB taxonomy): Bacteria > Actinomycetota > Actinomycetes > Mycobacteriales > Mycobacteriaceae > Mycobacterium > Mycobacterium peregrinum. Next base: position 119,829 of record NZ_LQPP01000048.1, read on the forward strand.
ATTCCCGACCCACGTGGATCGTGAACCATGTCGAGCCCTGCTGTCAGCGAATTTGAATAACTGGAATGAATAAACGAAATCAACAGTTGAAAGCGATATTTGGGTGTTTTAACCCGTCATGGCAGCTAAGCCACAGGTGAATTCTGCGGCTTGCCTGGTCATGTTCTTCAGCGCATGAGGGTGAACGGAATATACCCCTTCGGTACGTACGTGTACCACCATTTTCAGCAATCCTGTACGTCGATGTTCTGGCCGGTTCTCAGGAGCGGCATGCGCCGCGGTGAGTCCGCGGAACGGGGCCGATCGTTCGCACGCGGCCGCCCTGCGACAATGGCGGCGTGACAGAAGGTGCGTTGTTGGGTCTGTGGATCGCCATTGCGGTCGTCGCTGTTCTGGTCGTCGTAGCCCTCACCGTGGGGTTGGTGCGGTACCGGCGGCGGCGGATCAGCCTGTCGGAACGAGACGCCTCGAAACCGATCGACCGCTCCGGCGGGTATACGGCGTCCTCGGGTATCACGTTCAGCAAGGCGGGTACGCCGACGCTCGACCGCATCGACACCAGCGGACTGCCTGCCGTCGGTGATGACGCCACGATTCCGCGCGATGCGCCCAAACGCACCATCTCCGATGTGCAGTTGCCGGAGCCGCCGATCGAGGCAGCTGCACCTGAGGCGCCGCCTGTGCCCGCTGAGCCGACAGATTCTGTCGGCGCCCCCGTCATCCCCGATGAGCCGGCCGCACCGGAGACGGCTCCCGACGCCGTCGCCGCCGCCGTGGAGGACATCGCCCCGGCCGAAGGTCGCATGGATCGGCTGCGCGGCCGCCTCGCCAAGTCCCAGAACGCCTTGGGCCGCAGCATGCTCGGGTTGCTCGGCGGCGGCGATCTGGATGAGGACTCGTGGGAGGCCGTCGAGGACACCCTGCTGATCGCTGACCTCGGCCCGGTGGTGACCGAATCCGTGGTCGCGGCATTGCGTGAGCGGATGGCCAGTAAGAACGTGCGCAGCGAAGCCGACGCCCGCGCGGTGCTACGTGAGGTGCTGATGTCGGAGCTGCGGCCCGACCTGGACCGCTCGATCAAGGCTCTGCCGCATGCCGACAAGCCTTCGGTGCTGTTGGTGGTCGGGGTGAACGGCACCGGCAAGACCACCACCGTGGGCAAGCTCGCGCGGGTTCTGGTCGCCGACGGCCGTCGTGTCGTGCTTGGCGCGGCTGACACGTTCCGCGCCGCGGCCGCCGACCAGCTGCAGACCTGGGCCGCGCGCGTCGGCGCGGAGGTGGTGCGCGGGCCCGAAGGCGCCGATCCGGCATCGGTGGCATTTGACGCCGTCGACGAGGGTGTCAAGGCCGGCGCCGACGTTGTCGTCGTCGACACCGCAGGCCGCCTGCACACCAAGACCGGCCTGATGGACGAGCTCGGCAAGGTCAAGCGGGTGGTGGAGAAGCGCGCCGCGGTGGACGAGGTGCTGTTGGTGCTCGATGCCACCATCGGACAGAACAGCCTGCCGCAGGCCAAGGTGTTCGCCGAGGTCGTCGACATCACCGGCGTGGTGCTGACCAAGCTCGACGGCACCGCCAAGGGTGGCATCGTGTTCCGCGTCCAGCAGGAACTTGGTGTCCCGGTCAAACTCGTCGGACTCGGCGAGGGGCCCGATGACCTCGCACCGTTCGAGCCTGCGGCGTTCGTCGACGCGCTGCTGGGCTGACCGCCCGAAAACCCGCGAAAACCCACGGTGTAACACCGGCGAAACGCAGCCCGGCTATCCGTTCACACGAGCGAAACGCAGCGGCGTCGTAGCCGAAACATCCACTCAGCATTGTCTTGACCAGGTCAACGGCCCGTAAATCCTTGCGGCCGTGGCGTGGTGAAGGAGGAAACTGCGAGTGGAGCAATTCCCGATATTGGGTGCGCCGGACACCGGTGACACAGCATGGATGCTGGCCGCCGCTGCGCTTGTGCTGTTGATGACGCCGGGGCTGGCCTTCTTCTACGGCGGCATGGTTCGGGCCAAGGGCGTGCTCAACATGATCATGATGAGCGTCAGCGCGATGGGTGTCGTGACAGTGTTGTGGGCGCTGTACGGCTATTCGGTCGCGTTCGGTGACAACACCGCAGGCGTCATCGGCAACCCCGGGCAGTTCTTCGGCCTCAAGGGCCTGATCGGAGCGAACGGTTCGGCCGATGCGCCCATCGCGCTGGTCGGCACGATCCCGGCCACCGTGTTCGTGGGTTTCCAGCTGATGTTCGCGATCATCACCGTCGCCCTGATCTCCGGTGCCGTCGCCGACCGCATCAAGTTCGGCGGCTGGCTGCTGTTCGCCGCGCTGTGGGCGACCGTTGTCTACTTCCCGGTGGCGCACTGGGTCTTCGACTTCGACGTCAAGGGCTCCGACGGTGAGACCGTGATCCACCACGGGGGATGGATTGCCAACCAGCTCAAGGCAATTGACTTCGCCGGTGGCACCGCGGTGCACATCAACGCCGGTACCGCGGGCCTGGTCCTCGCCATCATCCTCGGTAAGCGGCTCGGTTGGCCGGGTACGCCGATGCGCCCGCACAACCTTCCTTTCGTGATGCTCGGCGCCGGCTTGCTGTGGTTCGGCTGGTACGGCTTCAACGCCGGTTCTGCGGTGTCGGCCAACGGAGTTGCCGGTTCGACCTTCGTCACCACAACGGTGGCGACTGCCGCGGCCATGCTGGCCTGGCTGCTCACCGAGCGAATCCGTGACGGGCACGCGACATCACTGGGTGCCGCATCGGGCATCGTCGCCGGGCTGGTCGCGATCACCCCGTCCTGCTCCTCGGTCAACGTCGTGGGCGCGCTCGTGATCGGTGTCGCCGCAGGCGCACTGTGTGCCCTGGCGGTGGGCTTGAAATTCAAGTTCGGATTCGACGACTCTCTCGACGTGGTGGGTGTCCACCTGGTCGGCGGTATCGTCGGTACGTTGCTGGTCGGCCTGGTGGCCACCAAGGAAGCACCTGCCGGCGTTGCCGGTCTGTTCTACGGTGGTGGGTTCGACCAACTGTGGCGACAGGCGGTCGGGGCCGGTGCTGTTCTGCTCTATTCGGCGGTGGGTACCGCTATCTTGGCGTTGATTGTCAAATACACCGTGGGCCTGCGCCTGGACAAAGAAGAGGAGGCTTCCGGTATCGACGAGTCCGAGCACGCTGAGAGCGCTTACGACTTCGTCGCTGTCGGAACCGGTTCTGTTCTTGGTCGTCACGGCGGGGAGGAATAAGGGAATATGAAGCTGATCACTGCGATCGTCAAGCCGTTCACGCTGGAGGATGTCAAGACCGGCCTGGAGCAGACGGGCATCCTGGGGATGACGGTCAGCGAGGTACAGGGCTACGGCCGGCAGAAGGGCCACACCGAGGTTTACCGCGGTGCCGAGTACTCGGTCGACTTCGTACCGAAGGTCCGGGTGGAAGTCGTCGTCGACGATTCCGCAGTCGACAAGGTCGTGGACGTCATCGTGCAGGCCGCCCGTACCGGCAAGATCGGCGATGGGAAGGTTTGGGTCAGCCCGGTTGACACCGTTGTCCGCGTCCGTACCGGGGAGCGTGGCGCCGACGCCCTGTAGCCGTGGCCGGTCGTCGAGGTAGACGACCGAGTCCCCCGGTCAGGAAGTGCGGTGGCAGGTAGTCGACCGGGGGAGGAGTTCCAAATGTCAGAGCAGCAGCCAGATTCCATCCACGAGCCGGCCGGGACCTCCGGAAAGGAGGGTCCGGCCGGTTCGCCGCGGCCGGCCACCGATCTGGCGGTGGCCAGCCAGCAGTTGCTGGCCGGGGGACCCCGTCAACTGGATGCGGCCGCCCTGCGGGATGCGTTACTCGATCTGCACGAATTCTGGCTCACCACAAAGGCCGCCGAGATCGGGATCACGGCCACCAGTGGGTTCGCCATCGTGGCCACCGGTGGTCTGGGCCGCGGCGAGATGTTGCCGTATTCCGATCTCGATCTCATGCTGCTGCATGACAACATGCCAGTCGAGCTCGTCTCCGAAGTGGCCGAGAAACTCTGGTATCCGCTGTGGGACGCCAACATCCGGATCGACCACAGTGTGCGCACGGTCCCCGAGGCCCTCAAGGTGGCCGGTGAGGACATCGCGGTAGGTCTGGCGATGCTGGACGCCCGTCACATGGCCGGTGACGCCGACCTGTCGGCGCTACTGGTCGGCGGGGCGCGACGGCAGTGGCGGATCGGAATCGCCTCGCGGTTCGACGAACTCGTCGAGCACGCGCAGGCGCGCTGGCAGCGCAGCGGCCAGATCGCGCACCGCGCCGAACCGGACCTGAAGTCGGGCCGGGGCGGTCTGCGGGACGTGCAACTGCTCAACGCGCTGGCGATAGCGCAACTGGCCGATGTCTATCCGAGTCATGCGCTGGCGTCACCGACCGGAACACTTGGCGGTGCGCACCTGTCATTGCTTAATGTGCGCACCGAATTGCACCGCGCGTCGGGCCGTGGCCGGGAACTGTTGTTGGCCCAGCATGCCGATGAGATCGGCGCGGCGCTGCGGATCGGAGATCGATTCGACCTGGCCCGCACCCTGTCGGATGCGGCCCGGACCGTGAGCTACTACGTCGACTCGGGTATCCGCACCGCCGCCAACGCCTTACCCCGGCGCGGTTTCGCCGCGCTTCGCCGCCCGGTACGCCGCCCACTCGACGAGGGCGTGATCGAATTCGCCGGTGAGGTGATCCTGGCCCGCGACGCGCGGCCGGAACGCGATCCAGGTCTGATCCTGCGGGTCGCCGCGGCATCGGCCGCCACCGGCCTGCCGATGGCGGTGTCCACACTGAGCAGGCTGGCCGAGACGGCGCCCGAACTGCGCACGCCGTGGCCGCGTCAGGCGCTCAAGGACCTCCTGGTGTTGCTCGCGTCCGGTCCCGCGGCGGTGGCCACCATCGAAGCCCTGGACCGCACCGGCCTGTGGGGCCGGTTGTTCCCGGAGTGGGGTGCAGTGCGGGACCTGCCCCCTCGGGATGTCGTGCACACCTGGACAGTTGACCGCCATCTGGTCGAGACTGTCTCGCGGGCAGGTGCTTTCACCACCCGCGTATCACGTCCCGATCTACTGCTGCTGGGTGCGCTGTGCCACGACATCGGCAAGGGGCGGGGCGGTGACCACAGCGTGATCGGTGCCGAGTTGGCCACTCAGATCGGGACCCGGTTGGGCCTGTGGCCGTCTGACATCGATGTGCTGTCGAAGATCGTTCGGTACCACTTGCTGTTGCCCGAGACCGCGACGCGGCGAGACCTTCAGGACCCCAAGACCATTGACGCGGTAGCCGATGCGCTCGGTGGGGACATGGTGCTGCTGGAGCTGCTCCATGTTTTGGCCGAAGCCGACTCCCTGGCCACCGGTCCCGGGGTATGGGGGGACTGGAAGGCATCGCTGATCGGGGATCTGGTGCGACGGTGCCGGCTGGTGATGGCCGGCGAACCGTTACCCGAACCCGATCCGATCGACTCGCGGTTCGTGGCGTTGGCCGCTGACGGCGGCGTCCACGTCGAGCTCACCCCGGGTGACAGTCCACACATCTACAACGTGACGATGATCGGCGCGGACCGGCGGGGCCTGTTGTCCAAGGCGGCCGGCGTGCTGGCGCTGAACTCCCTGCGGGTGCACTCGGCGTCGGTCAACAGTCATGAGGGTTCGGCGATCAACACCTTCGCGGTGTCTCCGCACTTCGGTTCACCGCCACCGGCTCAACTGCTGCGCCAGCAGTTCATCCTGGCGCTCGACGGCGAGCTGGATGTGATCGGCGCGCTGGAACGGCGCGACCAGGAGGCGGCCCAGCATCCGACCACCCGGGCCGGTGAGATCCTGGCGTCGGTTCCGGCCAACCACGTGCCTGCCCCGCCGCGCATCCTGTGGTCACCCGGCACGGCAGCCGAGGACCTGATCGTCCAGATTCGCACGATCGACCGGGCCGGCCTGCTGGGCAGGCTGACTGCGGTGTTCGAGCGCGACGGCTTGGATGTTGCGTGGGCCAAGGTGACCACACTGGGTTCATCCGTCGTCGACGTCTTCTGCATCACCGCACCGGCATTGGCCGGCGACGAAGCGCAACGGGCCGCGGTACGCGCCGAGCTGGAGCGCGACTTGTTCGCGATCCTGCCCGCGCCGCCACCGGCCAAACCGGCGAAACCGGCCGAGCATGCGAGCTGATCCCCGCCGATAGGTGATGATTGCCGCCGTGACGAATTTCGGGGGATACCAGAACGGATTCGGCGCGCCACCTCAGTACGGATTCGGCGCGCCACCTCAGTACGGGTTCGGCGCGCCACCTCAGTACGGATATGGCCCGCCCGCACCGATCCCGACTCCGCCACCGGCAGCGGATCGAATTACTCCGATCGGGCAGGTCGTCGTCAGCGCCCTGCTGATACTCCCGACGATCGCGTTCTTCTACGTGGGTTCGCGGCCGTTCCGGAGAGCGTGGATGCACCAGTGGCCATTGGGCGTGACGATGTGGCTACCGGGGGTCCTGCTCGCGGTGTATTTCGTGGTAGTCGTCGCGTGTTGGGCTCGGCCGGGACGCCGGCTCCCCGCAGTGGCGATCGCCGGCGTCGTCGCATTGTTCGACACGGTGCAATCCGGCATATCCCACCAACTTCTTCGTGGCGGTGAGTTGGACCTGTCGGCACAGCCTTCGTTTGCCCTGCCGGGCTGGTTCTATCAGGCAGCTCACGTGTTGATCTTCGTGGGTTACGTCGCCGCTTGGGGGGTCGCGCGTCGACGGAACAAGATCTGGTCGGTCGGGCTGGTGGGGGCAGTGGTGGCCGCAGTGGTGGTGCGATGGATTCATCAGACAGAAGCCGTCGACGTCTTCAAGGCTTCTTCCAGTTGGATCAACGCCTGGGCTGTTGAGGTGGGCGCCTTCGTGCTGTCTTGCCTGATCTGCTGGGCGCTCGACGCGATCGGTTCCGCCGCGCGGCGGCCAACCACGCCACAAATCCCGGGCCGCTAGGCTTACCACGTGTTTGAGAGCCTGTCTGACCGGTTGACCGGAGCCCTGCAGGGCCTACGCGGCAAGGGGCGGTTGACCGACGCCGATATCGACGCCACGGCGCGCGAGATCCGGTTGGCCCTTCTGGAGGCCGACGTCTCGCTGCCTGTGGTGCGTGCGTTCGTGGCGCGCATCAAGGATCGCGCCAAGGGCGCCGAGGTTTCCGCCGCGCTGAATCCCGCGCAGCAGGTGGTCAAGATCGTCAACGAGGAGCTGATCGGCATCCTCGGCGGCGAGACCCGTCAGCTGGCCTTCGCGAAGAACCCGCCGACGGTGATCATGCTCGCCGGTCTGCAAGGTGCCGGTAAGACCACGCTGGCCGGCAAGCTGGCGAAATGGCTCAAGGGACTGGGCCATACCCCGCTGCTCGTGGCGTGTGACCTGCAGCGGCCAGGTGCGGTCAACCAGCTTCAGATCGTGGCCGAGCGGGCCGGTGTGGCGTCGTTCGCCCCGCACCCGGGTACCTCGCCCGATGGCCTGGAGATCGGTGGCCACGGTGATCCGGTGGCGGTCGCGACGGCCGGTATGGCCGAGGCCCGGGCCAAGCATTTCGACGTGGTCATCGTCGACACCGCCGGTCGGCTGGGTATCGACGAGGAGCTGATGGGGCAGGCCGCGGCCATCCGCGACGCCGTGAAGCCCGACGAGACCCTCTTCGTGCTCGACGCGATGATCGGTCAGGATGCCGTCGCCACCGCCGAGGCGTTCCGTGAAGGCGTCGGTTTCACCGGTGTCGTGCTGACCAAGCTCGACGGTGACGCGCGCGGTGGAGCCGCGCTGTCGGTGCGTGAGATCACCGGCGTGCCGATCCTGTTCGCCTCGGCAGGGGAGAAGCTCGAAGACTTCGACGTCTTCCACCCCGACCGGATGGCCAGCCGCATCCTGGGCATGGGCGACGTGCTCACCCTCATCGAGCAGGCCGAGCAGGTCTTCGACCAGCAGAAGGCCGAGGAGGCCGCCGCCAAGATCGGCTCCGGCGAGCTGACGCTGGAGGACTTCCTCGAGCAGATGCTGGCAATCCGCAAGATGGGCCCGATCGGCAACCTGCTGGGCATGCTGCCAGGGGCCGGCCAGATGAAAGACGCGTTGGCCGCGGTTGACGACAAGCAGCTGGACCGGGTGCAGGCGATCATCCGTGGCATGACGCCGGCCGAGCGGGCCGATCCGAAGATCATCAACGCCTCGCGCCGGCTGCGTATCGCCAATGGCTCCGGGGTCGAGGTGTCCGAGGTCAACCAGCTCGTGGACCGGTTCTTCGACGCCCGCAAGATGATGTCGTCGATGGCCGGCCAGATGGGAATGCCGTTCGGGCGCAAGAATTCCCCACGCAAGGCCGCCAAGGGCAAGAACAAGCAGGCTGGCAAGAAGAAGGGCCGGGGTCCGACCCCGCCGAAGAACCCGTTCGGCGGCGCGATGCCCGCCGGTTTCCCGGACCTGTCCAACATGCCCAAGGGCCTGGACGAATTGCCGCCCGGTCTGGCCGATTTCGACCTGTCGAAGCTGAAGTTCCCGGGCCAGAAGTAAGCGATGGCCCTGCACGTTCGTGGTCGAGGACTTCCCGGCGACGAAGAAGTGCAGTGGTGGATCCACCAGGGTGTGCTGTCGGCTGAGCCGATCGCCGACGCCGACACGATCTTCGACGGCGGCTGGATCATTCCGGGCCTGGTCGACGCGCACTGTCACGTGGGCCTCGGCCCTCATGGCGCCGTCGAGCTGGACGAGGCGGTGACCCAGGCCGAAACCGAACGGGACGCGGGCGCACTGTTGTTGCGGGACGCCGGTTCCCCGGTGGACACCCGAAGCTTCGACGACCGCGACGACCTGCCACGCATCATCCGAGCCGGACGCCATCTGGCCCGACCCAAGCGTTATTCACCCGGCTTGCCGATCGACATCGAGGACGAGTCGCAACTGCCCGCCGCCGTGGCCGAGCAGGCCCGATGGGGTGACGGCTGGGTGAAGCTGGTCGGCGACTGGATCGACCGAGGGGTCGGGGACCTGGCTCCGTTGTGGTCCGACGACATCCTCAAAGCCGCGATCGACGCCGCCCACGCCGAGGGAGCGCGGGTCACCGCGCACGTCTTCGGTGAGGATGCGCTGCCCGGACTCATCAAGGCCGGAATCGACTGCATCGAGCACGGCACCGGGATCACCGATGACACAATCGAATTGATGCTCGAACATGGCACCGCGCTGGTGCCGACTCTGATCAACATCGACAATTTCCCCGGCATCGCCGACGCGGCGGGCAAGTATCCGCAGTATGCCAAGCACATGCGTGACCTGTACGGGTCCTGTCGCTCCCGGGTCGGTGCGGCCTACGAGGCCGGGGTGCCGATCTTCGCGGGTACCGACGCCGGCGGCATGATCGCGCACGGCCGCATCGCCGACGAGATCGAGGCGCTCAAGGGCATCGGGATGAGCCCCACCGCCGCGCTGGGAGCGGCCAGTTGGGATGCCCGGGCCTGGCTGGGGCGGCCCGCGTTGGAGCACGGTGCATCCGCCGACCTGGTCTGCTACCGAGACGATCCGCGTCACGGCGGTGTCAGCCGCCCGGATCTGGTGATCCTGCGCGGGCGGGTCTGGCGCTGAGCGCAGAGTGACAGGCTGACCGGCCTAGTACACGTCGCGCAGGTAGCGGTGGGTCTTGATGAGGTCGTTGACGTAGGCGTGCGCGGCTGCGGCATCCATCGAGCCGTGCTCGGCGACGATCTCGTGCAGGGTGGCATCGACATCCTTGGCCATCTGGTCGGCGTCACCGCACACGTAGAGGTGCGCACCATCCTGCAGCCACGCGAACAACTCGGCCGAGTGCTCCCGCATACGGTGCTGCACATACACTTTCGTGTCCTGGTCCCGGGAGAACGCCAGATCGAGCCGGGTCAGCGTGCCGGACTCGACGAATCCCGTCAATTCCTCGCCGTACAGGAAGTCGGTGGACCGGCGACGGTCTCCGAAGAACAGCCAGGACCGGCCGGGCGCGGCGGCGGCCTGCCGCTCCTGCAGGAATGCCCGGAACGGGGCGATGCCGGTGCCCGGCCCGATCATGATGATCGGCACATCGCCTGCGGGCAGCCGGAAATGGTGGTTGGGGCGCAGGTGAACCCGCACCGTCGCGGTGCGCTCGGCCAGGTAGGTCGAGGCGACGCCGCCGTGGTGGCGGTCGGCGCCGGGGTAGCGCACGGTGGCCACCGTCAGGTGCACGTGATCGGGGTGCGTCAGCGGACTCGAGGCGATCGAGTAGTCGCGGGACTGTAACGGGCGCAAGGTATCTACCACTTCGTCGACGGTGAGGTCGGTGCGCCGGATCAGATCGAGGACATCCTCACCGTAGGCGGCGGTACCCGCCAGCTCCTGCAGTGCTCGCGAGGGGGTCCGGATCTCCAGGTGTTCGGTGAGCAGGACCCCCAGGGTCTCCTCGGAGTCGCCGACCCGATGCTCGGGGCCGACCTGGAGTTCGGCCAGGATCGCCGCCACCAGATCGGGATCGTTGACCGGGTGGACGGCGAGCGAATCGCCGGCCTGATAGGCGATCCCGGAGCCGGTGAGGTCCAGCTCGTAGTGGCGGACTTCCTTGTCGGATTCTGCCGCCGTGAGCAGTCGATTGACGGCCAGGGGAGCCGAGAACGGACGGTTGCGTTCCTGGCCGCGAAGCGGGGGTTCGGCCGCTACGGCCTCGACGACGGAGGTGGTAGTTGCGGGGCCGGACTGGGCGGCGATGAGCTGCTTGACCAGGTCGGTGGTCCAGGCCGCGGCCGGTTCTTCGTAGTATCCATCGACGTCGACGCGGTCGGCGAGCCGGGTGGCGCCCAACTCCTCCAGCCGGGCATCGAGGAGTTTTCCTGCGTTGCAGAACAATTCGTACGAGGTGTCGCCGAGGGCCAGGATTGCGAAGCTCAGGTGTTCGAGGCGCTCGGTCGAGGCGCTGATCGCCTCCCAGAACAGCGTAGCGGTGTCGGGGAACTCGCCGTCGCCGAACGTCGATGTGACCACGATGAAATGCGTTGCGGTACTGAGCTGGCCGAGTTCGACCTGGTTGAGCTCGACGGCTTCGGCAGGAAGTCCGGCGGCGGTGGTGGCCTCGGCGAACGACATGGCAGCGTCTTCGGCGTTGCCCATGTCGGTGCCATAGGCGACCACCAACGAGAACTCACGGTCGGACACATCGGCTCCCCTCATCGCGCGCGGGCACTCCACGCGAATTTAGGGTTACCTTAGTTGGGTGTGAGTCCCGGTGGGGCCCTACCTCTTAGCGCCGAAGGTCAGTGCGAGAAACCGTAATCGAACAAGTCGATCGCCTGTCCGTACAGATCGCCGGTGCCGTACATCTGCACCACGATCAGGCGGCGGTTACCCCGTTGTGCGGCACCGACATACGTCTTGCGGGCCAGGTCCGTGTAGCCGGTCTTGCCGGCGATGTCGCCGGGGTAGCGCGCAAGCAGTTCGTTCTGGTTGGTCAGGGTCTTGCCGGGGAACTGGGCCGACGGCTGGCGCATGATCTGTGCGATCAGTGGGTACGTCAGCGCGGCGCGCAGGATCACCGCCAGATCGTGAGGAGTGGTGACGGTTTCCCAGCCGGGGCCGTCGAGGCCGGACGGTGAGCCGGCGCGGGTGTTGCGGGCGCCGACGCCGGCGGCCTTGCGCGTCATTGCCGCGACGGTGGCGGGGCGGCCGCCGAGCATGTCGGCGAGCATGTTCGCCGCGTCGTTGCCCGACACCATGAGCAGTGCCTCAAGTAGCTGGCGGGTGGTGTACGGCTGACCCGGTTTCAGGCCCACACATGAACATTCGACCTTGGTGTGGGATGCGTTGGCCCGGGCGAAATTATCTGGCCGAAGATGATCGAGCACCACCATCGCCAACAGCGGCTTGATGGTGCTGGCCGGGGCATACGAGCCGTTGGGATCCTTGGACGCCAGTACCTGGCCGGTGTCCATGTCGGCGACCAACCAGGCCTTGGCGGGTCCGTCGGGAATCTGGGCGCCTGCCGGCTGGACGCCGGGCTGCGCGTGCGCGGAGGGCGTGACCGCGAGCACCGCGCCGAGGGCGAGCACGGTCGCCGCGAAACGTCGTCGCACGGAGCTTGACGCTACGGATCACAGGACTCGCTCAGCGCGCGATCAGGTCTCCGTATGGTTGCGGCGCCAGGGTACGGACCCCCGCTACAGCTGGCCGATGCCTGCTGAGTGGTCCTGGGCGAATCCCCAGTCCAACAAGCTGGTGGCCTGGTCCCAGTAGGTTGGGCCACCTTCCTTGACCAACCCGTACATCATGGCGACCACCAACCGGCGGCCGTCGCGCTGTGCAGCGCCGACGAACGTCTTGCGAGCCACATCGGTGAAACCGGTCTTACCGCCGAGCATGCCTGGATAGCGGCCCAGCATCTCGTCCTGGTTGACCAACGTGACCGGTCCCGTGGCACCTGGAAAGGACGCCGACGGGGATGACGTGATCGCCGCGAACATCGGATTCGCCAGCGCGGCGCGGAAGATCACGGCCAGGTCCCGCGGTGTGGTGGCCCCGTCGATGCCGGGGCCGTTCAGACCCGAAGGCGACCCGGCATGGGTGGCGTTCGCGCCGAGCGCGGCGGCCTTGGCGTTCATCTTGGCCACCGCGGCGTCGGTCCCGCCGACATGTGTGCCAACGTGTTGGCGGCGTCGTTGCCGGACACCAGCAGTGCCGCATCCAGCAGCTGCCGCGTCGTGTAGGTGCGTCCGGCTTTGATCCCGACGCAGGTGCACTCGACCTTGGCATCGGCTTCGTCGGCGACAACGGTCGCATCCAACGGAATCTCGTCGAGAGCCACCAGCGCCAGCAGAGTCTTGATGGTGCTGGCGGGTGCGTGCGGGGCGTACTGATCCCGGCCGGCCAGGATCTGGCCGGTATCCATGTCGGCGACGATCCAGGCCGGGGCGGGGCCGGCCGGGATGGGTGTCGCGCCGACCTGCTGCACGCTGCTGTCGGCGGAGGCCGTGGCGGAGCCTGGTAGAGCTGTTAGGAGAAGTGCTGCGAGACAGAGCGAGAGCGCACCGACGAGCCTGACCATGTCCACTGACCCTAGTGGCACAATCCGCGGGCATCGGCGTGTGAGGAAGATCCGACGAAGACGAGGTGAGAAAACGTGGCCGAGACCGCCGCCATGCCGGAGGCCGAACGCAAGTGGATGATCGACACGCTGCTGTCGTTGCTGCAGACTCCGAGTCCGTCGGGTCGCACCGACGCCGTGATGCAGTTGATCGGCGATATTCTCAACGATCTGGGCGTGCCGTTCACGTTGACCCGGCGCGGTGCGTTGACCGCCGAGCTGCCTGGTGAGTCGCCCACGATCGACCGAGCGCTGGTGGTGCATGCCGACACCATCGGCTGCATGGTCCGGAATCTGAAGGACAACGGCCGCCTCGAATTGGTCCCCGTCGGCACATTCTCCGCACGGTTCGCTGCGGGTGCGCGGGTGCGGATCTTCTCCGACGACCCCGACGAGTTCTTCACGGGCACGATCATGCCGCTCAAGGCCAGCGGGCATGCCTACGGCGACGAGATCGACACCCAGCCCACCGACTGGGACCACGTCGAGGTGCGGGTGGACCGAAATGTGTCGACACGTGCGGATCTGGAACGGCTGGGTCTGAACGTGGGTGACTTCGTCGCGCTGATCGCCAGCCCCGAACTCACCGAGGACGGCTTCGTGGTGTCACGGCACCTCGACGGGAAGGCCGGGGTGGCGGTCGCGCTGGCCCTGGCCAAGACCATCGCGGAGCAAAAGATCGTGCTTCCGCACCGCGCCACTCTCATGGTGACCATCACCGAGGAAGTGGGGCACGGTGCCAGTCACGGGCTTCCGCCCGATGTGGCCGAGTTGGTTTCGGTGGATAACGCGGTCTGCGCCCCCGGACAGCACTCGATCGAACACGGCGTGACGATCCCGATGGCCGACCTGCACGGCCCGTTCGATTATCACTTGACCCGCAAGCTCTGCCGTCTGGCCGAGGGACAGGGCATCCCGTTCGCGCGGGACGTGTTCCGCTACTACCGGTCCGATGCGGCAGCCGCCATCGAGGCGGGCGCGGGTACCCGCGCGGCACTGCTGGGGTTCGGCCTCGACGGGAGCCACGGTTGGGAACGGACCCACCTGGACTCGTTGGAGGCCACTTATCTGTTGCTCAACGCTTGGCTGCAGACACCGTTGACGTTTGAGGCCTGGGATTCCAGCCCGACCGGTGCACTGCGTGACTTCCCGTCCTCGAAGCAGCCGGCTCCCAGTGAGCAGTGGGTGCCGTTGTCCCGCGGCCACTTCACCGAGCCGGGGGACGCCTCGCCGGGCACGCATTGGCCGCCGTCGGAGGGCCCTCAATCTTGACCTGGTGTTGAATCGAGCCATGTTGAGCCTGGCCGAGATTTCGGACCGTCTGGAGATCCAGCAGTTGTTGATCGATTACTCCACGGCGATTGACCGTCGACTATTCGATGACCTCGATGCGGTGTTCACTTCCGATGCCTACATCGACTACCGGGCGATGGGGGGCATAGACGGTCGCTATCCGGAGGTCAAGGCGTGGTTGGCCGAGGTGCTGCCGAACTTCCCGGCCTACGCCCACATGCTCGGCAACTTCGACGTCCGCATCGACGGTGACAAAGCGTCCTCGCGCACGATCTGCTTCAACCCGATGGTGCTGCCGGGGCTGGAGCAACAGGTGTTGTTCTGCGGACTGTGGTACGAGGACGAGTTCGTACGGACCGCAGACGGTTGGCGGATGAGCCGCCGCGTCGAGACCAAGTGTTTCGACAAGGTGGTCTGACCGTCGCACTCCGCGCGCCTTACGCGCCGAGTGGCCGGTTGTGACACGCAACCGGCGGGACGTTGTGCGATAACTGGCCACTCGAGCTGGATTTGGGCTGGTCGGCATCGTTCTGGCACAATTGTGCGCTGTCTGCCCCGCGACTCGTTCAATGCGCTGCGCGGCGGTCACACACGTAAGGCAAAACCGGATCGGGCAATTCCGCCCGCATCGCTGAATTGCAGCGTGACACTCAAGGAGAAGTGCTCAAACATGGCTGTCAAGATCAAGCTCACCCGGCTTGGCAAGATCCGCAACCCCCAGTACCGCATCGCCGTCGCCGACGCGCGCACCCGCCGCGAAGGCCGCTCCATCGAGGTCATCGGGCGCTACCACCCCAAGGAAGAGCCCAGCCTGATCGAGATCGATTCGGAGCGCGCGCAGTACTGGCTGGGTGTGGGCGCGCAGCCCACCGAGCCGGTGCTGGCCCTGCTGAAGATCACCGGTGACTGGCAGAAGTTCAAGGGCCTGCCGGGCGCCGAGGGCACCCTGAAGGTCAAGGAGCCCAAGCCGTCCAAGCTGGACCTGTTCAATGCGGCGCTGGCCGAGGCTGAGAGCGGCACCGGTGCCGCGGCCGTCACGCCCAAGAAGAAGAAGGCTCCCAAGAAGGACGACGCTGCTGAGGCACCTGCCGAGGCCGCTGCCGACGACGCCGCAAGCGAGAGCTGAGCATCGCAGTGAGTTCTGTCGTGGTCGACGCCGTCGAGCACCTGGTCCGCGGCATCGTGGACAATCCCGACGACGTACGCGTCGACATGGTCACCAGCCGTCGTGGGCGGACCGTCGAGGTGCACGTGCACCCCGATGACCTGGGCAAGGTCATCGGTCGCGGCGGCCGCACGGCCACCGCACTGCGCACCCTGGTCGCAGGCATCGGTGGGCGCGGAATCCGCGTCGACGTGGTGGACACCGACCAGTAGCGTCGGATCCATGGACCTGGTTGTCGGGCGGGTTGTCAAAGCTCACGGCATTACCGGTGAGGTCGTCGTCGAGATTCGTACCGATGACCCGGATGCCCGATTCACCCCCGGCGCGGCCCTTCGGGGCCGCGCCAAGGGGGGTGCCGAGCGCACTTTCTCAGTCGAATCCGTGCGCGATCACGCGGGTCGGTTACTGATCCGCCTGGCCGGCGTGGCCGATCGCAACGCGGCCGACGAGTTGCGTGGCACGGTGTTCATCGTCGACACCGCCGACCTGCCCGCCATCGACGATCCCGATGAGTTCTATGACCACGAACTCGAAGGCCTGCGGGTCGTCACGGTCGAAGGCGCCGCGGTGGGCGTGATTCGCGAGGTGCTGCACACCGCAGCCGGCGAGCTGCTGTCGGTCAAGGCCGAACCGGATGGCCGCGAAGTGTTGGTGCCGTTCGTCAGCGCCATCGTCACCTCGGTGTCCCGGGACACCGGAACCGTCGTCATCGATCCTCCAGACGGTCTGTTGAACCTGGACCAGGTCTGACGGGCCGCGCAGTGCGTATCGACGTCATCACGATCTTCCCGGCCTACCTCGATCCGATCCGACAGTCGTTGCCGGGCAAGGCGATCGACGCCGGGATACTCTCCGTTGCCGTGCATGACCTGCGGAACTGGACCCGCGACGTGCACCGGTCGGTGGACGATTCGCCGTACGGTGGCGGTCCGGGCATGGTCATGAAAGCGCCCGTGTGGGGCGAAGCGCTCGACGAAATATGTTCCGAGGAAACACTTCTGGTCGTGCCGACGCCGGCAGGGCGCCCGTTTACCCAGGCTGTTGCCGAGCGCTGGAGTGCTGAGCCGCATCTGGTGTTCGCCTGTGGACGCTACGAGGGGATCGACCAGCGGGTAGCCGACGATGCGGCCCGCCGGATGCGGGTCGAAGAGGTTTCCATCGGTGATTACGTCCTCAACGGCGGCGAGTCGGCGGCACTGGTCATGATCGAGGCGGTGGTCCGGTTGATGCCCGACGTGTTGGGTAATCCGGCGTCGCACCAGCAGGATTCGCATTCCGACGGCCTGCTCGAAGGCCCCAGCTATACCCGCCCGCAGAGCTGGCGGGGCTTGGACGTGCCCGATGTGCTGTTGTCGGGGGATCACGCCAAGGTCGCGGCGTGGCGCCACGAGCAGTCGTTACAGCGCACCCGCGAGCGCCGACCGGATCTGCTCGACGAGTCCTAGATCCGGCCGCCGGGGAACATCGTCTTGACGGCGTCGGTGATGGTGTCGCGTGCGGTGGCGGCGTTGGTGGGCTGCAGCGAGCCGATCACCATGATGAACCGACGGTCGGGGCCGACCACGCCGGTCGACAGGTGCATCCAGTCCGAACCGATACAGCACATCCAGCCCTGCTTGACCGCGACCGGCTCGGCGTAGAGGCCCTCAGGAATACCGAATCGCTGCGGGTAAGTGCCGTCCGGTTGCGTGCCGTCGATGGCGTCCGGGGTGGACTGGGCCAGGTTGGACAGGATGACGTTGGCCTGTTCGGCGGGCAGGCCGCCGCTGCCGTTCATCAACATGTCGTAGTAGCGCACCAGATCGGCCGCGGTGCTGATGGTGTTCCACCATCGCCCGTCGTTCGGACGCTGGGTCGAGCTCAAGCCGTAGCGGGCAGCCACCCGGTCGACGATGGCGCTTCCACCGCTGCGGTTCCAGAACACCTCGGCGGCGCTGTCGTCCGAGGACCGCAGCATCACGTCGAGGTTCTCGCGGTCCTCGGGGCTGAGGACTGTTTGGCGTTTGGCTTCCTGCAGCAGCAGATCGTCGGCGATGAACAGCTTGACCACCGAGGCGATGGCGATGGTCGTCGCGTTTCCGTTGGAGACCAGTTGGCCGGTGTTGCGGTCGAGGACCAGGACGGTGATCTCCGCGCCGGCATCGGCAGCGTCCTCGGTCGCCTGCTGTGCGCGGCCCTCGAGGCCCAGAAAGGCAGCGGCGGGTTCCCCGGGCGATGGCTCGGGCAGCGGAGCCATGCCGCCCTGGGGGACGACGACGGTCAGCTGCGGCAGCGCTCCGGGTGCGGCCGGGGGAGTTCCGTACACCCGGGCTTCGCAACCGACGGCTATCACGGCACTCGCCACCACTGCGGTGACGCTGGCTGCGCTCGCCATCCTCAGTTTCGACGGCCCCCGTCGCATGGTCCTCCTTGAACCGTCAACAAAACCCGATGGGCTCTGCAGGACCGGCGCATCGGTGGATGAAGCCTAACTGTCCGGCTGGTGGCCCGCTGCTCAGTAGTGCTCGCAGTATGGTGCAGGAGTCGGGGCAAACGGGTGGACCGACCCGCCGGATTTCACGGTATGGGGATCCGTCTGGCACAATTGAGCAGTTGTCTGCGCAGGACTGGGCCGGCTTGTCCGCGTTCCGCTGCGAGATGCAACCCGATACACCCGAGAATAGCTTCGGCTGCGCGATCTGTACGCGCCTGCCCGGAGCAGCCAACAACAAGGAAGTGTCACCGATGAACACGCTGGACTTCGTCGATCAGGCGTCGCTGCGCGACGACATCCCGACCTTCAGCCCCGGCGACACCGTCAACGTGCACGTGAAGGTGATCGAGGGCTCCAAGGAGCGCATCCAGGTCTTCAAGGGCGTCGTGATCCGTCGTCAGGGCGGCGGCATCCGCGAGACCTTCACCGTCCGTAAGGAGAGCTACGGCGTCGGCGTCGAGCGCACCTTCCCGGTGCATTCGCCCAACATCGATCACATCGATGTCGTGACCCGCGGTGACGTGCGTCGTGCCAAGCTCTACTACCTGCGCGAACTGCGTGGCAAGAAGGCGAAGATCAAGGAAAAGCGCTGAGCGCGCTGCTCCGCCTGACGATGCTCTCGTCGCAGGCCCGGTCACGACCGTCGCTACTGTGGTGCCTGTGACCGGACCTACCGACTCTGCCGACGCGCGCTCGGAGGAACGTTCCGAATCCGATTCGGACGTCGACTCTGATTCAGGGCAGGCTTCGGACGCGCCCGGGGATGAATCGCCGGACGAGTCGCCCAAGGGCAAGCACTCCACAGCCCGCGAAATCGCCATTTTGGCGACCATCGCGCTGGTGCTCTATTACGTGACGCTGACGTTCATCGCTCGTCCGTATCTGATTCCGTCGGAATCCATGGAACCCACACTGCATGGCTGCGCCGGCTGTGTGGGTGACCGGATCATGGTCGACAAGGTGACCTACCGCTTCTCCAAGCCGGAACCCGGCGACGTGGTGGTGTTCAAGGGCCCGCCGTCGTGGAACATCGGCTACAAGTCGATCCGCTCGGACAACACCGCGATCCGCTGGGTGCAGAACGCCCTCTCCTTCGTCGGCTTCGTGCCGCCGGATGAGAACGATCTGGTCAAGCGTGTGATCGCCGTGGGCGGCCAAACGGTGCAGTGTCGTGCCGACACGGGTCTGACGGTCGACGGCAAACGCCTGAACGAGCCGTACCTGGACCCGGCCACCATGATGGTCGACCCCAATCTCTATCCGTGTCTGGGCAATCAGTTCGGTCCGGTCACCGTCCCGCCCGATCGCCTGTGGGTGATGGGTGACAACCGGACCCATTCGGCCGACTCGCGCGCGCATTGCGACAGTCCGCGTACCGACGCCGGGGAAATCCCCGTGCAGGAACGCGTCATGTGCACCGGCGACCCGGCGGTCGGCACCGTTCCGGTGGAGAATGTGATCGGAAAGGCACGGTTCATCGCCTGGCCGCCGTCCCGATGGGGCGGTATCAATGGCGTGAACCCGCAGACCGACTCCTAGGAGCTGCCCTGTGCCTCCAGTGGTGAAGACGTCGTGGCCGCCGCGACCGGTGATCCGGAGGTCATCCGGGCTGCGCACCCTGGAATCAGCGCTGTATCGCAATGGACTCGGTCCGGTCGCCGGGGTCGACGAGGTGGGGCGCGGGGCCTGTGCGGGACCGTTGGTGGTGGCCGCCTGTGTACTGGGCCCCAACCGGATGGACAGCCTGGCCTCCCTCGACGATTCCAAGAAGCTGGGCGAGCGCGAGCGGGAGCGGTTGTTCCCCCTGATCCGCCGGTATGCCCTGGCCTATCACGTGGTGTTCATCCCCTCCGACGAGGTGGACCGACTCGGTGTTCACGTGGCCAATATCGAGGGCATGCGGCGCGCGGTGGCGGGGTTGTCCCTGCGGCCCGGGTATGTGCTGTCCGACGGGTTCCGGGTTCCGGGCCTGGCGGTGCCCTCCTTGCCGGTGATCGGGGGAGACGCCGCGGCCGCCTGCATCGCTGCGGCCAGCGTGCTGGCCAAGGTGAGCAGAGACCGGCTGATGGTCGAGATGGAGCAGCACCATCCCGGCTACGGGTTCGCCGAGCACAAGGGGTACAGCACTCCCGCACACTCCGCGGCATTGGCAGAGTTGGGGCCGTGTGTGGAGCACCGCTACTCGTATGTGAACGTGCGGCGGGCCGCAGAGACGGTAGATGTGCGGCGGGCCGCAGAGACGGTAGATGTGCGGCGGGCCGCAGAGATGACAGACGTGCGGCGGGATATGGCACCAATGCGGCATGCTGAAACGGCGTACGCAAAGATGGTCGACAGGGCACCAGTACAACGAGAAGGACAGCACACCAGATGAGCGCCGAGGATCTCGAGAAGTATGAAACCGAGATGGAGCTCTCGCTTTACCGCGAATACAAGGACATCGTCGGGCAGTTCAGCTATGTCGTCGAGACGGAGCGCCGGTTCTACCTGGCCAACAGCGTGGAGCTGATTCCGCGTAACTCCGAGGGCGAGGTCTACTTCGAGTTGCGGCTCGCCGACGCCTGGGTGTGGGACATGTACCGGCCGGCCCGGTTCGTCAAGCAGGTCCGGGTGATCACGTTCAAGGACGTGAACATCGAAGAGGTCGAGAAGCCCGAACTGCGGTTGCCGGAGTAGCAGCGGACAGGGGGCCGGCGGTGGCGACGGACAGTACTGGGGGCGATGTTCGTCGACGCGCCGAGGCGGTGCTGACGCGGCTACCCGAGGTCCGCGCCTGGCAGGAGCCGCTGTACCGGGATCTGCATCAGAATCCCGAACTCTCGCACCAGGAAAAGCGCACTGCCGGCGTGGTGGCCGAGCGCCTGCGTCGGTCGGGGCTGACGGTGCACGAAGGTGTCGGTGGAACCGGTGTGGTCGGTGTTCTGGGTAACGGTGACGGCCCCCGAGTGCTGATGCGGGCGGATATGGACGCGCTGCCGGTGACGGAGGCGACGGGGTTGCCGTACGCCAGCGCGCACGACGGGGTCATGCATGCCTGCGGCCACGACGTGCACGTGACGTGTCTACTGGGCGCTGCCGAACTGTTCGCCCAGGCGCCGGATCACTGGCGCGGCACCATGATCGCGGTTTTCCAGCCTGCCGAAGAGGTCGGTGATGGCGCCCGGGGGATGGCCGAGGATGGTCTGGCCGATCTGGTCGGCCCGATCGATGTGGCGTTGGCCCAGCATGTGTTTCCGGCGCCCGCGGGGCAGGTGCGTACCCGCAGCGGGCCGGTGTTGTCTGCGGCCGACAGCATGAGGATCACGGTCTACGGTCGCGGCGGGCACGGTTCGATGCCGCAGGCCACCGTGGACCCGGTGGTGCTGGCGTCGATGATCGTCATCCGGTTGCAGACGATCGTGTCCCGCGAGGTTGATCCGAGCCAGACGGTCGTCCTGACCGTCGGCAGCATTCAGGCCGGGACGAAGAGCAATGTCATCGGCGATCACGCGGTACTCGAACTGAACCTGCGCACCTTCGACGAATCGGTGCGTACCGCAGTGCTTGCCGCGATCCGGCGCGTGGTGATCGCCGAGTGTCAGGCTTCCGACTCGCCGCGGGAACCGGAATTCGAGTTGTACGCCAACTTTCCGCTGACCGTCAACGACGATGCGGTGACGGCTCGCGTCGCGGCCGCGTTCAGCGAGTACTTCGGTGACCGGGCGCAGACCATGCCGGCGGGTTCGGCCAGTGAAGACTTCAGTGACATCCCGGCTGCGCTGGGCGCGCCTTACACCTATTGGGGCTTCGGCGGGATCGACGCGGAGGCGTTCCGCGCGGCGGTGGCAGCCGATCGCACTCGCTTGGATATTCCGGTGAACCATTCACCGCGGTTCGGTCCGGTGCTCCAGCCGACATTGGACACCGGCACCGAAGCGCTGGTGGTGGCCGGGCTCAGTTGGCTTTAGCGCTCAGGTGCTCGCCGAAGAACGCGAACACGCGTGACCAGGCATCGGCGGTGGCGGCCTCGTTGTAGCCGAAGCCGGTGATCCGCAGAAACGACTGCCCGGGCAACTGGTTGGCGAAGCTGTGTCCGGCATCGGGGTAGACCTTGATGTCGGCCGGGATGTTCTTGGCGTCGACGACGCGCTGCAATCGACCCGCCGCACCGATGCCCAACGGGTCACGGCGGCCGAAGCTGGCCACCACCGGGCACGAGGCGTCCAATGTCTGGTCGAGCCGCTTCGGCAGCGGGGTGCCGTAGAACGGTGCTGCCGCACCAAATCCTTTGGGCCCCAGAACAAGCGCGAACTGTCCACCCATGCAGAAACCGGCGATGCCCACCGCTCCGGTGCACTGCGGGTGTGCCCGCAGGTGGTCGCGCGCGGCCAGGACGTCGTCGAGGGCCCGGCCGCGCTGGGTCAGCAGCTCCCGCATCACCCGGGTGATGCACCGGGCCCGACCGCCGCGCGCGTAGAGATTCGGCGTGAGCGCGAGATAGCCGGCGGCCGCGACGCGTTCGGAGATCGCCTCGTTGTCGGGTGTGTAGCCGATCGCGTCATGGATGATCACCACTCCGGGCCACGGACCCTCCCCGCTGGGGAGGCCGAGCAGAGCGTCGATCGGGCCGTCGGGTGTGTTCATCGTGATCGTCGTCACCCGACCTACCGTAGCGGCTGGTCGTCAGGTTCCGCAGAACGTGCGGTAGGTACCGAAGTCGTCGGGCGCGGGTGCGGCATACCGTTCGAGCCCCGGACGCTCGTCAAAGGGCGCAGCGAGAGCGTCCATCAGGTGCTCGACGGGTTCCATGTCGCCGTTCGTCCCGGCGGTCAAGGCTTCTTCGACGAGATGATTGCGCGGGATGTAGATGGGATTGACCCGGTCCATCGCAGCGGTGTCAGGGCCGAGGGCTTGCCACCGTGCCAGCCACTCGTCGAATCGGGCGCCGATCGCGGCTTCTCCGCGGGCGGTACGGCCGAGGTCGCGAAAGAACGACGTGTAGTCAGTTCGGTTCTGCTGCAACAGCACGAGCAGGTCCTCGATGAGGGTGCGGGCCACGTCGTCGTCGACATCGGTGTGCAGTCCGAGTTTGGCGCGCATCCCAGCCGACCACGCGGAGTCGAACTGTGGCCCGAACTTGTGCAGTGCACCGGTGGCTAGTTCGACGGCGTGGTCGCCCACCTCGGCGAGCAGAGGCAGCAGGGTTTCGGCGAAGCGGGCCAGGTTCCACGCGGCCACGGTCGGCTGATTCCCGTAGGCGTAGCGGCCGCCGTGATCGATCGAGCTGAATACCGTTGCCGGGTCGAAGATTTCCATGAAGGCACATGGCCCGTAGTCGATGGTCTCGCCGGAGATGGTCATGTTGTCGGTGTTCATCACGCCGTGGACGAACCCGACGAGCATCCAATGGGCCAGAAGCTCGGCCTGCGCCGCGACGACACCCTCGTACAGCGCCAGGTACGGGTTCTCGGCATCGGCCGCGCCGGGATGGTGCCGGGCGATGGCGTGGTCGGCCAGCCGCCGCAGCAGCGCGATGTCGCCCATGGTCTGGGCTTGTGCGCTCGCGTACTGGAAGCTGCCGACGCGCAGGTGGCTGTCGGCGACCCGCGCCAGCACAGCCCCGGGCAGCAGCGTCTCGCGCCGGACGTCCCGCCCGGTGGCCACCACGGCGAGGGCACGGGTGGTGGGGATGCCCATGGCATGCATCGCTTCGCTGACGATGTACTCGCGCAACATGGGCCCGACGACCGCCAGGCCGTCGCCGCCGCGGGCGAACGGCGTGCGTCCGGACCCCTTGAGATGCAGGTCGCGGGGACGGTCGTCGGCGTCGACGAATTCACCCAGCAGTAGCGCCCGGCCGTCGCCCAGGCGCGGAACGTACCCGCCGAACTGGTGCCCGGCGTAGGCCTGGGCGACCGGGGTGGCTCCGTCGGGCACGGCAGTGCCCGACAACAGGCCGAGGCCGTCGGGGCTGCGCAGCCACGAGGCGTCGAGGTCGAGTTCGGCCGCCAACGCCTCGTTGAGCATCAGCAACCGCAGTGCGGGAGCCGGCTCGGCTTGCCACGCGACGGCCATCTCGGGAAGCGCGCGGGCGAAGCGGTTGTCCAGGGTGACGCTCGTATCGGGTGCGACGCTCACGTCTCGAGCCTACGGAGCCTCAGAGGCTGCCCAGGTCGTCGGGCACATCAACCGCGTACTGCTGAAGAACGTCGAGCGGCACCACGTCGAGGGTGCGCTCATGGGTGGCGGCCAGCACCACCGGGGCCGCCTGGCCGTCATTGTGCGCGCGCAGCCAGTTGACCGCGGTGACGCACCAGCGGTCCCCGGGCACCAGGCCGGGAAACCGGTACTGCGGTGCCGGCGTCGACAGGTCGTTGCCGATCGACCGCTGGTGGTCCAGGAACTCGGTGGTCACGACGGCGCAGATGGTGTGCCGGCCTGCGTCCGCGTCGCCCGTCGAGCAGCATCCGTCGCGGTAGAAGCCGGTCAGCGGGTCGGTGCCGCACTCCTCGAGCGGGCCGCCAAACACATTGCGATCTGCCATCGAACAAGTATGAGTCCCGAGGTGCTCTCAGCGCGGCGGCTGTGCGGCACTGCGTTGCGCGTCCAGCACCAGCAGCGCCACGTGCAGCGACGTCATCGATTCACCGTCGTCGAGGTTGACGCCGAGTCTCCGTTCGATCGAGGCCAGCCGGCCGTAGAGCGCGGGGCGGCTCATGTGCAGACGTTTGGCCAGTGCGGACTTGTTGCCGGCGAGTTCCAGGTAACCGCGGAGCACGGCCAGATCATCGCTGCCTTGATCGGCGTCGTGGATCAGGACGGACTTGAGTTCGGTTTCGGCGAACATCTGAACGCGCGGATCATCGAGTAGCAGCGTGATCAGTCCGCGCAGTCGGACGTCGGAGGCCCGCACGAACGGCCGGGTCAGGTCCGGCATCGACGCCGCGACCTCGGCGACGTGGGCGGCTTCGCGCAACCCGTGGACGGCGTCGGCGAACGCACCGGCGCCACCACCTACGGCGATGACAACCTTGTCCGCGTCGCCGCCGCGGGCGATGGCCTCGCGCCAGCCCTCGGCCAGCCGGCTCAGGGTGACTTCGGCGCTGGATCCGCGCCGCGGGTTCAGCGCCAGCACCAGGCCGATCTCACCGTCTCGCCGGATCGAGCAGATCGCGCTGTGCCCTTGGGCTTTCACGCTGTGAGTGACCGCGTCGAGGATGCGGATGTTGCGGCGTTGGGTGCCCACCGGGTCGAGCCGGTCCGGTGGCGCACCCACCCGGACGGTGGCCGGCAGGTAGGTGGCACCGGCTCGCAGACCGAGGGCCAGCGCCCTGGCGTCGGCCTCGCGGTCGTCGTCAATTCGTCCGCCGAGAACGTCGTCGATCAACCCGCTCTGGGCTTGATGCTCGAGACCGGTCCGGCCCCGTTCGGCCATCCGGTGCAGGGCGAGCGCCTGTGAGGCGCGTTCCAGCACCATCTTCGTCTTGTCCGGTGCGGCCGGGGCGTGCGGGACGATCAGCCGGCCCCACTCCTCGGCGCGTGGGCCGACGGCCGTGGTGACCCACGGTTCCGTCATCGCCCGGGATCGCTGTTGCCAATCGGCGAGCACCGTGGTGGCCGGCTCGTTGCGGGGTGAGATCGCCAGCACCTGGCGGGACAGGTCCTCCAGTACCACCGATTCGTCGATCATCTCGGCGGCCGCGCGCACGATGTCGGCCATCGACGGGCGCTTCATGCTCAGCTCGGTGAAGGTCTTGTGGGTGCGGTGCGCGAACTCGAGTTCCTCGTACTGGTCGGCCACGATGAGGCGGTGCACCGCCTCGGTGACTTCGACGAACTTGGTCTGTCGGTGCAGCACCACCAGCGCCAGGCCGAGGGTCTGCGCCATCTTCCCGACGCTGTCGGGAAGTGATTCGATGCGGGTGCCCAGTTCGACGACCACGCCGACCACTCCAGCCCGGTGCATGCGTCGCAGGTAGTCGCGGGGCGCGTCACGCAGCGCCGCACCGGTGGTGAGTACCAGTTCGCCACCCTGCAGCAGACCGGCCAGGTCGGGCATGTCGCTCACATGGACCCAGCGCACCGGGCGGTCCAGCTGTTGTGAGCTGAGTACCTCCGGCTCGCCGGCCTGCACCACGGGGAGGCTGACGATATCGCGCACGGTCGGGATCATTTTACAAAGTGTAATGAACCGGCTGATCAGGATTACAAGATGATCGTCCCGTTGGTGTTGACGGTGGCCCAGAGTGATTACCAGTACTTACCGCCACAGGAAGGTTCGGGAATCCATGAGCAATGTCATCCAGCACTGGCGCGACGGCAAGGTATTTGCCGGCACTTCGACCGCCACCGCGCCCGTCACCAACCCGGCGACCGGTGCGGTCACCGGCGAGGTCGCGCTGGCCAGCGTGGATGATGCGCGTGCGGTGATCGACGCCGCCGCCGCGGCGTTCCCGGCCTGGCGTGATGCGTCGCTGACCAAGCGCACCTCGGTGCTGTTCGCCTTCCGCGAGCTTCTCAACGCCCGCAAGGACGAACTGGCCGCGATCATCACCAGCGAGCACGGCAAGGTGCTCTCCGACGCGCTCGGCGAGGTCAGCCGCGGCCTTGAGGTCGTCGAATTCGCTTGCGGCATCCCGAATCTGCTCAAGGGTGGGTTCACCGAGAACGCCTCGACCAACGTCGACGTGCACTCCGTGCTGCAGCCGCTGGGACCCGTCGGCATCATCTCGCCGTTCAACTTCCCCGCCATGGTGCCGATGTGGTTCTTCCCGATCGCCATCGCCGCGGGCAACACCGTGGTGCTCAAGCCGTCGGAGAAAGACCCGAGCGCCTCGCTGTGGATGGCGCAGCTGTGGGCCGAGGCCGGACTGCCCGAAGGCGTGTTCAACGTCCTGCAGGGTGACAAGACCGCCGTCGACGAGGTGCTGACCAACCCCAAGATCAAGGCGGTGTCCTTCGTCGGGTCCACCCCGATCGCGCAGTACGTCTACGCCACCGCCACTGCCGCAGGCAAGCGCGTGCAGGCACTGGGTGGGGCCAAGAACCACGCGGTGATCCTGCCCGACGCCGATCTGGATCTCGCTGCCGATGCCATGATCAACGCCGGATTCGGTTCGGCCGGTGAGCGGTGCATGGCCATTTCGGCCGCCGTTGCCGTCGGCCCCATCGCCGACGAGTTGGTCGCCAAGATCGCCGAGCGTGCCGCCACCATCAAAACCGGTGACGGAACCAAGGATTCGGACATGGGTCCGCTGGTCACCAAGGTCCACCGCGACAAGGTCGCCTCCTACATCGATGCGGGCGAGGCCGACGGTGCCAAGGTCGTCGTCGACGGTCGCACGGTCATCGCCAATGGTGGGGCCGACGGATTCTGGCTCGGCCCGACCCTGCTCGACAACGTCACCCCGGAGATGAGCGTCTACACCGACGAGATCTTCGGCCCGGTGCTGTCGGTGCTGCGCGTCGAGACCTATGACGAGGCGCTTGAGCTGATCAACAACAACCCCTACGGCAACGGCACCGCGATCTTCACCAACGACGGTGGCGCCGCGCGGCGGTTCCAGAACGAGGTCGAGGTCGGCATGGTCGGCATCAACGTGCCGATTCCGGTTCCGATGTCCTACTACAGCTTTGGTGGTTGGAAGGCGTCGCTGTTCGGCGACAGCCATGCGCACGGCGCCGAAGGCGTGCACTTCTTCACCCGCACCAAGGCCATCACCACCCGCTGGCTGGACCCCAGCCACGGTGGCATCAACCTCGGCTTCCCCGAGAACAAGTGAGAGAATTCAACTCATGACTGCGATTCAAGAGTCCGCCACGCTGCCCAACGGGTTGACCGTCGACGCGGCGAAGGCCGAGGCCGCGCGGGCCTACGAACTAGACCGCGCACACGTGTTCCACTCCTGGTCGGCGCAGGAGGAGATCTCGCCGATGACCATCACCGCCGCCCAGGGCTCGTACGTCTGGGACGGCGACGGCAACCGGCTGCTGGACTTCTCCTCCCAACTGGTCAACACCAACATCGGTCACCAGCACCCGAAAGTCGTTGCCGCCATTGCCGAGCAGGCCGCCAAGCTCTGCACAGTGGCCCCGCAATACGCCAACTCGGCACGCTCGGAGGCCGCGCGGCTGATCGCCGAGCGCACCCCCGGTGAGCTGAACAAGGTGTTCTTCACCAACGGTGGCGCCGACGCGGTCGAGCACGCGGTCCGCATGGCCCGCCTGCACACCGGGCGCTACAAGGTGTTGTCGCGGTACCGCGCCTACCACGGTGGCACCGACACCGCGATCAACCTGACCGGTGACCCGCGGCGCTGGCCCAACGACCGCGGCAACTCCGGCACCCTGCACTTCAACGGGCCGTTCCTCTACCGCTCGTCGTTCTACGCCGAAACCGAGGAGCAGGAATCCCAGCGCGCTCTGGAGTACCTCGACAAGCTGATCCAGATGGAGGGTCCGACCACTATCGCCGCGATCATCCTGGAGTCGATCCCGGGCACCGCGGGCATCATGGTCCCGCCGCCGGGATACATGGCCGGGGTGCGGGAGATCTGCGACCGCTACGGCATCGTGTTCATCGCCGACGAGGTGATGGCCGGCTTCGGTCGTAGCGGAAAGTGGTTCTCCATCGAGCATTTCGACGTGGTGCCCGATCTGCTCACCTTCGCCAAGGGCGTGAACTCCGGTTACGTTCCCCTCGGTGGCGTCGCGATCAGCCCGGCCATTTACGAGACGTTCGCGCATCGTCCCTACCCGGGTGGGCTGACCTATTCCGGGCACCCGCTGGCCACCGCGGCTGCGGTCGCCACCATCAACGCGATGGCTGACGAGGGCATGGTCGAAAACGCCGCCAGGATCGGTGCCGAGGTGCTGGCGCCCGGACTGGCCGAGTTGGCGGCCAAGCACCGCAGCGTCGGCGAGGTCCGCGGTGCCGGTGTGTTCTGGGCGGTCGAGCTCGTGGCGGATCAGCAGACCCGCGAACCGTTGGCGCCCTACGGTGGCTCCAGCCCGGCGATGAATGCCGTGATCGGCGCGTGCAAGGCCAACGGCCTGCTGCCGTTCGCCAACTTCAACCGCATCCACGTGGTGCCGCCGTGCAACGTCACCGAGCAGGAGGCTCGCGAGGGTCTGGCGATCCTGGATTCCGCGCTCGACGTTGCTGATCAGCACGCCAACTGATCTCCAGGCTGTCCTTCACTGACCTTCACTGAGACTGCACCCAGGGACGAGAATCGCGAGATTTCTGTCCCTGGGTGCAGTTTCGGTTTCCGCTACGGTGCTATCGCCCGCTGTTGAGGCCGACGATCAGGTCTTTGATCTCGGCGACGTGCTCATCGACCGAACGTAGGAGCTTCGAGGTCTTCCAACGCGGCCATCGCCCCAGCGTAAGTGCGCGCGAATGCGTCGGCCATGCGATCGCCACACCCTGTGGATAACCTCGTTGGCCCCTGATCCGCGGCACAAGTTGGGACACTGGACTCGTGCGTTCACCTGCCCAGTGCTGGCTAACCGACATGGACGGCGTCCTGGTGCGCGAAGAACATGCGCTCCCGGGTGCCGCCGAGTTCCTGCAGACATTGGCCGACAAGGAACGGCCATTCCTGGTGCTGACCAACAACTCGATCTTCACGCCGCGTGACCTGGCCGCCCGGCTGGCGCGGTCGGGGCTGATCGTGCCCGAGACGTCGATCTGGACGTCGGCGCTGGCGACCGCGGCGTTCCTGGCCGACCAGCTGCCGGGCGGCTCGGCGTATGTGATCGGCGAGGCCGGGTTGACCACCGCGCTGCACGAGGCCGGTTACACCCTGACCGACATCGCGCCGGACTACGTGGTGCTGGGGGAGACCCGCACGTACTCGTTCGAGGCGATCACCAAGGCCGTCCGGCTGATCCTCGGCGGCGCCCGGTTCATCGCCACCAACCCTGACGTCAGCGGCCCGTCGGCGGAGGGGCCGCTGCCCGCGACCGGATCGGTGGCCGCGATGATCACCAAGGCCACCGGACGCGACCCCTACTTCGTCGGCAAGCCCAATCCGATGATGTTCCGCAGCGCGCTCAACCGGATCGCGGCGCACTCGGAAAACACTGTCATGGTGGGGGACCGGATGGACACCGACGTGGTGGCCGGGATCGAG
This sequence comes from Mycolicibacterium peregrinum, assembly GCF_002102345.1. Classification (GTDB taxonomy): domain Bacteria; phylum Actinomycetota; class Actinomycetes; order Mycobacteriales; family Mycobacteriaceae; genus Mycobacterium; species Mycobacterium peregrinum. The sequence goes on from NZ_LQPP01000048.1 coordinate 149,982, forward strand.
GCGGGGCTGGACACCATCCTGGTGCTCACCGGGTCGACGTCGGTCGAGGACATCGAGCGTTATCCCTTCCGGCCCAGCCGGGTGCTGCCGTCGATCGCCGAGGCGATCGAGCTGATCTGAGATGACCATCGAGCCCATCGACTCGTACTTCACTGCGACGGTATCCGCGCTGACCGGGGCGGGCCCCGGGGACCTGCCCGCGCTGACCGTGCCGAATCCCCTGGCGCTCTTCGACGCTCAGCTGGGCAGCAGGCATCTGGACCTGGCCGCCCGGTGGCTGCGTTCGCAGGGGCAGGGCTTCTACACCATCGGATCGTCCGGGCACGAGGGCAATGCCGCCGTCGCCGCCGCTCTGCGACCGACCGATCCGGCGCTGTTGCACTACCGGTCAGGCGGCTTCTACCTGGCCCGCGCCGCGCAGGTCGACGGCTCCGATCCGCTGCGTGACGTGGTGCTGGGGTTGGTGGCGGCCACCGCTGAGCCGATCTCCGGCGGGCGGCACAAGGTGTTCGGCCGCCACGACCTGAACATCATTCCGCAGACCTCCACCATCGCCTCACATCTGCCGCGGTCGGTCGGGGTGGCCTTCTCGATCGCCCGCACCCGCAAGCTCGGTGTGGCCTGCCCTTGGCCGGAGGACGCGGTCACGGTGTGCAGTTTCGGTGACGCCTCGGCCAATCATTCGACGACCGTCGGAGCCGTCAATGCCGCCCTGCACGCCGCCTATCAAGGCCTGCCGATGCCGCTGCTGTTGGTGTGCGAGGACAACGGCATCGGGATCAGCACGCCGACGCCGCGCGGCTGGATCGCCCGCGCCTACGGGGACCGCGAGGGGTTGCAGTACTTCGCCGCCGACGGGTGCGACCTCGTCGATGCGGTGGAAACCGCACGCGCCGCGGCCGATTGGGTGCGGCGCTTGCGCAAACCGGCATTTCTGCACCTGCGCACGGTGCGGCTGATGGGACATGCCGGGTCAGACTACGAGCAGGCCTACCGGCGGCCCGCCGACATCGTCGCCGACTATGAACGTGACCCGGTGCTCAACACCGCGAGAACACTTGTCGCCCATGGCATCCTGACACCGGAACAGGTACTGAAACGGTACGAGGGCAAACGTGCCGAGGTGATGGATCTGGCTCGCGAGATCGGTGATTGTCCGCAATTGGACAGCGCCACGGCGGTGATGCAACCGCTGCGCGAAACGCTCGACGAGGCCAGGTCGGTCTGCGATGTCGCGCTGGGTGAGCCCGGCGGTCCACCGCTGACCCTGGCTCTGGCCATCAACCGGGCGCTGCAGGAGGTGCTGCAGGCGCATCCGGAGGCGATCGTGTTCGGCGAGGACATCGCCCGCAAGGGCGGGGTCTACGGGGTGACCCGCGGCCTGCAGGCTGCGGCCGGACCCGCGCGGGTCTTCGACACCCTGCTCGACGAACAGACCATCCTGGGACTGGCCCTTGGCGCCGGCGTCTCGGGGCTGATGCCGATCCCGGAGATCCAGTACCTGGCCTATCTGCACAACGCCGCCGATCAGATCCGCGGTGAGGGAGCCACGCTGCAGTTCTTCTCCAACCGTCAGTACCGCAATCCGATGGTGGTGCGGATCGCGGGCTACGGGTACCAGAAGGGATTCGGCGGTCACTTCCACAACGACGATTCGGTCGCCGCGATCCGCGACATCCCCGGAGTGGTGATCGCTTCACCGGCCCGGCCCGACGACGCCGCGGCGATGCTGCACACCTGCGTCTCCGTCGCGAAAACCACTGGTGTGGTGTGTATTTACCTCGAACCCATCGCCTTGTATCACAGCAAGGATCTCTATGCCGACGGTGACGAGCAGTGGCTGTCGGCCTATCCGCAGCAGCCTGTCCGCGTCGGTACGGCCCGCACGTACGGCGACGGCGCTGACCTGACCATCCTGACGTTCGCCAACGGACTGTGGATGAGCCTGCGGGTCGCGGCTCGCCTGGAGCGCGCCGGGATCGCCGCCCGGGTGGTCGACCTGCGCTGGCTGTCGCCGTTGCCGATCGAGGACATGCTGCGGGAGGCGGACGCGACCGGCCGGGTGCTCATCGTCGACGAGACCCGCCGCACCGGGGGCGTGGGGGAAGGCGTGCTGGCCGAACTCGCTGACCACGGCTTCACCGGGCGAGTGCAGCGGGTCTCCAGTGCCGACAGCTTCATCCCACTGGGCGATGCCGCACTGGAGGTGCTGTTGTCCGAGGACACCATCGAGGCCGCCGCGGTGAAACTGGTGGGCGAACCGGCTTGATAGCTTGACTCCCATGGCCGAATCCGTAACGCCGGACCCGACCCGCCCGCTGGCCGGGGTACGGATCGTCGAGATCTCCAGCTTCGTCGCCGTGCCGCTGGCCGGCATGACCCTGGCCCAGTTGGGCGCCGAGGTGGTGCGCGTTGATCCCATCGGGGGTGCTGCCGACTATCACCGCTGGCCGCTGACCGACGGTGGCGACAGCATCTACTGGGCCGGGCTGAACAAGGGCAAGCGTTCGTTGGCTGCCGATATGCGTTCGCCGGAGGGGCAGCAGCTGGTGCAGCGGCTGATCGCCGGAGCGGGCGTGCTGATCACGAATGTGGCCGGACGGCAATGGCATTCGTATGACGTGTTGGCGCGCCTACGCCCCGACCTGATCCATGTCGAGGTGTCCGGCCGTGCCGACGGCGGCACCGGGGTGGATTACACCGTCAACGCCGGGCTGGGCTTCCCGATGGTCACCGGCCCTGCCCAACTGTCCACCCCGGTGAACCATGTGCTGCCGGCTTGGGATGTCAGCTGCGGGCTGTACGTGGCGCTGGCGGTCAGTGCCGCCCTGCGCCACCGCGATTCCACCGGCGAGGGCGCCGGGATCAGCATTCCCTTGGAGAACGTCGCACTCGCCACGGCGGGCAATCTCGGATTCCTGACCGAGGTGATGATCAATGGCACCGGGCGTGAGCGTCTCGGCAACACCCTCTACGGCACGTATGGCCAGAACTTCACCAGCAGCGACGGCGTCGGCTTCATGCTGGTCGCGCTCACCGGACGGCACTTCCGTGATCTCACCGAGGTCACCGGCACCACCAAAGCCGTTGCCGCCCTTGCCGAGGCGTTCGGTGCCGACTTCACTGACGAGGGGCAGCGTTACATCCACCGCGACGCGCTCACCGGATTGTTCACCTTGTGGTTCTCCCAGCACACCGCCGACGAGATCAGCGCGGCGCTCTCCGGGACGTCGGTGCTGTGGGAGCGGTACCGCAGCTTCGCCGAGGTCGCCGTCGACGACCGAGTGGTGGCCAACCCGCTGTTCGCCCCGCTGGATCAACCCCGCATCGGCACCTACCTGGCACCGGGACTGCCGATGTCGATCGGTGGGATGTATCCGCCTGCGGTCCCTGCTCCCGCCCTCGGCGACGACACGACCTCGGTGCTGGTCGAGCACCTCGGGCTCGACGCGGACGAGATCGTGGCGCTGACCGAATCGGGCACTGTCGCAACGGGTACCGCGCAATGAGCACTCTGCTGAAGCTGCTGGACGTGCGGGCCGCCGACGGCGATGTGTTCACCGGGCAGGCCAGCGGTCCGGCCGGCAAGCGGGCCTACGGCGGTCTGCTGGCCGCACAGAGCCTCGCGGCGGCCTGCCGGACGGTGGGCGATGACCGGTCACCGACCAACATGCACATGCAGTTCCTGCGCGGCGGGGACGCCGGGGAACCGGTCGAGCAGCGCGTGCACCGCGTGTACGACGGGCGTACTGCCTCGGCGCGACGTGTCGAATCCTATGAGCATGGCCGCATGCTGACCACAGCCACAGTGTCGTTCGCGACAGCCCTCGCCGGACCCGCACACGGGCTCGGTGCGATGCCACACGACCCCGAGGTGCTTCCGTGCACCGGGCCGCCCGGCCCGGCGCCGTCCCTGCCGCTCGACGAGTTCGACATCCGCATCGCCGACGACGGTTCGGGCGAGGAGTTCGTGCGCCGCATGTGGTGGCGGGTCACCACCGGGCTGCCGGACGATCCGTTGGTGCACATGCTGATCGCGGTGTACATCACCGACCTGTATGGCATTGATCCGGCGTTGGCCGTGCACGGGCACAGCATGCGGTCGCGCAGTCACCGCAGTGGCACCACGGATTCGTCGATCTGGTTTCACCGCCCGGTGCAGGCCGGGGAGTGGAACCTGCTGGAGTCACGCTCACCTGCCGCTGAGCGGGGACGGGGGCTGATCACGTCAAGCCTGCTGCGTGCCGACGGCGCGGTCGCCGCCACCCTGGTGCAGGAGGGGCTGGTCGCCGACCGCCTCACGGACTGAGTTTCCCTGCCGAGCAGTCCCCCGCAAGCGGGAGCGGACCCCAGCGTAGGTACCCACTTTCGACACGATTCGGTTACCTACGTGTCTGCTCGCGAACTGCCTTCGGGCCGCGTTGACCACGTAGGTGAGTGCGATACCCACGACCAGGGCGGCCACCACACCGAGCACCCGATGGTCACCGAACAACGGATAGACCTGGTAGTGCGTCAGGTACGTGTACAGCGAGGCCTCGGCGAGCAGTCCGCAGCCGGTCGCGACCACCGCGGGACAGCGCACCGCGGGCAACCAGATCAGTAGCGTCAAACCCGCCAATACCAGGGTTTCTCGGCCGCTGGTGCCGAAGTAGCCGTGTAGTCCGACCGCCAACACGACAGTGATGATCACCCGCTGCCAGGCGGCGGTGGCCTTGGCCGCGGCCCAACCGGCGGCGAAGAACCAGAACGCCAGCACGGTGAACCACGCCTCGCGGCCCAGGCCGAAACCGGGCACGTCGTAACGCAATACCAACCCGAGCGCCAGGAATGCCGCGGCAAAGGCGAAGGGACGGCGTCGCTCCCACCGGTCGGCGCTCGGTAGTCCGCATACTGCGGTCAGTGCCACCAGGATCCAGACCACTACTTCGACGAACCACAACCGCCCGGCGGTCATGCTGTCATGAGGGCCCAGAAACTTGTTGGCCAGCAGCAGATTCGATGCGTGGTAGTCGTCGGTGAGGACGAGCGCGACGGCCACCCACACGATGGCGGGCACGGCGATCCAGGCGATGGTGTTGCGCAGGTGACGCAACCGCGTCGACCGCGGGACCGGGGTCAGGCAGAATCGGCCGAAGTTGTATCCGGCCACCCCGAGCAGCACATGCGCCCCGCCCCACAGCGCGAACAACTCGGCATGCGAGCCGACGATGAGGACGATGGCCGCGGCACGTAGGGCGACGCTGGTCTCGACGGTTGCCCATCGGCGCCGGCGGGGCGTGCAGCGGCGCTCCAGGTCCCGCAGCGCCATCCGGTGCCAATCCTTCGGCAGCCGGCCCAGGGTGCGTTCCAGCCGCACCGACATCGCCACGTAGGACAGCGAGTTACCGCCGAGGTCGATGAAGCTGGCATCGCGGTCGATCATCTCTGCAGGCAGGTGCAGAACCTCGGCGAAAAGGCCCTTCAGATCCGCGACGTTGGTCACGCGTGGTGCGGCTGCCAACGTGCGCACCGCAGGGTAATCGGGTTTGCCCGAGAGCAACCGGGGTAGTTCGGGGACGAGCGCCGCGTGCACCGCACCGGCGGGCACGCCGGCCAGGGTGGCGATCAACTGCTGCACATCGTCGGCGGTCGTCGCGCCCGTGTCGACGGCTGCGACCGCGAGGGTTTCGCCGTCTTCGGTACACAACGCCGTCACCCCCTGGTCGGCGAGGGAGGTCTGGAGACGGTCGAGATCGATGCGCAGTCCGAACAGCTTCACGAATCGGCCGCTGCGGCCGATGATCTCGTACAAGCCCTCGGGAGTGCGTCGCGCGATGTCGCCCGTGCACAACTCCGTTACGGTGGCGCCAGATGCCAGATCCTCGGGCCGGTGCGCGTAGCCGAGCATCACATTGGCGCCGCGGTAGATCAGCTCACCCGTGTCGTCCGGCCAGGCCTCGTCGGTGCGGATGGACAGGCTGCCTCCGGGGATCGGGCGACCGATTGCTTCTGGATGGGTCAAGGCCAATTCCGGTGGCAGGTAGGCCATCCGGGCGGTGGCCTCGGTGGCGCCGTACATGATGAACAGCTGCCAGCCCCGGTGTTGTCCGAGCGTCGCGAAGCGGCGCACCCGATCGGGTGCCATCCGTCCACCGGCCTGCGTGACGTACCGCAGGTGGGGAAGGTCCATGGTGTCGAACCCGATGCGGTCGAGCAGTTCGAAGGTATGCGGCACACCTGCGAAGGTGGTCGCCCGGTGGCGGGTGAACAGGTCCCAGAACTCGTCGTCGACGACCGATCGATCGGTGAGGATCAGGCCCGCGCCGCGTAGCAGGTGGCTGTTGACCACCGACAGCCCGTAACAGTACGACATGGGCAAGGTGGTTGCGGCCCGGTCGGTTTCGCCGATCGTCAGGTACTCGGCAATGGCAGCGGCGTTACTGATCAGGTTGGTATAGGACAACCGCACCAGCTTCGGTGACCCGGTACTGCCCGAGGTCGACATCAGCAGCGCCAGGTCGTCGTGCAGCCTGTGGTTGCTGTGGGCGCGCTGGTGGTGGACACCCGTGGCGTCGACGACGGTATCGGGGGAGTAGGTCTGCAGGATCGTGCCGTGGTCGCCGCCCGCGGGCACCGGCAGGGACACGTGGCCGCCGGCGAGTGCGCCGAGGTAGTACACCAGAGTGGGCAGGTCGTTACGGCTCTCCAGCAGCACGAGGCGACGGCCGGGTCCCAGCTGTGCCGCGGTTTCAGACGCCATGCCGGCCAGTTCCCGGTAGGTGACCTTTTCGTTCTCGGTCACCACCGCGATCCGCTCGCCGTGCGCCCGCAGCGCCTCGAGGACGTTGCTCAAGGCAGCGCCGTCCCGCTGCCCCGTACGTCGATGCGGACCTTGGTGTCACAGGCGGGCGGATGGAGGCTGTGCTGGCGTACGACGATGGGTTCGGCGGCCCCGTCTGGATCGATGGTGAGCAGTACGTCGTGACCGAGAAATTCGGTGGCGACCACGGTCCCCACGCCCGCGGCTGCCGCGACATCGCCCTCGCTGTCCGAAATCGCGGTGGCGACAAGCTGCTCGGGCCGCAGCACCAGCGTGCACGGGCCGGCGGCTGCGCCGGCTTGGACCGGTATCGGACCCAGCACGCAGTCGGCGACCCCCGAGGTGACGGAGCCCGGCAAGGTGATGCAGTCCCCGAGGAATTCGGCGGTGAACCGATCGGCGGGGTGCCGGTACACCTCCTGTGGGGTGCCGACCTGGGTGAATCTGCCCTCGCGCATCACCGCAACCTGGTCGGAGATCGACAGCGCCTCTTCCTGGTCGTGCGTCACGATCAGGGTGGTGACCCCGGTATCGGACAACGCCCGGGCCACGGACTTTCGGGTGGCCGCGCGCAATCCGGTGTCCAGCGCGCTGAACGGCTCGTCGAGCAGCATCAGCACCGGCCGGCGGGCCAGTGCCCGGGCCAGGGCCACCCGCTGTTGCTGGCCACCGGAGAGTTGGTGCGGACGGCGCGGCGCGAAGGAGGAGTCCAGGGACACGGTGTCCAACAGTTCGATGACCCTGGCTTGGGCCGCGGCCCCACGCTCACGCAATCCGTAGGCGACGTTCTGCGCCACCGTCAGGTGCGGAAACAGCGCGCCGTCCTGTGCCACGTAGCCGACGTCGCGACGGTGTGGGGCGACAAGCGTTGTAGGGCCGGCCATTTGGCGGCCGCCGATGATCACTGTGCCGGCATCAGGGGATTCGAAGCCGGCGATCACTCGCAGCAACGTCGTCTTGCCACAGCCGGAGGACCCGACGACGGCGGTGATGGTTCCCGGTGCCAGGGCCAGGTCGATACCGCGCAGCACCTCGGTGCCGTTGAAGGACTTGTGGAGTCCGGAGACCTGCAAAACGTCGTCGGTCACAGGGCGGCCACCTTCGTCGATTGGCGTAACAACATCAAGGTCACCGGGATGGACAGAGCGATCAACATCAGCGCGTAGGGCGCGGCTGCGGCGTAGTCGAGCTCGCTGCTCAGCGACCAGAACCGCATCGCCAGGGTGCGGGTACCCGTGGGCGCCAGCAACAGTGTCGCAGTCAATTCCGTTGCTACCGCGACGAATACCAGCGAGGCTCCGGCGGCCGCGGCGGGGGCGGTCAGCCGCAGGGTGATGCGGATGAAGGTCCGCGTCGGCGAGGCTCCCAACGAGCGTGAGGCCTCCTCCACCGACGGCGGCACCTGCGCGAGACCCGAGCGCAGGCTGACCAGGGCGCGCGGCAAGAACAGCAGAACGTAGGCGCAGATCACCAGGGCGGCAGTCTGATAGAGCGGGGGAGCGTAGCGGATGGCGACGGTGACGAGCGCCAGCGCGGTCACGATGCCGGGCATCGAGCTGGTGATGAAATTGGCACCCTCGATCGAGCGGGCGAGTAGTCCGCGGTACCGGACCGCGACCCAGGCGAACGGGAAAGCCAGCACCGTGGTCAAGGCCGCGGCCACCGCAGCCAGCGCCGCGGTCTGGACCAGCGAGGTGCCGATCTCGGCGGCATCCCACACCTGCGCGCCACCGATCCACATCCATCGCGTCAGCGTCCACAGCGGGACGCCCAATGCCAGTGTGCCCAGTGCCAGCAGCCCCACGAGGGCCGGTAGCGTCGCCCGGCCCAATCGCATCGGTGCGGCGGTCCGCTGGGCTCCGGAGCCGATCCGCGCGAAGCGGGCAGTGCCCCGGGCCGCCGCCTCGGTGACCAGCAGCAGGAGACACAGGAGCACCAGGACCGCGGCCAGCGTGGCGCCGGCGGCGCCGTCGAACGTGGCCTGGAACTGTTCGAAGATCGCCGTGGTGAAGGTCGAGAACCGGATCATCGCGAACGCGCCGTATTCGGCCAGCAGGTGCACACCGATCAGGAGAGCGCCGCCGAGGATCGCCAGCCGCAGCTGCGGCAGCACCACCCGGAAGAACACCCCGGACGATCCGGATCCAAGCGCGCGGGCCGACTCCTCCAACGCCGGATCGATGCGGCGCAGGGTGGCCGCGGCGGGCACGTAGACGAACGGGAAGTACGACAGCGTCGCGATCAGCACCCCGGCCGAGAATCCGTGCAACGACGGCACCACGCTCACCCAGGCGTAGCTGTTGACGAACGCGGGCACGGCCAGCGGTGCGACGAACACCGGCCGCCACCACGTCCGCCCCGGGAGATCGGTGCGCTCAACCAGCCACGCCGCACCAACACCGAGCGCCACGCACACCGGCACCGTGATCAGCACCAGTCCCACGGTGTTGACCAGGAGTTCCCCGACGCGCGGCCGGACCACCAGTTCGATCACCCGACGCGAGCCGGTGGTGATCACCGACCAGCCGACGTAAGCCAGCGGGATGAAGGTGGCGGCCAGCAGCAGCGTCACGGCGGTGCTCAACGCCGGTCCCGGCCTGGCACGTGCGGCGGGCTGCTGGGCAGGTGTCGGAGGCGGCTCTGTCGCAACCAATTACAACAAGCCAGCCTTTGTCATCAGGTCGGTGACCTTGGTGGCATCGAGATTGGACGGGTTGACGGCCGGGGCCTGCAGCGAGTCCAGCGGCGGCAGCGCGGGATTGGCAGCGACCCCACTGGCGACCGGATACTCGAACGAGGTGCCCTTCTGCAGCACCTCCTGGCCGGCCTTGCCCGTGATGAACCGGAGGAACTTCTGGGCCTGCTCCTGCTTCTTGCTGGATTTCAGGACGCCGCCGCCGGACAGGCTGACGAACGCGCCGGGATCTTCGTTCTTGAAGTAGTGCAGCGCGGTGTTGCCGCTGATTTCCTTGGTCTTGGCCTGATCGCGGAACCAGTAGTAGTGATAGATGATGCCGCCGTCGACCTGGCCGTCGTTGACGGCGCGCAGCGTGGCGATGTTGTCCTGGAGCACAACGGCATTCGTCTTCAGGCCGGCCAGCCACTGCGCGGTGGCCGGCTCACCCTTCAGTTCGAGGATGGCCGCGACGATTGCCTGGAAGTCCGCCTTGGCCGGCGGTGCACCCCAACGGCCCTTCCACTGTGGCTGCTGTAGATCCATGATCGAGTGCGGCAGCTGGTCCGCGGGCAGCTTGGCTTTGTTGTAGACGAAGACGGTCGAGCGTGCCGCCACGCCGGTCCACTTGTTCGACGACGGGCGGAACTGGGCCGGGACCTGGTCGAGCGTCTGCTGCTCGACATCGGCGAACAGCCCCGCCTTCTCGACAGCGGCCATCGCGGGGGAGTTCTCGGTAAGGAAGACGTCGGCCGGTGAGGCGTCGCCCTCGGCCACCAGTTGGTTGCCGAGCTCGGTGTCACCGCCCTGGCGATAGGTGACCTTGATGCCGGTCTCCTTGGTGAAGGCGTCGATCCACTCTTTGGTCAGCGACTCGTGCTGGGCGTTGTAGATCAGCAGCTCGTCAGACCCCGAACTGGAGCACGCGACCATGCCGGTGGCGACCGCGACGGCAGACAGGACAACAGCAACCCGGCGGCTCCAGCGTGTGAGCATCAAGTGAATCCTTTCGGCGTTAGCTGAGCATCACCTAAGGACACTACCGGGGCGGGCGAGACCTGTGGATGAACTCGACGCTGGGGATAACTCGGCCGGATTGAGCAGATGCTGTCGGACCGTGTCCGCACGGTGTGGGCATGAGTTCTCTGACACGGGCCGAGATCGGCGCACTGGGTGAACAGCTGGCCGTCGAGTATCTGACGGCACAGGGCATGCGCACCCTGACCCGCAACTGGCGATGCCGCTACGGCGAGCTGGACGTGATCGCCGTGGACGTCGCCACCAACACGGCGGTCTTCGTCGAGGTGAAGACCCGCACCGGCGACGGCTTCGGCGGCCTGGCCGAGGCGGTCACGGCACAGAAGGTGCGCCGGATCCGCCGACTGGCGGCGCTGTGGCTGGCCGAGCAGGAGGTTCGCTTCGCCGCACTGCGCATCGACGTGATCGGCGTGCGCCTCGGCCGCCGCCGAGAACCCGAGCTGACACACCTCAAGGGGGTGGGTTGAAATGGGTTTGGGCAGAGCATATTCGGTGGCCGTGCGTGCGGTCGACGGCGTCATCGTGGAGATCGAGGCAGACATCACCTCGGGGCTGCCGGGCGTGCATCTGGTGGGCTTGCCCGACACCGCGCTGCAGGAGTCGCGGGACCGGGTGCGCGCGGCGATCACCAACTGCGGCAACGAATGGCCGATGTCGCGCCTGACGTTGGCGCTCTCACCGGCGACCCTGCGCAAGGTCGGTTCGGTCTACGACGTGGCGCTGGCGGCTGCAGTCCTCTCGGCGCACACCAAGACGGCCTGGGCCCGCCTGGAGAAGTCGGTGCTGCTCGGTGAACTCGCCCTCGACGGCCGCATCCGTCCGGTGCACGGCGTCCTGCCGGCGGTGTTGGCGGCCAAGCAGGAGGGCTGGCCTGTGGTGGTGGTGCCCGTCGACAACCTGGCCGAGGCGAGTCTGGTCGACGGAATCGAGGTGTGGGGGGTGCGCACGTTGCGTCAGCTGCAGGCCTGGCTCGACGGAAAGGGGGATCTGGTGGCGCGGGTGGCGACGCCGGGGTGCGCTCCCGAGCCCACTGCTGATCTTGCCGATGTGGTCGGTCAGGCCCAGGCGCGCTACGCCCTGGAGGTGGCAGCCGCCGGTGCTCATCATCTGATGCTCACCGGCCCTCCCGGTATCGGCAAAACGATGTTGGCGCAGCGCCTTCCGGGCTTGTTGCCACCGTTGTCGCCGGGAGAGTCGCTGGAGGTGACCGCGATTCACTCCGTGGCGGGGTTGCTGGCAGGGGATACACCGCTGATCACGCGACCGCCGTTCGTGGCTCCCCACCACACCTCGACCGTGGCGGCTCTCGTCGGAGGCGGAAGCGGGTTCGCTCGCCCCGGCGCGGTCAGCCGGGCACACCGCGGCGTGTTGTTTCTCGATGAGTTCCCCGAGATGGGCTCAAGTGCCCTCGAAGCCCTGCGAACTCCACTCGAAGACGGTGAGATCCGGCTGGCCCGCCGGGACGGGGTGGCATGCTATCCGGCCCGATTCCAACTTGTTCTGGCGGCCAACCCGTGCCCGTGCGCACCGCCCAAATCACAGGACTGTGTCTGTTCGGCCCAGGCCAGGCTGCGGTATCGCGGCAAGCTGTCCGGGCCATTGGTGGACCGCGTCGACTTGCAGGTGGAGCTACATCCCGTCAGCCTCGGGGCATTCACCCCGCAGGCCGGCGAGTCGACTGACGTGGTGCGCGCCCGTGTCGCGGCAGCCCGCCTCGCCGCCGAAGAACGGTGGAAACCGTACGGGATCGGCACCAATGCCGAGGTCGGCGGTTCGCTGCTGCGGCGAGAATTCCGACTGCCCAGAGCTGCCATGGAGCCCTTGCGGTCCGCACTGGACCTCGGGTTGATCAGCATGCGCGGCGCCGACAGGAGCTTGAGGGTCGCCTGGACGTTGGCCGATCTCGCCGGCCGGACCATGCCGGCCCGCGAGGACGTGGCCACGGCGTTGGGCTTTCGACGGGCCGGGGGTGTGTCATGACCGACGAGGTCCGGCGTGCCTGGGCCTATCTGTCACGGGTCGTCGAGCCGCCGTGCGCAGAACTGGCGGCCTTCGTCGCGCAGGTGGGTCCGGTCGAGGCGGCCGGCCGGGTCAAATCCGGTGACGTCGGGCCGGAATTGTTGAGCCGGGTCGTGGCCCGTCGGGAATTAGATTGTTCAGCAAAGGATCTGGATGTCCTCGACCGAATGGGTGGGCGGTTGATCACCCCCGGTGACGACGAGTGGCCGCTGCTGCGATTCCGTGCCTTGGGCGTGAAAAAGGATCGCAAGCGTGCCAACGCGCATCCGCCGTTGGTGTTGTGGGCGAGCGGGCCGGTGCGGCTCGATGAGGTGACTGAGCGCGCCGCGGCGATCGTCGGGACCCGCGCGGCCACAGCGTACGGCGAGCACGTGACCGCTGACTTGGCCGCTGGGTTGGTTGAGCGCGAGGTGACGGTGGTGTCCGGCGGTGCCTATGGCATCGACGGAGCAGCACACCGCGCCGCCCTGGCTTGTGAGGGCATGACCGTCGCGATCGTGGCCGGTGGCATCGACAATCCGTACCCTTCCGGGCACAGCGCACTGTTTCACCGGATCCGCCAGGAATGTCTGTTGGTCAGCGAGTATCCGCCGGGTGTCGCGCCGGGCCGGCTGCGGTTTCTGACCCGCAACCGGTTGGTCGCGGCCCTCTCGGGTGCGACGGTGGTCGTCGAGGCCGGATTGCGCAGCGGTGCGGCCAATACAGCCGGGTGGGCCAAGTTGCTGGGCCGGTCGGTGTGCGCGGTGCCAGGGCCGGTGACCTCGGCAGCATCGGCGGGCTGTCATGCGCTGCTTCGAAGCGGTGCCAACCTGGTCGGGCGCGCCGAGGAGATCGTCGAACTCGTCGGCCGCATAGGCGAACTCGCGTCGGAGGAACCGCATCCGGTGGCCCCGCTCGACAAGTTCTCGCCGATTGAGAAACAGGTTTACGACGCGCTGCCGTCGCGCGGCGCCCACACCGTGGACGAGCTCGCGATGCTCGCCGCCCTTCCACCGCTTCAGATACTGGGGCCGTTGACGACATTGGAGCTCGCGGGGATGGTCGTCAGCGAGAACGGGTGCTGGCGGTTGCGCCGGCGCCGGTAGACCCCATGCACGGGGCCTGTCTCCGTATAGTCGATGAGGTCGGCTAATAAAGAGATCGGCCGAGCGAGTTTTGGAGGCGGTATGGCAGGACGTCCCGTGCACACGTTTGAAGTGGTGCGCCGCGAGCAACTGACCGATCACATGGTCAGGCTGGTACTGGGCGGCAATGGCGCCAACGGCTTCGACACGTTCTCGCCCAACGAGTTCAGCGATGCCTACGTCAAGATCGCCATCGTTCCCGAAAGTGTCGATGTAGCGGCGCTGCCGAAACCCTTGACGCTGGACAGCTTTCAGGAATTGCCCGCCGAACAGCGACCGACGGTGCGCACCTACACCGTGCGCAGCATCGACACCGAACGCGGCGAGATCACCATCGACTTCGTCGTGCACGGCGAGCAGGGCGTGGCCGCCCCCTGGGCCGCGGCGGTCCAACCCGGTCAGCCCGCCTACCTGATGGGGCCGAGCGGGGCCTACGCCCCCGACCCGGCTGCTGATTGGCATCTGCTGGCTGGTGACGAAGCCGCGGTTCCCGCCATCAGCGCAGCACTGGAAGCCTTGCCCGACAACGCGATCGGCAAGGTCTTCCTCGAGGTGGCCGGCCCGGGGGATGAAATTGAGCTCTCCGCTCCCGATGGTGTCGAGGTCACCTGGATCCACCGGGGCGGGCGCGCCGACCTGGTCGGCGACGACCACGCCGGAGACAATGCACCACTGATTGCCGCGGTCAAAGAGGCGGCCTGGCTGCCGGGGCAGGTCCAGGTGTTCATCCACGGCGAGGCCCAGGCCGTCATGCACAACCTGCGCCCGTACATCCGCAAGGAGCGCGGTGTCCCGGCGAAGTGGGCCGCCTCGATCTCGGGGTACTGGCGTCGTGGACGCACCGAGGAGACGTTCCGGCAGTGGAAGGCCGAGCTGGCAAAAGCGGAGGCCGACACCGCGGGCTGACGCCAGATGGCAAGCTAGCCGTCATGGCATTCGGCGATTACCAACTCGAGATCTATCTGCAGGGGTTGTCCGGCGTGCTGCCGAGCATGCCGATGGACTATGCGGGACTTGAGGCCAAGGCACAGGCGGCGATGCCGGCCTCGATCTGGTCGTATGTGGCCGGTGGTGCCGGTGACGAGCGCACCCAGCAGGTCAACCGCAGCGCCTTCGACCGGTGGGGGTTGATGCCCCGGATGTTGAACGCGCACCGGGAGCGTGATCTGTCCGTCGAGGTGTTCGGGTTGAAGCTGCCCTCGCCGTTGTTCATGGCGCCGATCGGGGTGCTGGGTATCTGTGGGCAGGACGGGCACGGGGATCTGGCCGGTGCCCGCGCCGCGGCGCGGACCGGGGTGCCGCTGATGGTGTCCACCCTGACCGAGGATCCGCTTGAAGACGTCGCCGCCGAGTTCGGTGACACCCCAGGCTTTTTCCAGCTGTACACACCGACCGACAAGGACCTGGCCGCCAGTTTGGTGCAGCGCGCTGAGAAGGCCGGGTACAAGGGCATCGTCGTCACGCTCGATACCTGGGTGCCGGGTTGGCGCCCGCGCGACCTGTCCACCTCGAACTTTCCGCAGTTGCGCGGCAAGTGTCTGGCCAACTACACCAGTGACCCGGTGTTCCGTGCCGGCCTGCAGCAGCCGCCCGAGCAGAACCCCCAGGCGACGGTCCTGCGCTGGGTGAGCCTGTTCGGCAATCCGCTGACCTGGGATGATCTGCCGTGGCTGCGGTCGCTGACCACGTTGCCGCTGATCCTGAAGGGTATCTGTCACCCTGACGACGTCCGGCGGGCCAAGGACGGTGGTGTCGACGGTATTTATTGTTCGAATCATGGTGGGCGCCAAGCCAATGGTGGCCTGCCGGCGATCGACTGCCTGCCTGGTGTGGTCGAGGCCGCCGACGGGCTGCCGGTGCTGTTCGACTCGGGAATCCGCAACGGCGCCGACATCGTCAAGGCGCTTGCGCTGGGTGCCACCGCGGTCGGTGTGGGCCGTCCGTATGCCTACGGGCTGGCCTTGGGCGGCACTGACGGTATCGTGCACGTGCTGCGGTCGCTGCTCGCCGAGGCCGACCTGATCATGGGCGTCGACGGGTATCCGACGCTGGCCGATCTCACACCCGACGCCCTGCAACGGGTGGACTGACCCGCTCGCAGCAACCAACCGAACGCCGCGACACGCGCAGGCGGTTGCCTGCGACGGTCGGAACGGTCTGACACGGTGGTGGAGTGAGCACCGGGACCGACGCGATACTGGACGAGTTCGACCAGTATCTCGAGCTGGAACGTGGCCGGTCTGCGCACACCCGCCGCGCGTACCGGGGTGACCTGACTGCGCTGTTCGATTTCACCGGCGGCGGACTGGAGACTCTGACCCTGCCGAGGTTGCGCTCCTGGTTGGCCGCCCAGGCCGCAGCCGGGACGGCGCGGACCACGCTGGCGCGCCGAACCTCCTCGGTCAAGACCTTCTCCACCTGGGCGACGCGGCGGGGACTGCTGCCGAATGACCCCGCCGCGCGGTTGCAGGTGCCGAAGGCCCACCGCACCTTGCCTGCGGTGCTGCGCCGCGACCAGGCAGTGAACGCCATGGAAGCGATGAATTCAGCTGTGCAGGAAGGTGACCCGCTCGCACTGCGGGACAGGTTGATCGTCGAGCTGCTGTACGCCACCGGTATTCGGGTCAGCGAACTGTGTGGCCTGGACATCGATGACATCGACACCCCGCGCCGGGTGCTGCGGGTGTTGGGTAAGGGCAACAAGCAACGCACGGTCCCTTTCGGTGAACCGGCACTGGTCGCGTTGACTTCCTGGCTCACCGACGGGCGGCCCGAACTGGTCACTGCCGATTCCGGCCCCGCGCTCCTGCTCGGGGCCCGCGGCAAGCGCCTCGACCCCCGTCAGGCCCGAACCGTGGTGCACCAGACCGTCTCCGCCGTCGACGGC
This sequence comes from Mycolicibacterium peregrinum, assembly GCF_002102345.1. Lineage (GTDB taxonomy): Bacteria > Actinomycetota > Actinomycetes > Mycobacteriales > Mycobacteriaceae > Mycobacterium > Mycobacterium peregrinum. The sequence goes on from NZ_LQPP01000048.1 coordinate 166,526, forward strand.
GCCCCCGCCATCGGCCCCCACGGACTACGCCACAGCGCGGCCACCCACCTGCTGGAGGGCGGTGCCGACCTGCGCGTCGTACAGGAGTTGCTGGGACACAGTTCACTGGCCACCACCCAGCTCTACACCCACGTCACAGTGGAACGGTTGCGCGCGGTGCACGACCAGGCGCATCCACGAGCCTGAAGAGGAGATCGTGCCGGAGTTGACTGTCGAGCCGACCCGAACCACCGTCGATCTGCCCTGCGGGCCGGTGTCCTATCTCAGCTGGGCCACCGACCCCACGGCGCCGGCCGTCGTGTTGCTGCACGGCGGCGGCGTGGACAGCGCATCGTTGTCCTGGGGCGGTATCGGCCCGCGGTTGGCCGAGGCGGGCTACCGCGTGATCGCGCCCGACCATCCCGGCTATGGCTGCAGTCCGCCGGCGCGGTTGCCCGTGACACAGGACCGGTTGGTCGGCTATGTGGGGGAGTTCGTCGACGGACTCGACCTGCAGCGTTATGCGATCGGCGGGCTGTCACTCGGTGGGGGCATGACCATCGGCCATGTCCTGGACCGGCCGCAGCGGGTGACGGGCGCGATGCTGCTGGGCAGTTACGGCCTGATGCCGCGCCTCTCGGACGGTCCGATGTCAGGGGTGCGGCAACTGGTCACCTGGGTGACGTTGCGTACCGGTCTGCTCGGCGCGGTGACCCGGTGGGTGGGCACCAACCGCCGAGCGATGGTGCGCAGCATGCAGGCCCTGATCACCGACCCCGCGCAGGTCACCGACGCGTTGATGGACGAGGTCATGGCGGCCGCGGGCCAACCGGGGGGATTCTCGGCGTTCGAGCAGTGGCAGCGCGATCAGGTCCGGTGGCACCGGCTGCGCACGGACTACAGCGGACGGTTGACGTCGTTTCGCCGGCCGGCGCTGATCGTCCACGGTGACCGTGATCCGGGCGTGCCGGTTGCGCGGGCCCGGGCGGCCGCGGAGCTGATCCCTGATGCTGAGCTCAAAATCATTGCAGGAGCCGGACATTGGGTGCAGCGGGACCGTCCGGACGCTGTGCTCGAGGCAATGACCGGGTTTCTGGGCAGACTCGCCGGCCGTTAGCGCAGCAGTTTGATGACTTCGGCCAGGTGCGGGAGCGCCGACTCGCGGCCGATCCAGGCATCGATCGCCGTCCAGTAGCTGATCCCGAACCGACGCTGCCGCTCGGCCAGAGACTCGGCCATCTGCTCGTAGCTGCCGAACAATGCAAACGGCGATTCCAGCAGCAGTTCCGCCGAGGTGCCCAATGGCCCGGCCACCTCGGCTGCCGCGGCGGCGGGGTCGTCGGTGTGGACCACGAACTGCAGCAACCCGTTGAGCTCGATGGCTTCGAACCGGTCGCCGGCGGCATCGCGCACCACAGCGATCCGGTCCAGCAGGCCCTTCGCGTCGAAGTGAGTCAGCCGGACCTCCGTGGCGTCGTGGTTGTGGCTGAAACCCGCCAGGCCGGCGATGTCGGCGGCCCGGCCGGCGAGTTGCAACACGCGCGTGCCGTTGCCGCCGATGAGCAGCGGCACCTCGACGCCCGGCGGTGCGACCAGCGAGGCGGCATCCGCCCGCACGCAGTAATGGGCGCCGTCCACGTCCACGGGCTCACCGGCAAGGAGCGGGCGGATCACGTCGACCGATTCGATCAGGCGGTCCACCCTGGTGGCGCCGGTGTCGAATTTCAGTCCGGCCGCGTCGTATTCGGCCTTCATATGGCCCGCGCCCAAGCCCAGTTCGAACCGTCCACCCGACAGCGCTGCCACGCTCACGGTTTCCCGTGCGGTGTCGACCGGATGACGTAGATCGTTGTTGAGCACGAGTGTCCCGGTCCGCAGACGCGAGGTGACGGCACAGGCGGTGGCCGCCCCGCTGAACGGTGCCAGCGTCGGTGCCAGGTGGTCGGGGATCGTCATGACGTCGAACCCGGATTGTTCGACGGTGACGGCGAATTCGGCGAATTCCGTACCGCGGGGTAGCGCCGTGTGCAGGCCGAAGCGCGAGCGACGGGTGCGGTGGGACTGCGACGCGACGGCCATATTCCGACCCTAGGCCGAACTCATGACATGTGAGCCTGCGCAAAGTGTCTGGTCGGTGGTCCCGCGCGGTACGTCGGTTAGCCGCTCAGCGGCTTGAGCCGGATCGGGGTCTCGGCCAGCAGCCCGAGCGGGTCGACGTAATCCGCGCGGGCGGCCGCACCCCACATCGCTCCCCAGTGCAGACAGGCGGTCGCCGCACAACCGGGATGACCTTCGACGAGGGTGCCGAGCAACTGCCCGACCCCAACGCTCTGTCCTGGCCGTACCGCGGCCTGTACCGGTTCGTAGCTGGTGCGCAACCCACCCGGATGGGCGAGCGAGACCACCGGCCGCCCGGCCAGCACACCGGCGAACACCACGGTCCCCGGACCTGCGGCATAGACCGGCTGATCCGGCGCGGCCGCCAGGTCGACACCGCGATGACCGCGGTTCCAGTTGGGGGAGGGCGCGTCGAAACCCCTGGTCACCGCCGGTCGGGGGGACACCGGCCACTGCAGTCGGGAGCCCTCGGCATGGGCGGCCGTCGGCCAGATCCACGTCATACTGAGCAGCAGCGCCGTCACGGCAAACCTCACCACCCCAGTTCAGCGTCAACCCCGGGCGGTCCGGAAGCCCCAAAGTCGGGCGCTGTGGATGGACGGGCCCGCGTTTGCCGCGTGGTAAAAGCACCCCTGCCCAGCGTGTAAACTTCTACCCGCAGCTCGCTTGCGGGCTGACTTCGCGTGTCTGCGCATATCGATCGCCTCGATGGGGTCGTACACGGATGCCGACGGTCCTGACCTGGGATTTCCCGGATCGGGTTCGGCGCCCGGCAGGCACCAGGGCCTGGCATCACCCGACGCCGGGCGTCAACCGACACATAAAGGAATGAGCTCATGGCTGTTGTGACCATGAAGCAGCTGCTGGACAGCGGCGCTCACTTCGGGCATCAGACCCGACGCTGGAACCCCAAGATGAAGCGGTTCATCTTCACCGACCGCAATGGCATCTACATCATCGATCTGCAGCAGACGCTGACCTACATCGACAAGGCCTACGAGTTCGTCAAGGAGACGGTGGCCCACGGCGGCTCCATCCTGTTCGTCGGCACCAAGAAGCAGGCGCAGGAGTCCATCGCCGAAGAGGCCACCCGCGTCGGCATGCCCTACGTGAACCAGCGCTGGCTGGGCGGCATGCTCACCAACTTCTCCACGGTGCACAAGCGCCTGCAGCGCCTCAAGGAACTCGAGGCCATGGAGCAGACCGGTGGCTTCGAGGGTCGCACCAAGAAGGAAATCCTCATGCTCACGCGTGAGAAGAACAAGCTTGAGCGCAGCCTCGGCGGTATCCGGGACATGCAGAAGGTGCCCTCGGCGATCTGGGTCGTCGACACCAACAAGGAGCACCTGGCGGTCAACGAGGCCATCAAGCTCGGCATCCCGGTCATCGCGATCCTGGACACCAACTGCGACCCCGATCAGGTCAACTACCCGATCCCGGGCAACGACGACGCCATCCGTTCGGCAGCCCTGCTGACCAAGGTTGTCGCTTCCGCGGTTGCCGAGGGCCTGCAGGCCCGCGCCGGCCAGGGTGCCGGAGAGAAGCAGGACACCGAGGGTGCCGCTGAGCCGCTCGCCGAGTGGGAGCAGGAGCTGCTCGCCGGTGCGACCGCTGGTACCGCCGAAGGCGAAGCCGCTGCTGCACCCGAAACATCCACTGACGCTTCGTAATTCCAGGAGAAGTCTTACATGGCTAACTACACCGCCGCCGACGTCAAGCGCCTTCGGGAGCTGACCGGCTCCGGCATGATGGACTGCAAGAACGCGCTGGCCGAATCGGACGGCGATTTCGACAAGGCCGTCGAGTTGCTCCGTATCAAGGGTGCCAAGGACGTCGGCAAGCGCGCTGAGCGTGCCACCGCCGAGGGTCTGGTCGCGGCCAAGGACGGCGCGCTGATCGAGCTGAACTCCGAGACCGACTTCGTCGCCAAGAACGCCGAATTCCAGGAGCTCGCCAACCAGGTCGTGGCGGCCGCCGCCGCGGCGAAGGCCGCCGACGTGGACGCCCTCAAGGCTTCACAGATTGGCGAAGTGTCGGCTCCCACCACCGTCGAGCAGGCCATCGCCGACCTGTCCGCCAAGATCGGCGAGAAGCTCGAACTGCGTCGGGTCGCCTACTTCGACGGCACGGTCGAGACCTACCTGCACAAGCGTGCCGCGGACCTGCCGCCGGCCGTCGGTGTCCTGGTCGAGTACACCGCCGGTGACGCGGAGAAGGGCAAGGAGGCCGCCCACGCGGTCGCCCTGCAGATCGCCGCGCTCAAGGCCAAGTACCTCACCCGTGAGGACGTCCCCGCCGACATCGTCGCCAACGAGCGGCGCATCGCCGAGGAGACCGCGAAGGAAGAGGGCAAGCCCGAGCAGGCGCTGCCCAAGATCATCGAAGGTCGCGTCACGGGCTACTACAAGGACGTCGTGCTGCTGGACCAGCCGTCGGTGTCCGACAACAAGAAGACCGTCAAGGCACTGCTCGACGAGGCCGGTGTCACCGTGACCCGCTTCGTGCGGTTCGAGGTCGGTCAGGCCTAACACCGAGAAGACTCGGGCGGCACATCACACCCGATTGACGGCTCGGCCGTCGCCGCCCGCCGCAAAACCCCGCGCTCATTCCGGCGATCCCGGAAAGCGCGGGGTTTTGTTCATTCGTAACCCGGTCGGTGCCGGGTAGTTGCTCACGGCGGGGCAACGGGCTTTGCCGATGTGGGAGTGTGGCAGGTACGAATGGGTTGGGGAATGGTGTTGGAGGTGACATGCGCGTAGGTGTGGTGTTTCCGCAGACGGAGCTCGGCGGAGATCCGGGAGCGGTGCGCGCATACGGCCAGCGTGTCGAAGAGCTGGGCTTCACCCACATCCTGGCCTACGACCACGTGGTCGGCGCCGATCCGGCTGTTCACCGGGACTGGTCGGGGCCATATGACCTCTACACCACCTTTCACGAGCCGATGGTGATGTTCGGCTACCTGGCCGCGGTCACCTCGTTGGAACTGGTCACCGGGGTGATCATCCTGCCGCAGCGCCAGGCCGTTCTGGTGGCCAAGCAGGCCGCCGAGGTCGACCTGCTCAGCGGTGGGCGGATGCGCCTGGGCGTCGGGCTGGGCTGGAACGCGGTCGAGTACGAGGCGCTCGGCGAGGATTTCGGAAACCGCGGCAAGCGGTCCGAGGAGCAGGTCGAGCTGATGCGTCGGCTGTGGACCGAATCGTCGGTGACCTTCGAGGGTCGCCACCACCGGGTGACCGGTGCGGGCCTGGCGCCCCTGCCGGTGCAGCGTCCGATCCCGGTGTGGTTCGGCGCGGCCTCCGCGCGCGCCCTGGAGCGGGCCGGGCGACTCGGCGACGGTTGGTTCCCGATGGTCGCGCCGGGATTGGAACTCGATGACGCTCGGGCCAGGGTTGAGCGTGCGGCCGTCTCCGCCGGGCGGGATCCGGCCGGGATCGGCATGGAGGGTCGGGTGACCTGGACCGGTGATCCGGACAAGGTGGTGGCCGACATCGCCGCGTGGGCCGACGCCGGGGCCACCCACGTCACCGTGAACACCATGGGAGCCGGTCTGCGGACCGTCGACGAGCATCTGGCTGTGCTGCAGAGCGTGGCCAGGACGCAGTAAGCGGCGGTTGGGCGGTGAGGCCGCCGACCGATCGGTACCAGTTGGTACCGTCTGGTCATGAGTCGAATCTTCGCCTTCGGCGACGACGCCCTCGGTGAACACGACGCCGTCGGCCTGGTGGAAGAACTGCGAGCCGGCCGGGTATCGGCGGCGGACCTGATCGAGGCCGCGGTGGCGCGCGTCGAGGCGGTCAATCCCACCCTCAACGGGCTGGCATTCGAGGCCTTCGACCGGGCCCACGCCCGCGGCGCCGCCCCCAGCCCCTACGGCGGTTACTTCGACGGTGTCCCGACCTTCGTCAAGGACAACTCCGCGGTCGAGGGCATGCCGACGATGCGCGGCACCGATGCGTGGGAACCCCGCGCCGAGACGTCGCACGGCGACTTCGCCCGCGCCTACCTCGCCACCGGCCTCGTGCCGCTGGGAAAGACCCGGCTCTCGGAATTCGGTTTCAGCGCGGCGTGCGAGCACCCCCGGCTCGGCCCGGTCCGCAATCCGTGGAACCCGCTCTACACCGCGGGCGCGTCCTCGTCGGGTTCGGGTGCCTTCGTCGCCGCCGGTGTCGTACCGATCGCGCACGCCAACGACGGCGGCGGATCGATCCGGATCCCGGCGGCCTGCAACGGGCTCGTCGGCCTCAAACCGACCCGGGGCCGGCTGCCGCAGGATCACGATCTGCGGATGATGCCGTTACGGATCGTCGCCGACGGGGTGCTCACCCGGTCGGTGCGTGACACCGCAGCGCTGTACCGGGAGATGGAACGCGTCTATCGCAACCCCAAACTGCCACCGATCGGCGATGTCAGCCGCCCGGGCAAACAGCGTCTGCGCATCGCGGTGTGCACGCAGTCCGTCGTGCACGATGCCGGCCCGGAGATGACCGAGCTGACCCACAAGACCGCTGCGCTACTCGAGGAACTCGGCCACCAGATCACTGTGATCGGCAATCCGGTCCAGCCCCGGTTCAAGGATGATTTCCTGCTGTACTGGTCGTTCCTGGCGTACGCGTTGGTACGCGGCGGGAAGCGATCCTTCGGCCCGAGCTTCGACCGCGACAAGCTCGACAATCTCACGTTGGGCCTGGGACGACACGCAGCGCGCAACCTGTATCGGGTCCCGGCGGCGATCGCCCGCCTGGCCAGGTCGCGGCGCATCACCGAGCGGCTGTCCAACAGCTATGACGCGGTGCTCATGCCCACCCTGGCCGAGCCCACCCTGGAGATCGGCTGGCTTGACCCGACTGCGGACTACCAGCAGATCATCGACCGGCTGCTGGGTTGGGTGGCATTCACACCGCTGCAGAACGCCACCGGGGACCCGGCCATCTCGCTGCCGCTGGCCCAGACGAAAACCGGCCTTCCGGTGGGCATGATGCTGTCGGCGACCCGTGGCCGCGAAGCGCTGCTGCTGGAGCTGGCGTACGAGCTGGAGGAGGCGAGGCCCTGGCCGCGTATCCAGGATCCGGCGCCCGCCGCCCCACGCAAACGCGCGCGAAAAGCGGTGAAATAGGTCGGTTTTGAAGCCGTCTTCCATGGGCGGCGACGAAATCCGTTGTGCCGGCGACATCATGACGTAACGCCGACCAGCGGGTGTTAACTCGCGCGACACCCCGATCTACTTCGGGTGAAACACGCGGCTCGCAGCATTCCCCACTGTGGAGACCGTAGCTTCGATACCTTCGTCTCAAGCATCCACAGCCCGTCGATCGCCGGAGATCGCGACCACTGTGGTCCGGACCGGAGGCACCTTCGGGTGTCTGATTCGATTCGCGCTGGCCAACATTCGTCGCCGGCCCGAACGGTTTGTGTTGTCGGTGCTCGGGATCGCGCTGGCCATTGCCTGCGTCACCGTGGTGCGCACCATCTCGGCGAGCTTTGCGATCACCGGGGCCGATTCGGTCGTCGACGTACTTGGTGATGCCCAGTTGTGGGCGGTGCCGGCGGCCGGGGTGCACTATGACACCGAGACCCGCGCCCTGGTCGCGGACGGACCGCCTCCGGCGTTCGACCTGCCCGACGGCTGGCACGGACGGATGACGATCTCCGGTGTGACGGTGATCGACGGTGCTGCGGTCTCGCTACGTGGCAGTGACGAAGTGCCTTCTGACCAAGCAGTTTTGGGCTCCGGTCTGGCCGACCGATTGGGGGTCGCACCCGGAGAGGTGATCGAAGTGGGGGCGCTGCCGCTCACCGCGACGGTCTCGGGGGCGGGGGAGTCGATGACCGTGGCGCCCGCGTTGGCGCGGTTGCTGGTCGGCGACAACGGCTGGTGGACGATCAACGCGCCGCCGGGCGAAGAGCACCGCCACGACCTGGCGCAGACCTTCGGAGCCGTGGTCGGGCTTCCGTTCACGGCCGACCCGTCGGTGCAGCCGGAACCCGGTGGTGATGGCCTGGTCTACGACACGGTGGGCGGGTCGGGTCCGCTGAGCTTCGAGCAGAAGTTCTCGGCGATGTTCTCGGGGCAGGTAACCAGTTCGACTTTGGGCCTGATCTCCACCATCGGGCTCGCTCTGGGTTTCGTCATCGCGGTCTCGTCCTTCCTGGCCGCAGTCGCCGAACGTAAACGCGAATTCGGGATCATGAGCAGCATCGGACTGGCCGACGAGGTGCTGTACTTCTTCCTGGTCGAGTCGGCGATCGTCTTCGTGGCGGCCTACACGGTCGGTGTGATCGGAGCGGGAATCGCTGTGGCACTGGTTATTCCGGAGATCGCCACACTGACCGCATGGGCGCAGGCGGCCGGAATGGTGGCTGCGTTCCTGCCGGCGATGGCCATCGTCGGCGCCCTGGTGCCCGTGCACCGGCTCCTACAGCAACGTCCGGTCGACCTCCTGGGGGCAAGGTGAACAGCAAGGGGCTGGCCTACGGTTGGCTGTCCGCCCGGCGGCGGATCCGCGAGATGGTGCTGCCGGTGGTGACCACTGCCACCGGAGCTTTCCTGGTGGTGCTGGTGTTCGGCATGTCATCGGGGATCCGCGCACAGTCGGCCGCACTCGGGCACGCCGAAGAGATCAACCGGTCGGTGATCCTGATCGCGGTCACTGTGCTGCTCGTCGGGGTGGTCGAAGTCGCCGTCGCCACCACCCGAACCGTGGCACACCGCACCCGTGAACTCGGGGTGCTCGGAGCCAACGGCATACCCCGCGCGCCCGTGATCGCCGCTCTCCTCGTCGAACCGGTGGTGGCCGCCGTCCTGGGCTCACTGCTCGGGGCGGTCTGCGCAGGTGTCACGGGCATCGTGGTGGCGCTGGTGGGCCTGGCGCCCACCGGGGTGTCCTACTCCGGGTTGGCCGTCGGCGCCGCGATCGCCGTGGGGGTCAGCGTCGCGGCCGCGGTCGCAACGAGTTTCGTGCCCACGTTCAACGCCGCTTCACGTCCACCCATTCGATCCCTCACCTCGGGAGGCTGAGCCAACATGACCGCACTTCACGACACTACCGCTGCCGCAATGGAAGACGCCGACCCGCTCAAGAAGCCCGTCATCGAGGTCAGCAATGTATGGAAACTACACAAGCTCGGCGACGAGGTGGTCAAGGCCCTCGTCGCCGCCGAACTCCAGGTGATGCCGGGGGAGTTCGTCTGTCTGATGGGCCCGAGTGGCAGCGGAAAGTCCACACTGCTCAACATCATCGGCGGGCTTGACCGTCCGACCAAGGGCATTGTCACGCTCAACGGACAGGACACCGGGCAACTGTCCGAAAGCCAGTTCGCCGCGCTGCGGCACGACACCATCGGCTTCATCTTCCAGAGCTACAACCTGATCCCGTTCCTCTCCGCGGTCGAGAACGTCGAACTACCGCTGATGTTCGAGCCGTACGACCGGAAGTCGTTGCGCAAGCGCGCAACCGAACTGCTCGAACTGGTGGGCCTCGGGCACCGGGTGCATCACCAGCCCACCAAGATGTCGGGTGGTGAACAGCAGCGCACCGCCATCGCACGATCGCTGATCAGCAATCCGACCTTGGTATTGGCCGACGAGCCGACGGCCAATCTCGACCACCGCACGGGGGAGACGGTGGTGCGCATGCTGCGTGACTTGTGCTCGACATTGGGCGTCACGGTCGTCGCAAGCACCCACGATCCCACGGTGGCCGACGAAGCGAGCCGTGTAGTCCGGATGCGAGACGGACGAATCGTCAACTGAATCAACGGTATTGGGAGACGAACTCAATGACTCAAGAACTGGAGGCCGCGGCGCCGTCAGAGCGTGACAAGCTGATGACGACCGAGCTGGTCCCCGAACAGATCCTGCCCAAGGTGATGAGCACCTTCGGCCTGACCGCCGCCTACGTCTTCATCATCTGTTGGATCACCGGTTCCTCGGTGATGGCAACCGGCGGCTGGACCGCCATCCCCATGTGGGTGCTGGGCATCCTCACCTTCCTGGTGCCTGCCGGCATGGCCGTGGTCGAACTCGGCAACCTGTGGCCCGGGCAGGGCGGTGTCTACATCTGGGCCACCCGGACGATGGGGGAGACCTGGGGCTTCATCGGCGGCTACCTGTCGTGGGTACCGGTGATCCTCAATGCGGCGTCATCGCCCGCGGTGGTCCTCTCATTCCTGTTGCTGGCCTTCCACACCGAGCTCGGCGTGATGACGAGCGTCATCCTGCAACTGGTGATCCTGTGGACGGTTGTCTGCCTGGCATTGGCGAAGCTCTCCGCCAACCAGCGGATCATGAACGTCGTCTTCGTGGTGTTCGGCATCCTCGCGCTGACGATCTTCGTCTCGGGTGTGCTCTTCGCGGTGAAGCACGGTTCGGCGACCCCGTTCAGCTGGTCCGAGGCGACGATTCCCAACTTCGCGGTATCGGGCTTCCTGTACGGCACCGTGCTGCTCTACCTGCTCGGGGTGGAGACGCCGTACAACATGGGTGCGGAGTTCCTGTCGGTGCGCAAGAGCGGCCCGCGGATGATCCTGTGGGGTTCGACGGCGCTGGTCGCCATCTACCTGCTGACGACGCTGGGCACGATGATGGCGTTGCCCACCGCCGAGATCGACGCCGTGACAGGTGTCATCGGAATGCTCGACGTCGCGGGATTCCCCGGATTGATGGAGATCTGCGCAGTCGTACTCGCCTTGATCATCGTCGTCGCGTTGATGACGTATCAGGTGGCCTACTCGCGGTTGATCTTCGTCTCCGGGCTGGAGCGGCACCTGCCGCGCATCTTCACCCACCTGAACCCGCGCACCCGTAACCCGGTGTCCGCCATCCTGATCCAGGGTGTTATCTCGTCGCTGCTCATTGTCGGCTTGTATTCACAGAGCAGCCTGGTCAACACGACGATCTTCCTCCAGGGCGGGCTGTCGACCGTGTGGCTGCTTTCCGGCTTCTTCTTCCTCATCCCGGTGGTCGTCGCCCGCAAGAAGTACGCGGATCGCTATGAGAACGAGAAGTTCTGGCGCATCCCCGGCGGCATGGTCGGCGTCTGGATCACCGTGATCGTCGGCACCCTCGGCACCATCGGCGGGGTCTACTACTCGTTCGCGAAATCATGGCTCACCAGTGCCGGGGTCGGGGATGCCGAGTGGATGAAGTGGGTGGGCAGTATCAGCCTGGGCATGTTTGCCCTCGGGCTGGCGGTCTACGTTTTCGGCCGCCGCTCGGCCCACAAGGTCTCCCAGGAAGATGCCCTGGCCCATCTCGCGGTGTTCGACCTCACCGCCGACACCGAATCGACCGCAACCAAGGAGGATCTCTCCCGATGACCATGGACAGCACCCTGGTGCCGACCGAGTCCACCGACCGCAGCAGCCGCTATCCGCTCGATCCACTGAGCGGTGCCGAGATCGAGGCAGCCGCAGCCGTTATCGTCGAATCGGACTATGCCACACCGACGTTGAAATTCGTCATGATCCAGCTGGCCGAGCCGGCCAAGAATGCCGCGCTGTCGTTCGCAGGGATGTCCGACGTGCCGCGTCGGGCGTTCGTGACGATGTACGACGGTGCCGCCAAGCTGATCTATGAGGCTGTCGTCGACCTCGACGCGAGGGTGATCGATTCGTGGGTCTCGATTCCCGGCCGGTTCCCGTCCTATCTCGTCGAACACATGACGGGGGTGGAGGAGAAGGTGCGGGAGGACCCGCGGTGGCAGGAGGCGATGCGCAAACGGGGCGTCACCGATTTCAGCCTGGCGATGATCGACCCGTGGCCGGCCGGCTACTACGGTGCGCAGGACCACTACGAGAACTCTCCGCTGATCTGCCGACCGCTGACCTTCATGCGCGCGGCACCTTCGGAGAACGGCTACGCGCGGCCCGTCGAAGGATTGATCGTCACTTTCGACCTGGACAACATGGAGGTCATCGACATCGAGGACCATGGCGCGGTTGCGTTACCGTCCAAGGGCGGCAACTATTCTGAGCAATTCATGTTCACTCCCGACAATCGGCCGGCGTTCACGCAGTTTCGTGACGACGTCAAGACGATCGACATCACCCAACCGCACGGGCCCAGCTTCACCGTCGACGGATGGAACGTCACCTGGCAGAAATGGTCGCTGCGAGTGGGGTTCAATCCCCGCGAGGGTCTGGTGCTGCACGAAGTCACCTACACGGACCGTGGTGAGGTACGGCCCATCATGTATCGCGCCGCACTGTCGGAAATGGTCGTCCCATACGGTGATTCGTCGCCGACGCATTGGAACAAGAACGTCTTCGACATGGGCGAGGTGGGGATGGGCTTCTCCGCCAACCCGTTGACCCTGGGCTGTGACTGTCTCGGCGAGATCTACTACTTCGACGGTACGGTGAACGATTCCAGCGGCAACGCCGTCACCATTCCCAACGCCATCTGCATGCACGAGGAGGACTATGGGATCTCCTGGAAGCACACCGATTTCCGCACCGGGGAGGTCGAAGTCCGGCGGTCCCGGCGGCTGGTGATCTCGATGATCTGCACTGTCGGCAACTACGAGTACGGTTTCTTCTGGTACTTCTACAACGACGCGTCCATCGAGATGGAGGTCAAACTCACCGGCGTGCTGACCACCGGCGCGGTTCCCGACGGGGAGACCCCGCGTTGGGGCAAGATGGTGGCGCCGGGGATGTACGGCCCCAACCATCAGCACTTCTTCAACTTCCGCATGGACATGAGCATCGACGGTCCGGGAAACAGTGTGTACGAGGTGGATTCGATCCCCGAGCCGGACCCGGAACGGAACCCGCACCACAATGCCTGGATTACCCGGGACACCCTGGTGGCCTCGGAGTCCGAAGGCGCCCGGGACTGGGAGTACTCGACCGGCCGGTACTGGAAGGTGGTCAATCCGTCCAAGCTCAACGAGTTCGGTGCACCGGTCGGCTACAAGCTGATGCCCAAGGACATCGTCCCGGTCATGGTGCAGGAGGGCTCGGTGATCTACGACCGGGCCCGGTTCGTCCAGCACAACCTGTGGGTGACCCGGTATGACCCCAAGGAACTCTTCGCCGCGGGGGACTACATGTATCAGTGCGCCGAGGCCCAGGGTCTGCCGCAGTATGTCTCCGACGACGCGCCGCTGACGGACGCCGACATCGTGCTCTGGTACACCGTCGGCGCCCACCACGTGGTCTGCCCGGAGGACTGGCCGGTGATGCCGTGCCACTACACCGGCTTCAAGCTCAAACCGGTGGGATTCTTCGACGGCAATCCGGCCCTGGACGTTCCGCCCTCACCGCCGGCGGCCTGCCACCACCACTGAGTAACGGGCCCTGACCCGTGCGGACGCCCCCGAACACCGGTGAATCGGGGGCGTCCGCTCCTGCTCGCGCGGACATTTCGTCAACTGCCGGGGCAGCCAGTGCCGGCTTGCTCTTATGATGACCGTCAGGTGTCAGAGTTTGCGGGGGTGTGAATGACGTCTGGGCCAGACGAGCAGTGGAACCAGGTCGGCGAGGGATCGATTCGTTGGCAGGATCCGGCCACCGCCACGCCACGGCCTCCGACCGTGGCCGAGGCGCGGCAGCGCGACAAGATGCAGAAGGAGCGCGAGGCCGCCGAGGCATGGGCCAGGCAGCAGGAGGAGACGCGCGAACAGCGTGCCGCCACCGGCAAGAAGATCCTGATGGGCTCGGTGGCGGTGGTCGGTGTGGTCGGAGTCATCGCGCTGGGCTACCACTTGTTGCACAAAGAGGAAATTGCGGCGTCGTGCGTCAAGGACGGCACCAATGAGGTGGTGCCCGATTCGTATTGCTCCAGCGGCCACAGCGGCTCCGGGGGCACCTTCATCTACCTCGGTTCGCCATACCGGTACTACTACGGCGGCAACAACAGCGGCGTCGGCACCATTGCCCGGGGCGGGACCATCGAACAGCCCAAGGGCACCACGGCCAAGACCAAGTCGGGGACGTCGATCTCACGCGGCGGTTTCGGCTCGTCGTCGAGCTACGGCAAGAGTTCGGGGAGCTGAATGCACCGCCAACGCAGTTCCCCGCGACCAGGCTGGGAACAGATCGTCGCCGACCAGGGCATGTGTTATGGCACTCCGGCACGCGACGCGGCCGGTGCCGACCGCCCGTACTGGGACGAGTCGGTGCACTACGTCTTCGACATGGACGAGGTGCTGTCGATCGAGGCCTCGGTCGAGGTGCTGCACTCGATGTGTCTGGAGGCTGTCGAGCACGTCGTGCTGACCGGGCGCTACCGCGACTTCGGGCTTCCCGAGTGGAGCTGGGAGCACATCGAGAAGTCGTGGCGGCGCAGCGACCCGCATCTCTACGGCAGATTCGACCTGCGCTACGACGGTCGTCGGCCGCCGGTTCTGCTGGAATACAACGCCGATACGCCCACCACACTGCTGGAGGCGGCGATCCTGCAGTGGCACTGGAAGACCGACGTCTACCCGGCCGACGATCAGTGGAACTCGTTGCACGAGAAGCTGGTTGCCCGCTGGGCTGAGGTCCGTGACCGCCTGCCGGGCGCTGAGACCTACTTCACCTGGTCGGGTGCCGAGCACACCGGTGAGGATCACGTCACCGTGGCCTACCTCCAGGAGTGCGCAGCAGAAGCCGGCCTGCACACCGTGGGCCTGGCCATCGAGGACATCGGGTTCGACCGCGACCTCGACCGGTTCGTCGACCTGGAGGAAGCTCCGATGTCGTCGATCTTCAAGCTCTACCCGTGGGAGTGGATGCTCGACGACGATTTCGGCCGTCGGGCCGTCGAATCGTTGCCGGCCACCATGTGGGTGGAACCACTGTGGAAGACGCTGCTGAGCAACAAGGCGATCCTGGCCGTGCTGTGGGAGATGTATCCGGGGCATCCGAATCTGCTGCCCGCTTACGTCGACGACCCGCACGAGCTCACTGACTACGTTCGCAAACCGAAGCTGGGCCGCGAGGGCGCCAACATCACCATCGTCGGCGCAGGCTTCGAGACCGAGACCGGCGGTGTCTACGGCGAAGAGGGCTACGTGTACCAGTTGCTCGATCCGCTACCGCAATTCGACGACATGCGCCCCGCGTTGGGGGCGTGGATCGTCGGCGACGAATCTGCCGGACTCGGGATCCGCGAGACCTCGGGTCTCGTCACCGACAACGGCGCTGCCTTTGTGCCACACCGCATCCCGCAGTGACCCGGAAGGAATACCTATGACAACCACTCTGGTTGCGCTCGACTCCGATTACTGGTCGGTTCTCGGCCACGGCGTCTCGGCGATCGTGTTGTACACGATTGTCGGTGTGGCACTGATGGTCCTGGGTTTCTACGTGATCGACTGGACCACACCCGGGCCATTGCGGACCTTGGTACGAGCGGGCCGCCCGAATGCTGCCGCTGTGACGGCCTCCGGCGTGGTGTCGATGGCATTCATCATCGTTCTCGCCATCTACTCCTCGTCGGGCGACCTCGTCCAGGGCCTCATCATGACGCTGGTGTTCGGGCTCTTGGGCATTGCGGCCCAGGCGTTTTCGGTCCGGCTCATCGGTGCGATCAAAGGTATCGACATCGGCATGGTGCTGGCCTCCGAGCGGTTCACGCCCCAGGTCCTGGTCGTGACGGCTTCCTACCTGGCTTTCGGGCTGATCGTCGCGGCGGCGATCCTGTAGCTCGCGCTACAGGGTCCGGCACACTTCGGCGGCCGCACGGGTCAGCGCGGCCGGGCCGTCACGCAACGCCTGCTCCAGCGGGGTGCCCGGCGCGGTGATGGCGACCAGCTTCGCCACCCCGTTGGCCAGCAGGACGTCGGCGTCGGGGGACACCCGACCGGCGAAGATCACCACCTGGGTGCCGGTGTGCGCGGCGACCCGGGCGACTCCGAACGGAGTCTTGCCCAGCATGGTCTGGGCGTCCACGCTGCCCTCCCCGGTGAACACCCAGTCCGCTCCGATCAGTGCCTGCGCCAGCCCAACGGTCTCGGCGATCACCTCGACACCCGGGTCGCATTCGGCGGCAAGGAATTCCATCAGCCCGAAGCCCAGACCCCCGGCGGCCCCGGCGCCCGGGCGTTCGGGCCGGGCGTGGCCGAGAGCGGTCTGGGTCACTTCGACCAGGCGGGCCAGGGCGGCTTCG
Source organism: Mycolicibacterium peregrinum (assembly GCF_002102345.1). Lineage (GTDB taxonomy): Bacteria > Actinomycetota > Actinomycetes > Mycobacteriales > Mycobacteriaceae > Mycobacterium > Mycobacterium peregrinum. Next base: position 182,718 of record NZ_LQPP01000048.1, read on the forward strand.
AGGGTCGCGACGTCCGAGGGATCGGCTCCCTTCTGCGGTCCGAAAACCGCACTCGCACCGCCGGTGCCGAGCAGCGGTGCCGTGACGTCGGAGGCGATCCGGACCTGCACTTCGGCGAGCCGGGGATCCAGGCCGCCGACCTCAATGTGGTGCAGCCGGGTCAGTGCTGCGCCACCGGGTGGCAGGGCGGCTCCGTCGTTGTCGGTGAAGGCGGCGCCGAGCGCGGTGAGCATGCCGGCCCCGCCGTCGTTGGTCGCCGAACCGCCGATGCCGATCAGCAAATCGGTCGCGCCGCGCTCCAGGGCTGAGGTGATGAGCTGTCCGACTCCGAAGGTGCTGGCGCGCAGGATATCTCGATCCTCCGGCGCCACCAGCTCGAGACCGGAGGCGGCGGCCATCTCGATCACGGCCAGGCGACGCTCGGCAACGTAGCCGTAGGTGGCCGCGACCGGGCGGCCGAGCGGGTCCTGCACCGTCTCGGTGATGCGGTCACCGCCGAGCGCGTCGACGACGGCGTCGACGGTGCCTTCACCGCCATCGGCCATCGGCACCCCGATGCATTCGGCATCGGGCAGTGCCGACCGGACGCCCTCGCGCAGCGCTGCGACCGCCTGCGACGCGGTCATCGACTCCTTGAACGAGTCCGGGGCCAGCACGATCTTCATCGGCTGGCGACATTACCGACTGTGGCGCCACACGGCGCGCCAGACGGCATGCCCGTTCAGGGAACGGCGTGGGCCAACAGCCGCTTGAGTTCGCGTCGCTGCTCGGTGTCGAGGCGATCGAGCACCTCCTCCTCGGCGGCGTACACGGCGGCTTCGGCGCGTGCGAGCAATTCGGCGCCCTCGGCGGTCAGCTCGGCGGGCAGCGCGCGTCCGGAGTCGACGGTGGCGGGCCTGCGTACCGCCCCTCGGTCTTGTAGCCCGCGCAGCACGTTGTTCATCGCCTGCGGTGACACGTTCGTGTGGCGCGCGAGCTCGGCGTTGGACTGGCCCGGGGCCATGGACAGGATGCGCAGGCAGACGAACTCGGGCAGTTTGAGGCCCAGCGGTTGCAGTTGCGCGGAGACCCGTGGCTGCAGCACCGCGACCACGCGATACATCAAGTAGCCGAGTGGCTGCTCCTCCAGGGCGGCTCCCTTATCGGAGTTCATATCAAGCATATTGACACATATCAACTAGGTTGATATACCGGACGTATGACCAAGCCAAGCGAAATGTCAGACGCAATGTTCGAATCCGCCTACCGCGGTGAGGCTCCGGAGTTCGCTGGGGTACGCCCGCCGTGGAGCATCGGCGAACCGCAGCCCGAGATCGCGGCCCTGATCGCCGAGGGCAAGTTCCACGGGGAGGTGCTCGACGCCGGCTGCGGTGAGGCGGCCACCGCGCTCGACCTGGCCGAGCGCGGATTCACCACGGTCGGGCTGGATCAGTCGGCCACCGCCATCGAGTTGGCCAGGGCCGAGGCGGCCAAACGCGGGCTCACCAACGCGAGCTTCGAAGTAGCCGATATCAGTGCATTCACCGGCTACGACGGCCGTTTCGGCACGATCGTCGACAGCACGCTGTTCCACTCCATGCCCGTGGAACTGAGGGACGGCTACCAGCAGTCGATCGTGCGCGCCGCCGCTCCCGGCGCCTCCTATTTCGTGCTCGTGTTCGACAAGGGGACGATGGGCGATTCCGGACCGGCCAATCCGGTCAGCGAGGACGAATTGCGTGAGGTCGTCGGCAAGTACTGGGTGATCGACGACGTGCGACCGGCCCGCATCCACGCGCACGTGCCGGCGGAATTCGCCAACTTCGCCGATTTCGCCCGAATGGACCTCCGTGACGAGGGCAAGGACCGTAAGTCGATGGCTGCCTGGCTGCTTCAGGCGCACCTGGGGTAGGCGCCAGTTGACCTGCGCCCGCCGGCGACACTCGGTCCGCGAAGCCTCCCCCCACTAGGTGTGCCGCCCGCCATAGGGCAGGATGGAGAGGCCGTCCAGGGGTAACCCGGGTGGCTCTCTACATGCGAGGAGTGCCGAGGAGACCGATGGCGGATCCGAATGTCGCCGGCGAGGGCGCAGCACCCATTCGTCCCTTTTACAAGAGGGTTCTGCTGAAACTCGGCGGAGAGATGTTCGGCGGCGGCCAAGTCGGCCTCGACCCCGACGTCGTGCACCAGGTGGCCCGCCAGATCGCCGCAGTGGTGCGCAGTGGAGTTCAGGTCGCGGTCGTGATCGGTGGTGGCAACTTCTTCCGCGGCGCCCAACTGCAGCAGCGCGGGATGGAACGCACGCGCAGCGACTACATGGGCATGCTCGGCACGGTGATGAACAGCCTTGCGCTGCAGGACTTCCTGGAGAAAGAGGGCATCGACACCCGTGTGCAGACCGCCATCACCATGGGGCAGGTCGCCGAGCCGTACATCCCGTTACGGGCCGTGCGACACCTGGAAAAGGGTCGCGTCGTCATCTTCGGTGCCGGCATGGGCCTTCCTTACTTCTCCACCGACACGACTGCCGCGCAGCGGGCTCTCGAGATCGGTGCCGACGTGGTGCTGATGGCCAAGGCCGTCGACGGCGTCTACACCGCCGACCCGCGCGAAGACCTGAACGCCGAGTTGCTCACCGAAGTCAGCCATCGTGATGTCATCGACCGTGGCCTGCGGGTGGCCGATGCCACTGCCTTCAGTTTGTGCATGGACAACCGCATGCCGATGCTGGTGTTCAACCTGCTCACCGAAGGCAATATCGCCCGTGCCGTGGCGGGTGAGAAGATCGGAACACTGGTCACCACCACCACCTGACCTGCCGCGCACGCGAGGAGCAAGATCGATGGAGAACCCGAAGTGATCGACGAAACTCTCTTCGACGCCGAAGAGAAGATGGAAAAGGCCGTGAGTGTGGCCCGTGACGACCTGGCCACGATCCGGACCGGCCGGGCCAATCCGGGCATGTTCTCGCGGATCAACATCGAGTACTACGGGTCGATGACGCCGATCACGCAGATGGCGAGCATCAACGTGCCCGAGGCGCGGCTCGTCGTCATCAAGCCCTACGAGGCCGCTCAGCTCCGGCCGATCGAGGACGCGATCCGTAACTCCGACCTCGGGGTCAACCCGACCAACGACGGCAACATCATCCGGATCTCCATCCCGCAGCTCACCGAGGAGCGCCGCCGCGAGCTGGTCAAGCAGGCAAAGTCCAAGGGCGAGGACGCCAAGGTGTCGGTGCGCAACATTCGTCGTAAGGCGATGGAAGAGCTCAGCCGGATCAAGAAGGACGGCGAGGCCGGCGAGGACGAGGTCGGGCGCGCGGAAAAGGACCTCGACAAATCCACCCACACCTACACCAGTCAGATCGACGAGTTGGTCAAGCACAAGGAAGGCGAGTTGCTGGAGGTCTAGGCGACCTTCAGCACCCCAGTCCCGTGGCACAGACCGAGCCACCGCAGAAGACCTCGCGCGCCGGCCGTGACCTGCCGGCCGCCATCACCGTCGGCGTGGTCCTCGGCGCCCTCGCGATAGGCACCCTGCTCTTTGCGCCCATCTGGTGGTTGCCGCTGTTGGCAGTCGCCATCGCGATCGCCACCCACGAGGTGATCCGGCGGATGCGTGAGCACGGCTACGCATTGCCCGCCGTCCCGCTGCTGCTCGGCGGTCAGGCGATGATCTGGCTGACCTGGCCGTTCGGGGCCGCCGGTCTGCTGGGCGCCTATGGCGGCACGATCGTCGTCTGTATGGTCTGGCGCCTGGTCGGTCAGGGCCTCGACCAGCAGCCCGTCAATTACCTGCGCGATATCGCCGCGACGGTTCTGCTCGCCACCTGGGTGCCGTTGTTCGCCGCCTTCACCGCGCTGCTCATCTTCGCCGACCACGGCGGAGCCCGGGTTTTCACCATCATCGTGACGGTCGTCTTCGCCGACATCGGTGGATACGTCGCGGGCGTCCTGTTCGGGAAGCATCTGCTTGCACCGGCGATCAGCCCGAAGAAGTCCTGGGAGGGCCTGGGCGGATCGCTGCTGTTCGGTGTCACCGCAGCGGTGCTGTCCGTGGCATTCCTGTTGGACAAGCCGGCCTGGGTGGGCGTACCGCTCGGCCTGTTGCTGGTGATCACCGGTGTGCTCGGGGACCTGGTCGAATCGCAGGTCAAACGCGATCTCGGGATCAAGGACATGGGCACGCTACTGCCGGGCCACGGCGGCATCATGGACCGGATCGACGCGATGTTGCCGTCCGCCGTCGTCGGCTGGATCGTGCTCACGCTCCTCGCGTAGACCGCGTTCGCTGCGCGTGGCAGACGCGTTCAGCCAGCACGCGATCGCACCGAGGACCAGTCCCGCGGCGATGCCGATGTTCACCCGCTCGCCGAGCATGAGCCAGGACAACACCCCGGCGACCGCGGGGATCACGCAGAACAGCATCGCGACCGCAGAGGCCCCGTGCAGGTTGATCGCGCGCACATACAGCGACACCCCGAGTACGGCGTTGAGCAGCACCACACCGGCCACCGCCAGCGCGGCCCTGGTGGCGTCATGCACCTCGACCGGCGTGCTGAGCGTGAGCGCCAAGGCGGGCAGGAACGCGACGGCGTTCTGCACGGAGGTCGAGGCCCGGAAGTCGACATCCGAGCAGAACCGCTGCTGATAGACCCCACCCGCCGCCAGTCCGAGCAGTGCCACCAGCAGCAATCCGACCACCGGGTCGACGCCACCGGAGGTGGCCAGTCGCGTCGCGCAGGCCGCCAGCACTGCGGCGATACCGAGCACCAACGCGACGATCCGGCGTGACGTCAACCGGTCACGTAGGAACACCGCCGCGAGCAGCGCCGTCGCCACCGGGTTCATCGCGATGACCACCGCGCAGAGCACTGCCGGCGCGCCCTGCTGAATCGCAACGTAGAGGGCGCAGAACTGCACGGCCTGCATGAGTAGACCCGCCACCGCGACGTGCAGTAGCTTCCGACCGGTGGGGAAGCCCACCCGGGCCAGTCCGGCCCAGGTGCCGAGGATCAGCCCCGCCGCCCCGAAACGAACAGCCAGTACCGCCATCGGGGAGACGGCATGCACGGCCAGGTTCCCGATCGGATAACCCAGGGCGTAGAAGAACGTCACGGTTGTCGCCGTGCGCATCGGCATCGGAGTGGGCGGCATGCCCCCATCGTGAGCGAGCCTGGTACGCACGGTCCAACGATTATCGGCAATCACGATCGATCATCGATGCTAATCAATTTGGTGGAATAACCCGATGAATGGGGGAAAATGCCAGGTCTTTGATCGCAAGTTCTGATCAGAGTACCTTGATCGCATGGGTCAGGTGCTGGACATCGCGCCGCTGCGCAGCCTGGTGGCGGTGGCGGACTGTGGCGGGTTTCACCGCGCCGCCGCGGTGTTGCACATGACGCAGTCGGCGGTCAGCCAGCACGTGCGGCGGATCGAGGCCGTCGTGGGCGGTCCCGTCGTCGAACGTTCCGGTCGCGGTGTCGCCTTCACCGAACTGGGCCACCGCGTACTCGGTCACGCCCGCGCCATCCTCGCCGCCCATGACGCGGCGCTGACCGATCTCGGTGCGGCCGAGGAACAGGTGCTGCTGATCGGTGCCACCGAGCACGGCGCCGATGTCATGTTGCCCGCCCTCACGGCGGCACTGGGCGAGCGGTTGCCCAACTGGCGGCTGCGGTTTCGCCTCGACCGCAATGTCACGCTCGCCGACGCCGTCGAACACGGTTTGGTCGATCTTGCCGTAATGCTCGACGGTTCCGGCATGGATCCCGCGCATGCGTCCGGAACGCTTGCGCTGAAGTGGGTTTCGGGGCGCAGCTTCAGCGCTGCGGTGAACCAGCCGTTGCCGGTGGTGATGTTCTCCGAACCGTGCACATTGCGCGAACCCACCTTCGCCACGCTCGACCGAAGCGGGACCGACTACCGCATCGCCGCCGAATCCGCGAACTTGTCCGGTCTGTTCGCAGCGGTGCGCTCTGGTCTCGGGGTGGCCCTGCTGCCGATGATCGGCCGGCTGCCCGACGGGCTGTGTCTGGCTGAAGGGCTGCCCCCGGCCAGCCGCGCATCGGTCTTCGTCCGCGGCCGCCCCGGGGTGGATAACGATGTCCTGAACACCGTTGAGCGCACTGTTCACGATGTTCTCACCGAACAAGCCTGATACTGGAAAAGACATGAAGCAGGAACTGGTCTTCGATGCCCCGCGACGCGGTATGCCGCCGCGGCACCTTGCCGACCTCGACGAGGATGGCCGCACCGCTGCCGTCACCGAGCTGGGTCTGCCGAAATTCCGAGCCAAACAGCTGGCCAACCAGTACTACGGCCGCCTGATCGCCGACCCGAAGCAGATGACCGATCTGCCCGCCGCGGTGCGAGATCAGGTGGCCGAGGCGCTGTTCCCGACGCTGATCGACCCGGTGAAGCAGGTCCAGTGCGACGCGGGGGAGACCCGCAAGACGCTGTGGCGTGCGGGCGACGGCACGACCTTCGAGTCGGTGCTCATGCGCTACCCGCAGCGGAACACGGTGTGCATCTCCTCGCAGGCCGGCTGCGGTATGGCCTGCCCGTTCTGTGCCACCGGCCAGGGCGGACTGATGCGCAATCTGTCTACCGCCGAGATCCTCGAACAGGTTCGGGCGGCGTCGTCGGCGATGCGGTCCGAGCATGACGGTCGGCTGTCCAACATCGTCTTCATGGGTATGGGTGAGCCGCTGGCCAACTACAACCGGGTGATCGCCGCGGTGAAGCGCATCATTGCGCCGCCGCCGAACGGCTTCGGGATCAGCGCCCGGTCGGTGACGGTGTCGACGGTCGGTCTGGCTCCGGCCATCCGCAAGCTCGCCGACGAACGCCTCGGCGTCACCCTCGCCGTGTCGCTCCACACCCCCGACGACGAACTACGCGACACCCTGGTGCCGGTCAACAACCGGTGGAAGGTGGACGAGGTTCTCGACGCCGCGCGGTACTACGCCGACGTCACCGGCCGGCGGGTGTCCATCGAGTACGCGTTGATCCGCGATGTCAACGACCAGCCTTGGCGCGCAGACCTTCTCGGTAAGAAGCTGCACAGCAAACTGGGGCAGCTGGTGCACGTCAACCTCATTCCACTCAATCCGACGCCGGGCAGTAAATGGGACGCCAGTCCCAAACCGGCCGAGCGTGAGTTCGTCAAACGTGTTCAGGCCAAGGGTGTGTCGTGCACCGTGCGCGACACTCGGGGACGTGAGATCGCCGCGGCCTGTGGCCAGTTGGCCGCCGAGGGCTGAGTCGCGCAGACTGCGCCTGGTGCGCCGAGACTGCGCACAGATCGCGTTCTCGCGGAAAATGGCGATCTGTACGCAGTCTCGATGGCCTGCAGGCAGTCTCGGTGATGGGGCCTAACCCGGCGGATTGGTGAACCAGACGTTCTCTTCGCGCAGGCTGCGACTGCGCCAACCGTCGGGTGTACGCACCAGCTCGTGGTGGTAGTACCCGCCGCACGCACTCATCTCGGCCATCCCGGGCAGCTGCATGGGGTTGTAGAACATCGCCCGCACCGTTGCGGTGTCACCGTCGCCGTCGAGTATCTCGATGTTGGTGATGTAGTGCATGCTCCACGGGATCACCCCGAAGTTGGCGGCGAACCAGTCGACCACCTCATCGCGGTAGCCGACGATGGCGCCCGCCGACGAGTAGTCGATGTGGGCGTCCTCGGTGAACACCGAGCGGTACAGCTCCCAGTCCTTGGAATCGACCGCCCGCGCGTAGCGGTACAGCAGGGCCGAGATGTCGGCATGCGCGCTCACTATTCGGGCATCCCGATGGTCTTCGATTCGAAGTACTCCTTGAAGCCTTCCTCGCCGTTGCGTCGGCCCAGACCGCTCTGCTTCGAGCCACCGAACGGGCTGTTGATACCGAAGTGGCTGCGGCTGTTGATGGTGACGTTGCCGGTCCGGATCCGGCGTGCGACGGCGAAGGCCCGGTCGACGTCGCCGGACGAAACCTCCCCTGACAGGCCGTAAATGGAGTTGTTGGCGATGGCGACCGCTTCGTCGTCGGAGTCATACGGGGTGACCGTCAGCACGGGTCCGAAGATCTCCTCCTGGGCGACCTGCGAATCGGGGTCGACGTCGGCGAGCAGCGTGGGCTGAGTGTAGTAACCCGTGGGCAGGTTCTCCGGAACGCCGCCGCCGGTGACCAGCCGGGCACCCGAATCGATACCCGATTTGATGAGCCCGAGCACCTTCTCGCGCTGGGTGGCGCTGATCTGCGGACCCTGCATGATGCCCGGGGTCCACGGGTCGCCGACCGGGAAGTTCTCCATCGCGCCCTTGAGGAGCTCGACGCCTTCGTCGTAACGGCTGCGGGGGAGCAGGATTCGGCTGGGCAGGATGCAGGACTGGCCGCTCATGACGCAGGCCATCATCGCCGCGATGGGTAGTGCCGAGTTGAAGTCGGCATCGTCGAGCACGATATGGGCGGACTTGCCGCCCAGCTCGAGCATCGTCTTCTTGACCGTCGACGCGCCGGCGGCCAAGATGGCGCGCCCGGTTGCGGTCGAACCGGTGAAGGTGATCATGTCCACCCGCGGATCCGCCGACAGCGCGGCCCCGACCTCGTTGGCGTTCGAGACGACGACGTTGAACACGCCGGCCGGGATGTCGGTGTGCTCGGCCACGATGCGGCCCAACTCGGTGCCTGACCATGGAGTGAGCTGCGCAGGCTTGAGCACCACCGTGTTGCCGGCCATCAACGCCGGAACAGTCTCGGCGACGTTGAGGTAGAACGGCACGTTCCACGGGGTGATGGCGCCGACCACGCCGACCGGTTCATAGGCGATCTTGCGCCGCGCCGGCCCGAGCTGGGTTTGGTGGACGCCGTTGTCGACCACGTACTCGAAATTCCTGCCGTGCTCGGCCCAGTGCTTGACCTCGCCGATCGGATCTTCGATCTGGGAGCCGGTGACGGTCACCGGACAGCCCACCTCGGTCACCAGAATCCGGCGCAGCCGCTCCTTCTCGGCGTCCAGCGCGTCGTGCAGCTGCATCAGGCAGTGGTAGCGGAACTCGACGTCGCGGCTCCAGTCGGTTTCGTCGAAGGCGCGTCGCGCGGCACCGACGGCACGCTCGATGTCGGCCACCGTGCCGTCGGTGGCCTGGCCCGCCACCTGCTCGCTGGCGGGGTGTACGACGTCGAACTTTGCGCCGCTGCCGGTGTATTGGAGTTCGCCGTCGATGAGCATCCGCTCGTCACCGGCCAGCACGCCGGTGTCGCTCTGCACCTGAGTCATGCCGATAGCTTTACAAAAATTGCGTGTCGTGTCACCCCTTTGGAGGAAGGATTGACCGATCGGAAAGTCTCTGCAATCGTAGAGACTCAAATGTCACGCCAGAGTGGCGGCCGACGCCGAGCGTCACGCTGGCGTGACGGAAAGCGGTTCAGAAAGGAGTAGCGCCGAGGCTGGAGTTCTCAGTTCGAGTCGGGCTGTTTGAGGCCGACGGCATGACGCAGCTGCGCCAGGAACTGGTCGCCGTCATCGCTGCGCACGATGTAGTGCGAGACCGCGACCCGGATCGCGGTGGCCGCCTTGACCGGGGCGTTTGCGCCCGACAGTAGCTTGAGCAGTCGTGCCCGCATCAGCGGTATGACGTTGGCCAGTTGGGCGATCACGACTTCCGGCTCGATGTCGACCAGCCGGACCCCCGAATACGACTGCTGATACTGCACGATGAAACGCAGTGCGGCGTCGAGCTTCTCGTTGCCGCGAAGGCCTACGGTCGCGCGGCTGATGCCATGGTCGAACATCTCGCGCTCGTAGGTGCCGAACGCCCTGAGCAGTTCCTCCTTGTCGGCGAACCAGCGATACAGCGTGGGCCGGGACACCCCGGCCTGCAGTGCCACCTCCGACAGGCTCAGCTTGGTCTGGCCGCTGCGGGCCAGCACCTCGGCTGTCGCGGCCAGGATTCGGTGGCGCGTCGAGGTGTCTTCGAGCGATGCTTCCCGCTGCGCGGGTACAGGTTCATTCACGTCCAGGCCTTGGTTGATCGTGGTTCACCAAATGGTAGGACCCTCACAGCAACTTCTTGAGTATTGCCACAGTCTCCAGGTCTGCCAAAGCTGCCACGCCCCGTCTCGCGCCCTCCAGTGCGATGCCTTCGTCCTGCATACCGCCTAGTCCGGCGGTGATGACGGGTGCGGTGTACGCATAGATCGCTCCGAGGCGATAACGCTCCCACAACTCGTCGTGCCCCAGGGTCGGGCCGCCCGCCGCGGCGAGTGCCCGCCGGTACTCGTCGAGCAGGTCACGCTCGGCGGCCCGTCGATCGGCCGTGGTCATGCAGGTGACCAGGGTGTAGGCCAGCTCGCGGCCCGGATGGCCGCGGCGCACCGCCTGCCAGTCGAGCAGGCCCGCCTCGCCGTCGCGGAAGAACAGGTTGCCCGGGTGTGCGTCACCGTGCATCACGGTGTGCGGTGGCCGGTCCAGCAGTTGGGCCGCTGCGCGATAGTTCTCGTCGATGAATCGGCCGTCGGCGACCGGTATGTCGGTGCGCTCGGCCAGTCGTTTTGTCGACAGCTTGAGCAGGGAGCCGGTCATCAGCGAGGTGTGGTCTCCGGACGCCGAATACAGCCAGCCCAGCGGCCCGGTGCCGCTTTGCGCCGGCAGCCGGCCCCAGAACGCGGCGTGGACCCGGGCCAAGAGCTCGACGGTCTGCGCGGCACGGTCCTTGTCCAGCGGATGGAGAGTGTCGGTGAACTCGCAGGGGTTGAGCGTCAGGTCTTCCAGTACCAGCACGTACCGCCCGGTCAGGGCATCGAAGGCGGCGCCGTAGGAGCGGGGAACCCCGGGTAGGCCGTCGGCGAGTTGTTGGTAGAAGCGCACCTCGGTGTGCCCCAGCCGGCCCAGCTCGCCCATCATCCGGGTGGCCGCGGTCTCGGCGGGCATCTTGACGAACACCGATTCGGGCACCCCGGAGCCGGTCAGGGCGAGGCGGGCACGCGACGACGTTCCGGCGTCTCCGCCGATGATCGATACCGATTCGATCCTGTGCCCGGTGATCTGTGACAGGTAGTCAGCATCGAGGTCGCCGATGCGTCGGGGCATTGCACGCATTCGGCTGATGGCCGCGTCGGTTGCGATACGTTGCACGCCATGGCCGATGTGTGCGGCCAAGCCGGCGACAGGGACGAGGCGGCGGGCCGGTGTGAGCATTCGCCAAGTTTACAAATCTCATTCAGATTGTAAAGCACTTTCGGAAGGAGCGTTGATGGCGGGTCCAATGGAGGGTTTTCGCGTCATCGAGTTGGGCGTGTGGGTAGCCGCGCCCGCAGCCGGAGCGATCCTCGCCGACTGGGGCGCCGACGTCATCAAGATCGAACCGCCGTCGGGTGATCCGGCGCGAACCTTCGGTCGGATGCTCGGCCTCGATCCGGACCTGGGCGTGGCGGCCAACCCGCCCTTCGAGATGGACAACCGGTCCAAACGCAGCATCGTCCTCGACCTCGCCACCACCGAGGGGCGTGACACCGCGCGGGAATTGCTTTCTACCGCAGACGTTTTCCTGACAAATGTGCGCCCGGCCGCGTTGCGCCGGCTCGGACTCGACTTCGAGACCGTCGCGGCGCGCAATCCACGTCTGGTGTACGGGTTGGTCACCGGCTATGGCCTGACCGGGCCGGACGCGGATCGGGCGGCCTATGACGTTGCCGCGTTCTGGGCCCGCGCCGGTGTGGCCGATCTGCTCACCCGCCCCGGCGACACTCCGCCGTTTCAGCGGGGCGGCATGGGAGACCACTCCGCCGGAATGACGCTGGCGGCCGCGGTGTGCGCCGCGCTGCTCGCCAGAAACCGCACGGGCACAGGTCAATTGGTCAGCACCTCACTTTACCGGCAGGGTGCCTATACCGTCAGCTTCGATCTCAACACCGTGCTGATGAGCGGTGAGCAGATCGCGATCGGCCAACGCGAGGCAATGGCCAATCCGTGTATGAACAACTACGCCGCCGGTGACGGGAAGCGCTTCTGGATCGTCGGACTGCAGGGGGACCGGCACTGGCCCGCGTTGTGCCGGGTGGTGGCCCGTGACGACTGGCTGACCGACACCCGGTTCGCCACGGCGCGCGACCGGTACCTCAACGCCCGCGAGTTGATCGCGGAGTTGGACGCCATCTTCGCGGCCCATCCGATGGACCACTGGACTCCGCTGTTCGATGGCGAACCCGACTTCTTCTGGTCGCCGATCAACAGTCTGGACGACGTCATCGCCGACGAGCAATTCCACGCTGCCGGTGGCATCGTCGAAGTGCCCGACGGCATTTCGACCGTACCGATGGTGGCCAGTCCGGCCGACTTCTCGGCAACCCCGTGGCAGCCGCGGATGGTCGCCCCGGCCCTCGGTGCGCACACCGACGAGATCCTGGCTGAGCTACGGGACGGTCAGGATCGGTGAGCGTTGATGCCCGCGAGCAGTTCATCGAGCTGCTCGCGGGTGACCTTGCCCGCCGAGAACCCGACCATCCGCCCGATCGGTACTGATTCGAGCATCCGCAGCAGGTCGCTGCCGAGCCCGGAATCGGCGACACCGAACGGGGACGCACTGCCCAGCACCGTCAGGATGGTCTGCGCTGCCGTGGGGTCGGCCAGCAGTTCGCCCAGCGTCGATTCCCGGGTGAACGGCCGCGTCGGCTCGTCGCCGGCGACGGTCACCGTTGCGGTCAGCCGGATGTCTCGGCTCGATGCCCCCACCGACACCTCATATCCGCCGGGTTCCACGACCCAGCGTGCGGCATCCGTGCTCCAGTACGCGAGATCGGTTCGGTCGATGGTGATTTCGACCGTCTGCCGGCGTCCTGGTTCGAGGGTGACCGAAGCGAATCCCGCCAGCCAACGCACCGGCCGGCCGACGCGGGAGCCGGGAAGCCCGGCGTAGGCCTGCACCACGTCCCGGCCCGGTCGGTCGCCGCTGTTGGTGACCGTCACGCGCACGGCCACACCGTCACCGGTGGCCTCCAGCCCGAGATCCGAGTACGTGAACCGGGTGTAGGACAAGCCGTGGCCGAACGGGAATGCCACCGGTAGCTCCCGGGTGTCATACCAGCGGTAGCCGACGAACATCCGCTCCCCGTAGACGGTGTGACCCGACTCGGACGGAAAGTTGAGATAGGCCGGGGAATCCTGCAGCCGCAGGGGCACCGTCTCGGCCAGCCGGCCCGAGGGGTTCGCAACGCCGAACAGCACATCGGCGAGCGCGCCGCCGCCGGCTTGCCCGAGCAGCGCCCCGTCCACGATCGCCGGGGCCAGATCGGCGACGGCGTCGAGGCGCACCACGCCACCGTGGGCCAGTACCACCACCGTGCGCGGCTGGTCCTCGACGACGGCACGCAACAGGTCGAGTTGTTCCGCCGGCAGATCGATGTGCTCGCGGTCGTAACCCTCGGACTCCGCTTCGGCGGTGAGGCCGAGGAATACGATTGCGGTTTCCGCAGATTCAGCGGCCGCGGCCGCAGCCGTGACGTCGGTTCCGGGGGAGTAGCTGACCGGATGATCGCCCGCGAGCCTGCGGATCTCGTCCAACGGGATGTCGACGCGGGTCGGGTTCACATGGGAACTGCCGCCCCCTTGATATCTGGGCTCCCGGGCGAACCCGCCGATGACGGCGAGGGTTGACGGCGCCAGCGGCAGCAGATCGCCGTCATTCTTCAACAACACGATGGCCCGAGTGGCCGCCTCGCGGGCCAGCTCGTGGTGGGCGTCGATATCGAATGATCTTGCAGTGGTGAGTGTCTGGGTGACGCGGCGGGTCAGGTCGGCCACCCGTGCGGCGGCCCGGGCAACGGCAGCCGCGTCCAACTCGCCGGCCCGCACCGCGCGCACCACCTCGGCATCGGAGCTGCCACCGGTCGTCGGCATCTCCAGGTCCAGGCCCGCCGCCACCGCCGCGACCCGGTCGGACACCGCTCCCCAGTCGCTGACCACCACGCCGTCGAAACCCCATTCGTCACGCAGCACCGTGGTCAGCAGCCAGGTGTTCTCCGAGGCATAGACGCCGTTGACCCGGTTGTAGGAGCACATCACGGTCCAGGGCCTGGCCTGGCGCACCACGATCTCGAACGACCGCAGGTAGATCTCCCGCAATGTGCGGACGTCGACGTCGGAGCTGGCACGCATGCGATCGTGCTCGGCGTTGTTGGCCGCGAAGTGTTTCAGCGACGCGCCGACACCACGGCTCTGCACGCCCCGCACCCAGGCCGCCCCCAACATGCCGGACAGAAGCGGGTCTTCGGAGTAGTACTCGAAGTTGCGCCCGCACCGTGGGTCGCGCTTGATGTTGACTCCCGGGCCGAGCAGTACGTGTACGCCCAGCGCACGGCTTTCGTCGCCGAGTGCCTGACCGATCCGTTCCACCAATGCGGGATCCCAGGTCTGGCTGAGTCCGACCGCGGGCGGAAAACAGGTCGCCGGCTCACTGCCGGAGATGCCCAGATGATCTGTCGCACTGCCAGATTGACGGCGAACGCCGTGCGGTCCGTCGGTGAGCATGATGGCCGGCACCGTGCCGATCGGTTTGGTGGTCCAGAAGCTCGCGCCGCTGCCCAGCGCGGCCTGGTCGGTCAGGTCGAGCCCGGCGATGGCATCAGTGGAGTCGGTCACCGCCGCCAGCGTAGCGCCGGATGCGGCTTGCCCAGGTCAATGCGGGTGTCGGACACCGGCCGCATGGCGCAACTGTGCGAGGAAATCGTCGGCGTCATCGCTGCGGACCAGGTAGTGACAGACCGCCACCCGCACCGCGGTGGCCGCGGCGATGTCGGCATCGGGCCCGGTGGTCAACCGCTGCAGGCGCTCCCGCATCAGCGGGATGACCTGGGTCAGGCGTTTGATGACATGTTCGGGCTCGATATCGACCATGCGCAGGCCCGGGTAGGACTGCTGGTACTCGACCACTGTGCGCAGGGCGGCATCCAGATGCTCCCCCTCGGGCAGATCCGCGGAGGCCTGTGCCACCGCCTGTTCGTAGTACCTGCGCTCCCACACGACGAACGCGTCGAGCAGTTCCTGCTTGGACGCGAACCAGCGGTAGAGCGTAGGCCGGGAAACCCCGGCCTGCATCGCCACCTCGGACAGGCTGAGCTTGGTCATCCCGTTGGCCCCGAGCACCTCGGCGGTGGCGGCCAGGATCCGGCCGCGGGTACTGCTGTCGTCGTCGATGGACGATATTTCCGCCATGCCCACAGCTTTACAAACTATCGACGAACTGTCACGCTAATTCGTGGCCCGACACCGTGGTCGAACGCCGTGCAGGGAGGGAATACCGTGACAGTTGCCAGCTCACCGCAGGCACGCGAATACAGCGCATTCGACATCACGTCGCACGACTTCTGGAGCCAGCCGTTCGCGAAGCGCGACGAGACTTTCGCTCGGTTGCGGGCCGGTGACGGCCTGAGCTGGCATCAGCCGCTCTCGACACTCTTCGACGTCGAAGAGCCGGGGTTCTGGGCGATCACCCGCCGGGCCGACATCCAGTTCGTGAGCCAGCATCCTGAGTTGTTCACGTCCACCAAGGGGGTGGCGCTGGATCCGATGCCGGCCGACGTGCAGAAATTCGCCACGTTCTTCCTGATGATGGATCCGCCCGAGCACACCACCTATCGCCGCTTGATCAGCTCGGCGTTCACTCCGCGGAACGTGCGCAAGATCGAGGAGCAGATTCACCGCAACGCGGTTTCCGTCGTCGACGACCTGATCGGTGCCGGCGACGTCGATTTCGTCGAGGCCTGCTCGGCGCAGCTGCCGATGCGAACGATCTCCGACATGCTCGGTGTGCCCACCGCCGACCAGCCCGCACTGGCCAAGGCGGCCGAAAAGCTCTTCAGCATGAGCGACGACGAGTACTCGTCACTCGAGGAACGGGCGATGGCCACCATCAACGAGATCATGCTGATCTCGAACACTGGGGTCGAGCTGGCCAAATTCCGGCGGGCCAACCCCGGAGACGACCTGATGACCAGCATCGTCAACGCCGAGATCGACGGTCACCGGCTCACCGACGAGGAAATCGGGGCCTTTCTGATCCTGCTGGCCTCGGCCGGCAACGACACCACCAAGCAGACCACCACCCACGCGATGATGGCACTGGCCGCCAACCCCGACCAGAAGGATTGGCTGCTGGAGGATTTCGACAACCGGATCGGTCTGGCCACCGAGGAGTTCGTGCGATGGGCCACCCCGGTGATCCAGTTCGCGCGGCATGCCGCCGAGGATGTCGAACTGGCCGGCCAGCAGATCAGGGCCGGTGACAAGGTGGGCCTGTTCTACTGTTCGGGCAACCGGGACGAGTCGGTGTTCACCGAGCCCGGCCGCTTCGACCTCAGTCGTTCGCCCAATCCGCAGGTCGGATTCGGCGGTGGCGGCCCCCACTTCTGCCTGGGTAACCAGCTGGCCAAGACCGAGCTGCGACATCTGTTCCATGAGTTGCTGACTCGGCTCAAGACCATCGAGTTCGGTGAGCCCGAACTGCTGTACAGCAGCTTCGTGCACGGCATCAAGCGCGTGCCCGCGCACATCGCGTAGGTCGCGGCCATGCGCGTCGAAGTCGATCTGGACAAGTGCACCGGGCACGGAATCTGCGAGTCGATCGCCGAGGACGTGTTCGAGGTTTCCGACGAGGGCATGGTGCACATCCACGGCGACGATCACCCCGATACGGACCGGGAACGGTTGCAGCAGGCCGTGACTCAGTGTCCGGCCGGCGCTCTGCGGATGCGGGGCTGAAACACGTCGAGCGGCCGGTTGTGCACGCGATTTTCCGGAATCCGTGTCATAACTGGCCACTGGGCGACTGAAGTGTCAGCTCAGCGATACAAGTACCCGGCTCGGCCCACGCACCGTGTAGTTGGTGCCGTATTCCAGCGGACCGGCCAGCTGCCAGTCGCCCACGGTGTCGATCAGTTCCTCCACGAAGATCTGGGCCTCCAGGCGCGCCAAGTTCATCCCGAGACAACTGTGTAGTCCGAAGGCGAATCCCAGGTGCGACAACTTGCGCCGGGTGACGTCGAAGTCGTCGGGGCGCTCCCAGCGTCGCGGATCGCGATTCGCCGCGCCCAGGAGCAGGGTGATCCGCTCACCGTCGGCCATGGCAACGTCACCGACGGTCACACCGTCGCCGACGACATCGCGGAAGATGGAGTGCGACACCGTTTCCAGGCGGTGCACCTCTTCCACCGCGTCCAGCGCCAGAGTGCGATCGGCCTGCAGGGCTCGGCGCTGCTCCGGATGGGTGGCCAGCGTCGCGACGATCTGGGCGAGCAGCTTGGCGGTGGTCTCGTTGCCGGCGAACACCAATTGGGTATTGCTGGCGACGATCTCCTGCTCGGTCATGTGCTCACACGCGTACTCGTGGGCGACCATCGTGCCGATCAGATCCCAGCTGTCGTCGGCGGGGCAGCCCCGGCGGGGCAACTGCTCGCGAATGTAGGAATTCAATTGTGCGGTGGCGTCTTTTCCGGCTGCGATCAACTCGGCGCCGTGGCCGTCCGGCATGCTGTAGCCCTCGGCGGAAGCTCCCATCGCGTCGCTCCACGCGGTGAACTGGCCGACCATCTCCGCCTCCACGCCGAGCATGTGCGCGATCACCTCCGTCGGGATGCCACGGGTGAGCTCCGAGACCACCTCGACGGTTTCCCCGTCACGCAATCTGGCGGCGACCGGCTCCAGCCTTGACCAGACGATCTCGGTGATCACCGGGCGCAGCCGTGCCAAGGCCCTGGGGCGGAAATCGCCGGACCAGATCGACCGGATCTGATCATGGTGCGGACCGTCGTAGAACTCCATCGTCGGCCCGCCGAACACTGCGGCGTGCTCCACCTGGCCGCGTTCGGAGCCGAACCGTGAAGGTGCACTGAGGATCTGCTTGACCAGGTCGAATTCGCCGACCATCCAGCGGTTGATCCGCTCGTTGAAGACGACTCCGCCCAGACCGCGGATCTCGCGGTACCGCTCCCACGGAGCAGCGACGAACGCCGGGTCGGTGGTGTCGAACGACAGCAGCGGAAAATGGTTGGCGACCATGGCTGTCATGTTGACAATTATGTGCAATTCTGTAAAGCGTGAGTTTCAAAGACCTCGGCCGGGAACTGTCCAACTGGGGCCGATGGGGGCCCGATGACCAGATCGGCACCCTCAACCTCGTCGAGCCGCGTCACGTGCAGGCCGCGGCCGGTGAAGTCCGTTCGGGCAAGGTGTTTCAGCTGAGCATCCCGGTGGGCAAGGACGGTCCCCAGAGCGGTATCGGCGGGCGGCTCAACCCGGTTCACCTGATGTCCATGCAGCCCGACGACTGGGAACCACACGGTCTGCAGGTCGCCGACGACTGGATCATCATGCCGTTGCAGTCCGGCACCCAGTGGGACGCCCTGTCGCACGTCGCCTACGACGACAAGCTGTACAACGGCTACTCGACCGACCAGGTCCGCACCCGGGCCGGAGCCCGTCAGTTGGCCGTCGACGCGTTCACCGACAAGATCGCCGGGCGCGGGGTGCTGCTCGACATCGCCCGGTTGCACGGAGTGGACTGGCTCGAAGGCGGTACCGCGATCACCCCGGCGGATCTCGAGGCGGCCGAACAGGCGCAGGGCGTGACCGTCGGCGAGGCCGACTTCCTGCTGGTGCGCACCGGTTGGCGGGGCAGGCTGCTGGCACAGGGCCGCGACGACTGGATGTCCACCGAGCCGGGCCTTGGCATCGACTGTGCGCGCTGGTTGCATGACCGCGGCGTCGCAGCGGTGGGCAGTGACAACTGGGCCATCGAGGTGATCCCCAGCGAGACAGGGGAGACGCTGCCGCTGCACTGCGTCCTGATCCGCGACATGGGCATGCCCCTGGCCGAGATCCTCGACCTCGACGCGTTGAGTGCCGACTGTGCCGATGACGGCATCTGGAGTTTCCTGTTCGTGGCACCGCCGCTGCACATCAGCAATGCCGTCGGGTCGCCGGTCACACCCATCGCGATCAAATGAGCCCGGCCTTCCAGTACCGGCTGCGTACCGCGGCGCCGCTGGTCAGTGTCGAGGACTACCGGGAGGCAGCGCGCCGGGCCCTACCTGCCATGGTGTGGGCCTACCTCGACGGCGGGGCCGAAGATGAGCGCACACTGCGCGCCAATCGCAACGCCTTCGCGAACTGGTCACTGCGCCAACGGGTCCTGGCCGGTCACCTAGAGGCTGACGTGGGTGTGACGATCGACGGACAGCGACTCGAACTGCCGGTGGTGCTGGCCCCTACCGGGCTCACCGGCCTCGCGCACTGGTCGGGTGAACTGGCCGCCGCGCAGGCCGCCGAACGTGCCGGGACCCGGCTGACGCTGTCCACGGCGTCGTCGTACTCCATCGAGGAAGTCGCGGCGGGCACTTCGACCGACCACTGGTTCCAGCTGTACCCGTGGGGCGATGGCCCGTTCTCGGATTCCATGCTCAGCCGGGCCCGTGACACCGGGTACCGCACCCTGGTGGTCACCGTCGACGTTCCGGTGCAGGGCAACCGCACCGGGGAGCGGCGCACCGGCATGGGGCACCCGCCCATCCTGACCCCGCGCCGCATCGCCGACGCCGCGATCCGGCCGCACTGGTGGTACGGGCTGCTGCGACACCGGAGGATGACGATGCGCAGTCTCACCCACACCGCCGGAGCGAAAGGTGCGGTGGAATCCGTCAGCATCCAAAATCGCCGGATGCGGCCGGATCTCAGCTGGCGTGACGTCGCCGCGCTCCGCGAGCGCTGGGACGGGCCGTTCCTCGTCAAGGGCGTGCTGGAACCCGACGATGCGGTGCGCGCGATCGATGACGTGGGCGCCACCGGGGTGGTGGTGTCCAATCATGGTGGGCGCCAACTCAATGGCGCGATCGCCTCGGTCGACGCGTTGCCCGACGTCGTGGACGCGGTCGGCGGCCGCGCCACCGTGCTGCTGGACAGCGGCGTGCGAACCGGTAGTGACGTCGTGACGGCGCTGGCTCTCGGCGCCGACGCCGTGCTGATCGGCCGGCCCTACCTTTACGGGCTGGCCGTTGCCGGCGGCGCGGGGGTGGGTGTAGTGCTCGACATTCTGGCCGCCGAGATCCGGTCGACGCTGACGCTGATGGGTATCGCGAGTGTGGCTGAGCTGAATCGGGACTCGCTGGTCGCCCGCTAGGGCATGTCTCATAACCGTTTGAGCCAGGCCACGATGGCATTGAGGACGACGCCGCCCCGGTAGTTGAGGTTGT
>NZ_LQPP01000049.1 GCF_002102345.1 Mycolicibacterium peregrinum
TAACCCACGAACATGGGTGAGTGGGGCCCCGGCCCGCAACCCCCGACTTAACGCCGACGGTCACCCATACCGTCTAGCGCGCACGCGTCCCGCCGGACAGCATGGTCTCGACGCTGCCGGCGAAGGCCGCGGTGGTGAAGCAGGTCGGTTCGGCGAACTCTTCGAGCATGAGCGCATCGTTCCAACTGGCGTCGGCCGCGGTCCGCAACAGGGGTTTGGTCATCGCGACCGCGTGCGGCGGCAGCGCGGCGACCCGGGAACACCATTCGTCGGCGGCGGCAAGCAGCTGGTCGTGGGCGACGACCTCGTGCACCAGGCCCAGCCGCTGTGCGGTTTCGGCGTCGATGTGCTCGCCCTTGAGGTAGTAGGCCAGCGCTCCCTGATAGCCGAGTCGCCGGGTGAGCGCCCAACTGGTGCCGACCTCAGGGATCAATCCGAGGCGGGCGAAGGCAGGCACGATGACGGCCCGCTCACTGGCGATGGTCAGATCGCACGTCAGCGCCCAGGCCAGCCCGACGCCGGCGGCCGGACCGTTCAGGGCGGCCACGAAGACGGTGTCCGAACCCGCGATGAGCCGGGCGATACCTCCGAATTCGCGTCGTATCCAGCGCCATACGTCCGCCGTTCCCTCGGCCTGGTACCGACTCTCGACGGCTGCACGCATCATGCGCAGGTCGCCGCCCGCACTGAAGCCCGGGTCCGCGCCCGTCAGCACGACAGCACGAATGTCGTTGTCGGCCACCAGCTCCTCCAGGGCCCGGCGTAGCTGCCGGACCAGCGGTGCGGACAGGACGTTCAGCCGATCAGGTTCGTCGAGGGTCACCACCGCCCGGTCGCCGTTGCGCTCAACCAGAATTCGTTGTGGCGCAGCCGGATCGTCACCTTCGGCCACCATGCCGCGATACAAGGGCTCGCCCATCAGAAGTTCTCCTCAATCGGTTTGGCCTGCAATGCATTCCATGCCGCATCGGCAAATATCTCGACAACCTGGCTGTCCATCTCGTCGACATCGCCGGCCAGCCAGTGGCGGGCGTACTCCTGCGCGGGGCCGAACCACAGCGCGGCCGTGACGTCAGGATGGATGGCGGAAAGCACGCCGTAGGCGCGGTGCGGCCGCCACCAGGCCTGGATCGCTGCGAAGAAGTCCTGGTTGGCCGCCCGCAGCGCGCTGCTGTCGAGCCGGTCGCCGAGCAGGAGTGCGGCTTCGCCGCGGTGTGCTGCGATCCAGTTCAGGTGATGCCGCACCCCGCCGCGGATTCCTTCTTCGGCGGTGTCCTGCCCACGCAGCATCTCGACGAAACCGGCCTGGTACTCGGCCATGACCTGGGCATAGACCGCTGCTGCCAACGCCGGCTTGTCGGGAAAGTGGTGGTAGAGCGATCCGACGCTCACCTCGGCCTCACGCCGCATCTCGTCGAGCGTCGGGGCGATGGTCCCTTCCGACGCGAACCGTCGCCGCGCGACCGCCAGTAGTCGGTCCCGCGCGCCCCTACCCTTTGACGGCGTCACGAGGATTACTCTAGCAAAACCGAGCAATCCTCTAAAGAGTTGTCATTCTGCCTGGTAGAGGATTCCGCGGCCGATCGCCTCCCGCACCTCCGGCAGCGCGGCCTGCGCCAGCGCGTCGGCATCCACGCCGTGATGCGCGGCCAGCAGCTGGATCAAGGCACCCAACGGCACCTCGCCGCGGCAGCCCGCCAGAAGCGCTCGCATCACCTCGTCGACCCCGATGACGGCGGCCGGACCGCCCGGGCGGCGCACTGCGGCGCCCACCTCCTGCCAGCCATCCGGCCCGGGCAGCGCCTGCGCCTCGAGGAACACCGGCGCCGTGGAGAGCCGGGCTGCCAGCAGCATGTCGTCGGAGGTGTCGCGCAGGAATGCCCGCCGGGCGAAGAACGCGTCCACCTCGGCTCCGGTGACCGCCTCGTCGGCGCCGGTGATCTCCTCGAGGATCTGCTCGGGCAGTTCCCCGTCGCGCGGGACCCGCAGCGAGATCATGCCCATACCGACGCCGGCGATCCCCTGTTCGGTGAACCAGTCGAGCCATTCACCACCGCGCTGCGCCTGTCGATCGAGGTCTTCTCCGGCGTCGGCCAGCCACAACGAGACATAGCTGACCGGGTCGGCCAGCTCACGCTGTACCACCCAGGCGTGCAGGCCGGTGCCGGCCAGCCAACCAGAAACGCGCTCCCGCCAGTCGTGGCCCTCGCGCACAATCCAGTTCGCCATGATGTGGGCGGTGCCACCTGGGGAAAGATGAGCACCGATCTGCTCGATCAGGCTCTGGCACAAGGCATCTCCGGCCACACCCGAATCGCGGTAGATGTAATCGCGGGCACCCGAACCCACCACGAACGGTGGATTGGAGACGATCAGATCGAATCGCTCGCCCGCCACCGGTTCGAAGAGACTGCCCTGACGCAGATCCCACGACATGCCGCCCAGCCGCGCAGTCATCGCGGCCAGTGCCAATGCCCGCTCGTTGGTGTCGGTCGCGACGATCTCGTCGCAGTGTGCGTCCAGATGCAGCGCCTGGATACCGCATCCGGTTCCGAGGTCGAGGGCGCGGCGCACCGGGTTACGCGTGACCGCCCGCGCCAATGACACCGACGCCCCGCCGATCCCGAGCACGTGATCGTGCCGCAACGGTCCCCGGCGCACCGCGGCGTCCTGATCGGACACGACGTAAAAATCGCGGGCTCCGTCGCTGTGCGGGCGGATGTCGAGGGCGGCCCGAACCTTGTCGCCGGTGAACTCCAGGACGCCGTTGGCAGCCAAGGTCTCCAGGCTGGTCGACGGGAATGCCGCCTCGACCAGATCGCGTGCCTCCTCGGTCCCGAGCAGCAGCAGCCGCACCAGCACGGCCAGTCGCTGCCGGTCTGTGGGGGCGGCATGGGTAACCCGTAGGACCGGCCACCACACGCCCCGGCCCAGCGCGGCGTTGGTGTCGGCGCCGAGCAGCTCGGCCACTCCGTCGGTGGTGAATCCGGCCGATCGCAGGTCGGCACCGATTGCGTCGACCAGGTCAGGATCGACACCACCGGCATCGACGCCGCTCAAAACAACCCCATCTCTTCGGGCTCGGCCGGCTCGATGAGCTCAGGGCCGTTGTTCCGGACACTGTTGACCAGCCGTGACACCTCACGGACGGCGATCCGGTCGAGATCCCCGTGGCCACGCAGCAGGCCCTCGTCGATGGGGGCGTCGGGATCCATCCAGCGGTCCCAGTCGGGCGCGCTGATGGTCAGCGGCATCCGGTCATGGATCTCGGCGAGCGGGCCGGCGGAGTCGGTGGTGATGATCGTGCAACTGAGCAGGGGCGGTGCGTCCTTCGGTGCGCCCTGCGGACGCCACGTCGTCCACAGCCCCGCCATGAACAGCAGCTCGCCGTCGGCACCGTACATGTAGAACGGCGTCTTCGCCTTCTTATCTGCGTTGGGCTTCCACTCGTAC
This sequence comes from Mycolicibacterium peregrinum, assembly GCF_002102345.1. GTDB lineage: Bacteria > Actinomycetota > Actinomycetes > Mycobacteriales > Mycobacteriaceae > Mycobacterium > Mycobacterium peregrinum. The sequence goes on from NZ_LQPP01000049.1 coordinate 3,454, forward strand.
CAACCGTCCATCGGAATCAGACACCGCTTGCTCTTGGCGGAGTTGCGAAATGCCGGTGACGTGGTGACCTTCTCCGCGCGCGCGTTGATCAGCAGCGGCCCCTTGGTGTCGGGGCCGCCACCCTCGGCCGTCTTCACCCACGGTGGGATCAGCCCCCAGCGCATGGACCGGATCCGGCGGGTCGATTCGTCCTCGGGCTCGGTGTGCCGTTTGACGACGCTGGAGATGGTCGTCGTCGGAGCCACGTTGTAGTTGGGACCAGCACTGTAGTTGGCACCCGCGACGTCCTTGTCCCCTGAGCTCGCCGAGCTGGAGGCGCTCTCGTCAATCGCCTGGATCTTCTGCGCCAGCAGCGCCGGATCGGTGGTCACCGCGAAACGTCCACACATAGTGCCCATGGTTGCAGAGTCCGCGGACAAGGCAGGATGTAGTGCGTGAGTGCACGTGAGGAGCAAACAGAACACTGGCAGGCCCCGTCGACGGCGGTGCCGGTCGACGCCACCGTGACGGTGCCGGGTTCGAAGTCTCTGACCAATCGTGCACTCGTACTGGCCGCGCTGGCCACCGCGCAGGGTCCCTCCACTGTCAGCGGCGCACTGCGCAGCCGCGACACCGACCTGATGATCGATGCGATCCGCACCCTCGGCGTCAGCGTCACGGCAGCCGAACACGACGAAACCGAGCTGACCGTCAGCGGAAGCATCGCGCCGGCCCCGGATGCGCGGGTCGACTGCGGGCTGGCCGGCACCGTGCTGCGGTTCGTGCCCTCGGTCGCCGCGTTGGGCACCGCCTCGGTCACCTTCGACGGCGACGAGCAGGCCCGGTCCCGGCCGATCGCCCCGCTGCTCAACGGGCTACGTGGGCTCGGAGTCGAGGTGGACGGTGACGGTCTGCCGTTCGCGGTACTCGGCCGGGGCGCCGTTGCCGGCGGCACCGTCGAGATCGACGCGTCGGGTTCCTCGCAGTTCGTCTCCGGGCTGTTGTTGTCGGGTGCGACCTTCACCGACGGGCTCACCATCGTGCACACCGGAGCTTCGGTGCCGTCGGCTCCGCACGTCGCGATGACGGTGGCGATGCTGCGTGACGCCGGTGTTCAGGTCGACGACTCGGTTCCCAACCGTTGGCGGGTCTCCCCCGGGCCGGTCGCCGCGCGGGCCTGGCACATCGAACCGGATCTGTCGAACTCCACGCCCTTTCTGGCCGCTGCGATCGTCACCGGCGGTACGGTGCGGATCGCCGGTTGGCCGTCGGCCAGCATCCAACCCGCCGACACCATCCTCGAGCTGCTGGCGAAGGTGAATGCGACTGTCCACCAACGTGATACCCACTTGGAGGTAAGTGGCGCCGAAGGGTATGGCGGGTTTGACGCCGACCTACACGACGTCGGCGAGCTCGCTCCCACGGTGGCCGCGCTGGCCGCATTGGCCGCTGACGGCTCGACGTCGCGGCTACGGGGTATCGCGCACCTGCGCGGACATGAGACCGACCGGCTGGCCGCGCTGACCACCGAGATCAACGGACTCGGCGGCGACTGCTCCGAGACCGAGGACGGCCTGCTCATCACGGCGCGGCCGCTGCATGGCGGGACCTGGCGTTCCTACGCCGACCACCGGATGGCCACAGCAGGGGCGATCATCGGCCTGCGGGTATCCGGCGTGGCGGTGGAGAACATCGAGACCACTGCCAAGACCCTGCCCGACTTCCCGCTCATGTGGGAGCAGATGCTGGCGGGCGACCCGCACACTGGCCCGCATAAAAAGGGGAAGTAAACCACCTTGGGAGCGCGGGATTACGACGAATCCGATGTCCGGATCAGGCCGGGCCGGGGTACCCGTCCGCGCACCAAGATCCGCCCCGACCACGCCGATGCCCAGTCCGCGATGGTGGTCACCGTCGACCGCGGCCGCTGGGGCTGCGCTCTGGATCGCGACCCGCATCACCGCGTGGTCGCGATGCGAGCCCGTGAACTGGGCCGCACCCCGATCGTCGTCGGCGACGACGTCGACATCGTGGGCGACCTGTCCGGCCGCCCGGACACCCTGGCCCGGATCGTCCGCCGTGGTGAGCGCCGAACGGTGTTGCGCCGCACCGCCGATGACACCGATCCGACGGAACGGGTGGTGGTCGCCAACGCCGACCAGCTGTTGATCGTGGTGGCCTTGGCCGACCCACCGCCGCGAACCGGTTTCGTCGAACGAGCGCTGATCGCCGCATACGCCGGCGGGCTGAAACCGGTGCTGTGCCTGACGAAATCCGATCTGGCCGCCCCCGAGCCGTTCGCCGCGCAGTTCGCGGATCTGGACCTGACCATCGTCACGGCGGGACGCGAGGATCCGCTCGATGCGGTCGCACCGCTGCTGACCGATCAAGTCACCGTGTTCCTCGGCCATTCCGGCGTGGGCAAGTCGACGCTGGTGAATCGCCTTGTCCCGGAGGCTGATCGGGCCACCGGCGAGGTTTCCGGAGTGGGTAAGGGCAAGCACACCTCCACCCAGTCGGTGGCGCTCCCGCTCGACGGCCAGGGCTGGGTGATCGACACCCCCGGCATCAGGTCGTTTGGGCTGGCGCATATTCAACCGGACGACGTGATCAGGGCGTTCTCGGATCTGGCCGACACCATCGAGGACTGTCCGCGTGGCTGCGGCCATATGGGCCCACCCGCCGATCCCGAATGTGCGCTGGACACCCTGGCCGGGCCGGCGGCGGGTCGCGTCGCGGCGGCCCGTCACCTGTTGACCGCTCTGCGGGAAGCCTGACCTGCCCCGACGTCTCGGCGACTATGGTCGCTGAACGTGGCTACTTACGTTCTCACCGGCAGCGCCTCTGGACTTGGGGCGGCAACCAAGAAACGGCTCGAATCCGACGGGCATCGGGTGATCGGCGTCGACCTGCGCGGGGCCGACGTGAACGTGGACCTGAGCACCCCCGACGGACGTACGGAGGCGATCGTCAAGGTCACCGAGCTGGCCGACGGCGGCATCGACGGTTTCGTCCCGTTCGCCGGTCTGGCCGCCGCAACCGGCCGTCCGGCGGACCTGCTCATCGCCGTCAACTACTTCGGCGCCATCGAGCTGCTGGAAGGCCTGCGTCCACTGCTGGCCGGCCGGGAGAATGCATCAGTGGTGCTGATCAGCTCCAATTCGACGACCACCCAACCCAATTGGCCGGTGGAGCTGGCCGAGGCCTGCCTGGCCGGTGATGAGACGGGCGCCAACACCGTCGCCTCCACCTACGGCGATTTCGCGGCCCTGCAGGCTTACCCGGCGACCAAGGCCGCCCTGGCGTACTACGCCCGCACCAAGTCCGCGGAGTACATCGCCGAGGGCATCCGGCTCAACGCGATCGCGCCGGGGCTCATCGACACTCCGATGACCCAGGAGGGCCGCAAGGATCCGCTGACCGGTGCGGGAATGGAGCAGTTCCTCAAGACGATCCCAGCAGGGCGCGGCGGGCGGCCCGAAGAGGTGGCTTCGCTGGTGGCGTTCCTACTGGGTCCCGATTCGGGTTACTTCGTCGGGTCGGTCATCTTCGTCGATGGCGGTATCGACGCCGCCCTCCGGAGCAAGGACTGGCCGAAGGTCTGGGAACTCAACATGTAACGGTCAGTGCTTGGTCTTGGCCTGGTCGGCCGCCGCCTGCTGCTGTTCCTGTTCGGCCTCCTGCTTGGCCGCCGCGATGGCGGCGCGCCCCTCCGGGCTCGCCGCCGAGTTGCCGGGGGTCTTGGCCGAGGCCACCCCGGCGTTGCAGTTCAGATTGAGCAGCACGGTGTCGGTGACGGGCGCGAAGTTGTCGCCCTTGTGCCAGGACGCCTTCTCCGAGCTCGCCACCACGCAGTCGTCGTCGGCCTCGGAATCACCCGAGCGGGTCGCAACGACACCCTTCATCCCGGCATCGGACAGCTCGGACTGCACGTCGGAGTATTTCTGCCCGGCGTAGTCGTCGGCCGCGGCGATACCGGTGGCCAGTGCACCCACCGGAACGGCCGAGGCGCCCAGCACCATGGCGAGTAGCTTCCTCACGAATGCAGAATATGAACGACGACTGCGAGGACCCTGGGAGTGCGTCGGGCAATTGCTTGGAATCCGAGCGCAACGTGAAAAAGGTGCCGAGAAATCAGCGATTTCTCGGCACCTTTTGCACATTCGACCAGCTCAGCGGCGGCGCCAGCCCCGCACGGTCGCGATCGCCGTCTTCAGACCGCGACGACGTCCCGTCGTCGGATCGGTGACGCCGTACCCGTCGAGCTCGGTGAACATCCGCTCACTGCGCGTTTCCGGGGCGTTGTCGGCCGTGTCCTTCAGGAACCGGTCCGGCAGCGACAGTTTGGCGATCGTGCGCCAGGTCTTGCCGTACTGCACCAGGAACGGTCCCGTGGTGTAGGGCAGGTCGTACTTGTCGCACAGCGCCCGCACCCGGACCGCGATCTCGGCGTACCGATTGCTCGGCAGATCCGGGAACAGGTGATGCTCGATCTGGTAGCTCAGATTGCCGCTCATGAAAGCCAGCACCGGCCCCGAGTTGAAGTTGGCGCTGCCCAGCATCTGGCGCAGATACCACTGCCCCTTGGACTCACCGACCATGTCGGTCTTGGTGAATTTCTCTGCGCCATCCGGGAAATGGCCACAGAAGATCACCGCGTTGGCCCAGACGTTGCGGATGACGTTGGCCACCGCATTGGCCTTCAAGGTGGACTTGAAGGTGGCACCGGGCGACAGCGACGTGATCGCCGGCCAGACCACGTAGTCCTTGGCCAGCTGGTGGCCGGCCTTGACGCCGAACTCACGTACCCGGACGAGCGTCGCGTTGCGGTTGTCGCGGCCCTTGAAGATCTTGCCGAGCTCCAGGTGCTGCAGCCCCACGCCCCACTCGAAGCCGATCGCGAGAAGGGTGTTGAACAGCAGGTTGCCGTAGAGGTTGAACGGCTTCCACTTGGCATCCCGGGTCACGCGGATGACGCCGTAGCCCACGTCGTCGTCCATGCCGAGGATGTTCGTGTACTTGTGGTGCATGAAGTTGTGGGTGAACCGCCAGTGCTTGGACGCCCCGCTCATGTCCCACTCCCACGACGAGGAGTGAATCTCGGGATCGTTCATCCAGTCCCACTGGCCGTGCATGGTGTTGTGGCCGATCTCCATGTTCTCGATGATCTTGGCCACGCCCAGGGTGACGGTGCCGGCCCACCACGCGGAACGCTTCGAGCTCGCCGCGAGCATGACACGGCCGGCGACGTCGAGCGCACGTTGCGCCGCGATGGTGCGGCGGATGTAGCGGGCGTCCCGCTCACCACGGGAGTCTTCGATGTCTTGTCGGATCGCGTCGAGTTCGATGCCCAGATTCTCGATGTCGGCATCGGTCAGATGCGCGAATGCGGGAACGTCGGTTACTGCCATCGTCAGCCTCCTCTCAATTACCTACGGTAGCGTAACCTACGATCCCGTAGGTTACTAGCCAGTAAAGCTTAAACATCCAGGACGCAGTCGCCGGAAGCGGCGGAAACGCACGTCTGGATCCTGGTGCCCGGGTCATGCTCGACGCCGGTGCGTAGATCGCGCACATGCCCTTCGACCAGGCCCACCACACAGGACTGGCAGATCCCCATCCGACAGCCGAACGGCATCTGAATCCCGACCTGCTCCCCCGCGTCCATCAACGGCGTGGCGCCGTCGATCGTGACCTCCTTGCCGCTGCGCTCGAATGTCACCGTGCCCCCGGTGCCGTGCGGAGCCGCCCGCGACACCGCGAACCTCTCCAGGTGCAGGTGCTCGGCGATACCGGCGGCCTCCCACACCTGTTCGGCGTCGTTGAGCATGCCTTCGGGCCCACACGCCCACGCTTGACGCTCACGCCAATCGGGAACCAACTCACCGAGTTTCGCCAGATCAAGCCTGCCTTCGGTCCGGGTGCTGCGCAACAACAGCCGGTAGCCGGGATGTGCATCGTGTAGTTCCGCCAGCTCCTGGCCGAACATCACATCGGATTCGGTTGGCGCGGAATGCACGTGCACGATGTCGGTGATCTGGCCCCGACGCACCAGGGTGCGCAACATCGACATCACCGGGGTGATGCCCGAGCCCGCCGTCACGAACAGGACCGTTGCCGGCGCCGGTTGCGGCATGACGAAGTTGCCCTGCGGCGCGCCCAGCCGCACCACGGTTCCCGGACGCAGGCCGTCGACCAGGTGGGCCGACAGGAATCCCTCGGGCATCGCCTTGACGGTGATTGCGATGGTGCGCGCAGATTTCTCCGGCGCCGAGGTCAGCGAATACGACCGCCAGCGCCAGCGCCCGTCGATCAGCACACCGATACCGATGTACTGACCGGGCTCATAGTCGAACGAGAACCCCCAGCCCGGCTTGATCACCAAGGTCGCCGAGTCGGCGGTCTCCCGCCGTACCTCGACCACCCGGCCGCGCAACTCCCGTGCCGACCACAACGGGTTGGCCAACTTGAGGTAATCGTCGGGCAGCAGCGGCGTGGTCACCTGGCCTACGATGCGGCGAAGCGCGTTCCAGCCGGGACGCCGCGCGGCGCCGGCGATCGTGGGGCGGACCGTGTCGGCCACATTGGCCGAGACCTTGATGGAGTTCTTGGCCATGAACCTACGGTACCGTAGGTTACTGCCCCGTAGCCAGTCGTACGTCCGCTCTCACAGGTCAGGACGCCAAAGTGTTCTTGTACGTTTTCCCGTCCTTCATGATCACTTTGAAATTACGTCCCGGGTCGGCAACCAGGTCCAAGTGAGCCAGCGGGTCCCCGTCGACCAGCAAGAGATCCGCCAGCGCCCCCTCCTGCACCACGCCCAGCTTTCCGGCGTACGGACTGCGCTTGCCTGACAACGCCAGCAGTTCGGCGTTGGTTCCGGTGGCCATCGTCAACGTCTCGGCGGGCGAGAACCACTTGCCGAGCCCGGCCAACAGCGCGCCCTGCTTCGGCGCCAGCTGCGGCGAGAACAGGATGTCGGTGCCGAAGGCCGTCTTGAGCTTGTACTTGCGGGCCAACTGATAGACGTTGCCGACGCCGTCGACGATCTCCTTGGCCTTGGCGGCCTCGTCGGAGCCCGGCGGAAACGCACCGATCATCTCGGCCGGGATGGGCTGCGTGCTCAGCCAGATGTTCTTGTCCGCCATCTCTTTTGCCGTCGCCTCATCCATCAGGTGAGCATGCTCGATGCACGTGACGCCGGCGCGGATCGCCTGCTGGATGGTCTGCGGGGTGTAGGCATGAACGGCGACATAGGTGCCCCAGTTGCCGGCCGCTTCGGTGGCCGCCCGCAGTTCGGGTTCGGTGAAGGTGGTGACGTCCAGCGGGCTGTGCGGGGAGGACACCCCGCCCCCGGCGGTGAGCTTGATCTGCGACGCACCCTGGAACAGCTGCTCGCGGGCACGCATCCGCACCTCGTCGGGACTGTCGGCCACCATGGCAGCGCCGAGTTCCTCCTGACGCGACTGCGGGTCACCGGGATTGCGAGGTAGGTCCGCGGACGTGCGGAAGTCACCGTGGCCGCTGGTGACGGTGATGATCGCGCCCGACGGGAAGATCCGCGGCCCGTCGACGACACCTTCGTCGATGGCCTTCTTCAGCCCGAAGCTCGGGCCACCGAGATCGCGCACCGTGGTGAATCCACGCATCAAGGTGTCGCCGGCCTCGGCGCCGGCCAGCAGGTTGAGGTACCCCGGATCCAAGGTCGTCAGCTGTGTCACCGGCGGCCGCACGAGCATCGTGTGCCAGTGGTTGTCGATCAGACCGGGCATCAACGTGCGCCCGCCGCCGTCGATCACCGTGGCGGCCGGATCGGCCGGGAGCTCCTCGGTGGAGATCCGTTCGATCCGGTTGCCTTTCACCCGCACATTCGACGGCGCCGACAGCCGATCACTATGGCCGTCAAAGATTTTCACGTTCCGGAAGTCGGTTGTGGCCACCCCGGCGCCCGTGGCCGGCGGCGCCGGAGGCTGCCGGGACTCCGTCGGGGCCGCCGGCTCGGTTGGGCCGGCCGATGAGGTGTCGCCCCCGCCGGTCGAACACGCCGCACTCGCCAAGACCACGGCCAGCACCGCCAACAGCCCGAATCCGCGCATCAAGTCCCCGTCTCGTCGATCAGAGCAGTTCGAGCAGGAACGGCAATTCCTGCGGGGCGTACCACGCCAGGTCGTGATCCTGGGCATCTCCCACCGTGAGTTCGGCGTCCTCGTCACCCATGTCCGCCTCGTCGATGACGTCGACCGCGGCCAGCACCGCCGACTCCGCATCGGCATTGTCGACGTAGACCGCGACCACGGCATCGATCGGCAACGGCCCGGACAGCCGCACCACGGCGTCATCGAGATCAGGGCGAATCGTCACCTCCACGTCCGCCCCCGGGTCGGCCACCACGACCGCGCGCCGCGGCGGCAGGCCCGAATCCGACGGGCCGCCGGCCAGCAACCGCAGCGAGGCCAGCGCGGCCTCCCGCAAGGCCACCTCGGCGAGTTCGTCGTCGTCGCCCTCGGCATAGGCCTCCCGCAACGTCGGGGTGACCGCGAAGGCGGTTCCGTTCACGACGAGCAGGTGACGATCGGCGACGAGCTGCTGCAGGGCGACCAGGGTCGTCGGGATGTAGACGCGCACACCGCGAGGTTAATCGTCCGCGGCGTCTCTGCGGTCGTCGGCTTGCGGGTCCTTCTCCACCGAAATCACGAAATCGTCGCCGTGCTGGGTGACGCCGGCGACCACCGCATCGTTGACCGCCTCCAGCGCGTACTCACGGCGCACCACCAGCGGGTCCTGGCGCAGGTCTCGGACCAGCGACACCGCGAGCCCGATCATCACGAGCACAAAGGGCACCGCGACGATGATGGTGATGGACTGCAGGCCGTTCAGCGCATCGGCTCCACCGACCAGCAGCATGACCGCGGCCACCGCGCCGGTGGCAACACCCCAGAAGATCACCGTGGGCCGGGTCGGCTTGATGGTGCCGCGCTCCGACAACGAACCCATCACGATCGACGCCGCATCGGCACCGGACACGAAGAAGATGGCGACCAGCACCATCACCACCACACTGGTGACCGTCGCGATCGGATACTCGCCGAGCAAGCTGAACAGCTGTTGCTCCTGGCTGCCCATCCCGGCCAGGTCCACACCGTTCTGCTGCTCGAAGATGGCCGCGCCGCCGAACACACAGAACCAGACCACCGACACCACGCTCGGCACCAGCAGCACGCCCGTGACGAACTGCCGGATGGTCCGGCCGCGGGAGATCCGGGCGATGAACATCCCGACGAACGGGGTCCAGGAGATCCACCAGGCCCAGTAGAAGATCGTCCAGCTCTGCAGCCAGGTGCTCACCGCTTCGCCTTCGGCCCCGGTCCGGGCGGCCATCTGGGCGAGATCTCCGAAGTAACTGCCGATGGACGTCGGAATCATGTTCAGCATGAACATGGTCGGGCCGACCAGGAAGATGAACAGCGCCATGGCCAGCGCCAGCACCATGTTGATGTTGGACAGCCACTGGATCCCGCGCGCGACCCCGGACACCGCCGACAGGACGAAGGCGACGGTGAGGATCGTGATGATGCCGATCAGGACGGCATTGCCGGTCTCACCGAGTCCGGCGACGATGTGCAGCCCGCTGCGAATCTGCAGCGCACCGAGGCCGAGCGAGGCCGCGGACCCGAACAGCGTGGCGAAGATCGCCAGCATGTCGATCACCTTGCCCCACGGCCCGTTGGCGTGTTTGCCCAGCAGTGGCTCGAACGCTGCCGACACCAGCTGCAACCGGCCCTTGCGGTAGACGCCGTAGGCGATGGTCAGGCCGACGACGGCGTAGATCGCCCACGGATGCAACGTCCAGTGGAACATCGTGGTCGCCATCGCGGTCTCGGCTGCCCGGGGATTGCCCGGACCGCCCGTTCCCGGTGGCGGGGAGGCGAAATGCGACAGCGGCTCGGACACCCCGAAGAACATCAGGCCGATACCCATGCCGGCGCTGAACATCATCGCCACCCAGGACACGGTGCGGAACTCCGGCTCGTCGTCGTCACGGCCCAGCGGGATGTTGCCGTACCGGCTCATCGCCAGCCAGATCACGAAGATCACGAACCCGGACGCGGTCAGGACGAACAACCAACCGACATCGGCCATCACCCAGCCGAGTGCGCTCTTCGAGGCGGTGGCAAGTGAATCCGTGCTGACGAATCCCCAGACCAGGAATGCGAGCGCGATGACGGCGGTGACCCCGAAAACCACCCAGTCCACGCCGGCGCGGCGGGTGTAGGCCTTCTGCTCTACCGGGACGTCGAGTACCGGGTGGTGGGGCACCACCTCGGCAACCGACTTGAGCGCATCTTCGGTCTTCTTGACGACTGATCTCTTGGCTTCGTGCGTGTTCTTGTCGGGTCTACTGTTTCGTATCTCAGCTGGCATGATCAATTCATCAGACCGCGAATTGCAGCTCAGGTCAAACAGCCCACGCGCTTCGCCACGATTATCTGGCCGCCTCCAGCAACTCTTCGAGGGATTCGCGGAACAGGCTCGGCAACACGTCGACGTCGCTCATCGCGTCCCGGTCGGCGTTGATCCCGAAGTACAACATGCCGTTGTACGACGTGACCCCGATGGCCAGCACCTGGTTCTGCAGCAGCGGCGGCACCGCGTAGGTCTCCAGCAGCTTGGTGCCCGCGACATACATCTGCTTCTGGGCCCCGGGCACATTGGTGATCAGCAGGTTGAACAACCGGGCCGAGAAACCTGTCGCCACCCGAATGCCCATGGCGTGCAAGGTCGGCGGCGCGAACCCGGACAGCGTCACGATGGTGCGCGCATCGACCAGGCTGGCGGCGGTGGAATGCGATTCGGTGGCGTGGGCGATCTGCGACAACCGCACCACCGCATTGCCCTCGCCGACCGGGAGGTCGACCAGGAACGGCGATACCTCGCTGATGGCCTGACCCGGTCCCGTGGAGTCCAGTTCGGCATCCGGGTACACCGACATCGGTGCCATCGCCCGGACCGTGGTGGTCGGGGTGACCGGTTCCCCGCGGGACAGCAGCCAGTTGCGCAGCGCGCCGGCCACCACCGCCAGGACGACGTCGTTGATGTCGCAGTTGTAGCGGGCCCGCACCAGCCGGTAATCCTCCAGCCGGTGCTCGTCCACCGAGAACCTGCGGTTGCGCGAGACCGTGGTGTTGAGCGGACTGCTCGGGGCCGTGCCGCGCGCCACCGTGCGGGCCACATCGGCCACGCGACGGCCCACCGCCGCCAGTTCGCTGGCGCTGGTGGCCACCTCGGTCACCGTGTCACGCAAGGCGGCGAGCTGGGTGGTGGGGCGGGTGATCCACTCCCCGATCGCACCCAGCACCAACTGACGGTCGCTGGGTTCGCGGGCCGGGATCCAGATGTCTTCACCGAACTCCGGCGGCTTCTGCGCCTGATCGACGATGACGTGCCCGATCTCGAGGGCGGTCATCCCGTTGACCAACGCCTGGTGCGTCTTGGTGTAGATGGCGATGCGGTTCTTGGTCAGCCCCTCGACCAGGTACATCTCCCACAGCGGCCGGGTCCGGTCCAACGGCCGCGAGCCGAGCCGGGCGATCAGGTCGTGCAGCTGCGCGTCGCTCCCCGGAGACGGCAGCGCTGAGCGCCGAATGTGGTAGGTGATGTCGAAATCCCGGTCGTCCACCCACACCGGCCGGGCCAGGCCCAACGTCACCTCACGCACCTTCTGCCGGTAGCGAGGGATCTGCGGCAGCCGGTGCTCGACGGTCTCCAGCAGGGTCTCGTAACTCAAGCCGGCCCGCGGCTTGCGCAGGATCGACAAGGACCCCACGTACATCGGCGTAGCGGTGTTCTCCAGGTGGAAGAACGCTGCGTCGGACGCCGACAGCCTGTTCACCATGCGGCGCCAACCTCCCCTTCTCGCTCCCCTTGAACCCGTCACGTTAACCGGCGAATCTGCTGCTCCGCATCACGGGTGCTACCGCGCGTCAATTTCACGCCGGAGCTACTGAGAGTTCATCCCGGGATCACCGAGAGCTCCCAGCGCCCACTGCCCTCCAACTGCAACCGTGACCGGTGATGCCGGTCGATGGTGGACCGGTGCCCCACACTGACCACCACACAGTCGGGTAACCGTTCCCGCACCAGCCCATACATGGCGTCCTCCAGTCCCTCGTCCAACGCGGAGGTCGACTCGTCGAGGAACACCACCCGCGGACGGACCAGCAGCACCCGCGCAAAGGACACCCGCTGTTGCTCGCCCAGGGACAGCACCGACGCCCAGTCGGCTTCCTCGTCCAGGCGCTCCGTCAGATGCCCGAGGGCCACCGCGCGCAAGGTGTCCCGCAGTTCGCTGTCGCCCACATCGGCAATCGGCAGCGGGTACACCACCGAGGCCCGCAGGTCACCCAGCGGCAGGTACGGCAGTTGGGGCAGGAACAGCGTCGACCACCCGGACGGATACTCCGCCAGTCCCCCGGCCCTCGGCCACAACTCGGCCAGACTGCGCAGCAGGGTGGTCTTACCGCACCCGGACGGCCCCTTGACCACCACGCTGTCCCCCGGGTTCAGCACCATCGACAGATCCGCGATCAGCGGACGCCCCTGCAGGTCGTCGACCTGTACCTCGGTGAGCGCCAGCGAATCGCGGGTGGCCGCGACCGAGATCCGGGGAAGCTCCCGGGCCCGGTGATCACTCTCGAGCATCTGGTCGATGCGCATCAAGGCGGCCCGGTAGACGGTGAACTCGTCATAGCTGTCCCGGAAGAACGACATTGCGCCACAGACATTTCCGAACGCCGCAACGGTCTGCAGCAGGCCGCCGAGCGTGATCTGACCGGCGAAGAACCGTGGCGCCTGGACGATGTAGGGGATCATGCCCGTCGTCACGTCACCGACCCCGCGGTTCCAGCCGTTGAGGCGCAACTGCGCGAACACGATCCGCCACATGTTGGCGATGATCTCGGCGAACCTGGAGTGCAGCAGTTTCCGTTCACGCTCCCCACCGCGGTAGAACGCAACGCGCTCGGCGCTGTCGCGCAACCGCACCAGCGCGTACCGGAAACTGGCGCTGAACCGTTCGTTGAGGAAGTTCAGCCGGACCAGAGGGCGGCCGATCCAGAACGCGATGACCGTCACCGTGATCGAGAAGATGAACGCCACGAAGACCATCGCCCGCGGAATCACCCAGCCGCCCAGCTGCAATGGCCCCGAAAGTTGCCACAAGACTCCGGTGAACATGACGATCAACAAAGACTTGCTCACCGCCCCGATGCTCAGGTCGACCGATTTGGTGGTGAAGGTCTCGACGTCGGTCTGGATGCGCTGATCAGGGTTCTCCACCGGCGCATCGAGAAAGCGGTTGCGGTAGAACGCATCGCCGGCCATCCAGTCGTCGACGAGCCGGGCGTTGAGCCAGACCCGCCAATGGATCGAGAAGACGCGACGCAAGAACAGGTCCACGACGGTGTAGATCACGGTGAGCGCCACCAGAATCCCGCTGATCGCAAACGACGTCATGAACGCCTGGCGCGCGGCGTCCAGTTTCGCGTCGTCGTGAGTGGCCAGTGCCTCCGAACCCGCCTGCACCGCATTCATCAGGTCCGCGTACTGGTAGGTGAAAATGACCACCACCCGCGCCGCATACACGGTGTGCCACAGGATGAACGCCAGCAGCGCCCAGGTACGCCAACTGCCGGTGAAGAACGGTGCGTTGACCCGCCAGAACTGCTGGCCCCACCGGGTGAACCTCGCGATCAGCACCGCCACGGCGAGGAACACCACGAACGTGATCACCCACGCCTGCAGCGTCCACACCAGCGAGCGCAGCGGCTCGGCCGGCCAATCGATGCTGGGCTGAACCATTCTGTTCCCCCTGGTTCGACGACTCTCGTCACGCTAACCGGAGAAACCGAGCGCCGGATTATCCGTGCTTCCGGCACGCCGAACCCATGCGATCATGGGTAGGTCTGCACCTCTCCAGCAGATGTCGTCCGTGATGCCGACCGCTGGAGGTTGCCTGTGACCACCCCGAAACGCGCTGTGCGGCCGTTGACCGCACCCGTCATCGACTGCGAGCCGCCTGCGCTGCCGCTGGGCGGCCCACCGGTTGACGTGCCTGCCGCCGCGTGCCCGACCCCGACCGTGCTGCACGGACACAGCCCGCGCCGGTTGCGGCTGGTCAGCCCCGAACCTGAACGCCAATTGCAGCCCGGCGCCGCACAATTCGCCGACATGGCCCTGCGCCGAGTGCTTGAGGTCGTCGATCGGCGCAGGCCGCCGTCCCAGCTGAAATCCCTGATGAGCCAACTGCTGCTCGACGCGGTCGTCGCCTCCACCGCATCCCGGCACGTCACCACCGCCAGCCTGCGACGGGTGGGGTTACGCCCGGCAGCCTCACCCGAGGCCGCCGAGCTGTTCGCCACCTACACCCGTGGGGCGCGCGTACGCGCCATCGCCGGACGTATCGAATTGCGCAGTGGCCGTTGGCAACTCACTGCGCTGCAGTTGGGTTAACCCTTGCGGTGCGACTTCGACGGCCGACCGGTCTTGGCCTGCTTGCGAGCTGCTTCGCGCCGCTCACGCCGCGTGCCACCACCAGACGGCGCGGAATGCTTTCCGCCACCGCCGGAGCGCTGCACCTCCGCGGTTCCGTCCTCGGAAGGTCCGGTGTAGGTCAGCGGCGGAGCGTCGTTCTCGATCCCCTTGGCCCGCAATGCAGGTGCCGGGCGTTCCTTGGTGGCCACCGCACCCGACTCCGCGTCGGCCGCGGTGGCTTCACCGGCCTTCGCCGCGGCGGCCGCGGCGAACTCGGCCAGCCCGCTGGGCGCGGCCACCGGTGCGACGGCAGGCGCCGGCGCCGCCTCGACCTGAACGTTGAACAGGAATCCGACCGACTCCTCCTTCAGCGCGTCGAGCATGCCGACGAACATGTCGTAGCCCTCGCGCTGGTACTCGACCAGCGGATCGCGCTGCGCCATCGCGCGCAGGCCGATGCCCTCCTTGAGATAGTCCATCTCGTAGAGGTGCTCGCGCCACTTACGGTCGATCACGTTGAGCAGGACGTTGCGCTCCAGCTGGCGCATGGCGCCCTCGCCCGCCAGTTCCTCGAGCTGCTTCTCGCGCTCGGCGTAGGCACGGTCGGCGTCGGCGATCAGCGCTTCGAGCAACTCGTCACGGGTCAGCTCACCGGGCTCGCCCACTGCATCGGAATCGACCAGATCGTGGTGGTCGATTCCCACCGGGTACAGCGTCTTGAGCGCCTCCCACAGCTTGGCCAGATCCCAGTCCTCGGCGTAACCCTCGGCCGTGGCGCCGTCCACATAGGCGGTGATCACGTCGACGAGCATGTCGTGGGCCTGTTCCTGGAGGTTCTCGCCCTCCAGGAGCATCCGCCGCTCCTTGTAGATGACCTTGCGCTGCTGGTTCATCACCTCGTCGTACTTGAGGACGTTCTTGCGGACCTCGAAGTTCTGCTGCTCGACCTGGGTCTGCGCGCTCTTGATCGCGCGGGTCACCATCTTGGCCTCGATCGGCACATCGTCGGGCAGGTTCAGCCTGGTCAGCAGCGACTCCAGCGTCGCGCCGTTGAACCGTCGCATCAACTCGTCACCCAGCGACAGGTAGAACCGGGACTCGCCCGGGTCGCCCTGGCGGCCCGAGCGGCCGCGCAGCTGGTTGTCGATACGCCGGGACTCATGACGCTCGGTGCCCAGCACGTACAGCCCACCGGCCTCGACGACCTTCTCGGCCTCCTTGTTGGCCTCTTCCTTGATGGCCGTAAGGGTGTCGTCCCAGGCGGCCTCGTACTCCTCCGGGGTCTCCACCGGATCCAGGCCCTTTTCGCGCAACCGCTTGTCGGCGAGGAAGTCGGCGTTGCCGCCGAGCACGATGTCCGTACCACGACCGGCCATGTTGGTGGCGACCGTGATGGCGCCGAGCCGGCCGGCCTCGGCGATGATGTTCGCCTCCTGCTCGTGGTACTTCGCGTTCAGGACGTTGTGCGGAATCTTTCGCTTGGTGAACTGCCGCGACAGGTACTCGGAGCGCTCGACGCTGGTGGTACCGATCAGCACCGGCTGACCCTTTTCATAGCGCTCGGACACGTCGTCGACGACCGCGATGTACTTGGCTTCCTCGGTCTTGTAGATCAGGTCGCCCTGATCCTGACGGACCATCGGCTTGTTGGTGGGGATCGGCACCACACCCAGCTTGTAGATCTCGTGGAGCTCGGCGGCCTCGGTCTCGGCCGTACCGGTCATGCCGGACAGCTTGTCGTAGAGCCGGAAGTAGTTCTGCAGCGTGATGGTGGCCAGAGTCTGGTTCTCGGCCTTGATCTCGACGTGCTCCTTGGCCTCGATCGCCTGGTGCATGCCCTCGTTGTAGCGGCGTCCCAGCAGAACACGGCCGGTGAACTCGTCGACGATGAGCACCTCGCCGTCGCGGACGATGTAGTCCTTGTCGCGCTGGAACAGTTCCTTGGCCTTGATGGCGTTGTTCAGGTAGCTGACCAGCGGCGAGTTGGCCGCCTCGTAGAGGTTCTCGATGCCCAGCTGGTCCTCGACGAACTCCACACCCAGCTCGTGCACACCGATGGTGCGCTTGCGGATGTCGACCTCGTAGTGGGTGTCCTTCTCCATCAACGGGGCCAGTCGGGCGAACTCGCTGTACCAGTTGGAGGCGCCGTCGGCGGGGCCCGAGATGATCAGCGGGGTACGGGCCTCGTCGATGAGGATCGAGTCGACCTCGTCCACGATCGCGAAGTTGTGGCCGCGCTGGACCATGTCCTCGACCGAATGCGCCATGTTGTCGCGCAGGTAGTCGAACCCGAACTCGTTGTTGGTGCCGTAGGTGATGTCGGCGTGGTACGCCGTCCTGCGCTCCTCCGGGGTCAGGCCCGAAAGGATCACGCCGACCTCCAGGCCCAGGAACCGGTGCACGCGGCCCATCCACTCGCTGTCGCGTTTGGCCAGGTAGTCGTTGACCGTAACCACGTGCACGCCCTCGCCGGACAGCGCGTTGAGGTAGGCAGGCAGCACCGCGGTCAGGGTCTTGCCCTCACCGGTCTTCATCTCGGCGACGTTGCCGAAGTGCAGCGCCGCGCCGCCCATGATCTGGACCTCGAAGTGCTTCTGGGACAGCACCCGCCAGGCCGCCTCACGGGCCACCGCGAACGCCTCGGGCAGCAGGTCGTCGAGGTCCTCGCCGTCGGCGATCCGCTTCTTGAACTCGTCGGTCTTGCCTCGCAGCTCGGCGTCCGAGAGCTTCTCCATGTCGTCGGACAAGGTGTCGACATAGTCGGCCACCTTCTTGAGGCGCTTGACCATGCGGCCTTCACCGAGACGGAGCAACTTCGACAGCACGCTATTTCCCCTGTGGGTTCGATGGATCCCGTGGGCGGGATCGCACGGGCTTAGTTGACGTCCATCGTAGGTGACCGGTCGAAGTCGCTGGTTCTGCTGGCGCCAAGAGACAAAATCGCACCCCGGAATGCTCCGAGGTGCGATTCTGCGCCTTCTGGCGGTCAGGCCAGACGGATCAGCCCGTAGTCGTAGGCGTGGCGGCGGTACACCACCGACGGGCGATCACTCTCCTTGTCATGGAACAAAAAGAAATCGTGGCCGACCAGCTCCATCTCGTAGAGGGCGTCGTCGACGGTCATCGGCTTCGCCGGGTGTTCCTTGGTCCGTACGATCCGGCCCGGCTCATGGTCGTCGAGGCCGTCCGTCAATCCGGCATCGGCCGTGGCCGTCGGCTGCTGTTCGAACAGCGTCTCGTGCGCGGTCGCTTCGGCCAGCGAGACCGGGGTCTTGTCGCCGTAGTGGATCTTGCGGCGGTCCTTGCTCTTGCGGAGCCTGCTTTCGAGTTTGCCGGCCGCTGATTCCAGGGCCGCATAGAAGCTGTCTGCGCAGGCCTCGCCGCGCACCACCGGGCCGCGGCCGCGGGCCGTGATCTCGACGTGCTGGCAGTTTTTGCGCTGACGGCGGTTACGTTCGTGGTCGAGTTCGACGTCGAACAGGTAGATGGTGCGGTCGAACCGCTCCAGGCGCGACAACTTCTCCGAGACGTAGATCCGGAAGTGATCGGGAACTTCGACGTTTCGACCTTTGACCACAACCTCTGCGTTCGGCTCCGGGGTGGTGTCGCCGACCTGCTCGTCGGGGTCGACCACCATGGTGGCGCTTGTGTCCGGGGAATGGGTTGACATACTCGGCAACTCGTTTCTCTCAGTTGTCACACGCGTTCACGCGTGCCCTACTTCTCAACGAATCGAGATGGTGCCGATGGGCCGACTAGTTTGCTCCACCCATCGGCGAAAGGTGTCGGGTACTCACCTCCTACCGTTTGGCAGTGAAGTGGCGCCGCGTTCGGGGGGCGCCGCCGTGAGTCGTTCACGGGTGGTTGCTGCCGACGGTAGTCCGTGTTCACCCACTCGTGCCACCAATTTCAAATACGTGTTCTCAGTTCTTCATGTGGGTTTGATCTCAGCGAAATGACGCGCGCGTCAGGCATGTGAAATCGCCAGTACAGCAGCCACGTCGGCCCCCGAAGTGGTAAGCATCCGCACCGATTCCGCCGCCGTGGCTCCGGTGGTGACGATGTCGTCGACCAGCACCACTTCGCCCGCGACCGGCCTGACCAGACGCACGCGGCCGGCGATGTTGCGCTGGCGGGCAGCCCCCGACAGGCCCACCGAATCACGCACCCACGGCTGCAGGCGCAGCGCGGGAACCACGCCGGCACCCGGCAGGCCGGTAACCGCTAGCGTCGCGATCCGGCGGACCGGATCACCACCGCGCCGACGAGCCGCGATGAAGCGGGTCGGTGCCGGCACCAGCGTGACCGGAGTGCCGACGACGCCCCAGGTCAGCAGATGCTGCAGGCCGGCATTCAGCGCGCCGGCCAGCGGGACGATCAGGTCGCTGCGGCCGTGTTCCTTGGCCGCCACGATTACCCGCCGGCGGATACCGGCGTGGCGGCCCAGGGCAAACACCGGAACTCCCGGATCGGTTCGCGGAGTGACCAGGTGCGGCTCGTCATCGGCGACGCTCAGCTGCGCGGCACACGTCGCACACCACCTGGTCGACGGTGCCCCGCAACCACCGCACTCCAGCGGCAGGATGAGGTCGAGCATGCCGGCAGTCTGCGCGTCGGGGACGACATCTTCGCCGTGCTCGGCCCGCGCTGGGCCACCGCGCTTGGTCGCAACGCCGCCGATTTCAACTGCAGGGTCGCGACGAGCGTCGGGCCGCAGCCCTCACGTAGAAAACGGCGCAGCGCGGGACGGCGCCGACGAATCAACCCGGCAGCACCGGCAGCGAGCCGGGAACCATCAGCGGCCGCACCTCGACCCAGCCGGGGTTGTCCTCACTGACCGATGCGGACAGTTGCATCACCCCGCGCTGATCGGCGACGTAGACCGTCGACGGATTCGCGGCCACCGTGCCCACCGGGACCTGCAGATTGCGGCTGGGCCCGTCCGAGTTCACCCCGTCGAGATTGACGTAGGACACCGGGTGCGCCGGATCGGTCCGGCTGACCACGATGTCGTCGCCGGTCCGCCAGGACAGCGATACCACCGTGTTGCCCAGGCCGAAGCCGAGACGCCGCGGATAGGTCAGCAGGAACTGGCCTTCCGGTGTCCGCTCGATCCCGGCCAGGATCACCTGCCCACCGATCACCATCGCCGCGCGGGTGCCGTCCCGGGACAGCTGCAGATCGGTGATCGGGCCGGGATATCGGGTGACCACGGCTGCCGCGTCGACGGGGATACGGGCGGGCACACCGGACGCGTCGCGGATGGCGCGGACCACGTTGACGTCGTCGACCACCACCCACACGGCCTGGTCCAGCGACCAGCTCGGCCGGCTCAGGTTGCGGCCCTCGATGGCCATCGCGGTGGGGCCTCCCAGCGGGCCCATCCACAGCGAGGCGGCCGTCGCCTCCGGGGCATCGGGCAACACGACGACTGACGCCGCATCCTGACCATTGCGTGACACCGCTGCCGACTTCTGATTGGGTGCCGAACCGAACGCGCCGGGCACGCGGGTGGTGCTCTGTCCGTCCAACGCCACCAGCGATCCGCCGACCAGTGCGTGCAGGCCGGCGGCCGCGCCGGGCACCGCCCCCGGGTCGGTGGCCGCGACGTCGGAGGTCTCCCAGCCGTCGGCGAACCGGTCGTCCAGCGGGGCACCGTCGACGTTGATCACGTACGGCCCACTGATCCCGGCCCGCGACAGGGTCCAGATGATCTGTGCGGCAAGCAGTTGCCTGCTGTGCGGATCGGTGGTCGCGAGGTTCTCGAGGTCGATTCGGGCGCCGCCGTAGCCGCGCCCCACTCCGGTCTTTCCACCGTCGGCCCGGGTGACCGGACCGCGCAGCCGCAATGGTGCGTCGAGCAGGTTACGGACGGCCCTGGCGATCTCCGGGCGAGGCCCGGAGACCAGTTTGGAGATCAGCTCGGTGGCCAACTGGTCGGGATCGGACACCGCGACATAACGGGGATCGGGCACGACCGTGGTCCCGGTCGGGTCGACGAAGTACAGCGTGTTGCGCTTGTAGGTGGACTGAAACTGTTGCCAGTCAAGGAAAACGCCGTTGGGCAGCCGGTCGATGCGCCAACCGGCCGGAGTCTGGACCAGCTCGATCGGGCCGGGGTCGGGCAGTGCCCCCTCCCCGGTCTCGAACACCCCCATGTCGGACAGAGATCCCAGGATGTCTGCCCGCATGGTCACCGAAACCCGGTCCGCGCCGCGGGTTTCGACGAACACCACCCGGTCGAGCAGCAGTGCGCTGCCGGCGTCGTCCCACGAGCTGGACGCCGACTCGGTGAGGAACTGCCGGGCCGCCAGGTGCCGGTTCGCGGGATCGGCGGTGGCCTTGAGGAATTCGCGCAGGAGAACGTCTGGGTCCATGCCCGGCGCCGGTTTGGGCAGGTTCGGTGGTGCCGGCCGGTCGACGGTGCCGATCGCTTGCGGGGACGACGAATTCGGAATTCCCGCGCATCCGGACACCAGCACTACCAGACCGACGACCACGACCGTCAGTAGGCGCTTCACACGTTCTCCTCCGCATGCTCCCGGTCGCGGTTGGGGCGCTGCCGCGACTTTTGCTGCTGCGAAGCAGGTTTCAACGGCAGCGGGCTGGTGGTCACCTTGTGACCGCGCACCAGGGGCAACGTGAGACGGAAGCAGGCTCCCTTGCCGGGTTCACCCCAGGCCTCCAGTCGGCCCTGGTGCAGGCGCGCGTCCTCGATGCTGATGGCCAGGCCCAGGCCGGTGCCACCGGAGCGGCGTACCCGGGACGGGTCGGACCGCCAGAACCGACTGAACACCAGCTTCTCCTCGCCGGGACGCAGACCGACGCCGTAATCACGCACGGTGACAGCGACGGTGTCCTCGTCGGCAGCCATCCGGATACGTACCGGTTTGCGCTCGGCGTGATCGATGGCGTTCGCGATGAGGTTGCGCAGGATGCGTTCCACCCGACGCGGATCCACCTCGGCGATCACCTCGTCACCCGGCATGTTGACGTCGAGCTCGACCTCGGCATCGGCCGCCAGGTGTCCGACGTTGTCCAGCGCGCTCTGCACCGTCGTCCGCAGATCCACCGACTCCACCGACAGTTCGGCCACGCCGGCGTCGTGGCGGGAGATCTCCAGCAGATCGGCCAGCAGGGTCTCGAACCGGTCCAGCTCGTTGACCATCAGCTCGGTGGACCGGCGCAGCGCGGGGTCGAGGTCCTCGCTGTGATCGTGGATCAGATCGGCGGCCATGCGCACTGTGGTCAGCGGGGTCCGCAGCTCATGGCTGACGTCAGAGGTGAAGCGGCGCTGCAGGTTTCCGAATTCCTCGAGCTGCTGGATCTGGCGCGAGAGACTCTCGGCCATGTCGTTGAACGACACCGCGAGCCGGGCCATGTCGTCCTCGCCGCGTACCGGCATCCGCTCGGTCAGGTGGCCTTCGGCGAACCGCTCGGCGATCCGTGAGGCGGACCGGACCGGCTGCACGATCTGACGGGCCACCACCAGAGCGATCGCCGCCAGCAGACCCAGCAGCACCACGCCGCCGGTCGCCATGGTGCCGCGCACCAGAGAGATGGTGCTTTCCTCGTTGTTCAGCGGAAAGATCAGGTACAGCTCAAGATTGGGCACCGACGAGGATGCCGGGCTGCCCACGATCAGCGCAGGGCCGGAGAACGCATCGGTGGTGACCGGGGTGTACTGATAGCTGACCTGTCCGGCCTTGACGAAGTCACGTAGCGCCTTGGGCACCTGTTGCACCGGCCCGGCCGCTGCGGCTTCGCGCGGCCCGTCGCCGGGGACCATGAGCACGGCGTCGAACGCGCCGGCCACATCCGCTCGGGCGTCGGCCTTGCGATCGATCAGGGTGTTGCGCGCAAGTTGCAGGCTGCTGTCGAGCGACCGGCTCTCCTCACCGCCGACGATGCCGCCGACCGTGACCCGGGCCCGTTCCACCTCCTCGGTGGCGGCCTTGACCTTGACCTCGAGGATCCGGTCGGTGATCTGGCTGGTCAGCACGAAGCCGAGCACCAAGATGACGGCGAGTGAGAGCCCGAGGGTCAGCGTCACGACCCGCAGTTGCAGCGAACGGCGCCAGACCAGGCTCACCGCCCGTCCGAGCGTCCCCAATCCGCGCAACAGCGGACCAGAACCTCCCCAGCGGCCACGGATGCGGCGTCTGGAGCTGAAGATCACGGCCACCGCCGGGCGGCGAGCGTCACGGCGACGGCGAGCCGTCCTGTCACGGTGGTCCGGCCTTGTATCCCACTCCTCGAACGGTCAACACCACCTGCGGGTTCTCCGGGTCTTTCTCGACCTTGGCCCGCAACCGCTGGACATGCACGTTCACCAAACGGGTGTCAGCGGGGTGGCGATATCCCCACACCTGTTCGAGCAGCACATCACGAGTAAACACCTGGCGTGGTTTACGTGCCAGCGCCACCAGCAGGTCGAACTCCAGCGGCGTCAGCGAAATCTGCTCGCCCTGCCGGGTCACCTTGTGGGCGGGCACGTCGATCTCGACATCGTTGATCGAGAGCAGCTCGGCAGGCTCGTCCTCGTTGCGGCGCAGCCGCGCGCGCACCCGCGCCACCAGCTCCTTCGGCTTGAACGGCTTCATCACGTAGTCGTCGGCGCCGGACTCCAGGCCGAGCACCACGTCGACCGTGTCGGTCTTGGCCGTCAGCATGACGATCGGCACGCCGGAGTCGGCACGGAGCACCCGGCACACGTCGATCCCGTTCATGCCGGGCAGCATCAGATCCAACAGGACCAGGTCAGGCCGCAATTCGCGGACCGCGGTGAGCGCCTGGCTGCCATCGCCGATGACGGCGGTGTCGAATCCTTCACCACGCAAGACGATGGTGAGCATCTCGGCCAGCGATGGGTCGTCATCGACGACAAGGATCCTTTGCCTCATGGTGTCCATGGTGTCACCCGATCGCGATAAAACCGGGGTACCACACGCGGGTTTCTCCGCTTTATCTGCTGCTTAGCCGCCCCGCCAAGGCCGCCGGGTCCACATCCGGGCCCGCGACCGCCCATCGGCCGCACCAGTCGGCGGCTGCCAGCGCGGCGTACACCGCACCGGTGCGCTGTTGCAACCCGCCGTCGCGCTCGTAGGCGTCCTTGGCGCGGTCGGCCTCGGTATTGGCGCGATGCTCGGCCCGCACCGCAGCCAGCTCGGTCGGGACATCAAGCAGAATCTGCCAATCCGGGCTGGGGAGTTTGAGACGGTCGAACTCGAGCTCACGCACCCAGGCCACCGCCTCACCGTCGGCGCCCTGGTGGAGCCGGGCTGCGCTGTAGGCGGCGTTGGACGCGACGTAGCGATCCAGGATGACGACGTCATAAGCCGCCTGCAGGTGCTCGATCTCCTCCCTGGCACCGGCGCGGTCGAGCGCGAACAGGGTGGCCATCGCGTAGACGGAGTCGGCCAGATCGCCGTGGGCGCCGTGCAGCGCCTCGGCGGCCAGGTCCGCCGGCACCGAGCGGTGATAGCGCGGGAACGCCAGACTGCCGACGGAGAGGCGGTCGGCCTCGAACGCCGCCCGCAGGCCGCCCGTCAACGTACGTTTGCCTGCGCCGTCGACACCCTCGATCGCAATGAGCACCCCGCGAGCCTAGCTCTGCGGCGGCCGTCGCCTCCAATGTCACGCCAGAGTGGCGCCAGCCCTCGAGCGTCACGCTGGAGTGACAGCCGAGCGTCAGCTCGGCCGCTGCGCGGGCGGGACATAGCCCGGCGTGAATCCGCGTTCCTGCACAATGAGATTCAGGTTGCCGAGCGCGCATTCCTCGATGTCGTCGAAGGCGATGTCCGGTTTCAGGTCGGTGTGGAAGATGGGGTGCCCGTCGGCGTCGTAGCCGCCGTACCCCTTGTCGGCGTAGACGTCGACGTATTTCACGATGCCCATGGCGTCGGCGGTCCGGCGGGCGTAACCCTCACCGCCGCCGGACCAGAGCATGATCCGGGTGTTCTTCATGCTCGCCAGCGTGATCAGCAGCGTGCGGATGCGCTCGTTGGCCACATAGCCATCGGTGATCGTGTTGTCCCGCAACGTCCCGTCGATGTCGAAGGCGATCGTCACCTGTTGCATTGCCACTCCTGTCACTCACCGCTCAGCCCCCCGTACACGCGCAGACACACCGCCCCGAACAACAGCAGCGGACCGAAAACTTCTGTCAGCGGAGTCGCTCCCACCACAGCGGTGATCGTTCCTGCGATGATCGCGAATACCAGGAACACCAGCCGGACTGCCAGGAAGCCCCGCTCACGTAGTACCGCCCGCAATGTCGGCCACGGCACGCTGCGCACCAGCCAGACCATCACCCCCGCCAGGCAGAGCGCCAGTAGCGCGATGAATATCCTTGGAACCACGGTCGATTGGGAATTCTCGTGCGTCGCCGTGACAGCGATCAACACGATGGACAGCAGGATGACGGAGAGTGTGGAAACACGCAGAACCCGGGTCAGCACCACCCCGATGTTGCGGCGGGCCAACGCGCCCAACCCCGGGTCCAGCCGGCCCGCCCCGAGAAACCCTTTGATCGACGTGGTCAGCTTGCCCCACTTCAGCCGGTTCACCGCAAGGTTGTGGACGGCCGAGGCATGATCGGGTTCCAACCGCAGGGCCGCCTGGTAGTTGTCCTCGGCAGCGGTGGAATTCCCCAGCGCCCGGTGGATGTCGCCGCGCAGCACCAGCGAGTTCGCCGACTCCGGGTACAAGCGGAGAGCTTCGTCGATCACGTCCAGCGCGTCACGTGGACGCCCGACTTCCAGTAGCAAACTGGCGTAGGTGTAGTGCGCGGAATGGATGTGCGGATTCTCCGTGGCTGCCTTCCACGCCATCTGCAGCGCTTCCTGCCGCCGTCCCTGTCCGTTCAGCGCGAGGGCATACACGCGCATCACGTGTTCGTCGCCGGGAGCGGTGGCCAGCGCGGCATAGGCGGCCTGTGCCGCACCGTCGTAGTCCTTCAATCCCAGTTGGGCGCGGGCGTACTGCGCCAGGAGTCCAGCATCGTTGGGATCTTCGGCCAATGCGGACTGCAACACTTCGGCAGCGCGCTGGTAGTTTCTGGTGTCCAGGTACGCCTCGGCGACAGCGCCGGGGCCCGCGGCTGCCGACGTCACCGAAGTTTGTTCCGCCGCATGTACTTTGCGAGATCGTCGTAGGTGCCGTCGCGGTTGCTGAACTCCACCACGTTGCGTGCGGTCTCGAACCACGGCCCGGTCGACGGCCGGATCTGCGCCAACGCGGCGTCGATGTCGGACATCTGAACGGGCCGCACCTGGCCGCTTCGCAGTGATTCAGCCATCGCCAATTGCGTTGCGGTATCACAGACATGGGCCAGGTCGGCGCCGGAGAAACCGTCGGTACGTTTGGCCACCGACGCCAGGTTGATGCCCTCAACCGGCCGGTCCTGCAGATGCAGTTTCATGATCGCCGCACGCGCATCGAGGTCGGGCAGCGACACGAAGATCATCCGGTCGAACCGGCCTGGCCTGCGCAGCGCGGCGTCGACATCCCATGGCGCGTTGGTGGCGCCCAGCACGTAGACGCCGTCGTTGTCCGATGTGGCCGAATCCAGTTCTTCCAGAAGGGCGTTCACGACGGTCCGTAACCCGGCGGACCCGCTCAGTGCCGAACGACGATGGCCGAGCGCATCCACCTCGTCGAAGAACAACACACAGGGTGCGTTGCGCCGCGCGTTGTCGAAGATCGACCGGACACTGTGTTCGCTCTCGCCGAGCCAACGGGACAACACGTCGGCGATCCCGACCTGATAGAAGTTCGCCCCGAGCTCGCCGGACACTGCCTTGGCGATGAAAGATTTGCCGCATCCGGGCGGGCCGTAGAGCAGCAGCCCACCGCGCGCGGACACCTTGAAGGCCTTCATCAACTCGGGATTGCGGATGGGGCCCAGCAGTGAGAGCTCGAGCTGCTTCTTGACCTCGGCCATCCCCGCGATGTCGTCGAGCCGGACCTGCGTGCGCTGCAGTGCGTCGTAGTCGTTCTCGTTGACGGCTTCGGCGGGTTCGGAGACGAATGCCGGTTTGACGATGTCGGCGACTTCTTTCTCGGCCGCCGTCCAGTCGAAGCCGCGAGCGGGCTCCGTGGGTGCAGCGGGCGCTGATGCGCCCGCCAGGCCGGCGCTGCACTGCTGCAGCAGTGTCACGGCCCGGGTGTTCGAGGAGTCCTGGGCCAGCACTGCGCTGCAATGTGTCAGCGCCTCGGCGTAGCGGCCCCGTTCGACCAACAAAGCAGCGAGGTGCAGGCGCAACTCTGCCAGTTCTGGGCTGCGTTCAACAGCGGCAGCTAACTCCTGGATGACTGCGTCCTCAGCCATGTACACCTCCGATCGATCGCTGGTGAAAATCCTATCCGGAGCTCGACGCCCCCTCCTGCGGGTAATCCGAGGGCCTTCCTGGGCGTCCGGTACGGTCGCCTGATCCCAGGAATCGCCGACGTATGAGGTAGCGGATGTACCAGAACACAGCGCTCGCCGCAGCAACCCTGCTGGAGATGCTGCAGCAGCGCGCCGCGACGTATCAGGACAAGGTCGCGTTCAGCTTCTCCTACAACGGCGACGACGAGAACCGCACCCAGCTGACCTACCGCGACCTGGATCGTCGGGCCCGCGCGATCGCGTCCACCCTGCAAGACCTTGGCGCTGCCGGCGAACGCGTCCTCGTCCTGTGCCGGCCCGGGCTTGATTCCGTCGCCGGGTTCTTCGGCTGCGTCTACGCGGGTGCTGTCGCCGTGCCGGTGCACGAGCGGTTGGCTCCGCGCCTGTCCTCGGTGGTGCCCGACGCACATGCACGCTTCGCCCTGGCGACGGCGGAGACGCAGGCGAAGATCAAGGCGGCGATCGACGAGTTGGCCGAGGGGCGTGACCTGCGGTGGGTCCGCACCGATGAGGTTGACGGCGCCGCCGCGGACGGCAGCGGCTGGACGGCACCCGACATCGACCCGGATGCGATCGCCATGGTGCAGTACACGTCCGGCTCCACCACCGCTCCGAAGGGCGTCGCCCTGACGCACCGCAACCTTCTGCACAACATGGAGTCGATCCGCCAGGTGTGGCACGGCGACGACACCGCAACCAGCGTGTTCTGGCTGCCGTCCCACCACGACATGGGGCTGATCGGCGGGATCCTCTCGATGATCTACGTCGGGTGCACCACCCATCTGATGTCGCCGTCCTCCTTCGTCAAGCGACCGATGGGCTGGCTGGAGGCGATTTCCCGGCTTCGCGCAACCTTCACCGCCGCACCGAACTTCGCCTACGACCGGTGTGTCGACGAGAGCACCGCAGAGCAGCGCGCGGCGCTCGATCTGTCCAGCCTGGCCACCGCCATGAACGGCGCCGAACCGGTACAGGCCGCCACGCTGGAGAAGTTCGCCGAGGCGTTCGCACCGGCGGGCTTCCGGCCGGAGGCACTGTGTCCGGTGTACGGGCTCGCCGAGGCGACCTTGCTGGTGTCCGGCGGATCGGACTCTGCGCTGCCGGTCGTTGCCCATGTCGATCGCACCGGACTTCAGGTCGATCGCGTCGTCGACGTCGACCCGGGACATCCGTCTGCTCTGGCGTTGGTGGGATGCGGTCGTCCGCGAGGCGGCCAGGAGGTGGCCATCGTCGACCCGCTGACCCACCAGCGTTGTGGGGCGGACGAAGTCGGCGAGATCTGGATCGCCGGCCCCAGCGTCGGTTGGGGCTATTGGGCCCGGCCGGACGAGACGACGCAAACGTTCTCGGCGACGCTCCCGGACGAATCCGGCGGCCCGTTCCTGCGCACCGGCGATCTGGGTTTTCTGCGTTCGGGCGAGCTGTACATCACGGGACGCTGCAAGGACCTCGTCGTCATCCGCGGCGGGAACTACTACCCCAACGACATCGAGCGGACGGTGCAGGACTGCCATCCGACACTCGTCTCCGGCCGCGGCGCCGTCTTCGCAATCACTCCCGGCCTTGGCGCCGTCGAACAGATGGTGATCGTGCAGGAAGTGGCGCGCCGACGAGAGGGGTCGGCCGACCTCGCCGCGGTGGCCGACGCGATCCGGACCGCGGTGACCACGCGATACGGAGTCGAGCCGAACGCGGTTCTGCTGGTGGAACATCTGTCGATTCCGACGACGTCGAGCGGCAAGATCCAACGGGGCCGGTGCCGGCAACAGTTGCTCGACGACGAGATCTCGCCCGTGGCGCACTGGCGTAGGCCGTCGGCGCTCGATGACCTCGCCAAGGCCAGGGAACTCGAGGCGGCGATCCAGATCGCCGAGCTGATCAAGGCGGAGGCGGCCCGCCAGCAGGCCGCCGGCCAGAACTGAAGCTCAAAAGCTGACCAAGGTTGTTAGCTGACGGTGGCCACCCGACCGGGTGGCCACGGGTTGTCGCGTCCGAATCCGGCCGGCAGGACCCCGCCGCGGCCCGTACCGCGAGCCGCGGTTGCCGCGAGCCCACACACAAATGACGCCGCGCCGACATGCCTGGCATCGGGCGCCCACCCCATCCGAGCCGGATGACCGACGAACCGGCAGCATGCCCGGAACGCGGCTCAATCGCATGAATCATGTTGTCAGACAAATTTTTTGACAGACGACACGCGATCTCGCCGGCCGCTCGGCAACGTGAACCGATGCCTCACCCCAAGATCGTTCGCGACATAAGAAAATGTCTAATTATTAGCCCAAATCAGGTCCGAGCCCGGCGAGCAGCAGATTCCCGCGCAGCACCGCGTTGCTCGAAGGCGCGGAACCTTAAACTGGCTACATTCGTTGCCCAAATTTTGCATCTGCAACTACTTGGCCGGGCTATGGTCTGTCCGATTATTTACAGATGCGAAAGGAGATGCCGTGCATCTCGTTGCTCAGCCCCACACCGCCGTGGGTGCAAAGCAAGAAACCACCCGTCAATGGCTCACCGCAGCCGGAGTCGTTGTCACCGCCGCCGGATTGATTGCCGCCACCCCGGGAATCTCCCCCGTCCCCGCCGTTGCCCAGCACGACATTCACGCCGATGCCGTGCGGCTGACGGCGGGTTGGGACCCCTTCGCGCCACTGCAAGCTGCCTTCGACACCGCGAAAGCCAATGGCACGATCCTGGGCGACAACTTCCTGTTGGCCCCGGGAGTCGGACTACAACAGGCGATCGCCAACCAGATCGGTTACGCCAAGCAGCTGTTCGACGACCCGTCAAGCTTCGAGGCCGTGTCCCAACAGTTCGCCGCCAATGCGATGAAGGTGCTGACCGGACTCACCCTGATCGGGGCGGACGAGGAAACCAGGGACGCGGTGGTCAAGCACACCCTGGGTGGTATGCACGGCATGGCGCTCGACCTGTTCCCCGGCTTCCTGGCCGAAGGTGTTGACCCCGAGGCCTTCTCGGCAGTCATGAATGTCTTGGCCTCGCCGCTGAGCGGTGTGCTCATCGGTTCCATCGGGCCGGTGGTCAGCCCCGCGGTGGCGCTGCTCAACAGTGCCGTGGCGATCTCCAACGCGCTTCAGGCCGGGGACTCGACGACCGCGCTCTCCAGTCTGCTCGGGGTACCGGCCGGGATGGTGGACGCGTTCCTCAACGGTGCCAATCTCAACCTCGATGCACTGGCCCCGATGATCAACGATGCGGGTCTGATCAAGGACACCGTCACCATCGCCGGGCTCAACATCGCGTTCGGCGGTCTGCTCACCCCGGGCTCCACCGATCGGAGTACCTACGAGTACACCGACGAAGACGGCAACAAGGTCACGATCCCCTCGGTCGGCGGCTCGATCTTCAACAGCCTCGGCATGGATATCAAGCTCGGGGCCCTGCCCATCTCGGTCAAGGGTGAGGCTGTCGGCCCGATCGGCGCCCTGCAAGGGCTGTCGCAGACGGTCGGCGTGCTGCTCGGCAGCGGCTGGGACGACTACGACGGCAAGGGGAATGCACCGGCACCCAAGCCCCCGCTGTTCGGGTTGCACCCGCTGGCATTCGGCGATCCGCTGAGCGACATCGCCGAAAGCGCAGGCGTCACCAAACTTCGTGAAGCGCTGAAGGGTGCCGCTGTCGAGAACATCGTCAAGAAGCTGCAAGGCATCACCACGGGCACCGAGGAGGCCGCCGACGCGGCTGCCGCTCCGGTCACGGATGCCGACAGTTCGGTCGCCGACGGTTCGGCCGCCAACGCCATCGCAGCAGCGAACGAGCTGACGCACACGACCGCGAACAAGACCGTCACGGTGTCGGTGGAGAAGCCGGCCGCCGTACCCGCGACCGCGGATGCCGCCAAGGCCCCGGCCGCGACCAAGGTCGATACCGCTGACGAGGCGGGCACCGACGAGACCGCCGTAACGGCAACGGAATCGGCTGATGATGCCGGGACGGTGGTCAAGGCGACGCCGAAGGCCCAGACCCGCCTGAAGGCGCCGTCGACCCGGCCTGCCGGCCCGACGGACAAGGCCCCGCGCAGCAATCTGGTCAAGGGCGTCAAGGATGCGGTGAAGAACGTCCGCAACGGACTGGGCACGAACAGCACCCGCAAGTCCGGCGAATCCGCCTCCAGCTCAAGCGGTTCGACTGCCGGTGCGTCCAGCTCCGGTTCCGAAGCCACCAAGCCCGCCAAGAAGGACGCCGGCAGCAAGAGCAAGCACGACAACAACAAGTAACCGAGCGAGAGTCACGATGGTAGGGCCCCTCTCCGGAGGGGCCCTACCATCGCCTTATGAAGCGTGAGCAGCTCAGCGATTTCCTCCGAACTCGCCGTGCCCGGCTCAAGCCAGCCGACGTGGGATTGGTGGTCGGCGACCGGCGACGGACCCCGGGACTGCGCCGCGAGGAGGTCGCCCTGCTGGCCGGCGTCGGAACCTCCTGGTACACGTGGCTCGAACAGGGGCGCGATATCAACGTGTCGTCGACCGTGCTGGACGCGATCAGCACAGCCCTTCAGCTCTCAGAACCCGAACGCTCGCACCTGTATTCGCTGTCGGGGATGAATCCCCCGCCGACCGGTGAGCGCGCGACCGAAGCCACCCCCGAACTTCTCCATCTGCTCGAGGCGTGGTCGCCGCGACCGGCGATGCTGCAGGACCAGTACTGGAATCTGCTCGCGGTCAACGAAGCGACCCGGCAAGTGTTCGGCTACGGCGACACCGATCGCAACTGCCTCGTCACCTTCTTCACCAACAGCCGCTACCGCGCCATGTACGTCCACTGGGCAGCGGCCGCGCCCGGGGTGGTGTCCGCGTTCCGCGCCGACGCGGCACGGTATCCAGACGATGTCCGGTTCGCCGAGATCGTCGATGATCTCGGTGCGGTCAGCCCTGAGTTCGTCGAGTTGTGGGGACGGCACGACGTGGGTCTCCATTCACAGGCGGTAAAGGCCGTGCTGCATCCTCAGGCCGGCGAGCTCGTGTTCGACAAGACAACCCTGGCTGTCACCGACCATCCGGGCTGGCACCTGGTGCTGTACAACCCGCGGCCTGGGACCGGTACCGACGAACGGCTCGACCTCCTGATGCAGCCTCAATCGCCGAACGGCCTGGTCAATTCGGCAAGTTCGTCGAGATAACGCAACGCCTCGGTCTCCGGGGCGGCGGCGTCGCGGAAGAAGACGCAATGGTCGACGCCGCCCTCGGCCAACACTTCGAGCTCACGTTCGGTCAACGGCGTGATCGTGCCCTGCCGGCCGGGCGCCAGGTAGCCACGTCGGTCGGCACCGATCAGCGTCACCGGAATCCGGTCGCGTCCGCGCTCGTCACCCCGCCGCCGTAGTTCCTGCACCCGGGTAACCAACTCCTCGGGTGTGCCAACCAGATTCGGCGCCCACTGGTCACCGTATTCGAGTACCCGTTCCAGCACGGTGGGACCGTTGCCGCCGACAAGCACCGGAAGGTGAGGCCGCTGGATGGGCTTGGGCCATGAGTAGATCGGATCGAAATCGACGGACTCGCCGTGAAACTCGGCCTTCTCGGCCGTCCAGATCTCCTTCATCGCCAGCACCCGCTCGCGCATCAACCCCAGTCGGGTCTTCGGTTCGGTGCCGTGATTGCGCATCTCCTCACGCAACCAACCGGCGCCGACGCCGAGCTGGAACCGACCGCCGGAGATCTGGTCCACACTCGCCGCTTCC
The DNA here is from genome assembly GCF_002102345.1 of Mycolicibacterium peregrinum. GTDB lineage: Bacteria > Actinomycetota > Actinomycetes > Mycobacteriales > Mycobacteriaceae > Mycobacterium > Mycobacterium peregrinum. The sequence continues at coordinate 36,054 of NZ_LQPP01000049.1, forward strand.
TTGGCGAGCGTGATCGGATCACGTTGCACCACCAGTGCGATCCCGGTACCGAGAAGCAGTCGTTCGGTGACGACGGACGCCGCCGCCAGTGCCACGAAAGGATCCAGCGACCGGTAGTAATCGTGTGGAGGCAGGTCACCTTCGGGCGGTGCCGGCCCAGTCACCGGCAGATGAGTGTGCTCGGCGACGAAAAGTGAGTCGAACCCCCGCTCCTCAAGCGCTATCGCCAGTTTCGTGGGCGCCAGGCCCCGGTCAGTGAGGAAGGTGCTGACACCGAATTTCATGCCTCCACCGTGCCGCGCGATCGCCGAACCGAAAAGGGCGCAGTCAACCTGGGACCGCCACCACCACCCTGGGCGTCAGGGAGGAGAGGCGCCCGCAATGCAAAAGTCCCCGCAATCCTTGGATGACGGGGACTTTCGCATCTGGTCGCGCTACTTCAGTAACTCAGTACCGGTAGTGCTCCGGCTTGTACGGGCCGTCGACGTCGACGCCGATGTACTCGGCCTGCTCCTTGGTGAGCTTGGTCAGCGAGCCACCGAGTGCCTCGACGTGGATGCGCGCCACCTTCTCGTCGAGGTGCTTGGCCAGGCGGTAGACCTCGTTGTCGTACTCGTCGTTCTTGGTCCACAGCTCGATCTGGGCGATCACCTGGTTCGAGAAGCTGTTGCTCATCACGAATGACGGGTGCCCGGTGGCGTTTCCGAGGTTGAGCAGTCGGCCCTCGCTCAGCACGATGATCGACTTGCCCGTGTCACCGAAGGTCCACTGGTCGACCTGCGGCTTGATGTTCAGGCGCACCGCGCCCGACTTCTCCAGGGCCGCCATGTCGATCTCGTTGTCGAAGTGGCCGATGTTGCCAAGGATCGCGTGGTCCTTCATGGCCTTCATGTGCTCGAGCAGGATGATGTCGAAGTTGCCGGTCGCGGTCACCACGATGTCGGCGTTGCCGATCGCCTCTTCGACGGTCACCACGTCGTAACCGTCCATCAGCGCCTGCAGGGCGTTGATCGGGTCGACCTCGGTGACCTGCACACGCGCGCCCTGACCGGCCAGCGACTCGGCACAGCCCTTGCCCACGTCGCCGTAGCCGCAGATCAGCACCTTCTTGCCGCCGATCAGCGCGTCGGTGCCACGGTTGATGCCATCGACCAGCGAGTGCCGGGTGCCGTACTTGTTGTCGAACTTGCTCTTGGTGACCGAGTCGTTGACGTTGATGGCCGGGAACGCCAGCTCACCCGCGGCGGCGAACTGGTACAGCCGCAGCACGCCGGTCGTGGTCTCCTCGGTGACACCCTTGACCGACGCGGCGATCTTGGTCCACTTGTCCTTCTCGGTCTCGAAGCGCTTGCGGACCAAGGACAGGAAGACCTTCCACTCGGCCGAGTCGTCTTCCTCCGAGGGCGGGACAACGCCGGCCTTCTCGTACTCGGCGCCACGCAGCACGAGCATGGTGGCGTCGCCGCCGTCGTCGAGGATCATGTTCGCCGGCTCGCCCTCCCAGGTGAGCATCTGCTCGGCGGCCCACCAGTACTCCTCCAGCGTCTCGCCCTTCCAGGCGAACACCGGGGTGCCCTTGGGCTCCTCCGGGGTGCCGTTCGGACCGACGACGACCGCCGCGGCGGCATGGTCCTGGGTGGAGAAGATGTTGCAGGAAGCCCATCGGACTTCGGCGCCGAGAGCAACCAGGGTCTCGATCAGCACCGCGGTCTGCACGGTCATGTGCAGTGAACCGGAGATGCGGGCGCCTTTGAGCGGCTGCACGTCGTGGTACTCGCGACGCAGCGCCATGAGGCCGGGCATCTCGTGCTCGGCCAGGCGGATCTCCTTGCGGCCGAATTCGGCCAGCGAGAGGTCGGCCACCTTGTAGTCGATACCGTTGAGGCTGTCGGCCTTCAACTCGGTCATGTAGAGCCCTCTTTCAGTCGTGATTGCTTGCACGCGCGCAGACGCGCCCAACGGCGACGCCACACGCAGATACCTCTAGCCTGCGGGCTCGCGGGACAGGCGCTCATGCGGAGTAACGGCAGCGGCGCTCTGACAGCTACGGGGTATCTATGACACCGTAGCGCTCGGCGAAAGGCGTCATGAGTCGGGCCAGGTCACCGGCCACGTCGTGGTCCGCCTCGGGCGGCATCGACACGTAACTCATCGCCAGGCGCACGATCGCCCGGGCCAGTACCCCGGCGTCCTCGTCACTGGCTTTCATCCAGCTGTTCTGAAAGGTTCCGGTCAACCGGGCGGAGCATCGGGAGATGATCGGGCCGCTGCCCGTGGTGATGATCTGGAGCAGGTCGGGCTTGGAAGCGCCGGTGAGCAACGAGATCACCAGCGGATCGGCGGCCGATTCCAGGAAGAATGCCCGGAACCCCTCCAGGAACGCCGCGTGGACTTCGCCGACGTTGTTGTTGATCGCATTGTCGACCGCGTCGACCAGCCGGTCCGCCAGGCGCATGGCATAACCCTCGGCCAGGCCCTGTCGGGAGCCGAACTCGTTGTAGATGGTCTGACGGCTGATCCCCGCGACCTGGGCCACGTGCGAGAGCGTGATGGCCGACCAGTCGCGGGTCAACAGCAGTTCCCGCATGCCGTCGAGAATCGAATCGCGCAGCAGCACCCTGGATGCCTCCGCATACGGGATGCGCTGTTTGTCTCGCGGCCGACTCACACGGGCGACAATATCGCTTTCCGTCCGTGTTTCGAGCGCGTCGCTCGAAGCCGTCAAGGCCGTGCGACCTCTACCATCTCGAAATCGGTCTTCGCTGCGCCGCAATCCGGGCAGCTCCAGTCCTCGGGAATGTCATCCCACCGGGTCCCCGGGGCGATGCCGTCCTCGGGCCAGCCCTTGGCCTCGTCGTACTCGAATCCGCACTGGACGCAGATGTACAGCTTGTACGGCTCGGTGCCTGTCGGCTCCTCGCGCAAGCGCTCGTCGGTCATTTCACTGCTCCCATCGGTTCGAAGTCGACCTTCTCCCGCACCGCGCAGTCCGGGCAGCACCAGTCGTCGGGCACGTCGCTCCACGGCGTTCCGGCCGGGAACCCCTCTCGCGGAGCGCCTTTCGCTTCGTCGTACACGTAGCCGCATCCGGGACACTCGTAAGCGCTCATGCGGCGGCTCCCGTGTCCGAAGCCCCGTAGCGCGCCAACACCTTCGCCCGCAGCCGCGGCTGGATGTTCACCTTGGTGATGTCACCGTCGTAGTGCTCCAGCACCCGGTGGTCCATCACCTTGCGCCACAACGGCGGCAGGTAGGTGAGCCCGATCAGCGACGCGTACCCGCTGGGCAGGTTGGGCGCGCCGTCGATGCTGCGCAGCGTCTGGTAGCGACGGGTGGGGTTGGCGTGGTGATCGCTGTGCCGCTGCAGGTGATACAGGAACAGGTTGGTCACGATGTGGTCGGAGTTCCAGCTGTGCACGGGGGCGCACCGCTCGTATCGACCGCTTGCCATCTTCTGCCGCAGCAGCCCGTAGTGCTCCAGGTAGTTCACCGATTCCAGCAGGCTGAAGCCGTAGATCGCCTGGATGATGATGAACGGGATCAGTGCGGGTCCGAACACCGCGATCAGGATGCCGAAGAACACCACCGACATCGCCCACGCGTTGAGCACGTCGTTCGACCAGTGCCACGGCGAGCGGTCCTGGCGGCGCAACCGCTGGGCCTCCAACTCCCACGACGAGCGCAGACTGCCGAAAACGCTGCGCGGCAGGAACTCCCAGAAGGTCTCACCGAAACGCGCCGAGGCCGGGTCCTCGGGCGTGGCGACCCGGACGTGGTGTCCGCGGTTGTGCTCGATGTAGAAGTGGCCGTACCAGGTCTGGGCCAGCGTGATCTTGGAGAGCCAACGCTCCAGCGAGTCTCGCTTGTGGCCCATCTCGTGTGCGGTGTTGATGCCCACCCCTCCGAGCACACCCACCGACAGTGCGATACCGATCTTGGCCGGCCAGCCCAGTCCGCCGTCGAACCCGAGCCAGCTGAGGTCGGACGCGGTGAACAGGTACGCGCCCATGATGACGCTCGCGTATTGGAACGGAATGTAGACGTAGGTGCAGTAGCGGTAGTACTTGTCGTTCTCCAGCTGCTCCATCACCTCGTCGGGCGGGTTCTGGCCGTCGGGTCCGAACCGCAGGTCCAACAGCGGTAGCAGCACGTAGAGCAGGATCGGCCCGATCCACAGCGGCACCTGGGCTGCGGTGTGCCAGCCGAGCTGGTTGAGCCCCCAGATCAGCGGGAGCATCACGAAGATCGCCGTCGGGGCGATCAGTCCCATGAGCCACAGATGCCGCTTCTTGTCCCGCCACTGGCCGACGTCCGCGACGTCGGGTCCATTCGAGAGTTCCGCCACCACGAGGAGCCTCCTTATGTGAGTGCTGTCACTGCGATGACTTGACTATAGGCCGTCCTATGTCGCGTGTCTAGACATTTGATGATGTTTTGTAAAGCGTGACCAGTGCAGCGGATCACAACCCACGGCTTGCAGCATCGAAGCAGCGCCGAAACTGAAATCAGGGACAAAACCGGCGCTGGTTTTGTCCCTGAAGTCAGTTTCGATGCCGCGGGCGGCGTGGACTCACACGGTGGCGACGTCCCGGTTGGCCAGGACCGAATGCCGGCGGCCGTACACCGCGTACACCACCACCCCGATCACCATCCAGAGCAGGAACCGAATCCAGGTCAGCCCGGTGAGGTTGAGCATCAACCACAGGCACGCCAGGATCGCGGCGATCGGCAACACCGGCACCCACGGCACGCGGAATCCGCGCTCCAGGTCGGGGCGGGTCCGGCGCAGCACGATGACGCCCGCCGAGACGAGCACGAAGGCGAACAAGGTGCCGATGTTCACCATCTCCTCGAGCCGGCCCATCGGGAACACCGAGGCGGCGATCGCCACCAGCACGCCGACAATCAGGGTGATGCGGACCGGCGTCCCGTGGCTGCCGGTCACGGCGAGCTGTCGCGGCAACAGACCGTCACGCGACATCGCGAACAACACTCGGGTCTGTCCCAGCATCAGGACGATCACCACCGTGGTGAGGCCCGCGAGCGCTCCGATCGAGATGACCTTCGCCGCCCAGTGCACACCGTTGGCCTCGAAGGCCGTGGCCAGGTTGGCGTGACCGTCGGGTGCATCGCGCAGCACGGTGTAGGACACCATGCCGGAAAGCACCACCGAGACGGCGACGTACAGCACGGTGACGATCCCGAGTGAGGCCAGGATGCCGCGGGGCACGTCGCGCTGCGGGTCGCGGGTCTCCTCGGCGGTGGTTGCGACGACGTCGAACCCGATGAACGCGAAGAACACGATCGAGGCACCGGCCAGCACCCCGTACCAGCCGTAGTGGCTGCCCGCCGCGCCGGTCAACAACGAGAACAGCGACTGGTCAGCGCCGCTGGCGCCCTCGCCTGCCTCGTTCGGCGGAATGAACGGGGTGTAGTTGGCGGCCTTTATATAGAAGGCGCCGACGACCACCACCAACAGCACGACCGACACCTTGATGACGGTGATGACGAGACTGAAGAGTGCCGACAGCTTCGTGCCCACCACCAGCAGGATCGTCACCAGCGCAATGATCACCAACGCGCCCCAGTCGATTTCCAGGCCACCGAAATCCGCGATCCCACCCCCGAACCCGAACACGGTTCCGAGGTAGCTCGACCAACCCTTGGCCACCACCGCAGACGCGACGGCGAACTCGAGGATCAGGTCCCATCCGATGATCCACGCGGCGAACTCGCCGAACGTGGCATAAGAGAAGGTGTACGCACTGCCGGCCACCGGCACGGTGGAGGCGAACTCGGCGTAGCACAACGCAGCCAACCCGCAGGCGACGGCGGCAATGACGAACGCGATCGAGATCGCGGGCCCGGTCAGGTTGCCCGCCGTGGAGGCCGTGATGGTGAAAATGCCCGCACCGATGACGACCGAGACACCGAAAACCGTCAGGTCCCACCATGTGAGGTCCTTGCGGAGCCGGGTCGATGGTTCGTCGGTGTCGGCAATCGACTGCTCGACAGATTTGATTCGCCGAAGGGCAGACATTCAGTCATGCTCCCATCACAGTGGCGGTGAAACCGGTAGGACTCACAAACTTCGCCGAACCGTGCCCTGCCTGCAGAGTGGGGCGTACGTCACACTCGGCGCCCATCGTGATACGGTCCGCGCATGGCTGAGCTCCCCTACTTCGACCTGCTGATAGATGAACGGCAGGACGGTGGCGAAACGGGCCAGCTATGGGAAAACCAGGTGCACTGGGGCTACTGGGAAGATCCCAAGACCGCCAAGGGCACCCGCGATGACTACATCGCGGCCATGGAGCAGATGGACCACGTTTTGTTCGCGGCCGGAAAGGTTGCCGACGGGCAGAAGCTGCTGGACGCCGGCTGCGGGTTCGGTGGAACCATCCAGCAGGTCAACGGCACCTACTCGGACATGGACCTCACCGGACTCAACATCGACCCGCGCCAGCTCGCGGCGGCCGAGGCCCAGACCAAGCCCGTCAACGGCAACAAGATCGGTTGGGTCGAGGCCGACGCGTGTCAGCTGCCGTTCGAGGACAACTCTTTCGACCGCGTCCTGGCCGTCGAATGCATCTTCCACTTCCCGTCCCGCGAGAAGTTCCTCGCCGAAGCGGCGCGGGTGCTCAAGCCGGGCGGGTACCTGGCGGTGTCCGACTTCGTGCCGACCCTGATGTTTTTCGGGAAGACCCCGATCTGGATGGCGATCCGTCCCCGGATCGCGAAGTCCTACGGAACGCTCGGGAATGTCCCCCTGCGGGGTTACCGGTCCATGGGTAAGCGTGCGGGGCTCGAGCTCGCGGAGAAACGCAACATCCGGAAGAACACCTTGCCGACGTACCCCTTCCTGCTCAAGTTCTTCCGCGAGCAGGGGTCAGCGGACGCTCAGAAGACGATGATCGTCGGCACGCGCTGGATGAAGTGGCTGTCCAAGGCCGGGCTCATCCAATATCGCGTGTACACGTTCCAAAAGCCCGCCTGAGCCAGGGACACCAGACCTGCTCGGGCTCAGCGATTCTCGGCGTTTCTCGCCGGATACGCGTCGCAGGACGTCGCCGACCGGCAACGTCCTGCGCAAACGATTCGAGTTAGCTCAGAGGGTGGGCATGAATTCGGCGAGCGCCAGGATCATGAAGACCACCAAGGCGAGTCCGATCAGCCCGCCTGCGGGAATCATGGCCACGCACACCACTATCCACACAAACAGCCTCGGCCATTCGAACGGCTGGTTGCCCATCACACCGCCGCGGCGCTCCCGGAACGTGTGATAGGCCGCCCACACGCCCGCGCCGGCGGCAGCGCAACCGATGATCTTCAGGCCGTCCGGCGCCACCAGCAGGGCAACGCCCGCCATGATCGCCACGGCCGCAAGGCGTGCCGCCACTGCCGTGCGAAGCCCGGTCACGCGCGTGATCGCCGAGCCGCGATCGGGCTCACCGCGGTACCGGGGTAGTCGCCCGTCGATACCCAACATTCGCCAGATCCAGCGGGACCACACCGTCCGCAAACCGAGATCCTCGGCTACTCGCCGAACATCGGCGGCCGATTCCGCCATCATCTGGCGCGACTGATCGCTCCGCCAGAACGCAGACTTGAAAACCCGTCGCGGAACGCCGAATTGCCGGGCAAATGTGCGCGGCGGCCCCATCATCTCCCCGATCAACCACCGCAGAAAGAACGGGAAAAGAATTGCGTACCACGCTCGCTTGCGCCGGCTGACACTCTGCATTCGCTGAGCCAGAAGGTCGTCGGCAAACGATATATGGCGCGCTTCCTCGGCCAGGTGAATGTAGGTGATCTTGTTCAGCAGCGGCGGCACGTGCGCTGCGCCACGATGCTGGAGTGTCTGCTGGAAATGGAGCGGCTGTTCACCGCACAGCACCCCGATGAAGTGAATGATGTTGGCATAACCGCCGATAAAGCCCAGGATCGGTCCGATGAACCGGGACCCTCGCCGCATTCCTGGCACGTCCTCGCCGGTGCGGTTGACGAATTCCTGGAACATCTGGATGTGATTGCATTCGTCGATCAGTTCGTGAAGCAGATACTGGAACACCGGCGAACCATTCGGCATCTTGCCCGCGTAATGCACCACTCCGCGAATCAACATCATTTCGAATTGGAGGGTTACCTTCAGGGTGTTCGCAGTTACCCAGCGCCCCATGTCGATACGGCGCTGCAAAGGCTGTTGGGCATACCATTCAGTGGCCGCGAGCGGAGCACTGTCCGGGTCGAGCTGCCATCGCGGGTCGTCGTCGGCCAACGCGTTTTCGGGTGCGTCCCAGTCGATGTCAACGTAGGGATCGAAGCGTCGACGGACCGTCGCACGAGAGAGGGCCTCCACCCTGTCGAAATAGAGGTCCCCCGTTGCCGTGCCGTCCGCGTCGCTGACCGTTGTCATTGCCCCATCCGTTGACTGTGAGTTTCCTTGCAGAGGGTATCAACTTGAGAGCCATATCACGCCTCCAGCCACAGGATTGTGCCACGAGTTGTTGCGTGTTCGTTAGACAGGCCCACTGGGCGGGAAGCCCGGTTGCGCAGCCCGGCTGCGCGGACTGTGCCGGCAGCGCAGCGCGGCCCCACACCCGGACACCAAGGAACACACTCACCCCAATCGAGGACGCGTGGCCCGTCGTTACAGTTGACGCTGCTTCTGATTTTTGTGCGCCGGACACCGTGGGCCCAGTACCGTGTCGATCTAATGCACAGCTCATCCAGAACCCTCGCGACCCACGCTGTTGTCATCGGCGGCAGCATCGCCGGGCTGTGTGCGGCGCGGGTCCTCGCCGACCACTACGGCCACGTCACCCTCTACGAGCGTGACGAGCTGCCTGATCAGCCCGTCAATCGCGGCGCCATACCGCAAGGCCAGCATGTGCACCTCCTGATGGCGCGCGGGGCCGACGAGTTGGAGGCTCTGTTTCCCGGATTGCTCGTCGACATGGTGGCCGCGAACGTTCCGGTGGTGGAGAACCGACCGTCCTCCATCCACTTCGAGGCCGGCGGGCACCTGCTCGGTACCGGACAGACGCTCGAGTCAAACTTCACCGCGTACGTGCCCAGCCGCGGACAGCTGGAATGGCAGATTCGCAGACGGGTGTCGGAATTGCCCAACGTACAAATCCTGCGACGGGGAGTGAGTGAACCGCAGTACGACCCCGATGCCGAACGGGTCACCGGCCTCGTGCTCGACGACGGTGAACAGGTTGCGGCCGACATGGTGGTCGACGCCTCCGGCCGCGGCAGTCGGCTGCCGGTGTGGTTGGAACAGTGGGGCTACGAGCGACCGCCCGAGGAATCGATCAAAGTCGGGGTGACGTACGCGTCGCAGCGGGTCCGTATCCCCGCGGAGCTGATCAACGAGAAGATGGTCGTCGTCAGTGCGGCGCATGACAGCGGTCTTGGTATGGGCATGCTGTTCCACGAGGACGGCATCTGGACGGTCACCGCGTTCGGTGTCGCCAAGGCCGAGCCGCCGAGCGATTTCGCCGGCATCAAACAATTGGGGGGTACCGCGCTGCCACCGCACCTTGCGAAGGCGTTGCGCGCCGGTGAAGCGGTGGGTGACATGAACTTTCACCGTTATCCGGTGGCCAAGTGGCGACGCTACGACAAACTGGACCGGTTCCCTGACGGGATCTTTCCGTTCGGCGATGCCGTGGTCAGCTTGAATCCGACATACGGGCAGGGCGTGACCATGTCGACCGTGCAAGCGGCCAATCTGCGCCAGGTGCTCGCCGAAGGAACCCAAGATCTGGTTCGCCGGTTGGCACGGCGCACCGCGAAAACCACCTACCCGGTGTGGATGATGAACTCGGTTGCCGATCAGGTGAAGCACGGGGCGGAAGGCGACAAGGCCTTCTGGTACAGCCCGTTGTTCGGTCTCTTCGACCAGTTCCTCGGCGCAGCCGAAACGGATCCCGTTCTGGCCGAGTGGTTTCTGCGGCGCACGAGCATGCTGGACAGCCTGTGGCTCACTCCGCCCCCACGGATCGTCGGACGTGCGATCCGCCACAACATCAAGGCATGGCTGGCCGAACGCCGCGGGCGCCACAACGGCTCCGAGACGTCGGTTACCGCCCGCGGCCGATCTGCCGGCTAGATCCCGATCGTCACGCGGAACAGTTTCGTCGGCTCGGCCGCGGTCAGCCGGATGGGACCGTCCTCGGCAGCCACCCACGCCGCCGCGCCACGCTGCAGGGTCAGCTTGTCGTCGTCGGCATAGATCACGGCGGCACCTTCGATACACAACAGCAGCTGCGGACCATCGTGGTGGGAGTGCACGTCGATCTCGTCACCGAGGTGTTCACCGTCGACCGTCAGAGCCGACACCGCGAATTCCTGCGCGGGCGTCCGATAGATGGTTTCCGTTCCCTCCGTGAGGGTTTCCGACCGCAGCCGATCTTCCGGGGTCGGGGTGAAGTCCAGGACCCGCAGTAGTTCCGGCACGTCCACGTGCTTCGGGGTCAGCCCGCCGCGCAGCACGTTGTCAGAGTTGGCCATCACCTCGACACCGACACCATGCAGATAGGCATGCAGATTTCCGGCCGGAAGATAGATGCCCTCCCCCGGTCCCAGGCTGATGCGGTTCAGCAACAGGGAGGCCAACACCCCGGCATCGCCGGGGTATCGTTCACCGAGTTCCAGCACCGTCTTGACCTCGGCCGCGAATTTCTTTGCCCCAGAACGGATGTAGTGAACCGCCCCGTCGAGAACGGCCGGCACCAACACGTCGAGATCGGGCTGAGGCGCGGTGATCCAGGTGGTGAACAATGCCCGCAACCCGTCGGCGTCGGACTGATCCGACAGCAGGTTGATGAACGGGTCGAGATCCGAGACCGCCAGCGCACGCATCAACTCGACCGTGCGGTCCACCGGACGGAATCCGGCCAACGCATCGAATTGTCCCAACGCAACCAGCAATTCGGGTTTGTGGCTGCGGTCACGGTAGTTGCGGACGGGTGAGGACACCGGGATGTCGAGCCGGTCCTCGCGGTCGAAGCCCTCCCTCGCCTGAGCGGCGCTGGGATGGGCCTGCAACGACAACGGCTCGTCTGCGGCCAGCACCTTCACGAGGAAGGGCAGCGCATCACCGAATCTGCCGATCGCCACGCTGCCCAGTTGCCCCTCGGGGTCGTCCTGCACGGCCTGCAGCAGCGACTCTTCACCGTGTTCGGTCTGCAGCCACGCCGGGTCCTGCGGATGTGCGCCGAGCCACAGCTCGGCCTCCGGATGGATTGTCGGACTGGGCCTTCCGGTGAAATCAGCGATTGCAGTGCGCGAACCCCAGGCATAGGTCCGCACCGCTCCCCGTAGCAGATGCACGTCTTATCCTCGAACCAGTTTCAAATACACGGCCGTCATCTCCAAGCGGACAGCCAGAACCGCCAGTTGTTGTTCCGGGCGCCCCACCGGCAGGGTGGTCCCAGCCTGGTCCGGCACATCCTCGGCACCGATCATCGCGATGTCGTCGAAGCCGCTGACCCTCGCCCCCACCAGTTGTCGTTCGGTATCGGTGATCAAGGCGAACGTACGCATGCGGCGCGGCAGCGGTCCGTCGATCTCCTCGTCGTGGAACAGTGACCGGGTCGCAGGGTGGGCGACCGCGCCGCTGCCGATCGCGGCGAGAACGTCACCCAGTCCGGCGGCGGCCACCACTTCACCCGCCAGCCTCAGCATCACCGTCGCCCCGTGCCGGGCCAGCGCCAGCGTGGCCGGATTGTCGCCGGCCAGCACGACTGCCCTGTCCGACATCCGTTCGGCCAGGGTCTTGGCCGGGTTGGTGAACAGGTCCCGTCCGGCGCTGTTGCGAAGGGCCTCGGCATCCAATTCGTCTGCCAGCGCGGCCAGATCCACGCGCATACCGTGATCCACCACTTGCAGCGCGGCCAGACCCGCAGCCAGGTATCGCGTCAGACCGAAGTCGTCGGGAACCCACAACCGGGGTGCCAGCACCACCGCGCGTCCGGCCGCGACATCACGCAACGGGCCCTCGTGCGGCGCCACGATCAGTACCCGGGCCCCGCGGCGCACTCCGGTGGCCGCTGCGTTCACCAGAGCCGGATCGCCCGGATCGTCACCGGCCACGATCACCACGTCGAGTGCCCCCAGCCACGGCGGAGTCTCGGCGGCCACCACGATGGGGGCGGCGATCGATGCGCCGAGAGCGGCGGCCAACATGGCGCCTGCGTTCTCGGCAGCGCCGCGACCGGCGACCCAAATCACCGTCCGTGGAGGATGATCGGCGCGCAGCGGGTCGAGCAGTCCTTCCGCCACTGCCGCGGCGGTCGCCCGGACCTGGGCGCCCGCCATGGCCGCCGCCCGCAGCAGACCGTTGCGATCGGCGGCCAGAAGTCCGTCACCGTCGTCAAGGTCGACCGTGGCGTCCACGGCGTTCACGGCACCGGCTCGCTCACCCCACGGATCTGTCCCGAAACTCTGTCGACGAGCGCGGCGACGTCCTCGGCAGTGCGTGCTTCCACGTTCAGACGCAGCAGCGGTTCGGTGTTCGACGTGCGCAGGTTGAACCAGCTGCCATCGCCGAGATCGACGGTGACGCCGTCGAGGTGGTCGATGGACTGGATCGAGCCGGAGAACGACTTCAGCACGGCGTCGACACAGGCCGGGGCGTCGCTGACGGTGAAGTTGATCTCGCCGGAGGCCTCGTACCGCTGATAGTCCGCCATGAAGTCGGACAGCGGACGATCCTGCTCCCCCAGGGCGGCCAACACGTGCAGCGCCGCGAGCATGCCGGAATCGGCGCCCCAGAAGTCACGGAAGTAGTAGTGCGCCGAGTGTTCCCCGCCGAAGATGGCGCCGGTCTCGGCCATCAGGGCCTTGATGTAGGAGTGCCCGACCCGCGACCGCACCGGAGTGCCGCCGCGCTCGATCACCAACTCGGGAACAGCGCGCGAGGTGATCAGATTGTGGATCACGGTGGCACCGATTTCCCGCTTGAGCTCGCGGGCGGCCACCAATGCGGTCACCGCCGACGGCGACACCGGACGGCCGAGTTCGTCGACGACGAAGCAGCGGTCGGCATCACCGTCGAACGCCAGGCCGATATCGGCACCGCTGGCCAGCACGTGGGCCTGCAGGTCGACAAGGTTGGCCGGATCCAGGGGGTTGGCCTCGTGATTGGGGAAGCTGCCGTCGAGTTCGAAGAACAACGGCAGAATCGTGGCCCCCGGGATCGGCCCGAGCACCGCAGGCGTGGTGTGGCCGGCCATCCCGTTGCCCGCGTCCACTGCGATCCGCAACGGACGCAGCCCGCTGAGGTCGACCAGGGAGCGGAGGAAGGTGCCGTAGTCCGCCAGCACATCGCGATCGGAGATCACGCCGGCCGGGCCGTCGTGGGCAGGCACCCCCGAAATCACCTCGTCGGAGATCGTCGACAGCCCGGTGTCCTTGCCTACCGGTTTGGCCCCGGCGCGACACAGTTTGATCCCGTTGTAGGCGGCCGGGTTGTGACTGGCGGTGAACATCGCTCCGGGGCAGTCCAACAGGCCCGAGGCGAAGTAGAGCTGATCGGTGGAGGCCAGCCCGATGCGGACCACGTCCAGGCCCTGGGCTGTCACACCGTCGGCGAATGCGGCCGCCAGCGTCGGCGAACTCTCTCGCATGTCATAGCCGATCACCACCTGTGTGGCGCCCTCGGCGCGGACCAGGCGAGCGAACGCACCGGCGACGTCGGCCACGAACGCTTCGTCGATCTGGCTACCGACCAGACCACGGACGTCATAGGCCTTGATGACATCGTGAACAGCCGCCGCTGGCCTAGACATATAGCTCCTTGTGAAACGGGATCGTTGGCGCCAGCCTAACCGTCGGGCGGCGCCGACACGTTCACTACTCTTGGGCCGGTCGTCGTCTAATCAGGATCTAATCGGGGCTAGTCCGGGCTAGTTGTCGGGGTCCGGCAACACCCGCAGGTGCCCGCGACGGCGGCCGTTGGTCTCGGCCGGACGCGCCTGCGGCGCCATCACCGCACTCGCCCCCACACCGGTGGAGGGATCGGAGAATCCGGCCACCACCCCGCTGTGGGGAACCGCACCGGGCTGGCCTTCACGCACGGCGTCGGCGAGCGCCACGAGGTCGTCCTCGTCGGGGTGGGTGGGCAGCGGGCCGGCATGACGGACCAACTCCCAGCCTCGGGGTGCCGTGATCCGGCCGGCGTGGCCGACGCAGAGGTCCCAGGAGTGGGGTTCAGACACCGTGGCCAGGGGTCCGACCACCGCCGTGGAGTCGGAGTAGACAAAAGTCAACGTCGCCACGGCATAGTGCGGGCACCCGGGCCGGCAGCAGCGACGGGGAACATTCACGCAACAGAGATTACTTTGGACGGTCGCTGTGCGGTGCCGGACACGCGCAGCCGTCGGGTCCCCGATCCCGAACCGTTACGATCATCGCCGTGGCCCAGCGAAACCCATGGCGATCGCGTCGCGGCCGCGATATGCGCGGACCGCTGCTTCCGCGCTCGGTTCCCGGCTGGCGTAGCCGGGGCGAGCGGTTCGACATGGCGGTATTGGAAGCCTATGAGCCGATCGAGCGCCGGTGGGCGGCGCGGATCAAAGAACTCGATGTCGCGGTGGATGAGATTCCGCGGATGTCCCCGAAAGATCCCGAGGGCGTGCAATGGCCGCCCGAGGTCATCGCCGACGGACCGATCGCGCTGGCGCGGTTGATACCTGCTGGGGTTGATGTCAGAGGAAATGCGACCCGGGCTCGAATTGTCTTGTTCCGCAAGCCCATCGAGCGCCGGGTCAAAGGATCCGATGAGCTAGCTGACCTGCTGCATGAAATCCTGGTGGCCCAAGTGGCCACCTATCTGGGAGTTGAGCCGTCAGTCATCGACCCAACGATCGACGACGACTGACGTCGAGCGCTGCATCGTGCGATGAGCGCTCCGCCGGAGAGCGTCAGATGATGCCGCGCTTGAGGCGGCGACGCTCCCGTTCGGACAATCCTCCCCAGATGCCGAAGCGCTCATCGTGCGCGAGCGCATACTCCAGGCAGGCATCCTTGACTTCGCAGCCCTGGCAGATGCGCTTGGCCTCGCGGGTAGACCCGCCCTTCTCCGGAAAGAACGCCTCCGGGTCGGTCTGTGCGCACAGCGCACGTTCCTGCCATTGGTCGTCTTCGTCTTCCGGATCAACATCAATGTGTTCGGGAACCGAACTCACCGGAACCAGACTCAGTTGAGGACGTCCGGCCGTCCCCAGCGGTGTCGGTCCCGTGTTGATGTGCGGTGCGTTGTCTACCGAGCCGAGTAGCCGATCGTCAAACCGGACCACATGATCGAAATCGCCGCTCTCATAAGACATTATCCCCCGCCTCCTCACTCGGTCTCGTAGATCCTAAGTGGAGCCCCACTACTGCGATGTGCGGTCACCCCATTCGAACAGTTGATCGAATCTCGGTCCGCGACACCGGAATCGGTCACCAACCGGGAAATGACACATCTGTGATTACACACGTGTTAGCTGCCAGGGTCAAGCGCCAGAGCGGGAATTCATACCATCTCGTAATGTCAAATCGGCGCGTCGCGACATCGGCGTGTCCTGCCCGTGACGACGTCGTTTCCATCCGCACGCCCTCAACGCCTAGGGTCGGACGTTGTGAAGATCACCGTTCTGGTCGGCGGCGTCGGAGGCGCTCGGTTTTTGCTGGGGGTACAGCAGCTGTTGGGCCTCGGCCAGTTCGCCGGGACCGACAGCAAGCATGAACATGAACTCACCGCGATCGTGAACGTCGGTGACGACGCCTGGATGCACGGCGTCCGTATCTGCCCGGACCTCGACACCTGCATGTACACGTTGGGTGGCGGTATCGACCCCGAACGCGGCTGGGGCCACCGCAATGAAACGTGGCACGCCAAGGAAGAACTCGCTGCCTACGGTGTGCAACCCGACTGGTTCGGACTCGGCGACCGGGACTTGGCCACCCACCTGGTTCGCACCCAGATGCTGCGCGCCGGCTACCCGCTGTCACAGGTCACCGAAGCACTGTGTAAGCGCTGGTCACCGGGGGCGCGGTTGCTGCCCGTCACCGACGACCGCAGCGAGACCCACGTGGTGATCACCGACCCCGAGGATGGGGAACGCCGGGCCATCCACTTCCAGGAGTGGTGGGTGCGTCACCGCGCGCAGGTGCCCTCACACAGCTTTGCGTTCGTCGGAGCGGAACAGGCAACCGCCGGGCCGGGCGTCGCCGAGGCGATCACCGACGCGGATGTGGTGTTGCTGGCGCCGTCGAATCCCGTCGTGAGTATCGGACCGATCCTGCAGATTCCCGGTGTCCGCGGCGCGCTGCGCTCGACCAAGGCGCCGGTGGTCGGCTACTCCCCCATCATCAATGGAAAACCGTTGCGCGGCATGGCCGATGAATGCCTGTCCATCATCGGTGTGGAATCCACCTCACAGGCCGTCGGCCGGCATTTCGGCGCCCGGTCGGGCACCGGAATCCTGGACGGCTGGCTGATACACGAGGGTGATGTGGCCGACATCGAGGGGGTTCAGGTGCGCGCGGTGCCACTGCTGATGACGGACCCGTCGACCACCGCCGAGATGGTGCGGGCCGGCCTTGACCTGGCCGGCGTTGCGCTGTGAGCACTGCGGTGAACACCGAGCACGGGTCTGCTGACAAGGTCGAGATCCTGCCGGTGGCAGGCCTTCCTGAGTTCCGTCCCGGAGATGACCTGGCGTCAGTTCTCGCCGAAGCGGCACCTTGGCTGCGCGACGGTGATGTACTGGTTGTCACCAGCAAGGTCGTCTCCAAGTGCGAGGGCCGCATCGTCACCGCTCCTTCCGATCCGGAAGAGCGGGATACCCTGCGGCGCAAGCTGATCGACAGTGAGGCCGTGCGGGTACTGGCCCGCAAGGGCCGGACGCTGATCACCGAGAACGCCATCGGGCTGGTCCAGGCCGCCGCCGGCGTCGACGGCTCCAACGTCGACTCGAACGAGTTGGCGCTGCTGCCGGTCGATCCCGACGGCAGCGCGCAGGCGCTACGTGTCGGCCTACGTGAGAAACTCGGCGTCACCATCGGCATCGTGATCACCGACACCATGGGCCGCGCCTGGCGCAACGGCCAGGCCGATTTCGCGATCGGCGCGGCCGGGCTCACCGTTCTCCACGGCTACGCCGGAGCGCGCGACCGGCACGGCAATGAGCTGCTGGTCACCGAGGTGGCCGTGGCCGATGAGATCGCTGCCGCAGCGGACCTGGTGAAGGGCAAGCTCACGGCGATCCCCGTCGCCGTCGTGCGCGGGCTTGACCTGACCGACGACGGATCGAACGCTGCCACGCTGCTGCGCTCCGGCGAGGACGATCTGTTCTGGCTCGGCACAGCCGAGTCGATCGAGCTGGGACGCAGCCAGGCTCAGCTGCTGCGCCGCTCGGTGCGCGCGTTCTCCGACGAGCCCGTCGACCACGCGCTCATCGAAGCCGCCATCGGCGAGGCGCTGACCGCACCCGCGCCCCACCACACCCGTCCGGTGCGATTCGTCTGGGTGCAGGACGGTGCCACCCGCGTCCGGCTCCTGGACCGGATGAAAGACAAGTGGCGGGACGATCTGAGCGGCGACGGCCGAGATCCCGAGTCCGTCGAGCGGCGCCTGAACCGCGGTCAGATCCTGTACGACGCTCCGGAACTGGTGATTCCGTTCATGGTTCCCGACGGTGCCCACAGCTATCCCGACGAAGCCCGCACGCAGGCCGAACACACCATGTTCACTGTCGCCGTGGGCGCGGCGGTGCAGGCCCTGCTGGTGGCGCTGGCGGTGCGTGAGGTGGGCAGCTGCTGGATCGGATCCACGATCTTCGCCGCCGATCTGGTCCGTTCCGAGCTCGATCTCCCGCCGGATTGGGAACCCCTCGGCGCCATCGCGATCGGTCACCCCGCCGATCCGCAGCCGCCCCGCGACCCGGTGCCCACCGACGGCTTGCTGGTCGTGAAGTGAGCGCCGAGAGCCTGCACGCCTCCGCGGTCGAGGTGTTGACGCATTGGCAGACAGCCGATCCAGGTCAGGACACGCTGCGACATGCGGTGCTGTCATTTCTGGCTGCCCGTCCCGATGCCTGTCTCCGGGCGTGCGTTCCCGGTCACATCACCGCCTCGGCACTGGTCATCGATCACACCGGCACGCAGACACTGCTCACCCTGCATCCGCGCTTCGGCCGCTGGCTGCAACTCGGCGGCCATTGTGAGGAAACAGATTCCGACATCCGCGCCGCCGCGTTGCGCGAGGCCACCGAGGAGTCCGGGATCACCGGGCTGACCATCGATACCCAGCTGGCCGCCCTGCATGTGCACCCGGTGACCTGCTCGCTCGGGGTGCCCACCCGCCACCTCGACATGCAGTTCGTGGTGCGGGCCCCCGCAGATGCCGAGATCGCCTGCAGTGACGAGTCTTTGGATCTGCGGTGGTGGCCGCTGGAGGCTCTGCCCGAGGGGACCGACTTCGGGTTGACCCAACTCGCCGGCACCGTGACGGGATCCGCCTAGGCGTGCCTAGCCGGGTGCCTGCGTGCAATACGCCCGGCGCGCAGCGCGCAACGCAACCGCTGCTTGATCCGGAGCGGCGCCGTACTGGCCCGCCATCTGATCGATCACCGCCTGTGCCGGCGTACCGGTGTAGAGCAGGCGGCACATCTCCCGGCCGACAAGCAGCAACTGGTCATCGTCACCGGGAAACACCCCGCGCGTGGCCTTGAGGTAGGTGTTGTCCTCCCCGGTCAGCGGGATGGGCCAGGCCGCCGCCTCGGGTGCGGTGATTCCCAGAACCCCTCCGAACACCAACAGCGCTGCCATCGGCGCGACCGCCCTGCGCCGCCGTCCGTTGAACACGTTGAACATGGCCCTCCCCTTCGACCATCAAAGCCTAAGGCTCGATGGCGATCGGCAAACACACTTTTCGGCGCCAGAGGCCGCCGAAGTTAGGTAGTCGACTACTCAAGCGCTGCTGGGCCCGATCTCCCTACCGTTGATGAGCCACGGAAATACGGGTGGGAGGCACCATGAGTCTGCAGATCGAATCCCCTGCCGAAAACTCCGCCGGCGGCAAGAATGGCGACGCGCCGCCGGAGCAGCAGACTTCGAAAGTCGAAACCCCGCTGGGTGTCCGCGCCCGGGTCACCGAGGCTCTGCTGCTCATCTGCCTGTCTGTCCAGACCGCAGTAGTTCTCTGGCTCGCGGTCTGGGACGCCACGCTGACCCGTTCAGCCTGGGATCTGTTAGGTGCCGCACTGCTTCTCGGTATCGGGATCACATGCGCGCTCGCGATCGGCGCAATACTGAGAAAGTCGTCGAGCGCTTTCCTCACGGCGATGACAAGCCAGATCTTCGTGGTCTGTCTGGCGGCGTACGTGTGGCTCGTCGACGAGCGCAGCCCGGTCCGGCAACTGATCGGCATCACCGGGACGGCGCTGGTGTTCGGCGCGGTCGCTCTCTTCTGGATGGTCTACCTGGCCAGGTACACCCATGGAGCGATCAACCGGGGCGCGGTGGCAGTCGTCGCATTGTTCCCGGTGTTGGGTCTGGTCCAGTTCTGGCTGCAATCGGACTACCTGCCGGCGCGTTCACTTCCCCTGGTCGATGTGCAGGCCGAACTCACTCCAGTGGGTTCCTCGGGTTCGATCATCCACCTGTCCGCCAACCTCACCATCCATAATCGCAGTTCGGTAGCGGTCGATATCCCGGCGGGTGTCATGCGGGTAAGGGCATACCCGTTCGGGGTCCCGGAGGAGCCTGCGACCACCAATACGGTTGCCTCGTATCTGGATCCGGTGGGAAGCATGATCGGCGATTATCGCCAGATCCCGGTCCTGCCCAGCGACTCCAAGTTGCTGTATGCGGGCAGCATCGGCGCCGCTGGGAAGTTCCTGACGCCCGGGTCCACCACAGGTGCGCAGATGATCCTCGATATCAACCCGCAGACTGTGCGTTTGGTCCAGATGGGTGTCAGCATCGTCGCCGTGACCCGCCGCGCTGTGCAGGACACCCGGACCTGCTACGAACCCAAGAAGTCATACACCGAGGACATTGAAGCGTTCCTGAAAGAGGCACGCCGGCTGCATGATTGGGTGGGTGGCGGCCAGGCGCTCTGCACCGAGACGCAATTCGCGGCCAGGGGTGCGATCGAAGAACTGGTCTCCGACCACCCGGTGCTGAGGATCTCCACCGTGGTGGACCACCCCGTGTTCACCACGCCGATGTTGGTACCGCTTCTGGGCACCAAAACCTCGCTCGACGATCCGGCGGGCGGGATGGACGAGGCCGCCACCATCGAAACAGCTACGCCCTCAGGAATATTCGGCGCAGGTGCCGAATATGCACCTGCCGACTCCGACTTGCACAAAACGGGCTGAGCGCCACGGCGACTACGGTTTCTGACGCATTTCCGCCGATTCCCGTCTCAGACATCGGTGGAGTACCGGATGCCGCCGTCGGGGATGGACACCCCGGGCCACACCCTGGCACCACGCAACAGTTCGCAGCGCGCACCGATGTCGGCGCCGTCGCCGATCACGCCGTCGCGGATCAGCGCCCGCGGGCCGATGCGGGCACCGAAGCCCACGATCGAACGTTCAATCACCGCACCGGCTTCCACGCGCACCCCGTCGAAGATTACCGCGCCGTCGAGGCGGGCGCCCGCGCCGATCTCGGCTCCGCGGCCCACCACGGTGCCACCGATCAGCAGGGCGCCCGGAGCGACCGCGGCACCTTCGTGGACCAGCGACTCACCGCGCTGACCGTTGAGCGCCGGTGAGGGTGCGATGCCACGGACGAGATCGGCCGAGCCGCGGACGAAATCCTCGGGTGTGCCCATATCGCGCCAGTAGGAGGCGTCGACGTACCCGCACAGCTTCAGCCCGTCGGTGAGCAGCCCGGGGAACACCTCGCGCTCGACCGAAACCGGCCGCCCTTTCGGAATCTGGTCGATGACATGCTTTTTGAACACGTAGCAACCGGCATTGATCTGATCGGTGGGCGGATCCTGGGTCTTCTCCAGGAACGCCGTCACGCGGCCGTCGGCATCGGTGGGCACACAGCCGAACGCCCGCGGATCGCTCACCCGCACCAGGTGCAGCGTGAGGTCGGCCTCGTGGGTGTCATGGGACTCGAGAAGCGCGCCGAGGTCGGCAGCCGACAGCACGTCACCGTTGAACACCATGGCCGTGTCATAGCGCAGCTTGTCGGCCACGTTGGCGATCGCGCCACCGGTGCCGAGAGCCTCGGTCTCGGTGACGTATTCGATCTCCAGTCCCAGGTCCGAGCCGTTACCGAAAGCTTCCTCGAAAACCTCGGCCTTGTACGAGGTGCCCATCACGACGTGTTTGATGCCGGCCACCGCGATCCGGGCCAGCAGATGGGTCAGGAACGGCACGCCTGCCGTCGGCAACATCGGCTTGGGCGCCGAGAGGGTCAGGGGCCGCAGCCTGGTGCCTCGTCCACCGACGAGGACGACGGCGTCCACCTCCGCGGGATTGATCACGTCAGTGCCCTTTCGCCTGTTTACGTCGTGAACTACCGACCACCAGGCCCGCACGTGCTGCCAGCGCGCCCCGAATTGTCCACCGTAACGGCGCCTGCCAGGGCGCCGGGTATCGATCAGCCAAGAAAGTGTAGGTACTGCGGTGATGGGCGGCCAAGTTGCGCGCCGGGTCACGGCCGGTGGAGTGCCCCTTGTGGTGCAGCACCTCCGCCGTCGGGACGTAGATGTTCTGCCAGCCGGCCCGGGCGATCCGGTCGCCGAGGTCGACGTCTTCCATATACATGAAGTAGCGCTCGTCGAAACCGCCGACCGCGACGAAGGCGGCCCGGCGCATCAGCAGGCACGAGCCGGACAGCCAGCCGACCTCGCGCTCGCTGGGGTCCTGCCGGTCCTGGCGGTAGGCCGCCGTCCACGGATTCGACTTCCAGAACGGGCCCACCACGGCATGCATGCCGCCCCGGACCAGGCTGGGCTGATGGCGCGCCGACGGGTACACCGAGCCGTCGGGATCGCGGACCAACGGCCCGAGCGCACCCGCGCGCGGCCACCGCTTCGCCGCGTCGAGCAGCAGGTCGATCGAACCGGGGCCCCACTGCACGTCGGGGTTGGCGACGATGAAAAACTCCGGGCAGTCCGCATCCGATATCTGCTCGGCGCCGCGGTTGACGGCGCTGCCGTAACCCAGATTGCTGCCGGTTCGGAGCAGGCGCACGTTCGGGTAGCGCTTCTCGGCCTGTTCGGGTGCGCCGTCGGTGGAGCCGTTGTCAGCCATGACGACCGTCACCGGACGGTCGGTGGCCAGGGCGAGGGAAGCCAGGAAACGGTCCAGGTGTCGACCCGGCGAGTACGTCACCGTCACCACCACGAGCGGGCGGGCCGCATCCTCAGTCACGGCGTAGAGGGTAGCGGGCCGGAAGGGCCTTCTTTTCCAACCGCCGTGACCAGGGCTTCCCGCCAATCAGGCAGCGGACGCAGGCCGGCCTCGGCGGACCGGTGTCCGGACAGGACGGTGTAAGCCGGGCGGGGCGCGGGCCGCGGATGACGGTCGCTGCCCACCGGGCGGACCCGCTCGGGATCCGCGCCGACGGCGGCGAACGTCGCCCGGGCGAGGTCGAACCGACTGGCCGGCCCGGTGTTGATCGCGTGCAGTACGCCGGGCTGGACGCCGCCGTCGGCGATCTGCAGCAGGGCCGTCACGAGGTCTCCGGTGTACGTCGGTGACCCGATCTGGTCGGCGACCACATCCACGGGGCCGTCGCCGGCGGCCAGCCTGCGCATGGTCGCCACGAAGTCTTTCCCGTCGCCACCGCGGTACACCCAGGCCGTGCGAACGACGTACGCGTCGGGTTTGACGGAAAGCACCGCCTGTTCCCCGGCCAGTTTGGTCTGGCCGTAGATGTTGACCGGCCCGGTCGGGTCGTCGACCTCATAGGGGGTACGACGCTGCGCCGACGCGCCGAATACATAGTCGGTGGAGATGTGCACCAGGCCGGCACCGACGCGGGCACAGGCCGTAGCGAGGTTGCCCGGGCCCACGGCATTGATCGCGTGGGCCCGGTCTTGATCGGTTTCTGCGGCGTCCACCTGCGTGTATGCCGCGCAGTTGATCACCACGTCACCGGGCTCGACGAACCCTCGCACCGTGTCGGAGTTGGTGATATCACAATCGGCAGAGGTCAGGGCCAGCACGTCACAACCCTCACGACGTCCCTGATCAGCCAATACCCGGCCGACCATGCCGCCGGCCCCGGTGATCACAATCCGTTGCGCCATGGGACCGAGTCTGGCACGCCGGTCCGCGTTACCCGGCTCACGTCCAGGCCGCAAGTAGCCTGGGCACGTGCGCATCCCCCTCCTTCGCTCCCTTGCTGTCGCCACGGCGTCGGCCGTGGTGCTCGGAACAGGGGTGGCCTGGTCCCAGATCCGCTCGTTCGAATCCGGCATCAACCACATCAGCTCGGCGGCGCTCGGCGGCGGCGGTGAGGACGGTGCGATCGACATCCTGCTGGTCGGGATGGACAGCCGCACGGACGCCCACGGCAACCCGCTGTCGCAGGAAGAGCTGGACACTCTGCGCGCCGGTGACGACGTCTCGACCAACACCGACACCATCATCCTGATCCGCATCCCCAACAACGGGAAGTCGGCCACGGCCATCTCCATCCCTCGCGATTCGTACGTCGAAGCACCGGGCTGGGGAAAGATGAAGATCAATGGCGTGTTCGGGGACGTCAAGCTCGACCGCATGAAGCAGCTCGTCGAGGTCGAGGGCGAGGATCCGGCGGTCGCCGAGCCCAAGGCCACCGAAGCTGCTCGCGAAGAGCTCATCCAGACGGTCGCGTCGTTGACCGGCGTCACCGTGGACCATTACGCCGAAATCGGACTGCTCGGCTTCGCGCTGATCACCGATGCCCTTGGCGGTGTCAATGTCTGCCTCAAAGATGCTGTCTACGAACCGCTCTCGGGTGCCGATTTTCCCGCCGGCTGGCAGAAACTCAACGGCCCGCAGGCATTGAGCTTCGTTCGGCAACGTCATGACCTGCCGCGCGGCGACCTCGACCGGGTGACCCGCCAGCAGTCGGTGATGGCGTCGCTGGCCCATGAGGTGATCTCCAGCAAGACGCTGTCCAGTCCGGGGACGCTGGGGCGGCTGCAGGACGCCGTGCAGCGATCGGTGGTGATCTCCGACGGCTGGGACATCATGAATTTCGTCGAACAGCTGCAGAAGCTGGCTGCCGGCAGCGTGGCGTTCGCCACCATCCCGATCCTGCGTGAGGACGGCTGGAGCGATGACGGCATGCAGAGCGTCGTCCGGGTGGATCCCGACGAGGTCCATCAGTGGGTGTCGAGCCTGCTGCAGGACCAGGACCAGGGCAAGACCGAACAACTCAGCTACTCACCCGAGAACACCACCGTCGAGGTGGTCAACGGCACCGACATCAACGGCCTGGCGGCCGCGGTGTCACAGGTGCTGAGCAACAAGGGGTTCGTGCCCGGCGCCACCGGTAACCACGAGGGCGCCCCGCCCGCGTCCAGCCAGGTACTGGCCGCCAAGAGCGATGACCTCGGAGCCCAGGCGGTGTCGAAGGATCTCGGCGGGCTGCCGGTGAACGAGGATTCGTCGCTGCCACCCGGTGCGGTACGGGTGGTCCTGGCCGCGGATTACACCGGCCCGGGCTCCGACGGCATGGATCCGACCTCAGGTGCGGGCATGGTGGATCCGGCCGCGGCCGGCGACAGCTACAGCGATACCGGCGAACAGAGCCCGCCACCGCCGCCGTCGCCGATCCTCAATGCGGGTTCGGACGATCCCAAGTGTGTGAACTGATCGTCCTCGAGTAAAACCAGAGGCTATGAGCACAGTCAGCGCTGCGATCCTGGATCCGTTGTTGGCCGCGGACCCGGCGGGCCCACGGATCACCTACTACGACGACGCGACCGGTGAGCGCATCGAGTTGTCGACGGTGACCATGGCCAACTGGGCCGCCAAGACCGCAAACCTGCTGCGCGACGAGATAGGCGCCGGCCCCGGGACCCGGGTGGCGGTGCTGCTGCCCGCTCACTGGCAGACCGCCGCGGCGCTGTTCGGGATCTGGTGGATCGGCAGTGAAGTAGTGCTGGACGGGGACGCCGACGTGGCTCTGTGTACGCGGGACCGGCTCGACGAGGCCGACGACGCGGTGTCCGGAGGCGAGGTTGCGGTGCTGTCGCTGGACCCGTTCGGCAAGCCGGCGCCGGATCTGCCGATCGGGGTCACCGACTACGCGACCGCGGTGCGAGTCCACGGCGATCAGATCGTGCCCGAGCGCGTTCCGGGACCGGCCCTGGCCGGACGATCGGTCTCCGAGGTTCTGGAGGCGGCCCGCAATGCCGCTGCCACACAGGGTTTCACCGCCGACGACCGAGTGCTCTCGACCGCCGCGTGGGCCACCCCAGACGAACTCGTCGCGAATCTGATCGCAGTGTTCGCCGCCGGGGCGTCACTGGTGCAGGTGGCCAATCCCGATGCCGGCGCACAGGAACGGCGTCGCGCCACGGAGAAAGTCACCCGCGGCTAGCTCAGCTTGCCCCGAAAAGCCCAATGGCCAGTTACCGCACGGCCTTTCGATGAAAGCGTGCGCCAACTGGCCACTGGGCGTCGGAGTTACTTCAGCAGGGCGCGGCTCATGACCACGCGCTGAATCTGGTTGGTGCCCTCGTAGATCTGGGTGATCTTGGCGTCACGCATCATGCGCTCGACCGGGAAGTCCACCGTGTAACCGGCACCGCCGAACAGCTGCACGGCATCGGTGGTGACCTCCATGGCCACGTCCGAGGCCAGGCACTTGCTCGCCGCGGAGATGAAGCCGAGGTTGCCCTCGCCACGCTCGGCGCGCGCGGCAGCCGAGTACACCATCAACCGCGCGGCCTCCACCTTCATGGCCATGTCGGCGAGCATGAACTGCACGCCCTGGTTGTCACTGACCGGACGGCCGAACTGCTTGCGGTCCTTGGTGTAGGCGATCGCCGCGTCCAACGCACCCTGAGCGATACCGACGGCTTGCGCGCCGATGGTCGGGCGCGTGTGATCCAGTGTGGCCAACGCGGTCTTGAACCCGGTGCCGGGATCGCCGATGATCCGGTCCCCCGGAACGCGGCAGTTCTCGAAATACAACTCGGTCGTCGGGCTGCCCTTGATGCCGAGCTTGCGTTCCTTGGGGCCGACGACGAAGCCCTCGTCGTCCTTGTGGACCATGAACGCCGAGATGCCGTTGGCGCCCTTGTCGGGGTCGGTCACCGCCATGACGGTGTACCAGGTCGACTTGCCGCCGTTGGTGATCCAACACTTGGTGCCGTTGAGGATCCAGCCGTCACCGTCGGCCTTGGCACGGGTGCGCATGCCGGCGGCGTCGCTGCCCGCCTCGCGCTCGGACAGCGCGTAGGACGCCATCGCCTCACCCGAGGCGAGCGACGGCAGCACCTGCTTCTTCAGCTCATCCGAGCCGCGCAGGATCAGACCCATGGTGCCCAGCTTGTTGACCGCCGGGATCAGCGACGCCGAGCAATCCACCCGGGCCACTTCCTCGATCACGATGCAGGCCGCGACCGAGTCGGCTCCCTGGCCGCCGTACTCCTCCGGCACGTGAATCGCGTTGAAACCCGAGGCGTTCAGGGCCTGCAGTGCTTCTTCCGGGAAGCGTGCGTTCTCGTCGACGTCGGCAGCGTGCGGGGCAATTTCCTTCTCCGCCAGTGCCCGAATCGCCGCCCGAAGCTCCTGGTGCTCCTCCGGCAGCTGAAACAGATCGAATGATGGGTTACCGGCCCAACCAGCCATGATCTTCTCCTTCTTTCAGCCCTTGGCTCTCTTGGATCAATCGTTGCGCGGACTGCACATCGAGTACATCGCCCTGCTACTTTTGGTACCCAGTACCATAGCATCGGCACTCAGTACCATGAAAGGTGCACTCATGCCCGACCTGCCAAGTACCCGGGAGCGCCTGGTGAGCGCGGCATTCGAGCTGTTCGAGGAGCGTGGATACGAGGCCACCAGCGTCGACGACATCGCGACACGAGCGGGGGTGGGACGCACCACTGCGTTCCGTCAGTTCGGATCGAAAGAGGCGTTGATCTTTCCCGATCACGAGGCGCTGCTGCGCCGCGCCGACGAGAGATTGTCGGCGGCGCCGGCCGAAGCGCTGCCCGCCGAGGTCATCGCGGTGGCGACCACCTCGGTATTCGAGAACTATCTCGCCGAGGGCGAGCGTGCCCGGACGCGCTACCGGCTCACCCGCTCGGTACCTGCGCTGCGCGACTTCGAAACAGCCGTGGTGTCGCGGTATGTCCGGCTGTTCACCAAACACCTTCGGACCGCGCAGACCGAGGATTGGACGGCAGGGCTGCGCGCCGAACTATTCGCCAACGCCGTCGTCGCCGCACACAACCATGTTCTGCGCCGATGGTTGCGAGGCGACGTGACCAACCCGCGGTCGGACCTGGCCGAGGCGCTGGCCGCGACCTGGCCGATCTACCGGGGCGGTAACGGCCGCACCGCCGTTGTGGTGATGTCGACCGATGAACCGGTCGAGTCCCTGACGTCCCGCATTCGCGAGCTCATCGGGGATTGAGTCAGCCGTCGCCCGGTCAGCCCAGCAGGCGATCGCGCAAAGCGGCGTCCTTCTCCAACACCATGGTTTCCAGATCCGCCTGGAATTTCACCATCCGGGCCTGCAGTGCGGGATCTGACGAACCGAGGATCCGTACGGCCAGCAAGCCCGCATTGCGCGCTCCGCCAATGGAAACCGTGGCCACCGGCACCCCGGCCGGCATCTGCACGATCGACAGCAGCGAGTCCATGCCGTCGAGACGGGCCAGCGGCACCGGAACGCCGATGACCGGAAGCGGTGTCGCAGACGCCACCATGCCGGGCAGGTGTGCAGCGCCTCCCGCTCCGGCGATGATCACCTCGATCCCCCGGTCAGCGGCGGTCTTGGCGTAGTCGAGCATCCGCTGCGGGGTGCGGTGCGCCGAGACGACACCGACCTCGAACGGCACCTCGAACTCTGCGAGCGCGGTGGCAGCGTCGGACATCACCGACCAGTCACTGTCGCTGCCCATGATGAGCCCGACCCGTGCTGATGCGCGATCCGCTTCTCGCTCGGCATTACTCGCCATCTTCATCCCATCCGTCGGTCCACTCGCCGTGCGACAACCAGTGCGCGGCGCGCACCGCACGCTCGCGAAGTTCATCCATATCCGTGCCGATGATGTTGACGTGCCCGAGTTTGCGTCCGGGCCGCTCGCCCTTGCCGTACAGGTGCACCTTCGCGTCGGGGATCCGCGCGAAGAGGTGGTGCAGGCGCTCGTCCATCGACATCGCCGGTGTCTCCGGAGCCCCCAGCACGTTGGCCATCACCGCGGCCGGGGCAATCGCAGAGGTGTCACCCAACGGGTAGTCCAGCACGGCCCGCAGGTGCTGCTCGAACTGGCTGGTGACCGCGCCGTCCATGGTCCAGTGCCCGGAGTTGTGCGGACGCATCGCCAACTCGTTGACCAGCAGCGTGCCGTCGACCGTCTCGAACAGCTCGACCGCCAGCACCCCGACGACGCCGAGCTCATTCGCCACCCGCAGGCCGAGTTCCTGTGCGGCCGAGCCGAGTTCGTCGGACAGTCCGGGAGCCGGGGCGTACACCTCGACGCAGATACCGTTGCGTTGCACGGTTTCGACGACGGGCCAGGCCGCCCCTTGTCCGAACGGCGACCGCGCCACCAGCGCGGCCAGTTCCCGGCGCATCGCGACACGTTCCTCGGCCAGTACCGGGACCCCGTCGGCCAGGTAGCCGGCCACGACTTCCCGCGCGGTCGCCAGGTCGTCGGCCATCACCACGCCCTTGCCGTCGTAGCCGCCGCGCACGGTCTTGATCACCACCGGGCCGTCGATCTCCCGCACGAATTCCTCGACGTCGGCTACCGAGGTGATCTCGGCGAAGCGCGGCACCGGGACCCCCAGGCTGTGCAGCTTGCGACGCATGAGCAGCTTGTCCTGGGCGTGCACGAGCGCCTGCGGCGGCGGGTTGACCGTGATGCCTTCGGCCACCAGTGTGTCCAGGTGTTCGGTGGGCACGTGCTCGTGGTCGAACGTCAACACCGTGGCGCCGTCCGCCGCCCGGCGCAGCGCGTCCAGGTCGGTGTGGGAGCCGATGACGACATCGGGAGTGACTTGCGCGGCGGATTCGTCCGGCCCGGCGGACAGCACCCGCAGGGTCTGCCCCAGCGCGACGGCCGCCTGGTGGGTCATCCTCGCGAGCTGGCCGCCGCCGATCATCACCACTGTCGGATTCCGCCTGCTCACGGGCGAAGGCGGCTTCTGGGGAGTTGTCGGCACGCACTCCATGGTGTCATGCGCGAATTCATGACTTCGTCATGACCGGCGCATTGACCTGCGGTTAAGGTCCGGGGCCCGCAACGATGCGGCATCTGAGGGGGCATTTACGTACACTGCCTAGTTGTGTCCTTTGCCGATGCGACAATCGCTCGATTGCCGCGGTTCGTCCGTCCCTACGCCGAGCGGCATCACGAGCTGATCAAGTTCGCGATCGTCGGCGCGACGACGTTTGTCATCGATTCGGCCATTTTCTACACCCTCAAGCTCACGGTGCTGGAACCCAAACCGGTCACCGCCAAGATCATCGCCGGCATTGTCGCGGTCATCGCCTCCTACATCCTCAATCGGGAATGGAGCTTCCAGAACCGCGGCGGCCGCGAGCGCCACCACGAGGCCTTGCTGTTCTTCGCGTTCAGCGGCGTGGGCGTGCTGCTGTCGATGCTGCCGCTGTACTTCTCCAGCTATGTACTCGGCCTTCGGGTTCCCGAGGTCTCACTGACCATTGAGAACATCGCCGACTTCATCTCCGCCTACATCCTGGGCAACCTGCTTCAGATGGCCTTCCGGTTCTGGGCGTTCCGCCGCTGGGTGTTCCCCGACGAGTTCGTCGACAAGCCCGACCTGGCACTGGAGTCCACGCTCACCGGCGGTGGCTTCGCCGAAGCGCTGGAGAACCATTCCGAGCTCCACAAACCCGCGACCGTGACGCCGCTGCGCACGCGCGGATCAGACGGGGTCCTCCGTCGGCCGGGCCGTCGCTCGAAGGCCCGTCAGCTGGGCGACTCGTCGGACCCCGTGTCGAAGAGTTCCTGAGATCTCGGCCCGGCGGCAGGCCGGTCATCGGCGGTCGAGCTGCGGGAAGAGCGTCTCGCGCGCCAGTAGCAGGATTGCGGCAGCTATCGGGATGGCCAGCAATGCGCCGACGATTCCGAGCAGCGCCCCTCCGAGCAGTACCGCGACGACAGTGACCAGGGGTGGCACCTCGACGGTCCGCCCGATGATCCGCGGCACCCAGCGCGAGAACCGGTGGCGGACCAACCAGGACACGGCGGGCTCGAGGCCGATCGCGACGAACCCGGCGACGACGATGAGGATCACGGCCCCGCGCGCTGCGACCAGCAGCTCGACGCCGCCATAGGTGACAGCCACCCCGGCTGCGCCGGCCATGCCGATCATGAAGGGTGAAGCGCGGTTGAAACGAGGCCCCGCCTCGCCCAGCGGATGGGCCGGCGAACTGATCTGCGCCGCGCCCTTCTCCGCAGCGACGATCACGTCACCCTCGGCCTCCGTGTGGGGTTGACCGACGGAGTTGTCGTGGGCCGCGTCGGCGCCGGCGGCCGACGCATCACGACCAGACATCGTCGTGGGGTCAGTCCTTGAAGACGTCCTTGATCTTCTCCCCGGCCTGCTTCACGTTGCCTTTGGCCTGGTCCTTGTGCCCCTCGGCCTCGGTGTCCCTGTCTCCGGTGGCCTGTCCGACCTTTTCCTTGGCCTTTCCTGCGAGCTCTTCGGCCTTGTTCTTGGCCTTGTCGACGGCGCTCATGTGCTTCTCCTTCAAACCGGTTGGGCCACGGGTTCGTGGCACGGGAATGACCTAGCGCGGGAACGAGATTCGTCGCGCAGTCCGCATCGGATACCCAGCCCGGCGATATCTAACCCTTCTCTGGAGATCCGTGATCAGCTCCCGGCACACCATTGCGCGCGGCGACGGATGCAGCACTGTGGGTGTCGAAGACTTCGATGACCACGTCGCGGTCGCGGTAGCTGCCGATCGAAATGAGCCCCGGCGTCGCCGCGATGACCCGGTTGGCCTGATCACCGCTGAGCGGATAGTCGGCGACCTCGTGACGCCAGTGCGCCGCTATCACCGTCGCGCCGCGGGCCAAGCGCGGACACTCCCTGCGGAGCAGCTCAGCCAGCAATTCCTCGTCCAGGTAGTACGCCACTTCAGAGAGCACAAGTAGGTCGAATGGCCCTGGCGGCCAAGGATCGTCGAGAGACCCACGTGTCAGGGTGACGCGGTCCCGCGTCCCGTCACGGTCATCGGCACGCAATCGGACGTCGGCGATCTGTAGCGCGGAGGCCGCCACATCCATTGCGGTGACGTGATCGCAGCGGCCGGCGAGCAGCGCGGTGAGGGTACCGATCGAGCAACCCGGTTCGAAGGCATGCCGATAGCGCCGGTACGGCAACATCGA
This sequence comes from Mycolicibacterium peregrinum, assembly GCF_002102345.1. GTDB lineage: Bacteria > Actinomycetota > Actinomycetes > Mycobacteriales > Mycobacteriaceae > Mycobacterium > Mycobacterium peregrinum. The sequence continues at coordinate 67,621 of NZ_LQPP01000049.1, forward strand.
CAGAGTGATCGCGTACTTGCGTTGCTCATACCAGCGGGTCGCCAGCTGCCACGGATCGGCCGAGGCCGCGTACATGCGGTCGAAGTATGCGTCGGGCAGGCGCGCCGTCAACGGAACACCATCTCCCCGACCGCGAGCAGGCGAGGCAACACGAACGGCGGCAGCACTGGGCCCGCACCAGACGCAGGTGGGTGGAACTGACTGCGGAAGCACTGCGCGGCAACCTGCTTGAGCCCCACGGCGGAGGCCGTCAATGGCACCGTAACCGCCCGATCCCAGGGCACCGCGGAGTCTCCAGGTCTGGCCCAGTGCCACATCCAGACCGGGTACTCGAGCAGGACTGCCGCGGTGCGGCGCGCGGCCGCGGCGGCGGCCCGTCCGACGGCCTCGTGATCGGGGTGGCCGTCACCACGCCACGTTGTGGCACACCAGGTGCCGGGCGGGCAAGCCTGGAGAATTCCGGTCAGCTGATCGGTGATCTTGTCCTGGCAGGCGGCAAGCTCGCCGTCAGGTAATGCGAGGCTGATCGGCTCGCCCACACCGAGAACCTTTGCTGCCTTTACCAACTCGGCTCTCCTGGTGCATTCCAGCCGGAATCTGTCGAACGGGGTGAGATCGCCTTGGGCCGCCCCGCCGTCACTGACCGACACCACCTGAACATCGATACCCCGCGCCGCCAGCAGCGCCATGGTCGCACCGAAGCCGAGGGTCTCGTCGTCGGGATGCGGTGCGACCACCACCAGCGCGGGACAAGTGCTGAGGTCCAACTCGCCGAAGGAGCGGCCCCAGCTGGTCCAGACGTGGCCGGGGGTGCCGCCGCAGCTCAGCGGCCGTGACCCGAACCGCGTTGCGTTGCCGTACGATTCAGCGAACTCCGCGGCTGTCATCGGTGCTCTCCCGCCAGCCTTCCGAGCGCGGCGAGGTCACGCTCGGCGTGGCTCTGCCGCACGTAGATCGTCAGATCTGCGACGTGACGTGCGTGTTGGGCATCCTGGCACAGCGGCGCGGGCCCGAGTGCGCGGCCTGCGCGGGTGATCGCCGCGTCGACAGCGGTTTCGACGACGGCGCGGGTTCGCCGGGCCAGCAATTGGGCCGACCCGGACCGGTCGAACGGGTCGGCGTCGATCGCCGCCGCAGCCGCGGCCAGCATCGCTTCGGCCGCGGCGATCGCCGCGTCGACAGCGCCGAGGTGGGCCAGCGCGTGCTCGTCGGCATCTCCGCGCGCGACGCGACCGTACAGGGGCGCGGCGACCGCGCGGGCAGCGCCGAGCCAACACGCCGCGACGCCCATCGCGCCGTGCCAGAAGCCGGGTCGATCCAGATAGTCGCCGGGCCCGCCGACGGGTACCGCGAGCGCGTTGGCGAATTGCACCGAGCGGGTGTCACTGGCCGCCATGCCGGCACTCCTCCAGGTACTGGGCAGGGGATGCACCCCGGCGCTACCAGTCGCCACCGCGTACAACGCGCGTCGGCCGTCGTCTCGGCGAGCTGTCACCAACGCGTGTGTGCAGAGCCCCGCCCCCGAGCACCACGGTTTGGTTCCTGACAGTCTCACTGCGTCTGTTTCGCGGTCTTCAGTGATGTGGGCGTTGAGTACGGCCTCCGGGTCTTCGGCGGCCCACACCGCCCACAGCTCGCCTGGGGCAGGCGGTTTGCCACCGAGCTCGTCTAGGATCGCGACCGCGTCGACGTGAGCTTCTGCGAGTCGCCCGGCAACGACGTCGATCTCGGTGAGCTCCGCAAGTCGCTGCCAGCGCCGCGCGGTCGCACCGGAACCCGGCAGTGGCAACTCCAGCCGGCCTGACTCCAACCAGCTGCGAACCAAGCCCGCCGTCATGCGGAATCCCGTTCGGCCGAAGGGAATACGGAACGCGATAAGTCGCGGAGGTAACCGGCGAAGCCGCCGGGAGCGCGGCCGTTCCGCCGCGCTGACGTGGTGACCGACAGCGACGGGTCCCGTCGTATCCGATATGAGGCGGTCTCGAACCTTTCGACCAGTTCGACATCCTCGCCGGTCGTCAGCGGGTGGAAGCCCCCGACCCGCCAGTAAGCATCGGCACGGAAACCCATGTTGGCGCCGTGGATGTGGTTGTGACCGTTGCTGCCCCGCATGTCGGACTCGTATGCACGCAGGTACCGCCGGACCAGTGCGGCGGGGTGATGCCGCCAGTCAGCCACCCGCACCACGCCCAGCACCATGTCGGCAGCCGGAGCGATCTGACGCAGCAGCCAGTCGGGGTCCACTCTGCTGTCGGCGTCGGTGGTGGCGTACCAGACACGCGAGTCGTCGACGTGGTTGCTCAACGAGCGCGCATAGGCGAAGCCGGCGGCTCGGCTCGCTCCTACGTTGCCCGCCTCGACACTGACGAAGTGGACGTCGCCGCCGAACTGGCCCGCCAACTGGGCGCTGCTGTCGTCACAGGAATCGAGGACGACAACGACCAGCACCGGCGCCCGCCAACATGCCGCGGCCGTGGTGATCCCGCGCAGGCAGCGAGGCAACGATGCGGCTTCGTTGTGGGCCGGTATCACCACCACGGCCTGATCGAAGTGGGTCTCCAGGTGGTTCGGCCGTGCGGTCATGGCTGATAGATAGCCATTTCCACCGGATTCCACACCCGCTGGCCCAGTGATGGCGGCAACGGGCCGGGCCGTCGCGCGACGCAGTGTCAGCTGGGCGACTCTTCGGACCCCAGAGTGTCGAAAACTTCGTGATACAGCAGTGAATGCACCTGTTCCACCCGCGGAATGTCGTGGAATTCCAGGGGATCCTGTGACGCTGACTCGATGATCAATGTGCCGGTGCGCATCAGCCGGTCGGTCAGCCCGTGGCGGAATTCAACGCTGTTGATCCGCGCGAGCGGGATGTCGATGCCCGAGCGGGTCAGCAAGCCGTGCCGGAACATCACCCGGCGGTCGGTGATGACGAAGTGGGTGGTCCACCAGTTCAGGAACGGCCAGACCGTCAGCCAGCCGACCACGATCAGCCAGATCGCGCCGATCACGATGAACAGGACGTTCTTGGCGGTGGCCTGCCAGTCCATGGTGTTGACCACGGCCGCGACGAACGCCGCGGCCGCTGTGACCAGGACCAGGACCAGGACCGGTCCGATCAGGCGTTTCCAGTGGGGGTGCCGATGCAGCACCACCTGCTCGTCCTTGGCCAGCACATTTTCCGGATAGCCCACGGCAGAACTCTACGACTCCTCGGGGCGCAGGTGCGTGATGTCGCCCGCCGACAACGTGACCTGTTCGGTTGCGGTGTCGATGATCAGGCGCCCGAGATCGTCGACGTCGACGGCAGTGCCCACCAAGGTGTTGTCGCCGGGAAGGATCGCGCGGACGCGGCTGCCGATGGTGACGCTGCGGGCACGGTAGTCGGCCGCGAGCGAGGGATCGTCGTCGCGCCAGGCGGTGATGCGTGCGTCGAGATGGCGCAGCAGGGCCCGCGCCAGCGGCGTGCGGTCCACGGTCGCCGCGCCGAGCTGGGTGAGCGAGGTGGCGCGCGGATCGGGTGCTTCCTCGGCGGTCATCGTCACGTTCAGGCCGAGGCCGACGACGATGACCGGGGCCGGCGAGGCCACCTCGGCGAGGATGCCGGCCAGTTTTCCGCCGCCGGGTCCCACCAGGACGTCATTGGGCCATTTCAGTCCGACCCGCGTCCCGGCGACCTCGGCGACCGCATCGACGGTGGCCAGGCCGGTGGCCAACGGCAGCCACCCCCAGCGGTTCGGGGACACCGCCGAGCCGTCGACGCCGAAGGACACGATCACCTGTGAGCGGGGCGGGGCTGACCAGTGCCTGCCGTGGCGGCCGCGGCCGGCGTGCTGATGCTCGGCGAACAGCACCGCGCCGGCGATGTCCTGGCCCGACGCCGCCCGGGCCAGCAGGTCGGCATTGGTTGATCCGGTCTCATCGACGACATCGACGCGCCGCCACGACAGGCCCTCGAGCCCGTCGCGCAAGGTCGTCACGTCCAACGCTGGCCTTGTGTTCATCGCGGCCAAGCTTACGGGCCACGCCTAGTGCGAGGCCTTCTCAGTGCCGAGCGCTGCCAGGTTGTCGGCGACCTCCTGGTGCCACAGCTCGTTGGCGTGCGTGGTGTCGACCTCCTGCTCGAAGCGGTCGGTCATGTCCGGTGTGACATCGGCGAGATCGACGTAGAACTGCTCGTACCACCGGCGGTGGTGGTAGACGGGGCCGTCCTCCTCGGTCAGCAGCGGGTTGTCGATGCGGGCCTTGTGTTTCCAGATCTCGACGTCCTCCATGAAGCCGTCCCCGAACGTCCGGCTCATCGTGGCCGCGAGTTTCTCGGCCTTGTCGCCGGGCAGTGCCGGATTCTGCTGGACCGCGACACCCCACTGCAGCACGAACGAATCGTGCGTCACCGGGTAGTGGCAGTTGATCAGGGCGATCTCGACGGTGAAGTTTGGGGCGAGGTCGTTGTGCAACCAGTTGATCATGTAGGCCGGGCCGAAATACGTTGCCTCCGACCGCAAGTAGGTGCCGTCCCAGAGTTCTCTGGTGGCGTAGTCCGGACGTGGCTTGGACTCCATGAACTGACTCGCCATGTGGCCTTCGATGACGTTCTTGAAGAACGTCGGGTAGGCGTGATGAATGTAGAAGAAGTGCGCCATGTCGACGTTGTTGTCGACGATCTCGCGGCAGTGCGACCCTTCGATCAGGATCGAATTCCATTGCCACGGCGACCAGATACCGTCCTCGTAGCCTTCGATGGTGGGCGGCGTCAGCTCGGCCGGTGGCGTCGAGCCCTCCGGGTCGTGCCAGACCAGCAGCTGGCCGTTGACCTCGGTCGTCTCCCACTTGCGGGTACGTGCCAGTCGCGGTGTCCGCTTGGCATACGGCACCAGCTTGCACTTTCCGTCGGCACCCCAACGCCAGTCGTGGAATGGGCAGGCCAGGTTGTCGTCCTTGACCGAACCCATCGACAGGTCACCGCCCATGTGCCTGCAGTACGAGTCGAGTACGTGCAGTGCACCTGCGGAGTCGGAATAGACGACCAGCTTGGTACCGAAGGCTTCGATACCGTGCGGCTTCCCGTCCCGAAAGGTGTCCGCGAGGCCGACGCAGTGCCAGCCGCGCGCGAACCGCGTCATCGCAGCGCCGGTGTCGATTTCCCGGATGTCACTCATACGTCTTGCCTAACATGTCTTTGACCGCCAGGTGGCTGAACAGCATGCTGGTTCCGATCGGATTTCCACCGCCCGGATAGGCGGTGCCGCTCGGAGCGGCCATGGTGTTGCCCGCGGCATACAGTCCAGCGATCACCTGACCGTCCGCGTCGAGTACCCGGGCCGCGGTATCGGTACGCAATCCGCCCTTGGTGCCCAGGTCGGAGATGCCGAAAGCAGCGGCGTGGAACGGACCCTTCTCGATCGCGACGAGCGGGGATGCGCCACCGGAGAACGCCCGATCGTACGCCTCATCCCCGCGCCCGAAGTCCTCGTCCGAGCCGGCGTCGACGAAGCCGTTGAAGCGCGCCACGGTGGCAGTCAGGTTCTCGGCGGGAATGCCGATCTTGGCGGCCAGTTCCTCCAGGGTGTCGGCGGTGTGCCACAACCCGGCGTCGAGGTAACGCTGCGTGTCGACCATCGAGACGTTGGTGGCCTTGACGGGAGGGACTTCCCCCTCCCGGTCGTCGTAGATCATCCAGTACGGCAACGTCATCGAACCGTCGGCCAGCCGCGGCAGGATTGCCCGGCCGATCCGGTCGTAGGCGGCAGATTCGTTGACGAAACGCTGTCCGTTCTGGTCGACGAAGATGCCGCCGGTGAACCACAGCGCGAACGCCGAGCGCCCGTCGGGGTGCGTCAACCCCGGGGACCACCAGGCCTGCTCCATGAGGTCGACGTCGGCGCCGACGGCGATCGCCGCCTGGTGTGCGCGCCCGAGGTTGGCCGGCGGTCCCATGGTGTCGCGGGCGACGCCCGGCACACCGTATTCGCGGCGCAGTTCGTCGTTGCCTTCGAAGCCGCCTGCGGCGAGCAGTACGCCGCGCCGGGCCCGGATCGCGTGGCGCTCCCCGTCGGATTCGACGATCGCGCCGGTCACGGTCCCGTCCTCGACCACCAATTCGACCAGCGGGGTGTTGCGGCGAAGCGAGGTATTCGGGTACTGCTCAATGGCTTTGAGGAACCGGGCGATCAGCGCCCGCCCGCCGATGAAGTAGTCGTCGGGCTGTTCCGCACCGAGCCGGTCGGCATCCAGCGGGCCGCGCACCAACTCGCGCAGGTGCGGGGCCTTCTCCACCTTGAGCGGCCGGGCCGCGATGTGACGCTGGCCGTCGGCCCGGGCCTTGGGGGCCTTGCCGAAGTAGTCCGGCCACGGCATCGGCGCGAACTTCAGGTTGTCATCGGCTTCGAGATACTCGATCAGGCCGGCACCGCCACGCACGTAGGTGTCCTGCAGGTCGCGCGGCGTGCGGTCGCCGACCACGGCGTGGTAATACTCCAGCGCATCCTCGATGGTGTCGTCGGTCCCGGCCCGGGTGAGCACCGGGTTGCACGGGAACCAGACCCCGCCACCACCGGAATACGCTGTGGTGCCGCCGAATTTGTCGCTGGCCTCGACCAGGATCACCGACAGCCCTTCGCGGGCCGCGGTGTAGGCGCCGGTCACGCCACCACCGCCCGATCCGGCGACCAGGACGTCACACTCTTCTGTCCACTTCATGCGGCCCGCCTCATAGGTAACGCTGCCTCCCATACTGCGCGAACTCGTCGTCCAGCGACTTCTTGTCATCGTCACCCATGGCCCGATACTCAGGCTCACCGCGTCCCGCCCACCGGTACACCACCTCGTCGGTGTGCCAGCGGTCCTTCTGCAAGTCGCGTTTGAGCACCTTGTTGGACCCGGTGACCGGCAGGTTCTTGGACACCCGCAAGAACCGCGGAATTGCCTTGGTGCCCAGGTCATCCTGGCCGGTCAGGTAGGACACGAACGCCGAGGCGTCGAAGCCCGAGGGATCGGACACCTCGATCGCGGCCATCACCTGATCACCCGAGCGCGGGTCGGGCACCGCGTAGACACCGGCCGCCACCACATCGGGATGGCGCCGCAGCACCCGTTCGATGGTCAGCGCGGAGGTGTTCTCGCCGTCCACCCGGATCCAGTCGCCACGACGGCCCGCGAAGTATATGAACCCCTGCTGGTCGAGATAGCCGAGATCGCCGGTCCAGTACCAGCCGTTGCGGATCCGCTCGGCGTTGGCCTCGTCGTTCTTGTAATACCCCTCGAACGTGCGGGTGCCGAACTTGTCGACGATCTCCCCGACCGCCTCGTCCGGGTTGAGCACCCGACCGTGCTCGTCGAAAACCGCAGGCGCACAGTCGTTCAGTGTTTCGGGGTCGACGATCGCCACCCCCTGATGCGCGGGTCTGCCCAGCGCGCCCGGCGGCATGTCGGGCGCCAGCACCACTGCCCCACCGCCTTCGCTTGAGCCGTAGCCCTCGAACAGTTCGGCGCCGAAGCGACGGCGGAACTCGTTCTGGTCATCGGGCGACGCCTCGGTACCGAAGCCGCGGACCAACGGGTTCTCGGCATCGTCGGGTTGTTCCGCGGTGGCCATCAGATAGCCGAGCGCCTTGCCCACATAGGTGAAGAACGTCGCGCCGAAATACCGCACGTCGGGCAGGAAACCGGACGCCGAGAACGATGGCGTCAGGCACACGGTCGCACCGACGGACAACGCCGGCGCCCACAGCGCCATGATGGCGTTGCCGTGGAACAGCGGCATGCAGCAGTACTCCACGTCCTCGCGCACATGGCCGAACTTCTCGGCGGCCGCATAGCCGATCCGGGCCAGCCTGCCCTGGCTGCAGATGACGGCCTTGGAGGCTCCCGTCGTTCCCGAGGTGAACAGCAGCAACATCAGGGAGTCCTCGGTGACCCCGGGCGCGACCGCAGGGGTGACGCGATGTGCGTCGAGTTGCGCCGCATGGTCCGGGCCGTCGACCACCAGAAACCGGTCCGGCGTCAACCCGAGGTCGAGGTCACGTAGACGCTCGGCACCCGCGGTGTCGGTGACGATCAATTGGCAATCGGCAAGCCGGATTTCGGCTGCGAGCTCGGCGGCGCCCCGGGTCGGGTTGATCCCGACGATGGTGGCCCCGACCAGCGCCGCACCACCGAGCCAGAACAGGAAGTCCGGCACGTTGTCCAGCAGCACGCCGATGTGCAGCGGGCCGTCAACCCGCATCGCCTCCGCCAGCGCGCCACGCGCGGCGGATTCGGCGACCACCTCGTCCCACGTCCAGTCCCGGTCGCGGGTGCGCAGGCCCAGGTGTTGGTCGCCGACCCGGTCGAGCAGCAGCGACGCGATGTCGGTTCGAGCGTCAGGCATTGGCTTGGGCGGCGGCGCGCTTCTGGTCGATGTAGGCCTGCGGCAGGTCTTCGGAGCTCAGCTTGGTCACGCTGACCGGGCCGGTCTGGTAGGCGTCCTCACCGATGATCAGGCCGTCGGCGTCGATCGGCCAGTTGATGAGCTGACGGAACAGCAGCAGGTAATCGCCGGCCGGGTCTTCGACCTCGACACCGATCGCTTGGGCGGCCGCGCCCGGGTAGATCATCTTCATCCAGCCTTCGGTCATCACCAGATCATCGTCGACGGCGAGGCGATCGATCTCGAAAACGAGATGGTTGGCGCCACTGGCCACGAATGCCTCGTAGTAGGCGCGCACGCCCTCGGTGGTCTTGGGGCCCATATCGGCGTTCGCGTACCAGAAGTGGTAGTCCGGGTTCGGGGCCAGGGTGGCCATCAGCCGCTCCATGTCGGGCTCGGCCTCGGCCTTCATGTGCTCAAGGACGATGCTGAGCACCTGGCGGTGCCGCTCGTTGGTGGTGACGGCAAGACGCTCTTCCACGGGGACCCAGGTCTTGGTCGGGTCGATGATGGCCATGTCGGCCTCCTTGTCGGTCGTGAGCTCGTGTGGGCTGCACCGCAATCTTGGCCAATGAGGTGACGGCGGTCACCCGCCACCCGTCGGCCTGTTTCGCCAATTCGTCCGACGACCGTCGGGTCGGCCCCGGCCTGGGCCGCGAGAGCAATGCCCCGGGCGCACTTCTGAAGATCCATTTCGCCGAGATTGAACCCAGGGACAAAGTCGCGCCACTTTTTGTCCCTGAGTTCAATCTCCGTGCCGTAGCCACACCCCTACAGCAGGTCCGCATCGGCGAGTTCGGCCGAGGACATCGCGATCCGCCGCACCATGAGCACCAGCGTGCCCAGGAAGCGGTCGACGGGGTCGTCGAAATCCCATCCCATCGCGGTCTGCACACGCGCCAGCCGCGCCGCGACGGTGCTGTGGTGCACGTGCAGTTCGGCGGCGGTCCGCCGCAGCGAGCCGTACACGAAGAACGCCTCGGTGGTCTGCACGTCGAGATCCCCGGCGGGAGATGAAGCAATCTCGTTGATACGGGCTACATCTCGGTTCCGACGCACGCGGTCGATCGGCAGGTCGGCCAGGAGTTCCAGTGAGCTCAGCCGCTCGTAGGCCACGACCCGCCTGCCGAATCCCGTTGATGACGCGAAGCGCAACGCGCGCACGGCCTCATGCCACGAGGTCGACGCACTGAAAGCGTTTCCCACGGAGCCGATTCCGACCCACGGTCCCGACGCGGTGCCGACATTCACCACCGTCGGAAACTGCTCGACGATGACGCGCTCCAGGCGATCCGAGAACTCACGAATGTCGAACGATCCCTGACACACGATGGCCGTCGCATTACCGATGACGGCGGACCGCACCGCCGGCGCAGGCAACTCACCGGTGATGAGCCGCACCGTCTCCCGCGGCGAATGCCCCGATGCCGCCAGCACAAATGTCGGCCGGCTCTCGTCGAGCCCCAACAGTCGGATGGCTCGGGCCCGGTCTTCGCGATGTTCCTTGGCCGACAGCACGACCTCGAGCAGCGCGGGGTCCCCCAGGTGCGGAGTCCCGCTCACCCCGGTCCGCGCCGCGACCCGGCCGAGCACCCGCCGCAGCCGGTCCAACAGCACCTCGTCCAGCGGATGCCCGGACCCGTCACGTTCCACCCAGACGAGCGTCTCGCGCTGATCAGATGTCGGCGCGGCGGCGTCGTCGATCGGATCGAGCCGTCCCGACGCGTCGTAGCGGACAACGGTTCCGCCGGGCCAGCGGACCCCGACCGGGCATCCCGCCGTCAACGCGGCAAACCGCACGGCGGCGTCGGCGTTGACCTCCTGCTCCTCCAGCCCGTCGAATTGCGCGACGAGCCGCAGCACCGATGCGGGGTCGGTGCCCAGTTCGGACAGCACCAGCGGCCCGGGGGTCATGGTCGAGAGCGTAGGCCCACGGCTCGGCGGGCCATCAGGCGAGTGCCACCCGCCTGATGTCCGCACGATTCTGTCGGTACCACGCCAGGGTCTGCTCGATCCCGTCCTGCAGCGATATCGACGGTTGCCACCCGCTGTCCCGCAAGGTGCTGATGTCCAGCAGCTTGCGGGGGGTGCCGTCGGGCTTGCTGGTGTCCCAGTCCGTCTCGCCCTCGTATCCCACCGCAGAGGCGACAAGCTGCGCTGTCTCTCGAATCGAGTGGTCTGTCCCGGTGCCCACGTTGACCTGCTGTGGCCCGTCGAACTGCTGAAGCAGATGCAGACAGGCCGACGCCATGTCGTCGACGTGCATGAACTCACGGCGCACGGTGCCGGTGCCCCAGTTCGTCACCGTGGACTTGCCCGACTCCTTCGCTTCTTCGTACCGGTGGATCAAGGCCGGTAGGACGTGCGAGGTCGTCGGGGAGAAATTGTCACCGGGCCCATACAGGTTCGTCGGCATCGCCGATATCCACGGCAAGCCGTACTGCCGCCGCACCGCCTGGACCGCCACGATTCCGGCGATCTTCGCGATCGCGTAGGCATCGTTGGTCTCCTCGAGCGAACCGGTCAGCAGTGCATCCTCGGTGATCGGCTGTACTGCCATCTTCGGGTAGATGCATGACGATCCGAGGAAGAGCAGACGCTGGGTGCCGTATTTGAGCGCCGCGTCCATCACGTTGGTCTGTATCCGCAGATTCTCGGAGATGAAGTCCACCGGGTAGGTCTTGTTCGCCAGGATTCCGCCGACCCGCGCTGCCGCCAAAATCACCACCGGCGGTTGAGTTTTCGCGAAGAACTCGAATGTCGCCGTCCGGTCGGTCAGATCCAACTCGCGGTGCGACCGGCCGATGAGATCGGTGAACCCTTCCGATTGCAGCTTCCGGTGAATCGCGGACCCGACCATGCCCCGATGGCCGGCGATGTACGTCGGCGCCGCGGGGTCGAGCGGATGTGTCGTGTTGACGAGGTCACTGCGTAGCAACTTCAGCCCCACCCCGCCAAGGCCGGCGTGTCGATCCATGGCTTGCCGAGGCATTCGAGCTGCGCGATGTCGGCCTCCACCATGATCTGTGCGAGTTGCGGCGTGCGGACCGTGGGACTCCAGTCGAGCAGCCGGTCGGCTCTGGAGGCGTCGCCGACGAGCGCATCGACCTCGGTGGGACGCAGGTAGCGCTCGTCGAACCTGACGTGCCGTTCCCAGTCCAGGCCCGCATGTTCGAAGGCGGCGACGAGAAAGTCGCGCACGGTGTACCGGTCGCCGGTGGCGAGCACGTAATCCTCGGGCTCATCGACCTGGAGCGTGCGCCACATGCCCTCGACGTATTCCGGTGCGTAACCCCAGTCGCGGATCGCGTCCAGGTTGCCGAGATAGAGATGCTCGTCGATACCGGCTTTGATCCGCGCGGCGGCTCGGGTGATCTTCCTCGTCACGAAAGTCTCGCCGCGGCGCGGTGACTCGTGGTTGAACAGGATGCCGTTGACGGCGAACATCCCGTAGGCCTCGCGGTAGTTCCGCGTCATCCAGTACGAGTAGACCTTGGCTGCACCGTAGGGCGAGCGCGGATAGAAGCTTGTCTGCTCGTTCTGCGGAGGGGGTGAACCACCGAACATCTCCGAACTGGAGGCCTGGTAGAAGCGGCAGGGAACCTTCGAGATCCGCACGGCCTCCAGCAATCGCGCGGAACCGATCCCGGTCGTGTCACCGGTGTGTTCGGGTTCGTCGAAGCTGACCCGCACATGCGATTGCGCGGCCAGGTTGTACACCTCGTCCGGTTCGATGGTGCTCAGCAGGGTCACCAGACGCGCGCCGTCACTGAGATCACCGTAGTGCAAGAACAGTTGCGCGTGTGGATCGTGTGGATCCACGTACAGATGATCGATCCGAGCGGTGTTGAAGGACGAAGACCGACGGATCAGTCCATGCACCTCGTAACCCTTGTTGAGCAGGAACTCGGTCAGGTAAGAACCGTCCTGACCGGTGATTCCGGTGATCAGGGCCTTCTTCTTCACCTGATTCATTGCGTCTTCTCCTTAATCTCGTACACCCGTAAAGCATTGGGTGGATTTGCTTTTGGAGATCAGTACGCTCCCTGGCTGAGCAGCACTGCCCGCACGGTCTTGGCGATGATGACCAGGTCGGCCACCATCGACCAGTTCTCGACGTAGGAGAGATCCAGCCGCACCGATTCCTGCCAAGACAGGTCCGCCCGTCCGCTGACCTGCCACAGGCCGGTGATACCCGGCTTGACCAGCAATCTGCGCTGGACGTCGCCATCGTAGGTTTCGACCTCTTGCCGCAACGGTGGGCGAGGGCCGACGACGCTCATTTCCTGCCTGAGCACGTTGACGAACTGCGGCAGCTCATCGATGCTGAGCCGGCGGAGGACCTTGCCCACCGATGTGACGCGCGGATCGTCCTTGATCTTGAAGAGAACTCCGCCGGAGCTCTCGTTGAGGTTCTGCAGGCTCTCCAGTTGACGATCGGCATCCGAGACCATCGTACGGAACTTCAGCATTGCGAACGGCCGGCCGTCGATGCCGATGCGTTCGGCCGTGTAGAACACCGGTCCCCGGCTGTCTAGCTTGATGGCGATCGCGGCGGCCAGCAGCACCGGGGAAGCGACGACGAGCGCGACCACCGCGAAAACGAAGTCAAATGCCCGCTTCTCGAATCGTTTCGCGCCGTCGTACTGCGGCTTCTCGACATGTACCAGCGGGAATCCGGCGACCGGCCGCATCTCCAGACGTGCCCCGGAAACGTCCATCACACCCGGCGACACCACGAGGTCGACTCCCATCGCCTCCAGGTCCCACATGAGTTTCCGGATCCCCTCGTAGCCGAAGTGGTCGACGCCCGTTACGGCTACCGTGTCGGCGCCGCATTCTCGGATGGCGTCCAGGACGTACTCCTCGCCGCCCATGATCGGAATTTCCTGGTCTCCCACGGTGAGACACTCGCCCGCGGGCGCTCCGTATCCTGGAATGCCCACTGCCACAACGGCGTATCCGGCGCGTGGATCGCGGGTCAACTCCTGCGCGAGATAGGAGACGGCGTCGGCGTCGCCGATCGCCATCACCGCCGTCTGATAACGGCCCTCCGCCCGTTGCTTGGCAAGGTACCGACGCCACCCCCACCTGGTCAGGCACAACGCGACGGTGCCGGTGGGCAGCGCAACCGCGAGGTAGCCGCGCGCAATCTCAAGTTGAAGCAGGAACGCGATTATCGCGATGCCCCCGAAGGTCCAGAAAGACGCAGACGCAACGCGTTTGTACTCCTCGGCACCGGCCCCGGTCACCCGCGGCGACCTGGTTCGACACAACGAGAGCGCACCCAGCCAGATGGCGCCGAACAGTATCGAAACGGACGTGATGTATCCGTCGGTGCTGGAAAGATCCGGCGCTTGCCCGAAACGGACGTACTGCGCCAGCACCACCGCCGCGCACACCACGAGAACGTCGGTGATCAGAATGTTGACCAGGTACTGCCGTTGCCATCGGGTGCGTTTGAACACTTCTCGCGGCATCGTCACGACGGTCATTTTTTGTCGTGCACCTCCCCGGCCCATGGCCGGCGGGAATGCCTCGCAATCAGCTCAAACGCGCAATTGCGAAATTCTTTACAACAACAACCGCGCGACCCTGGGCGTCGTACATCGATTATGCGGTCCGTCTGCAATCTAACAGCTCCTCGTCGTTGTCGGCCGGGCAGGTTTGGGCCAGGCCGGCACGAAAGAACTCAATTCAGCTCGCTTTTCGATCACACGCTGCGAAAACGCATGCAGTGGCAACGGATGTTGTGACAACCCACACGACGACGCCGACCAGCAGCGGCTAACCTGGTCGGCGATGGTGACCTCGACTTCGGCCGGCAGTTGGCAGCTGCGGTGGATCATTGTGGGCGCCGTGGCCGGAGCTGTAGTGCGCCATCTTGCGATCCAGATATGGGATACGCCTGCCCATCTGCTTGTGATCACCCTGATCGTAATGACGATCTCCGGCTTCGCAATGGGCGCTGTCCTCACTTGGCCTGTGCGCCAATATTTTCGGTCCTTTACCTGGGGCGCGGCCGGGGCCGCGGCCAGCCTCAGCGGCTATAGCGCGCTCGCCATCGACCAGCCCGCGCTGAGCGCACTCTCGCTGCTGCTGTCGGCACCCGTGTGTGCGTTGGCGGGTCTGTGCGGCGGCACGGTGGTGGGATTGCGAATGGCACCTGCGAGAAGCGAGGACACCCTGCCGTGATCACCGAACTGCTGCTGGTTGCGGCGGGGGCTGCGGTGGGCGCCCCAGCCGCGGTCTACCTGTATCGCAACGCCGACAGATGGCGCATCATCGCGATCAACTCGGTGGTGTGCGCCCTGCTGGGGTGTCTCACCGCTCTGCAGACGACGATGGATTCGCCGCCGCCGGTCCTGCTGATCGGTGAGGGACTGCTGGTGACGGCGGCACCGATCACCACCCTGTTGCTCCCACTGGCCGCGATCGACCCGCGCGGATACCCCTGGCAGACGATCCGGCGGACTGCGCGCACACTCGCGTTAACCGCCATGTACTGCAGCGCATTTGCCATGATCGGATATCTCAGTGTCTATGTATTCGCGGGCGTCCAGTACAAGCTGAAGTGGTGACTCACCGGCTCAGTCACACTTCTTCGACTCCATCACCGCCTTTCCCAACGCGAAGAACTGGTACAGGTAGGTGTACTCCCACGAGCCCGCAGACAGGCGGTATTCACGCGGTACTGCGCGCATCACGGTGGAGTCTGCCGAGGACGAGAAGCAATGCTCGAAGATGAAACGGGCCCGGGGTAAGTGGTACTGCCAGGAGGCAATCACCACCGTGCTCCAGCCCCTGTCGCGGGCCAACTGCCGAATCAGCTTCGCCTCACCGAGGGTGGTGGAGGGCTTCGGCGGCAGGCACAGCACTTCGACACCTGGCGGATGCCGGTTGCACGCTTTTCTCATCACCGGATCTGAGGACCGATATGGGTTGGACAGCACCAACACTGGGGCGACGCCGTCGCGGACGAGTTGAAAACCGTAGTCCTCGCGGCCATCGTGCTCACCACCGAGCACGAACACCGCGTCGGCCTTACGCAGGTCGTCTTGCGGTGCGTAGCGGAACACGACCGTGCCGACGGCAGCCACGAGAAGCAGAAGCACCACCACGGCCGTGGCGACAACGGTCACCCCGATACGCACACGCCGAGTCAAATGTCCTCCCCCACGTAGACGGCGGCCAGGTCGCGAGCGATGGCGTCCATGCTGAAGACCGCGGCTGCCGTCTGGCGCGCAGCCGCGCTCATCTTCTCCCGCAGCCGTTGGTCGATGATCAACGTGCGCATCGCCTCGAACAGTGCAGCCTCCGATTCGTCCACCACGATTCCGCTACCGGAAGCACGCACCGTTTCCGCGAGTCCGCAGCTCTCGGTGATCACCACAGGCAGTCCGACCGACATCGCCTCAAGCACCGACATCGGAAAGGGCTCGTCGACCGAGGGCAATACGTAGATGGACGCGGCAGCCATCCGCACCACCGTGCGGTCCGGCGGCAACGCTCCCTCCCAACGGATCTCGTCGGGCCGGGCATCGGATCGCATGATCGTATCGAGAACCTCGGCCCCCTCGCCTTCGTCGGGACCGACCAGGGTGAACCGCGCATCACACCCGGCCGCCAGCAGGCGGGTGGCGGCTTTCGCGAAGAGCACGGGACGTTTCCGTGCCTGCAGCCGCGCCAGGTACAGCACCTCGACGCACCCGGCCGTCCGGCCGTCGGCGGCGGCCGCCGCGCGCACCCCTTCATAACCGGGAACGCCGTTGCGAAGGTGCCGCACCGCAGCCTCGGGTTGCACCCGGAGCAGCGCGGCACGCTCATCTTCGGTCAAATACAGAACGGCGGCTGCTCGACGCAGAATCGGCCGGGTCAGAATGCGATCGAGAATCGGCGCAATCGGATGGCTGCTGTCGGTGATCATTCCGTGGGTCTGCACGATCAGGCGCTTCCGCAGTATCAGCGCGATCGCCGCCGCCGGCAGCGTGATCAGATCGCGCGCCAGGTGCACGTGGATCACGTCGAAAGACTTGCGGTTCCGCACCATCCAGCCGAGCAGTGCGGGAGCGAGCAATCCGGAGAATCCCAACTTGGGAATGATGCTGCGCGCCTTCGCGAGCCGAACCGGAACCCCGTCGAGCGCGGTGGGAATCTGCGGATAGCCGCGTACCGCACCCGCGACGAGGGTTCGATGACCGGCCGCGCGCAGTTGTCGGGATAGGTTGAACGCCACCCTGACCGGCCCGCCGTAGGCACCGTCCGGCGTGATCAGCGTGACGACATGAAGCACGGCCGGCCGAACCGCACCGGTGAACTCCTCACTCATCGGACCTACGGCCTCTCATCTCCGCTTCGAGGACATCGACCGTCGGCCAGGCAATCCCATTCTTTTCCAACGGCTTTTGCAGCTGGGTCGCAGCGTCCTGGTCGGCAGGCGGCGCCTCAGTCGCGCCGTGCCGCACAACGCGCCGGACGAGCCCCACACCGACCAAAGCGGCGAGGACACCCGCCACGGCCAGCGAGATGGCGATGGCGACCGCTGTGCCCACTGCCAGTCCGGCGCACAGGCACAGGCCGAGCTGCAGACCGATCTGGAACAGCTTGACCCGCAACACCGTCCTGCTCATGCCGCGCGCCTGGAAGAAGCTGTACACACTGACCATCCAGCACATTGCCGCGCATTCGATCCCGAGATAGACGACGAGCGCCGAGGCATACGTCCAGGTGTCGCCCAGGATGGCGGACCCCAGTCGGCTGGGGGTGAGGGCCAGGCACAGGCCGGCCAGCACGGTCAAACCCGACGTCGCGATGGATGTCTTGACGAGTACCTGCCACTGCTCACCGATCGATGATGCGGCACGGCGGACATGCGGAACGAACACCAGCGGCAGTGCCGACACCAGCATTGCAATCGGCCCGAACAGTGTCGCCGCGCCGCGCAGCCCGGCGGCCGCGGTGCCGCTCACCACTATCGTCACGGTCAGTGTCACGAGGGTGGCACCAACCTGGTTGAGCGCATAGACAATTCCGAATCTCAGCCGGGCACGGTCATAGGTGCGCCACCACCCGACGAGGCGGTGACCCCGCGGCCTGGTCTGCAGGACCCGCATCAGCACCACCGCCGAAATGAGTCCGCCCACGCCCCACAGGTACACCGTGACCACGGCCGACATCCCCGAAGTGATCAGGTTGATCAGGTAGACGGTCAGTATCCACACCACCCAGAACCCATCGCAGACGGCCGCGACCAGTGGTCTGCCTTGTGCGATCGCGACGAATCGCAGCACATCTTGGGCCAGAACGGCGACCATGCTCACGGCGAACGCCGCACCGATCCAGATCTGGCCGAAAACTCCTGACAGGACAAGCAATACCGCGCCGGCGACGACCGATGTCGCCATCGACCAGCTGGTCGCGTACCCACCTTCGGCCGATATCTCGCGCCGGTGCATGTTGCTGGTCAGCAGCAGCGCGGTACCCAGCGCCCCCCTGTTGAAGCCGATCCAGGTGGTGGCGACCGTGACGAGCAGGGCGACGATGCCGAACTGCTCGGCCGGTGAAACTTGGGCCACCGCAAAGACCATCAAGGCATTGCTGGCACTCGACAACACCTGGTCGGCGGTGGTGATCATCCCTGTCGAGCGCGCTCGCGGGTCACTCTGAGTCGACGGCATCGCTGTCCGAACCATCTCACCGCCCCGTCCGGCTGCTCAGTGTCGCACTCTGGCCCATGCGCACCAGCGGCGAATCCGCTGCCACGATCCGGTCGAGGACCGCGTCAATCGCCTCGGGGTCGAAGGTGCTTGCGTAGTACGACGCGGTGAGATGCAGTTCCGAGGCGACGCGGTTGACGGCCAACGAGATCTGGTTCGAATAGCGCACCGGCGCCTTGCGGACGAAGTGGTGTCCGCCGGGCGTTGTCGCCCAGGAAATCTTGCTGCCCGCAGCCGAGTTGGCGTGGTCGGTCACGACGATCCGGGCACGTCGGCTGTTGGTCTGCCAACGCGGAAGGTCAGCTGGACGGGTACGGAGCCGAGCGGCATATGCCATGCCGTACCGGACCAGGGCTCGACACCCGTGCGTGTACTGGCTGATCGCACCGGCCACCAGGGCCGGGTCGTAAGGTGGCGCAATCTGTATGGGCGCGATGCCCACGAAATTCGCCAAGGTGCCCGCGTCGGGTGGAAGGTACCGACCCAGGTCGACCAGGAGGCCGACCTCGTCTTCCGGCGTTATTCCGTGGCTGCGCAGTCCGTCCAGAAAGGCCGAGAGAACGATCGCCGCCAGCGGTGCGCGGGGCAGGCAGATGTCACGGTTCGCCCGCACCTCTTCCAGGAAGCCGGGTCGACTTCGGGCGTATGCCAACGATTCCGGTTCGTCGAATTGCCCGACGGGAATCACTGCGGCACTGCGGCGCAGCGGTTCGTCCAGTGCCCGCAGCAGGCGCATGGGTTCGTTGCGCACGGTGTGGGCGAAGGCACGCAGGCCAGGGTTACGGGTGGTCGCCACGGGTGCGGGTTCACTGAATCCGTGGCCTTCCGAGCCGGCCGCTGCGATCACCTCGCTGAACAGCCGTCCGCCACCGAGACCGTGGTCGAAATTCAGAAACAGCCACCGGTCCGCGATGTGGACGTGCACGGTGGCCGGCGGAACCGCCGGACCACCGGCCAGCAGGTCGAGCATCGCCCGGGCGGGGTTCGAAATATCCGGGGCCGGGCCGCTGGTCAGCATTATCCCGTCGCACGCCGGATCGAAATCCCAGTGCCGCGACCTGCGGCTCGGACGCAAGCCGAGGCGGTTCTGCGGTCCCGCCGCAGCGATGGTCTGCAGCCGCGCTTTGAGCAGGTCCGGCGGGAGCACCCGCTCCAGCGGACCCACCAGATAGGTGGCCGGCTGTCCGGCGTAGAAGCAGTCGTTGCGACTTACCTGAACATTCATGCCGGTCGTCCTCCGGCAGCGGAAGCCAGATCGCTCACCCACTTCTCATACTGCGCAACCGCGTTGGCGGCGCCGAGGCGATCGCGGGCATATCGCGCGCCGCAGGAGCCGAATCGCTGCCGGGTCTGCTCGTCGCCGGCGAGCTGTCGCACCGCCTCGACGAGGGATTCTGGATCACCCGGCGGAACGACAAGTCCGGCCCCGGATGCACGAAGCTCTTCGGCGCTTCCGCTGGTCGGTTCGGTGGCGGCGATAATCGGCTTGGCCGCCGCGAAGTACGACGTCAGCTTGCTCGGAACGGCCATCTCCCCCACTCCGGGACGCTCGTTGACGAGCAGGATGTCGGCGGCAGCCAGCGCCGCGCGAAACTCGCCGTCAGGCAACGGGTCGATCAGTTGCACGGCTTCGGCGTCCCGGGCGACAGCGTCGAGCATGCGACGCTGGTTACCGTCGCCGATCAGGACAAAGCGGATGTCGCGACCGTCTGCCTCCGCGTCGCCGGCGAGTTTCCCTGCGGCGACCACGTTTTCGAGGCCCTGCTTCACCCCCATATTGCCGGTGTGCATCACGATGGTCTCGTTCGGCTGCCAACCGTACTTCTCTCGGACTGCCGACGGTGCGCTCGCAGGGTCAGCGTCGTCGATATGAGTCCAATTCCGGATAACCGCCAGATCGTCACTGCGAACACCGATCTCGGCCAGTGATTCGGCAAAGCGTGGGTGAATGACCGCGACGCCGGTCGCGGACCGCAAGACCGTCGATTCCAGCCGCGCGGCCACCGCGGCGGAGCGCCCGCCGACGGCCCCGGTTTCCACCACGCCTTTGCTGTACACGTCCTGCACGATGACCCCGACCGGGATCCTCGACAACCGGGCCCGCGCCACCACGGGAGCGGCGGACAGCAGCGCGGGACTCACCGTGACGACCACGTCTGGGTCGTCCCACTTGTGGCGGGCCACAGCCGATCCGAAGCTGGCCTCCATCCGGATTCGGCCCAGTGCGCTCTGCTCGTCGGGCACGTAATGGCCGACGCGGTGCACCGTCACACTTCGCGAAACCTCGGTACAGCGGCGTACGCCTCGGTACTCCTGGGCGACACGCCACTGGGGGTAGTGCGGCAGCCCGGTAATCACTGTGACGTCATGCCCACGCTCGGCGAGTCCTTCGGCAATCCCGGTGGTGTACGGGGCTATTCCGGTTACTTCCGGCGCGTAGTTGATACCGATGATCGTCACCCGCATGCGGCCCCCTTCGCCGGACGTGACGGAAACAGCGTGTGACCGGCCGGAACGTCCTGGGAGACAAGGGCGGTCGCGGCGATGGTCGCGCCGTCACCGATTCGCACCCCCCGCAACACGGTTGCGCGGGCAGCCAGCCAGACCCGGTCTCCTATCACGATGGGCCCATTGTCGAACTCGAATGTCGGACTCGCCCGATCGTGGCTACCGGTGCATAGCAGAACCTCCTGGGAGACACACGAATTCGATCCGATCGTCACATTCTCCAGGTTGAGAATCCACGCGCCCTCACCGATCCACGAATACGCGCCCACGTCGAGCTTCCAAGGCCAGTGGATCCTGACATCGTGGCGGATCAGCGCGCCGATCCCGATCCTGGCGCCGAATGCCCGCAGCACGGCAACCCGCACCCGGTTCGGCATCCACCACCGGAACAGAACGGATCGCGAAACGACCAGCCACATGATCTGCACCGGCAGACTCCGGCCCCGGTCATAGCCCGTCCCGGCGAAGCCGGCGAGCGCAAATCGATTGCCGGTGGAGGGCAGTTCGCTCGATGGCGTTGATGACATTGGCGCGATCAGGTGAAAGCTCCCGTCCCCTTGGCGGCACACGGAGGTCCACAACAACAACGATTGCGCGATTACGCGACATCACAATGTTCGCTTGTCGGACGTCCCCCGGCGCCGTACCGGCATTTGCATCACGATCCTGGTCACGGATCCAGGTCGTGGGCACCCAGCATCTGCAACACTGGCGTGACGTCCCGACCATACGCAACGACAAGCGATCTCGCACCCGTCACCTGTCAGAGTGTTGGATCAATGCCTTGATCTACCGCGAATCAGGCGCGCCCACACGGATATCCGGTGTACCTCATCTCGCGGCCCCCGTGATACGTCCCACAAACTGTCGTAGCGGTAAACCCGTGAGCGGCTCGGCGTCAGTAGATTCGGCAGTACCGACCGACGATGTCCACCATGGGACCCCTGGCGGAGAAAGGCGTATCGATGCTGGAAATGCTTTGCTGGCTTCTACTTCCGCCGTCGTCGTTCAAGAACCGGGTACTGAGGTTGTTCGGTCATCGAATCGCCGGCACCGCCAGGATCGGTCCGACCGTTGTCCGCAACGTCGGGCGATTCGAGCTCGGCGAAGGGACTCGGATCGGAGCCTTCAATGTGGTCCGTGGGCTGGGGTTGGTCCGTTTCGACGACTACGCGGCGATGGAATCGTGGAATTGGATTTCGGCGCACCCCGCCTTCCAGCGACTCGACGTTCGGGCCGGGACGTTGTTCCTCGGCTACGGCGCGAAGCTGGGCAGCAGGCACTACGCGGACTGCTCCGGCACCATCGTCGTCCGCGAATACGCCGCGGTCGGCGGCAACCGGTGCCTCCTGCAGACCCACGAGCCCGATTTCACCCACAAGCGACAAACGGTCGGCCGGATAACCGTCGGGCACCACTCACTGGTCGGCAGCCGGGCCGTGATGCTGAAGGACAGCCACCTTCCCGATCAGTCGTTGCTGGCCGCCAATTCGACCATGACCCGCGGATCGACGCCCGAGTCGAAGCGCGGGCTGTACGCCGGGTCGCCGGCCACATGGAAGCGGGACACCCAGGGTGAGTACTTCGACCGCGACACGCTCAGCATGACCGAACATGTGATCGACAGCCCCATGGGAGTGCTGCCCGAGGACCGTGCGCTCGACACCGGACGGTTCGGTCCCTGACCGGCCCGCACGCACCGCCAGCCCCTTTGCCCCGCGCGTGGACACGTCTCAGTCCGGGCAGAACGTGACGCGCGCCACGCCCACCTCTCTTAGACCAGTCTTAGGGTTACCGATAGCATCGTGACCCATGACGAGCGTTACCGAGCCGTCCGCCGAGCACCAGGTGGACATCCACACCACTGCAGGCAAGCTGGCTGATCTCAAGAGGCGGGCCGAGGAGACGCTGCATCCCGTCGGCGAAGAAGCCGTGGAGAAGGTGCACGCCAAGGGCAAGCTGACGGCCCGCGAGCGCATCCTCGCGCTGCTCGACGAAGGATCGTTCGTCGAACTCGACGCGCTCGCCAAGCACCGCAGCACCAACTTCGGCCTGGAGAACAACCGGCCGCTGGGTGACGGTGTGATCACCGGCTACGGCACCATCGACGGCCGCGACGTCTGCATCTTCAGCCAGGACGCCACCGTCTTCGGCGGCAGCCTCGGCGAGGTCTACGGCGAGAAGATCGTCAAGGTCCAGGAGCTGGCCATCAAGACCGGCCGCCCGCTGATCGGCATCAACGACGGCGCCGGCGCCCGTATCCAGGAGGGTGTGGTCTCCCTCGGCCTGTACAGCCGGATCTTCCACAACAACATCAAGGCCTCGGGTGTCATCCCGCAGATCTCGCTGATCATGGGCGCGGCGGCCGGTGGCCATGTGTACTCCCCCGCCTTGACCGACTTCATCGTCATGGTCGATCAGACCAGCCAGATGTTCATCACCGGCCCAGACGTCATCAAGACCGTCACCGGCGAGGACGTCACCATGGAGGAGCTGGGCGGCGCCCACACCCACATGGCCAAGTCCGGTACCGCGCACTATGTCGCCTCGGGTGAGCAGGACGCTTTCGAGTACGTCCGCGATCTGCTGAGCTACCTGCCCCCGAACAACTACGCCGAGCCGCCGCACTACCCGGTCGCCCCGGCGCAGGGCTCGATCGAGGAGACCCTGACCGACGAGGACATCGAGCTCGACACGCTGATCCCGGACTCCCCGAATCAGCCGTACGACATGCACGAGGTCATCACCCGCATCCTCGATGACGACGAGTTCCTCGAGGTGCAGGCCGGCTACGCCGGCAACATCGTGGTCGGCTTCGGCCGGGTCGACGGTCGCCCGGTGGGCATCGTGGCCAACCAGCCCACCCAGTTCGCGGGCTGCCTCGACATCAACGCCTCGGAGAAGGCCGCCCGGTTCATCCGGACCTGCGACTGCTTCAACATCCCGATCGTCCTGCTGGTCGACGTCCCGGGCTTCCTGCCCGGCACCGATCAGGAGTACAACGGCATCATCCGGCGCGGCGCCAAGCTGCTCTACGCCTACGGTGAGGCCACGGTCGCCAAGGTCACCGTCATCACCCGTAAGTCCTACGGCGGCGCGTACTGCGTGATGGGTTCCAAGGACATGGGGGCCGACGTGGTGGTGGCCTGGCCGACGGCCCAGATCGCGGTTATGGGCGCCTCGGGCGCGGTGGGCTTCGTCTACCGTTCACAGCTCAAACAGGCAGCGCAGGACGGCCAAGATGTCGATGCGCTGCGCCTGGAACTGCAGCAGACCTACGAGGACACGCTGGTCAACCCGTACATCGCGGCCGAGCGCGGTTACGTCGACGCGGTCATCCCGCCGTCGCACACCCGCGGCTACGTGGCCAATGCGCTGCGACTGCTGGAGCGCAAGATCATCCAGATGCCGCCGAAGAAGCACGGGAACATCCCCCTGTGAGCGAGGCGACTGTGGCTGACGAAACCGCCACCGAAGAGGCGCAGACCCACCAGCAAGCCGACCACGAGGCACACATCAAGGTGCTGCGTGGTCAGCCCACCGATGAGGAAATGGCCGCGCTGATGGCGATCCTCGGCACCGCCGGGGGCGGCCGTGACGCCGGCCCCGTGGTGCGCGAGCGCAACCTGTGGGGCCACCCGGTGGACAAGCTGCGCTACTCGATCTACAGCTGGCAGCGGGTGACGCTGCTGGAGCGCACCCACATGCGCCGCTAGATGACCCGGGTCGTCCTGGGTTCGGCATCGACAGGCCGGCTTGGCGTTCTGCGCCAGGCCGGCCTCGATCCGTTGGTGGTGGTGTCGGGTGTCGACGAGGACGCCGTCATCGCGTCATTGGCCGGTGCGCCGCCCGAGCGCGTGGTGAACGGCCTGGCCGCAGCCAAGGCCGACCAGGTGCTCTCCCATGTTCCGGCTACCGTCGCCATGGACTGCGTGGTGATCGGCTGTGACTCGATGCTGTTTCTCGACGGACGTTTGTGCGGCAAGCCCGGGGACGTCGATGCCGCTCGGCAGCAATGGCAGGCCATGGCGGGCCGGACGGCCCAGCTGTATTCCGGTCATGCCGTGCTCGTGGTCCGCGACGGCACCGTCACCCACCGGCTGACCGATACCGGGATCACCGCAGTGCGTTTCGGCTCGCCGACGGAATCGGATCTGGAAGCCTATCTACGCAGCGGCGAACCACTCGGTGTCGCAGGCGGTTTCACGCTCGACGGGCTGGGGGGCTGGTTCATCGAAGGCATCGAAGGCGATCCGTCCAACGTGATCGGGCTGAGCCTTCCGCTGCTGCGCCGGATGCTCGCCGAGTGCGGTCTGTCCGTCGCACAACTCTGGGAGGGTTCGGCGCAGCTCTGAAGGCCGAGGGGCGCCCTCATGCCGGGCGTGCGACCCGCCTTCTTCTGGCCGTGCGAGCTGCGGCGATCCGAACAACCTCCTTCGACGCCCGACGAATCAGCTCCATCTCGACGCGCTCGACACGCTGGCGCCGACCGGCTCCGATCGTCTTGGCTCCGGCGGTGAGCCGGTGCACCCACGCGTCGGGTTCGATCAACGCCGTCTCCCACGCCTGCGCGTCGCGCCAGTCGTCCAAGCCGACCGCGGCGGCCTCGCAGCGCAGGGCTGCGCCGAGTTCGCGGTCGAGAAGTTGGCGGACCGCGTCCGCCCCCCGCCACGGATCGTTGATCAGCCAGGAATGGTAGGCGCCGGGTATCCGGTAGAGCGTCGCGTCGGCCTCATCCGCCAGTTCCACCGCGCACTCGAACGGCACTATGCCGTCGCTTTCCCCGTGCAGCACCACCGTCGGGACCTCTCGATCCCGCAACTTTCGCAGTAGGGAGCCGCATTTATCGGATCGCATCAAGGCGCGCGCGGCACCGACGAAACCGGTTTGCGGCAGCATTTTGCCCATCGACACCGCGGTCAGCATCCGCAGGTACCGGTTGACGGCGGCCACTTTCATCCAGATCGGGTCGCGATACATGTCGGAGACGGCTCCGGCCACGGCGCGCATCATCAGCCGCGGTGACCGCATGGTTGTCTCAAGGGCGGCGTCGAACGACGCCCCTGCCGCAGCGTCGATGAGCAGCGCCGCAAGTACCCGGTCGGGCGCGATCGCGGCGAGTTGTATGACTATCCGGCCGCCCATCGAATGACCGGCGAGAACGGCACGCCGAATACCGAGCACATCGAGCGTGCGCAATACCAAATCAGTGCGGTCATTCAATTCGTCTGCCTCACAAGGCAAATCGGCAGTGTCTCCGTGTCCGGCAACGTCGATCGCCACGACGAGAAATCCGAGTGCGGCGATGCGGTTGAGCAATCGCAGGTAATGCCGGCGGTTGAGGCCGAGGCCGTGCAGGAAGACCATGGGCACGCCGCGGCCCCCGATCGAGACTCCGACTCGGAGGCCGTCCTCGAGTTCGAGCACGTGATGCTCGAAGCGCACCCTTCGTCCCGCGAGATCGGTTGCCACCGCGTCCATCCCGGCTCCTTCGTTTTGGAACGGGTGTACCCCGGCGGGGCATTTGCAAACCCGATGGCAGGGAGCCGCCGGCACTGCGCCTGGCCCGGGCAGCCTCATGTGTTGGGGCTCAAAGCAGTTCGGGTGCACGCCACCGTCTGCCGCCGACTTTCCGACGCCCGTGGTTGCGCGGAGTGATCAAATTGCAACCTTTTCGCCTGGCGCCACGCCGCGTCGATGTCGCGAATAGTCTCAACCGTGGGTTGACACTGGGCCGATGCCAGTCGAAGAAACAATGTGGGATGTTCGCGTAGCACGCGACTTCGAGACCTGTGATCTGGAGCGGCTGCGCGCCGCGTTTGCCGACATCATCTCCAAGCGCCTGTCTCCCGGCAAGCGTCTGCTGCGCGTGGTGACCTGGTCGCAGAACGGCGGCTCGCTCTTCCGCGCCAACAACGGCGTCCGCCGCTTCGCCGTGGCCTACGAGGTCGCGTTCACCGCGTGATTCACCGGCTGGGCGGCAAATCCGCGCCGGTCACGGACGCCACATCGCGAATATCCGGACCGACGGTACGCTCATGGTGTGCCGCTGCCTGCTGATCCCAGCCCCACCCTTGCCGAGTACGCCCATCCGGAGCGCCTGGTCACCGCCGACTGGCTGGCCAGCAACCTGGGTCGGCCCGGCTTGGCCATCGTCGAGTCCGACGAGGATGTCCTTCTCTACGACACCGGCCACATCCCCGGTGCGGTCAAGATCGACTGGCATCTCGACCTCAATGATCCCAATGTGCGCGACTACATCAGCGGTGAGCAGTTCGCCGAGCTGATGGACCGCAAGGGCATCAGCCGCGACGACACCGTCGTCATCTACGGCGACAAGAGCAACTGGTGGGCGGCCTACGCCCTGTGGGTGTTCACCCTGTTCGGGCACCCCGACGTGCGCCTGCTCGACGGCGGTCGCGACCTGTGGGTCTCCCACGGCCGCGACACCACGCTCGAGGTGCCCACCCGCCAGTCCAGCGGCTATCCGGTCGTGGAGCGCAACGACGCCCCGATCCGGGCCTACCGCGACGACGTGCTGGACATTCTCGGCAAGCAGCCGCTGATCGACGTCCGTTCGCCCCAGGAGTACACCGGCGAACGCACCCACATGCCCGACTACCCGGAAGAGGGCGCGCTTCGCGGCGGCCACATTCCGACGGCCAAGTCGATCCCCTGGGCCAAGGCGGCCCGGGACAGCGGTCAGTTCCGCAGTCGCGCCGAGCTCGAGGAGCT
This sequence comes from Mycolicibacterium peregrinum, assembly GCF_002102345.1. Classification (GTDB taxonomy): domain Bacteria; phylum Actinomycetota; class Actinomycetes; order Mycobacteriales; family Mycobacteriaceae; genus Mycobacterium; species Mycobacterium peregrinum. The sequence continues at coordinate 94,981 of NZ_LQPP01000049.1, forward strand.
CTACGGCTTCCTCAAGCCAAGCGACGGCGTGACCCCGGAAACAGTCGTCTACTGCCGCATCGGTGAGCGCTCCAGCCACACCTGGTTCGTGCTGACCCACCTGCTGGGGCTGCCCGGAGTGCGCAACTACGACGGCTCGTGGACCGAATGGGGCAACGCCGTGCGGGTCCCGGTGGCTGTCGGTCCCGATCCGGGCGAAGCTCCGTGACGATGCCGGCCGCCCTCGCCGAGGTCGTCTCCGACTTCCAAGAGGTGGCCGGCCAGGACAAGTTGCAGCTGTTGCTGGAGTTCGCCAACGAGCTGCCCCCTTTGCCGTCCCATCTTGAGGAAGCGGCGATGGAGCCGGTTCCGGAGTGCCAGTCCCCGTTGTTCCTCGACGTCGACGCATCCGACCGGGACGAGGTACGGCTGTACTTCAGCGCTCCCCCGGAGGCTCCGACGACACGCGGCTTCGCCGCGATCCTGGCCACCGGACTGGACGGACAGTCCGCCGATGACATCCTGGCGGTGCCCGATGACTTCTACACCGCGCTGGGGCTGGCCGCGTTGATCAGCCCGCTGCGGCTGCGGGGTATGTCGGCGATGCTGACCCGAATCAAGCGGCGGCTGCGCGGCGCCTGAGCGGCGTCATGGATCCGTTCGCAGTGCCTTGGCGAGCTTGGGGACGACGTTGCCCGGTGCCGCGGGCCGGATCTCGGCTCGGTTCCGATCGGCGATGACCGAGTCGGTGACGATCGGTGTATTCGGCGTCACGTCGTACAACGTCACCGCATGAACATTGAGGCCGGCGCCGGGGTGGCACCTGTCCGACTTCGACATATCGCCGAGTTCCTCTGGCGCCCAATAGAGTTCAGGATCGACAGCCTTCCGGTCGCCATCGGCTTTTGTCACGCTCGCCGAGGTGTAACACGGATAGCTGAACCTGTCCGACATCGTGCGAATGTACTGGTGCACCGCCTCCCCGGGCGCCAGGTAGTACACGTAGGCCCGCATGCCTGTGGGCGTCGGATCGGCGAAATAGCCGATCACCGGCAGCAGACCGCGTTTCTCGGGTTGTGGCACCACGAAGGCCGCCTCGGCCGCCTGCCGCTGCGCCTCGGCCTCCTGCTGACGTTTGCCGGCCGCCGACTTCGACATCCCGTCGCTGATGATCGAGCCGCCGAGAAAGAGGGCAACGACGATCAACAGGACACCACCGAGCGCGTCATCCCGTAAGCCGTGTCGCTCGGCTCGTTGTTCTCGGGATTGCGGAACTTCCAGGACTGGGTGGCCCACCAGATGCCGCGCGGTGCCGCCGCCATGACACCGCCCACCAACACGCCCACGACAATCAGAAAAATCCCCACACCCACGGACTGACGGTAATAGCGTCGGGCTGTCGGTCGAGACGGTATTTCAGCCCGTCAACAGGACTGATGGGTCCACCGAGAAATCCAGTACGAAACCTACTCACCGGTAACCGATACCGGTTTGGCGAGCGCCAAGGTGCGGCGCATAAACTGCCCGCGATAGATTCTTAAAGACGTTTCTTAGAGAACACTGCCGAGGAGGCACCGTGGCCAACCACGCCAGCTCAAAGATCTCCAAGGTGCTGGTCGCCAATCGCGGGGAGATCGCGGTCCGGGTGATCCGTGCCGCGAAAGACGCAGGACTGGCCAGCGTGGCCGTGTATGCCGAGCCTGACGCCGATGCACCACACGTACGGCTTGCCGATGAGGCTTTCGCCCTGGGCGGCCAGACCTCAGCCGAGTCCTACCTGGTCTTCGAGAAGATCCTGGACGCTGCCGCGAAGTCCGGCGCCAACGCCATCCACCCGGGTTACGGCTTCCTGTCGGAGAATGCCGACTTCGCCCAGGCCGTGCTCGACGCCGGGCTGATCTGGATCGGGCCGAGCCCGCAGTCGATCCGGGATCTCGGTGACAAGGTCACCGCGCGCCACATCGCCGCCAAGGCCAAGGCACCGCTGGTGCCGGGCACCCCGGACCCCGTCAAGGACGCCGACGAGGTCGTGGCGTTCGCCAAGGAGTACGGCGTGCCGGTCGCGATCAAGGCCGCCTTCGGCGGCGGCGGTCGCGGCATGAAGGTGGCCCGCACGCTTGAGGAGATCCCCGAACTGTTCGAGTCGGCGACCCGTGAGGCCGTCGCCGCGTTCGGTCGTGGTGAGTGCTTCGTCGAGCGCTACCTGGACAAGCCGCGCCACGTCGAGGCCCAGGTGATCGCCGATACCCACGGCAACGTCGTCGTCGCCGGTACCCGCGACTGCTCGCTGCAGCGCCGCTTCCAGAAGCTGGTCGAGGAGGCCCCGGCCCCCTTCCTGACCGACGCCCAGCGCAAGGAGATCCACGAGTCCGCCAAGCGGATCTGCAAGGAGGCCGGCTACTACGGTGCCGGCACCGTCGAGTACCTGGTCGGCCAGGACGGCCTGATCTCCTTCCTCGAGGTCAACACCCGCCTGCAGGTGGAACACCCGGTCACCGAGGAGACCTCGGGCATCGACCTGGTGCTGCAGCAGTTCAAGATCGCCAACGGCGAGGCCCTGGACATCACCGAGGATCCGACGCCGCGCGGCCACTCGTTCGAGTTCCGCATCAACGGTGAGGACGCCGGCCGCGGCTTCCTGCCCGCCCCCGGCCCCGTCACCAAGTTCGAGGCCCCGACCGGCCCCGGCGTGCGCATGGACTCCGGTGTGGAGTCCGGTTCGGTCATCGGCGGTCAGTTCGACTCGATGCTGGCCAAGCTGATCGTCACCGGCGCTACCCGCGACGAGGCCCTGGCCCGCTCGCGTCGCGCACTGGCCGAGTTCAACGTCGAGGGACTGGCCACCGTCATCCCGTTCCACCGGGCTGTGGTGTCCGACCCCGCCTTCATCGGCGACGAGGACGGTTTCACCGTCCACACCCGCTGGATCGAGACCGAGTGGGAGAACACCGTCGAGCCGTTCACCGGTGGCGACCCGATCGAGGAAGAGGACACCGTTCCTCGCCAGACCGTGGTCGTCGAGGTCGGTGGGCGTCGCCTCGAGGTGTCGCTGCCCGGTGACCTGGCGCTCGGCGGTGGCGGCGGTGCTGCCCCCGGCGCGATTCGCAAGAAGCCCAAGGCTCGCAAGCGCGGCGCCAGTGGCGGCGCGGCGGCTTCGGGTGACTCGGTGACCGCGCCGATGCAGGGCACCGTGGTCAAGGTCGCCGTCGAGGAGGGCCAGGAGGTGGCCGCAGGCGACCTCGTGGTGGTTCTGGAGGCCATGAAGATGGAGAACCCGGTGACCGCCCACAAGGACGGCGTCATCACGGGGTTGGCCGTCGAGGCCGGTGCTGCCATCACCCAGGGCACCGTGATCGCCGAGATCAAGTAACGCCCAGCTCTTTCCGTCGAGGCCGTAGTCACCACGTGACTACGGCCTCGCGGCGTTTCTCGGCCACCGACTATGGAACGCTGAGTACGTGGAACCTGTGGAGATCAACAACGGACAGTGGTATCTGCGCGGGCTGCGCGCCGATGACCGTGTCGACGACCGGCCGGCGCTCACCGACCTCGGCGAGGATGACCTGGACTACGTGCACGATGCCGCCGACGGCTGGGCCGATGACACCCGGTACACGTGGGCCGTCTGTGAACCGACCAGCGGCGAACTGCTCGCGGAGGTCATCCTCGATCCCGTCACCGGATTCCTGAGCAGCCGGGGCCGGCCCGGATTCGAGGACGCCGCCGCGATCTCGGAGGACACCGTGCGGCGCTACGCGACGCAGGTGCTCGGGCTGGAGGTGCACACGTGACCGCCCCCAAGGTCGTCACGGTGACCGGCGCGGCCGGGCAGATCGGCTACGCCGCGCTGTTCCGCATCGGTGCCGGTGCCCTGCTGGGACGCGACGTGCCGGTGAAGCTACGCCTGCTGGAACTGCCCGCCGCGATCCGCGCTGCCGAGGGCGTGGTCATGGAGCTGGTCGACAGCGCCTTCGACGGGCTGGTCGACGTCGAGATCTACGACGACCCGGTGCAGGCTTTCGACGGCGTCGATGTCGCGCTGCTGGTCGGGGCCCGGCCGCGCAGTAAAGGGATGGAACGCGCCGACCTGTTGGCGGCCAATGCCGCGATCTTCGCCGAGTCGGGCAAGGCACTGAACGCGGGCGCGGCCACAGATGTGCGCGTCGTGGTGGTCGGTAACCCGGCCAACACGAACGCACTGGTGGCCGCGGCCCACGCGCCCGACATTCCGTCCGAGCGATTCACCGCGCTCACCCGGCTCGACCACAACCGCGCTGTCGCCGCCCTGGCCACGCACGCGGGTGTGCACGTCACCGACGTGTCCCGGGTGACCGTGTGGGGCAACCACTCCCCGAGCATGTATCCCGACATCTTCCACGCGGTGGTCGATGGACGCCCGGGAGCCGAGTACGCCGCTGACACCGACTGGCTGACCAACGATTTCATCCCGACCGTGGCCACCCGCGGCACCGCGATCATCGAGGCGCGTGGCACCTCGTCGGCGGCGTCGGCTGCCAACGCCGCCATCGACCACGTCCGCGACTGGGTGGACGGCACCGATGCCGACGACTGGACCTCGGTGGCTCTCCCGTCCCCAGGGGTCTACGGGGTGCCTGAGGGCGTCGTCGCCTCGCTTCCGGTCCGCGCGGTCGACGGCCGGTGGGAAATCGTCGAAGGCCTGGAGATCAACGAGTTCTCCCGGGCCAGGATCGACGCGTCGGTGGCCGAGCTCGTGGAGGAGCGCCACGCGGTCGAGCGACTCGGCCTGCTGTAGCACCTCGGCGGCTTTCACGCACCGTGAATGGTGCGGAATAAGCAGGCCGGCGACCCGTACGGCCCGGTGCCGGCGGCCTGTCCGCACCGCGAGCTTCTAGCGTCGGCGCATGTCAACACATCCTTCGGCGCTCCCCTTCGCCGGCCGCAACATCGTCCTCATCGGTGGCGGTTCAGGCATCGGTCTGGCCACCGCCCGCCTCGTCACAGCTGGGAACGGCACGGTCATCCTGGGCGGGCGCACACCCGAGCGGCTGGCCGCCGCCGCGACAACCCTCGGGCCGCAAGCCGGTTGGCATCGGGTTGACACCGCCGACCAGGATTCGATCGACGCGTTCTTCGATTTCGTCGGTACCAGGTTGGGCTCCGTCCACGGCCTGTTCACCACCGCCGCCGACTACCTGACCGGTCCGATGGCCCGGCTCACTGTCGACCAGGCGGCCACGGCGTTCGACTCCAAGTTCTGGGGGCAATACCGGGTGGTCAAGTCGGCGATTCCGCTGCTGAGCCCTGACGCCGCGATCGTGCTGATGTCGGGTGCCGCCAGTGCCCGCCCGGCCGCGGTCGCTCCTGCGTACAGCGCGGCCAACGCAGCGATCGAAGGCCTGGCCCGTGGGTTGGCTGTGGAATTGGCGCCGGTGACCGTCAACGCGATCGCCCCTGGCACGGTCGAGGGCAATCTCTGGAGCCAACGCGATCCCGCCATCCGGGAACAGGCGTTCGCGGCGTATCGCGACGCCTCCACCATCGGGCGGTTGGCCGACGAGGATGAGATCGCACAGTCGGTGAGCTACCTGCTCAGCAGCAGGATAACTACCGGTTCCACCCTCTTTCCAGACGGCGGGTACGCCTTCCGCTGACGGGGCGGTCAGCGCACGTCGATGTCGAGGCCGGTGGCGAGGTCACCGCATTCCACCGCGACGACGTCGTCGCGGCCGCCGAGAAATGCCCGGGCGCCCTGGTCGCCGTCCAGGGTGCCCGTGAGCTCGGCAAGGTGCCTGCGGGCCACGACGACGGGGTGGCCCGGACGGCCCTCGTAGACGGCGCGGGCCAGGCCGGAACCGGAGCCGCGCGCCGCAGCCAGGACCCGGGCCACGACGTCGGCCGCCACGTCGGGCGTATCGACGGTGTGCAGGATGACCCATTGCGCATCGCCCGCGGCGGCGAGCCCTTCGCGGACCGACGCGCTCATGCCGTCGGCCCAGCGTGCGGCCACTACGGCGCGAGCCGGCGCCGGCACGTCCACCACGGCAGCGCCCAGTACCACGATCACGTCGTCGCAGCCGCCGCCGGCGAGTGCGGCCACCGCAAGCTCAAGCCAATTGCCTGCATCTGCAAGGACTTTCGGCATTCCGAAGCGGCTGCCCGCACCGGCGGCCAGCACCACCCCGGCGACGGCTGCGTCGGCGTTCGGCATGCGAACAGTCTGAACTGGAACTCTAAGAAACCACTCAGACAAATTGTCCGGTGACCTTGATCGCGGTAGGGTCCAAGACAGGTTGAGTTCACAGCCGCGGCGGGCGTCAACGGCATACGCGCGGGAACTCGCATTCTTGTCGATTGACGCCGCACCAACAGTACGAATACGCGTATTACGACTGATGGAGCTAAGAATGACCGTCTTTTCGACGAACGCACTGATCGACCGGACCGACAATTCGCAGGCCGGGTTTTCGACCCGCCGACTGCCGCCGTCAACGGCGGTGATCAGCGCTCACGGTGAGATCGATGCCACCAACGCCAACGAGTTCGCCGACTACGCGTTGCGACACACCGGCGAGGTCGAGCGGCTGGCCGTCGACTTGACAGAGGTCGAGTTCTTCGGCACCGCAGGGCTTTCCGCTCTCAAGGCCATCGAAGCGCAATGCTCTGTCCGCGATATCGACTGGGTACTGGTGCCCAGCAAGCCGGTAAACCGACTACTCCGCATCTGCGACCCCGAGTCGGACTGGCACACGTGCTACAGCGTGGCTGCGGCCCTGTCCACGCTGAACGGCAAAACCCCGCTACTGCAGCTGGTCACGAAGTCGCGCTAGCGATTTCGCCAGCAGCCTCGATACGTGCATCTGCGAGACACCGACCCGCTCGGCGATCTGCGTCTGCGTCATGGATTCGAAGAAGCGCAGCAGCAGCACTGTCCGTTCCCGCTCAGGTAGTTGAGCCAGCAACGGCCGCAACGTTTCCCGATTGTCGATTTGATCCAGCCCGTCATCCATATCGCCGAGCGTGTCCACGATCGCGGGCGCGTCCTCGTCGCCGCCGCCACCGCTGTCGATCGACAGCGTGTTGTACGAGCTGCCCGCCACCAGGCCTTCGATCACCTCTTCGCGGTCCATGTCGAGTTCCTCGGCGAGCTCAGAGGCCGTCGGGGCGCGTCCCAGCCGCTGGGACAGCTCCGCGGTCGCCGCACCGAGCCGCAGGTGCAGCTCCTTGAGCCGCCGTGGCACCTTCACCGACCAGCTGTTGTCGCGGAAGTGGCGCCGGACCTCCCCCATGATCGTCGGCACGGCAAACGACACGAAGTCCGACCCGGCCTCGACATCGAACCGGTTCACCGCGTTGACCAGGCCGACACGTGCCACCTGGACCAGGTCCTCGCGCGGCTCGCCGCGACCGTCGAATCGCCGTGCGATGTGATCGGCGAGCGGCAGGCACCGCTCGACGATCCGCTCACGTTGACGTTCCCGAGCCGGCGAGTCCTCGGACAGTCCGCTCAGTTCGCGAAACATGTCGCGAACATCCGCATATTCCGACGTCACCGCAGCAGGCTCGCTCGCCTCGTCGTCAGGGTGATGCCGTGTACCTGTCCGGCATCGGGGCCGTCACCATCGGTGAAGGTGTTGACCTCGTCGGTCAGCGAGCTCAGGACGTGCCAACTGAAACTGCCGGGCTCGACCACCGCAGCCTCCGTGCTGGTGGTGGACGCGGTGATCACCACGGCTTCTTCGCCCGGGTCGATGGTCAGTCGCAGGCTCGAATCCGGCAACGAGGCTCGGATCAAGGCCGTGCAGGCCTCGTCCACGGCCAACCGCAAGTCGGCGACGACATCGAAATCAAGGTCTTCGAAAGCTGCAACCGCAGCGATGAGCGTGCGCACTACGGCCAGGTTCTCCAACCTGGCAGCGACCCGAATCTCCACTGCCCGCTCCGCGCGGCTCAGCGGCTTGGATTGGCCATCTTCGTCGGCCATCTCACCTCCCGACATCTCGGATCGACAGTATGCCAGTCGGCGTTCCTCGCCTCACGAGTCGGCTCTGCTGACCACAACGCGTCGCGATGTCGGTCTCGACTTCGACACTGTTGTCCCTTTCCTGGGCCCTGACACGGCCCCGCACGGGACCTCCGGCCAGGGATGCCCATCGCGGCGCACCGCGAAACCTATGTCGAACGTGGGATTATCGAACCTATGGATCCGGACCGTCCTGAGCGGGATCAGCCCTGGGACCAAACCGCTCGGCACGAAACGGAAGCCGAACGGCTCGACCGTAACTGGAGCAGCCTGCTGCAGGAACTGCGGGTCGTGCAGACCGGTGTCCAGCTGCTCACCGGCCTGCTGCTGACTCTGCCGTTCCAGGAACGGTTTTCCATGCTCGACGAGCCCATGCGGGTCCTCTATCTCGTGACGGTCGCATGTTCGGCCGCCGCCACCGCGCTGCTCGTCGCGCCGGTGGGGATGCACCGCATCCTGTTCCGCAGGCACCGGTTGAACCTGCTGGTGTCCGCCGCGCACAGGTGCGCATTCATCGGCCTGGTCTTGCTCGGACTCGCGATGACGGGGGTGACCGAGTTGATCTTCGACACGGTCGCCGGGCGCGAGGCCGGAGTGATCGCGGGGGTCATCGCCCTGCTGACGTTCGTCGGAGTCTGGCTGCTGCTGCCGTTTGCGATGCGGCTGGGTCATCCGATGTCGACCGGGTCCTCAGTCGAGTTCGGCGCGCAGCGCAGCCAGTAGCGGTCGTGCCGCCTCGTCGAGAAAACGCTGCTGTCCCTGATCACCGATCTGGACCAGGGCGATATCGGTGAAGCCGGCGTCGCGGTAGGGCGCCACGGCGGCGACAATCGCGTCCAGGTCCGGTCCGCACGGGATGGCCTCGGCCACGTCCTCGGGACGCACAAACCGGGTTGCCGCCGCGAATCCCGCGGGCGTCGGCAGGTCGGCGTTGACCGCCCAGCCACCGCCGAACCAGCGGAACTGGTCATGGGCCCGCTCCACCGCCGCGCCCCGGTCAGGATCCCAGCACACCGGAACCTGTCCGATCACACGTCCCTCGGGCAGCACGCCGGTGGCTTGCCGACGCTCCTGCCAGCCCTCGACGATCGCCCGGTCGGGGGCGACGTTGATGAGGTGATCGGCGGCCACGGCGAGCTTCTCGACCGCTTTCTCACCGGTCATCGAGACGGCGATGGTCACCGGCACTTCCGGCACGTCCCAGATGCGCGCGGAGTCCACCTCATAGAACTCGCCCCGAAAATCGATCAGGTCCCCGCTGAGGAGTTCTCGAATCAGCTTGATCGACTCGGCGAGCATGTCGAGGCGGCGGTCCACGGTGGGCCATCCCTGCCCCACCACGTGTTCGTTGAGATTCTCCCCGCTGCCGAGACCGAGCGTGAACCGGCCGTCGGCCAGGATCTGCACGGTGGCAGCCTGCTGGGCGACTATCGCCGGGTGATATCTGATCGTCGGACAGGTCACATACGAATACAGCTGCACGCTATTCGTGGCGTGGGCCACCGCGCCCAGCACCGGCCAGGCATTGGGAGCGTGCCCCTGACTGGCCAGCCAGGGGCTGTAGTGGTCACTGCTGACTTCGAAGTCGAAGCCCGCCTCCTCGGCGGACACCGCGTAGTCGACCAGCTGTCGCGGGCCGCTCTGTTCGGTCATCAAGGTGTATCCGAATCTGGCCATGCCGCACGAATACCCGTGCAGAAGTTCATGAAACTGGGTATGCGAAGCCGATGACCGAATCACAGACTGTGCAGACGCGGGACACCGGCAATCGCCGACTTCGGATCTCGACGACATGGGTGCTGGCCGTGTTGACGGTGCCGGCGGCCATCGCGGTGTTCCTGTACGGCATGGGCGCGGTGATGGGCATGGCCGGGTGCACCAGCGAGGCGTGCGCCAACAAGGGCCCGGGCGAATTCTGGTTCGGGATTCTGTTCTACGGCGCGCCGGTGGTGCCCGTGGTCACGATCGCCGTATCGATCTTCACTTCGCGACTGCGCCACGGCGTTCTGGTCCCCTTGATCGGATTGGCACTGCTGGCAATCGATTTCGCGGTGCTGGCACTCACCTTCTGAGCTACACCGCATCGCAAGACGGGGACCCGGCCGCACGGCGGCCGGGTCGCTCGTCGCAGGGCTCAGCTGCTGGGCCGCTGCCTCATGACGCCGGGATGATCGGTGTACCAGCGATCTTCGATGCGGCGCACACGCATGTGCTCGAGCGCCAACCACATCGATCCGATGACGAATCCGGCGGCCGACAACGTGCCCACCATCAGTCCGACATCGGAATGGCCGGTGGCGAACGCCGCCAGAGTGCCGACGAACAGCACCAACCCCACGAGGATCAGTACCAGCGCGGGCATGATCACGTTGTCCTTCATCGACTCGCCGGCATGCGGCCGGGTTGTCCGGGCGTGGTCAACTGGATCTTTTGGGCCATGCATGGCTGCTCCTTCCGCCATTTTCTCGCCCCACCTGCCGTACATGGGCTGCCTTCCACGGTAGATCTCCCGGGCGCCTCTGGCGACAAAACCGGCATGATCGCCTCATACCGCCGCGGAGTCCTTTGCGCTGCGCGAATGGCCCGGCCCCGACGGGTGGCGTCGGGGCCGGGTCATACCGCTGTGGGTCGGGTCAGTGATTGCGGAGCATCCCGATCAGCTCGCGCTTGTTCTTGTCGGAATATCCTTTGATACCAAGCTCTTTGGCCCGCTTTCGCAGATGGTCGACCGTCCAGTCGTCATAGGAACCCGACTCGCCGCCGGAGCGTCCGACACTCGAACGTCCCCTGGCGGCAGCGGCGTTCGAGATTCGCGCCGCTTTCTCCTTCGAGTTGCCCTCGTCTCGCAGCTCCTCGTAGAGCTTCTCGTCCTTGATCGACGGATTCGGCATCGTGCACCTCCCTTTCTCAATACCAGCTGCGCCGCCCGGCAACCGGCCGTCCGATGGCCCCGAGCAGCCAGAACACGCCGCCGATGACCAGCAGGATCACGCCGACCACCCAGAGCAGGTAGATGTTGAAGATCAGGCCGAGGATGAGCAGAATTGCTCCGAGCAGAATCATGGCGACCTCAATTCACGGCGGCGATGGGGGCCATCGCGCTGGGTTGCGGCAAACGGCATTCGTCCACCTTCGGATTGACGCCCGCGTAGTTGAGCGGACCGGCGATGACCGTGAGCGCTATCGCACCCGCAGTCGCGCAGTTCGTTGATCCACCATGGAAATAATCGCGCTGCCAGGCTGCCACCACCCCGATGATCAGCCAGATGAGCACGAGTGTTCCAAACAATCCACCAAGTCTCATGACATGCGAAGTACCCCACTGACGCGCGGGTCAAACTCGGGGCAAACCGGTAGATCACGCCCATTGGTAAGCGTATACTTACGGTTCGTGACGACTTACCCAATGGCAGATCCGTGGGCCGCCCTGGCCGATGGCACCCGGCGGGCCATCGTCAGGCGGTTGGCTTCGGGGCCGATGGCGGTGGGCGAGTTGGCCCGCGGCCTCCCGGTCAGCCGGCCGGCGGTCTCACAACATCTGAAGGTTCTGAAATGCGCTGGGCTGGTGACCGATCGAGCCGTCGGAACCCGGCGTCTCTACCACGTCAATCCCGAGGGTGTCGCGGCCTTACGCGCCGAGTTGGACACCTTCTGGGGACAGGCGCTGGACGCCTACCGGGATATCGTCGCGCAGGAGGGAGAGTCGAAGTGACACCCGCAGAGGTCGAGCCGATCCGCAAGAGTGTCGTCGTCGGCGCAGCAGTGGAACGGGCGTTCGCACTGTTCGTCGATCGGTTCGATGCGATCAAGCCCCGCGAACACAATCTGCTCTCGGTTCCGATCGCGCAGACCGTCTTCGAACCCCGGGTCGGCGGCAAGATCTACGACGTAGGGACCGACGGCAGCCGATGTGAGTGGGCGCGGGTCCTGGTCTACGAGCCGCCCACCCGCGTCGTCTTCTCCTGGGACATCGGACCGACGTGGCGCCTCGAATCCGACCCGGATCGGACGAGCGAGGTGGAAGTCCGGTTCATCGCCGAAGGCGACGATCGCACCCGGGTCGAGTTGGAGCACCGACATCTCGAGCGCCACGGCGACGACTGGCAGGCGGTGGCCGGTGGGGTCGGGGGCGACGCCGGATGGCCGCTGTACCTGGGGCGCTTTCTGGACCTGGTCACCCGGGAGGGATCACGATGAGCACCCACGAACCGTCTCTCATGGACCTGGCTTGCGCCGAGCGAACCGACCTTGCCGAATTCCTGGCCACCCTGACGCCCGAACAATGGCGCACCGAGTCATTGTGCGCCGGGTGGACCGTGAAAGACGTTGTCGCACACATCATCAGCTATGAAGAGCTCAACCTCGCCGGGCTGCTCAAACGCTTCGCAAAGGGACGCATCGTGCATGCCAACGAGGTCGGAGTCGCCGAGTACGCGGCAATGCCCACCGACGAACTGCTCGCGTTTCTCAACCGACATCTGCGACCGCAGGGCCTCACCGCCGGATTCGGTGGCATGATCGGGCTGGTCGACGGCACCGTCCATCACCAGGACATCCGCCGCGCCCTAGGCCGCCCCAGAGTCGTTCCCACGCAACGGTTGCAACGAATCCTGCCTCTGGTGCCGGGTAACCCACGTCTCGGGGCGGGACGGCGGATCAGAGGACTCCGGTTGCGGGCCGACGACATCGAATGGGAACACGGCGACGGCCCGCAAGTCACCGGCCCCGGGGAGGCACTACTGCTGGCCATGACCGGCCGCCGACAAGCCGCCGAAGAACTCACGGGCCCCGGCGCGGTTACCCTGCTCAGCCGGCTCTGACGGGCAGCGGCTGTAAACGGCCTCCATTGTTCCCACGCACGATGGCGCGTAGAGTCCAATGCAGGTTGAGTTCACAGCCGCCCCGGAATCGTCATCGGGTGCAGGGTAGTGACACTCCCTGTATCCAGGGGTTTTGAGCCCACAGAGCCTGAAGAGTGACGTGACCGCAGTAATTGCTACTGAGGGAGTCACGATGTCCACCATCAAAACCATGAAGCCGGCGAAACCGTCTTCCACCGACCAGAGTCGCGCACAATTCTGTGCCCAATGGCTGTGGCCGGCCACTTCGGTGATCAGCGTCCAAGGCGAGTTGGACGCGTCCAACGCCACCGAGCTGACCGAATGCGGAATCCGGAACAGCAGGGCGCGCGGACAGCTGGTCTTGGACCTGAGCGAAGTCGAGTTCTTCGGCGCAGGCTGTTTTGCCTGCCTACACACCCTCAACGTGCGGTGTGCCTGTGAGGGCATCGACTGGGTGCTGATTCCCAGCCCCGCCGTTGCCCGGGTGCTCGGAATCTGCGATCCCGCCCGCGCATTGCCGGTCTCCAACGAGCTTCCGGCCGCCCTGTCGATGCTGCGCGATCAGCCGCGGCAGCTGCAGTTGGTGAACGTGCATCACTGACGTCGCGCCGAGGCCCCATGCCGCCGGATGGTCAGCGAGATGCCCAGCGTCGGCCTGGGGCTGCCGGTGCGCTCGAAATCGGCGTCGTCGACGAAGGTCTCCACGCGATCGGTGAGCGCCTCCAATACCCGTCGGCTGAACCCGCCCAAGACGGCACTGCCAGGGACGCTTTCGACCCCGTCACAGTCCGTCGACACGCGGACGATCAGTTCGTGTAGGCGGGGATCTTGCACCAGCTCCAGGTAAGCCCCTGGTGGGGCCATGTCGATCAGCACCGTGCACGCTTCATCAACCGCCAACGCCAGATCATCCGCCGTATCGCGGCCGAGGTCTTCATGGTCGGCCAGACAGCACGTGATCGCTCTCACCACGGCCAGCGCCTCAACTCTGGCAGGCACGCGCAATTCCACGGCCCGCGGTCCGTACGTGTGGCCGGATCCCCGGTGGGGTATTCGCCGACCGTGCAACACAGTGAGCCGGGGCCCCGGTATCGAGTCAGACGATGACATACATGTCGCGTACCCACAGCGGTGCGGTCGCAAAACGAAATCGCGGTGCGCGATGAGGTTGCGTCGCAGCGCCGTCGGTGGTCCGGGGCTTCGCCGGGTACGCCGCGGACGTGGATTCGGTTACCGCGACGAAGGTGGTGCTGCCGTCACCGATGCGGCAACCCTGAAGCGCATCGAGGACCTGGTCATTCCGCCCGCGTGGAAGAAAGTCTGGATATGTCCCCATCCCAACGGGCACATCCAGGCCGTCGGAACCGACGTCGCGGGACGCCGCCAGTACCTCTATCACTCCCAATGGCAGCAGGAGCGCAGCGAGGAGAAGTTCGACCGCGTGCTGGAGTTGTCGGCCGGGCTGACCGACTGGCGCGCCGGCATCGCGGGTGATCTGCGCTGGCGCGGGCTGACCCGCGATCGCGTCCTGGCACTCGGCCTTCGCTTACTGGACCTCGGATACTTCCGGGCCGGTGGGGACCACTATGCCGAGGAGAACAATTCGTTCGGCATCGCCACGCTGCTGCGCGAACACATCACGCTGCAGGCGGATGCGGTCGGATTCGACTATCCGGCCAAGAGCGGCGTGCGTCGCACACTGGTGGTGGAAGATCCAGCGGTGGTACGTGCGGTCCGGTCGCTGCACCGGGCCCGGGGCAATGGCGATCGCCTACTCGCATACCGCAACTCGCCGGAATGGACCGAGGTCCACGCCGAGGACCTCAATGTGCGCTTCAAAGAGATGGTCGGCGACGAGTACACCGTGAAGGATCTGCGGACGTGGCACGGCACAGTGCTGGCCGCCGAGGCGTTCGTCGACGCGGATCCGCCGGTCGACGACAAGGTGATCAAACGCGTCGAAGCCGCGGTGATGCGCGAGGTCTCCGAGGCTCTCGGCAACACCCCGGCGGTCGCCCGTAGCGCCTACGTCGATCCTCGGGTGGTCGACGCCTACCGGGACGGATTGACCATCGGTGCCGGTGTGCGTCGCGCTACCCGCACCCGGAACAGCGACCGACGCCAGGAGATCCTGGATCGCAGCACAGCCCGGCTGATCCGAAAGGTGGGCCGCCGGCCATGACGGACACCCGACGCGTTTGATCAAATGGCCACGGGGTATGCGGGCCGCATGACCCGCGAAGACGTACCCGACGAGGTGCCGGTTGCCGATGCACTCGAGCAGCAACGCGATCAGACAGATGCGGTGCCCGACGCCGAAGCCCCGGTATCCGATGTGGACAGCCCGCCGCTGGAGGCGACAGAACCCGACTGGCAGGAACAACGTGAGGTGGTCGCCGACGACGCGGGCCGCGACGAGTTCGACCGCGAAGACGACGAGACGCTGCCCGGCTGAGGGCAGGGCGTCATGGCCGGCGAAGGCGACCCCGAAGATAAACCGCGACGGATACGGGTGGCGCTGCTTGCCGTCATGCTGCTGATCTCTCTGGGTCTGCTGCTGACCCGCTGCCCGGCCAACCGTGACGGCATGTCAGGTCAACTCGCCCAGGCGATGGAAGAATCGGTGGCCGCCGCCCGCAGCGGCGCGTACGCGCTCGACCTCAGGACACGTGACCGGTCCACACCGCAACTGGTGAGCGTCCAGATTTCGGACGCGCGCGACGAGATCGTCAAGGCCTACAAGGGAATTGCGGACCTCAAGGCTGACGATGCGGTCGATCTCGACCGCCAGCGAATGCTCACCGAAGCCATGACGACGATGATCGGCCAGCTCAATACCGCATCGGCGCGGGTACGCGAGATCGCCACCGGACCAGAGTTGTCGGTGCTGCGAACGCAGCTGCTGCAATCGGCCGATGCGCTGGAAGCCGGGTACCGCTGATGAAGAAGTTCTTCGCGGTAGCGCTGGGGATCCTGACGGCGATCGGGGGGTTCCTCGACATCGGCGACCTGGTGACCAACGCCGTGGTCGGTTCGCGGTTCGGTCTTGCGCTCGTCTGGGTCGTAGTCGTGGGCGTCGTCGGCATCTGCTTGTTCGCCCAGATGGCGGGCCGGGTCGCAGCGGTCAGCGGACGAGCCACGTTCGAGATCATCCGGGAACGCCTGGGCCCCCGCACCGCCGCGGCCAACCTGAGCGCATCGTTTCTGATCAACCTGATGACGCTGACCGCCGAGATCGGTGGTGTGGCACTGGCCCTGCAACTGGCCACCGACGTCGGGCGGATGCTGTGGATACCGGTGGCAGCCGCGGCGGTGTGGCTGGTGGTCTGGCGGGTCAAGTTCTCGGTAATGGAGAACACCGCCGGGCTGGCGGGCCTGTGCCTGATCGTGTTCGCCGTCGCCGTCTTTGCCTTGCAACCGCATTGGGGCGAGCTTGCCTATCAGGTCGCGCAACCGCTGATTCCCGAATCCGAATCGTCGGCGACGTACTGGTACTACGCGATCGCACTGTTCGGCGCCGCGATGACGCCGTACGAGGTGTTTTTCTTCTCCTCCGGTGCCGTAGAAGAGCATTGGAAGACAAAGGATCTCGGGGTCTCACGCCTCAACGTCCTGGTCGGATTCCCGCTCGGCGGCATCCTGTCGATCGCCATCGCCGCCTGCGCGACGTTGGTTCTGCTGCCGAACCAGATCGAGGTGACGTCGCTGTCTCAAGTGGTGATGCCGGTTGTCGAGGCGGGCGGCAAGCTGGCCCTGGCATTCGCGATCATCGGCATCGTGGCGGCCACATTCGGTGCGGCCCTTGAGACCACACTGTCCAGCGGCTACACGCTGGCGCAGTTCTTGGGGTGGCCGTGGGGCAAGTTCCGCCGTCCGGCCGAGGCATCCCGCTTCCACGTGGTGATGTTCGTGAGCATTGTCGTCGGCGCCGCCGTCCTGTTCACCGGCGTCGACCCGGTCATGGTCACCGAGTACTCGGTGGTGTTCTCGGCCATCGCACTCCCCCTGACCTACCTGCCCATCCTCATCGTGGCCAACGATCCGGAATACATGGGAGACAAGACGAACGGAAGGTTGCTCAACATGTTCGGGTCCATATATCTGGTGATAATCGTGGCGGCCTCGCTGGCCGCCATTCCGCTGATGATCGTGACCGGGGCAGGCCAGTGAGAATCGTCGACGCCCGCCTGCACCTGTTGGACCGGCAGATACTCGATGCCGACGGCGCCCCGGTCGGCATCGTCGACGACCTCGAGCTCGACGGCGTCGAGGCCGACGTGGATATCGAACCGGGTGGCCCGCCACCCCACGTCAGCGCGATCCTGTCCGGTCAGGTGGTGATGACCCGGATCCTCGGCGGCGCGCCGCCGCGGTCGATGTTGCACGAAATCCCCTGGAACCAGGTCGCTTCGGTCAGCGTGACCGTGCATCTGACAGCCTCCGAACTTCCGGCGGATGCGAACTGGGTAGAGCGTTGGTTGCGCGACCACATCGTCGCCCGTATCCCTGGAGGGCGCCATGCAGCTGAGTAACCTGCTCGGGCTCCGTGTGCTGGACGCCGGCCACCACCCGGTCGGCACTGTGATCGACGTCAGGCTCAAGATCGCCGAGGACGGTGGGGACCAACCCGACAACCCGGAAGTTACCGGCCTGATCGTGAGTCCGCGTACTCGCTCGTCGTACCTGGGTTACGAGCGCACGGCCATCAACGCGCCCGCCCTCATCGCCACCATCGCCGCATGGCGCCACCGCGGCACATTTCTGGCGGCATGGGAAGACGTGTCCCGGATCGGGTCCAACCACGTCACGCTGCGTGTCGGCTACAGCCGACACTCGCCGACCCTGCGGAGTCAGTAACCCCATCGCCGCAGTGCCACAGCCATTCGGTCAGGGCGTACTCACTCAGAGCCAGCCGCTGCTCGCGCTCGATGACATCGGCTATCCGATCGAAAACTGACGGTGCCGGCCCGGTCATGTTTCTCACCTCGACTCCAACAGGCTGCTGTGTACCCCGCGAGGTACCCGGACAAACCGCACGAACGGTTGGAATCGGCGTCGGCGGGTAACCCACAGCGACACCGTTGCACCTCTGTGCGCGGTCGCGCAGAAAGGGGCTGTTCCGTGGAAACTCCGAATCCGAGAAGCCCAGGCCACCTCGCACAATGGACTCCGTTGCAAGCAGCCGCGGTGACTGTGGGTGGCCTTTTCCTCATCGTCGGTGTGCTGGGGTTCATCCCGGGAATCACCACCGGCTACGGCGATCTGCAGTGGGCCGGTCATCATTCTCAGGCCTTGCTGATGGGGCTGTTCAGCGTCTCGGTCCTGCACAATCTCGTCCACCTGGCGTTCGGAGCGGCCGGCCTGCTGATGGCCCGCACCGTCGGTGCCGCGCGGGCCTACCTCATCGGAGGAGGGCTCATCTACGCCGTGCTCGGGCTCTATGGCCTGTTCATCGACCGCGAGAGTGCGGCCAACTTCATCCCGGTCAACGCGGCCGACAACTGGCTGCATTTCGGCTTGGCATTGGTCATGATCGCGCTGGGACTGGTGTTCGGCCGGACTGCGACGGCTACTGCCGGCACCGGCACCGGAGCTCCCGGCACCATCGAGTAGACCGACCGCCCGGTGGCGTAAAGCCACTGCGGCAGCAGGGTTTGCCCGGACCGTTCGACGGGCATACCTCAACCGCCATGACCACGTTCTTCACCGCTCCGCAACCGCGACTTCCGGCCGCGAAGGGCCCCATCTCCGCCGCCCTGATCGACAGGCTCGGCGATCGCGCACCACACAACCACCTCGAACCGGTCTGGATTCCGCTGCGCGATTCGGATCCGTTGGGCCTGGACGTGCAACTGTCGCTCTACCTCTGTTACGAACTGCACTACCGGGGATTCTCCGGAGTCGACCAGGACTGGGAGTGGAACGCTGGACTGTTGCACCTGCGCTCACAGTTCGAACGGAGTTTTCTCGCCGCGGTCCGCCGCGAGGTCGGCAGCATCGACCCCGACGACACCGCCGAGCGGGAGATGGCGCGCCTGTCCGTCGAGCCCCGTGACGGAACCGGCCCGTCGTATCACCTACGCGATGCGGGCACGTGGGAACAGATGCGCGAGTACTTCGTGCACCGGTCGTTGTACCACCTCAAAGAAGGTGACCCGCACGCCTGGCTGATCCCCCGCCTCAGCGGACAGGCGAAGGCCGCCTTCGTCGCCGTCGAATACGACGAATACGGAGCAGGCTCATCGGACCGCATCCACCAGAACCTGTTCGCCGACCTGCTGAAAGAGGCCGAACTGGACGACGCCTACCTCGGCTACCTCGACGCGGTACCGGCCGAAAGCCTTGCGTTGGTGAATCTGATGTCCATGTTCGGCCTGCATCGACGACTACGTGGCGCCGCCGCGGGGCATTTCGCGGCCACCGAGATCACCTCCTCACCGGGGTCACAACGCCTGGTGGCCGCCTTGGAGCGGCTCGAGGCGCCCGAGGCGTGTGTCCGGTTCTACCGCGAGCACGTCGAAGCAGACGCGGTACACGAGCAGGTCGTTCGCCACGATGTGGTGGGCGATCTCGTGCGACGCGAACCAGAACTCGACAGCGACGTTGTGTTCGGGATGCGGGCGTTCGCCGCCATGGAGGACAGGTTGGCCGATCATCTGATGAAATGCTGGCTGGCCGAACGTAGTTCGCTATGCCGGCCGCTTTCCTGAGCTTTGGCCGGATCGCTTGACCTTGCGGTGGCTGGTATCGCACAGCGGATAGGTCTTGGACCGGCGGCAGGTGCAGATCGCCACCATGAACCGATCTGATTCCACGGCGCTTCCGTCGGGCAGCTCGATTCGTACCGGCCCCTCGACGAGGATCGGCCCGCCCTGGACCACCCGCACCATGCGACGCTCGGTCATGCCTTGTCCGCCCTGATGACGACCAATTCCTCTTCCGTCCTGTCATCGGTCAAACGCCCGGCGCCTCGAAGCCAAGGCGCTTGCAAGTGCAGCACCGGACCGAACGGAATTCTTTGGGTGGCATACACGTCCGCTTCCAGCCCACCCGCACGCAGCAGCTTCACCGATTCCGCGACATCGGCGAACTCGGATTGGACGAGGTACAAGGACCCGCCTTCCGCCAGAAGTTCGGCGGCCGAGCGGCACAGCGGATCGAGTACCAATCGACCGTCCGGGCCGCCGTTCCAGGAGGCCATCGGGCCGGTCGACACAGCCGCTCCGGCAGAGGTTTCCGGCGCCACCGGAACGTAGGGCGGGTTGCATACGACGATGTCGAACGGTTCGTGTTCCAGCGCCTGAGTCCATGAGCCGAGCCTGGCGTCGACATCGACCTGTGCAGCCAATGCGTTGGCTTGGGTACATCGCACCGCGCTCGGCGAAATATCCAGCGCGGTAACCTCACTGGCGCCCAGCTCGGCTGCGGCAACGGCAACCACCCCGCTCCCGGCGGAGAGGTCCACCACTCGGCGGCCGGCCACCACATCGTTGCCGGTGAGGGCATCGATGAGTAGCCATGAGTCCTGCTGCGGGCGATAAACGTCCTCGGCGCCAACGGCAACGCTTCGGTAGATCACCCCTATTCGGTACCCATCCGGGCGCCAGGCAAACTCGCTTGTCATCAACGCCACGATTCGTCACGTCACGTTTAGTGCCTGCGCATCAGGGAATCCAAGGGTTGCGTGGAGAAGCCGCGTAGTAAACACCAATCCACTCCTGAAGCGGAAAGGTAGAGCATGACCGAGAAGAACTCAGGACCTGAAGAAGGCATCAAGGGCGTCGTCGAGGACGTTAAGGGTAAGGCCAAGGAAGCTGTCGGCACCGTGACCGGCCGCGAAGATCTTGTGCGCGAGGGTAAAGCCCAGCAGGACAAGGCCGACGCCCAGCAAGACGCCGCCAAGAAGGAAGCCGAAGCCGAATCGGCCCGGGCAGGCGCCAAGGCCGCCGAGAAGCGCGAACAGGCGAGCCAGCGACCCTAGTCCGGCTTGATTGAAGAGATGGCCCCGCCAGCGTCGGCGGGGCCATCTCGCGTAATACGTCAGCTGTTGGGTGCTTGCCTGATCACGTCGGGATGGTCTGCGTACCAACGCTCTTCGAGGCGCCGCACGCGCTGGTGAGCGATCAGGAGCCACAACCCGCCGCCGAGCAGACCCACGGCGGCAAGGATCGCGAGCACCACCGCTACTCCGGTGTTACCGGTCGCGAAGCCGACCAGGCACGCGACGAACATCACCAAACCCAGGCCGACCAGGACCAGAGCGGGCATGTTCCGGTTGTCTTTCATCGACTCGCCGGCATGGGGCCGGGTTGTCCTGGTGTGGTCGACGGGGTCGTCGGGACCTTTCATCGTTTTCTCCCTATCACTCGTAACGCGGATACTGGCCACCTTTGAGCAGACCGGCCAGGTGCGCCGCGTTGCGCGCGGCCGCGGAGGTGGCGTCGGCGACCGGACCGGGTACCTCGTCAAGATCCAGGTAATCAGTGCCCTGCATGGCCTCGCCGTTCCAGTACGTAGAACCCTGGGCCGGAATGCTGTAGCCGACGTCGTTCAGCGCCTGGAAGAGATCGGCGACCGTCTTGTGCGCGCCGTCCTCGTTGCCGACGACAGACACCAGCGCCACCTTGCCCGCCAGCACCGGCCGGCCGGCGTCGTCGGTATTGGACAGCTCGGCATCGAGGCGCTCCAGAACCCGCTGCGCGATGCTCGACGGATGGCCCAGCCACACCGGCGTCGACAGCAGCAGGATGTCGGCGGCGAGCACCTTCTCGCGGATGGGAGGCCACTGGTCGTCGCCACCCATGTCGGTTTCGACGCCGGGCTCGATGACATAGTCCGCGCAGCGCAGCGTCTCGGTCCCCACTCCCAGTACCTTGAGGTTCTCGCACACCTGATCGGCGATCAGCTCGCTGCTGGACTCCGCCGGCCGACGCTTGAGACTGCAGACCAACGCCAGCGCAGTCAGGTTCGGCGCGGTCATGAATCCATCTCCCAGTTCGCTTCGGATCAGCGCCGGGAGTCTTCCCTGGACAGGCTCGGGTTAAACCTCCGAGCAGACCCGCTGGTGCGCGGTGAGCAGCAACCGGTCGAACACCACACGGCTCGGAAGAGTCTCGGAGTAGTCGAGCGCCAGAAAATCTCGTGCCAGCTGCTCGGCCAACAGACGCAGCTTGGTGTTGGTTTCCTGCGACCGCCATTTCAGCAGCTCGAACGCCGCATCTTCGTCCAGCCGGTAGATCAGCATCAACATGCCTTTGGCCTGCTCGATCGCACCACGAGCCTCGGCGATCTCGGCCACCACCTCGGTGACCGCCTGCTGCCGCGCCTGTGCGATCGAGGGTGAGACGTCAACGTAGAAACCGTGCGTTCCGATGACCGCACCGGTGTCGTCGAAGAGCTGATCACCGACAACGACGACCTGGTGGACGTCGCCGGCCGTATCGATGATCCGGTGCCGGGTGCTGAAGGCACCCGAGGTGCGTCGCATCTCGAGCAGGGTGGCGGCGACCTGCCCGTAATCCTCTGGGTGCTTGTGAGACAGCACCACCTCGGTCGTCGGGTTCGCGGTACCCGGTTCATACCCGTGCATCCGCTCCACCTGCGGCGACCACTCCCAGCGTTCATCGGCGAAGTAGAACCGGAACCAACCGACCCGCTGCGCCTCGCCACCGGCAAAGGCATGCTCGATCGGCGAGTTGGCGTTCCCCTCGGCCGAGTCACTCGTCACGGGGTTGAGAATAACGCGCCGGGCGGACGACGACTCAAGTGATTGTCACAGGTGACGTCTACATTCGGCGCTGTGAGACGGCTTCGGATCAAGGTCCTCATCGCAGCCGGGGTCGCGGCGGCGATCGCGAGCCATCTGGCCGGGGTCGGTGCGGCATGGACCCTGGTCATCGGGGTCCTGGTGCCGCTGACCTTGGCCGCCACGCCACGGTTCGTGGTGGGCGCCTTCCACGGTGCGCGCACACCCAGCGCCTGGGAACAGACCGCCACCCAGATGACGGGACTGGAGTTCGAGGACCGCGTGGCCCAGTTGGCCCGCAGTTGTGGGTTACCGGTGATCATGACCCCACTCACCGGCGACTGGGGGGTGGATCTGATCGTCGGTCGCCGGCCGAATCGGATCGCCGTGCAATGCAAACACCTGTCACGCCCGGTGGGAGCCGGCGCCGTACAGGAGGTCGTCGCGGGCGCTCCGATGCAGGATTGCTCCAGGACCATGGTGGTCACCAACAACGAATTCACCCCGGCCGCACGCAAACTCGCCGAACTGCACGGGTGCGAGTTGGTGGGTGGGGCCGATCTGCCCAGACTCAAGTCGATCCTGCGTCGCGCGGCGTCGGCGGAAAGTGCGCCCTAGCCCGCGAGTGGTGATCGCAGCGCAGCCCGCACCGCGTCGAGGCACGCGTCGATTTCGGTACGCGTGACGGTCAGCGCCGGCCGGAAGCGTACCGAGTCGGTGCCGCTCGGCAGCATGATGACGTGACTGTCCCACAACCGGTGAACCAGTTCGTCGCGGGCGGTGGCCGAGGGCAGGCTGAAGGCGCACATCAGACCACGCCCTCGCGGATCGAGCACGGTATCGGCGAAATCCACTGCCAATTCTCGCAATCGGCCGAGAAGGTAGTCGCCGATCAGCGCGGCGTTGCGCAACAGTCCGTCGGACTCGATGACCTCCAGGATGCGGCGCGACCGCACCATGTCGACCAGGTTGCCACCCCAGGTGGAGTTGATTCGCGAGCTGACAGTGAACACGTTGTCGACGACCTCGTCGACCCGTCGGCCGGCCATCACGCCACAGACCTGGGTTTTCTTCCCGAACGCGACAACATCCGGCGCGACCCCCAACTGCTGGTAGGCCCAGGCGGTTCCGGTGATACCACACCCGGTCTGCACCTCGTCGAAGACCAGTAGGGCGTCGAATTCGTCGCACAGCTCACGCATCGCGGCGAAGAACTGCGGCCGCATGTGCCGGTCACCACCCTCACCCTGGATCGGCTCGGCGATGAAGCAGGCGATGTCGTTGGGGTCGGCCTCGAACGCGGCCCTTGCCTGCCGTAGCGAATCAGCTTCGACCGCAGCAATATCCGCCCCTGGCCGCAGGTAGGGGGCGTCGATGCGGGGCCAGTCGAACTTGGGGAAGCGGGCCACCTTGACCGGGTCGGTGTTGGTCAGTGACATCGTGTATCCGCTGCGACCGTGGAATGCTCCGCGCAGATGCAACACCTTGGTACCGAGGGCAGGGTCGATCCCGCGGGCCTCGTTGTGGCGGCTCTTCCAGTCGAACGCCACCTTGAGGGCATTCTCGACCGCCAGGGCTCCGCCGTCGACGAAGAACAGATGCGGCAGGTCCGGGTCGCCGAGTACCCGACGGAAGGCATCGACGAATCGGGCCAACGGCACGCTGTAGATGTCGGAATTGCTGGGCTTGTTCACCGCAGCCCGGGCCAGCTCGGCCCGGAAATGTTCATCGTCGGCCAGCGCCGGATGGTTCATCCCGAGCGCGGACGAGGCGAAGAAGGTGAACATGTCCAGGAACTGGTCGCCGGTACGCGCATCCACCAGGTAGGAGCCCCGGGAGCGGTCGAGGTCGAGGACGAAATCGAAGCCGTCGGTCAGGATGCTGCGCGCCAGGACGGCTCGTACCCGGTCAGGCGTTACCTGCGGCGTAGGTGTCAACACTGCAGTCATGACACCATCTTAGCGGAATCTTTACGGTCAACATCGGCTATAGCCGTAACAGTTATGGAACGCAGTCTCTTCCACTGTAAAATGTCTGCAAGATGATGGTGCTGCGCGTGCGGACGTTGGCTGCGGTCCGGATTCGCTGCAGCAGGTCCTCCAACGCCCGGGCCGAGGCGACGCGAACCAGTAGGACGTAACTCTCGTCACCGGCCACCGAGTGGCACGATTCGATTTCGGGGATGTGCTGCAACCGGGCGGGTGCATCATCGGGTTGAGACGGATCGAGAGGAGTGATGGCGACGAACGCCGAGAGCATGTTGCCCAGCGCCTCGGGGTTGAGCCGTGCCGCGTATCCGGTCACCACGCCCCGCGACTCCAACCGGCGCACCCGCGCCTGTACCGCCGAGACCGACAGTCCGGCCGCTGCGGCCAGCTGCGCCAGTGTGGCCCTGCCGTCAGCCACCAGCGCGCGGACGAGAGTCCGGTCGGTGTCGTCCAGCACGTGCTCGTCGGCTTCACCCATGGTCGGAACTGTAACGCCGCCACCAACCAGAAAGGCAGACGATGACCACCACCGAACGGACCGGCCTCCCCACCGCGGAGGAACTGCGGAGGCGGGTACGGCAGGCCCTGAACACCATTGGCGCCGGCGTCGAACTCGGTGAACCGACCGCACCGGGTCCTGGCCTGCACGCCAGCACCCCGATCAGCGGCGACGTACTGTTCACGCTGCCAGAGGACAGTCCTGATGAGGTCGATGCCGCGATCGCCACTGCGGCACAGGCCTTCTCGACGTGGCGCACCACCCCGGCACCGGTGCGCGGCGCGCTGGTGGCGCGTCTGGGTGAGCTGCTCGTCGAGCACAAGGCAGATCTGGCGACACTGGTGACAGTGGAGGCGGGCAAGATCACCTCAGAGGCGCTGGGCGAGGTGCAGGAGATGATCGACGTCTGCCAGTTCGCGGTCGGGTTGTCGCGCCAGTTATACGGCCGCACCATCGCTTCCGAACGCCCCGGCCACCGGCTGATGGAGACGTGGCACCCGCTGGGTGTCGTCGGCGTGATCACCGCGTTCAACTTTCCGGTTGCGGTGTGGGCGTGGAACACCGCGATCGCCCTGGTGTGCGGCGACACCGTGGTGTGGAAACCCTCTGAGCTGACTCCACTGACCGCGATCGCCTGTCAGGCGCTGATCGAACGCGCCGCGACCGACGTCGGCGCGCCGACCGAGGTGAGCCGGCTGATCCTCGGCGGGCGTGAGTTGGGTGAGCGACTGGTCGACGATCCGCGGGTGGCGCTGCTCAGTGCGACCGGTTCGGTCCGGATGGGTCAGCAGGTGGGCCCGCGGGTGGCCGCCCGGTTCGGCAAGGTGCTGCTCGAGTTGGGTGGCAACAATGCCGCGATCGTGACGCCCTCTGCCGATCTGGATCTCGCGGTACGCGCCATCGTGTTCTCGGCCGCGGGGACCGCAGGACAGCGCTGCACCACTCTGCGCCGGCTGATCGTCCATTCGTCCGTCGCCGACGACCTGGTGTCCCGGATCGTCTCGGCCTACCAGAGCCTGCCCGTCGGTGATCCGAGCGTGGAGGGCACCCTGGTCGGCCCGCTCATCCACACTCGCGCCTACCGCGACATGGTCGGGGCATTGGAGCAGGCCAGTGCCGACGGCGGCGAGGTATTCGGCGGTGAGCGTCACGACCTGGGTGACGAGGGCGCGTTCTACGTGGCCCCCGCGGTGGTCCGGATGCCGGCGCAATCCGCGGTGGTGCACACCGAGACATTCGCGCCGATTCTCTACGTCCTGGCCTACGACGATATCGATGACGCGATCGCCCTGAACAATGCGGTACCGCAAGGGCTTTCCTCTGCCATCTTCACCACCGATGTGCGCGAGGCCGAGCGGTTCATGGCTGCCGACGGATCCGACTGCGGTATCGCCAATGTCAACATCGGGACCTCGGGCGCCGAGATCGGCGGGGCATTCGGCGGCGAGAAGCACACCGGCGGTGGCCGGGAGTCGGGCTCAGACGCCTGGAAGGCGTACATGCGTCGCGCGACCAACACGGTCAACTACTCCTCCGAGCTGCCGCTGGCCCAGGGCGTGCACTTCGGCTAGTAGCCGGCTCAGCCTTCTTGTTCGCACTCGACATCGACGTACACGGTGGTGAACTGCAGCGCGGTGGTGCGCGTTGCGGGCACCCCGTGCACATCGGTCACCCGGCATTGCGACAGCGGAACTCCGTTGTCCCCGTTGATCTGAACGGTGTACCCGGCAGCCGTCAGGTCCCGCACCACGTCCGGTGCTCTGGTACCGCCGGTGGGTGCTGCCGAGGCCGGGGCGGCAGCGCCCAGGAACCCCATTGCCACCGCCACGGCGCATATCGATCGGTTCATCTGGAGGCCCTCCCGCATCCGTAGGTTTCACCTATCGATACGCAGTGTGGTTACACCCGGTTCAGGCCGGCCGCGCCGGCGGCCGCGGGGCCAATACCTCGATGCTTCCGTCACGTTCCCGGACATCGAAGTGCGGCAACGGCTTCGGGGCGATCGGAAGTTGATGTGTGAGCACCTGGCCGGCCGGCGAGAACGATGTCACATGGCACGGGCAACGCAGGCTGTCCGCAGCCCCGTCGAACCACAGCTTGCATCCCTGATGGGTGCAAGCCCCCGACACCGCGTCGACCTTGCCACCCGCCCGACGGACGAATCCCGACACGGTGCCGAGGTCGAACGGCAGCACCGAACCTTCTTCGAGATCGGCGCTTCTCGCCACCGGCAGCCACTGGCCGTCGTTGGGCACCAGGTCGCCACCGCCGGCCTGCGCAGGTTCGGTGGGCTGCTCCCGGCCGGTGACCACGTGATCGATCGATACGGCGGCGACGGCGGCGGTCGCCGCCGCGGCGGTGCCCACGATGACCTGCCGGCGGGTGGCCGACGGCCCCTGCCTGGTAGGCGCCGGGTCGGCCGCTTCTCCGTCGGACACCTGTTGGGCGATACGGCTCTTGAGGTCATCGACGAACTCCGGCCGAGGGTCGACCGGGTCGGGCCGTGCTGCCCGTAGTTCGATCGCCGCACGGATCTGTGCGGCGTCGAAGTCGTCGGCCGGGAAGGATCCGGGTCTTCGCCCGGCGAGCAGATCGTCGACGTATTTGCGTACCCCGCGCCTGGTCACCGTGACTCTCCCTCGTTGATCTGAGCGGCCAGTCGCAGTGCCCGGTGTTGCAGCACCTTGGCGTTGGCGACGCTGACCCCCATGTCATTCGCCGATTCCCGCACCGAACGGCCCTGTAGGAAACGCAGTTCGAGCACGCGGCGGTACTGCGGTGGCAGTTGGGCCAGGACCTTGGCGACACGTTGCGGCGCGGTGCTGTTCCCGCCGTCCGATTCAAACTCTGCCGCGGCCACGTCGTCCTCGATCATCGTGATCTCGCGTCCCATCGTCGCCCGCCAGTGCGCGGCCAGCACGGTGCGCGCGGTGGCCCGGAGATATGAGCGGACCTCGGCCACGCTCGCCGAGAGCCGCAGCGGCCGAAGCGCCGCCAAGAAGACCTCCGAGGTCAGGTCCTCGGCGTCGGCGCGGCTGCCCAACCGCGCGTAGAGCAATCGGTACACCCACGTCACGTTGTCGTCGTACACGGCGTCCCAGCTCGGATAACACCCCTCCGGCACGATCCGCAGTTCCGGGCGCTCACGTCCGACAGGCATCGAGCATCCTCAGCACCGGCCACCCTCCTTTCACCATGCGGGAACCCGGAGCAGGCTCCCGCACACCTAGATAGGGCGGCGGGTTACACGCGAACGGCGTCCGCATCTGACCAGCATCCACCGGTGTAACCCGGCGCGCTATCCCCTGATGACCGTTTCTGCGCCGCTCTCGACACAACGGAGGTTCCGATGGCCCCACGATTCCCTGCCGCGGCGGCCGTTGCCGCCCTGGCAATAACGGCGTCCGCGTGCTCCGCTGCGCCGGCCGCGCCCGCCGCGCCGGCAAACACATCGTCGGCACCGGTCTCCGGCACCGCGGTGAGTATCGACAACTTCGCATTCACGCCCGCCACGCTGACGGTGCACCGGGGCGACACCGTGACGTGGACCAATCACGACGAGGAACCGCACACCGTCGCGGCCGGCGACGGCTCGTTCCGCTCCCCCGGCATGGACTCCAACGCCACCTTCAGCTTCACCTTCACCAATCCGGGGAGCTACGACTACATCTGCTCGATCCATCCGTCCATGCACGGCACCGTGGTGGTGACCTCGTGACCGACCCACACACCATGAGCCGTCGCCAACTCATCCGCCACGGCGCCTGGT
The DNA here is from genome assembly GCF_002102345.1 of Mycolicibacterium peregrinum. Classification (GTDB taxonomy): domain Bacteria; phylum Actinomycetota; class Actinomycetes; order Mycobacteriales; family Mycobacteriaceae; genus Mycobacterium; species Mycobacterium peregrinum. The sequence goes on from NZ_LQPP01000049.1 coordinate 123,804, forward strand.
TCGGCGCCGCGGTCGGGCTCGCGGTGGTCGGCGGTGAGGTGATCTCGCATGCCGCGGCCAAACCCACCGCAGTGGTGTCGGGGCCGACGCTGCGTTTCGCCCAGGTCTCCGACAGCCATATCGGGTTCAACGGATCCGCCAACACCGATGTGGCCGGGTCCTTCGGCCGGGCCGTCGATCAGATCAATTCGCTGGGCTACACCCCGGATTTCGTCATCCACACCGGTGATCTCACGCACCTGTCCACGCCTGCACAATTCGATCAGGTCAAGCAGATGATGGGCGACCTCAAGACACCGCACGTGTTCACCGTGCCCGGCGAACACGATTCGGTCGACGACGCCGGCCAGAAGTACCGGTCGGTGTTCGGAGCGGGCACCCGCGGCGACGGGTGGTACAGCGTCGATATCGCCGGGGTACACGTCATCGGGCTGGTCAACACGTTGAACCTGAAGAAGCTGGGGCACCTCGGCGTCGATCAACTGGACTTCATCGAGAAGGACGTCGCCCCGTTGTCCTCGGACACTCCGATCGTGGTGTTCAGCCACATTCCGTTGTTCGCGATGTACCCGGACTGGGGCTGGGGCACCGACGATGCCACTCAGGCGTTGAGCTACCTGCGCCGGTTCGCCTCGGTCACCTGTCTCAACGGACATGTGCACCAACTGTTCTCGAAGACCGAGGGCAACGTGACGTTCTACAGCGGTACCACCACCGCCTATCCCCTACCGCATCCCGGCGACGGTCCGGCACCCAAACCGCTGACCCTCCCGGCCGGTCGCCTGCACGACGCCCTGGGAATCCGGGAAGTCAGCTACACCAAGGGCACCACGGCACTGGCGCTCAAGGAGGACCGGCTGTAAGCAGGAGGCATGCAGATTGAGAACTCGGTTGCGGTCATCACCGGCGCCGGATCCGGCATCGGCCGGGCGCTGGCTGAATCTTTCGCGGCGGAAGGCGCCCGCGTGGTCGCCGCAGACCTCGACGCGGAGTCGGCCGAACAGACCGCCGCTCAGATCCGTTCCGGCGGAGGGCAGGCGCTGGGCGTCCGGGCCGACGCCGGTGTCACCGCCGACATCGAGGCGCTGACCGCCACCGAGTTCGGCCCGGTCGACATCTACGTCGCCAACGCCGGAGTCATCGGCGCACCGGGTCTCGGCACCGAGGAGGACTGGGATTCGATCCTGGACGTCAACCTGCGCTCCCACGTCCGGGCGGCGCAAGTGCTTGTCCCGCAGTGGTTGTCGCGTGGCGGTGGTTACTTCGTGTCGGTCGCCTCGGCGGCAGGCCTGTTGTCCCAGATCGGTGCGGCCGGATATGCCGTCACCAAACACGCGGCGGTCGGATTCGCCGAATGGCTGGCCATCACGTACGGCGATGACGGCGTCGGGGTCAGCTGCGTGTGCCCGTTGGGGGTGAACACCCCGCTGCTCGACGCGGTACGTGCTTCGGCAGATCCGGATTCGGCGGCCGGTGCGGCGTCGATTGTGCAGTCCGGTGAGGTCATCAGTGCAGAACAGGTGGCCACCGCAACGGTCGAGGCCGTGCAGTCGGGCCGGTTTCTCGTGCTCCCGCACCCGCAGGTGCTCGACATGTACCGGCACAAGGGGTCCGATTACGACCGGTGGATCGCCGGGATGCGCCGATACCAGCGCTCACTGCGCTCCGGCCGATGAGCGGCCTGCCGCCGGCAACGATTGCGGCGGCACGTACACGCCCAGCGATATGCGGTGCCACCAGACATGTTCGTGCCGCAGCTCGGTCCAGGTGCTGAACTCGTACCGGTACAGCTTCGCCCGCACGTAGCGCGGCGGATCGTTCGGGAAGGGATTGCACCGCAGCAGCTTCAACGTGTCTCGATCGTTCTCCAGCAGCCGGGTCAGCAGCATGCGCAGCCAGCCGTGGGCATACGCCGGCGAGATGGCAGCGAACCACATCAGCCAGTCCAAGCGAAGGTGATAGGGCGCGAACTGCCGCGGCCATCGACGGACATCGCCGGGCTTGCCCTTGAACTCGTACTCCTTCCACACGGTGTGCTCACCCAGGCTGGCGTCCGAGGTGCCCTCCAACACCACCTCGTCACGGGTGCGTCCGACGGTGCCGAACGCGCCGTACGAATTCACCAGGTGATACCGGGTGTACGAGGCATTCATCCGCTGACGTTTCGAGATGAGGTTGCGGGCCGGCAGATAGCTCATCACCGCCACCGCGACCGCGAATCCGACCACCGCCACGATGAACCACACTGGGGTCGGGCCGAATTGATGTTCAGGAACCGGGAACAGTGCGGCGGCACTGGAATCCGACACCGCGCTGAAGGCCAGGACGATGGTGATCCAGTTGAGCCAGGCGAAGTTGCCCGACGCGACCAGCCACAGCTGAGTGACGATCACGACGAGCGCGGCAACACTGGCCACCGGTTGCGGGGCGAACAAGGCGAACGGCACGATGAGTTGGGCAAAGTGGTTGCCGGCCACCTCGATTCGGTGCAGCGGCTTGGGCAGGTGATGGAAGAACCAGCTCAGCGGCCCCGGCATGGGTTGCGTTTCGTGGTGGTAGTACAGGCAGGTGAGGTTGCGCCAGCACGGATCACCTCGGAGTTTGATCAGCCCGGCGCCGAACTCGACCCGGAACACGAGCCACCGAGCCAGCCACAGCACCAGCAGCGGAGGGCCGACGTCGTCGTTACCCAGGAAGGTCACCAGGAATCCGGCTTCGAGCAGCAGCGATTCCCACCCGAACGAGTACCAGGTCTGGCCGACGTTCACGATCGACAGGTACAGCGCCCACAGGAGCAGCCAGGCCGGCATCGCGACCCACAGCGGCACCATGTCGCCGCAGCCGACGAGCAGGGCCGCTGAGAGCAGCGCACCCGTTGCGCACACGCCGGCGAAGAAGCGGTCGCTGTAGTGAAACTGAAACAGGCTCGGGGCGCTACGGAACGAGTTGGCAGCCAGGAATCGCGGGATCGGCAAGAGGCCGCGCGCACCGAGGAGGCCGCGGAACTGCCGAGCGGCCACGATGAACGCGATCAGGTAGATCGCGGCGGTTCCCCGCTGCAATACCTGTCGGGCCAACCAGTATTCGTCTGCGATGAACCATTCCATGCGCGGACCTGACGACGTTGTGGGTCTGTCCACGAGAACGGTACCCCGAATCGGGGCATTTCATGCGCGGTACGCCGAGGCTAGCGGCGCCGCAGGCTCAGCCGGAAGCCGGCCGGCATCATGGTCAGACGCTCCTGCACCTGCAGCGTGTAGTCCGGATCGCCGACCAGGTCGTAGCGCCGGATCAGCACCGCCAACATCAACACGGCTTCGTGGAGGGCGAACTGTCTACCTATGCAAGATCTTTCACCGGTTCCGAACGGCTTGTACAGGCCACCGGGGCGCGTCCGCATCTGCTCCGGGGTGAACCGGTCGGGATCGAAAGCCTCCGGGTCGTGCCCCCAGCGCGGATCCCGGTGCAGGGTCGAGGTCAGGGCGAGCGCCCAGTCACCCTTGCGCATCGGGTGAATTCCGGCCAGCACGGTGTCCTCGCGGGCCGCGCGGTAGTAGGCCGGAACCGTGGGCTGCAACCGCAGTGACTCGTCGAGAACCCGCCGGACATACCGGAGTTTGGCGATCTTCTCGAACTCGGGCCGCTGCTCGTCACCCCACACCTCCTCGACCTCGGCACGGGCCCTGGTCAACACCTCCGGGTGCCGCGACAGGAAGTACAGCGCGAATGACAAGGCACCAGAGGTGGTTTCATGCCCCGCGATCAGAAAGTTGATCAGCTGGTAGCGGATGTTGGCGGCGTCGAGATCGGACTCCAACATGATCTGCAGCAGGTCGTCGTGGCGCCCCGACGGTTGTGTCCGCCGAGCGGCGACGATGTCGTCGGCCAGGCCGTGCAGATAGCGTGCGTCGCGGCGGAGCCGGTGCTCGTAGCGCCGATAGACAAACGCGGGCAGGAACGTTTCCCGCAGCACCCCGAGGCGGTCGGCTCCTAGCAGCGCTGAGACCATGTGTGCGACGAACGGGTGGACGGTGTCGCTCTGGAAACACCTGAACGAGTAGCCGGCGGTGCATCGCCCGATGGTCTCGAGGGTGACCCGGGTGGTGTCGGCCGAGACATCGACGGTTTCGCCGGTTCCGGCCTGCTGATCCCAATGGTCGGTCAGCTCATCGGCGACGTCGAACATCACCGCGTGGTAGCGGCGCATCGCGGACTGACTGAACGCAGGCATCAGCAGTTGATGCGCCGTGAGCCAGTTCGGCTCGTCGTTGTAGGCGGTGAACAGTCCGTCGCCGGCCACGATCCGCAGGGCCTCGATATCGGGGCCCACATGCTTGCAGAACCGGGTCTCGTCGTTGAGATCGTTGACCGCGTCGGCACCGGCGGCCACCACGTAACGGGCCCCCAGGAACCGGAACTCGCAGATCGGCCCCAGCTCGGCCATGCCCATCGCGTTCTGCATCGAGGAATCCGGCTGCAGACCGAAGATGTCACCCAGCAGGGGCACCCGACGGGGCGGGTGGGGCAGTTTCGGATACTTGGCACCTTCAGGTGAGGTCCGCGCGCCCACGACGGTCATGACACCAGATTTCCGCCTTGTTATACATGTGTCAAGTAAGGCCGTGGCGTTAGGCTGCAGTCGTGCGTGCCGAGTCGAGACGCCGGCTGTCCCCCGCCGACAGACGCAACGAGCTGTTGGCGCTGGGAGCCGAGGTGTTCGGCCAGCGACCGTACGACGAGGTCCGCATCGACGAGATCGCTGAGCGCGCCGGGGTCTCCCGCGCCCTGATGTACCACTACTTCCCCGACAAGCGGGCCTTCTTCGCTGCCGTGGTCCGGGCGGAGGGCGAGCGGTTGTTCGAGGCCACCAGCACGCCTCCCGAGCCTGGTCAGAGCCTGTTCGGCCAGCTGCGCGCCGGAGTTCTGGCCTATCTTCGCTACGACGAGGAGCATCCGCACGGCGCATGGGCCGCGTACATGGGTCTGGGTCGCACCGACCCGGTGCTGCGCGGCGTCGACGATATCGACAACGACCGCCAGGCCGACCGGATCATGGGCGGGATCAGCGACGCCGTATCCGAGCCCTTGGACGCCAAGGTCGAACGCGATCTGCGGGCCACCGTGTACGGCTGGCTGGCCCTGACGTTCGAGATGTGCCGACAACGGCTCAAGGACCCCTCGATCGACGCCGGATTCGTCGCCGACAGCTGCGCGCACGCCCTGCTCGACGCCATCGGCCGGGTGCCGGGGGTACCCGCCGAACTGGTGTGCGCGGCTGCTCCCGAACACCGCTGAAGCCCACTTGTCGGTGCCGCGCGGCAGGATGGCTAGATGACCACCACGCCGGCAGACCCGCTGGCCCGGTTCAGTGCGCTGACCCGGGAGTGGTTCACAGCTGCCTTCCCGGCCCCGACGGCCGCCCAGGCCCAGGCCTGGTCCGCCGTCGCCGAGGGGCAGAACACCCTCGTCATCGCCCCCACTGGGTCGGGTAAGACCCTCGCCGCGTTCCTGTGGGCCATCGATGAGCTGGCCCAGTTGCCGCCCGACCCCCGCTCCGGCACCACGGTGCTCTACGTGTCGCCGCTCAAGGCGCTGGCCGTCGACGTCGAACGCAACCTGCGCACCCCCCTGACCGGGATCACCCGGGTGGCCGAACGTCACGGCGTGCCGGCCCCGTCCATCAGCGTCGGCGTCCGCTCCGGGGACACCCCGCCCAGTGCGCGCCGCGCGATGCTGGCCAAGCCGCCCGACATCCTGATCACCACGCCGGAATCCCTGTTCCTGATGCTGACCTCGGCGGCCCGCGAGACCCTTGCCTCGGTCCGGACGGTGATCGTCGACGAGGTCCACGCCGTCGCCGCCACCAAACGCGGTGCGCACCTGGCTCTTTCACTGGAACGGCTCGACCAGCTGCTCGACAAACCCGCCCAGCGGATCGGGTTGTCGGCCACGGTGCGTCCTCCCGAGGAGGTGGCCCGGTTCCTGTCGGGCCAGGCCCCCACCACCATCGTCGCCCCGCCCTCCGGCAAGACCTTCGACCTTTCCGTGCAGGTCCCGGTGCCGGATATGGCCAACCTCGACAACAACAGCATCTGGCCGGACGTCGAGGAGCGCATCGTCGACCTGATCGAGGCCCACCAGTCCTCGATCGTGTTCGCCAACTCCCGTCGGCTGGCCGAGCGGCTGACCTCACGTCTCAACGAGATCCACGCCGAGCGCGCCGGCATCGAGCTCTCACTCGACCACAACCCACAGGTGGGCGGGGGTGCACCGGCCCAGCTCATGGCCAGCGGGCAGGCCAACGGTGCGCCCACGCTACTGGCCCGGGCCCACCACGGTTCGGTCAGCAAGGAGCAGCGGGCCCAGGTCGAAGACGACCTCAAGAGCGGTCGCCTGCGCGCCGTCGTCGCCACCTCCAGCCTGGAGCTGGGCATCGACATGGGTGCGGTCGATCTGGTGATCCAGGTCGAGTCGCCGCCGTCGGTGGCCAGCGGGCTGCAGCGCATCGGACGCGCCGGCCACCAGGTCGGCGAGATCTCCCAGGGCGTGCTGTTCCCGAAACACCGCACCGACCTCGTCGGCTGCGCGGTGACGGTGCAGCGCATGCGCTCCGGCGACATCGAGACCATGCAGGTGCCGGCCAATCCGCTCGACGTGCTGGCCCAGCACACAGTCGCGGCGGCCGCCCTGGAACCGGTGGATGCCGACGCCTGGTTCGACGCGGTCCGCCGCAGCGCTCCGTTCGCCACCCTCCCCCGCAGTGCGTTCGAAGCCACGTTGGACCTGTTGTCCGGGAAGTATCCGTCCACCGAGTTCGCCGAGCTGCGGCCACGCCTGGTGTACGACCGCGACCACGGCACCCTGACCGGCCGCCCGGGCGCCCAGCGCCTGGCAGTCACCTCCGGCGGGGCCATCCCCGACCGCGGGCTGTTCACCGTGTACCTGGCCACCGAATCGGAAAAGCCCTCCCGGGTCGGCGAACTCGACGAAGAGATGGTCTACGAATCTCGACCCGGCGACGTCATCTCCCTGGGCGCCACCAGTTGGCGGATCACCGAGATCACCCACGACCGGGTTCTGGTGATCCCCGCCCCGGGTCAGCCCGCCCGGCTGCCGTTCTGGCGTGGCGACAGTGTGGGACGGCCCGCCGAATTGGGCGCGGCGGTCGGGGCGTTCACCGGGGAACTCGCCGCACTCAATCGCGCTGAGTTCGATGAACGTTGCCAGGCAATGGGTTTCGCCGGTTTCGCCACCGACAACCTGTATCAGCTGCTGCACGATCAGCGCGAGGCCACCGGTGTGGTCCCCAGCGACAGCACTTTTGTGGTGGAGCGCTTCCGGGACGAGCTCGGCGATTGGCGGGTGATCCTGCATTCTCCGTACGGCCTGCGGGTCCACGGGCCGCTGGCCCTGGCGGTCGGCCGACGGTTGCGGGAACGCTACGGCATCGACGAGAAGCCCACCGCCTCCGACGACGGCATCATCGTGCGGCTGCCCGACAGCGGCGAAACCCCGCCCGGTGCAGACCTGTTCGTGTTCGACGCCGACGAGATCGAACCCATCGTCACGGCCGAGGTGGGCGGGTCGGCGTTGTTCGCGTCGCGCTTCCGCGAATGCGCCGCGAGAGCGCTGCTGCTGCCGCGCCGCCACCCGGGCAAGCGGTCCCCGTTGTGGCATCAACGGCAACGCGCCGCACAACTGCTCGACATCGCCCGCAAGTATCCGGACTTCCCGATCGTGCTGGAAACCGTGCGCGAATGCCTGCAGGATGTCTACGACGTCCCCGCCCTGACCGAGCTGATGCGCCGGGTGGCCCAACGCCGGCTGCGCCTGGTCGAGGTGGAAACCGCCACCCCGTCACCGTTCGCGGCCTCGCTGTTGTTCGGCTACGTGGGCGCGTTCATGTACGAGGGTGACAGTCCGCTGGCCGAGCGGCGCGCTGCCGCGCTGGCCCTGGACACCGTGTTGCTCTCCGAACTGCTGGGACGCGTCGAGCTTCGCGAACTGCTCGATCCAGCGGTCGTCGCCTCGACTTCGGCTCAGCTGCAACATCTGACGGAAGAACGAGCCGCACGCGACGCCGAGGCAGTGGCCGACCTGTTGCGGATGCTGGGCCCGCTCACCGAGGCCGAGATCGCCGAGCGCGCCACCACCTACACCATCGGGGGCTGGCTCGACGGGCTGCACGCCGCCAAACGAGCGCTGCCCGTGACCTACGCCGGCCAGACCTGGTGGGCAGCAGTGGAAGACATCGGGCTGTTGCGCGACGGAGTCGGTGCGCCGGTTCCCATCGGGGTGCCCATGGCCTTCACCGAATCCGTCGACGACCCACTCGGGGATCTGATCGGACGTTACGCCCGTACCCACGGCCCGTTCACCACCACCGAGGTCGCCGCGCGGTTCGGACTCGGCCTGCGGGTGACCGCAGATGTGTTGGGCCGCATGGCTGTCGACGGCCGGCTGGTTCGCGGTGAGTTCGTCGATGATCTCCCCGGCGACCAGTGGTGCGACGCCGAGGTACTGCGCATCCTGCGCCGTCGCTCATTGGCCGCGTTGCGCGCGCAGGTCGAGCCCGTCAGCACCGCGGCCTACGGTCGCTTCCTGCCGTCCTGGCAGCACGTCGGATCCAGCCACAGCTCGGGGATCGACGGGTTGGCCTCGGTGATCGAGCAACTGTCCGGAGTCCTCCTGCCTGCGTCGGCCGTGGAATCGCTGGTGTTCGGGCAGCGGGTTCGCGATTATCAGCCGGCCATGTTGGATGAGCTGCTCGCTTCCGGAGAGGTCATGTGGTCCGGCGCCGGCCAGATCGGCAGCAGTGACGGTTGGGTGACGTTCCACCTGGCTGAGGCGGCGCCGCTGACGCTGCCGGCCCCTGCAGAGATCGAGTTCACCGACACCCACCGCGCCATCATGGAGACTCTCGGGCACGGCGGAGCGTATTTCTTCCGTCAGCTGACCGATCAAACCTCCGAATCCGAGCTCAAAATGGCTCTGTGGGAGCTGATCTGGGCCGGCTGGGTCACCGGAGACACCTTCGCTCCGGTGCGGGCGATGCTGTCTGGTCCCCGACGGTCTGGGGCACCTGCACACCGTCAGCGTCAGCGGCCGCCACGACTCAGCCGCTACAGCGTCGCACGCCCGCACAGCCGCGCGGCCGATCCGATGGTGTCCGGCCGGTGGTCAGCATTGCCTGGTGCCGAACCGGATTCGACCGTGCGGGCGCATTTCCAGGCCGAGCTGCTGTTGAACCGGCACGGGGTGCTGACCAAGGGGGCGGCGGCAGCCGAGGGCGTGCCGGGCGGGTTCGCCACCTTGTACAAGGTTCTGAGTGCATTCGAGGATGCCGGCCGATGCCAGCGGGGCTACTTCGTCGAGTCTCTCGGCGGCGCCCAGTTCGCGGCGGCCTCCACCGTCGACCGGCTCCGGTCCTATCTCGACGGAGTCGATCCCCGGCGCCCCGAGTACCACGCCGTCATGCTCGCCGCGACCGACCCGGCCAACCCGTACGGCGCCGCGTTGGCCTGGCCCGATCGCTCAGGCGACTCCGATGCCCATCGACCCGGCCGCAAGGCCGGCGCCCTCGTCGCACTCGTCGACGGTCAGTTGGTGTGGTTCCTGGAGCGTGGCGGCAAAACCCTGCTCAGCTTCACCTCCGATCCCGACACGCAACGGGCCGCCGCGGGCGCTCTGGCCGAACTCGTGAGCGCCGGGCGCATGCCGTCACTACTGGTCGAGCGGATCAACGGGGTTGCCGTACTCGATCCCGGGGTCGACGAGGATCGCGCCACCGTGCAAGAGGCGCTGATCGGCGTCGGGTTTGCCCGCACCCCGCGTGGGTTGCGACTTCGGTAGCCGCGGGGAACAGCCCCTGGGCCTGCGTTGTTGTTGAGACGCATGACCGCTCCCATCACCACGCCCTTCGGCTTCGAATCGACCGCGTCGGATGTGATCGCCGGGGTCAACCTGACCGGGCGCTCGGCCATCATCACCGGCGCCGCATCGGGTATCGGCGTCGAAACTGCACGAGCGCTTGCAGCCGCTGGAGCCGCCGTGACATTGGCCGTCCGTGACACCACCGCGGGCGATCGCGTCGCCGCCGACCTGCGCGCGTCGACCGGAAACAACGAAATCGGGGTCGCCGCCCTGGACCTGACCGATCTGGACAGTGTGAGGTCGTTCGCGCGGACCTGGTCCGGACCGCTGCACATTCTGGTCAACAACGCGGGGGTGATGGCGGTACAGGAGCTCACGCTGTCCCCCACCGGCCACGAACTTCAGTTCGCGACCAATCACCTCGGCCACTTCGCCCTCGCCACCGGCCTGCACCGGGCTCTCGCCGCGGCAGGGGGCGCCCGCGTGGTCTCTGTCAGCTCGTCCGGCCACCTACGTTCGCCCGTCGTGTTCGACGACATCGACTATGCGTTCCGCGACTACGACCCGTTCGGGGCATACGGTCAGTCGAAGACCGCCAACGTGTTGTTCGCCGTGGAGGCCACCCGCCGCTGGGCCGACGACGGAATCACTGCCAACGCCTTGATGCCCGGCGGCATTCTCACGGCGCTGCAACGCCATCTCGACCCGGCCTATGGCGCACAGGCGGCCCAACGGTTCCAGGAAGCCGGCAGCAGGCTCAAGACAGTCGAACAGGGCGCGGCCACCTCGGTTCTGCTGGCAGCCTCACCGCTGCTGGAGGGAATCGGCGGACGCTACTTCGACGACTGCAACGAAGCCACCGTCGTCGATCGCCGCGACGAGTTCGGCATATCCGGCGTCGCGCCGTATGCACTGGACCCGGCAAACGCGCAACGACTGTGGGAGCTTTCGCTGCGACTGGTTCAATAGGGCATGCCCGAAGGCGACACTGTCTTCCATACTGCCAGCGCGCTGCGCAGTGCGCTGGCAGGAAAGACATTGACGCGCTGCGATATCAGGGTGCCCCGTTACGCCACGGTCGACCTGACCGGGCAGGTGGTCGACGAGGTACTCAGCCGAGGGAAGCACCTCTTCATCCGCGTGGGGCCGGCCAGCATCCACTCTCATCTCAAAATGGAGGGCAGCTGGCGGATCGGGTGGACAAAGGGCGCCGCCCACCGGATCCGGATCGTGCTGGAGACCGCCGATAGTCGGGCGACGGGGATCGACCTCGGCGTTCTGGAAGTTCTGGACCGCGACGCCGACATGGCAGCGGTCGATCACCTCGGACCGGACCTGCTCGGCCCCGACTGGGAGCCTCGCACCGCGGCCGCCAACTTGGCTGCCGATCCAGGCCGTCCCCTGGCACCGGCCCTGCTCGACCAGCGGGTGATGGCCGGCGTCGGCAATGTCTACTGCAACGAGCTGTGTTTCGTCTTCGGCCGGCTTCCGACCTCTCCGGTGAGCTCGTTGACCGATCCTTTGCGTGTCGTGCAACGGGCCCGGGACATGCTGTGGCTCAACCGGTCCCGCTGGAACCGCACCACTACCGGGGACACACGGCATGGACGACAGCTGTGGGTGTACGGCCGCGCCGGTGAGCCCTGCCGCCGCTGCGGGACATTGATCGAGACCGACAAAGGCGGCGAGCGGGTGACGTACTGGTGTCCGACCTGTCAAACGTAAGGCTGTTGCACCGACGTCCTGAGACATACGCCTGCGCGTGTCCGGGGGCCGGAGTAATATCGAACATATGTTCGAAGGCGATTCCGATGTGGCGCTGATCGACCGGATCAGTGCCGCGGCGCGCGCGGAGTCGGCGGCGATCGCGGGGCGGCTGGCCGCGATCGGTGAATTGGATGCGCGCCGGGAACAGGAGTTGGCCGAGTCGATCTTTTGGACCACCGACCCGTTCGAAGAAGTCTCTGCCGAGGTGTCGGCGGCGTTGCGGATCAGTCGGGGCCGGGCCGGTACCCAGATTCATCACGCCCGGGTGCTGCGCGACAAACTCCCGTTGGTGGCCGCCCGGTTCGCCGCCGGGGACATCGACTACCGGATGGTGCGGATGATCATCGCCCGCACCGGCATCGTCGACCCCGCAGTCTGGGTGGGGCTGGACGAGCGTGTCAAGTTTTCTGTGTAGGTCGGTTGTCTGAAACCTTCAGTGTTGGTGGTGCTTACAGATAGCGTTCGAT
>NZ_LQPP01000050.1 GCF_002102345.1 Mycolicibacterium peregrinum
CGGCCGAACCGGCCCCCGCGCCCGTCATCCCCCTGCCGGATGTCGCCAAGGCAGCCAAAGAGACTGCCGCCCAGGCCAAGTCGACTGTCACCTCGGCCGCCAATCCGGTGTCGGGTCCGGTGCCGTCCGCTCTGAGCGAGAGCCCGTCATCCAGGCTGCCCCTGGCCGCGGCGGTGGCCGTAGGCGTACTGGCCCTGTTCTTGGTCGTGCTCAGCCGTCGGCATTCCGAACACAGCTGACCTGGGCTTGACCCTGACGCGACGTCAGGGTCGATAGTGGCCTCATGCACGCAGATCCGCAGGTGAGATCCGTCGGCGCGGTGGCCGCGCTGACGGAGATCTCGGTGCGGACTTTGCATCACTACGACCACATCGGTCTCGTGGTGCCCAGCGTGCGTACTGCGGCGGGTTATCGCGGCTACACCGACGCCGATATCGAGCGGCTGCACCTGGTCTTGGTGTACCGGTCGGTCGGGCTGGCGCTGGATGAGATCCGGTCCCTGCTCGATGATCCGGATGCCGACGTGCTCGCCCACCTGCGACGCCAGCACAGCGTCCTGTGTGATCAGGCCGAGCAGCTGCAGCAGACCATCAAGGCAGTGGAGGAATTGATGAGCGCCCACAACAGAGGAATTCAGCTGACCGCCGAGGAGCAGGTGGAGATCTTCGGCAGCGCCGTTTTCGACGAGCACGCCGAGGAGGCCGAAGCGCGCTGGGCCGATACCGAGGAATGGAAACAGTCCCGGCAACGCACCGCGCAGATGAGCAAGCAGGACTGGATCGAGTTCAAGGCCGAGAACGACGCGCTGCTCCACGCCCTGGCCGAGGGTAAACGCGCCGGGGTCGAACCGGGCTCGGCGCAGGCCGACGAGCTGGCGGCACGGCATCGCGCCAACATTTCGCGGTTCTACGACTGCAGCGACGACATGCATGTGTGCCTGGCGCATATGTATGTCGACGACGAGCGCTTCGCCCGCTACTACGACGATGCAGAGCCTGGGCTGGCCCAGTTCGTGCACGACATCATCGTGCAAAGTGTCGGTCGCTAGCGGGCTGCGATAATCGCGGGGTGAGTATCGAACCGCGCGCCACCGCTGATCTGGTCGACGAGATCTACCCGGACGTCCGTAGCTGCGATCTGCAGTTGCAGAACTACGGCGGCAGGACCATGTTCGCCGGGCCGATCACCACGGTGCGTTGCTTCCAGGACAACGCCCTGCTGAAGTCGATCCTGTCCACTCCGGGTAACGGCGGGGTGCTCGTGGTCGACGGCGACGGCTCGGTGCACACCGCGCTGGTCGGTGACATCATCGCCGGGTTGGCCGCCGACAACGGCTGGTCCGGGGTGATCGTGCACGGCGCGGTACGCGATGCCGCCGCGCTGCGCACCATCGATGTCGGGATCAAGGCGCTGGGCACCAACCCGCGCAAGGGCACCAAGACCGGCGAGGGTGAGCGCGATGTCGAGGTCAGCTTCGGCGGCGTGACCTTCGTCCCGGGCGAGATCGCCTATGCCGACGAGGACGGCATCGTGGTCGTCGCCCCTTAGTGTGAGCAGACGCAAAACTGCCCCTTTTCACGTGAAAAGGGGCAGTTTCATGTCTGCTCGACGGAGAAACTAAACCGTCACGGCGGCACGGTGTTTGGTGAACATCAGTGACTCTTCGTCGACCTTGCCGTAGCGGATGGTCCGCAGATCGAAGAAGTAGTTCTGCTTGAGCCGCCAGGGCGCCTCGGAGCCCGACTTGGGCAGGCTGTCCATGGCTCGCCGGAAGTATCCCGGGGTGAAGTCCATGAACGGCATCTCGTCGACAGCGGTGCCGGGGTGCTGGGCCTCGACGCGGTCGAAACCGTTGGCGTCCATGTAGTTCAGCACGCGGCAGATGAACTCCGAGACCAGATCGGCCTTGAGCGTCCAGGACGCATTGGTGTAGCCGAAGGTGATCGCCATGTTGGGAACACCGGAGAGCATCAGCCCCTTATAGGTCATCGTGTCCGACAGGTCGATCGGCTCGCCGTTGCGCAGGGCCTGGGCACCGCCGAACAACTGCATGTTCAGACCGGTGGCGGTGACGATGATGTCGGCCTCGAGCTCCTCGCCGGAGCTGAGTTTGATGCCCTTGTCGGTGAAGGTCTCGATCGTGTCGGTGACGACATCGGCCTTGCCCGACCGGATGGCCTTGAACAGATCGCCATTGGGGGCCAGGCAGACTCGCTCATCCCACGGGTTGTAGCGCGGGCTGAAGTGCTTGTCGTAATCGAAGTCCTGGGGCAGCCGGCGGGTACCCATCTTGCGCAGGAACTGCTTGAAGATCGACGGGAAACGGCGCGCGATCTGGTACTGACCGGTGCTGTATCCGACGGCCTTCCAGCGGTTCGCGAAATGCGCGAGATTCTTCGGCAGGTACTTGTTGGTCTTCACGGCGAACGGATCGACCAGAGGCAACGATCCGACGTAGGTGGGCGAGCGCTGCAGCATCGTGACGTGCCCGACGCCGCCGTTGACCAACGACGGGATCAAGGTGATCGCGGTGGCACCCGATCCGATCACGACCATCTTCTTGCCGGCGTAATCGAGGTCTTCCGGCCAGTGTTGCGGGTGGATGATCTGGCCCTTGAAGTTCGAGGAGCCGGGGAACTCCGGTGAGTAGCCCTCGTCGTAGTTGTAGTAGCCGCTGCACACCGACAGGAACGAGCAGGTGATCTGCTTCTCCTCGCCATCGTGTTCCACGGTGACGGTCCACTTGTTCTCGGCGTCGGACCAATCCGCCGACACCACCTTGTGGCCGGTACGGATGTGCTTCCGAATGCCGTTCTCGTCGGCAGCCTCGTTGATGTAGTTCCAGATCGACTGGCCGTCGGCGATCGATTTGGCCGACTCCCACGGCTTGAACCGGAACCCGAGGGTGAACATGTCCGAGTCTGAGCGGATGCCCGGGTACTTGAACAGGTCCCAGGTGCCGCCGATGTTCTCCCGACGCTCGAGCATCACGTAGCTCTTGGTGGGGCAACGGTCCTGCAGATGCCAGGCCGTGCTGATGCCGGAGATGCCGGCGCCGACGATCACAACATCGAAGTGTTCGTTCATGGGACCGACGGTATCAACACGGTGTTGAGTCGGTCAACAGTCTGTTGATAAATTCAACGCGGTGTTAGGGTGCTGGGTGTGACCACCTCCGGAACGACGCGCACCCCGCGGGGTCGCCGCGCCGCCCGACCATCGGGCGACGACCGTGAGGCGGCCATCCTCGAGACCGCCCGACAGCTGCTGGAGACCAAGAAGTTCGCCGACATATCGGTCGATGACCTGGCCAAAGGCGCCGGGATCTCCCGGCCGACGTTCTACTTCTACTTCTCCTCGAAGGAAGCGGTCCTGCTGTCGCTGATCGACCCGCTGATCAAGCGGGCGGACACCGGTTTCGACAGCGCTCTTGAGGACATGCCCACCGATCCCAAGCGGGCGATCCGGCACGGGATCGAGATCTTCGTGAGCTCGTTCGGGTCGCACCCGGCCACCGCACGTGCAGGCACCGAGGCACTCAACAGCAGCCCGGAATTCCGCGTGTTCTGGTCCGGGCTCATGCAGAAGTGGATCAATCTCACCGCCGCCCTGATCGCCGCCGAGCGCGAGCGCGGCGCCGCCCCGGACACCATCCCCGCGATGGACCTGGCGACGTCGCTCAACCTGATGAATGAGCGCACCATCATGGCGGCTCTGGGCGCCGAACAGCCTGCGGTCGCCTTCGACAAGGTGGTCGATACCCTCGCCCACATCTGGCTGACCAGCATCTACGGCCGGGCCCTCTAACCCGTCCGCCATCTATGCGAACATATGTTCGTGTCGGGCCCACGTACCGTTGCCGCGCAGGCTCAGGCTCAATCGCCTGCTCCGCAGGCCGCTATCCTGCACGCTGATCTCGACTCGTTCTACGCATCGGTCGAGCAGCGCGATGATCCGGCGCTGCGTGGCCGTCCGGTGATCGTCGGCGGCGGCGTGGTGCTGGCCGCCAGTTACGAGGCCAAGGCGTTCGGGGTCCGCACGGCGATGAGCGGTGGTCAGGCCCGGACGCTGTGCCCGCAAGCCATCGTCGTGCCGCCACGGATGTCGGCGTATTCGGAGGCCAGCGGACACGTGTTCGAGGTCTTCCACGACACCACGCCGGTGGTCGAACCGCTGTCGGTGGACGAGGCGTTTCTCGACGTGTCCGGACTGGGGCGGGTATCGGGCACGCCAGTGGAGATCGCCCGACGGCTGCGCGAGCAGGTCAGCGAGCAGGTGGGCCTGCCCATCACCGTCGGCATCGCACGCACCAAATTCCTGGCCAAGGTGGCCAGCCAGGTGGCCAAACCGGACGGCCTGCTGTTGGTCCCGCCCGATCGCGAACTGGCGTTCCTGCATCCGTTGCCGGTGCGCCGACTGTGGGGTGTGGGCGCCAAGACGGCCGAGAAGCTCCACGCCCACGGGATCGAGACCGTCGCCGATGTGGCCGAGTTGCCAGAGTCGGCCCTGCGGCCCATG
The DNA here is from genome assembly GCF_002102345.1 of Mycolicibacterium peregrinum. GTDB lineage: Bacteria > Actinomycetota > Actinomycetes > Mycobacteriales > Mycobacteriaceae > Mycobacterium > Mycobacterium peregrinum. The sequence continues at coordinate 4,519 of NZ_LQPP01000050.1, forward strand.
GTCGGCGGTGCGATGGCGCGACAGCTGTATGCGTTGTCGCGCAACATCGACCGGCGCCGGGTGACGACGGGGGTCCGGCGCAGTTCGGTCGGTGCCCAACGCGCACTCGGCCGGCGCGGCAATACGATGTCGGCCGCGGAGGTGGATGTCGTGGTGGTCAACCTCGTCGACCGCATCACCCGCAGGATGCGCGGAGCCGGCCGGACCGGCCGCACCGTCGTATTACGTTTGCGCTTCGATGATTTCGGCCGGGCCACCCGCTCCCACACCCTGCCCCGGGCCACCGCATCGACCGACGCGATCCTGGCCGCGGCCCGCGCACTGGTGACGGCCGCAGCTCCCGTGATCGCCGAGCGCGGGCTCACCCTGGTCGGGTTCGCGGTGTCCAACATCGACCACCAGGGCAGCCAGCAGTTGGAGCTGCCTTTCGACTCGGAACCCGATCCGGTCGCGATCGACGGCGCCATCGATGAGGTGCGGCAGCGGTTCGGTAACGCGATGCTGACCCGCGGTGTGCTGGTCGGACGTGATCCCGGCCTGGAGATGCCGACATTGCCCTACTAGAAGAGTTGCGCGTACTAGAAGAACTGTCCGGCAATGAATCCCGCGAGTAGCACGGCGAACCCACCGATCTCGCCGGCGATGAGAGCGAACATCCCGGCGTGCAGTGATGCGGTGGGCTTCTCGAACTGGTTGGTGGTGTCGCGCTTGGCACCGTGCTCGATGTAGGCGGCGATGGCGACGACGAAGAACAACACGAGCACCATGGCTGCGGTGAGGTTCACCCACGTGGGCCAGGCGCTGAGTTCGACGAAGACCGCCACCAGCAGCGTGGCGAAGGAGTACAGCAGCGCGGCCCGGTGAGCGATGTCGACGTACGGGTGGGCCAGGTGGTTCTCGCTGGTGGCCATCTGCCGGTACTTCCACACCCCGAGCACCAGGGCCAGCAGGAAGATCAGGCCGGCGGCGAGCAGGGTGATGACGGTGTCGATGCCGAGTTCCGCGTGCATCGCGTGAGTTTACGAGCCCGTCGAATACCGCCGGTCACCTGCATTGCGCAAGGCGGCCGTGGCAGCGGAACCCATCATGAAATCTGAGTAATGTCCCCCATCCGCAGCACCCCGGACTACGACAAGCTGCGAAACATGAACGCATTGAACGACTCATCCAGGGTCACCGCCGCATTCTTCCTCCAGGCCGCCATCGCTTTCGGGGCCAGTTTTCTCGGTCTGCTCGGCGGAGTCCTGTTCCTGCCCTTGGACCTGTGGCAGCGCCTGTTCCTGGCGATGACGGTTCTGTTCCTCGTGACGAGCTCGTTCACCCTGGCCAAGGTCATCCGCGATCAGCAGGAAGCCACCACGATCCGGGTGCGGCTCGACGAGGCCAGGATGGAAAAGCTGATCGCCGAACACAATCCGTTCACCTCAGCCCCCTGAGGTCCACTCCAGGAGTTCGTCGGCGGTCCAGGTGTTGACGATGCGCTCGATCGGCACCTCCGCATCGAGGGCCCGCTGGGCCCCGTAGCCGAGGAAGTCGAGCTGGCCGGGCGCATGCGAATCGGTGTCGATGCTGAACAGGCAGCCGATCTCCAGCGCCATCGTCAGCAGCCGGGTCGGCGGGTCACGCCGCTCGGGACGGGAATTGATCTCGACGGCCGTGCCGTGTTCGAGGCAGGCCGTGAAGACTTTCTCGGCATCGAATTTCGACTCGGGCCGCATGCCGCGCCCGCCGGTGACCAGGCGGCCGGTGCAGTGCCCCAGAACATCTGTGTGCGGATTCGAGACGGCCTTGATCATGCGCCGGGTCATGGCAGTGGAATCCATCGCCAGTTTGGAGTGCACGCTGGCCACCACCACATCCAGGCGTTCCAGCAGTTCGGGTTCCTGGTCCAGCGATCCGTCTTCGAGGATGTCGACTTCGATCCCGGTCAGGATCCGCAGCGGGGCCACAACCTCGCGTAACTCTTCGATGACGTCGAGCTGCTCGCGTAGCCGGTCGGGGGACAGCCCGTTGGCGATCTTGAGCCGTGGCGAGTGGTCGGTCAGTGCGCAGTACTCGTGTCCGAGGTCGCGGGCGGCCAGCATCATCTCCTCGATCGGGGCGGATCCGTCCGACCAGTTGGAGTGCACGTGCAGGTCGCCCCGGAGCGCGGCCCGCACCTCGCCGCCCCCGAGATCGACAGCCGCCTCACGTAATTCGACGAGGGTGTCGGGCTCCCGGCCGGCCCAGGCCTGGGCGATCACCTTCGCCGTCTTGGGCCCCACGCCTGGCAACGACTGCCAACTGTTCGTCGCGCCGAGGCGTTCCCGTTGTGCATCGGACAGCGACTCGACGATGTCGGCGGCATTGCGGTAGGCCATCACCCGCCGCGGGTCTTCCCGGGCGCGATCCTTGTAGTAGGCGATCTGACGTAGTGCGGTCACCGGGTCCATGGGCACCGCTCAGCAGTCCCCCGGCTGCGCCGCGCAGTGCGGCGTGGTGCCCGGGAACCGGTAGCGATGTGTCGCGACCCAGCGGTAGATCGCGTTCTGCAGTTGACGCACCCCCGGCACCCGGTACACGCGCAACGGAATCCGGGTGCCGAACCCGGCCGAGACGGCGGCGTTGATGGCTTCGGCGCCGCGGTACACCTCGCCCGAGGAGTCCTGCCACCACGCCGCTTCGAGCATCTGATCGGCCGGCACGCCGAGCCGGTCAGCGGTGCCGGCGGCCTGGAATGGCGCGGTCCGCAGATCGCCGGTGCGCTGCCGGCTCGTCAGGGCGTTCACGCTGCGGGTACACATGCCGCAGTTGCCGTCGAAGTACAGGACGCCGTTCATACCTCCAGTGTGCCCGCATCGGGACGTGCATTTGCGCCGTATGACGGGCAGCCCTACAGTGGATTGCGAAATTCTTCAATCCATCAATTCGTCAGGTCCTGCCATGTCTCGGCTACTGCCCAATCGCGGCGACTACACCGAACTGCCGCGCTCGTGGCGCCGCGACGTCCTCGCCGGGGTGACGGTCGGCGTGGTGGCACTGCCGTTGGCGCTGGCTTTCGGGATCAGCTCGGGTGTGGGAGCCGCCGCCGGGCTGGTCACGGCAGTGGTCGCGGGCCTGGTCGCGGCCGTGTTCGGCGGTTCGCACGTGCAGGTGTCCGGTCCGACGGGGGCGATGGCGGTGGTCCTCGCGCCGATCGTCGCGCAACACGGACTCGGCAGCATCGCACTGGTGACGGTGGTGGCGGGACTGGTGGTGCTGGCCGCCGGTGTCACCGGGTTGGGCCGGGCGGTGACGTTCATCCCGTGGCCGGTGATCGAGGGATTCACCCTGGGCATCGCGATGATCATCTTCCTGCAGCAGGTCCCTGCCGCATTCGCCCAGCAGGCGCCCGCCGGTGAGCGCACGTTGCCCGCCGCGATCACGGTGATCGCCCAGGCGGAATGGACCGCTGCGGCGAAAACCCTTGGGGTGGTTGGGGTTGTCGCGCTCCTGATGTTCGCGCTTCCGCGCGTGCATCGCGCCATCCCCGAGTCGTTGACAGCGGTCATCGTGGTCACCGTGCTGGTCAGCATCCTCCACATCCCGGTGGCCGCGATCGGTCAGCTGCCCTCGCATCTGCCCACCCCGGTGCTCCCCCACGCCGACCTGGGCGCCTTGCGCACCCTGCTCGGCGCGGCACTGGCCATCGCCGCGCTGTCGGCCATCGAATCGCTGCTCTCGGCGCGGGTTGCGGCCACCATGTCACCGACCGGACCGTACGACCCCGACCGCGAGTTGGTCGGGCAGGGTTTGGCGTCAGTGGCTTCGGGTGTTTTCGGCGGCATGCCCGCAACGGGCGCGATCGCCCGCACCGCGGTCAACGTCCGGGCCGGCGCCCGAACGCGCGTCGCGACGATCGTGCACTCACTGGTGCTGCTCGGTGTGGTCTATCTGGCGACCGGACCGGTCTCGACCATTCCGCTCGCCGCGCTGGCCGGAGTGCTGATGGTGACGTCGTTCCGGATGATCTCGGCGGGGACAGTGCGAAAGATCTTGCGCTCCACCCGTTCCGATGCGCTGACTTTCGTGCTGACCGCGGTGGTGACCGTGTGCTTCGACCTGATCGAGGCGGTCGAGATCGGCATCGTCGTCGCCGCGTTCTTCGCGTTGCGTTCGGTGGCGCGGCGCAGCAGCGTGGTTCGAGAGGAGCTTCCCGGTCCGCAGCTGCCCGGCGACGACGAGATAGCGCTGTTGCGGCTCGACGGTGCGATGTTCTTCGGTGCCGCCGAACGTATTTCGAGCGCGATCGTGGACGCCGAACATCCACACACTTCCGTCGTGATCATCCGGATGTCGCAACTCGGCATGCTCGACGCCACGGGCGCGCACACCCTCGCGGAGATCGCCTCCGAACTGGAGTCGCGCGGGATCACGGTGATCATCAAGGGTGTCCGACCCGAACACGCCGAGTTGTTGGCCAACGTCGGCGTGTTCGAGTCACTGCGGCACGAGAATCACCTGCTCGATTCGCTGGACGACGCGATCGCACATGCGCGAACGCACGTCAGCGCTAGGTGACCGTACGGATCAGCTTCTTGTTCACGAACTCGTCCATGCCGAACCTGCCGAGCTCGCGCCCGAAACCGGACCGCTTGATGCCGCCGAACGGCAGCTCGGCCCCTTCGGCACCGACCGCGTTGACGAACACCATGCCCGCGTCGATCCGGTCGGCCACGCGCGCGGCCTGATCGGCGTCGGTGGTGAAGACGTAGGAGCCCAATCCGAACGGGGTGTCGTTGGCGATCTCGACGGCCTCGTCTTCCGAACCCGCCTTGTACACCACGGCCACCGGGCCGAAGAGCTCCTGGCGGTAGGCGTCGTTGTCCTCGGTGACTCCGGTGAGTACGGCCGGTGGGTAGAAGGCGCCGCGGCGCTCACCTGCCGACTTGAGCTCGGCGCCCTGCGCGACGGCGGCCTTGACCTGTTGCTCGAGCCTCTCGGCGGCCAGTTCCGAGGACAGCGGGGCGATGCCGTCGGCGGCCGCCAGCAGCTTCTCGGTGAACTTGGTCAGGAAGTCGTCGTAGATGTCCTCCGCGACGATGAACCGCTTGGCGGCGTTGCAGGCCTGCCCGGTGTTCTCCATCCGGCCCTCGACGGCGGCTTCCACCGTCGCGTCGAGATCGTCGGTTGACAGCAGGATGAATGGGTCGGACCCGCCGAGTTCCAGCACGCACTTCTTGAGGTTGCGACCGGCGATCTCGGCCACTGCCGCACCGGCGCGTTCGGAACCCGTCAGCGACACCGCGGCCACCCGGGGGTCGGCGATGATCTCGGCGACCTGGTCGTTGGTGGCACGGATGTCGACGTAGGCGCCTTGCGGGAGCCCGGCCTCCAGGAAGATCAGCTGCAGCAGTTCGGCGGATTCGGGGCACTGCGGAGCGTGCTTGAGCAGAATTGTGTTGCCCACGATCAGGTTTGGGCCGGCGAATCGGGCGACCTGGTAGTAGGGGTAGTTCCACGGCATGATCCCGAGCAGCACACCGACCGGACCTCGCTTGACCACCGCGTTGCCCTCGCCCTCGAGCAGGGCGATCTCCTCGTCGGCGAGGAACTTCTCGGCGTTGTCGGCGTAGTACTGGTAGATGGCGGCGCTGAAGTCGACCTCGCCCAGGGCCTGGTCGCGCGGCTTGCCCATCTCGCGGACGATGACGTCGGCGAGCTGCTCGCGACGCTGTTCGTGCAGGGCGGCGACCTTACCGATGAGCGCGGCCCGCTCGGCCACTGTGGTGGTGCGTGCCCAGGTGCGGCCGGTCTTGGCGGCAGCTTCGATTGCGGCCTCGATCTCGGCGTCGGTCGAGGTCGGGTAGGTGGCGACCACCTTTGCGGTCGCCGGATCGGTGACTGCGTACTCGCTCATGTCTACTCCCAGATGGTCTGATCGCGTGATTCCGCATATTTCCGTGCCCGAGACTACCGATTGCAGCGTCAGAATGGCACCGAAGATACGGAATCAGCACGGACCGGTTCATCCGGAATGAATGCCGCGACAGGGCTAGTTTCTGAAGGCGTGCGCTTCGCCTTCAAAACATCCCCGCAGAACACCACCTGGGCCGACATGCTTGCCATCTGGAAAGCGGCCGACACCATCGACGTCTTCGAATCCGGCTGGACGTTCGATCACTTCTATCCGATCTTCTCCGACTCGTCCGGCCCCTGCCTCGAGGGTTGGACGACTCTGACCGCGCTGGCCCAGGCCACTGAGCGGTTGCGTGTCGGCGTGCTCGTCACCGGTATCCACTACCGCCATCCCGCCGTGCTGGCGAATATGGCGTCAGCACTCGACATCGTCTCCAACGGTCGCCTCGAGCTCGGCATCGGCGCCGGCTGGAACGAGGAGGAATCAGGTGCCTACGGAATCGAGTTGGGCTCGATCAAGGAACGCTTCGACCGGTTCGAGGAGGCCTGCGAGGTCCTGAAAGGACTACTGACACAGGACACGACGACGTTCGACGGCAAGTTCTACCAACTCAAGGATGCCCGCAACGAGCCCAAGGGCCCGCAGCAGCCGCACCCGCCGTTCTGCATCGGCGGCAGTGGCGAGAAGCGGACGTTGCGCATCACCGCGAAGTACGCCGATCACTGGAACTTTGTCGGCGGTCCGCCCGAGGAGTTCGCGCGCAAGCGCGATGTGCTGGCTGCGCACTGCGCCGATCTCGGCCGCGACCCCAAGGAGATCACCCTGTCGGCGCACGTGCGCCTCGGTGCGGACCACGATGTCGCGAAGGTGGTCGACGAGGCCGCAGCGCTGGGCGCCGAGGGCCTGGATCTGGCGATCATCTACCTGCCGCCGCCCTACGATCCGGCCGTGCTGGAACCGTTGGCCGAGGCGATCAGGGACTCGGGCCAGCTCACCGCCTGACAGATACGGCTACGCCCTCGGATCGGCGCTTTTGCGTCGATTCGAGGGCGTTCAGCTATCGAGACCGGATACCCGTCAAACCCCGAAGCGAAGTAGCTCGTCTGCCGTGGCCAGGCGCTCGTTCTTGGCCGGGAACTCCCGGCTCTTCATCGGATGACGGAACAATGACCAGGCAATACGACCCATCCGTGACCGACTGATCGGATTGATGTACACGGTGATCACTCCTGCGAATTACTGGTTGCTGTACCCGTAGTTCTACGTTACCGCAGCACTCTCACCACGTCATTAAATACCCGGCTTCCGGCAAACTGGGCAAGGCACGCCGCAAAAAGATCAGATGTTTCTAATGAGACTATTGGGGCGTTTGATGCGCTGAAGTGGCGACTTTTCGAGATGCGGATCACATTTCGACGCTGGTCAAGGCCTGCGCATGGTGTGATGCAGGACACAACAGTTAATTAAGGAATCTCTCAACCTTGCCTTATTGGGCCCGCGCCAGCTCCTCGTCGAGGAACTCCGGCGGGTAGTCGTCGAGGTCGTCCGAGGTCATGGCGATCTCGTCGGGATCGTCCGGCTCCGGCGGCGTGCTCAGCCGCAACCAACTGACCGCCGCGATCACGAAGCATCCGAACACCAGTGGATACCACCCGCTGGCGAGCTGGCCGGTCCAGAAGCGCCGCAGGTCCAGGAAATTCCAGTACACCCCGCTGAAGTACATGGTGGTGTGACTGCGGCCTGGCCGGTGCAGCGTCCACATGAAGGTCAAGGCGAGCAGCCCGGCAGCCCGGTACGCCCAGCCACGGGCCCACCGCCCCTGCGTCGTACACGCCTTCGCGACGAGCCAGAAGATCGCGGGGGCGAACCACACCCAGTGCGCCGCCCAACTGAACGGCGACACCGCGCAACCGGTCAAGCCCACCAGCACCACGGCCAGTGCTCGTTCGCCTCGTCGGTGCGCCCACGCCGCGATGGCCATGCACGCCGCGAGTACCAGCAGGCTCACCACGATCCACAGCCACTCCGGCCGCGGGTTCGGCGCGAAGTACCGGGCCAGAAATCCGTTGATCGACTGGTTGGCCAGGTGATCGATCGAGCTGATGTGGGCGGTGTCGCCGAGGTGAGTCCAGAACCAGGCGCTGTCTTTCGGCAGCAGTGGCCAGGTGAGCGCCGCCGTCGCGACAAAGGTGATCGCGGCCGTGGCCGAGGCCCGCCACTGCCGGGTGAGCAACAGGTACGGGAGGAACACCAACGGGGTGAGCTTGATGCCGGCGGCGACACCCAGCCCGATCCCCCGCCATCGGGACTGATCCGGTCGCAGCAGGTCGAGCACCACTATCGCCATGAGCAGGACATTGATCTGTCCCCACCACAGCGTGGCCTGCACCGGTTCGACATCCACGGCGATCACCGCGAGCGCTGCGCTCATCACGCCGAGCCGCGGATCGGCGCGGATTCCGGCCAGTCGCACGATCCGCCACGCGATGAGCGCCAACAAGCAGATCGAGAGCGCCAGCAGAACGTACTTGGCGACGTCGAAACCGAGCCGGGCGAACGGTGCCAGGACGAAGGTCGCGAACGGCGGGTAGACGAACCAGGCGCCACGCAGCGCCGGTTCCTGGTAGAGGCTCCTGCCGTCCCAGGAAGCGTGCACGCCGGCGCGGTAGGTGTCGAGGTCGAAGTTGTTCTCGGTCAACCCGAAGAAATGGGTCCCGAACGGCACCAGGTGGTTGTGCACCACCACCGCCAGGACAGCCACAACTACTGCACCTACGACGACGCGACGTCGCAGCCTCACCTCTCCACCCCCCGGTTGGCGAGTCGAAACGCGGAAACCTAGCGCTGCGGCGCTGCCGTCGGCTTGATCACCACCGGCAGAGCGGTCTTGCCCATGAGGTAGCGGTCGACACCAGCGGCGGCGGCCCGGCCCTCGGCAATCGCCCACACGATCAGCGACTGTCCACGGCCCATGTCACCGGCGACGAAGACGCCGGGCACCGAGCTCTGGAAGTTCTCGTCGCGGGAGACGTTGCCACGGTCGGTCAGCTCGACACCGAGCTTGCTCAGCAGGCCTTCCTTCTCCGGTCCGACGAAGCCCATGGCGAGCAGCACCAGGTCGGCCTTGAGCTCGAAGTCGGTCCCTTCGACCTTCTCGAACTTGCCGGCATTCATCTTGACCTCGTGCGCGCGCAGGCCGGTGACACGACCGTCGGCGCCGGTGAATTCCTCGGTGTTGACCGAGAACACGCGCTCGCCGCCCTCTTCGTGGGCCGAGGACACCCGGAACATCAGCGGGTAGGTCGGCCACGGGGTCGAGTCCGCGCGGGTCTCCGGCGGGCGCGGCATGATCTCGAACTGGTGGATGCTGGCCGCACCCTGCCGGTGCGAGGTTCCCAGGCAGTCCGCTCCGGTGTCGCCACCGCCGATGATGATGACGTGCTTGTCCTTGGCGGTGATCGGCGGCTGGCCGTTCTCGTCGAGGACTGAAACATCCAAGTCGCCCGAGGCAAATCGGTTGGCCCATGGCAGGAATTCCATGGCCTGGTGGATCCCGTCGAGCTCGCGACCCGGGATCGGCAGATCACGCCAGGCGGTGGCACCGCCGGCCAGCACGACCGCGTCGTAGTTCAGCCGTAGCTGCGCGACGGTGATGTCGACGCCGACGTTGACGCCCGGCCGGAACTGGGTGCCTTCGGCCGCCATCTGCTCCAGACGCCGGTCGATGTGGCGCTTTTCCATCTTGAATTCGGGGATGCCGTAGCGCAGCAGTCCGCCGATGCGGTCGGCGCGCTCGAACACCGTGACGGTGTGGCCGGCCCGCGTGAGCTGCTGGGCGGCGGCCAGTCCGGCCGGTCCGGACCCGACGACGGCGACCTTCTTGCCGGTCTGCACGTCGGGCATCTTCGGGACGACCCAGCCCTGGTCGAAGGCGTTGTCGATCAGCTCGACCTCGACCTGCTTGATGGTCACCGGATCCTGGTTGATGCCAAGGACACAGGACGCCTCACACGGGGCGGGGCACAGCCGTCCGGTGAACTCCGGGAAGTTGTTGGTGGCGTGCAGCCGCTCGATCCCGTCGCGCCACCGGTCCTTGTAGACCAGGTCGTTCCACTCGGGGATCAGGTTCCCCAGCGGGCAGCCGTTGTGGCAGAACGGGATACCGCAGTCCATGCATCGTGATGCCTGGTCCCGCAGCTTGTCGTGGGAGAAGTCCTCGTAGACCTCTTTCCAGTCCTTCAGACGCAGCGGAACCGGCCTGCGGGTCGGGAGTTCCTTCGAGGTGTGCTTGAGGAAACCGCGCGGATCAGCCATTGGCGGCCGCCATGATCGCCTCGTTGACGTTCTCGCCGGCCTGTTCGGCGGCGGCGATGGCGGCCAGCACGCGCTTGTAGTCGCGCGGCATGACCTTCACAAAGTTCTTCAACTCGTTAACCCAATCAGACAGGACCCGTTGTCCCACAGCCGAATCGGTTGCGTCGACGTGGACGGTGATGAAGTCGCGCAACCATACTGTGTCTTCCGCGTCGGAGGCCTCCAAGGCCTCCAGCTCCACCATCTCGGTGTTCAGGTTCTCGCCCAGCACGCCGGCCGGGTCGTAGACGTAGGCGACACCGCCGGACATGCCCGCCGCGAAGTTGCGGCCGGTGGGTCCGAGGATGACGACCTTGCCGCCGGTCATGTATTCACAGCCATGGTCACCCACACCCTCGACGACCGCGTGGGCGCCGGAGTTACGGACCGCGAACCGCTCACCGACCTGGCCGCGCAGGAACGCCTCGCCGCTGGTGGCACCGAACAGCACGACGTTGCCGGCGATGATGTTGTCCTCGGCGGCGAAGTCAGCCGGCGCCTCTTCGGCGGGACGGACCACGATCCGGCCGCCCGACAGGCCCTTGCCGACGTAGTCGTTGGCGTCGCCGTAGACCCGCAGCGTGATGCCCTTGGGGACGAACGCGCCGAAACTGTTGCCTGCGGAGCCGTCGAACGTGATGTCGATCGTGCCGTCCGGAAGGCCCTGCCCGCCATAGGTCTTGGTGACCTCGTGGCCGAGCATGGTGCCCACGGTGCGGTTGACGTTGGTGATCTTTGTCGAGAATCGGACGGGCGAAGCGGAATCCAGGGCCTCGCGACTCTGGGTGATCAGCTGCTGATCGAGCGCCTTGTCCAGACCGTGGTCCTGTCGCGAGCTGCAGTACAGGTCCTGGTTCATGAACGCCGACTCAGGTTCGTAGAGCACGGGCGTCAGATCCAGCTTGTGGGCCTTCCAGTGCTCGGCGGCCTGGGTGGTGTCCAGGGCGCCGACCTGGCCGACCATCTCGTTGACGGTACGGAAGCCCAACTGCGCCATGAGTTCCCGGACTTCTTCGGCGATGAACATGAAGAAGTTCTCGACGAACTCGGGCTTGCCGTTGAACCGCTCACGCAGCACCGGGTTCTGGGTGGCCACACCCACCGGGCAGGTGTCGAGGTGGCAGACGCGCATCATGATGCAGCCCGAGACCACCAGCGGCGCTGTGGCGAAACCGAATTCCTCGGCACCGAGCAGTGCGGCGACCACGACGTCGCGGCCGGTCTTGAGCTGGCCGTCGACCTGGACCACGATGCGGTCGCGCAGGCCGTTGAGCAGCAGGGTCTGCTGCGTCTCGGCCAGGCCCAGCTCCCACGGTGCACCGGCGTGCTTCATCGAGGTGAGCGGGGTGGCTCCGGTGCCGCCGTCGTGGCCGGAGATCAGCACGACGTCGGCGTGGGCCTTGGAGACACCTGCGGCGACTGTGCCGACGCCGTTCTCGGACACCAGCTTCACGTGCACGCGAGCGCTGGGGTTGGCGTTCTTCAGATCGTGGATCAGCTGCGCCAGATCCTCGATCGAGTAGATGTCGTGGTGCGGCGGTGGCGAGATGAGGCCGACACCCGGCGTCGAGTGCCGCACCTCGGCCACCCACGGGTAGACCTTGTGCCCCGGAAGCTGGCCGCCCTCACCAGGCTTCGCACCCTGGGCCATCTTGATCTGGATGTCAGAGCAGTTGGTCAGGTAGTGGCTGGTGACACCGAACCGGCCGGAGGCCACCTGCTTGATGGCACTGCGGCGCCAGTCGCCGTTCTCTTCCGGCTCGAAGCGGTGCACGCTCTCGCCGCCCTCACCCGAGTTCGACCGTCCACCAAGGCGGTTCATCGCGATGGCGAGCGTCTCGTGTGCCTCGGCCGAGATCGAGCCGTAGCTCATGGCACCGGTGGAGAAGCGCTTGACGATCTCGGAGGCCGGCTCGACCTCGTCGATCGAGATCGGCTGGCGGACACCGTCACGGAACTTCAGCAGACCGCGCAGCGAGGCCATCCGCTCACTCTGGTCGTCGACCAGGGCGGTGTACTCCTTGAAGATCGAGTACTGACCGGTCCGAGTCGAATGTTGGAGTTTGAACACCGTGTCCGGGTTGAACAGGTGGTACTCGCCCTCGCGGCGCCACTGGTACTCGCCGCCGACCTCGAGCTCGCGGTGGGCGCGCTCGTCGGGACGGTCCAGGTAGGCCAGCGCGTGGCGGGCGGCGACGTCAGCAGCGATGTCGTCGAGCTCGATGCCGCCGACCGGGCAGCTCAGCCCGGTGAAGTACTGGTCGAGCACTCCCTGGGAGATGCCGATCGCCTGGAACAGCTGCGCACCGGTGTAGGAGGCCAGGGTGGAGATGCCCATCTTGGACATCACCTTCAGCACGCCCTTGCCTGCGGCCTTGACGTAGTTGGCCTTGGCCTTGTCACTGCTGATGTCGGCGATCACGCCCCGGTCGACCATGTCCTCGATCGACTCGAAGGCCATGTACGGGTTGACCGCGGCGGCACCGAAGCCGCAGAGCATGGCCATGTGGTGCACCTCGCGGGCATCACCGGCCTCGACCACCAGGCCGACCTTGGTGCGGGTGCGCTCGCGGACCAGGTGGTGATGCACCGCCGCCACGGACAGCAGCGACGGGATCGGCGCCATGGTCTCGTTGGATTCGCGGTCGGAGAGCACGATGATGCGGGCGCCCTCGCGGATGGCTTCCGACACCTTGGCGCGGACGTTGTCCAGCGCCTCTTTGAGGCCCTGGCCGCCCCGGTTGACCGGGTAGAGGCAGCGGATCACCGCGGCGCGCATGCCGTGCTTGTGGCCCCGGACCTCGTGGTCGGGGTCGACGCAGATCAGCTTGGACAGATCGGCGTTGCGCAGGATCGGCTGCGAGAGCACGATCTGCCGGCACGATTCGGGACCCGGGTTGAGCAGGTCACCCTCGGGCCCGATCACGCCCTGCAGGCTGGTGACCACCTCTTCCCGGATGGCGTCCAGCGGCGGGTTGGTGACCTGCGCGAACAGCTGCTGGAAGTAGTCGAACAGCATCCGCGGCCGGGCCGAGAGGATGGCGACCGGCGTGTCGGTGCCCATCGAACCGAGCGCCTCGGCACCGGTGCGCGCCATGGGCGCGACCAGCAGGTTCAGCTCCTCGTAGGTGTACCCGAAGATCTGCTGGCGCAGCACCACACGGTGGTGCGGCATCCGGACGTAGTCACCCGGCGGCAGCTCGTCGAGCGGGAACAGGCCCGCCTCGATCCACTCCTCGTAAGGCTGCTCGCTGGCCAGCTGAGCCTTGATCTCCTCGTCGGAGACGATGCGGCCCTGGGCGGTGTCCACCAGGAACATCCGGCCGGGCTGCAGGCGCAGCTTCTTGACGACGGTGGACGGGTCGAGCGGCAGCACGCCGGCCTCGGACGCCATCACGACGAGGCCGTCGTCGGTCACCCAGATGCGCGAGGGGCGCAGACCGTTGCGATCGAGCACGGCGCCGATGACGGTGCCGTCGGTGAAGCACACCGATGCCGGTCCGTCCCAGGGCTCCATGAGGGAGTCGTGGAACTCGTAGAAGGCACGGCGGGCGGGATCCATCGACTCGTGGCGTTCCCACGCCTCGGGGATCATCATGAGCACCGCGTGCGGCAGGCTGCGGCCACCGAGGTGCAACAGCTCGAGCACCTCGTCGAAACGTGCGGTGTCCGATGCCCCGGGGGTACAGACGGGCACGATCTTGTCGAGCCCGTCGGTGCCGAACACATCGGTGCGGATCAGCGCCTCACGGGCGCGCATCCAGTTCTCGTTACCGGTGACGGTGTTGATCTCGCCGTTGTGGGCGATCCGCCGGAACGGGTGGGCCAGCGGCCAGGACGGGAACGTGTTGGTGGAGAAGCGGGAGTGCACGATGCCCAGCGCGCTGGTCATCCGCTCGTCCTGCAGGTCCAGGTAGAACGCCTTGAGCTGCGGCGTGGTCAGCATGCCCTTGTAGACGAAGGTCTGACCGGACAGGCTCGGGAAGTACACCGTCTCGCGACCGGGGCCGTCCTGGCCCGGGCCCTTGGTGCCCAGCTCGTGTTCGGCGCGCTTGCGCACGACGTAGGCCTTGCGCTCCAGGTCCATGCCGGAGGCGCCGCCGATGAACAGCTGCCGGAAGGTCGGCATGGCGTCGCGCGCCAGTGCGCCCAGCGACGAGTCGTCGGTCGGCACCTCGCGCCAGCCGAGCACCGTCAGGCCCTCGGCCTCGACGATCTTCTCCACGGCCTCGGCTGCCGACGACGCGTCACGCGACGACTGCGGCAGGAAGGCGATGCCGGTGGCGTAGCTGCCCTCTGCGGGGAGTTCGAAGCCCAGGTCCTTGCAGACCTCGCGCAGGAACGAATCCGGGACCTGCAGCAGGATGCCTGCGCCGTCGCCGGTGTTCGGTTCTGCGCCCTGGGCACCGCGGTGCTCCAGATTCACCAGTGCTGTGATCGCCTTGTCCACGATGTCCCGGCTGCGGCGACCATGGATGTCTGCCACCATTGCCACACCACACGCATCGTGTTCATATGCGGGGTTGTACAGCCCGACCTTGCTGGGCGCCATTCCCACCTTGCCCTTCAACACGCTTCTACGAAGAAGCCGGCTCGGCGTGGGCGCCTCCGTGCAGCACTGGACGACGGCTATGTCCCACACGCCATAAGTGGAGAAAACGATAAGGCAACTACCGTGGCAGATGCCAACTTAGCCAAGCCTAACTATACTTGCTTGGCGGCTTTGGAACGCGCTTGCCGACCGATCGAAAAACCAGCGAATTCCAGTGCAGCCCTTAGGGTTTCATGCCGACCCCATCGGGGGCATCTCAGCACCCGTCGGGCCCGGCAGTAGCCCCATGCGTCAATTTAGTTTGCCATACACATCACATTGTGCCGTTATAGTGCCGTTATATCAACAATCAATATTTGCAGGAAAGCTTAGTCAGATTCTTAGAATTGCATGATCACCGTCCCGAGGCCCGCGCAACGCTGCGCACGCCGGCCTCGGGCCGTAGGTCGAGACGACGTAGCGACTGCGCGTTGAGTGCCACGACAACCGTCGACGCTGACATCAGTATCGCTCCGACCGACATCGGCATTACAAAGCCCAGCGGAGCCGCCACTCCCGCGGCCAACGGCACCGAGATCAGGTTGTAACCCGCTGCCCACCAAAGGTTTTGCTTCATCTTCCGGTACGACTGCCGGGAAAGCTCGATTACCGAGAGCACCGAACGGGGATCCGAGCTGGCGAGGATGACGCCTGCCGATGCGATGGCGACGTCGGTTCCCGCGCCGATCGCGATACCGACGTCGGCCTGGGCCAGCGCCGGCGCATCGTTGACGCCGTCACCGACCATGGCGACGGTCAGACCTTCCCCCTGTAGTTCGCCGACTTTGGCCGCCTTGTCTTCGGGCCGCACACCGGCGAAGACCCGGTCGATACCCAACTCTGCCGCCACGGCCGAAGCCACCGGAGCCGCGTCGCCGGTGATCATCACCACTTCGATCCCGAGGCCGTGCAGCGCGTCGACAGCCTGCCGGGATTCCGGGCGTACCTTGTCGGCCAGCGCCAGCGCGCCGGCCACTTCCCCGTCGACCAGCACGTGCAGCACGGTGGCGCCGTCCCACCCGGAGGTATCGGGCAGCGCGGAGCGCCCGGCCTGGTCGAGCAGTGCGGGCCCGCCGACCTGCACCCGATGCCCACCGACCATGGCACTGACACCGACCGCGGGCGACGAACTGAAGTCGCTCGCCGGTGGAATGTCGAGGTTGCGGCGCCGGGCCGCGTCGACGATGGCGCGGGCCAGCGGATGTTCGGAGTCGGCCTCGGCGGCCGCCGCAAGCGCCAGCACTTCGTTGTCCGGACGGTCGGTCGCCGCCATGGCGGTGACGGCCGGCTCACCCTTGGTCAGCGTGCCGGTCTTGTCGAACAGGACCGCCCCGACGGTGCGCATGGTTTCCAGCGCCAGCCGGTCCTTGATCAGCACGCCACCGCGCGCGGCGCGCTCGGTCGCGATGGACACCACCAGCGGGATGGCCAGGCCCAGGGCGTGCGGGCACGCGATCACCAGCACGGTGATGGTGCGGACGACGGCCTGATCGGGTTCGCCGAACAGGGTCCAGGCCAGCGCCGTCAGCGCTGCCGATCCCAGGGCGAACCAGAACAGCCAGCCCGCGGCCCGGTCGGCCAGTCGCTGCGCTCGCGACGACGAGTTCATCGCCTCGCCGACCAGCCGTTGGATGCCGGCCAGTGCGGTGTCGTCGCCGACGGCGGTCACCCGGATCCGGAGACCGGAGTCGGTGGCGACGGTGCCCGCGACGACGTCGTCGCCTACGCTCCGGCGCACCGTCCGCGACTCACCCGTCACCATCGACTCGTCCATGTCGGCCGCACCGTCGGTGATCCGGCCGTCTACGGGGACGCTGCCCCCGGGCCGGACGATCACCAGGTCACCGACCCGCAGTTCCGACGGGGCCACGGTCACCACCTGTTCGGCGTCGCCGTCACCCTCGACCCGCTCAGCCTCGTCGGGCAGCAGCGCGGCCAGCGAGTCCAGCGCGGAGGTGGTCTGCGCCAACGAGCGCATCTCGATCCAGTGGCCCAGCAGCATGATCACGATCAGCAGCGCCAGTTCCCACCAGAAGTCCAGCTGGTGGTGCAGTACGCCGAGGCTCGCGCCCCACGACGCGATGAACGCGACGCTGATCGCCAAACCAATCAGCAGCATCATTCCCGGTGCGCGCGAACGTATCTCACTGACGGCACCGGTCAGGAACGGTCGGCCGCCCCAGACGTACATGACGGTGCCGAGCACCGGGGAGATCCAACGTGCGCCGGGGAAATCCGGGATCGAATAGCCGAGGAGCATCGCGAACATCGGCGAGAGGGCCACGGTCGGCACCGCCATGGCCGCCATGACCCAGAACAGTCGGCGGAACTGGGCGACGTGGTCGCTGTGGCCGGCATGTCCCGCATGACCGGTGTGTTCGTGCTCGTGCATCGCATGTTCGGTCGTGGTCATATCGCCCACTGTATACCCCTAGGGGGTATATGGCTACCGTGGTGGGCGTAACTGTTGACGGCGATGCACTATCCGCTGAATACCCCGTTGGGCCGCATGGGCGTACAGACCCTTGAAGAGCGCCCGGATCGCTGCGTGGCCTCCATCCCCGTCGGCGGACTGCTCAATCCCCTGACCCGGGTGCCGACCATCGCTCCGCTGGCGATGCTGGTCGATCACGTCGGCGGCCTGATCAACCACCTTCGCCGCAACGAAGACGAGTGGACCGTGTCCAGCGAACTGGCCCTCGAGCTCACCCCGAATGCCATAGACCTGGTCACAGCCACACCGGAGGTTCCGGTGCTGGCGACCGCCCGGCCTTTCGGCCCGAAGGGAACGGGTTCACTGGGGCTCTGCGAGCTCACCCACGGAGACCAGTTGATCGGGACAGCGACGGTGCGGTCGTTCCACATCCACGCGCCGGGGCACCTCGTCGAATGGCCCGCCGACTCCACCGAGGGCGCGCCACCCGCCGCTCTGGAGGACCGCATGTCGGTCCAGGTCGCCGAGACCGGTGGCAGCACCGCGGTACTGCGGCAGTTGCCCGATCCCGTCATCAACAACAGCATCGGCATCGTGCACGGCGGAGTGTCGGCGGCGGCACTGGAACTCGTCGGCTCCGCGGCTCTCGGCGCCTGCGACGGCGAGCCCTGGCGGACGGCTTCGCTACGGGTCAACTATCTACGCCAGTTCCGTGGCGGTGACGAATCACGTTACGAGGCGCGCACATTGCGGGTTGGACGCAGCTCAGGAGCGGTTGACGCGCAGGCCATCGGCGATGACGGCGCGGTGGCGCTGGTGGCCCGGTTGACCGCTTACCGGTGATTTCGGTACGGCAACGTAAATTTCACTGTGCCATCGATTCGGCAACAACAACTCTGCCATCAGCTACTGGCGTGAAACCCTCCGGGTGAACCACATCTACGGAGGAGTTCGCCATGAGTACGCCGAGCATGTCACATCGATTGGCAGCCGAATTCATCGGGACGTTCTGGCTGGTCCTGGGCGGTTGCGGTAGCGCGGTTTTCGCCGCGAAGTTTCTTTCCGACGGCTTCTCCGTGGGGATCGGGTTTCTCGGGGTAGCCCTCGCGTTCGGCCTGACGGTGCTGACCGGCGTGTACGCCTTCGGCACCATTTCCGGCGGGCACTTCAACCCGGCCGTCACGCTGGGCGCCGCGCTGGCCCGCCGCGTCGAGTGGGCAGCCGTTGTGCCGTATTGGATTTCGCAGGTCGTGGGCGGTCTGGTGGCCGGTGTGGTGATCTATGTGATCGCCAGCGGCAAGGACGGTTGGTCTGCCACCGGGAACATGGCCGCCAACGGCTACGGCGAACACTCCCCCGGCGGATATTCACTGGTCGCGGTGCTGCTGGCCGAGGTGATCCTGACCGCGGTGTTCCTGCTGGTCATCCTCGGTTCCACCGACGATCGGGCGCCGAAGGGGTTCGCCGGTCTGTCGATCGGACTCACCCTCACTCTGATCCACCTGATCTCGATCCCGATCTCCAACACCTCGGTCAACCCGGCCCGGTCCACGGCGGTCGCGTTCTTCAACGGAGACGGGGCACCCGCGCAGCTGTGGGCGTTCTGGCTGGCCCCGCTGGTGGGTGCGGCCATCGCCGGCCTGGCCTACTCGTTCCTGTTCGGCGCCCCGGAGGCGCTGGCCGAGCGCCCGGTCCGAGAGGACACCCTGGACCAGGAGCGCACCCGCTAGATCAGGTCAAATGGTCGAATTCCCCACTCACCCAACGAATATGAGTATCGGCTGACCGGTGCACTACATCCTTGGCGGCGCTGTCTATCTCGTCGCCGCCAAGGGTGTAGAGCCGGTCATAGTCGTATCCGTCGAGCCGATCCACGATCCGGCGCACCACCGCGGCCGACAGCGGGACGTGCTTGGGAAAGTTGCGCTGAAACGACACCCAGTTGCGGGCCAGTCCGCCGGAGATGGTGTCTCCGACCAGCAGCGTGCCGTCAGCCGTCAGCGCCACCGAACTGCCCCGCATGTGACCGCCGACGTGGATCAGTCGTACGCCGGGCAGCGGTTCCAGCTCCTCGGTCCACTGCTTGATCAGCGGATCGGGAGCCGGAAGCCACTCTGCGTCAAGGGCATTCACATACACGGGGACGCCGCCGAATGCCCTGCTCCAACTGAGTTGCGCCCCGAACATGTGGGGATGGCTGGCAGCGACAGCGTCGACACCACCCAGGCCGTGAACGAGGCCGATGATCTCGTCGTCCAGGTAGCCCGGCGCATCCCACAGCAGGTTCCCGTGCGCGGTCTGCACCACGAACGACCGGTGCCCGATGGCGAACTTGGGCACGCGCCGCAGGCTGTGCACTCCGCGACCGTGATCGACGTGTTCGGTGTGGTGCGGTTGCGCCGCCAGTTCCTCCAGCGTCGTCCAAGTGCCATGTGGCGGCAGGTCCCCACGCTCCTCGATCGAGACGACCTCCGAGGTCAACACACAGCTTTCGGCGGGTTCGGTGGCGGAATCCGGGTGTTCCACACCGCATCCCGTGCAGATCCAGGTAGGCATGACACCGAGCCTGGCACCTCAACAACTGTTGAGGTCAAGCGCGGCAGCCTATGCGCTCTTGCGCCGCGCCTTGCCTGCGGCACCGCGCTCGGTGGGTGCGCCTTCATGGGCCAGCGTGCCCCCGGCGCTCTCCAGGTGAGCCCGGACGAACCACTGGAACTTCTCGAGTTCGGCGGCATGGTCGATCAGAACGTCCTGCGAGACAAGATCGAGTTTCTCCAACTTGTCGATCGCCTTGCGGGTGTCCTCGATCACCCCGTTGTAGACGAGGTCGAGTGCCGCGAGGTGGGCTTGCACGTTGTCACGGCCGACGGAGTAGTCGTCCCAGGTACGGTCCGAGATGATGGCCCCCGGCGTGCCCTTGGGCGATTTGCCCAGTGCAGCAATCCGTTCGGCGACCTCATCGGCGTAGGCCCGGACGAGCGCCACCTGTGGGTCGATCATCTCGTGTACGCCGATGAAGTTCGGACCGACGACGTTCCAGTGGACGTGCTTCAGCGTCAGATGAAGGTCGTTGTACGTGCTGAGCTGCTTCTGCAAAAGCTGGGCCACTTCGTTGCCCTGCTTGTCGGTAAGGCCGGGAATGGTGAACGAGGTCATTGCGGCTCCTTTCGGTTCACGATCGGTTCCGCCCCGGGATACCCGGGAACCAGGGCGAGCAATCACCCCGGACTAGAGCGAGCGCAGGTTCGGAATGGCCTGACGCGCTCCGAAACGCGGGTTGTGGGCCAGCCCACTGGCTTCCAACAAGCGGACGGCCCGCTGCCGGTGTGGGCGCAGCGGTTCGAGCAGGTCCACCATCTCCGCATCGTCGATCGGCCGGCCGAGCAGGGTGCGTCCCACCATCGTCGCCAGGTGATAGTCGCCTACCGACAACGCATCGGCGTCGCCGAAGGCGCGTTGCACGGTTTCTGCCGCCGTCCACTCGCCGACACCGGGCAGCGAGCGCAGCGCCGTCACGGCCCGGTCGGCGGTGAGCCTCTCGAGGGCATCGGCGCGCTGCGCACAGCCGACGATGGTGCGCGCCCGGCCCGGGTCCACGTTGGCCCGGTGGAATTCCCACGACGGGATACGTCGCCACACGTCGGCGGTCGGTGGCACCCGCATCCCATCAGGCGCCGGACCGGGGGCCGGGGCGCCGTACTTCGTCACCAACCGCCGCCAGGCTCGCCAGGCATCCATGCCCGAGACCCGCTGCTCGATGATCGCGGGTACCAACGCCTCCAACACCCGGCCGCTGCGCCCGAGACGCAGGTGCGGGACGCGCCGATGCGCCTCGGCGATGGTCGGCTCGACGGGGTCGAAGCCGACGGTGTCGTCGTCGGCACCCACCAGCGCCGGAAGACCGTCCAGGAACTCCGCGTCACCAGGGCCCCACGCCTCGCAGTCCACGGTGTCGATGGCCGACTTGGTGATCCGTGCGGTCACCGGACCGGTTTTCATCGCGCTTACCCGCCAGATCGCGCCGTCGGCACTGATCCGGTTGGTCGGGTCGTACCCGCCGCGCCGCCAGGGAGCCAGCGTCAGCCCCGGACTGACCGGGCCGTCGAACGTGACGCTGGTTGAGGGCACCGCACCAGACTAGGCCAGGGCGATGTCAGCCTTCTGCGGGTAGAAGGCCAGGTGATCGGCTATTTCAGCGACAGCCGGGTACGGCTGCTCGTAGGTCCAGACCGCGTCCTCGACGTCGCCGACGTGGTAATAGTTCGCCTCACCCTTGTAGGGACAGTAGGTGGTGGCGGCGCTACGGGTCAGCGTCTCCCACACGACGTCGGCGCGGGGAATGTATTGCACAGGTGGATAAGTCGACTCCTGCAGGGTCAACGCCGCATCGGTCTGCGCGATGATCGCGCCTCCGACAGTGACGGTGACCCGACGTCCGGTCGGGGCAATGGTGATGGGGTGGGCTGCGCTGGGCTGCAGCACCTGGCGCTCGGTCATATGCGGCACAACACCACGGCGAGGCCACCGATTCCCGGGCAGACTGGGGCGATGGGTACTTTGCAGACCGCACGGTTGGGTGACCTTGAAGTGGCGCGGATCGGTCTGGGCACGATGGGCATGTCCTTCGCCTACGGCAGCGCCGATCGTGACGACGCCGAGTCGATCCGCACCATCCACCGGGCCATCGACCTCGGTGTCACACTCATCGACACCGCCGAGGTGTACGGCCCGTACGCCAACGAAGTGTTGGTCGGGCAGGCACTGAAGGGTCGACGCGACGAGGTCGTGCTCGCCACCAAATTCGGGATGATCTCCCACACCGGCCGCGACGGGGCGGACAGCAGCCCGGCCAACATTCGCACCGCGGTGGAGGGGTCGCTCCAACGCCTGGGCACAGACCACATCGACCTCTACTACCAGCACCGCCTGGACCGCTCCACCCCGATCGAGGAGACCATCGGCGTGCTGGCCGACCTCATCGCCGAGGGCAAGGTCCGCCACATCGGGTTGTCCGAGGTAGGGGTCGAGACCATCCGGCGTGCCCACGCCGTCCACCCGATCGCCGCACTGCAATCGGAGTACTCGTTGTTCACCCGAGACCCCGAGGACGGGATCCTGGATATCTTGCGCGAGAAAGGTATTGGCTTCGTCGCCTACTCACCGCTGGGACGCGGGTTCCTCACCGGCCAGATCCGATCCGTCGACGACCTCGCCGACGACGACACCCGCCGGGACAACCCCCGGTTTACCGGCGAGAACTTCGCAGTGAATCTGCGGCTGGCCGACGAGGTGCGGACCATCGCCGAGGCCTCGGGAGCGACGCCAGGGCAGGTCGCGCTGGCCTGGCTGCTGTCGCGGGGCCCCGACATCGTGCCGATTCCGGGAACCAGGCGGGTCGAACGACTGGAGGAGAACGTCGCGGCGGATGCGGTCACGCTGACTCCCGACCAGTTGTCCCGGCTCGACAATCTCGCCGCGCCCGCCGGCGACCATCACACCGAGGCCCAGATGCGGATGATCGACCGGTAGCCCGGGTCTACGATCGGCCCATGACCGCGCCTGTGAAAGCCACTGTGTCGATCGCTGCCGATCCCGCAGCCGTGTACGCACTCATCACCGATCTGCCTACGCTGGCCTCGCTCGCCGAGGAAGCTCATGCGATGGAGTGGCAGAAGGGCAGTTCGGCCACTCCCGGGTCAGTTTTCAAGGGTCACAACCGGAATGGCTCGAAGGCCTGGAGCACGACGTGCACCGTCACCGACGCCGAGCCCGGCAAGACGTTCGCCTTCGACGTGAAATCTCTGGTGTTCCCGGTGGCGCACTGGCGCTACGACATCACTGCCACCGAGGGCGGTTGCACGGTGACCGAGTCCACCTGGGATCGCCGTGCGGGCTGGTTCAAGAAGGTCGCTGGGCTGGCCACCGGGGTGCCCGACCGCGACGGCGCCAACGCCGAGCACATCCAGCTGACCCTGCAGCGGCTGAAGGAACGCGCCGAAGGTTGATCACCCCGCTCAGAAGGGTGGTGGTGGTCCGTATTCTTCGGCGAGCCAGGCTTGGTAGTCGCGTTCGGTGGCGAGGTCGTTGTTGA
>NZ_LQPP01000051.1 GCF_002102345.1 Mycolicibacterium peregrinum
CCGTCGCTTGGTGAACGAGCCATCATGACCGCAACGCTTCCTGTCACAGTGCTCAACGCCGCGGCCGCGGCCGCGGCCGACCACGGCATCGATCGGTCAGCTCTGCTGACCGACATCGTGTGCTTCCACTACGGCCGGCCTGACTTGATGCGCCACCTTCCGCAACAGCTGTTGTTCGAATCTCGGTACCCCACAACGGCCGCCGCCGATGATGCGATCGGCCCGCACGCGAAAGTCCGTCTGCCCCTGGCGATCGCGGCGCTCGTCGAGCGTGACCACGAACGGCTCGGCATGCAGCGATCCACCTACCTCGCCGACATCATCTGCCGACACATGGGCTTTCCCAACCTTGTCCGTGAACTCGACAAAGGGTTTGAGAAGGAGGTTCTGCCGCTGGCGATCTGAGACCTGGTCCGGCATGCCTTTTGCAGGTTGTGTGACAGCTGGACAGACGTGACATCTCAATAGCCGGTATGGAGACCTCCCCAGCATGACGAAGGCCCCGCCTTAGCGGGGCCACGTCGTGGAGGTTCGAGTCGAGTGCCAGCTCGGCTCCGGGTCTCCGTACCCATCCCCGAAGGGATCTTGACTTGACGGTCAGGTCTCACGGTAGCGCATGCCTGTATCTGATTCCAGATGACGCGCGCCGTGATGTTCCACATTCCCCGCTGACTCCAGCGGCCGCAGTGCGTCGACCATCCGCGGTCTTGGACCGCCCGGTGTTCGCGTGATCGTCGCCGGCATGTTTCGTCGTTACGACGACGGTTCCGCGGCGCTTGGTGACCTCTCGGCGCGAGGGTGCTCCGCCGGCGGATCATCGCCGGCCAGACCGCGCACGGTCGGGGAGCATGGCCAGCGCCCCTACAACGGCTCTAGCCGCACGAAACGCCGCCGTGGCGCCATCCGTACCCGGCCGCGCGCCAACACCCGTCTGCGGCGTCGTGCGGCCCGAAAACCCGTCCCGCGCGAGCATGTCTGGCTCGATAGCGAACTGGTCTACCTGGAGCTGCCCGAGGGCGCCCACAAAGGTGTGCCGTGCTGGACC
Source organism: Mycolicibacterium peregrinum (assembly GCF_002102345.1). Lineage (GTDB taxonomy): Bacteria > Actinomycetota > Actinomycetes > Mycobacteriales > Mycobacteriaceae > Mycobacterium > Mycobacterium peregrinum. The sequence continues at coordinate 1,046 of NZ_LQPP01000051.1, forward strand.
GGTGGCGCCGACTACTGGGTCCATATCACCGTCGCCACCGCCTACGCCGCCCACTACAACCAGATTCGGCCACGAATGAGCAACGGCGGCATCGGCCGCAAAGCACTCCTGACGATCGCCGCGGCCCGGGCCCGCTACGCCGATCACGCCACCGGCCGCAACTGCCGGCCCACCGTCGCCCAGCTGGCCGCCGACACCGGCCTATCCGAGCGCCAGGTCCAGCGCGGCAACGAAGCCCTGATCCTGTTGGGCGTGGCCACCGAGATCCTGCGCGGCCGCCAACGCACCCTGACCGAACGCCTGGCCTCCTGGCGGGTCGGTGACCGCGGCCGCGGCTGGGCCTCGGTATGGGTGCTGCACGATTCCACCTGGTTGGCACGAGTTATCCACAAAATGTCACCCCACCTCGGAGGGTCTCTTTTATCCAGTAAAAGCTCGCTTTTACCTCAACTCACTACCGAAAAGCGCTCGCCCAAGGGCTCCCGTGGATGCGGCGCAAAGCGCCGCACCAGCCCGGACCCCGGAGGGTCAGCCCTGGCGCGATCGTGGCGGGCCGATCGCCACTCCCCGCCGTGGGCCCAGCGCCATTCCGCCGACGCTTGGGCCGCGCTGCTAGCCGCCCCGGCACGCCACGGCTGGACGGCACGCGACCTCAACCAGCTCATCACCGACTGGCTCGGCATCACCGGCCGGACCATCCCCGGTGCACCGCACAAGCCGATCGGGCTGCTCGGCGCGATCCTGGCCTGGCACGGCATCGACAACCTCGACGATCGCCCCGCGGCAGCCGAGGAAGCCCGCGAAGCCGAAGAACTCGCCGCCGCCGCGGCCCGGGTGGCCAGGGCCCGACAGGCCACCGAGGTCACGCCGCCGCGCGGTCCGGACGCCGGCAGTGCCGGCCGAGTCGCCGCTCGGGCCGTCGCGCTGGAAGCCGCGCGCAATGCCGCGCGAAAGCGGACCGAGGAAACTGCGCGGCAGACCGCCCAGCTCGACGCCGCGGTGCGGCGAGCGCGCGGCCTCCAAACCTAAGCGCGGGGTGTAAAACACCTACTCCACCGACGCTTTCCCGACTTTCTCCACCATGACCGCCAACCTACGATTTCCCACCGACACTCATTTGCCCACTTCCCTCTACACCGTTCCCGCCCCGCCTTTACCTGCCTCCACCCCGTTTGCCACCTGCACTACCGCGCCATCCCACTGCCGCCATGCCCAGCCCCTTCCTCACCTCCATCACTACTCACCCCTCCACAGACACATCACACCTCTTGCATTCAGGTCACGAAACGGTAACGGCTGTCGCATAACGGCAACGGTGGCCTTTGGCTCAGCACCAGGTGATGACGCAGTGATGGGCCTCCACAAGCTGAGCGCGGGCGACGGGTATCTGTACCTGATTCGCCAGGTCGCCGCGTCCGACGACACCCACCGCAAGCCCAGCCTGGCCGATTACTACTCGGAAAAGGGCGAGTCGCCCGGCCACTGGATGGGCAGCGGACTGGCCGGGCTCGGACAGCCCGCAGGCCGTGACGCGAACGATCCGACGGTCGCCGAACTGTGGTCAATCCCTGAGGGTTCCGAGGTCACCGAGGACCAGATGAAGGCCCTTTTCGGTGAAGGCCTGCACCCCAATGCCGACCGAATCACGCAGCGGCTCACCGGGGTCGGGCTCGGACATGAGGGGGCGATCGCCGCCGCGCGGCTGGGCCGGCCGTTCCGCGTCAACAAGACCGACAACGAATGGATGCGGCGTCTGCGTGAGGGCTACGCCGACTTCAACACCGCTCTCGGCCGGGATCGCCAAGCATCGTTGGAGCCAGAGGAACGCGCCCGCATCCGCACCACGGTAGGTCGCGAAATGTTCACCGAAACCTACGGACGCGCCCCAGCCGATGAGCGCGAACTGACCGGCTTCGTCGCCCGTAAATCCCGTGCACAAACCCAAGCGGTCGCCGGCTATGACTTGACGTTCACCCCGGTCAAATCGGTGTCGACGCTGTGGGCGATCGCACCCCATGACATCGCTTCGAAAATCGAGGAAGCCCACCACCGGGCCGTCGCAGACGCGCTCGCTTTCCTGGAGGAACACGCAGCGTTTTCGCGCACCGGAACCAACGGTATTGCCCAGGTCGACACCACCGGATTCATCGCCGCCGCATTCGATCACCGCGACTCCCGCGCGGGAGATCCCAACCTGCACACCCACGTCGCGATCAGCAACAAGGTGCGCGTCATCGGGGCCGACGGCGTGCCCCGCTGGTTGGCCCTCGATGGCCAGCCATTGCACAAGGCCACCGTCGCCGCCTCCGAGCTCTACAACACCCGCCTTGAAGCTCATGTGATGGCCGCACTAGGCGTCGAGTTCGCCGAGACCCGCACCCAAACCGGCAAGCGGCCGGTGCGTGAAATCGACGGAATACCGGTCGAACTCATCGAACGCTGGTCAGTCCGGCGCGCCGCGATCGAACACCGTGTCGCAGACCTGGCGAAGGCGTTTCAGGTCGAGCACGGCCGTGAGCCCAGCGCCGTGGAAATGCTGGCGTTGTCCCAGCAAGCCACGTTGGAAACCCGGCAGGCCAAACATGAGCCGCGAAGCCGTGGTGAGCAGCGGCAGAGCTGGCGCACGGAGGCCGTCGAGGTGCTCGGCAGCCATCGCGAACTGGCCCGGTTGATCACCGATGTGACCGGCCGCAGCGCCCGCCGGCGGCCGGTGGCGATCACTGGCGAATGGGTCACTGAACAAGCCGAATCGGTCATCAAAACCGTGTCCCACGACCGGTCGACGTGGGGTATCAATCACGTACGGGCTGAGGCGCATCGGCTGCTCCGGCACGTCGGCCGCCAGGGTGACATCGAGGCCTTGGACCGCATCGTCAAGACCGCACTCGACGAGTGCAGTATCGCCCTGAGCAGCCACGCCGATACCGAGATGAACGAGCCGATGGCGCTGCGGCGCCGCGATGGCGCCTCGGTCTACACCCGCCACGATTCGGCCGTCTACACCAGTGAAGCCATCCGGGCCGCTGAACGCCGCATCCTGGACGCCGCTGCCCTCGGTGGCGGCCGTGGCGCCGACGACACCAGCATCGGTTTGGCGATGCTGGAAGCGCACGCCCAACATGGCTTGCGGCTCAACGCCGGACAGGAAGCCTTGGTTCGTGGGATGGCCACCTCCGGTGCCCGGCTGCAACTGGCGCTGGCGCCGGCCGGCACCGGAAAGACCACCGCCATGTCCGTGCTGGCGGCCGCCTGGACCAACAGCGGCGGCAACGTCATCGGCCTGGCCCCAACGGCGGGCGCCGCCGAAGTTCTGGCCAACGATGCCCACATCACCGCCGACACCATGGCGAAATTCGTGCAGTTGGCCGGGGCTGAACAGGACCGCTCTGCGCGTCGAGATCCGGCCCGTAAATGGTTCAACGCTATCGGTCCCGACACGTTGTTGATCGTCGATGAAGCCGGGATGGCCTCCACGTTCGAGCTCGACGAGATGATCCGTCATGCCCTGGCCAAAGGCGCCAGCGTGCGGCTGGTCGGTGACGATCAACAGCTGGCGTCGATCTCGGCCGGCGGTGTCCTCACCGACCTCGCTTCGCGCCCAGAAACACTCACGTTGTCGGCCGTGGTGCGGTTCCGCGACCCGGCCCAAAGCGCAGCCAGTTTGGCCATCCGCGACGGAGATCCCGCCGGCATCGCCTATTACATCGACCACGGCCGCGTGCATGTCGGAGCCGACCAAACCGCCGCCGACATGGCCTACCAAGCATGGGCCGACGACATCGCCGCCGGCCATCGCAGCGTCCTGCTCGCGCCCACCAATGAGATGACCGCACAACTCAACGAACGTGCCCGCCTTGACCGGCTCCGCACCTCACCCAAGCCGTCAGCGACGGTCACGCTCAGTGACGGGCTGACCGCCTCGGCCGGCGACTGGATCATCACCCGCAAAAACGCCCGAGGGCTGCGGATGCGCAACGGAACGTGGGTCAAAAACGGGCACCGCTGGGTCATCAAATCCGCCCACCGCGACGGATCGGTCACCGCGTACCGGCTCGGCAGCGACCCGAAAACGGGCACGATTCGGCTGCCGGCCGACTACGTCGCGGCCAACACCACCCTCGGCTACGCCTCGACGATCAACGCCGCCCAAGGCATCACCGCCGGCACCCACAACATCAAGGGCACCTGCCACATCGTGGGTACTGATCACCTCACCCGCCAACAGCTCTACGTCGCCGCGACCCGCGCCAAAGACGAAAACCACGTCTACTTCTCGACCTCTGAAGCCGACCCGCACCGCATCCTGGCGCCCAAGGCCACCCAGCAGCCCACCGCGGTCGACATCCTCACCGCGATCCTGCGCCGCGACGGACGCCAGGTCTCGGCCACCACCGCCGCCCGCGCCGAAACCGATCCGTTCCAGCGGCTCCACGGCCTGGCCAGCATGTACGCCGACGCTCTGGCCACCGGGGCAGAACACCTCGCCGGCACCGACATCATGGCCCGCATCGACCAGGCCGCCACGGCGATCGCCAGCGACATCACCGATGCTGAGGCCTGGCCGGTGCTGCGGCGCAACCTGGCCCTGCTCGCCCTCGATGGCCACGACCCCATCGCGGCGCTCCAGCACGCCGCAGCCAAACCGCTGGGCAATGCTGTCGATGTCGCCGCGGTGCTCGACTGGCGCTTACCCACGCCGGCCGGCACCAGCCTGGGCACGGTGGGCCCGCTGCGCTGGCTGCCCGCCATCCCCGCCGCGCTGCGTGATGAACCCGTGTGGGGCCAATACATCACCGCACGCGCACAACGGGTCACCGAGTGCGCCGCGCAGATCCGCGACACCTCCCAACAATGGACCCAAGCGACCGCACCGGCCTGGGCCCGCCGCCTCATCGCCCAACAGCCCGGGCTGACCGCCGAGATCGCGGTGTTCCGCGCCGCTCACGACGTCGACGCCGCCGACACCCGGCTCACCGGGCCCGGGCAGCACGCCAACCGCTCCGCTGCGGTGCAAAAGCTCATCCACGACAACGTCGACGCGGTAATCACCCGGGAACACAACAGCACTCAACGATGGCGTCCCCTCGTCGCCACCCTTGATCCCCACATTCTCTCCGACCCGTACTGGCCCCGGCTGGCCACCTATCTCGACGACGCCGCCCAAGACGGTGCCGATGTGTCCGCCATGCTGACCACCGCGATCGCCGCACACGGCCCGCTGCCCGACGAACTGCCCGCGGCCGCCCTCTGGTGGCGACTTTCCGAAGTTCCTACCACCGCAGTCGTACTCGACCGCGAAACCCCGGCTGTCGACCACGACCCGACACAGGCACCCACTCCGGCGCCGCAGGTCCGTCAGCCGGTCGATATCCCAGCGCTGCGACACCGCCGCGACGAGGCCCGTCAACGTGTCCGCGCGCTCGAGCACGCCATCCTGCACCAAAACTCCGGGCCAGCTGAACAAGCCGCGGCCGCCGAGATCGCCGCCCTGACCGCCCGCCACCAGCACCAACGGCCCTACCACCACGCCTACGTCCACGCCCAGGCCGACTGGGTCCGCGCCCAGCTTGGCGCCGAGACCCACCACCGACTCCTCGACCAGCTCACCCACCAGCTCGCCGCCGCCCAAACCGCCGGCAACCCCGCCCTCGTCGGCCTGTACAGCAGCTCCCGCGACTATCTCGCCCGGCACACCCCCGACATCGAGGCAGCAGTCGAACATGCCCAGCAGCACCGCGAAGCCGCCTACGCCGAGCTCCTCGATGCCGCCGGCGGGCCCGAGGACATCGTCACCGAACGCGATATCCAGCAGCGCCGCGGCGCTGCCCTCACCGCCGACGCCCAGGCCCTACGCGAGGCACGCGCCGAAGCCACCACCCTGGACAACCAGCTTTTCCGCGCCGAGGCCGCCGCCGCTCGAGCATTCGCCACCCACCCCGACAAGGACTACGACATGACCGCCGAATTGCCCTCCCTCCAAACAGAAGTGGAGTTCCTCGAAGCAGCCGGCGCCCGCAGCCCCAACGCTGGATACGAGGTACCCGAGGCGGCTCTTGAACCGCTCGACGACGACCACCGCCGGGTCGTCATCGCGATCGCCGGCAGCCTGGAAACCGTCCAGTCCCTACACCTGGAAGCCGATGCCGACAAGTCAGGCGTGCTCGTCGCTCTCGCGCAGGCCGCGCATCGCGGCAACCACCAGGGTGACCGTCGCGTGCTGGCCATCCCCGCCAGCGACCGTGCCCAGCACGAGGCCGCGCAACATCGCTACGCCGACACCACCGCCAGCCCCGTCGAGGCTCGCGACAACCTCGGTGCCGGCCGATGGAAACTGCCCGAAGCAACCCTGATCGTCATCGACGACGCCGACCACCTGCAACCCGAGCAGCTGCGCTGGCTCACCGAACATGCTGATCAGACCCGCACCAAACTGCTTCTGGTCACCCACACCGAGGCCTCGGTGAAACCCGTCGCCCAGGAGCGCCGGCAACCGCCGCCGCCAAGCCGCGAGCTCACCGATACCCTGCGCGCACACCTGCCCTGGCACCAGCACCTCGGCAACGGCGAAACAGTCACCGCCGCCCAGGCGCCGCCCACCGCGATTGACCGGGCCCGAACCCATCTCGAAACCACCAGCACTACGGCATCATCGGCTGGCACCGAACATCAGGCCCAGGCCAAGCAGCTGCTCCAACGCGTCGACCAACTCACCGCCAACTTCCAATACCGCGCCACCGACCACCGAGCCCGCGACCTCGACCGCACCCAGCAACGCAGCCACGGCCTCGAACTCTGACAGTGTCGGACCGATTGGCCATGATGTTTGTCATGACCGACACACCATTTAGCGAAGAGTTCGCCCGGGCACTCGACCTGGCCGGCCAGTACCACCAGCTACGAGAAGATTTCGACACCGCTCTCAGATCCGACCGCCGTGAATATCGCCGTGCGTGGGGCGGCGGACGTGTCGACGACGAACGCACAATGTCATGGGACGTCAGAGCCGCTCGCAGCGACCAACTGAGCAGCATCGTCGATGAATACGAGAAAGTCTGGTACCAAATCCACGCCGTCGCACCATCATTAGCCGGAGTCCTGCCCTTTCCGTGGCAGATGAGGACCGGCAACCGCCTACCCGACTGGGCCGAACGGCTCCGCAGGCGCCGCGCCGGAACCTCTTGGTTCGTAACCACCAGGGCTTACAAACCCTCCACCACCGTCTAACCGCCGCAAAGCTACACCCGCTCAAGCACGTCGAACGGCACCCGTACACCGGCCTGCCAGGCCGCGTACACCACATCAGCCGGGCTGTCGTGCTCCCAGCACACCACTGTCTCCAGCCGCCGGCACACCGCGAAATCGTGCTGGTAAGTGAGCAACTGATGCGGCTCGTGAATGCCCATCAATCCCGGGCGCTGAGATCCCGCCATCAAGACCGCCGAGGTGTACTCCTGCTGCAGCGCCGACCACTCCTCCTCCGTCGGACCTTTCCCGGAGATCACCCCACGTGCCACCGCCTGCGCCATGCTGGACAGCTCCGGACCGGCATTGAACACCGTCTGCCCCACCACATGCCGCGCATAGGCGTCAACGGCAGCCGGATCCGCCGCCGACAACTCCTGAAAGAGGCCCGGCGCAACAGTTTCCAGCCGATGTGACCGGCTCTGCAACGGTCGTGACGCTTCGGCATCCTCCGGACCGCCGACCGGCGCCACGCCAACCGCCACATCCTTGAGTAGCGGACGATCCTCGTCGATCAGCCGTGATCGTGACATGAATGTCGTAGCGATCGCCGACACCGTAGAACCATGCGCCTCGATTGCGCGCAGCACTGTCTCAGCCGGGTTGAACCAACCAGCCCAGTGCCCGTCGTCGAGATCTCCACACACCGGCATCGACGCCGGCACGTACACGCCCGCCGGAATGTAGCAACCAAACCCGTCGTTCGACGCGATCCAGTACTCCGGTATCCCCTGCGTCCCGCGGGCAACGCCGACCGCCCAATCCAACCCGGGATGCACCACACTCGACGCGGCCGCCAGATCGGCAACCACCCCCCTAGCGACCTCCAAATCAGAGAGCGACACGGCCCGCGATACACGCTCCGGGGCATTCCCACCCCGGCTCACCGGCACAAAACTTGTCGCACCCGGACCACCGGCGCCAGCTGGCGCGCCACCAGCAACCGAACCACCCGACAACCCAGCAGGAGCACCACCAGCCACCGGGCCGCCCGCACCCGAAGCTGCGGGGGGCAAAACAGACCCATACGGAGTCAGCCCACCCCCAGCCCCACCCGCAGCCGGTGCACCAACCGAACCACTCATGGCGGCCGGTGATGGACCGGCAGACGCGATCGGTGCACTCGCCGTAGCTGGCGCCGCCACAGACGGCGCAGAACCACCCATCGGGGCCGCCAACGGCGATGGCGGCGCCTGCGGCACAGGCTGCGGTGTTGGTGAAAACGGCATCGCCCCAGCCGCATTCGCCCCGGCTGCCAACCCACGTCCAAACTCACCGCCCATAGAGGCCTGCATCGCCCGCGCAGTCTGGCCCTGCACCGAAGACGCGGGATTCCCCATGCTGTTGGCCACGCCACTAGGACCACCACCCAACAGCCCCGACAACGGCCCACCCATACCACCGCTGGCGGCACCGCTCAGCGGTGACGAGCCACTACCGCCGCCTGTTGGCATAGACGGTAACGACGGACGCCCAGGAGAAGGCGACGGGGAGGCTGGGGACGTGACCCCCGCAGAGGGCAGCGCTTTCCCGATCCCGTTTCCGTTTTGTGTGCTCCCAGCTGGGCTCTGGCCAGCCGTTGGCAAGTCCTTTTTGGTGCCGGTTCCGGGAGGATTGAGATCGTCCTTCTTCCCAGAAGAGCCGTCAGTTGGTAGATCTTTGCCGATTCCCGTGCCCTTGCGGGGATCACCATCGAACGCCGGAGTTTCCGGGAAGTCCTTTAAGAGCGCACCGGTTTGCGTTGCCACATGGCCGCGAAGCTCCGCCGACAAACCAGCGATCAGCGGCCGGTGTTTGGCGACGATCGCCACCACACCTACCGGCCCGCCCAACATCGTCGCCTGCGCCCGCAGCGTCCGCTCAATCTCGGCGTGCGCTGTGTCGTGCTCGTCACGGATCAACCGCTTAGTTCTACGCACATCGCCGCTCAACGTGGTGAAACCAGCGCCGACAGCCGCTTGCGCCTGGGACAGCCGCAGCAACGCCGCATGCTGCTTCTCGTAGTGAGCGGCCGCCGCCTCCGCACCCTCCCCCGCGGTATAGGAGTCGTTAAACACTGCCGTGGACAGCCGATACGACTCAACAGCGGCGTTTTCGGTGCGACGGCTATGTGCCGTCAACTCCTCTCCTGCGGCTTCCAACGCGGTCTCCGAATCCGTCGGCCACTCCCCCGGCGCGATCAGCGCATAGGTGTAGGCGCCCGGCGTCAACTGAATGTCCTGTCCGGCCGGCACTCCTACCTGCGGCACGAAACAATCCGGCTCCGGACGCGCAGCCGCCACCTGGCGCACCAACTGATGCGCGATCCAGCGATGCCGATCCTCCCACCGTGGTGGTTCATCCGGATTCGGCAATGGCATCGGACGATTCACAGCAGCCATCAGCGCGGCACCCCACACGCGTCGGCCAGCGCATACGTGGCGCCGTTATTTGCTTCGGTCAGGCGGGTGAGCTCGTCGATTGGGGTTTTACCAAGAGCGGCTGTGGTGAGATTCGTAGAGGTCTCCACGTACTTCTGGACTGCCGTCATCAATGATTCCGGTATTGCCGGTGACGTCGTATTCTGCACGGCCACAACAGAATTTATAGTGCGTAGGATGAGTGGAATATTCGGCTCGCCGTTCATGACAATCCCGCCCTGGCCCTCTTGGCCTCGCACCGACACCTCAAACACGTGGCACAACTTGGCCTTCGCAGCAGCTTGCTCTGACTGGCTGTACGTCGGCGTCGGTGCAGAGCTAGCGCTCGGGCCTGTGAGCGTTGGTTCAGCAGAAGGTGTTGGCCGGCTGTCTGTGCCGTGGCTCAACGCGTATGTAATGGCGGCGGTCGCCCCGATCGCAACCACGAGAAGTGCGCCAACCACCCCGACAAGCCGCCACCGTCGCGCCGGTGGCGGTGGCGGTGGCGGTGGGAAGCCTTCTGCCGGTGACATATGTTGCCCACCACTGACCGGTAGCGGTGGCGTTGACTCACCTGCCGGTGACCACGGCGAACCCATCTTTCTGCTCCCCCTTTTCCTACGTACCCAGTTCCCCGACGTTCTGGTTCTCGGCCGTCTCCACTGTCGTCACACTCGCGGCACTGATCACCAGGCCAAACTCCACCAACGCAGCAGCCTCTGCCTCCAACGCTGACAACAAGCCTTGGCCCGCAGCACTGTAAGGAGCGGTGTACTCACCGACCGGCACTGCCGATGCGCCGGCCACTACACCCGCTTGCGCCGCCAGGCCCGCAGCGCCCAGCCCAGACCGTGTGCCCTCCGGATCCATACCAAACTCGTTGGCCACCATCAGCTTTCCCCCTCTGTTTCATCATTCGGTGAATCACACATACTCAGCCAGTCGATGACACTCGCCCCCCGTGTCTCATCCGCTAGATCCAGCACACGGCGAATTTGCGAATTCACCTGTGCAACCGCAGTCTCCGTTATTACCGCCCGCTGTTCGAAGAAAGCTTTTGAAGCGGCTGTGATCTCTTCCAAATTCGCAGAGGGCGCCAAGGATGCCGGATGGATTTCGGTCGTAATCTCCCTTTCCCGCTCGCGGCGGCGCTGCGCGATCTTGTAGATGCGGGTCCCAGCTGAGGAGACCACGGTCCCGACCTGGTCCGAGTGCCGATGGGTCGCGTGCTGCTCAACCCACAGCGCGTCGATCTCCGCCTGGATGTCAGGCCGATGGGCAACAGCGGCCTCTCCGATTGCGTCCACCACTGCACTGACCGCCGCTACACGTGGCCGGCGGCTTTCCCAGTCGCGTACCGCCGCCTGATGATCGAGTTGCGACACTGCACTGACCGCCGCTTCAAATCCAGCGATCGACCGTCCAACAGGATCCGGCCCACTTCCGACTAACGGGGTACGTGTCAAGGAAGGTCGTGGCGGGGTGGTGGCCTGTCGCTGCATCGCCTTCAATTTGAACACCGCCATAACCCACGGCTCCCACACCTCAAGCTCGACAGCCTTCTCACCGCCCATGCCTTCAGCCTATTGCCGCCTACCCGCTTATGCGCTACCCAAAAGGAAAGGGGATGGTCTCAAAACCCCACGTCAATACCGGTAAGTACCGGCACATCCGTACTTACCTTTATTGGTGGAGGGCGGCAGGAGACTCGGACCACTGCTGCGGAAAACAAGAGAGCCGGCCAGTTGGCTCGCGGGGTAGCAGCCCGCTGTGTTGAGCCTGGCCGGCTCTCCTCGCGTGGACCACCGTCCCCGATGACCACCTCTGGTTAAGCACCAAACGATTGTGTTGCGACAATTGTTAACTGGTGCCTTTGGCAATAGTAACGCTTGACGCTTGGCAACAGTTAGCGCGTTCTAGTCGGTTCCCGCGTACGTCGAATCAGAATTTGACCTGCGGCGTTGATGAAGAAACGGGAGCCGGGCATGATTGCCCGACTCCCGCTTCCTTTACCAGAGGTGACCGTCGCGAACGGCCTCCAAGAGGAGCCGAATCACTTGCGCTGTGGCTGCTACCCATAGCGCGAGCTTCTCGGCTCTCCGTCGTTCCGGCTGCTGACAGGACATCCGCACTTCCTTTCACACTTGTCGCGCTGTACAACTCGACACTCCTGATGTGCCGACGTCGTTACACACCAAGGCAACGGCAAAAGGAAAAGTGGGGTGATCGCTTCCCGTCTACTGCCCTAATCGAACTCCCTTCCCTTCACTGTCTGCGCAGGCCGCGCAGATCCGGTAATGACGCTACTGCTTATCGGCCTCGCCCGTTTACGAGCTCATCCGACACTCCGATGCCCCTCCACCCTTGGTGGCCGGGCATCGAACCTATTGTCTCCTACCGCAACCCCCAAACTGCCGCCTGAAGCCAACCAGTTTTCGCGACTTTCTTCGCATGGATCCCGCGAGGCGACCGGGCAGACCTGAACGGGGCGCACGGAAAAACCAGCCTGTTGCCCTGTATCCCGGCAGCAGACTGGTGGCACTTATTCGTTTGTCGAGAACGTCGAGAACGTGTCGGTAGTTGTTTAGCCGCGGCGCTTTTGGAACCAGCGGGACAGCCAACGGCGTTTGTCGCTGGCGCAGAGGGTGCGGTCACCGACCTCGTCGGTGGCTGCGTCCCCTCCGGACTGTCCTGATGTGGCTGGGTAGCGGTCTACGCATACATCCAAGTGGTTGGCGCTGTCCATTTCGAAGATGACTTCGCTGCAGCCGGTGATGATCTTGGTGGCTTCGTCTGCGGGGTAGCTGTTCATCAGTCCTCACTTTTGAAGGCCCACGCTGTGGCTGTGCCCAGCAGCGTGAGCAGTGTGGGAATTGCCGTCTTAGCGATATCGCTGGCGACTTGGGTGGCCCCATCGTGGGTCGACAGTGCTGCGGTCAGAAGTGTCCCGGTACCCGTCAGCACGAATAACACGGCGATGATGCCCAACGCCCACCAACGGAATCGGTGCTTGGGTACCGATTGCTTCGAAGTCGTCACCGGGGTGGGGGCAGCGTCCGGCGGATTGCCGTTGCCAGCGGTGTCGCTCAGTTCGGGCTGCACCTCCACAGGGGGAGGTTCTTCTGGAATCGGGATAACGCTGTTCGGGCCGTTCTCTGGGGCGTTCTCCGCCGGATCCTGCTGGTCATCGCCGTCCGCTGCCACGTCTGCCTCCCTGCTCGTCTGAAGGGGCACATCTACAAACCGCCCAACCGCAGGACGTTTCGAAGGTAATCATACACGAATGATGCGCAAGCTATGCAGACGTGATACACACGTCGTGTGCGTACATTCATCAACTTGTGTTTACGGATTGCGTAAAATGTGCTACCGTACGTGTCATATCACGTACAAAAGTGAGAGTTGCGGGAAGGTTTTGGGACTTGTGATGTCGGGGAGGTTCCTCCCACCCGTGACTTGTAAGCCAAGTAGGAGGCGGAGATGGTCATGGACCCTTCGACACGAGCAGTGTGGAAAGCCCCCCACGTTCTTGATGGTCATAGGCGGCCGGCTGCCGCCGCTCCCGCCAGCCGCGGCCCGCTGCCGCACAACCTCCAGGCCTTCTCGCCGACGCTGATGTCGGCGAGCAACCCTTGATCGTTTTTGACTGTCCATGCCGGGACCGGGCCTGAACTATCAGGCGTCAAACACTGAGAGTGTGTGTGCACCTGCCATGTGCACCCCCTTTCGTTGCACGGGAATGCGCGCACGCGGGCTTAAAGGGTGTGCGCATGCCTCGGCAACTCCGCACCGCCCCCTTCCCTAGGACCACACCAATCCGATCTAGCTCGGAGAAAAGAAAAAGGGATGTCAGTAAAATGAGCAACACAAAAGCGCCTATCAGCACCGAGTCGAAGAATCGCCGGCCAGAGTCCAAGCAGGATTCGGCCGATGCGCCACAGACCCGTCTGAATGTAAACATCAACAGCCAGACGGCTACGGCGCTCAAGACCTACGCAGACAAGCACGGACTGACCGTCACCGAGGCGGTTCGACGCTTGATCGGAGTCGGCGACTTCATCGCCAAGGCTCAAGAAGAAGGCAAGCACATTCTTGTTCGAGACGGGAAAGAGACTGAGCGTGTCGTGTTCAGTTACTAACGGTGCTCAGCTGTAAAGGCTGAGCACACCTCCGGCACCCGGCATAGACACAGCGAGACCTCGCCAACCTGGCGAGGTCTCGCTCTCTTTCACCTGGCAGCAGACCATCTACTTGTCGGGCAACACGGTGACTTTGACCTCACCAGGATCGGCCGCGTCATCGCAGGTCCAGCAAGGATCCTCGGCGGTCGAGTGCAGGAAGGGCAAAACTGCCGCCAGAATGCTCTCCACTGCCAGCCGCAGCTCCTGCAGCTTGGACTCGATGTCGTCGAGCAAAAACTGCCACGGCGGCCGCGACCGCGTTTCAGGAAACTTCGTCACCACCACAGGCCGCTCATCCGCCAGGTCCTCGCATGACAGTTCCTGCGGCATCGGATCCTCCCCCAGAGGCACCGCGGCCGTCACCGCCGACTCCCCACTGTTAAAAAACGGTTCTTTTGACGGGTAGAAGGGTTTATCCTCATAATGTCCTTAGCTTGATTAGGCAATCACACGTATGGACGTGGGGCTGCCCCCAACCGCGACCACGGATTTTGGGGGCAGCTCTGTCCTTTGTCTTCCTCTAATTGTCCCCCGCACTACGTTGCTGCCGGGCTGATGGGCAACACTTATCCATGGTCCGGCAACACTTAATTAGAATGATTTCCCGTGTCACGGGGGCCGGGGAACTTGCAGCGCACAATTCTTGCCGCACTGACGGCTCAGGGGCGGCTTGACCGCTTTCCAAGGCCCTGGGATGAAGGCATTTCCGACTTTCTATCTGCAGACATCGACGTTGATGTCGTGCGAGCTCGCTGGCGTTGGTACACCGTCGATCTGCTGGGGCTAGCAACCCCGGACACTCCCCGAAGCGCGCGGGTGAGCCTTCATCGCGCCATCGGAGCACTGGAGCGCTCGCACGAAATCGAAGTGGTCAGAGGAAAGTTGCCCTACAGCCAGCCCTTCGGCGGCCATATCGATAGGTACGAGCGTCTCGTCGGCGGGATCGACCTCACCGAACTGACTGAGGTGGATTCCCGCTGGCCGGCTCGACCGAGGCAGGTCGTGTGGTTTCGTCTGCCACCGCCGCATCCTGACTACGAGAGCGTCCCTGCCGATGACCAAATAGCGGTGATAGACGCCATCGAAGGAGAGTGGACACCTGAACCGTTCGAGGACTTTGTCGGCTCGATCGACCCCCTAGGCCGGTGGTACACACCGGTCGGCGAATTCCTCACCTGGATCTTCTGCGGCTCCCGGCCAGCAGTGACCAAGAAGATCGCGGCCGGGGCAACTGAAGCTTCAGCGAAGTTGGAAAACCGGCAGGTTTCGGCCGGCCATATTCGCAGCCCTGGTGTGAAGCGCTTTTTGTCTCAGCGGCAACGCTGACCTGAACACGCAGCGGGTAATTGGGCCGAGCTACCCGCGGTTCGACGGATGGACCCGGGCCGCGGCGATCTGCTCCAGCTCCTCCATGGACAGCAGGTAGTCCTCTCGGTGGAATCCGCGGTCGCGGCTGGCCTTGATGCGGCGGTGTTCGGCAACCATGCGCATATAGGTGTCGAGCATCAGGGAGTGGGAGTTCCCCTCGTCATTGCTGTTCCACTGTTCTTGCAGTTCGGCCCACCGGCCGTCGTTCATGAGGAACTCGACGTAGTGGGCCATGTGGCTTTCGAGTCCGTCGTTGCCGTCGAAGCCCTGGAACTCCAGCTTGTACTTGAGTTCCTCGTCGACGGTGGTCCCGTCCTTTTCCAGCCGCCGGATGCTGAAGGTGATGATGCGGAACATGTCGAGGATGTCTAGGACGCGGCCGCAGTCGCGCTTGGACAGCTCGGGGCTGAACCCGGCGACTTCGCGCCAGTACTCCCCGGTGTAACCCGCCTCGATCACCCGCGCACGCGCCAGCTGATAACCGGCGTCTCCGTCCACGTCGTGGTTGTCCTCGGGCAGCACGCGCGCGAGGATGCGGTGAAGCAGTGAGAGCACCTGCCGATCGGCAATCCGCATAGTCTCCGGCGCCGGCATGTCGCCGTGGTCCTCTTTGGACTCGTACCCAGGGACGAGCGCGGCCATGAGCAGATCGCGGACGTACTCGCTGACGGTGACGCCCTCCGCGTCAGCCATGTCCTTGAGTTCATCGCGGACCTGATCATCTACTCGGATATTCAAGACGGCCATATGCCGCCCTCCTTAGCGTAATGTCGTATGACGAATGTGCCTTAAGTGTCACACACCATTATGTGTATGACAAGGGTGGGCCGATCTCCAATGTCTCGTTTCTAAACAAACGAGACAAGCTCTAACCCTGCCGTCCCTTGACCCATCTGGCCAGGTCGCGGTGTCTCATTTCCTGTCTCACACCGCGCGTCTCCTATCCCGACTGTCGGTCGGCAATGAGACAGTCATCGGATGACGGCGATCCTGGGCTACGCCCGTGTCAGCACCACTGGCCAGGACCTCGATGCACAACTCGCGACGCTCGTTGCCGCCGGCGTCGACGCCAATCGCATCTTCACCGACAAACTCTCCGGATCCGCCAAAACGCCGCGGCCCGGACTGGTCGCCATGCTCGACTACGCCCGGGCCGGCGACTTCGTAGTTGTCGCCGCGATCGACCGCCTCGGCCGCTCAGTCGCCGAAGTCACCCGCACCATTGCCGACCTCGGCGAACGTCAAATCCTGTTGCGAGCTCTACGCGAAGGCATAGATACCGGCACACCAACCGGCCGCGCTGTCGCCGCCATCATGGCCACACTCGCCGAGCTCGAACTCGAACTCGGCAAGGAGCGGCGAGCCGCATCCCGCGAATCCCGGCGCAACCGACAACTGCCGGCCACAAAGCCGCCCAAACTCAGCCTCGGCCGCCAAGAACAACTACGCCGCCTGGCCGCCACCGGCGAACCTGTGCGAGAACTCGCCGCAGCCTTCGGCATCGGCCGTGCTACTGCCTACCGCTACCTCGCCAAACCCACTGATCAATCCGGAGTTGAGTTATGACCACCGCTGACCTGCACCCATCCACCCATCTGCGTGCCGCGGCTTGGGTCCCCGATGACGTCGAAGATCGTCCGTGGGAGCAAGCGATCGCTCTCGCCGCAGATTGGATCTGGGAACGCAGCCAAGACGAGGGATTGCCGCCGATGGTGGTGAGTAATGCGCAAAAGACTGGGGGCTTGGGCTATGTCGACCTCGACGAAATCATCCGAGCGGGTGGCCACACCACCCCGAAAAGCCGTACCCGATTCGATCGAGGCCCAGTTCTAGCGTTCGTGCCAAGTGAACAATCGCTGCACTTGGCAATGGACCTGGCACGTGGCTACTCCCTTGCTGTGGTCGAGAGCTCCCGGCTGCCGCTGACCGAATGGGCCGCCGGCGCGGCAGCCATCAACCTGCTGACCGGCAAGACCACCACGTCCGAGGTGCCGGCAGACGCTCGTAAAGACCTCGACTCCGTGATCTTCTACGGCGGCCGCAACGGATGGACCGGCCCGGATGAAAAAGCCCAAGTCCGACGCTATCTAAGCGACCACATCAATAGTGGTCGACTCACCCCCGACCAGGCCGCCGCCTACGCTCTGTCACAGTCCGTATCCGACCGGGGCGCCAAGAGACTCCGGGAGCTCCTCAGCCGCTGACCCTCGGCACGAGCTCGAAGAACCCCAGAGTGCGTGTCGTCCCCGAGGTTGATTGGCACTGGCTACGCTTTTTCGCGTGCTAACAGCTTGGGCCGACGAGAGCGGATCACGCCCTGACCTAGACCCGGGCGCCTATCTTCTCGCCGCCGTTCTATGCGAAGACGACGACATTGACGGCATGCGCAAAACCATGGAAGGCCTGCGCATCGGCGAACCCAAGCTTCACTGGCACGGCAGCAGCGACGAACGCCGCGGCGAACTCATCCAGGCAGTCTCTGACCTCCCGGTCACCGGGTTCGTCGTCGTCCATGTCGATCGGGACGCCGATGACCGTCGCCATCGCCGAAAGTGCATGGAGTTCCTGTTACCGCACTTGGCGCACATGCCGTGTTCAACCATCACGTTCGAATCGCGCGGCCAGCTCGACGCCAGTGATCTCGCCACTCTGCAAATGCTGCGTTCTCGCCGCGTCGTTGAATCAACGCTGCGCATCGAACACGCCGTCGGACGGTTTGAGCCGGCGCTGTGGGCCGCAGACATCGTGTGCGGAGCAGTGGTCCAGGCCCGCACCGGCAACCCGGACTACCTCGATGCTCTCGGCGGCGCCGTCGAACTGCACACGATCTGACCCTAGAAAAACCGCGAGCCACAGGCCTCGTCGTCCGGCGAGTTATCCTGTGGCTCACTTCCAAACCCACCGCAATGGGCTGGCTACGCATATAAGTGTACGGGTCCCGCACCCTCCCCCGCAACGACGACCCCATCTTGGCGCGCCCTTATCCCTGGGGTTGCGTGACGCGCCGATACTGTGCTCGCCCGATACTCCGGCCCTGCCCCAACCGCGCGGACCGCCAGATCCGCGCCGAGCCAGGGCCGGAGTATCGGGCAATCACCTACCGCCACCAATGACCCAACCTGATCACCACCGCCATCGCACTGAACCCAGCTGTCAACGCCGCGGCGTTCCCAATGTCGGCCAGCCCCGCCGTGCTCCCGGTGACAGTCGCGATGTACGCGCACATCACCATGTAGCCGGCCGATACCATCGCCGCCAACAGCAGCACCGCCAACAGCACCACAACCCCAGGCTTCATCCGGGTTGTCCTTTCGTCATGGGACGCCGGACTATCCGGAGCATCCATACATTCCGAGGCCTCCCGGCAAGGTCTACAGGGTGAGGGTGCAAACCCCAGGTCAGCGCCAAACCACTGCCGCCCTCCGGATCGGACGAGCCTGGCTGGGCCCCCTCAAAGGGCAAGTCATTTGTACATACATAGCTACATGCATGTACAAATACATGTAGCTATGTATGTATGATGTTAACTAGGCATGGTTGAAGGTATAGTTGTTGATATGACATCTGAGGTTGGCAGCCCCAAGCTGGGCGGAGGCCGGGTTTTGGCGATCGCGATGCAGAAGGGCGGCGTTGCCAAAACGACCACTACGGTCAACGTCGCCACAGCTCTAGCGCAGCAGGGCTATCGAGTTTTGGTGATCGACATGGACCAGCAGGCGCACTGCACGATGTGCCTGAGGGTCGTTCTCGGTCCCGATGACGCCTCGCTGTATGAAGTTCTGCACCCCGACCGGGCATTGCGCGTGCCGTTGCGCAGCGTTATCAAGCGCAGCGAGTTCGGTGTTGATGTAGTACCCGCACATATGGCGCTACGCGAGCTCGAGCGCACAGGCCTTGGTTCAGGGGGGCAACTACGGCTGGCCCGTGAACTCGACAGCGTCATAGACGACTACGACTTCGTGCTGATCGACTGCCCGCCGGCCCTGGGTGAGCTCACAACAGCCGCCCTGGCCGGAGCCGATGATGTCATGGCGGTACTGAAACCAGGTGGATTTGAGGTCAGCTCGATGCGCGAGCTGGCTAACACCATCCTCGACGTCCAAGAGACGCTCAACGCTGACATCGAGATCCGATACGTGTTGCTCGCCGACTTCGACGGCCGGCCCCAGGCCGGCAAGGACGTACGCAACCAGCTGCGAGCTGACTGGGGAGAGTGGGACGGCGGTGGTGCTTACTTGGGCGAGGTACCGCACACAGTTCGGGTCGTAGAAGCCGCGAATAAGCGGATGCCGATCCACATGCACGCACCAACGTGCACCGCGGCCGTTGCCTACCAAGAAGTGGCCGAGCGAGTGGCTAAAAGAGCGAAGGTGTCGCAATGAGCGAAGGAAAGTCCATCGGGCTGCAATTGGAATCCACACGACCGTTGTCGCGTGCCGAGCGCCGCGCCCAGGCCGCACGCATCCACGGCGAAGAAGAACCCACCGAACCGACGCCGGCCCCGGCTCAAGTCGTGCCGCCGCAACCACAAGATGTAATGCCTAAAGCCAACCCCGACACAACTGAGCAGCAGGGGAGTAGTGGTTCCGTGAAACTCAAGCCGCGGCGCCGAGCAACCAAAGGACCATTCTCAACCCAGCTGCACGTCGCCACACTGGCTCGCATCGAGTGGATCACCCGACGCGGCTACGTACTCACCGACACCGTCGACGATGCGATCAACGCCTACCTAGACGCCGCGAACGTCCCCCGACCCGATGAAAACGGCCACATGCCACCCAGCTGACCTCTCGCACCATCCAGGCTCGACAGTGACTAACTAATCGACAGCACTCCAGGGACGACATCGTGGACGCCGCTAGACCTCTCGAAGCCCATGAACACTTGCGCATCCAGCTGCAGAACTACACCGAACACACGGTTCCTGCCCTGCGCATTGACGCCTATGCGCAGGAGGTCTACCAGACGAACAAGGACGCTCTACCAAGTTGACTAATCGTCGGCCCGTGGAACGCCGGCACGGTCCAAAAACTCACTGAGAGCTGTGTCGACAATGTCGGTCACGGCGTACCCGCGGTCCTTCAGTGCCTCCATGCGCTGCTGTGTGGCCGGCCGCACGTAGGTGTTCAACGGAACCTTTTGTAACCGCCTACGCACCGGCAGTCCTAGCCCGGCGCCGCTCGAACCTTGCTGAGCCGCCGCATCCTCGTGCATGCACGCATTTTACATGCACAGACCAGCGCCGCCAGGCATGGACTTGCACGCATGTTGCGTGCTTGCATGTATGCGTGCACGCTTCTAGTATCTTCGGTATGGGGTCGCCAGATGAATTTCTGAACACTGCAGCGTCCAACATTCGCGCTTTCAATGACGCGACATCGATGGCCCAGCTGTTCGATCACGCGCTGACCGCCGACGAGGCGTACGGCATCCTCGACGCCACCGAGGTGCTCGTCCAGCTCATGCCGCGAGCCTTGATCCGGCTGAGCCTTGCTGTCAGCCAATCGCTTGCGGTCTCCTCAGCGGACGATGCCGCTATTGATGGCGCGGTCGCTCCACTCGCCGTGGCTGCGATACACATTGCTCAAGCCGCCCACTTCATCTCGGAAGCAGGCGAAAACATCGACCCGCTCCTAGCCGAGGTTCTCGACGACGCCGACGATGGCGAGGCGCACCAGTGGCGCGGTCTTGTCGCGGTCGTGCGGGGCTGGACGAGGACGCGCAGAGGTCATCAGGCCGCCGCGTAACCCCTCCGATGCTCAGTTGCATCACGTGTCACAAAAAGATCACGAGATACCGGCGTGTCTGCCCGGTTTCCGGAAAACGCACCGGCAGGATCGGCGCCATGGCTGGATCGAGATCAACAAATCGGGGTGGTCGCCCGTCGCTTGGTGAACGAGCCATCATGACCGCAACGCTTCCTGTCACAGTGCTCAACGCCGCGGCCGCGGCCGCGGC
>NZ_LQPP01000052.1 GCF_002102345.1 Mycolicibacterium peregrinum
TCTGAGCTGCAGCAGGACCCCGAGTCGCCATGGCCCACAATAACAAACGAGACCGAATTAACGACTCGGGACACTAGTCTGCTTCACCCCATTCCGCCGAAACGGCATTCCGGCAGGTGGTCACTCGCACTTCTTCTGCTGGAATGCCATTTCGGCGTCAGCGGCGCGCGTCAAGCAGGTACTTCAGTGCTGCCCCAACGTCTTCGGGCTCGTCGACCCGGTAGGTGGCCAAGGTGTCGCCTGGTCCGACCTTGACGCCGACGTCGCCGTCGCGCAACCGGCGGAACGCCTTCTCGTCGGTGACGTCGTCGCCGAAGTAGATCACCACCGATGCCCCGTGCTCGTCGCGCAAGATGTCGATCGCCTCGCCTTTGTCGGTGGTGATCACGGCGAACTCGAGCACGGCCTTGCCTTTGGTCAGCTGGGCGTCCCAGGCCTGCGCGGATTGGAGCGCCTGCGCGAGCGCGGCCTCGGCGTCACCGGGTTCGGCGTTGCGCACATGTAATGCGACGCTGGCCGGTTTGAGTTCGACGGTCACCCCGGGCCTGCTGGCCGCAATGGCCTGCAGCTCACCGGCGATCGTGTCGAGGAGGGCGCGATCGATGGGGTGGGCGAATCCGGTGTCGAACTCGGCGCCGTGGCTGCCGACCAGGTGCACGGCCGCGGGCATGCCCGACAGGTCCCGCAGCACCTCGAGGGCCCGTCCGGAGATCAGGGCGGTGGAGATGCCGGGAAGTTCGGACAGGGCGACAAGTGTCGTGGCGGCGTCACGCAGTGGGCGCGCGTCGGCCGGGTTGTTGACGATCGGGGCCAGGGTGCCGTCGAAATCAGAGGTGATCAGGAGCCGGTCGACGCCGGCCGCGGCCGTCAGAGCTCGGGTCAGGTCGGCGGGAAGGCTCACCCGCTAGATCTTAGGTTTGTCCTCGGCGCCGATGAGCAACCGGACAGCCAGGTCGAGTCGCTTGCTGACGTCGGTGGCCGAGGCGCGGCGGGTCAGCCAGGCCAGCAGGTTCGACAGCCACACGTCGGAGATGACCCGGGCGATGTGGTACTGGTCCTCGGTCGGCTCGCCGTCGCTCATCGCGCGGGCGAACATCGAATCCATCAGCTTGCCGACATGATCGACCTCGCCCGCGGCCGAGGCGTCGGCGAAGACGAAGGCCCGCGTCATGGCCTCGGTGAGCAGCGGGTTGCGCTGCATCGCGCGATTCAGCTTGCCGACCATGAAGCTCAGCCGCTGGTAGGGGGTGCCGCCGGCCAGTGCGGCGCGGTCGGTCTTGGCGTCGATCCGCTCGAACTCCCGGCCGAGGGCCGACACCAGCAGGTGGACCTTGGACGGGAAGTAGCGGTAGAGCGTGCCGACGGCGACATCGGCCCGTTCGGCGACGGCACGCATCTGGACGGCCTCGTAGCCGCCCTTGGAGGCGATGGCCAGGGTCGCGTCCAGGATGCGCTTGCGGCGCTCCCGCTGGGCTTCGGAGCCGAGTTCGGATTCGGCGAGGACTGCCACGTTCATAACCTCACGCGGCCGGGTGTCAGACCCGGACGATTCGCTGCCTGTCTTCTGTGGTGCGCTGGACATGCGGTGTGTGGCCCCCTCTCGTCGCGTGCCCCGTCGAAAACGATACGCACGGCGATCTCCTTCTACACACCTCCGCGCCGTTAAACACACGGACGTGTCCTGCTGTGATGCGGGTCGACTTGACGGTCGAACACTGTCACCATTAGAACACGTTCTAGTGAGAAGCACGGACTTCTCGCGCTAGGGGCTAGGAGGTCCACCATGTCCGGCGCGTCTGCCACCATCACCGACGAGCAGTTTGCCGCCCGTGACCTGGTGCGTAGCTGGGCGGCCGCAGCTGCTACAGCTACCGCCGTCCGCGAGGCTGAACATGATGCCGATGCCTGGCGCCGGCCGTGTCAGGGTCTCGCCGAACTAGGGATCTTCAGCGTGGCGGTCCCCGAGGAGCAGGGCGGCGCCGGCGGCACGGTCGAGGATCTGTGCGCCATGGTCGACGAGGCCGCGGCCGCGCTGGTGCCCGGCCCGGTAGCCACCACGGCCCTGGCCACCCTGGTCGTCACCGACGGGGCTGTGCTGGAGGCGCTGGTGTCGGGTGAGCGCACGGCCGGTGCGGCCCTGAGCGCGGACCTGACGCTGTCCGGCGACAAGGTCTCGGGCACCGCCGAGTTTGTCCTCGGTGCGGACGCCACCGGGGTGTTGCTGCTGCCCGCCGGCGACCGTGTGGTGCTGGTCGACGCGGGTGCTGCCGGGGTGAGCGTCGAACTGCTCACCGCCACCGACTTCTCGCTGCCGCTGGCCCGGGTCGTGCTGGACGCGGCGCCCGCGCAGGTACTCGATGTCTCGCGGCAACGGTTCTCCGACATTGCCGCGGCCGTCCTGGCCGCCGAAGCCGCCGGGTTGGCCCGGTGGACCCTGCAGACCGCCACCGAGTACGCGAAGGTGCGCGAGCAGTTCGGCAAGCCGATCGGCAGCTTCCAGGCCGTCAAGCACATGTGTGCCGAGATGCTGTTGCGCTCGGAGCAGATCTCGGTTTCGGCGGCCGACGCGGCGCGTGCGGTCTCGGAGGCCGATGACTCCCAGCTGTCGATCGCTGCCGCGGTGGCGGCCGCTGCCGGAATCGACGCGGCGGAGGCCAACGCCAAGGACTGCATCCAGGTGCTCGGCGGGATCGGCATCACCTGGGAGCATGAGGCGCATCTGTATCTGCGTCGCGCATATGGGATTTCGCACGCGCTCGGTGGCCGGCGCCGGTGGATCCGCCGGGTCTCGGCACTGACCCAGCAGGGTGTGCGTCGTGAACTCCGGATCGATCTGGAGTCGGTGGCCGGCCTACGCCCCGAGATCAGCGCCGCGGTGTCGGAGGTGGCCGCACTGCCGGTGGAAAAGCGTCAGGTGGCCCTGGCCGAGTCCGGCCTGCTGGCCCCGCACTGGCCACGTCCTTACGGCCGCAACGCATCTCCGGCCGAGCAGCTGCTGATCGACCAGGAACTCGCTGCGGCGGAGGTGGAGCGCCCGGATCTGGTGATCGGCTGGTGGGCAGTGCCGACCATCCTGGAGCACGGCAGCCCCGAGCAGATCGACCAGTTCGTGCCGGCCACGCTGCGCGGCGACCTGGCCTGGTGCCAGCTGTTCTCGGAGCCGGGCGCCGGCTCCGACCTGGCCGCATTGCGTATGAAAGCCGTTCGCGCAGAAGGCCCCAACGGTGAGCCGGGCTGGAAGCTGACCGGTCAGAAGGTGTGGACCTCGGCGGCGCAGAAAGCGCACTGGGGCGTGTGCCTTGCGCGCACCGACGCCGACGCGCCGAAACACAAGGGCATCACCTACTTCCTGATCGACATGAAGACGCCGGGCATCGTGATCCGCCCGCTGCGCGAGATCACCGGTGACGAGCTGTTCAACGAGGTCTTCTTCGACGACGTGTTCGTGCCCGACGAGATGGTGGTGGGCACCGTCAACGACGGCTGGCGCCTGGCCCGCACCACCCTGGCCAACGAGCGCGTGGCGATGGCCGGCGGCACGGCACTGGGTAATCCGATGGAAGAGCTGCTGCGCACCCTCGGCGCGCAGCCCGACGTGGATCCGGCCGACCTGGACCGCCTCGGTGGGTTGATCCTGACGGCTCAGGTGGGTTCACTGCTGGACCAGCGGATCGCGCAGTTGGCGGTCAGCGGCCAGGACACCGGCGCGCAGGCCAGCGCCCGCAAGCTGATCGGCGTGCGTTACCGGCAGACACTGGCCGAGTTCCGGCTGGAACTGTCCGACGGCGGCGGCGCGGTGCGTAACCGCGAGGTGCACGACTTCCTCAACACGCGCTGCCTGACCATCGCGGGTGGCACCGAGCAGATCCTGCTGACCGTCGCCGGTGAGCGGTTGCTCGGCCTGCCGCGCTAGGTTCCGTCTCTTCGCCGAGCAGACGCAAAACTGCCCAAAATCACGGGTTTTGGGGCAGTTTTGTGTCTGTTCGCGCAGGTGGGTGACCCGGTAGTGCGCGCAGGTACCCCGCCAGCATCGCGACGATGCCGTCCTCGAGCTGTTCGGCGTCGGCGGGTTTGTCGCACGCCAACAGCCGGTGGGTCAGCGACTCGACGGTCGCGACCACCATGCGCGCCGCAAACCCGGTGTCTGGCACCGCTACGTCAGAGTGGCTGTCCAGCAGGGCTTTTGCCGCGGCGACGGCATCCTCTTCGGTGTGGTGCAACCGGTCCAGCAGGGCCGGTGAGCGAGGGGCTTCCTCGAACAGCACGCGGTGCAGACGGGTGTCGTCGCGGTGGTTGTCGATGGTCGCCCGGACGAACAGGCGCAACAGGTCTTCGAGTGATTCGGGCAGGCCTGCCGCAGTGCGCTCGCGCAGCAGCGCCGTACCGGCGTCGACGTGTGCGTCGGTGAGCGCCGACAGGATCGCGTCCTTGTTCGGGAAGTACTGATAGAGCGATCCGATCGACAGATCCGCTGCTTCGGCGATGCGGTTGGTGGTGCCCGCGGCGTATCCGTACTCGGCGAAAATGCGAGCCGCCGCCTCGAGGATGGCCTGCCGGGTCTCCTTGGCGCGCTGCTGTCTGGGCTGCTTACGGGCCCGAAATCGGTCGGTAGGGGTCATCGTCGCCTCCGCACGAAAAGCGAGTAGTCAGGCGTCGCGCTGCTCTCGAAAATTGGTGACATGCAACGCATCCATGTTGAGACGATTCTTCGCGCCGACACGGAACGAGTGTGGCAGGCCATGCAGCAGATCCCGACGTTTCTCTACGTCTGCCGCGGCTTGTTCGGTGTGCCCGCTCTGGCCGGACGCACCGAACCGTTCCGGGCCGGGGATCAGGGCACCGGGTGGCTGTTCGCCTTCCACGTGATCCCGGCCTACCGGCACACCATCGAGGTTCTCGATGTCGAAGACACCACCCGCACGATCCGCACCCACGAGTACGGCGGAATGCTGCGGTCCTGGAATCACACCCTGCACGTCGAACCGGTCACCGACCGGTCGTGCCGCTACAGCGACACCGTCGAGATCGACGCCGGCCGACTGACTTCCGTGGTGGTCGCGGTTGCCAGGGGGATCTACGCCTACCGGCACCGCCGGTGGCACAGGCTCGTGGACAAACACATGGCGGAAGCCGGCGCGTGAGCGCCAGTCCAGAAGAGGCCCGCGGGTCAGAACCCCGTCGTGGCGCAGGCGCTCGGCGTGGTGAGGTTCACCCCACCCCAGGTCACGTGGATGTCCGAGCAGATGATGAAGTTGTCCGCGGTGTTCGGCTGGCCGGTCTGCCACTTGGTGGGTGTCGACACGCCGTCGATGGTGAAGCGCTCGATGGGCCCGCCACCGAAGTACGTCGCCGAGATCTCGACCTTGTTGACCGACCGGTACAACTTCGACAGCACGTTGTCGTGGTTGGAGCCCTTGATCTCCCGGGGCATCCCGGCCGGGGCGCTGTAGGACGCTTCCTGCCAGGTGTCCTTGTTGGAGCTACGCAGGGTGATGGTCTGACGCGCCCACGCGTCACCGGGGAAGCCGATCGGCCCGTCCGGGGTGAGCAGGTTCGCCGAGGTCCGGAAGTTGCATGTGGTGCCGGCGCAGTCCGCGCTGACGTGCATTTCGATCGTGCCCTGGGGGCTCGGGATCGAGCTGACGGCCGAGTTGGAGGCGGCCGTGGCCGACGCGGGGAACGCCAGCGCAGCCGCGGTCAGCACTGCTGCCGTGCTCGCTGCGGAAAGCCTGTTGATCGTCATCGTCAAGAAAGGTATCCGCTCGTTACTCGTCGTAGGTGACTTCGACCGAATCCGACACCGGTGTGGCCTGGCAACCCAGGATCAGGCCCTCGTCCAGATCGGATGGTTCGAGTACGTCGTTGATCTTCATCTCGACGTCCCCGGACTTCTTGAGGACCGCGCAGGCACCGCAGTGGCCTTCGCGGCAGGAGAACGGTGCGTCCAATCCCTTGTCGAGCAGGACGTCGAGGAGCGTGGCCGACCGTGGCCAACGAACCTCGTGGGTGGTGCCGTCCAGGGTGACGACCGCGGTGGCCGGCTCTTGGTCGCTGTCCTCTTCTTCGATCACCACGGCGGCGAACGGGTCGGAATCCAACGACTTGAACACCTCGATGTGGATGCGCTCGTCGGCGGCTCCGGCCTGCTGCAGCGCCTGCTCGGCTGCCGCCATGAACGGTCCGGGCCCACAGATGAAGGCCTCGCGCGCCGCATACGGGGCGAGGAGTGTGGCGAGTGCGGCCGGACTGGGCAGGCCCTGCACGGTCTCCAGCCAGTGCACGACGGTGAACCGGTCGGGGTACTTGGCCGCCAGGTCGCGCAGGGTTGCACCGAAGATGACGGAGTTCTCGTCGCGGTTGGCGTAGACCAGGACGACGTTGCCGGTGCCCTCGGCGAGTGCGGACTTGCAGATCGCCATCATCGGGGTGATGCCGCTGCCCGCGGCCAGCAGCAGGAAGTCGGTGTCGAGATTCTTGGGCACGAAGGTGCCCGACGGGGCCAGCACGTGCATCTTCATGCCGGCATGTGCGTTGTCGCACAGCCAGTTCGAGGCGTAGCCGTCGACGGTCCGCTTGACCGTGACGGTCAGCTGGTCGTCCGTCACCGGCGAGCTGGACAGTGAATAACAGCGGGCCACTGAGCCGGTGCGATCGCTCGGCACCCGCAGTGTCAGGAACTGGCCCGGGGAGTAGCGCAGCCGGTCGGCGGGAATCTCTGAGCCCTCCGGCACGGAGAACACGAGAGACCGGGCGTCGGCCGTCTCCTCGATGACTGCACTCACCTGCAGTTCGAGCACATGGCTGCCCAGTGGCTCATCAGTCACGGCTGGACCCTTTCTTCACTCATAACTAGAACATGTTACAAAAACGTACTTGCCCTGGTCCAGCCCACCATTGCAAGGCGCTACTCGACACAAATCGTAACGTGTTCTAATCTCTGTCTAGGCGGTCAGCTCGCGCTTATCGCAGTCCGAATCTTGGGAGGCATTTCCGTGACATCCATTGAACAGCGTGACGTGCAGGCAGTGCTGGCCGGCATCGATGAACTGCTGCCGACGCTGCGTGAGCGCGCTCAGGAGACCGAGGATCTGCGCAAGCTGCCCGACGCGAACGTGAAGGCCCTGGAGGACATCGGTTTCTTCAAGCTGCTGCAGCCCGAGCAGTGGGGTGGCCTGCAGTGCGACCCGACAGTGTTCTACGAGGCGGTCCGGCGCCTGGCCAGCGCGTGCAGTTCCACCGGCTGGGTCGCCGGCATCATCGGTGTGCACAACTGGCACCTGGCGTTGTTCGACCAGCAGGCTCAGGAAGACGTCTGGGGAGAGGACACCTCCGTCCGGATCTCCTCGTCCTACGCCCCGATGGGTGCCGGTGTGGTGACCGAGACGGGTGACGGCTACCTCGTCAACGGTGCCTGGAACTGGTCCTCGGGCTGCGATCACGCCAGCTGGGCCTTCCTCGGCGGGCCGGTCATCAAGGACGGCCGGCCGGTCGACTTCGGCAGCTTCCTGATCCCGCGTACCGACTACCAGATCGACGACGTCTGGAACGTCGTCGGTCTGCGCGGCACCGGCAGCAACACCGTCGTGGTCAAGGACGTGTTCGTGCCCAAGCACCGCTTCCTGTCCTACAAGGCGATGAACGACGGCACCGCCGGCGGCTATGAGACCAACACCGCTCCCGTGTACAAGATGCCCTGGGGCACAATCCATCCCACCACCATCTCGGCCCCCATCGTCGGGATGGCCTACGGCGCCTACGACGCGCACGTCGAGCATCAGGGCAAGCGTGTCCGTGCCGCCTTCGCCGGTGAGAAGGCCAAGGACGATCCGTTCGCCAAGATCCGCATCGCCGAGGCCGCCAGCGACATCGACGCCGCCTGGCGTCAGCTGTCGGGCAACGTCGCCGACGAGTACGCCCTGCTGGTCGCAGGCGAGGAGATCCCGTTCGAGCTGCGGGCCCGGGCGCGGCGCGATCAGGTGCGTGCCACCGGCCGCGCGATCGCCTCGATCGACCGGCTCTTCGAGGCCTCGGGTGCCACCGCACTGTCCAATGACGCTCCGGTGCAGCGGTTCTGGCGTGACGCGCACGCCGGACGGGTGCACGCGGCCAACGATCCCGAGCGCGCCTACCTGATCTTCGGTAACAACGAGTTCGGCCTGCCCCCGGCCGACACGATGGTCTGATACATGACTGCCACCCAAGAGATCACGTTCGAATCCACCTCGCGCTACGCCCAGGTCAGAGATGACATGCGGCTGCACTACCACGAGGCGGGTGACCCGAATGCCCAGACCATCGTGCTGTTGCACGGCGGTGGCCCCGGCGCCTCGAGCTGGTCCAACTTCGGCCGCAACATCGCGGTGCTGGCCGAGCACTACCACGTGCTCGCCGTCGACCAGCCCGGTTACGGGCACTCGGACAAGCACACCGAACACGAGCAGTACAACCGCTACAGCGCCAAGGCGCTGCTCGGGCTGTTCGACCACCTCGGTCTGCAGGGCCGGATCCCGCTGCTGGGCAACTCGCTCGGTGGCGGCACCGCGGTGCGGTTCGCGCTGGACTACCCGGACCGGGCGGGCAAGCTCATCCTCATGGGCCCCGGCGGCCTGAGCGTCAACCTGTTCGCACCCGATCCGACCGAGGGCGTCAAGGCCCTGGCGAAGTTCAACTTCGAACCGACGCGCGAGAACCTCGAGGCCTTCATCCGGATCATGGTGTTCGACCAGAAGCTGGTCACTCCGGAACTGGTCGACGAGCGGTTCGCGATCGCGAGCACCCCCGAATCGCTTGCGGCCACCCGCGCGATGGGTAAGTCGTTCGCGGGTGCGGATTTCGAGCTCGGCATGATGTGGCGCGAGGTCTACAAGCTGCGCCAGCCGGTGCTGCTGATCTGGGGCCGTGAGGACCGGGTGAATCCGCTCGACGGCGCGCTCGTCGCCCTCAAGCAGATTCCGCGGGTACAGCTGCACGTCTTCGGGCAGTGTGGACACTGGGCTCAGGTCGAGAAGTTCGACGAGTTCAACAAACTCACCATCGATTTCCTTGGGGGTTAGCAGATGAGCATCAAGGCACTCGGCTACATGCGCATCGAGGCCACAGACGTGGCCGCGTGGCGCCAGTTCGGCGTGAAAGTGCTCGGCATGGTGGAGGGCGAGGGTTCGATCCCGGACGCGCTCTACCTGCGGATGGATGACTTCGCGGCCCGCCTGGTGATCGTGCCGGGCGAGCAGGACCGACTGTTGATCTCGGGCTGGGAGGTCGCCGACGCACCCGCGCTGCAGAACCTGCGAGAGAGCCTGTCCAAGGCGGGCGTCGACTTCGTCGAGGGCACCAGGGATGAGATCCGCGAGCGCCGGGTCGAAGGGCTCATCCGGTTCTCCGATCCCGCGGGCAATGTCCTCGAGGCGTTCTACGGTGCGCAGTACCTGGGCCGCCGGTTCGTCAGCCCCTACGGCCACAAGTTCGTCACTGCCGAGCAAGGTCTCGGACACGTGGTGCTGACCTGCAACGACGACGCCGCAGCGCAGGCGTTCTACCAGGATGTGCTGGGCTTCAGGCTTCGTGACTCGATGCAGCTGCCGCCGCAGCTCGCGGGCCGCCCGGCCGATGGCGACCCGGTGTGGCTGCGCTTCTACGGCTGCAACCCGCGTCACCACGCGCTGGCCTTCATGCCGATGCCCAACCCGACCGGCATCGTGCACCTGATGGTCGAGGTGGAGAACTCCGACGATGTCGGCCTGTGCCTGGATCGCGCCAACCGCCGCAACGTGAAGATGTCGGCGACGCTGGGCCGGCACATCAACGACAAGATGCTGTCCTTCTACATGAAGACCCCTGGTGGGTTCGACATGGAATTCGGTTGCGAGGGACTGGAAGTCGAGGACGAGAGCTGGATCGCCCGGGAGAGCGTGGGGATCAGTCTCTGGGGTCACGACTTCTCTGTCGGATTCAAGTGATGACACAGGCTCAGCCGCTCGACCCGCGCACGTTCCGAAATGTGCTCGGCCAGTTCTGTACCGGCGTCACGGTGATCACCACGCTTCACGATGACGTGCCGATCGGCTTCGCCTGTCAGTCGTTCGCGGCCCTGTCGCTCGATCCGCCGCTGGTGTTGTTCTGTCCGACCAAGCAGTCGCGGGCGTGGCAGGCCATCGAGGCCAGCGGAAAGTTCTGCGTGAACATGCTGCACGAGAATCAGCAGCATGTGTCGGCGCAGTTCGGCTCCAAGGCGCCGGACAAGTTCGCCGGGATCGATTGGACGCCATCGGAACTCGGTTCTCCGGTGATCGACGGCAGCCTTGCCCACATCGACTGCAACGTGCATTCGGTGCATGACGGCGGCGACCACTTCGTGGTGTTCGGTGCGGTGCACTCGTTGTCGGAAGTGCCCAAGCGCAAGCCGCGGCCTCTGCTGTTCTACCGCGGTGAGTACACCGGGATCGAGCCGGACAAGAACACCCCGGCGCAGTGGCGAGACGATCTGGACGCGTTCCTGACGGCCACCACGCCTGACACCTGGCTCTGACTTTTCGTCGTTGACACGAATGGGCCCCCTCCCATCGGGAGGGGGCCCATTTCGCGTTTCAGCACATATTTACGATGCAGAAAGTCAGGTTAGGCATACCTATTGATATTTAGGGAAAGCTAAGCTAATTTTTGGTCGTTCCTCAGTCAACTATCAGCTTTCAGGAGATTTTGTGCACCATCCCGCCCTTTCCTCGGGTGATACCCCGGCGGTGAGTCGCAAGGACAAGTTCCTTCTCGCCGGCGTCGCAATGGTCAGTGCCAGCGCGATTGCAGTGACCCCGGTTGCCCAGAACACGACGCTTATCCAGCAGGCGCAGAGCTTCGCCTACGACCTGACGGCGTCGACCATGGACGCCACCGCCTCACCGGTCGACGTCTACGGGACCCTGTTCAGCAACACGGTCGGCAACCTCCAGTCGCTGGGCGCCGCGCTCGCGGCCAATCCGGCCCCGTTCCTGAGCCAGGTGCTGGAGAACCAGACGGGTTACGCAGCGAAGTTCGGTGCGGCGTTCGAGGCCATCCCCACCAACCTGAAGGCCTGGTATGAGGGCCCCAACGGGCAGGCGCGGTTGGCGCAGGCGCAGGAGGCACTCGAGGCCGGCGACATCGGTGAGGCGTACCGGTGGTTCAACCACTCGATGCTGTACGCGTTCCAGGGCGCGTTTGGTTCGCTGATCGCTCCCGGGTTCATCCTCTCGGGCATCCCGCGCGGGGGAACCGAGTACCTGGCCGGCATCCCGGAGCAGATGGCACAGAACTTCACGAACCTGATTGCCGCCACGTTCACCTCGAGCGTGGTCGTGAGTGCGGTGTTCCAGGGTGTCTTCGCAACGGTCAGCGGTCCGGCTTTCGAGCTTGCCCGTGTTGCTGAGGCGATCAGCACCAGCGTGGCCGCCGGCGACGCGCAGGGAGCCTTCAACGCCGTGATCAACACGCCGGGCATCCTGGTCAACGCGGCGCTCAACGGATTCAAGTACTCCGACCCCGACCCGGAGACCGGCACCGGTGGCTACACCGAGTGGCCGGCATTGCTCACCTGGGCCGAGCCCGGCGAGCAGGGTGGTGCCCGGGTGGTCGCGGGACTCCTGCAGAACCTGCTGGTGAACCTCCCCAAGACCCTCGCCGATGCCATCGACAACACCCCGGAAACGCCTGCTCCCGCGTCGGCCCCGTCGTCGGTGCCCGCGAGCGTCTCGGCTCAGCTGGTTTCGGCGTTGACCCCCAAGCCGCTGACCGAGTCGACCACCGCGTCGGTGAAGGAAGCGGCTCCGGCCGTCGAGGCTCCGAAGGCCGAAAGCCCTGTCGAGACTCCGAAGTCCGAGTCCGTGGCTGTTGAGGCTCCCAAGGCTGAAACCCCGGCTGTCGAGGCCGTGAAGGTGGAGGCGCCGGTCGCCAGTGCCGATCCGGCGGCGGATGAGGCTGCTGCCGACACGGCTGCCAAGCCTGCAACCAGCAAGTCGGCCAGTGCGGACGGTGCAGGCACCAGCAGGGCCAAGATCACCGACCGGATCAAGTCCAAGATCGCCGGCGCCAAGGAAGCCAGGCAGGCCAAGGCTCAGGAGGCCAAGGACAGCACGGCGAAGGAAGCCACCGCCAAGGAAGGCGCTGCCAAGGAGAGCGCCGCCAAGGAGGCCAAGGCCAAGCCCAAGGCGACCAAGGCCGGGGCTGACAAGTCCAAGGGGTCCGGCGACTCCAAGAAGAGCTCGGGCTCTGACTCGTAGTGAATAGCACGACGCGTAGCTGGGCCCCACCCGCGAGGGTGGGGCCCAGTTGCGTTCGGCGCCGACGACGAATCCAGCAGTCCTGACCGGTTGATCAAGCTGGCTCTTGACGAACCCGGTTGCGCCCTGTCAGAGTTTGATCAATCGATCAAACCGATGGGAAGAGGACACACATGACTGGTCGGGTAGAGGGCAAGGTCGCCCTCGTTACCGGTGCGGCGCGCGGGCAGGGACGCAGCCATGCGCTGCGGTTGGCGCAAGAGGGCGCAGACATCATCGCGGTCGACGTCTGCGCCCCGGTCACCGACACCAGCGCGATCCCGGCGTCCACCCCGGACGATCTGGCCGAGACGGCGGATCTGATCAAGGGTCTCAATCGCCGCATCGTCACCACCGAGGTCGATGTCCGTGACTTCGCTGCGCTCAAGGAGGCCGTCGACAGCGGTGTCGAGCAGTTGGGCCGTCTCGACATCGTGGTGGCCAACGCCGGCATCGGCAACGGTGGCGATGTCCTGCACGAGACCAAAGAGTCCGACTGGGACGACATGATCGGCGTCAACCTGTCCGGCGTCTGGAAGTCCGTGAAAGCCGCAGTGCCGCACATTCTTTCCGGTGGACGTGGCGGTTCGATCATCCTGACCAGCTCGGTCGGCGGGCTCAAGGCCTACCCGCACACCGGTCACTACATCGCGGCCAAGCACGGGGTGATCGGTCTGATGCGCAGCTTCGCGGTGGAATTGGGGCAGCACTCGATCCGGGTCAACTCGGTGTGCCCGACGAACGTCAACACGCCGATGTTCATGAACGAGGGCACGATGAAGCTGTTCCGTCCCGACCTGGAGAACCCGGGTCCCGACGACATGGCCGTGGTGGCCCAGCTGATGCACGTGCTTCCGGTCGGCTGGGTCGAGCCGGTCGACATCAGTAATGCGGTGTTGTTCCTGGCCTCGGATGAGGCCCGTTACATCACCGGTCTGCCGGTCACGGTGGATGCGGGCAGCATGCTCAAGTAGCGGCCTGATCGCTGCCGAACCGGCGCAGGAACCGCTCGACGAAGGCGCGGAACTCGGCGTGGCCCTCGGTCACGCCGACCGCCTCTTCGTTGCACAGGCTGCGGGCGGACTGGGTGAGCAGCATCGACATCACGACCGGCGGGAACTCATCCATGTCCACACCGTGGGCGCGCAGTACCCCGGCCATGGCCGTGGCCTCGATGTCGCGGACCCGCTCGGAGTAGGCCTTGAGTTCGGCACCGATCTCCTTGCGGTGGTTGGCCAGCGCCATGAACTCGGTGTTGAGCCCGGTCACCCTGGAGTCGGAGTTGATCAGCCACAGCGCCCGGAGCGGATCATCGGCGGTGACGGCTTCGCGCAGCCGGGCCAGCGCCGCGTCTGCGCCGCTACGGAGCACCGAGACGAACAGGTCGTCGAGGGTGTCGAAGTAGTAGTAGACCAGCGCCGAACGCACGCCGGCAACGGCCGCGATTCGCCGGGTGGTGGCCGCGGCGTACCCCTCGTCCCGGATGACCTGGGCGGTTGCCTCCATCAGGCGCCGACGGGTGCCCGCGTCCTTCTCTTTGGCGGCGCGTGCGGCCGGCATCAGTGCTGCTTCCGAAAATCATTGCCCGACAACAGTTGTTTATCGCCAAGTGAGATCCTTGACCGCCGCAGGCCGGGGGTGGTAAGCATGAGCCATCCTAACGGTTTGATCGATTGATCAAATCTAGAACTGAGGAAACAGATGCCCGAAGATTTGACCACAGCCCAGGTCCGGGTGGACGCCGACCTGTGTGAGGGCCATGCACTGTGCATCCAGCTCGCCCCCGAGGTGTTCGACCTGTCCGACGACGAGGTGGCCGGCGCCGCCGAGGCGGAGGGACCGTGGGATCGAGACACCTGGGACAGCATCAAATCCGCCGTCGACGCCTGCCCGCGCCAGGCGATCAGTCTGATCAACACCAGCACGAAAGGCCAGTGAGCCATGACCGATCTCGCCTCACTCGACTACTTCACCGACCCGGGCCTCGCCCAGGACCCGTACGACTACTACGAATATCTGCGCAGCAACGGTCCGGTGTTTGCCGAGCCGCAGCACGGTGTCGTGGCGGTGACCGGTTACCAGGAAGTCATGGCGGCCTTCAAGGACCATGGGTCGTTCTCGGCGGTCAACGCGATCGGCGGACTGTTCCCGCCGCTGCCGTTCGAGCCTGAGGGCGACGACATCAGCGAGCAGATCGAGGCGCACCGCCACCTGTTCCCGATCCACGAGCACATGGTGGTGATGGACCCGCCGCAGCATGAGCGGGCCCGCTCGCTGCTGAGCAAGCTGCTCACGCCGCGGCGGCTCAAGGAGAACGAGGACTACATGTGGCAGCTGGTCGATCACCAGCTCGACCAGTTCATCGACAACCGGAAATGCGAGTTCCTGTCCGAGTACGCCAAGCCTTTCGCCACCTCGGCGATTATCGACCTGCTGGGTGTTCCCGAGGAGGACCGCCCGGAATTCCTTGCCGCGCTGGGCGCCGAGCGGCCCGAGGGCAATCGGGTCGGGGCGCTCGACGGTGAGCCGGTGGGTCGTGACCCGCTGCAGTACCTGGACGACAAGTTCGCCGGATATCTCGCCGAGCGCCGGCGCGAGCCGCGTGGCGACGTGCTCTCCGGCATGGCCACCGCGACCTATCCCGACGGCTCGACGCCGGAACTGCTGGAGGTCGTCAAGCCCGCCACCTTCCTCTTCGCCGCCGGGCAGGAGACCGTCACCAAGCTGCTCACCGCCGCCGTGCAGACCCTTGGGGACCACCCGGAGTACCAGCAGATGCTGCGTGACAACCCGGACGGCATACCGACTTTCATCGAGGAAGCGCTGCGGATGCATTCGCCGACGAAGATCGATTTCCGGCTGGTCCGTAAGACCACCACGCTCGGCGGCGTGCATCTGAAGGCCGGCACGATCGTGATGCTGTGCCTCGGCGCAGCCAACCGCGATCCCCGCAAGTTCGAGGACCCTCAGGAGTTCCGTCCGGACCGCAAGAACGTCCGCGAGCACATCGCGTTCGGTCGCGGCATCCATACGTGTGCCGGCGCGCCGCTGGCCCGGGTGGAAGGTCAGATCACCGTCCGCCGGCTACTGGATCGCATGCGGGACATCACCATCGACGAATCCGTGCACGGCCCGGTCGGAGCGCGGAACTACAACTACGAGCCGACGTTCCTGCTCCGGGGACTCACCGAACTCAACATCACGTTCACCCCAGTGAAAGCGTGACCGTCCCGCCGCGGTGATCGGCCCCGTCGAGGATGCTCGACGGCACCCGGAACACGCGGCCCGGTGAAGCCGGCCACGGCAGCGTCTTGCGTCCGACGACCTTGCCGTCTTGGCGCGCAACCACTTTCGGTATGCGCACCAGGGTGTCGGTCCACAGCAGCAGCCGGTGCCGGGCGGGTGCGGGGTCGCCGGGTCGGAGTAGGCCGGGCGCGACCCACCGCAGCGGGGCTGCGGCCTCGATCCGGATGCCCTCGTCCGGGCTGGCTGCGCCGGCCAGATGGCGGCGCACCTG
This sequence comes from Mycolicibacterium peregrinum, assembly GCF_002102345.1. GTDB lineage: Bacteria > Actinomycetota > Actinomycetes > Mycobacteriales > Mycobacteriaceae > Mycobacterium > Mycobacterium peregrinum. The sequence goes on from NZ_LQPP01000052.1 coordinate 15,805, forward strand.
CGCGACCACGTGCCGGCCGTCGAGTGCGGCGATGTCGGCGGTGTCCACCGGGTGCAGCAGGTTGCCGATCGCGAAAACGCCGTCCCGACTGGTCCGCAACGCAGTATCGACGACGGGCCCCAGGCTGCTCGGGTCCATGTCGAGCCCGGCGGAGCGGGCCAGTTCGTGGTCGGGAATCCAGTCGCCGGTGAACACCACGGTGTCGCATGCCACGATGCGGCGCTGCGCGGTGCGGGTGTTCTCGACCTCGACGCCTACGACCACGCCCTTGCCGATGATGCGGGTCACCCGGGTGGTGGTGGCCACCTTGACGCCCATGAACGGGGTGCGGCCGGCGATGTTGAACACCGCGTAGGACTCGGGTGAGGGGTATTCGCTTGTCATCAGCGCGGTTTCGCACCCGGCGTGCTTGAGGGTGAGCACCGCCGAGTAGCTGACGAGTTCGGCGCCGACGATGACGGCGCGCTTACCGACACCGCGGTGCTTCAGGTGCACGATGTTCTGCAGCTGTCCCGTCGTGTAGACGCCGCCGGGCCGGTCGCCCGGGATCATCCGGGCCGGACGGGCCCGTTCGCGGGCGCCGGTGGCCAGGACGACGGCGCGGGCGTCGAGAACTTCACGGCCTTCGGGCGAGGTGAGTTCAAGTGACGTGTCGCCGGCCCAGCCGGTGACCATGGTGTTGGTGCGGATCTGGGCTCCGGCCGCGGTGGCCTCGCTGACCAGCCGGGCCGCGTATGCGGGTCCGCTGATCGAGGTTTTCATGTCGCGGATGCCGTAGCCGGGGTGGTCGCTGTGCCGTGGGATGCCACCGGCCGCGGATTCACGTTCCAGCACAACCACATTCAGTCCTGAGCCGGCCAGTCCGGTGGCGGCGGTCAGGCCCGCGGGTCCACCGCCGATGATCGCGACGTCGTAGGTGCTCACTTGTTGATCTCCTGACGTTCCTGCTCGAACACCGACTGCACCTCGGCGCCGCAGAAGAATGCCTGGCAGCGACCGTTCATCACGCGGGTGCGTCGTCGCAGGCCTTCCAGTGCCGCGGGTGGGATGACGGATTGGCAGGCGTCGCGCAGTTCGCCCTCGGTGACGCGTTCGCAGAAGCACACGATCCGGCCATAAGCGGGATCGGCGGCGATCTTCTCAGCCTGCTGATAGGGGCGGGGGAACGCTTCGCCGAGGTTGGGCATCTGTGGTGGATCGGGCAGTTCGTCGGCGGGTACCAGCTCTAGGCCGGCCGAGACCAGTTGAGTGCGGGCGTATTCGGCGATGGCCATGCCCGCGGTCAGGCCGGTGGACCGGATGCCGCCGACCAGCAGGTAGTGCTGCGCCGGATCCGCCTCGATCAGGTAGTCGTTGTGGTCGATCGCGGCTCGCAGTCCGGCATACGTCGCGGTGACCTCTTCGTCGAGGAGCCGGGGCATCAACGCGCGACCCTTTTCCAGGAGGAACTCGAACCCACTCTCCGAGGTCCCGGTGGCGGTGCGGTCGGTCAGGTCCTCCGAGGTGGGGCCGAGCATGACGTTGCCATAGATGGTGGGGCTGACCAGAACTCCCTTGCCGCGCGACGTCGGCACCGGCAGCACGATCTTGTCGACCAGTGGTCGCGCCAGCTTGTCGTAGACAATCAGCTCGCCGCGGCGCGGGGTCACGGTGAATCGCGAGAAGCCGAACAGGTTGTCGATGACATCGGCTCCCAGGCCTGCCGCGTTGACCACCCACCGGGTGCGCACAGCTCCGGCCGAGGTGTGCAGTGTGGTGACCGCGTCACCAATTTCGACGCGTTCCACGCGGTGATCGGTCAGCAGGGTGGTGCCCCGGTTGACGGCATCGGTGGCCAGCGCGAGGTTGACCGTCCAGGTGCAGATGATGGATTCGTCGGGCACGGTGAGCCCGCCGAGTGCGCCCGGCCCCAGCGCGGGGACCGCGGCGTAGACGGCCGCGGAATCCACGATCTCGCACCGTTGGTACCCGTTGGCCTCGGCTTTGTCCTTCAATCCCGGTAGGGCATCGAACTGTTCGTCGTCCCAGGCCACCAGGATGGCCCCGGTGTGCTCGACGGGAATGCCGGTGCGGCTCGCATAGTCGGACAGCAGCTCGTAACCGCGGCTGACCATGGTGGATTCCAGCGTTCCGGGTTTGGCGTCGAACCCGGTGTGCAGGATCGCCGTGTTGGCCTTGCTGGTGCCGTCGCCGACATCGTCGCGGGCTTCGAGCAGGGCAACGGAAAGCTGGTATCCCGACAGCTCACGCGCAATGGCTGAGCCGACGATTCCGGCTCCGATGACCACGACGTCGAATACGTCGGGTCCACTCGGGGTGTTCATGAAATCTCCTGGTGGTACGTGGTCTCGGCGAGTTCGCGCCAGGCCGAGCGGAATTCGGCGGCGCGTGCCGCGCTCCAGCACGGTTCGTAAGTCGCCGACGGGGTCCAGTCGGTGACGACGTCGGCCACCGACTTCTCAGGTGCCAGGCTGAGTCGGGCCAGCGCGGCGGCGCCAAGGGCGGTGGCGTGCGCCGAGGGATAGACGTCGACGGGCACTTGCAGGATGTCGGCGCAGGCCTGCATCAGCACTGTGGACTGGGTGAGCCCGCCGTCGGCCCGCAGCCGGGTCAGTGGCGGCGCGTCGGCATCGATCGCCGAGACCAGCTCGGCGACCTGTGCGGCGATGCCCTGTAGCACCGCCAGCACGATGTGCCCCCGCCCGGTCGACAGGGTCATCCCCGAGATCGTGGCGGTGGCCTGCGATTTCCACCACGGCGCGGCCAGTCCGGCGAGAGCGGGGACACACAGCACGCCGCCGTTGTCGGATTCTGCGACGGCGTCCATCTCGGCGGCGCCGCTGATCACACCGAGCGAGGTCAGCCATTTGACGGCCGACGCCGCGGTGTAGACCTGGCCGTCGATGCAGAACGAGTCGATGCCACCGATCCGCCAGGCCACCGACGACGTCAGGCCCGTGGTCGAACGTACCGGGGTGGTCCCGGTGTTCGACAGCAGGAAGGCGCCGGTGCCGAATGTGCACTTGGCCATGCCGGATTCGAGGCACGCCTCGGCCAGCAGTGCGGCCTGCTGGTCCACCACGATCCCGCCGACCGGTACCTCGGTTCCGAAAGACGATGTGGTGCCGATGATCTCGTCGTTCGCCGCGATCCGGGGCAGGCGTTCGCCGTCCAGGCCGAACAGGGCGAGCAACTCAGGACTCCAGTCCTGAGCGCCGAGGTCCACGGCGGCCGAGCGGCTTGCGGTCGTGGCATCGGTGACGAACTCCCCGGTGAGCTGGTGCAGCAGCCAGGTATCCGAGGTCGTCACGACGCCGGTCGACTCGACATTGCGGCGCAGCCAGGCCATCTTCGGTGCCGAGAAGTAGGGATCGAGCACCAATCCGGTTCGCGCGGCGAGCATGTCGGCGTGCCCGGCGAGGCCGGTGCACAGCGACTCGGCGCGCCGGTCCTGCCACACGACGGCCGCACTGAGCGGCCGGCCGGTGTTGGGATCCCAGGCCAACACGGTCTCGCCCTGATTCGCCAGAGACACCGCGTGAACCGGCCGGCCTGCCTGCTCAAGGGCGGCGCGTCCGGCGCCGAGCACGGACTCCAGCAGCTCGGCTGGGTCCTGCTCGACGCCGCCACCGTCGAGGTAACGCGGGTGTACCGGAACCTCGGCCAACCCGACCACACCCTGTTCGGGGTCGACGACGATCGCCTCGGTCCCCGAGGTGCCTTGGTCGATGGCCAGGACTGTCATTTCACGGGTTCCTCGGCAGCGCCGGCGACCTCGTCCAATTCGGCGTCGATCGAGGCCATTTCGGGCATCTTGAGACCTTCCTTGCCGCGCGTGACCAGCAGGTACCCGAGGTAGACGGCGCCGATCGCGACCATGGCCAGCACGTAGAGCCACGGATCCTTGAAGGACGCGTCGCGGAACAGCGAGAGCTCGAACACCAGCCACACCACGGCCACCACCAGAATCGGAACCTCCCAGCGTCCCAGGCTGAATCCCGCACTCGCGGGCAGCTTCTTGCGGGTCGCGATGTAGAGCGCGATGGTGATGGCATAGATGGATGCCGGCAACAGGGTGGCCGCGGAGAACAGTTTGAACAACGCGTCGGTGCTCGTCGAGAAGATCCCGAGGATGACCGCCGAGGTGGCGGCCATGAACACGGTGGCGTTGGCCGGGGTGCGGAACCGCGGTGAAACCTTGTGCAGCAGCTGCCAACCCGGGAAGCGCTGATCCCGTGACATCGCCCAGACCAGACGCACGCCGCTCATCAGGATCACCAGGCCGCAGGCGAAGATCGCGATCGCCACCAGCACGAGCAGCGCGGTGCCCACGAAGGAGCCGAGGATGTCGCGGATGACGTCGGCGATCGGGGTGCCCGACTGGGCCAGCGTGGTCGGATCGTTGACGGCGGCGGTGACCACCAGCAGGAACAGGAAGCCCAAGATGCCTGAGGCCAGCACTGCCTGCCACATGGCGCGCGGCACAACGATTTCGGGCTTCTTGGTTTCCTCGGCGAGATTGGCCGCGGACTCGAAGCCGACGATGGTGAAGGCGCCGAGCAGGAAGCCGAGCATCCACGGGCCCACCGAGGTGGCGGTGCCGAAGCTCCAGTACCCCTCGGCGGGGATGTCGCCGCGGGAGAACAGGTTGTCGACCGACAGCTTGTGCGCGATCACGCCGACGATGAACAGCAGCACGACGAGGGCGACCATGCCGATCAGCTCCGCGGTCACGGCGAAGTTGTTGACCCGCTCGGTCCACTTGGTCGACAGCCCGACCAGCAATGCCTGCAGAAACAGCACGGCGGCGGTGATCTCGAACGAGGTCAGGGGAGTGCCGGTGAAGTCGAACAGCGCGGGTACCACGGTGGCGGCCACGGTGTAATCGACCGCGACCACCACGATCGCCAGGAATGTGAACGAGATCCAGCCGGTGATCCAGCCGAGGATCGGATTGGCCAGCCGCGACACCCACTGGTAGGCGTAACCGGTCACCGGGATCCGGGCGGCCAGCGAGCCGAGTAGCAGGGCTACCGCGACCTGGCCGACGATCACGAACGGCCAGGTCCAGATGCCCATCGGGCCTGAGCTGTTGAGCACGCTGCCGTAGGTGGTGAAGATTCCGGTGGCGATCGAGACGAACGCGAAGGCCACGGCGAACGAGGCGAATTTGCCGGTGCCGCGTTCCAGCGTCTCGGTGTAGCCGTACGGCGATGTGGAAGAATTTGTCATTGATCGAGCTTTCTGAGGGAAATCGACTGTTTCGCGAAGGAATTGCTCGGTCCGCGGGCGACGCTGCAACGTCGCCCGCACCCGTTTCAGGCGCTTGCCGGCCGCGCCGGCATGACCACACCTCCCGTCTCTTCGAGTGCCGCGGCCACGGCCGGGTCGGTGTTCTGGTCGGTGATCAGTCCGTTGACGGCGCTCAGATCGCACACGCGGTACGGCGCCACCTGCCCGAGCTTGGACGAGTCCGCCAGGATGTAGCTGCGAGCGCTGTTGGCGATGATCGTGCGGCGCACGTCGATCTCGTCGAGATGGAAGTCGGTGAGCCCGGCTACCGCGTCCACCCCGCCGGACCCGAGCAGGGCGATGTCGGCGTAGACGTCGGCGAAGAAGGACTTCGTGTGGGCATTCGAGCAGGCCAGGTCGCCGGCTCGGACCCGTCCGCCGGCCAGCAGCAGCTCGATTCCCGTGCGGTCGGCGAGCTCCACCGCGACCGGCAGCGACGGGGTGATCACGGTGCCCGTGAATGCGCGCGGGATGGCCTGGGCGACGGCGACGGCTGTGGTTCCGATGTCGATGATCACCGTTTGACCGTTTTCGAGCAGCCCCGCGGCGACCCGGGCCAATTGGGCCTTGGCTTGGTGGCGAATCATCGTGCGCTCGGAATATGAGGGCTCGATGGGCCGGTGGTCGGCGACCGCGGCGGCGCCCCCGTGTACCCGGCGCAGTGCTCCGCGTTCTTCGAGAAATGCCAGGTCGCGGCGGACGGTCTCAGCCGAAACTCCGAGGCGGCGGACCAGCTCATCGGTGCTGATGGCCTGGGCGGTGCCTACCGCGTCGACGATCGCCTCATGGCGTTCAACCGGTAGCACGGTTGACCGTCGATGTGGATTTATGACCGAACATGACGGTTATTGTGGGGTGTGGTGTGGCCCACGTCAACCGGAGCCGGGAAATCAGCGCACGGTGTGCCCGTACTCGGCCATCAGGTCCCGCAGTTCGCCATCGCCGACGCGCGAGATGAACCTCAGCACCGCCGGCCCGTTGCCGTCGTCGATCGTGGGGTCGGCTCCGGCGGCCATCAGCACCGCCACGATGTCGGCACGTTTCCCGGTCGTATTGCGCACGGCCTGATAAAGCGGCGTGCAGCCGTCTTCGGCGACAGCGTTCACGTTCGCGTTCGCTTCGAGCAGGATCTTCACGATGTCGATGCTGTCGCTCTGGGCGGCGAAGTGCAGCGGCGTCATCCCGACGTTGTCGACGGCGTTGACGTCAGCCCCCAACGCGAGCAGTCGCGTGGTGTTCTCGGTCCGAAACTGGTTGCCGATCCGGAAGTTCTCGGCCGCGAGCTGCGGATCTTTGAGGGCGGCCGTGTAATTGAGGCCAACCGGGTCGTTGGTGACGGCGTAGTGCAGTGCCGTGCGGCCCGCGCGATCGGTACCGACGGGATCATCTCGGGGCACCACTCGGCGGTCGTTTCGGCGGCCAGGAGTGAACCTGAACTTCATCGAAAAACCGTATCAACGCACGGCGATCCGGATGTTCTTTACTTGCTGAAACTCGTTGAGGCCCTCGATGCCGCCGGTCCGGCCCGAGCCGCTCTGCTTGTAACCGCCGTACGGACCCTGGGGTGAGATGTCGCTGAACTGGTTGATCCACACCGATCCGGATTCCAGCCGACGGGCCACTCGATGGGCACGGTTGAGATCGGTCGTCTGGACGAAGGCGTTCAGGCCATATGGGGTGTCGTTGGCGATCCGCACGGCCTCGTCCTCCTCGCGGAACCGCATCACCGAGACGACCGGTCCGAAGGTCTCCAGTTGCGCGAGTTCCGAGGAGTTGTCCACATCGCCGAAAACCGTCGGTTCGACGTAATAGCCCTTGCCATCGATCCGCTTGCCGCCCATCAGCAATTCACCCGCACCGTTGGACGCGGCGGTAGAGACAGCGGCCAGGATCCGATCGGCGGCGGACTGGCTGATCACCGGTCCGAACGTGGTCGCGGGATCCATCGGGTCGCCGATGTCAGCGGAACCGATGACGCCGAGGAACTTCTCCAGGAATTCGTCGTAGACCGCATCGTGGACCAGTATCCGGCTCGCGCATGCGCAGCTCTGTCCTGACTGCATGAGCGGGCCCTGGTGGGCCGACAGCGTGGCGGCCAGGTCGAGATCGGCGTCGGCGAAGATGAGATTGGCGGATTTGCCCCCCAGCTCGGTGACCACCGGCGTGAGATTCGTTGCGGCAGCCTGCAGTACCTTGCGTGCCGTACCACCGCCGCCGGTGAAGGCGATCTTGCCGATGCCGGGATGACGGACCAGGGCCTCGCCGCCCTCGGCGTCGGCCGGGGCGACAGTCACCAGTCCCTCGGGCAGCCCGGCCTCGAGACACAATTCGCCGAAGCGCAGTGCCGCGAACGGCGCCAGCTCGGAGGGTTTGAGAACGACGGCATTGCCGGCTGCCAGCGCCGGGGCGACACACGATCCGGTGACGACCAGGGAGCCGTTCCACGGCGTGATGACACCGACCACGCCATAGGGCTCACGCTCGACGAGATTGATGTCGAACGACCCGTTGACCGGTGTCGTCACTCCGTGCGGCTTGTCGGCGTAACCCGCGAAATGTCGGAGGAACCGCTCCAGAAGCATTGCGGTGCCGGCGAACGAGATCGGCACGGCATAGTCGGCCACGTTGAGCTTCGCGAGCTCGTCGAGGTGCTCGTGCACCACGTCGGCCAGGTCGATCAGTAGGTCGCGGCGCCGGTCGACGGTCAGTGAGACCCACTTCCGCTGAGCCCTTGCGGCGGCGGTCACCGCTTCGTCGATCTCGGCGGCTCCGGCCAGGTCCACGGTCCCGTTCGGCTGGCCGGTCGCCGGGTAGATGTGCTCGAACTTCATGCCTCGGCGTTCTCTTCCTCGAGCACACGTTGCTGCTGTTCCCGGATCACCTGGTTGAGGTTCGATGCCTTGGGCCATCCGTAGTAGGCCGCGAAATGCAGTGCGAGTTCATCCATTTCGTCGAAGGAGACGTCGCGGCTCTTCAACGCGGCATAGACGTGGCTGAGGATCGGCAGCGGCGCATCCTGAAAGGCCACGCAGGCCACCGTCACCAGGCGGCGTTCCTTCATGCCGAGTCCGGGCCGCAGCCACATCTCTCCGAACACGAAGTTGAGGATGCCCGCCCCGGAGTACGGGTTGTCCCGGGTCGGGGCGAACGGGATGCAGTTGATGTCCCGGAAGGACTGCTCGCCGCAGACCAGTCGTTCTTCCGGGTCGCTCGGCGTGGGGAGCGGCAGCAGCGGTTCGGGTGCGGGCGGGGTCAGCCCCCGTTCACGGTGGATCCGGTCCCACTGCTCGTCGACCATGATGTTGAACCGCGAGGCCTTGGGCCACCCGGCGTACACCGCGAAATGCAGGACTGTTTCCCGCATTTCGACGATCGACACGTCACCGCTGTTCAGCGCGGCATACACGTGATCGCGCAATGGTCCCTCGGCGTCGGCCGCGGCCACGCACGGCAGCGTGACGAATCGGCGGTCCCGGCGGCTCAATGCGGTGCGCGGCCACACCTCGGCGAACACGAAGTCGATGAGGTTCGCGGTGGCGGGGGAACCATCCTCGGGCGCGGCGAACGTCATCACCTCGGCGAATTCGCGACGGCCCCGCTCGGCCCGGGTGTCGGCGGCGGTCATCGGATCGTCGCCCCGGCGTCGACCTTGAACTCCAGTCCGGTGACGTGCCGGGCTTCGTCGGAGATCAGGAACAGCACCGCATTGCTGATGTCGAGTGCGTCGGTCATCTGGATCGGGAGCGCGTTCTGGAAGATCGGTCCCAGGTCTTGACGGGTCTCGTGGATCAGGGTGTGCAGGGTGTCGGGCCGCAGCCCGGTGGCCACGCCGGTGGGATGCACGGTGTTGACCCGGACATTCACCGCGGCAAGCTCATTGGCCAGCGCGCGGCTCATGCCGACCACTCCGTGTTTGGACGCGGTGTAGGGCGTGTGCAGCGGTGATCCCTTGATCCCGGCCACCGAACTGACGTTGATCAGGCTGCCGCCGCGTTCCACCAGATGCGGCAGTGCGGCCGAGCAGGTGTTCCAGGTGCCGATCAGGTTGACGTCCACGACGGTGCGCCATTGTTCGGCGGTGGTGGTGTCCCAGGTGCCCGCGGTCAGGACGCCGGCGTTGGCGACGGAGGCGTCCAGGCCGCCCAGCTTCTCCACACCGTCGGCGACCGCCGCGCTCAACGCCGCGCCGTCGCGCACGTCGACCACGTAGGTCAGCGCGCGCTGGCCGAGTTCGGCGACGAGGCGGGCGGTTTCGTCCAGATCAGCGCGCGTTGCCAGTGGATACTCCACCTCTGGCAACGATTCACAGATGTCGACGAGGATCACGTCGGCGCCCTCTTCGGCCAGACGTACGGCGTGGCTTCGGCCCATACCGCGTGCTGCGCCGGTGATCAGCACGCGCTTGCCGGTGACGCGCCCCATCAGAGTTTGTTCGTGAAGCCGGCGTCGACGGGGAGGGTGACCCCGGTGACGTATTTGGCAGCGTCGGAGACCAGGTAGCTGATCGTCGCGCTGATGTCCTCGGGCTCGAGCAGTGAGACCGGCATCGGGTTCTGCAGGTGCGGACCGCCGTCGGGGTAGTTCTCCAGGAACGCCGTCATGGCCGGGTTGACGGCCATCATGGTGTTCACCGCGGTGGGGTGCACGGTGTTGACCCGGATGCTGTGCGGGGCAAGAGCATTGGACAGTGTGCGCATCAGTCCGACGATGCCGTGCTTGGACGCCGCATAGCCCAGGCCGCCGCCCTGCATGCCGCCGAAGCCGCGCAGTCCGGCGGTGGAACTGGTGAACACGATCGACCCGCCGCGTCCACCTGCGATGAGGTGGGGGATGGCGGCCTTGGCGGTGTGGAACGAGCCGACCAGGTTGACGCCGACCGCATCGGACCACATCTCGAGGTCTTCTTCGATGGTCACTTCACGAAACGCGGTCGGGGCGACGCCGGCATTGGCGAGCACGATGTCCAGCCGGCCGAACTGCTCGACCCCCGCATCGAGTGCGCTCTTGACGGCGTGGAAGTCGCGAACGTCGGCGACCGATCCGAGCATCTTGCCGCCGGCCGCTTCGACCAGGGCGACGGTCTCGTCGAGCTCGTCGCGGCTGGCCATCGGGTACGGGTTGGATGCGATATCCGCGCAGATGTCCACCCCGATGATGGCCGCGCCTTGCTCGGCAAGCGTCACCGCGTGACTGCGCCCCTGGCCTCGGGCAACCCCGGTGATGAAGGCGACTTTTCCGTCGAGATTCCCCACTGATCCTCGCTTCGCTCGAATGGGTGTAACCGTGTTACAGCGGTACGGTAACGTGGTTACTCTCCGGCGGCAAGGGTGTTCTCGAAGTGGCAGATGAGCGTGATCGGATCCTCGACATCGTCGTGGAGATCCTCGAGTCCGAGGGCTATGAGGCCGTGCAACTGCGGGAGGTGGCGCGCCGGGCCAAGACCTCGCTGGCCACGATCTACAAGCGCTACTCCACCCGCGACGAGCTGATCCTGGCTGCGCTCGATTCCTGGATGGCGGAGAACCGGTATTCGGGGGTGGCCGGTCAGACGCGCGCACCGGGAGAGTCGCTGTACGAGGCGCTGATGCGGATGTTCCGCACCATCTTCGAGCCCTGGGAGAAGCATCCCGACATGCTCAGGGCCTACTCGCGGGCTCGGGCCGCGCCGGGTGGGGACCGTCTGGTGCGCCGCGGCCTCGACGCTGTGGTGCCTGCGGGCCTGTCCATCCTGTCCGGGGTCGACGAGGAGTTCGTGCACGATCTCGACAACATCCTGACCAGCTTGGTGTTCGGACTGGTCGGCCGCTTCACGGCGGGGGAGATCGCCATCGCCGAGATCCTGCCCAGCCTCGACCGGACGATCCACTGGCTCACCGCGGGGTACGAGTCCGGGCGTTAGCCGATCTGCGCGTCGATGAACTCGACGATGTCCGCGGCCACCTCGCGGTGCACGGACTCGTTCAGAATGTCGTGGCGGCCGCCGTCGAACTCCTTGAACTGCAAGGGTTCTATCTGTTCGGCATACGCCTTGACCGCGCCGGCCGGAGCGATGACGTCGGCCGAGCCGTGCAGGGCCAGGGTCGGCACCGTGAGGCCCGGCAGTTCCGCGCCGAAGCGGTCCCAGGCCCGGTCCAGCTCGCGGGTGAGCGGGGCGCCGTCGGCGTCGACGAAGGCCAGCGGGTCGTTCTCCAGGCTGTCGAGGTAGAACGGATCGGACGAGAGCCAGTTCGGATCCAGGTCCAATGAGGTGTCCGGGTCGACCATTTCGGGGATCGGCACCAGCGGCGCACCGGAGATGATGCCGGCCCGGTAGCGGGTGGGTTCGCCGAGCAGCCGGAACAGCGTGACCACCGAGCCGAACGAATGTCCTTGCGCCACCAGCGGTATGCCCGGGGCGTCGTGCTCGGCGAGGGCGGTCAAAGCCTCGGCCAGCGCCGAACTGTCCTCGATGCTGCCGAAATCTCCTCGGGGGCCCGGGGTCAGACCGTGGCCGAACTGATCGACCGCCCACAGGTCGATGCCCGCGGCGTTGAGCGCGAATCCGTAGCGGTGGTAGACCCCGGTGTGCTCACCGAACCCGTGCAGGAAGATGACGGCTGCGCGGGGCTCCGGGGTGGCCCAGTGCCGATAGTAGGCCGGCCCGCGGTCGTGCTCGATGAATGGCATGCCTCTCACTGCAGCAAGGTCGAGGCTCGGCCGCAAGCATTCTGCTCATCGCTTCCGCTTCAGGCGTTGGCCGAGCGTGTGCGCGGCAAGCAGCAACGACTCGCCGAGTGCGGCCTGGCGCCGGGCATCGAAGCGCATCTCCACCCCGGTGAGGCTCAGCGCCCACATCGGCTGACCCAGCTCGTTGAACACTGCCGCGCCGATACCCCAGCTGCCCTCGACGATCAGGCCCGGGTTGACCGAGTACCCGCTGACCCTGGTCTGTTCGATGCGGCGTCGAAGCTGGGCACGTGAGTGGTCTGCGCCCCAATCCCCGGTCAGGTCAACACGATCGAGGTAAGCCGCGATCTCCGAATCCGGAAGATGCGCCAGCATGACGATCCCGGCCGAGGCGACCCCGAGGGGAAAGCGCTTGCCCGGATACAGCACATGCGAGCGCAGCGGGAAGCTGCCTTCTTCGGCGGACACGCATACCGATTCGTCGCCCCGGCGGGCGGAAAGGAACGCGCTCTCGCCGGTGTCGCGCGCCAGCGTGCGGAGAATGTCGGTGGCCAGCGGGGCCGCGTCGTAGCGGGTGGCGGCCACCGACCCCAGCAGGTAGATCTCCGGCCCCAGGAACCACAAACCGGTGTCGGAGGCGCGGTCGACCAGGCCTTCGCCGGCCAGCGCGGTGAGCATGCGGTGCGCGGTCGCGCGGGGCGTGTCCGTCGTGCGGGCAAGCTCGGTCGTGGTGAGTCCATCCGACCGGGCGTCGGCGAGAGCACGCAGGATCGCCGCGGCCCGGGTGATCACCGGAGTGCCAGCTACACCGTCGGTCACAGCCACACTCTAGCGTCCACTCAATGGACGCCGGTGGCGCGTCGCGTCACCTGAGCGGACACAACCCGACCGGCGCACCGATGGGTCTTGCGTTACCCGGCCCGATGGTGATGTTCTCGCATAGGCAAGTGATCCACTGAACGAACGCGGGAGCATGGAGTATGGCCAGTAAGAAGGTCGCTGACGTCCACGAGGCGGTCGCCGACATCGGCGACGGCGCATCGGTGGCAGTCGGAGGATTCGGGCTTTGCGGGATTCCGGACAGCCTGATTCAGGCCGTGGCCGATTCCGGCGTCGGCAACCTCTCGGTGTTCTCCAACAACTGCGGTGTCGACGGCGTGGGTCTCGGCGTCCTGCTCGGCCTGGGGCGCATCCGCCGCGTGACGGCGTCCTACGTCGGGGAGAACAAGGAGTTCGCGCGTCAGTACCTGGCCGGTGAGCTCGAAGTCGAGCTGACGCCCCAGGGCACGCTCGCTGAGCGGTTGCGCGCCGGCGGGGCCGGTATCCCCGCCTTCTACACGCTCGCCGGGGTGGGCACTCTCGTAGCCGACGGTGGGCTGCCGTGGCGCTACGCGGCGGACGGTTCGGTCGCCGTCGCCTCGCCGCCCAAGGAGACCCGGGAGTTCGACGGCAGGCGATACGTGATGGAGACCGGCATCCACGCCGATTTCGCACTCGTGCACGCCGCCGTCGGTGACACCCACGGCAACCTGGTATTCGACAAGACTGCGATGAACTTCAACCCGCTGGTCGCCATGGCCGGCCGGATCACGATCGCCCAGGTCGAAAAACTGGTCGAGCCAGGTGAATTGGATCCCGAGGCGGTCCACCTTCCTGGGGTGTTCGTGCAGCGCATCGTCGAGACGGGACCGCAGCAGCAACGCATCGAGAAGCGCACCGTGCGCGAGGAGACAGAGGTGTCCGCATGACGGATTCGGTGATCACCAAGGGCTGGACCCGCGCGCAGATGGCCGCCCGTGCGGCGCGCGAGCTGTCCGACGGACAGTACGTGAACCTCGGAATCGGCCTTCCGACGCTGATTCCCGGTTATCTGGACCCCGACGTCCATGTCACGTTGCACTCGGAGAACGGGATTCTGGGCACCGGTCCGTACCCGACGGCCGACCAGATCGACGCCAACCTCATCAACGCGGGCAAGGAAACGGTCACGGTGCTCCCCGGGGCGGCGTTCTTCGATTCGGCACTGTCCTTCGGGATGATCCGCGGCGGTCACATCGACGTCGCAGTGCTTGGCGGCATGCAGGTGTCGCGTTTCGGGGACCTGGCGAACTGGATGGTCCCGGGGAAGATGGTGAAAGGCATGGGCGGGGCGATGGACCTCGTCCACGGGGCCGGCCGGGTCATCGTCCTGATGGAACACGTCGACAAGTCGGGGCAGCCGAAAATCGTCGAGAGCTGCACGTTGCCATTGACCGGAGAACGCGTGGTCCACCGGATCATCACCGATCTGGCGGTCATCGACGTTTCCGGCGACGGAACGCTGACACTTGTCGAGGCCGCACCGGACCTCACGTTCGACGAAGTGCAAGCCGCCACGGGCGCGCCGCTGATCCAGGGTTAGCGCCGCGCGGGTTCGGTCCGGCCTGCATACTCACACACCATGTGTGCTGCCGATCACAACGGAACTGAGGGCCTCGCCGAGTTCTCGTCGACCACCGGCCTGAAGCGTGTCGTCACCGCGTCGATGGCCGGCACGGTCGTCGAGTGGTACGAGTTCTTCCTGTACGGCACTGCCGCGACGCTGGTTTTCAGCAAGGTGTTCTTCGCGCAGTCGGGCAGCGACCTCGATGCGATCCTGGCGGCGTTCGTCACCTACGCGGTCGGGTTCGTGGCGCGGCCGTTGGGCGGCATCGTGTTCGGCCACTTCGGCGACAAGTACGGCCGCAAGAAGTTGCTGCAGTTCTCGCTGCTTCTGGTCGGTGCGGCGACCTTCCTGATGGGTTGTCTGCCGACGTACGGGCAGATCGGATATTGGGCTCCCACCCTGCTGGTGGTGTTGCGCTTCCTCCAGGGATTCGCGGTCGGTGGCGAATGGGGTGGGGCGGTGCTGCTGGTGGCCGAGCACAGTCCCGATCGCAGCCGTGGATTCTGGGCGAGTTGGCCGCAGGCCGGTGTTCCCGTCGGCAACATGCTGGCCACCATCGTGCTACTGGTGCTGACCAGCACCCTGTCGGACGCGGATTTCCTGTCGTGGGGTTGGCGGGTCGCGTTCTGGCTGTCGGCGGTGGTCGTGCTGATCGGCTACTACATCCGCACGAAGGTCACCGATGCGCCGATCTTCGTTGTGGCACAACAGGAAGCAGAGCAGCTCAAGGCATCGTCATTCAGCGCCGTCGAGGTGCTGCGCCGCTACCCGCGCGGTGTGCTGACCGCGATGGGGCTGCGCTTCGCCGAGAACATCATGTACTACCTGGTCGTCACCTTCTCGATCACGTACCTGAAGGTGCACGCGCACGCCGACACCGGTGCGATCCTGCGCTGGCTGTTGGTCGCCCATGCGGTGCACCTCGTCGCCATCCCGCTGGTCGGCGCATTGTCGGACCGCGTCGGTAGGCGACCGGTGTACCTGATCGGGACCGTCGCCACCGGGACCTGGGGATTCTTCGCCTTCCCGATGATGGACAGTCAGAACCACCTGGTGATCATGTCGGCCGTCGTCATCGGTCTGCTGTTCCACGCCTTCATGTATGCGCCGCAGCCGGCGATGATGTCCGAGATGTTCCCGACCCGGATGCGTTATTCCGGTGTCTCGCTGGGCTATCAGGTAACCGCGATCGTGGCGGGTTCACTGGCGCCGATCATCGCCGTGCGGTTGTTGAGCGATTTCGGCTCCTCGGTGCCGATCGCGATCTATCTGGCCGGCGCCTCGGTCATCACCCTGGTGGCGGTGTACTTCGCCAGGGAAACCAGAGGTATCGACCTGGCCGACGTGGACCGTGCCGATCTGAATGCCGTCCACTCTGCACCCAGGGCGTGAATGTGCGACTGGGCCGCGCCCTCACCGCAGAGTCGAACTAGCCCAACCACGCACCGATGCGGCGCACCGCCTCTTCGATGTCACTGGTCGGACCCGCGAAGGACAGCCGCACGTAGGAGGCACCCCGCACGGTGTCGAAGTCGATGCCGGGTGCAATGGCGACACCGGTGTCGGCCAACAACTTCGAGCACCAGACCAGAGAGTCGTCGGTGTGATCGCTGACGTCGGCGTACACATAGAAGGCGCCGTCAGCCGGGGCCAGACGATCGATCCCGATACCGCGCAGGCCGTCGAGCAACAGCGCGCGGTTGTCGGCGTAATGCGACAGCAGGCCTTCGGCCTCGGCCAGTGACTCCGGCGTGAACGCCGCGACGGCGGCATGCTGGGCCAGTGCGGGCGGGCAGATGGTGAAGTTCCCGGTGAGCCGATCGACGGCGCGCTGCAGCCCGGTGGGCACCAGCAGCCAGCCCAGCCGCCAGCCGGTCATCGCGAAGTACTTCGAGAAGCTGTTGACCACCACGGCATTTCGCGAGGTCTCCCATGCGCAGCTGGTCTCGGGGGCACCGGGATAGACCAGGCCGTGGTAGACCTCGTCGCTGATCAACCGCACACCGGTCCGGTCACACCAGCGAGCGATCGCGGCCAGCTCGGCGGGTGGGATGACCGTGCCGGTGGGGTTGGCCGGGCTGGCGACGACCACGCCGGCCACCGGGGGGTCGAGTGCCTCGAGCATCTCGACGGTCGGCTGGAACCGGGTCTCGGGGCCGCACGGGATCTCGACCACCTCGCAGCCCAGTGCGGTGAGGATATTGCGGTAACAGGGGTAGCCCGGGCTGGCGATCGCGACCCGGTCGCCGGCATCGAAGCAGGCCAGGAAGGTCAGCAGGAATCCGCCCGAGGATCCGGTGGTGAGCACCACTTCGTCGACGCTCACCTCGACGCCGTACTTGCGGTATGACGCGGCGATCTCGGCGCGCAACTCCGGGATACCGAGCGCCACGGTGTAGCCGAGTGCGCCCTGGTTCAGCGCGGTTACCGCGGCTTCACGCACCGCGGTCGGCGCCCCGGCGCTGGGCTGGCCGGCCGCCAGATTGACCAGGTCTCCGTGGGTACGTTGGCGTTCGGCCGCGGCCAGCCAGACATCCATCACGTGGAACGGCGGGATCCCTGCTCGCAGTGCGACGTGTTCGTCCATGTATTGCAGGCTAGAAGACCGCGGCGGCCGAGCCGCCTAGAAGACCTGTGTTTCGAGCCGGCGCAGATGCTGGCGCGGCGGACCCAGCAGCTGGGCGCTGCCGTGAGCACGCTTGAAGTACAACTGGATGTCGCTTTCCCAGGTGATCGCGATACCGCCGTGCAGCTGGATGGCTTCGGCCGTCACCGCGGACAGCGCCTCGCTGGCGAAGTAGCGGGCCAGGGAGGCCGTGGTGGGCGACGGGCCGGCGATGGCGTCGTTGACGACGGCCCGCGCCGACGACACCTTGACGTACAGGTCGGCCATTCGGTGCTTGAGGGCCTGGAAGCTGCCGATCGCGCGGCCGAACTGCACGCGGTCCTTGGTGTAGGCGACGGTGAGATCCAGGCAGCGCGAGGCGGCACCGATCTGTTCGGCAGCCATCAGCAGGGCGGCGGTGTCGGCCAGGCCGGGATCGGTGCCGAGGACGACGGTGTCGCCCGGGATCACCGAGGACAGCCGCCGGGTCAGATCCATGGTGGATTTGGGTGTCGCGGTGAACGTGGTCCAGCGCGTCAGGTTCTCCCCGTCGGCGCCGATGACGACGTCGGCCACGTCGCCGTTGATGACGTAGTCGGCGTCGAAGGCGACGGTGCCGATGGACGTGCCTTCTGCCAGTCCCTCGAGCGGCTCGTGAGCGCCGACCGCCAGCAGGGCCAGCTCAGCGAGTGTGGTGCCGAGCAGCGGGGTGGGCACCAGGGCCTTGCCGAGCTCTTCGAGAACCACTGCGGCATCGGCGAGTTCGCCGCCGGCACCGCCGAGCTCCTCGGGAACCACGAGTGCGGCCGCGCCGACCTGCTCACACAGCAGGGTCCAGAGCTTCTCGTCGTAGCCGCGTTCGGATTCCATCGCGGTGCGCACGGCCTCAGGGGAGGCGTGCTTGTCGACCAGCGCGGCAACGGTTTCGCGCAGCAGTTGGCGTTCTTCACTCACGAGAGGACCTCCAGGAGTCGACGACGGTGCAGGGTGGGATCGCCCCAGGCACTGCGCAACGCCTGAACACGCAGCAGTGACAGGGACAGGTCGTGTTCCTGGGTGAACCCGATGGCGCCGTGGGTCTGCAGCGCCGACCGGGCGGCCAGCAGGGCGGCGTCGGCGGCGGCGACCTTGGCCGCGCTGATGTCGCGGGCGGTGTCAGCCGACGTGGCCCCATCTTTCTGGCTGGCCAATGACAGTGCCGCGCCGTAGACGAGGGGGCGGGACAGTTCGACGGCGATGAGCACGTCGGCCAGCTTGTGCTTGATGGCCTGGTACGAGCCGATGATCCGGCCGAACTGCGCGCGCTGCTTGGCGTATTCGACGGACTGGTCCAGCATCGCCTGGCCGACGCCCACCAACTGGGCGGCGGTGGCCAGGACGCCGAATTCGTAGGCCCGCGCGGTGTCGGCGGCCTGGGTGTCACCGGAGGCCGTGACGTCGAACAGCTTTCGGGCCGGGTCGACGGAATCGTGGGCAGCTCCGGCGGTGGCATCACCGACCTGGCCGTCGGCGGCCAGCAGCGTCAGTCCGGCGAAATCGGCGTTGACGGCCCGCGGCACCTGCGGCGGCATGGCAACCGTGGCGATGAGCTCGCCGGAGGCCAGACCTGCCGAACGGTCGTCGTTCGCGAGCAGGATCGGTGCGACGGCGATGGACTCGGTCACCGGACCGGGTACCGCCCAGTAGCCCAGCCGCTCCAGGGCGACGACGAGGTCGACCGGATGGGCCTCGATGCCGTCGTACTTCTCGGGCACCAGCAGTGCGGTGACCCCGAGGTCGGTCAGCTGTGCCCACACCTTGCGGCCGGGCCCGGTGTCACCTTCGCCCCAGGCTCGTACCGCGGCCGGGACATCGGCGGCGCCCAGTGCGGCGTCGATGCTGGCCGCGAAGTCCCGCTGCTGTTCGTCGATCTCGAAATTCACTTAGGCTCCCGGGGCAGGCCAAGAAGGCGCTCGGCAATGATGTTGCGCTGGATCTCGTTGGTGCCGGCGTAGATCGGGCCGCCGAGCGCGAACAGCAGCCCCTCGGTCCAGTGGTCGACCAGCTCGGCGTCGGGTCCCTGCATGTCCAGTGCGGTCTGGTGCAGTGCGACGTCCAGGTCGGACCAGAACACCTTGGTCACCGAGGACTCGGCACCCAGTTCACCGCCGTTGGCCAGCCGGGTGACGGTGCCGAAGGTGTGCAGCCGGTAGGCCTGGGCCTTGATCCAGGCGTCGGCCACCCGGTCGGTGAACACCGGATCAGGATTGGACTTCCATTGCTCGACGAGCCGTTCGGCCGGCGCCATGAAGCGCGCCGGGCTGCGCAGTGACATACCGCGCTCGTTGCTCGATGTGCTCATCGCCGCGCGCCAGCCCTCGTGCACGCCGCCGATCACGTCGTTGTCCGGCACGAACACATCGTCGAGGAAGATCTCGCCGAAACCGGTGTCGCCGCCGAGCTGGGCGATCGGGCGCACGGTGATGCCCGGCGCCTTGAGGTCGAACATGAAGTAGGTCAGACCCTTGTGGCGCTGGGCCTCCGGGTCGGACCGGAACAGGCCGAAGCCGCGCTCACCGAAGGGTGCGCGTGAGCTCCAGATCTTCTGCCCGTTGAGCTTCCAGCCGCCGTCGACCTTGGTGGCCGTCGAGCGCAACGAGGCCAGGTCGCTTCCTGACTCGGGCTCGGACCAGGCCTGGGCCCAGATCTCCTCGCCGCTGGCCATCTTCGGCAGCACGCGCTGGAGCTGCTCTTCGGTGCCGTGGGCGAACAGCGTCGGCGCCAGCATGGCGGTGCCGTTGGCGCTGGCCCGGCCGGGAGCTCCGGCGTGGAAGTACTCCTCCTCGAACACCACCCACTGCAGCAGGGTGGCGTCGCGGCCGCCGTAGGACTTGGGCCAGGCGATCACCGACAGTCCGGCGTCGAAAAGCACTTTGTCCCAGCGGCGGTGCTGTTCGAAACCCTCAAGGGTGTCGTAAGACTTCGTCGGGAACGAATCCCGATTGGCCGTCAGGAATTCGCGGACCTCGGCCCGAAAGGCCTCGGTCTCGTCGTCGAATGTCAGGTCCATTGCACCCCTTCTCGGGTCCCTCTGCTGCGCAGCACCGGTTTGATCACCTTGCCGCCCGGATTTCGCGGCAGCACATCCAGAAACTCAATTGATCGCGGCGCCTTGAAGTTCGCCAGATGCTCACGTGCGTAAGCGATCACATCTGCCTCGTCGAGCGTCACGCCCGGCTTGAGTACCACGAAGGCCTTCCCGACTTCACCGAGCCGCTCGTCGGGAACGCCGATCACCGCCGTTTCGGCGACACCGTCCAACCGGGCCAGCACCTGCTCGATCTCGGCCGGGTAAACATTGAACCCGCCGCTGATGTACATGTCCTTGAGCCGGTCGGTGATGGTCAGGTTGCCGCGGGCGTCGAGCGTCCCGATGTCGCCGGTGTGCAGCCAGCCCTCGGTGTCGATCGCGGCCGCGGTGGCCTCGGGGTCGTCGAGGTAGCCGAGCATGACGTTGGGCCCACGCAGCAGCACCTCGCCCGAATCAGCGAGGCGCAGTTCGAAATCGGCGATGGGCCTGCCGCAGGTGGTGGCCACGGTGACGGCGTCGTCGTCGGCACTGCACATGGTGCCGAAGCCGGCCGCCTCGGTCAGGCCGTAGGCGGTCAGCACGATGTCGATGTCGAGCTCGGACTGCATCCGCTCGATCAGGACCACCGGGACCACAGCCGCGCCGGTCACCGAGAAGCGCAGCGAGGACAGGTCGTAGTCGGCGCGCGTGGGATGGTCCAGCAGGGTCTGGAAGATGGTCGGCGGCCCGGGCAGTACTGTGATGCGCTGTTCGGCAATAGTTTTCAGCACCTGCTCGGGCTTGAACGTAAGCACGGGGTACAGCGCCGCGCCGGTCTGCAGGCAGGCCAGGATGCCGGCCTTGTAGCCGAAGTTGTGGAAGAACGGGTTGATGCACAGATAGCGGTCAGTGCTCGTGACCTGTCCGCACTCGGCCCAGGCGGCCGACCCGTCGAGCGACTGACGGTGGGCGCAGCGCACACCCTTGCTGCGTCCGGTGGTGCCGGAGGTGAACAGGATGTCAGAGACGTCGTCGGGCTGCACCGCGGCCGCCCGCGCGTCGACCTTTTCCAGGGCATCCGGTCCGGATCCCCGGGCGACGAACTCGTCCCAGGTTCCGTCCTGTTTCTCGATGGGCACCCGCACGATGTGCCGCAGCGCGGGAAGTGCCTCGCGGTCCAGTTCGGACGCGCGGTCGGAGCCGAGGAACTCGCCCGAGGCGATCAGTAGCGGGGCCTCGGTGCGGGCCAGGATGTCGGTGGCCTCGCTGGCGGTATAGCGGGTGTTCAGCGGCACCATCTCGGCACCGGCGTAGTGGGTGGCCAGGCAGGCCACCACCCAGTGCCAGGTGTTGGGAGACCAGATCGCCACTCGGTCGCCGGGTTCGACACCGAGGTCGATCATCGCCGCGGCGGCCTGGCGCACGTGGGCGCGCAGTTCCGAATAGGTGAGGCTCTTATGATCGCTGACCAGCGCGTCACGGTCGGAAAACTGCTCGGCAACCCGGTCCAGCACCGCCGGAACGGTGCGGCGATCTTGCCCCGCGAGCGGGTGGTGTGCCCTGGCCATCGACTCCCCTAACAAAGCAAGTGCTTGGTAGGTTAGCCTACAGGGGTGATAGAGGTCCAGGAGTTCCGGGCCGAGGTCCGGCAGTGGCTCGCAGACAATCTTGTTGGCGAATTCGCAGCGCTCAAGGGCCTGGGTGGACCGGGACGTGAACACGAAGCCTTCGAAGAGCGTCGGGCGTGGAATCAGCATCTGGCCGCGGCGGGGCTGACCTGCCTCGGCTGGCCGGTGGAGCACGGCGGCCGCGGGCTGTCGGTCGCGCATCGCGTCGCCTTCTATGAGGAGTACGCGCGCGCGAACGCACCCGACAAGGTCAACCACCTGGGTGAGGAACTGCTCGGGCCGACGCTCATCGAGTACGGCACCCCCGAGCAGCAGCAGCGGTTCCTGCCCAAGATCCTCGACGTCACCGAGCTGTGGAGCCAGGGCTACTCCGAGCCCAACGCCGGCAGTGACCTGGCGAATGTGGCGACGACGGCCGAGCTGGTCGGCGACGAATGGGTCATCAACGGTCAGAAGGTATGGACATCGCTCGCGCATTGGGCGCAGTGGTGCTTTGTCGTGGCGCGCACGGAGAAGGGCTCCAAGCGGCACGCCGGTCTGTCCTATCTGCTGGTGCCGCTGGATCAGCCCGGCGTCGAGATCCGCCCGATCATCCAGCTGACCGGTGACTCCGAGTTCAACGAGGTGTTCTTCGACGACGCCCGCACCGAGGCGTCGCTGGTGGTCGGCCAGCCCGGTGACGGCTGGCGGGTGGCCATGGGCACGCTGACCTTCGAGCGCGGCGTGTCCACGCTGGGCCAGCAGATCCGCTACGCCCGCGAGCACTCCAACCTCGTCGAGCTGGCCAAGCGCAGCGGCGCGGCCGACGATCCGCTGATCCGTCAGAAGCTGACCGAGTCGTGGACCGGCCTGCAGGCCATGCGGTCATACGCCCTGGCGACCATGGATGTGGAGCAGCCGGGCCAGGACAACGTGTCGAAGCTGTTGTGGGCCAACTGGCACCGTGAACTCGGCGAGATCGCCATGGAGGTGCAGGGCACGGCCGGGCTGACGCTGCCAGAGGGTGAATTCGACGAGTGGCAGCGGCTCTACCTGTTCTCGCGGTCGGACACCATCTACGGCGGGTCCAACGAGATCCAGCGCAACATCATCGCCGAGCGGGTGCTCGGCCTACCCCGAGAGGCAAAGGGATGAGTGACCTTTCAGTAGCTCCCAAAGAGGTTGAGGGCCACGGCCTGCTGAAGGGCAAGGTCGTCCTGGTGACCGCTGCCGCCGGAACCGGCATCGGCTCGTCCACCGCCCGTCGCGCGCTGCTCGAGGGTGCCGACGTCGTGGTGTCCGACTACCACGAGCGGCGCCTCAACGAGACCCGCGACCAGCTGGCCGAGCTCGGCCTGGGCCGGGTCGAGGCCGTGGTCTGCGACGTCACCTCGACCGAAGCGGTCGACGCGCTGATCGCCCGGTCGGTCGAGAAGATGGGTCGCCTCGACGTCCTGGTGAACAACGCCGGACTGGGTGGCGAGACCCCGCTGGTCGACATGACCGACGACGAGTGGGATCGCGTTCTCAACGTGACGCTGAACTCGGTCATGCGGGCCACCCGCGCCGCGCTGCGGTACTTCCGCGACGTCGAACACGGCGGGGTGATCGTCAACAACGCCAGCGTTCTCGGCTGGCGCGCACAGCACTCGCAGTCGCACTACGCCGCGGCCAAGGCCGGCGTCATGGCGCTGACTCGTTGCAGCGCAATCGAAGCCGTCGAATACGGCGTGCGGATCAACGCGGTCTCGCCGAGCATCGCGCGGCACAAGTTCCTCGAGAAGTCGGCCGACGCGGCCCTGTTGGACCGGCTGTCCTCCGACGAGGCGTTCGGCCGCGCGGCCGAACCGTGGGAGATCGCCACCACGATCGCCTACCTGGCCAGCGACTACTCCAGCTACCTGACCGGCGAGGTCATCTCGGTTTCCAGCCAGCGCGCCTGATCTGGTCACGGGCCGGGTTGAACCGGTTGTGAAGCATCGCTTTCGACAGCAGGGTCGCGCTTTGGCGGGCGCAGTAGCCCTGCTGTCGAAATCGGCGTCTTCAGTTCGACTCCATCCCGCGCTGGGCGAGGCCGGTCCGGTCCGCCCAGCCACGGATGTCGCCCTTGGCGATGGCCAGCGCCAGCAGTTCGGGGAACGCGTCGGGAGTGCAGGCGAACGCGGGGATCTCCATCGCGGCCAGATCGGCGGCGATCTCGCGATCGAATGACGGTGCGCCCGAATCGGACAACGCCAACAGCACGATTACCTGGACGCCGGCGTCGACGAGTTGTTTGGTGCGAGCCAGCATCTCGTCGCGCACGCCGCCCTCGTACAGGTCCGAGATCAGCACAAAGATGCTGTCGGCCGGCCGCGTGATCAGGGTCTGGCAGTAGGCGATGGCCCGGTTGATGTCGGTGCCGCCGCCGAGTTGGGTGCCGAACAGCACGTCGACGGGATCGTCGAGCAGGTCGGTCAGGTCGACGACTTCGGTGTCGAACACCACGAGGGACGTGCGCAGTGACCGCATCGACGCGATGACTGCCCCGAAAACCGCTGAATACACGATCGATTCGGCCATCGAGCCGGACTGGTCGATGGCCAGCACGATGTCCTTGGTCACCGATCGGCCCGCGCGGCGGAACCCGACCAGCCGTTCGGGGATGATCGTCTTCAGGTCCGGCTGGAAAGTTTTCAGATTGCGGGCGATGGTGCGATTCCAGTCGATGTCGGAAGCCAGCGGCCGGTTGGTCCGCGCGCTCCGCGACAACGCCCCGCGCAGTGTGGCCCGGGTGCCGTCGGCGATGCGGCGCTCGATGTCCTCGACAACCTTGCGCACCAGTGCCCGGGCCGAGGCCTTCGACTCGTCGGGAATGGCCTCACCGAGCGTGATGAGTGTGGTGGCCAACGACAGATCTGGGACGATGCTGTCCATCATCTCCGGTTCGAGCAGCAGCATGCGCAGGTTGAGCCGCTCGATCGCGTCCTGCTGCATCACCTGAACCACCGTGCTGGGGAAGTACTTCCGGATGTCACCCAGCCAGCGCGCCACCTTGGGCGCGGATCCGCCGAGGCCACCCTTGCGGTCGTAGAGCTCCGACAACGCCTTGTCCATTTCGACGTCACCGGCGTGCAGGCTCGGCAGCGAGTCCGCATCCGACCCCAGCACCAGCCGCCACCGGCGGTCGCGTTCGTCCGGGATGGTGCCGTCAGCCATGGGTGATACCTCTTGCGAAAATGGCGGCCGCCGCGATCACGACAGGGCGGGCGCGGTCGGCATCGATGTCGAATTCGGTATGGGCGGTGGAGCCTGCGGTGGTCACCGCATGCCCGATATTGCGTTTGATGCCGGCGTCGAAGGTGCTGAAGGTGCGACGCACCAGCGGCAGAACATCGGTGAATTCCGTTGCGGTCAAACCGGTCAACCATTCGTCGATCACGGCCAGCAGCTCGGTGTCGTGAACCAGTAGCAGTCCGCTGCCGGACAGGAACCCCTCGATCCAGGCGGACTTCTCGTCGGCCGGGGCGCCGATGCTCAAGGCGCGACGCACGCGTCGGGCTGCTTCGGCGGTGGTGAACACGGCGCCGTCGACACCGATTCGGACGAACCGGCCGACCAGGCTGCCGTGTAGATCGTCGCGATCAGCCAGCCGCGCGATGGTGGTCAGCCATTCGCCGCGTACGTCTGCCTCCAGCAGGTCCACCGTGTCGGTGACTGCGTTGACGTGTGCGAGCATCTCGGCGGCCGCGTCCGGACCGAGCCCGGTCAGCGTCGCGGGAAGGCCGACGTTGACGCGGCGCAGCAGCGACGTGGTGACGGCACCGAGTGCCTCTGCGTCGGTGCGGCGCACATCGCCGTAGCGCAGCGAACGGGCCAGCGCGGGCAAGGCCGCCATGAGTTCGGTGAGGTCCCGGTCGACTGCGGCCTTGTTCTCCAGGATGGCCAGCAGCTGCGGGACAGCCTCGTCGACACCGCCGAGCAGGGCCGCTTCGATCGCCGCGGTGACCTGGCCCAGATGTTTCGCGTTCTCGGCGGTGTCGGCCAGTCGAGCCTTGCAGGCGCGGTAGACGGTGTTTCCCCACACCGAAGAAATCACGACCCGCACCGCGAACTCCGGCTGCCACTGCAGCGTCCAGGGTTCTTTGAACGTGCCCTGACCGGTGGCGATCTCGGGCTCGCCCCACGGAATGTCGAGCACGGTAAGCCGGTGCAGCAGATGGGATTTGGCCAGGTCGTTGGGTTTGCGCAGGTCGAGAGTGACCTGTTTGGCATTGGCGTCGGGTTTGAGCCGCAGCGATTTCTGCTGCTTGGTGATGTCGGCGAGCAGCGGCACCATCGGCAGGTGTTCGGGAATGCTGCCGAGCCGTTCGCCGACGACCAGCTCTCGCACGATCAGCCTGAACCGGGTGTCGGAGCCCTCGCACAGTACGGCCTCGGTGGCCTCGTTGACCTCGCTGAGACCGGGATGGGCGCGACCCCGCATGGCGGCCAGCGCGTTGGCCAGCCGCACTCCTTCGATGACGTGGGCCGAGGAGACGAAGATGTCGTGGTCGCGTAATGCCCTGGCTGCCAATGTGAGCCAGGTTTCCACCGGTCGGTCCCGTTCGAGGAAGGCGTGCTGGTACCAGCCGGGTGACCGGACGCCTGCGCCGTAACCCGAGGCTGCGGCCAGCCGTGAATGCGTCCACGGCACCCACACCGTCGCGGACTTGACCTTGGGCAGCCCGCGCAGCAGTGCCGCATCGGCGCTCGCGGCAGGCAGTTTTCCGGTCAGCGCCGGTGCGTGCCAGGCTCCGCACACCACGACGACCGTCGCGAATTCCTTCGCGGCCTTGCGGAGCACCTGGCGCATGTGTGCTTCGCGCTGGTGTTCGATCGGGTCATCTTCGTCGGGTTCCAGTTCCCGCACGGTGTGCATGGCCTCGGTGATCGCCTCGAATCCGCTGCCTTCCGTGCGTGATTCGACAACATCATCCCACCAGCGTTCGGGATCGTCGTAGCCCGCGGCGTCGGCGAGCGCCGCGATCGGATCGACCCGGACGTGTGACGTGTTCTCGTGCCGTTGGTCGCGCTGGGCCAGCACGGTGGCCGCGGGCAGGTCGCAGAACCGCACCGGCACCTGGTGTCGCGCTGCCCACAACATGGCCTGCCACTCGGGGGAGAAAGAGCCGAACGGCCAGAATGCCGACACCGCGGGATCGTCGACCGCGTAGGCCATGATCGCCACGGGCGGCACCATGTCCGTGTGGTCGACGTCGGTGGTGAGCCGGTCCGCGTCGGCCGGGCCTTCGATCACCACGATGTCCGGCTGGATCCGGTCCAGCTCGGACAGCACGGCACGGGCAGACCCGGGACCGTGGTGCCGAATGCCCAGGACGTGGGTGGTCACGAGTTCAGCACGTCCCGCGATGCCCGGTAGAAGTCGGCCCAGCCGTCGCGCTCGCGCACCACGGCCTCCAGGTACTCCAGCCACACCACCGCATCGTTGACCGGATCCTTCACCACCGCACCGACGATGCCCGCCGCGGTGTCGGCGGGCCGCAGCACGCCGTCGCCGAAGTGCGCTGACATCGCGATGCCCTGGGTCACCACGGAGATCGCCTCGGCGGTGGACAGCGTGCCCGACGGCTGCTTGAGCTTGTTGCGGCCGTCGGCGGTCAATCCGGAGCGCAGTTCGCGGAAAACCGTGACCACCCGACGGATCTCGTCGGCGGATGTCGGTACCTTCGGCAGCTGCAGTGACCCGCTGATGTCGGCCACCCGGCGCGTCACGATCTCCACCTCGTCGTCGAGGCTCGCGGGCAACGGAAGGACCACGGTGTTGAACCGGCGGCGCAGTGCCGAGGACAAGTCGTTGACACCGCGGTCGCGGTCGTTGGCCGTCGCGATCACGTTGAACCCTTGCGTGGCCTGCACCTCGGAGCCGAGTTCGGGGATGGGCAGGGTCTTTTCAGAGAGGACGGTGATCAGGGCGTCCTGCACCTCCGACGGGATGCGGGTGAGCTCCTCAAGCCGCGCGATCTTGCCGCCGCGCATCGCGGTCATGATCGGGGAGGGGACCAGCGCCTGCTCCGAGGGCCCTTCGGCGATCAACCGGGCGTAGTTCCAGCCGTATCGCACGGCTTCCTCGACGGTGCCCGCGGTGCCCTGAACCAGCAGCGTCGAATCCCCGGTCACGGCTGCGGCCAGATGCTCCGACACCCACGTCTTGGCCGTGCCCGGCACCCCGAGCAGCAGCAGCGCCCGGTCGGTGGCCAGCGTCGCCACGGCCACCTCGATGATCCGTCGGGGGCCGATGTACTTCGGGGTGATCTCGGTTCCCGCAACGGTTTCCCCGCCCAGCAGGTAGCGGACCACCGCGTGCGGTGACATCGACCAGTTGGGCGGCGCGGGCTTGTCGTCAGCGGCGCGCAGGGCCGCGAGTTCGGCGGCGAACAGTTGCTCGGCATGCGGACGCAGCAGGGTCGCTTCAGTCATGAGAGTTCCTTCGCAAGGTCGGATCGCAGGGTGAGCAGCTCGAAGATCGTGGCGTAGAACTTGTGCAGTTCCTCGTCCCCGGTGAGGTCGGTGAGCCTCGCGAAGCGCGGCAACCAGTCCAGTGGGTACCCGGCGGCGAGATGCGCCGCGGCCTCGCGGCGTTGGCGGGCCGTGCCCCAGCCGGCCCCGGCCAGGGATCCGAACAGGGCTGCGGCAACATCAGGGGCGAACGGTCGCGGCAGGCCCGCCACGATGCGGAGCAGGGGCGCGGACTCAGCGGTGTCGGTGAGCGCGCGAATCATCTCCGCCGAGATCGCCGGGTGTGCGGTGGCGGGGTCGAAGTACGTGGCGTAATCGCCGGGCAGACACTGCTGCAACAGTGGCACTGCCCAGGTGGGGTCGTTGCCGCGCAATGCACTGCCGGTCAGCGCGGCCAGTACGGATTGGTGGTCGGCGTCCGAGAGTGCGCGGGCCACCTTCTCCGGTGCCACCGCGCCGAGCACTTCGGCCCAGAAGGCGATCGGGGTACGGGCGACGACGGCTTCCGGCTTGGTGGTGCTCAGCCCGTCGCGGACTGCCGCGGCGTCGGGCCCGGGCAGGGGGTGGACGGCGATTTTCACGCCCAGCAATGTCTTCTTGACCGAGAAGATTTGAGCGGCACGGTCTTTCATGCGATCGAGATAGCGGCTGCGGGACCGGCCGCTCAGCACCGCGATGGCGGCACTGCGCACCGTGACCGCCCGGTCGTCGAGCGCGGCCTCCAGGAACGGCTCGTCGGTCTCATGTTCGGTTGCCGCGAACGCCGCCAACAGGGCCGCCCGGGACTCGGCGTCCTCGCTGGCCCAGTGCTGTGCCACCAGTTCGCGCGCCCGATCGGGGTCGAGCTCGCGCGCGGTCGCCAGCCAGGTCAGGCGCTTGGCGGTGTCACCGTGGGTGTAGTCGGCTTCCTTCGGCCATTCCGCGGACGCGGTGCGCACCACATCGCGAAGCGCGCGGTGGCTGCGGCCGTAGTGTTCCACCGCGTACCACTGACCGCCGCTGCCGATGGCGTCCCAGAGTGCATGCGTCACAACGTCACTCTGCTGCAGCCGTAACAGCCCGGGGATCAGCCGTGGGGGCAGGCGCAGGCCGGCGGCGGCGAGGTCGGCGAGCGCACCATCGAGGATGGGGCGCACGGACAGGGCGCGTTCGATGAGAAAGCCGTGCGTGGCGGTGATCAGCGGCCGGGTTTCCGGTGGGGCTGCGGGCGTCTTCGGTTCGACGTGTTCGGGGCGTTGGCCGGCGCGCCGTGCCAGCGCGTAGAGGCCCGCCACCCGCAGTACCGACCCGACCGGATCGGCCGCGTCGTGTACGGCGGCAACGCTGCCATCCACCGGAGCGTCGAAGATGCCGTCGGGGAAGGGTTTCGAGCCGAAACCCACGGTGGCGGCGGAGATCATCCGCTGATAGTCGCTCACAGCGCGGTCACCGCCGGCCCGGTCAGTCGCGACGGTGGGGCGTCGCTCAGCATCGACAGCGGATCGACACCATCGGTGGTGATCTCGACCAGCAGCGGCCGTGACCGCCCGCCGCTTCCGGCCTGCAGACGTGCCCAGCGGTCGTCGTCGCAGATCGCCGGAAGGGCGTTACCGTCCGCGTCGACCAGATGGCGGCGTTTGGGCCTGCTGTGTTGTACGGCGCGCGCGTTGACGACGGCGGGAAACCGCAGCAGCCACGGATCGACCGCCAGGGCGCGGGCCCGGGCCGCGAGTGCGTCGTCGATAGCGGTGCCGGTCACGTTGAGATGCTCGATGGCGACCGTCGGCACATCGCCGTCGGGGAGCGCGACGCGGAAGCTCGACGGCCCACCGGGATACAGGTAGACGCCGCCGGTGAACTCGCGGCCCGGGGTGAGCCGGTTGTCGAAACTGGCCCCGCTCGGAGCGGTGGACTGCACGTTGACCAACAGCCCGGTGCCCGTGCCGCTCAACCACATCCGTCGGGTGGTGTAGCGCTCTTCTAGGGTTTCTGCGTACCCGAGCACCTGCCAGGTGTCGCTCACCGGATCGGTGGCCAGCACCTCGGCCCGTGCCACCGTGAACCCGATGTGGCGGCGCACCGCTGCGGCGGTCGGGACGGGCAGCGTGTCGATGGTGCGGTAGGCATCGGTCAGCAGCCGCATCAACCCGAGGTCCTCGATGATCTTGCGCGGCCATTCGTCGTGCGTGAGGTGGCCGGGCAGTCTGCGCAGCCAGCCCGCCAGGCCGGGTGCCTTGGCATCGACCATGCGTTTGGCGATCGGCTCACTCCACCCGGCGTATGGGTCGACGCTGATCCCGGCTATGCCGTTGCGGACCTGGTCGTCGATCCACCGTCGGAGTTGCTCCAGGCCCTCGGCGACGCTGCGCTCCCGCGCCGCGACGGCCTTCTCGCTGACCTCACGCGGAGCCTTCGGGGTTGCCGGCGGGACGATGGCGTTCGCCGGGGCTTCCGCCGCGGTGTCGACGCTGCCGCCGCACCAGCGCAGCACCAGACCCACCACATGCTTGCAGGGAAACTGCCGCGATGGGCACGAGCACTTGTAGGTCGGGCCCACCAGGTTGACCTGCACGCGGTACGGGGTGCGGCCACTGCCCTGGAAGTCTCCCCACAACATGGTCTGGGTGGCTCCGGTGTTGGACCAGCCGGCCGCGCCCGCGAGTTTCTGGCCCGCGGCATAGGCCTTCCCGGCAAACTGGCGCGCCTCATCGGTGGACCACACCGTCTGCTGATCCAACCGCCGCCCCTCCAGATGCGTACTGACCCTGAGCCAGCGTAGCCAGAGGGGCGGACAGCGTCTCCACAAGATCTTCACAATCGCTGCCCGCGACCACCACAACCTGCACTTAGAGTCGGATTCGTGAAGCGAATCCTGGTGGTCGACGACGAGCCGACGATTCTGTCCGCGGTGGCCACCAGGCTGCGCGCCGAGGCGTTCGAGGTCGAGACGGCCGTCGACGGACCGTCTGCGGTGGCAACCGCGGCGTCGACCCAACCGGATCTGGTGGTACTCGACGTGATGCTGCCCGGCTTCGACGGACTGGAGGTGTGCCGGCGAATCCAGGCCGAGCGCGTGGTGCCGGTGTTGATGCTGACCGCCCGCAGCGACGAGACCGACATGCTGATCGGTCTGGGTATCGGTGCCGACGACTACCTGACCAAGCCGTTCAGCATGCGCGAACTGGTGGCCAGGGTGAGGGTGCTGTTGCGGCGCGTGGAACGCGCAACCGGCGACCAACCGCTGTCGGTCGGCGACTACCGGATCGACCTGACCGAGCGCCGGGTCCATCAGGGCTCCGGCCACGACGCTGTGGAAATCCATCTGACCCGAACCGAATTCGACCTGCTGGCCTTCCTGGCCGGTCGGCCTCGAGCGGCGGTCCCCCGAGAGACACTGCTGGAACACGTCTGGGGCTGGGCTTCAGAGGTGGAAACCCGGACCGTGGACAGTCACGTCAAGGCTTTGCGACGAAAGCTGGGGTCGGAGCTGATCCGGACGGTGCACGGTGTGGGCTACGCCCTGGAGGTTCCGCGGTGAGCCTCGCCGGCCGGGTGACCGCACTCTGGGATCGGCTCCCGAGACCGCTGGATCCGTTCGCGTCGTTCAAGGTCAAGACCGGCCTGCTGGTCGGCGGGGCAATCCTGTTGGCCTCGTTCACCTTCTGGGTCGGCGCCAGCTGGCAGTTCCGGTACGCGTTGCTCGCCGCGCTCGCCACCTCGCTGATCCTGACGCAGTTCCTCGCCCACGGCATGACCTCGCCGCTACGTCAGATGACGGCGGCGGCACGCGCCATGGCACAGGGGGACTACAGCATCCGGGTGCGTGCCACCTCGCGTGATGAAATCGGGCAATTGGCAACGGCATTCAACCAGATGGCGGCTGATCTCGGGGCGGCCGACGAGTACCGGCGCGGGCTGATCGGCAACGTCTCCCACGAGCTGCGCACGCCCATCACCGCGTTGCAGGCGGTGTTGGAGAACGTGGTCGACGGCGTCGTCGAACCCGATGCCGAGACCATGCGGATGGCGCTGTCCCAGACCGAACGCCTCGGCGAGCTGGTGACCAATCTGCTCGACCTCTCGCGGGTTGAGGGCGGGGCGATTCCGTTGCAGATCAGCCGGTTCGACGTCGACGAGTTCCTGCGCGACGCCGTGGAACACGCCTCCGTATCGGCCACCGGCATACCGGTATCCGTTCGGGTGTCGCCACCGGACCTGAAGGCCGTGGCCGACCCGGCGCGGCTGCGGCAGGTCGTGGTCAATCTGGTGGACAACGCGATTCGGCACAGCCCGGCCGGTGGCCGGGTGACGGTGCTGGCGGCCCGCAGACCGTCGGGTCTGCGGCTCGAGGTGACCGATCAGGGGCCGGGCATCGCGCCCGCCGAACGTGAACGGGTCTTCGAGCGCTTCACCCGTGGCGCCACCTCGGATGGCGGAACCGGCCTGGGGCTGGCGATCGCGCGGTGGGCAGTGGAATTGCACGGCGGGGTCATCGAAGTGATGGACACCGAGCCGGGATGTCGGATCAGGGTCAACATCCCTGACTCTGCGATGGGGGAGAGGTCGAGATGACGACAACGGTTTCAGGATTGCCGGTCCTTCCGGGGCCCGCATTGCCACGCCAGGGTGAACCGGGTTGGACGGTGTGGTCCCGTCGGGTGTGGCCCATCGACCCGCTGGCGTCAGCGCCACGCCGGGTGCTGGTATCGGCGCTGATTGCCGGGCTGATCGGCACCGCGGTGTGGCGGCTGTCTGTGCTCAGCGTCGGCTACCTGGTGGTCGGTCTGCTGGTCTTCGGGGTCGTGTACGGCACCGCACCGCGCCGTCCGAGCCGGTCCGAACAGTTCGGCATCGGTTTGACGCTGGCACTGCTGGCCGTGCCGGCGTTGCTGGCCGCCGGTTGGATGGGCGCGCTGTGTCTGGCGGCGGCCTGGATCATCGGCTGGTGCACGCTGGTCGGCGGCCGGACCTGGACTGCGGTGTTCACCGGGCCTTTCCTGCCGTGGGTGCTGTTCGGCCGGTTGCGGAGTTGGGTGTACGAAACCGTCAAGACCGCGCTACCTGCGCGCTCGGGCCTGCCCGGCCCCGGACGCGTCGCCGTGGTGGCCGGACTCACCGTCGGACTGGTGGTGGTGTTCGGTGCGCTGTTCGCCGCCGCGGACCCGGCCTTCGCCCACCTGGCCGGCAACCTGGTGCCCTCGGTCGTCGGCGTCGATTTCTTCTCGCGGACAGCCGTATTCGGCATCGTGGTGACATTCGTGCTGGGCGGTGCCTACCTGGTGCGGTTCCCGCCGCGTCTGGATGCGATGGCCCCGGCGCCGATGCAGCCGGTGCCGCGGTGGGAGTGGGCGCTGCCGTTGGGGGTGCTCGACACGCTGTTCATCGCATTCGTCGCCGTACAGGCCACCGTGTTGTTCGGTGGGCACACCCATGTGCTGGAGACCGAGGACCTGACATACGCCGAGTACGCCCGCCAGGGGTTCTGGCAGCTGTTGTGGGTCTCCGCGTTGACGCTGCTGGTGCTCAGCGTGGTGATCAGAGTGGCAGGCCGGGTCAGCGCTTCCGACCGCCGGGTGCTGCGCATCTTGGTCGGGATCCTTTGTGCGACATCAGTTGTGGTGGTGATATCGGCGATCCACCGCATGTGGCTGTACCAGCAGGCGTACGGCTTCAGTACCGAGAGACTGATGGTCATCACCACCGAGGTGTGGCTGGGTGCGGTGTTCGTGCTCGTTGCGGTGGCCGGGATCCGGATGACGGGCAGGTGGCTGCCGCGGGCAGTGCTGGTGGCCGGTGTCCTGGCCCTGCTCGGCCTGGCCGCGTTGAACCCGGAACGATTGATCGCCGACCGCAACATCGACCGCTTCGAGCAGACGGGGGCGCTCGACGCCGAATATTTGTCCGGGCTGTCCTCTGACATCGATCCGGCACTGCGCCGGTTGCCTGCGTCGGTGCGCGAATGTGTGACCGCGCGGCTCCACGAGCCTGATCCCTGGTACACCTTCAACCTGTCGCGGGCCCGGGCCGATCGGCCGACGAGCGAGGACCGTCCCGAGCACTGCTCGGCGTACTGGTCCTATCCGCAGTACCGGTAGGAATCCCAGAATCGCGCCGATCCAAACGCTGTCAGCCTCGGCGTCGGAGGTCGAAGGTGGCCGTGTGACCGCACTCGCCCTTGACAGTTCGTCTCGAAGCACCCCGCTCGAGCCGGTCGTGCTCGATCCCGGTGCGCTGGGTTATCCGCCCGACAACCGGGCCGCCATCCCGCCGCTTGCCAAGCAGTGGGAAGAGCTCGATTTCCGCGAGATCCTCTCGCGGCCGGCAGCTTTCCTGTCGATCAGCCAATCCAACTCGCTGTACCGGCCGGGCGGGGTCCAGTATGCGGAGGGCCATGCCTTCCGCGGGAGCCTGGAAGCGACCGTGAAGGCGGCCAGGGCCGCGCGCTCGGCGCCGAACTTCGTGTCGTTCAACTGGATCGGGTTCTCGGTGTTCCGTGACGAGTACCCGAAGACCGATTTCGACAAGGCACAGTACGACGGGTGGACCGGCCACATCGACGCGACCCCGGAGCAGATCGCCTGGGACAACGAGCTGGTGGGGGAACTGCGCGAGCTCGTCGAACCCGGTGACAACGAGCTGTACGAGAAGGCCCTGCAGACGGCGTTCGTCGGCACCGACCTACCCGGGGCGCTGAACCGGCAACGGGTCGAGGTGGTGGTGCTCACCGGAATCCACCTCGACTGGTGCGTCGAAGGCAATGCGCGCGCGGCGCGTGACCACGGCCTGCTTCCCATCGTGATCGGCGATGCCACCGGTGCCGCCCATCCCGACCAGGAGCGCGCCGCCTTCGAGCGGATCAACAACTTCTTCGCACCGGTGATCACCTCGGACCAGTTCGTGGAGTGGGTCGGTCACTGATGGGAAACGTCGGTCTGCTTCTCGTCGGTGTGGCGCTGTTCGTCAACGGACTCGTCTCGGTCGGTCTGGTCAGCGGGCGCGGCGCCGCCCCGATCAACCTGTTCGTCGGCACCGCCCAGGTCGTCCTCCCGACGCTGGTCCTCGTGCAGGCGGACGGCGATCCCGGCATCGTCAACGCGACGTGGCCGAGCTACCTGTTCGGGTTCACCTACCTGTGGTTCGGGTTCATCCAGATCTTCGACATCGATCCGCGCGGATTCGGTTGGTACAGCACCTTCGTCGCGGCCATCGCGGCCTACTACGCGATCAAGAGTGTCGGAACCGATCCCGTTTTCGCCGTCATCTGGGCGACCTGGGCGATCATGTGGACGCTGTTCTTCGTGCTGTTGGGGCTCGGGGTCGCCAAGGTCGGCCGGCTCGATCTGGGGCACTTCACCGGATGGTTCCTCGTGCTGCTCGGGGTTCCCACCTGCACCGTGTCGGCGATCCTGCTGCTGAACGGGATGTGGTCGACGTCGCCTCTGGCGGGTGTGGTCGCGCTGGTGGTGTTGCTGGCGGCAGTGGCGTTGTCCAGGCGTTCTTCTGCAGAAGTTCTGGATGTCGCCGTTGTCGGGAGCGTGCCACAGCCTGCTTGAGGGCGGGCAGCATGTCATCGGGTGGGGATCGCGAAATGCCGTTGCAGGAACGATGGCTCGATGCACTCGTGAGCGCGACGATCGAGACCGCGCATCAAGATGAGAATTAGCTGTCAACCGTCTATGTCGTGGTTATCATGCGCTGGTAGAGTGGTCAAAAATATTGCAGAGCAATATGTTCCAATGCCTTACACGGTTCACGCACAGAGTCTCCATAGTGTGCTGACTGTAATGTTTCCGTTGCGGTGAAGAGATTCTCGTGCACGAAAGTTGCTGCCGTGCACGAGGTGCCAATCAACACCCGCGTACGGAAAGGAATCAGAATGAAGTCACATCCGCGCCGCCTGATCGGCGGAGTCGCAATCCTCGGTGGAATGTCGCTGGCCGCGTTGGGATTCAGTGGGGTGTCCAATGCCGCTCCGCCCCCGCCTCCCGGACCGGGACCAGGTCCGGGCCCTGCTCCTTGCGCGCCGTTGCAGCCGTGCCCACCTCCGGGGCCTGGTGCTCCCGCACCTGGCCCGGGCCATCCGGGCGGTCCCGGCCTCCGCTAGCAATATCGTGGGTGCGGCGCGCAACGGGCGCGCCGCACCCACAGGCGGTTATGCCGTCAATGTCACGGGAAGTGTTATGACAAAGGCTGTTTCGCCTGGGACGCTCCGAACTTCGATCGCGCCGCCGTGGGCCTTGACGAGTGCTCGCACAATGGCCAGTCCCAAGCCGGTGCTGCCGGCGCGCCGGGATCGGGACGAATCGCCGCGGGCGAAGCGTTCGAAAATCTCGGGTTGTTGATCCATCGGGATACCTGGCCCGTTGTC
Organism: Mycolicibacterium peregrinum; assembly: GCF_002102345.1. GTDB lineage: Bacteria > Actinomycetota > Actinomycetes > Mycobacteriales > Mycobacteriaceae > Mycobacterium > Mycobacterium peregrinum. Next base: position 52,294 of record NZ_LQPP01000052.1, read on the forward strand.
GGTCACCGTCAATACCACCTGATCATCGGCGTTTCGGCGCAGGGTGGTGTTCACTCGGGTCCCCGGCGGTGTGTGCACCCGGGCATTTGTCAGCAGGTTGGCCAGCATCTGATGCAGCCGGAGCCGGTCTCCGGCGGCCAGTACCGGCTCGTCGGGCACGTTGACCGACCATCGATGGAGGGGCCCGGCGATGTGGGCGTCGCTCACGGCGTCTACGGCAAGCTCGGATAGGTCGACGGGTTCGCAGTCGAGCGAGCGGCCCGCGTCCATTCGTGCCAATAACAGCATGTCTTCGACCAATTGGGTCATTCGTTTCGACTCGGCGTCGACGCGTTCGATCGCGTGGGCCAGGCCGTCCGGGCAGCCGGTGAGTCTGCGGCGGGCCAGTTCGGTGTAGCCCCGGATGGAAGCCAGCGGAGTGCGGAGTTCGTGGCTGGCGTCGGCGACGAACTGTCGAACTCGAGTTTCGCTGGCGTGCCGCACCGCAAGCGCGTCGGCAATACGATCGAGCATCTGGTTGAACGCCGAACCCAGCTGTCCGACCTCGGTACGGGCATTGTCCGGGTCTACGGGAACCAGGGGTGTGGGCAGCTCGACCTCGCCGCGGTCGAGCTCGAGCTGTGAGATTCGGTGCGCGGCGGCCGCCACCCGCGACAGCGGGGCGAACTGCCGTCGGATGATCACGATCCCGGCGGCAGTGGCCAGGACCAACGCGGTTGCGGCGACGGCACTGAAGAAGCTCAGTGTCGACAACAGAGTGTTCGTAACCCCGGCCATCGGCAGTCCCGCGACGACCGTCTGCCCGTCGTCGGCCGTGACGCTGACGAGTTTGTAGTCGCCGACTCCATCCAGGTCGATGCGGACGAGATCTTGTTTCCTGATCCCGGAAAGCTGCTGGAAGGCTTTGGGCGACAGCTCTCGTCGATCGCCGTCGGCGGATATCACGGCGGCCTCAGTGGTGCGACCGTCGACAACCACAGCTCCCACGGTGCCGACCGACTGGCCCGGGCCGTCGAGAAACATCGGCCCGGGACCTTCGAAGCGCATGAACGGCGGCGGCCCGAAGTTGTAGAACACCACCGAGCGTGTGCCGGCATCGAATACCTGGCGCTCCAACTGTTCGGTCAGGAAATGGTTCATGGCCAGCACGGTCCCGGCTCCGATGCCGACACACACGAAGGTGAGTAGACCCGCCAGGATCAGCAACAGGCGAGCTTGCAGTGACCATGTCCGGGGGCGTCGAAGCCGCGCCGGTGTCGGCGGCTCAGCGCGGTGGTTTGAGGACATATCCGGACCCGCGCAGCGTGTGGATCATGGGTGTGCGGCCGGCGTCTATCTTGCGGCGCAGGTACGAGATGTACAGCTCGATGACATTGGAGCGCCCGTCGAAGTCGTAGTTCCAGACGTGACTGAGGATCTGCGCCTTGGTCAGCACCCGTCTGGCGTTGTGCATCAGGTACCGAAGGAGCTCGAATTCGGTAGCTGTCAAGGTAATTTCGTCCCCGCCTCGGAACACCTCGTGGCTGTCCTCGTCCAACACCAGATCGCCGACAACAAGTTTCGAGGCCCCCGTGTCGTCTGAAACACCGGTACGCCGCATGAGTGCGCGCAACCGCAGCACGAGTTCCTCGACGCTGAAAGGCTTGGTGACGTAGTCGTCGCCGCCGGCGGCGAACCCGGCGATGCGGTCTTCGAGTGACTCTTTGGCGGTGAGCAGGAGCAGTGGGAGCCCGGGTCTTGCTTCGCGAAGCTTCCGGAGTACTTCGAGGCCGTCGATGTCGGGCAGCATGATGTCAAGCACCACGACATCGGGTGGGTTTTCGTGGGCTTGGCGGACTGCTGATGAGCCGTCGGCCGCGATCGAGACGTGCCAACCCTCGTAGCGCAATGCCATGGACACCAACTCCGCAAGTCCGGGCTCGTCATCGACGACGAGCACCTGAATCGGGCTGCCGTCGGCGCGCGTCATCACGGCTCGCACGTTGGCGGTTGTCGAGTGTTCAACGGGAGCGTCGTCGGAACTGGGCACCGGCAGATTCTCGTAAGTCGCGTTATGCGTCGACTGTGGTGATTCTGTGGCGCACCTATGAAGTAGCTGCAGGAGAAAGTGAGGCAGATCTCCTGTGGAGATTCATAGCTGGGGGATAGGGAGAGCAAAGCGGCCGCATAGTGCGTCTCGAGACGATTAGTGTGCCGCCCTATGTGTTGCCGCGGCGGCGATGTTTATGCGTATCGACGATGAGAGGAAGTGGATTGTGCGAACGATGAAACGTCGGGCCGCCGCCGGTTCGGCCCTGTTGGCCCTGTCGCTGTTCGGTGGAGCGACCATCGGTTCTGCGGTTGCGGCGGCAGCGCCGCCTCCGCCTTGTCCGCCTGGAGTGCCCTGTGGCCCGGGTGGACCCGGGGGGCCGGGATTCGGACCGGGCCCGGGTCTGCCGCCGCCTCCGGGACGGGGTCCTTGCCCGCCGTTCGTGCCCTGCTGATCGACAACGAATTGAGCCCGGCACAGCCTCCGCTGTGCCGGGCTCAACGCTAGGTACTCACTTGAGGGGGGCGGTCAGGTCGTAGATGGTCACGCCGTCGACCTTTGTGCTGCTGAAGTGCTGCTTCACCCAGTCCTTGATGTGCTCGGCCTCGGAGTCTCCGTTCATGCCGGGCGGCTTGAACGCCGGGGCGCCGGACTGGCCCGGCATCGCGGGCAGTCCCAAACCTGTTGACTCGACGTAGTAATGCACCCGGCCCTCGGCTACGTAGGACTGGAACTGCCCGAGCGTCGGTGCCGGATCGGCCGAACCGAACCCGCCCAGCGCCATCACCGGGAGGTCGGTCGCCAGCTGGTAGTAGCCGGCCTCGGTCGACCCGGGGACCGCCGCGATCCAGGTGTACTTGTCCGCATCGGCCGAAAGGTGCTGCACCACAGCGTCAGGCACCTCGTTGTTGGTGCCCGAGGGCATCGGCGGCCCGCCTCCGGGAACCTCCGGACCGGCGGTGATCACCCCTCCCGTGTGTACGGTGCCCACCGTCTGGATGCAGTAGGCCAACGGGCCGGCCAGTGCGGCGGTGATCGCCACGGCGGCGGCCCACCTGTGCAGTGAGATGTTGCGTCGCCCGATGATCAGGCCGGCTGCCGCCACGATGACGGCGCCCAGAATCGCCCAGCGCAGCCAGTCGACGAAGTCCGGCGTGCGGCCCAGCAATACCCATGCCCACGCTCCGGTCACCACGGTGACGATCGCCAGAGTGGCTGCCGCCCAGGTGTTCTCACGCAAGCGCCACAGCATGACGGTCCCGATGGCGACCAAGGCCGCCACCGCGGGTGCCAGTGCGACGGTGTAGTAGTCGTGGAATAGGCCCGACATGAAGCTGAACACGCCGGCGGTGCCGACCAGCCATCCGCCCCAGACCAGGAACTGGGCGCGCTGCGCGTCGGTGCGCGGCCTGCGTCCACAGACGATCAGCCCGACGACGAGCAGGATCAGTGCGGCGGGCAGCAGCCACGAGATCTGCCCGCCGGATTCGCCGGTGAACATCCGGGCGATGCCGGCCTGCCCGAACGGATGGAAACCGCCGGGCATCTCGGGTGGCGCTCCTCCGGGGAAGTTGGTGTCGCCGCCCTTCAGCCGGCCGAGCCCGTTGTAGCCGAACGTGAGGTCGAGAAAGCTGTTGTTCTCGGAGCCGCCGATGTAGGGCCGGCTGTCTTTCGGCCACACCTCGACCAGCAGCACCCACCAGCCCGCTGTGGCGACCATTGCGGCGACACCGGCCAGCAGTTGCAGCAGGCGGGTGCGCATCCGGGGCGGGCCTGCGATCAGGTACGTAAGCGCCAGCCCTGGCAGTACCAGCAGGACCTGCAGCTGCTTGGTGAGGAAGCCGAACCCGATCAGCGCGCCGCACAAGACAATCCAGCGGGTCCGGCCGTCATCGACGGCGCGCAACAGTGCCCATACCGCGGCGATCATCAAGAAGACCAGCAGCGCATCGGGGTTGTTGAAGCGGAACATCAACGTGGCTACGGGCGTCAGCGCCAAGGCCGCCCCGGCGATCAGGCCGGCTCCCGGGCCGAAGTGCTTCTTGACGATCACATACAACAACGCCACCGAGGCGACGCCGAGCAGCACCTGCGGCAGCAGGATCGACCAGGTGTTCACGCCGAAGATGCGGGCCGATATCTCCATCGGCCACAGTGCGGCAGGCGGTTTGTCGACGGTGATCGCGTTGGCGGCATCTGAGGAGCCGAACAGGAACGCCTTCCAGCTCTTCGTGCCGGCCTGTACGGCTGCCGAATAGAAGGCGTTGGCCCAGCCGTTGCGGCCGAGTCCGATGCACCAGAACACCGCCGTGGCGATCAACAAGAGCGCTAGACCGGGTCGTGCCCATCGCGGGTCGGCGGGTCCGTCCGGGGCAAGCGTCACGGCGCTCGGCTCGGTGGTGACGGCCATCAAGTGGTCCTTTCGATAGGAATTTGTGGAGTGCCTGCCGCGTCGAGGACGGCTGACACTCCACAAATCGCTGCATGGGTATGGGTCAATCGCGGTTCGGGTGGAAGACCCAGCCGCGCAGCAGCGTGAAGCGTAGTGCCGTCGCGGTGAGGTTTGCGCTGATCAGCACCGCGAGCTCCAGCCAATGCGGGGTGGGCGCAGTGAGGGCGTTGATCGCAGCCAGGGACCCGCTGGTGAGCGCGAGGGCCAGCCCGAACACGGCGAGCCCCTCGACGTGGTGACGTGCGGCGCCTGCGCTGCCGCGGACCCCGAACGTGAACCGCCGGTTGGCGGCAGTGTTGGCGATGGCGGTGACCAGGAGTGCGACCAGGTTCGCGGCCTGCGCACCGATGGAGGCGTGCAGGACACTGAAGATCAACAGGTAGGCGAGGGTCGAGGCGACGCCGATAGCGCCGAACCGCACAAGTTGGCGTAGCAGGTTGCGGGGGGCCGCGGCTCGCGCAGAGCCGAGCTGCGCACTGATCTCACGCACCGGAATGGCCCCGGTGGCAAAGCCTTTCAGCAGACGCGCGATGCCCTTGAGGTCGGCGGTCGCGGTCGCGACGATGTCGACCCGGCTGTCGGGATCGTCTACCCAGTCCACGGGCACTTCGTGGATCCGCAGCCCCGAACGTTCGGCCAGGACCAGGATCTCGGTGTCGAAGAACCATCCCGTATCCACCACGTGGGGCAGCAGCCGGGCGGCCACGTCGGCCCGGACCGCCTTGAACCCGCACTGGGCGTCGGAGAATTTCGCTGCCAGCGTGGATCGCAGGATGAGGTTGTAGCAGCGTGAGATGACCTCGCGCTTGGGGCCGCGCACCACGCGCGAGCCCCGTGCCAGCCGGGTGCCGATCGCCAGGTCGGAGTGCCCGGAGATCAACGGCGCCAGCAGAGGTTGCAGTGCGGCGAGATCGGTGGACAGGTCGACGTCCATGTAGGCCAATACCGGTGCGTCGGATTCCGACCACACGGTGTGCAGGGCCCTGCCGCGGCCCTTCTGCTCCAGACGGACGACGCGCACGCCGTCGAGTTCGTCGGCCAGCTGCGCGGCGATCCGGGGGGTGTCGTCGACGCTGGCGTTGTCGGCGATGGTGATGCGCGCTGAATAGGGCAGCGACTCGGCCAGATAGCGGTGCAGCCGGCGCACCGAATCGGCCAGAGCGGCCTGCTCGTTGTAGACCGGCACGACCACGTCGACCACCGGAACACCACGCTCGCGCGCGGCGGCGACCGCGTCGGGACGAACCGACACCGGAGAGTGGGGAGCGTCAACCATCAACTGAGTCATGCTGAAATCCTCTGCCTCAGGCATGAGGTGGACATTGGTGGTGACTATGCGAAACCTATGAACGTTGGTTCTGGCCCGAACGTGACCTAGCAAGCGCTTGGTTGCTATGCTGGGTCGATGGAGCCGGATACCCCCGCCCAGCCGGCGAGCAGACGCGACGAACTGCTGGACCTTGCCGCGACGATGTTTGCCGAACGTGGACTGAAGGCGACGACGGTCCGCGATATCGCCGACTCCGCAGGAATCCTGTCGGGCAGTCTCTACCACCACTTCAAGTCCAAAGAGCAGATGGTCGAGGAAGTCCTCCGCGATTTTCTTGACTGGCTGTTCGCGCGGTACCTGGAGATCCTCGACCAGGAGACCAGCCCGTTGGGTCGGCTCACCGGTCTGTTCATGGCCTCGTTCGAGGCGATCGAGCACCGGCATGCGCAGGTGGTCATCTACCAGGACGAGGCCAAGCGGCTTTCCGACATCCCCCAGTTCGGCTTCGTAGACGAGCGCAACCGGGAACAGCGCAAGATGTGGGTGGACATCCTGCAGCAGGGCATCGCCGACGGGTCGTTCCGTCAGGACATCGACGTCGACCTGGTGTACCGGTTCATCCGTGACACCACCTGGGTTTCGGTCCGCTGGTATCAACCGGGCGGACCGCTTTCGGCCGAAGAGGTCGGCCGGCAATACCTCGCCATCGTCCTCGGCGGAATCACCGCGGGGAACGACACTGTCAAAGGAGACCAATAATGCCTGAGGCATACATTGTCGACGCCGTGCGTACGCCGGTCGGAAAGAAGAACGGCTCGCTGGCGCAGGTGCACCCGATCGACCTCGGCGTGCACGCGTTCCGCGCCATCTTCGACCGCGTCGACGTCGATCCGGGTGCGGTTGACGACGTCATCGTTGGTTGCGTCGACGCCATCGGCGGACAGGCCGGCAACATCGGCCGGCTGACCTGGCTGGCCGCCGGATACCCCGAGGCCGTCCCCGGCGTCACCGTCGACCGGCAGTGCGGCTCCAGCCAGCAGGCGATCTCTTTCGGTGCCCAGGCCATCATGTCGGGCACGGCCGATCTCATCCTGGCCGGCGGTATGCAGAACATGAGCTGGATCCCGATCTCCTCGGCCATGGTGGTCGGCAAGGAGTTCGGATTCACCTCGCCCACAAACGAATCCAAGAGCTGGCTGCACCGCTACGGTGACCAGGAGATCTCGCAGTTCCGCGGCTCGGAGATGATCGCCGAGAAGTGGGACATCTCCCGCGAGGAGATGGAGGAGTTCGCCTACAACAGCCACCAGCGCGCGTTCGCCGCGATCCGGGCCGGGCACTTCGACAACGAGATCATCCCGGTCGGCGACTTCGGCGTCGACGAGGGCCCGCGCGAGTCGACGCTGGAGAAGCTGGCCTCGCTCAAGCCGCTGGTCGAAGGCGGTCGGCTGACGGCCGCCCTGGCCAGCCAGATCTCCGACGGTGCGGCCGCAGTGCTGCTGGCATCGGAAGAGGCGATCAACAAGTACAACCTGAAACCTCGCGCGCGCATCCACCACATCAGCGCCCGCGGCGATGACCCGGTGATGATGCTGACCGGCCCGATCCCGGCCACCCAGTACGCGCTGGAGAAGACCGGCCTGTCGATCGACGACATCGACACCGTCGAGATCAACGAGGCCTTCGCGCCGGTCGTGCTGGCCTGGCTCAAGGAGACCAAGGCCGATCCGGCGAAGGTCAACCCGAGCGGCGGCGCCATCGCGCTGGGCCACCCGCTCGGCGCCACCGGTGCCAAGCTGTTCACGACCATGCTCAACACCCTCGAGCGCACCGGCGGCCGCTACGGCCTGCAGACCATGTGCGAGGGCGGCGGCACCGCCAACGTCACGATCATCGAGCGCCTCTAGATTCCCCGCGCACGAAAGCACCCCGAAACAACACTGGTTTCGGGGTGCTTTTGTATCTGCTCACCAAGGGGTAGGTGTGGGAGATGGGCGCCGACGGTTCAACCGCTTCCGACAACGAGAGCGCCCTGACCGTCGTCGTCGCCCTCGGCGCGAACGTGCTTATCGCGATTGCCAAGACGGTGGCCGCCGTCGTCACCGGCAGCGCCTCGATGCTGGCCGAGGCCGCCCATTCCTGGGCGGACACCGGCAACGAGGTTTTCCTGCTGATCGGAACCCGCAAATCGATGAAGCCGGCCGATGCACAACATCGGCTGGGCTACGGCCGGGCAGGCTACATCTGGTCGATGTTCGCGGCCTTCGGGCTGTTCACCGTCGGTTCGGTGGTGTCGATCTGGCATGGCATCACCTCACTCGGCGGGGAGGGGGAAGCGACATCCTACGGCTGGGCCTACGCCGTACTCGGGATCGCGTTCGTGTTGGAGGGCACTTCGTTCGCCCAGGCCTTGCGCCAGACGAAAACCGGTGCGGTGCAACGACGGATCCACCCGCTGCGCTATATCAGGGTCACCTCGAATCCGATGTTGCGCGCGGTGTTCGCCGAGGACCTGTCGGCCTTGATCGGCCTCGCGATAGCGACAGCCGGCATCGTCGCGCACCAGCTCACCGGCGACGTGGTCTGGGATGCGATCGGCTCGATCCTGGTGGGAGTGTTGCTGGGCTGTGTCGCGTTGTTCCTCATCGGGCGCAACATGGACTTCCTGACCGGGGAGGCGGCCACCCCGCTCGCCCGGAACACCGTATTGCGGGTGCTGCTCGACCACGCCGACATCGAGCGGATCAGCTACCTGCACATGGAATGGGTTGGCGCGGACCGCATCTACCTGGTGGCCGCGGTCGACCTGACCGGTGACGCGGCGGAATCCAACGTCGCCGCGCGGCTCAACGCGATCGCCGACACCTTGCAGAGCCGGCCGGAAATCGTGCGCGCTGTTCTGACGCTCACGCGCCCGGGCGATACGACCGAGTTGCGGCCCGAACCACTCCCCGACTGGTACCTGTGAGTTAGCTCGGAGCCATCGAAACGCGCCCAAACCGTGGACGCGGGCGTTTGCCTGCGCGCAGACTTTACCCATGACTGACCGGGGCACCGAGCAGCGCACAAACGCCGAGGGGCATCACCAACCGGCGTTCCAGCCCTACCATCACCCTGCGGCCGGGTGGGGTGCAGCCAAGAGCGTCATCGAGTTCCTGATCCGCGAGCGCGAGCCCATCGACGGCCCCCACGCGATCATGAAGATGAACCACGAGGACGGCGGCTTCGACTGCCCGGGCTGCGCTTGGCCCGACGACATGAAGGGCCTCAAACTCGACATCTGTGAGAACGGCATCAAACACGTCACGTGGGAGATGACCCACAAGCGCTGCGGTCCGGAGTTCTTCGCCCAGCACACCGTCTCTGAGCTGGCGACGTGGAGCGATTTCGCCCTCGAGGACCAGGGCAGGCTGACCGAACCAATGGAGTACAACTCCGAGACCGATCACTACGAACCGATCAGCTGGCTCGACGCGTTCGACCTGGTGGGCAAGGCGCTCGCGGATCTGGACGATCCGAACCAGGCGTCGTTCTACACCTCGGGCCGGCTGGGCAACGAGGCCACCTTCCTGTACCAGCTGATGGCCCGCGAGCTCGGCACGAACAATCTCCCGGACTGTTCCAACATGTGCCACGAGGCGAGCGGGCGGGCGCTGCAGGCGGCGTTGGGAACCGGCAAGGGCACCGTCGACCTCGAGGACTGGGAGACCGCCGACGCGCTGTTCATCATCGGCGTCAACGCCGCCTCCAATGCGCCACGCATGCTCACCGCGCTGGCCGAGGCCTATCGGCGGGGCGCGCAGATCATCCACATCAACCCGCTGGTCGAGGCCGGGGCCACCAAGACCATCATCCCGCACGACTTTCTGCGGATGGCCACCTTCAAGTCCACCAGGACCAGCACGCTGAACCTGCAGCCCAGGATCGGCGGGGATATGGCGCTCATCCGCGGGATCGCGAAAGCGGTCCTGGAACAAGCGGAAACCGATCCCAGGGCGTTGGACGCCGAGTTTATCGCCCGCTACACCGCGGGGTTCGAGAACTACCGCGCGGTGTGCGACGCCACCTCATGGGACGAGATCGAATACAAGTCCGGTGTGCGCCAAGCCGATATCCGCAAGGCGGCCAAGATCTACAGCGACGCCGACCGCAGCATCATCAGCTGGTGCCTCGGCATCACCCAACACGAACACGGCGTGGACACTGTGCGGGAGATCGTCAATCTGCTTCTGCTGCGTGGCAATCTGGGCCGCGAAGGCGCCGGACCGTCACCGGTGCGCGGGCACAGCAATGTGCAGGGTAACCGCACCTGCGGGATCGACCACCGACCGACCGCGGCCTTCCTCGACCGGCTCGCCGAGGTGTGCGGAATCGAGCCGCCACGCGAGCACGGGATGGACACCGTGCACACCATCGAGGCCATGCACCGCGACGGCGTAAAGGTGTTCGTCGGCATGGGCGGCAACTTCGCCGGCGCCGCCCCGGATACCGCGTACACCTTCGCGGGCCTGCAGAAATGCGATCTCACCGTGCAGGTCAGCACCAAACTCAACCGGAGCCATGTGATCCACGGTCGCCGGGCGCTGATCCTGCCGTGCCTGGGCCGTACCGAGAAGGATCACCAGAAGGCCGGGGTGCAGTCCACCTCGGTCGAGGATTCGATGAGCATGGTGCATCTCTCGGTCGGGATGAAGAAACCTGCCTCGCCGCATCTGATGTCGGAACCGGCGATCATCGCCGGAATCGCGCGCGCCGCGCTGCCCTCCAGCGGCACGCCGTGGAGCTGGTACATCGAGGACTACGACCGGATCCGGGACACCATGGCCAAGGTGCTCAACGGTTTCGAGGATTTCAACCGCCGGGTGCGGCTCCCGCTGGGCTTCCGCATCAAGCAGCCCGCGCGGGAACTGATCTTCCTGACCCCGTCCGGTCGGGCCGAATTCTCGGCGGTCGAGCTGCCCGACGACAGCACCACGCCCGGCACCCTGATCCTGGCCACCGTGCGATCGCACGATCAGTGGAACACGACCATCTACTCCGACGACGACCGCTACCGCGGCGTCAAGAACCTGCGCACGTTGGTCTTCATGAATGAACAGGACATGGCCGACCGCGGGATCAAGGAATTCGACGACGTCGACATCGTCGCCACCGCGCGCGACGGCAGCACCCGATCGTTGCGGCGCTACAAGGCCATCCCGTACGGCATACCCCGCGGTAACGCGGCCGGGTACATGCCCGAGATGAATGTGCTCTGTGCCATCGGCGATTTCAGCACGCAGAGCGATCAGCCCATCATGAAGAATGTCAAGGTGACTGTGGAACGCTCCGCCTGATGCGCGCGTCCAGGCTGCTGTCGGCGCCCGGCCGGCTCGGCGGTTCGGTGATCATCGGAATCGGCGCTGGAACCCTCACCGGTGCATTGACCGACACTCCGCTCGGCCTGCTGGTCGGGATCGCCTCAACAGGAGCGGTTTTCGTGCTCGCAGGCTGGATACTGCTGTGGCCCATGGACGCCGAGGCCACGCATCATCACGCACATCAGGAAGCCTTCAATCCGGTGGTCGAGGAGCTCGTGATCGTGGCGGCCGCAGTCGGTGCCCTGGTCAGCATTGTCTTCATGCTTGTGCACGGCGGTTCGCACAGCGATCCGACGGCGGCGACGGCCGCTCTGGCCGGCGTTTTCATGGCGTGGGCCGGCATGCACCTGATGTACGCGGCCCGCTACGCGAAGCTCTACTACACGCCGGCGGTGGGCGGTATCGACTTCAACTCCGATGACCCACCGGCATTCCGGGACTTCTTCTACTTCAGCTACAACCTGGGGATGACATACCAGGTATCCGACACCAGCGTCACCGACACCACGATTCGTGGCGTAGCGCTGCGGCATTGCCTGCTGTCGTATCTGTTCGGCACCGTCATCCTCGCGACGACGATCAACCTGGTCGTCGGAATCGTGTCCAGCTGAGGTTCACACCCAACGGCTGCGCGGGGGCGGTGCCTGTGGCGTCACCCAGGCCTTGGCGTAGCGGTTCTTCCCGGCCCGCTGCGGATCACGGCTGCGGTAGATCACAAACGGTCGGACCAGATAGCCGATCGGTGCACTGAACATGTGCACCAACCGGGTGTAGGGCCACAAGCCGAGCAGGGCAAGCACTATCAGCACATGCGCCTGGAACGTCCATGGCGTTTCCGCCATCAACTGCGGCGCCGGATGAAGCGTGAACAGGCTGCGGAACCACGGCGATACCGTCTCGCGGTAGTTGTACGTCGAGAACACGTTGGTCAGGGTGTTCAGCATCCCGGTCGCCAGCGCCCCGACCAGCAGCAGATACATCACCTTGTCGTTGAGCGAGGTCGCGGTACGCACCTCCGGGACGGTTACCCGGCGGTACAACAGGATGCCCACCCCGGCGATCACAGCCAGCCCGGCAATCGACCCCAGGCTCACCGACATCAGGTGGTAGAAGTGCTCGGAGATGCCCACCGCCGAGGTCCACGACTGGGGGATCAACAGCCCTCCGACGTGCCCGGCGAGCACCCCTAGGATGCCGAAATGGAACAGAGGGCTGCCCAGCCGCAACAGCTTGCTCTCGTAGATCTGCGATGACCGGGTGGTCCAACCGAACTGGTCGGCCTTGTAACGCCAGATGTGCCCGAGCGCGAACGAGGTGAAGGCGATGTAGGGCAGGGTCATCCACAACAGGTTGCTCATCGGTGTGTTCTCCTCTTCGCACAAGCGCTCATCGGCGGCCCCCTGAGGTCATCGGATCCATCGTCATCGGATCCATCGCAAACGGGTCCAGACCGACATCCTCATCGGGTGGGCCCTCTGCGGCGAGCTGCGCGATACGGCGGCGATCGGCACTGTTCACCGGCGGCAGTGTGGAAAGGACGGCGGCCAGCAGCCCGGCGTAGTAGGACCCGTTGTCAGACAAGGACAGCCGCAACAGTTCGAGTACCGGGACGTGTTCGGCGAGCAGCCGCTCTCCGTGGACTTGATCGACCGTCGCGGCGAACTCGAGCACCATGGGCAGGTAGTCGGGGAGCTCGGAATTCTCCAGGTCGCCGACCTCCAGGCCCGCCTGGCGGTAGGCGTGCTTGAATCGCAGCAGGGCCATGCCGCGTTTGCGGGTGTCGCCGTAGGCGTAGTAGGTCAGATGCAGGCTGCTGCGCCGCTGCATGTCGAATGTCTCGACATAGTTCGACGCACGCCGCATCGGGTCTGTCTCGCTGAACTGCTGCAGGAACTCCGTCAGCGGCACCCGAGCCGACTCCGGCAGTTCCGCTGTGGCATCGGCTAGTTGGTCGACGATATCGGCCGTCTCGGTCGTCGGGTAGTCGAGCAAGAGCGCGGCGATGCGCCACACCAGACGCTGCTGGCGCTCGGACAGGGCCGAACCTGTACCTGTTCTGCGGCCGAGGGTGAGTAGCTTCATGTTGTCGGCAACAACCCGTCTGTGCTCCGCCCGTCCCAGTTGAGCAGGTTGACCCGCGTCGGATCACCCTGTGGAACAGCGTCATTGGTGTGGGTCAGGTGGAACTTGTCCACCATGGTGTCGTACGCGGTCATTCCCGGACCGCCGTCGCCGTCCAGGCTGCAACCGGTGGCCAGGGCATCGAGGCGGTGGGCATCCGACCCGGCCCCGGTCGGGATGACATAGCGGTCCTGATACTTGGCGATGGCCAACAGCCGGTACATCGCCTCGATCTCCTCGCCGCTCAACCGCACCGAGTCCGGGATGGTCTCGTCGAACTCTTCTCCGAGATTGGCCGCCCGCATGTAGGCGCGCATGGCCGCCAGTCGTTGCAGCGAGGCCCGGACCGGGCCCACCTCACCCGCGGTGAACAACTCGGCGAGGTACTCGACCGGGATGCGCAGGGTGTCGATGGCGCCGAACAGGTTGTTCTTGTTCTCGCCGTCGTGGCCGGTCTCCTTCAGGATGTCCACGACCGGGGACAGCGGCGGCACGTACCAGACCATCGGCATGGTCCGGTATTCCGGATGCAGGGGCAGGGCCACCTGGTAGTCGACGATCAGCCGGTAAACCGGTGAGTTCTGCGCCGCTTCAATCCATTCGGGGGAGATACCGGCCCGTTCGGCCTCGGCCACCACGCGTGGGTCATGCGGATTGAGGAACACACCGAGCTGTGACGGGTAGAGATCCTTGTCGTCGGTGACCGATGCGGCCTCCAGCACCGCGTCCGCGTCGTAGAGCATCACGCCGATGTAGCGGAGCCTCCCGACACAGGTCTCCGAGCACACGGTGGGGATACCGACCTCGACGCGCGGATAGCAGAACGTGCACTTCTCGGCCTTGCCGGTCTTGTGGTTGAAGTAGATCTTCTTGTACGGACACCCGGTGACGCACTGTCGCCAGCCTCGGCACTTGTCCTGATCCACCAGCACGATGCCGTCTTCGGAGCGCTTGTAGATGGCGCCGGAGGGACACGCTGCGGCGCAGGCCGGGTTGAGGCAGTGCTCACAGATCCGAGGCAGGTAGAACATGAAGGTCTGCTCGAACTCGAGCTTGACCTTGTCGGATATCTCGGCGACCTTGGCCAGCAACGGATCCCGGCCCACCTGCTCCGGACCGCCGCCCAGGTCGTCGTCCCAGTTGGCCCCCCAGGTGACCTTGGTGTCGCGACCGGTGATCAGCGACTTGGGTCGTGCCACGGGCGTGGTGTCCATGGCCGGCGCCGACAGGAGGTTCTCGTAGTCGTATGTCCACGGGTCGTAGTAGTCGGACACCGTGGGCAGGTCCGGGTTTGCGAAGATGTTCAGCAGTCGCTTGAACCGGGAGCCGGACTTCAGGGTGAGCTTGCCGCGCTTGTTCAGCGTCCAGCCGCCCTTCCAGCGCTCCTGGTCCTGGTACTGCCGCGGATAGCCCTGTCCGGGGCGGGTTTCCACATTGTTGAACCACACGTACTCGACACCGCTGCGGTTGGTCCAGGCCTGCTTGCACGTGACACTGCAGGTGTGGCAGCCGATGCACTTGTCGAGGTTCATCACCATCGCCAACTGAGCCATCACCCTCATTGGTCCACTCCGCAAGCTTCGTGTCCGGTCATATCAGTACTCCACATCCTGCGAACGGCGACGAATCGTGGTGACCTCATCGCGTTGATTTCCGGTGGGCCCGTGGTAGTTCAGGGCGAAGGACTGCTGCGCGTACCCGCCGATCAGGTGGGTGGGTTTGATCATGATCCGGGTCAGCGCATTGTGGATTCCGCCGCGTTTGCCGTTCTTCTCGGTGCGCGGCACGTCGACGGCCTTGTCCTGGGCGTGGTACATGAACACCAGACCCTCGGGCATGCGGTGGCTGACGATGGCGCGGGCATTCACCACGCCGTTGCGGTTGGTGCACTCGATCCAGTCGTTGTCCTTGACCCCGATCTTGGCGGCGTCCACGTCCGACATCCAGATGCACTGGCCGCCGCGGGACAGCGTCAGCATGTACAGGTTGTCCTGGTACGCAGAGTGAATCGACCACTTCGAGTGCGGGGTCAGGTAGCGCACCGTGATGCCGCCACTCGTATCGCCGACCTTGGGTTCGTTGAAGAGCGCCGTCATGTCCAGCGGTGGCCGGAACGTGGGCAGTTGCTCGCCGAGCTCACTCATCCAGTCGTGGTCCAGATAGAAGTGCTGCCGGCCGGTCAGCGTGTGCCACGGCTTGAGCCGCTCGGTGTTGATGGTGAAGGGGGAGTAGCGTCGGCCGCCGGTCTCCGAGCCGGACCATTCCGGCGAGGTGTTGACCGGAACCGGCCGGGCCTGGGTGTCGGCGAACGTGATCCGCTTGCCTTCGCTCTCCTTGGCCAGGTCGACCAGTTCGGTTCCGGTGCGCCGCTCCAGCGCCTCGAAACCCTCGACGGCCAGGCGCCCGTTCGTCGTGCCCGACAGCGCGAGGATGGCCTCGGCGGCGTGGGTGTCCTTGGCCAACGATGGGCGTCCGATCGCGACACCGCTGACCACCGCGCCGTTGACGCCGCGCAGGTACTCGACCTCGGCGTCCGGGTGCGTGGTCACACCCTTGGTGGTGAGACCGACGGTTTCTACCATCGGCCCCAGGGCCGCCATCTTCTCGGCGACGGCCGGATAGTCGCGGTCCACCATGATCAGCCGGGGCATGGTCTTACCGGGAATCGGTTCGCACTCACCGGCTTTCCAGTCGAGCACGCGACCGCCGGGCTGCGCGGTGGCGTCGGCGCTGTCGTGCTGCAGGGGCATGGCCACGATGTCCTTGCGCTTGCCGAGGTGCTTCTCGGCCAGCCAGGAGAAGCCGCGGGCGATGCGGTGGAACGCATCGAAATCGGTCTTGGTCTCCCACGGCGGTGAGATCGCCGGCGAGAACGCGTGGACGAACGGGTGCATATCGGTACTGGACAGGTCATGCTTCTCGTACCAGGTGGCGGCGGGTAGCACGATGTCGGAGAACAGCGTCGTGCTGGTATTGCGGAAATCCAGGGACAGCAGCAGATCCAGCTTGCCCACGGGCGCCTCGTCGCGCCAGCGAACCTCCTGCGGGCGGATACCGTCCTCATCGCACGCGGCGACCGCGGAGTCGGTGCCGAGCAGGTGCTTGAGGAAGTACTCGTTGCCCTTGGCCGACGACCCCAGCAGATTCGACCGCCACACCGTCAGACAGCGCGGGAAGTTCTCCGGAGCGTCGGGATCTTCACAGGCGAACTGCAGATGGCCCGACTTCAGCCCGTCCACAACGTATTCGGCGGCATCCTTGCCCATCCGGGTCGCCTCGTCGGCCAGATCCAGCGGGTTGCGGTTGAACGTGGGGTAGCTCGGCATCCAGCCGAGCCGGCTGGCCAGGGCGACACTGTCCGCGATTGTGCGGCCCGCGAACCGGCCCTCGGCCAGCGGTGAGGCCATCACCTCCGAGGTGAACGGGTCGTATCGCCACTGATCGGTCGCTAGGTACCAGAACACGGTGCCCTGCATCTGCCGCGGCGGCCGCTGCCAGTCCAGTCCGAACGCCAGGGTGGCCCAACCGGTGACGGGACGGCACTTTTCCTGGCCGACGTAATGTGCCCAGCCACCGCCGTTGACGCCCTGGCAGCCGGTGAGCATGACCAGGGTGAGGAACGACCGGTAGATCTGGTCGGAATGGAACCAGTGGTTGGTGCCCGCGCCCATCAGGATCATCGAGCGGCCCTTGGAACGTTCGGCGTTGTCGGCGAATTCGCGGGCGATGCGCTCGGCGGCCTGGGCGGGCACGCCGGTGATCTTCTCCTGCCACGCTGGGGTGTAGGGCTCGGAGGCGTCGTCGTAGCCGGACGGCCACTGCCCGTCGAGGCCGTCGCGGGCCACCCCGTACTGCGCCAGCATCAGGTCGTAGACCGTCGTCACGCGGTGTCCGGCAACGATTCTGGTGGGCACGCCGCGCTCCAGGACTCCGGGCTTGTCGCTGTCGAACCGGGGAAGCGCGACCGTGGCGGTGTCGTCGTGGTTGCCTAGCAGGGTCAGCATCGGGTGGACACCCTGGAGGTCGAGGTTCCAGTGGCCCTCGCCCGACGCGGTGAACCGGTGCCCGAGTGAGCCGTTCGGCACCACGGGCCGTCCGGCCTGGTCCAGGAGGACGGTTTTCGACTCGGCGGCGTCGGTGTCCGCGTACTCACCGCCGAGATCGGCTGCCGTGAGGAACTTTCCGGGAAGCACCCGGCCGTCGCGCTCGGTGAGGGTGACCAGGAACGGGAGGTCGGTGTACTTCTTGACGTAGTCGGTGAAGTACGGCGTCTGCCTCTCGACGAAGAATTCCTTGAGGATGACGTGCCCCATCGCCATCGCGAGGGCGGCGTCGGTACCGGGGCGGGCCGGTAGCCACTCATCGGCGAACTTGGTGTTGTCGGCGTAGTCCGGTGACACCACGACCACCTTCTGACCGCGATACCGGGCCTCGGTCATGTAGTGCGCGTCCGGAGTTCGGGTGACGGGGACGTTGGATCCCCACATGATCAGGTAGCCCGCGTCGAACCAGTCCGCCGACTCGGGCACGTCGGTCTGGTCCCCGAACACCTGAGGGGAGGCCACCGGCAGGTCGGCGTACCAGTCGTAGAACGACAGCATCGACCCGCCGAGCAGCGAGATGAACCGGGCGCCGACGGCGTGGCTCACCATCGACATCGCCGGGATCGGCGAGAAGCCGGCCACGCGGTCCGGTCCGTACTTCTTGACGGTGTGGACGTGGGCGGCGGCGGCGATCTCGGCGGCCTCCCACCACTCGGCGCGGACGAATCCGCCCTTGCCGCGGGCGGACTTGTACCGCTTCGACTTCTCCGGGTCCTCGACGATGTCGGCCCAGGCCAGCACGGGGTCCTTCAACCGCTCCTTGGCCTCGCGGTAGTACTCCAGCAGCACGCCGCGGACATACGGATAGCGAACGCGCGCAGGCGAATACGTGTACCACGAGAACGACGCGCCGCGCGGGCATCCCCGCGGCTCGTACTCGGGTTTGTCGGCACCGACCGACGGGTAGTCGGTCTGCTGTGACTCCCACGTGATCACGCCGTCCTTGACGTAGATCTTCCATGAGCAGGAACCCGTGCAGTTGACGCCGTGGGTCGAGCGCACCACCTTGTCGTGCGCCCAGCGGTCGCGGTAGAAGTCGTCGGCCGAGCGGCCGCCGATCTTGTGCAGGGTTCGCTGATCCTCGGAGATCTCGCCGCGGTGAAAGTACTTGCCCAGTCGCAGCAAAGCATCACCGGGTGTTGTGCCGCCTGCACGTGAATCGACCACGAAGCCTCCCTGGACGCTGATGATTCTTGAGCGTAGGGCGGTGGCGGAGGGCATCAAAAGAACGCACGGGGGGTTGCAGACCCCTGTGAAATTGCGTTAACGCACAAGTCATTTCACGGGAACGCGGCAGTCATATGACGATTCGCAGACGACGTGCAGCTTGCCGCTTTCACCTGCGTATACGGCTGGAATTTCCGCCGAATGCCGACAGCTGGTGACAGGGGAATCAGGACGGCCGAGCCCCCGGGGGACCCGATGATTTTTCACCCCGGTAACAATCGGCGAGTTCGGCGGCCGGACCGTCGCCACCCGGTGTTTCGACGTCGGTCCGGCGTCGTTGCTCTGACACGGACGGCGCGAAGAACGGACCCGATACGCGGCTGGGACCGTTCGGAGGGCAAACGTCATCAAGGCGTCTGCGGTCCGGTTCAACGGGGTTTCGTCCACGAGATCGTGTGCCGGAAGGCGAGCCGACGGCGCATCCTCGCGCCGGGCATGACGCGTTCGACGATCGTCTGAAGCTCATCGAAGCTGAGCTGCGGATCGCGGACGGGGAACGGGGGAGGTTTCGGACCGCCTGTGACCGGCCGCGGGTGTTTGATCAGGCCGATGAGCGGGTTGGTCACCGCCGACGCCAGATCCCATGCGGTGTCACGGATCGTTACCGGGGCAGCAAGCCCGACAACCAGGAAGCGACCGCCCGGAGCCAGCAGCCTCTCGACCTCGGTCAGCGCCCGCTCGACATCGAGGTGGTGCAGTACCGCCACCATGGTGATCAGATCGACGGGCCCGTTGAGTTGGTCGAGCCTGCCGGCGTCGATGGTGACATTGGTCAGACGGGCACAGCGCCTGGCCGCTTCGGCCCGCATGCCCGCGTCGGCATCCGTTCCGTGGACCTGGCTGAACCGGGCGGCAAGTTTGGCCACCAAAGCGCCCTGACCGCAGCCGATATCCACAGCTGTTGCCCGGTGGGCGGGCAGGTTCGCCAGAATCCAACCGTGGAAATGGTCGTTGTGACTCCACGGGTGCCTGCTGTTGAAGTCGTGCAGTCCCTCGACGGCGCGGCGGGCCACCGGATGTTCGATGAGACGGATGTTCATACATCCACTGTGCCGTGCGTTCTCCCGCGAGCAGACACAAAACTGCCCCTTTTCACGAGAAAAGGGGCAGTTTTACGTCTGTTCGCGGAGGGAGGCTACTGGATGTAACCCGACGCGGACCGCAGGTGCGCGACGGCGTCGTCCACGATCTTCTCGACCAGCTCGGCACACGACGGCAGGTCGTTGATGATGCCTGCCACCTGTCCCGAGGCCAGCACACCGGCGCCGGTATTGCCCTCCACCAGGCCGGCTTTGAGCAGCATCGGGGTGTTCGCCGCCATCACGACCTGCGACCAGGTGAGCTCCTTGCCGTGCCGCATGGCCAGGCCGTCCTTCACCATCGACAGCCACGTCATACCGGAGAGCTTCTTGAATTTCTGGGCGTTGCCGATCGCAGCGGCGAAACCGCGTGCTCGCGAACCGCTCTCGAGCTTCTCCACCAAACCGGTGCGCAGCACCCGGTGTGGCATGCCGTCCACCCGGGTGGACACCACGGTGCCGTCCAGCGCGGCCTGCAGGTAGCGCTCCTTGACGGCGTCGGGCACGGTGGAATCCGAGGTCAGCAGGAACCGCGTACCCATCGCCACGCCGGCCGCACCGTAGGACAGCGCGGCAGCCAGGCCGCGGCCGTCGAAGAAACCGCCGGCCGCGATGACCGGCATACCGGTGTCCTTGACCGCATCGAGCACCGAGGGCAGCAGCAGCGTGGTCGCGACGGGGCCGGTGTGGCCACCGCCCTCACCGCCCTGCACGATCACCGCGTCAGCACCCCAGCCGGCCACCTTCTTGGCGTGCTTGGCCGCACCGACCGACGGGATCACCACGACGCCCGCGTCTTTGAGCTTGGCGATCAGCTCGGGCTTCGGAGCCAGAGCGAAGGAGGCGACTTTGACTCCTTCGCGGATCAGGAGGTCCACGCGCGCACCGGCATCGCCCGCATCGGCCCGCATGTTGATGCCGAAGGGTTTGTCGGTGGCGGCCTTGACCTTGGTCACGGCGGTCTGGAGCTCTTCGAGCGTCATCGTCGCCGACGCCAGGATGCCCAGCCCGCCGGCATTGGAGGTTGCGGCGACCAGACGTGCACCGGCCACCCAGCCCATTCCCGTCTGTACGACGGGATGCTCGATGCCGACCAGTTCGGTCAGCGGAGTCTTGAGCTTGCCCATTCTTTAGACCTTGACCTCTTTGTCGCGCAGCGACTTCGGATCGATGACCTCACGCAGCAGGGTGAGCTCCTCTTCGGTGGCCAGCCGGCTGGTCTCGGCTTCCTCCAGACCGTGCACCTCGAACGAGGTGTTGTCGGCCACCTGGTCGGCCTCCACGCCGGGGTGCAGCGACACCGCGCGCATCTGGTGGTCGGGACCGTTGAAGTCGAACACGCCCAGGTTGGACACCACGCGGTAGACGTTGGCGAACCGGTAGGCAGGGTTCGCCGGATCGATCTTGTCCCAACCGATTCCGGAGACGATGTCCACCGAATCGCAGAACACGCGCTTGGTGTGGTTGCCGACGAAGTAGCTCGTGGCGTGGTTGATGCTGTTACCGGGTGCGCCGCGGACACCGAACATCTGCCGGGTCGGGTGCTGGATCGGACCGAACGCAGACAGGTTCTGGTTGCCGTAACGGTCGATCTGGTTGGCACCCATCACCACGTGGCGCTTGCCCCAGGCCAGGGTCTCGAAGACCCGGTTGAACGGCATCCAGCCTTCGACGGCGAAGGGTGCGCCGATTGCCGGGGTATCGGCCAGGATCCGGGCCTCACCGTCGGTGAGCACGATGTCGGGGGAGAAGGTCAGCCGGGCCAACCGGGCACCGATCTGGACGACGGTGGTCATCGGGCTGGCCATGATCTCGCCGGCGTCGCGGAACAGCTCGGCGCAGGCGACGGCGCACACCTCGGCACGGGTCACGGCAATCACTTGCTGGCCTCCTGATCTTCCTTGAACTTCCGAACGGCAGCCTGGTAATCGGCCTCGCTGCCGGACAGATATGTCTTGACGAACTCGGCCCAGGTCTCGTCAGAGCCTGCGGCTTCTGCGTAGTGGCGCTGGAACTTCTCGTCGCGCCGGTAATCGGGCTCGTTGGTGGTGAAGTGCGCGCCGTTGGGGGCCTCCACCACCGAGTCGACCATCATCCGGTTGATCAGCAGGGCCTGTGTCGGAACGGCCTTGACCAGCTCCTCGGTGGACACCACGCGCTCGACCGACAGGAAGCGGCGCTGAGCCGACATCAGGAAGAGGTCGTCGAAGTACGGGTCGATACCGGTGTAGGCCGCATTGCCCTGGGCGTCACCGAGATTCATGTGCACGAAGGCCGCGTCGAGGTTCAGCGCGGGCATCGCGATCAGTTCCTCGTAGGCGCCGTCGGTCTCGTACGGCGACTTCACGGTCTTGAGCTCGTCGCCCCAGAAGGCACGGACGTCGCTGCCCAGCCCGGCACGGATCGGCAGGAAGGGCAGCCGCTGGGCGGCAGCCTGCAGGCCGCAGCGCAGCATGCCCTCGTCCATCTCGCGGGCCTCGATCGCACCGGTGGTGCGGGCCTTGGCGAACCACGGGTCGTAGAACGGCGGCGAGTCCAGCGACACGAAGCCGTAGTAGACGCGCTTGACCTTGCCGGCCGAGCACAGCAGGCCCAGATCCGGTCCGCCGTAGGTGACGACGGTCAGGTCCTTGACGTCGGTGCGCAGCAGGGCGCGCACGAATGCCATCGGCTTGCGTCGCGAGCCCCAGCCACCGATGCCGATGGTCATCCCGCTTTCGATCGAGGCGACCGCCTCATCGAGAGTTGTCCTCTTGTCGGTCATTATTTCGATCCCTTGTCAGTGCCGGCGAAGGCGTCGCGGTGCTCGTCGGACACACCGGACAGGTTGAGTTCGAAGGTGAAGCCCTGCTCCATCCGGTAGCGCGCGTTCACGGGCTGCACGTCGATGAAGTTCAGTGCCTCCTTGGCGGCCCGGATCACCCGGGTGTCCTTGCTGGCGATGTCGCGGGCGACGCGCAGTGCGGCCTCGTCGAGTTCCTCGCGGGGCACGACCTCGTGCACCGAACCGAAGTGGTGCAGCGTCTCGGCGGGGACGGTGGCGGCGGTGAAGAACAGCCGCCGCATCAGGTGCTGGGGGACCAGTCGGGACAGATGGGTGGCGGCGCCGAGGGCGCCGCGCTCCACCTCGGGGAGGCCGAACTTGGCGTCGTCGGAGGCCACGATCACGTCGGCGTTGCCGACCAGGCCGATGCCGCCGCCCACGCAGAACCCGTTGACGGCTGCCACGACGGGGACCTCGCACTCGTAGACGGACTTGAACGCGTGGTAGCAGCCACGGTTCGCGTCGATGAGCGCGGTGAAGCCCTCGGTGTTCTGCATCTCCTTGATGTCCACACCCGCGTTGAAGCCGCGGCCCTCGGCTCGCAGGATCACCACGTGGGTGCTGCGGTCCCGGCCTGCCGCGGTGATCGCATCGCCGAGTTCGAACCAGCCGGCCGACGGGATGGCGTTGACGGGCGGGTAGTTGACGGTGACCGAGACGATGCCCGGTTCGACTGTCTTGGTGGTGATCGTCATCAATCCACTTCCTGAAGGGGTCGCTACCTAAGCAAGCACTTGCTTGGTACGCTAGCACAGTGACAGTTACGCCAGAAGTCGGCGCCATCAATTTGGGTTTGACCGGCAAGGTGGTCCTGGTGACCGGTGGAGTGCGAGGGGTTGGCGCTGGAATCAGTGCGGTTTTTGCCGGTCAGGGCGCCACTGTGGTGACCTGCGCACGCCGCCCGGTCGACGGGCTGCCCTACGAATTCCACAGCTGCGACATCCGGGATGACGACTCGGTGAAGTCGCTCATCGAAAGCATCGTCGAGAAGCACGGTCGTTTAGATGCCGTCGTCAACAACGCCGGTGGCTCGCCCTACGTGCTGGCCGCCGATGCGTCGGCGAAGTTCAGCACCAAGATCATCGAGCTCAACCTGATCGGCGCGCTCTCGGTTTCCACCCATGCCAACGCCGTGATGCAGAAGCAGGACTCGGGCGGCGCCATCGTCAACATCTCCAGCGTCAGCGGCCACCGGCCCACCCCGGGGACGGCCGCGTACGGCGCGGCCAAAGCCGGCATCGACAACCTCACCTCGACGCTCGCCGTCGAGTGGGCGCCCAAGGTCCGGGTGAACTCGGTGGTGGTCGGCATGGTCGAGACCGAGCAGTCCGAACTGTTCTACGGCGACGCCGAGTCGATCGCTGCCATCTCGCGGAATGTGCCCTTGGGCCGGCTCGCCAAACCGGCCGACATCGGCTGGGCCACAGCATTTCTGACCTCAGATGCGGCCTCGTACATCAGCGGCGCGTCGCTGGAGGTACACGGTGGCGGTGAGCCGCCGCACTACCTGTCCACCACGACCGCCGACATCAAGTAATTCGGAAAAGGAGACACAACTATGGGATTGCTCGACGGCCGCGTGGTCATCGTGACGGGTGCCGGTGGCGGGATCGGGCGTGAGCACGCGCTCGCGTTCGCCGCCGAAGGTGCCCGCGTCGTGGTCAACGACATCGGGGTCGGCCTGGACGGTTCGCCGGCCGGCGGCGGCAGCGCCGCGCAGAACGTGGTCGACGAGATCGTCGCTGCCGGAGGCGAAGCCGTTGCCAACGGTTCCAACGTCGCCGACTGGGCGCAGGCCGAGGCGCTGATCCAGAACGCCGTCGATGCCTTCGGCACCCTCGACGTACTCGTCAACAACGCCGGCATCGTGCGCGACCGGATGTTCGCCAACGCCACCGAGGAAGAGTTCGACGCCGTCACCGCCGTGCATCTCAAGGGGCACTTCGCCACCATGAAGCACGCCGCCGCCTACTGGCGGGCCAAGTCCAAGGCCGGCGAGTCTGTCGATGCCCGCATCATCAACACCAGCTCGGGCGCCGGGCTTCAGGGCAGCGTCGGTCAGGCCACCTACAGCGCTTCCAAGGCCGGCATCGCCGCGCTGACGCTGGTGGCCGCGGCCGAGATGGGCCGCTACGGCGTCACCGTCAACGGCATCGCGCCGTCGGCCCGCACCCGGATGACCGAGACCGTGTTCGCCGACATGATGGCCACCCAGGACCAGGCCTTCGACGCCATGGCCGCGGAGAACATCTCGCCGCTGGTGGTGTGGCTGGGCAGCATCGAGTCCAAGGACGTCACCGGCAAGATGTTCGAGATCGAGGGCGGCAAGATCCGCATCGCCGAGGGCTGGGCCCACGGACCGCAGATCGACAAGGGCGCGAAGTGGGATCCGGCCGAGCTGGGGCCGGTCGTCAATGACCTGCTCGCCAAGGCCCGCCCCGCGGTTCCCGTCTACGGCGCCTGAGTTCTCTACTTGTTTCGTCGAAACTGCGCTCAGATCGTGAAATCCGCCGGATTCTCGATCTGAGCGCAGCCTCGTTGCCCTAGCTGCAGACTCGAATACCCCTGCGGGTTAGGCGGCGTCCTTGTTGCCGGCGGTGTCGTTGTCGGCACCGGCGTTGGCACCGGCGGTCTTGCCGGTCTGGCCGGTGGCCTTCTTGACGGCGTCGCCGAACTTCTTGATCGACGACGACACCCGATCCTGGGCGTCCTTGACGGCGGTCTGAACCTGCTCGCCGGTACGGCTGACCGGCTTCGTGACGCCGGGCAGCGCCTTGTTGCCGTCGGACAGGTCGGTCGCCCGCGGCTTGACGACCTCGTCGACAGCAGTCTTCAGCTTCGACTTCGCCCGCGAAATGGGTGAAGAATCAGCAGGTTTCGTGGAGTCCGAGACGGTCTCCGGAGCGGACTGAACCTTCTGCTCGATACTGTCCGTGGTCGCGTTCAGCGAGGTCTTGAGGTTCTCGACCCCGGTGGACACCTTGTCCTGCAGATCCTGGGTGTTCGTCGGGATCGCCTTGGTGGTCCGCTTGATGATCTCCGCGTTGATCGCCCGGCTGAACTTGGTGACCGAGAAGGATGCATCGGCCATGCTGCGGTTGATCGCCGTCGCGATGGTCACGAAGTCGCCAGTCTTGAACGCCTCCTTGACCTGATCGGCGGCGGCACTCAGCTGACGGGACAGTGTCCGGAACTGGAGTTTCACCTCGTGCTCGAAGGTCGGCTCAGGGCTGAACTGCTTGCCGTTCCAGTTCACCAGGGTCCAGCCGTCCTCGTTGTTGCCCTCGATCACCACGTAATCGGTGTTGTTCAACTGGGCGGTCTGCAGCAGTTGGAGCTTCTCCATCATCGTGAGGTTGTTCACGTTCATCAACGTCCAGAACATGATGGTCCCGCCGTGCGAGAACACCACGGCGTTGCGGTCGCCGTTGTCGTACATGGTTTGCAGCGCGCCCCTGACCCGTTCGTCGAAGACGTAGCCGTTGAGGTTGGTTCCTGGCATGTACGTGCTCTTGTCGAACGGGATCTGGGGGATGACGCCCGGGAGCGCCCATGCGATCGGATACAGCCCATACCCGCCGGCAGCGTTCGCCTCCGGCGTGCCCTCGAAGACGCCGGCCTCGATCTCTTGCAGGCCGGGGAGCACCTGGATCGGGAGGCCGAGGCGCTGCGACATCGGCGCCGCGGTCAACTGAGTGCGCACCATCGTCGAGGCGTAGATCGCGTCGTAGTTGTTGTCACCAAGCTTGTCGGCCACAGCCTGGGCCTGTTGCTGGCCGAGGGGGGTGAGAACCGGGCCTGGAGTCTTGGTGTCGATCAGTCCGGAGGCGTTGCCCTCCGACTGGGCGTGACGCACGAATGTCACGCGCATGACCTCTGCGGCATGGGCGACGGGCATCGCCAGGAAGAAGGCGAGGAATGCCAGGGCGACACCCCCTAGGAGTTTCCGATACCGTGACGCCGGCGCGTCACCTCTGCGGCGGTTCATGTGGTTCCTCCGTTGCGGCTGTGTGGATTTCACGTGACCTGCCGGTGACGGTTCGCTGGCCGGTCAGATAGATTGTCTGACCGTCTGCTGTGAAGGCGAGCCGTTATCCCATTGCATGGGAAGGTATTTGGCGAATTGGTACGTCAACTGCAGCCCTGCCGCGGATACGACTGAGCCCCCTCCTCGGGTGAGGAGGGGGACCGGTCGGCTGTATTACGTTGAACTAAAGCCTAATTCACGCGGCGTCCTTGGTCTTCGGCTTGGCTGTGCTGTTGTCGGACTTGTCAGCCTTGGTGGGCTTGTCGGCTCCGGTGAGCTTCTTGACCGTCTCGCGAGCCTGCTGAGCCGAAGATTCGATGCCGCTGCGGACGTCGTCGGCGGCCCGGTTGATCCGGTCCCGTACCGCAGCGGCGGGCTTGCCCGGCTCCGCCTTGTTGCCGTCGGTCAGCTTGGTGGCGCCGTTGGTCGTACGGGCCGTGGTGATCTTGGCCTTGACTGATTCGGCGGTCTTGACGGGATCGATGGCCGTCTCGATTTTCGATGTGGTGCTCTCGTCGACGTTTTCGACGGCGGCCTTCGTGTCCTCGGCGAGTTCGCTCACGGCTGGAGCGTTGCTCTCGGTGACGGCCTTCTGGGTGCTGAGCTTCGACACCTGCGTCGTCGACTGGCCCAGCGAGCCCGGGATGCCGGTGATCGCGTTGACGGTGTCGGTCACCGAGTCCTTGACGAACTTGACCCCGGCCTCGGCGACGTCCTGGATGCCCTGCGCGCCGGTGGTCACGATGCCCTGCGCATCCAGCGAGAGAACCGGTATGCGCATGTTGTAGACCGCCTTCTGCGGTGCCACGATCAGGTCACGCACATTGACGAACATCTGCGTCGGGTAATCCGCGGGTCCGACTTGCTGGCCGGCCCATTCCTTCAACGTCCAGCTGCCGTCGTCGTTCTTCTCCACGACCACCGTGTCGGTGTTGTTCAGCGGATGCTGCACGATCAGAAGCAGATTCGGGTTGTCGACGTTCATCATCGTCCACATCATGATGGTGGCGCCGTGCGAGAACACCGCGGCGTCGATCTCGCCGTCGCCATTGGTGTCGGTGGTATCCGACTCCACGTCCTCGAGAGCGTTCGTCACGCGCTCGTTGAACTCAAGGCCGTTCTCGCCGCCGGGGATCGGGATGAACTGCAGACCCATGGTCCAGGCCAGCGGCGCGAGGATGTAGCCGATGCGGCCGATGCCTTCACTCTCGGGCAGGCCCTCGAAGATGCCGGCACTGATTTCCTGTACACCGGAGTTGCGCTGTGGGTTGTCCGGGTCGAACGAGCCCAGGACCGTGACCGGCAACCCGCGCTTGGCGGCGAACGGCGCGGCGGTCTCCTGGGTGCGAATCATGGTCGAGGCGTAGAGCGCGTCGAACTCGGTGCACTGGGCGGTGGGGCACTGGGCATTGGCCCAGTCGATGGCCTGCTGCTCACCGTTCGGGCCGCCGTTCTGGTTCACCTGATCGTTGGTCAGATGCGGGCCCGGGGTGCTGGTGTCGATGTATCCGGAGGCGTTGCCCTGGGACTCGGCGTGCCGGATGAACGTCACGGTCATCGCCGCGGCCGGCAGGGTCGCTGCCGCGAACAGAGAACACGCGGTCAGGGTGGTTGCGGCGGCACCGGCAGCCCGGCGTCGAGTGGGTCGTTGCATAGGGTCTCCATCGGTTCACGAAAATGTGGGCTGCCGCTCACTTGGCGTTCACTGTGTGCGCGCTCACAGAACATAATCAAAGAACTGTTCACCCGTCAATTCAGCTACGCAGAGTTGCGTAATTGGCCAGTTCCCGGACACCTGGTGAACAAAAAGCGCCCCCGGACAATGTCCGGGGGCGCTGCACGTTGTCGGTGGTCAGGCCGGGTCGCAGATCACGATCGGGATCTTGCGGTCCGTGTAGGAACGGTAATTGGCGAAATCGGCGTACATGGCGTCGAGCTTGGGCCAGTACACGTCGCGCTCGGCATCGGTGGCGTCGCGGGCCGTGAGTTCCAGGGTCTCGTGCTTGGTCTGGAACTTCACCTTCGGGTTGGCCACCAGGTTCAGGTACCACATCGGGTTGGTGGCCCGGCCCCCCTGCGAGGCGACCAACACGATGCGCTTGCCCTCCTGCAGGAACAGCAGCGGGCTGTCACGTTCCTCGCCCGACTTACGCCCGATCGTGGTCAGGATGCCGACCTCGGCTCCGCGCAGGAACTTGTCGCCGAACCGCCCGCCCGTCTTCTTGAAGATCCAGGTCTGGGCGCGCGACATCCACTTGATGGCGGTGCCGGTCGATTTCGCGTTGAGACGTTCGACCTGTTTGGGGCTCAGCGGGCGAGGGGTGTTGGCCATGCGGTGGACCTTAGCGGCTGATGAACGGGGTGAGGGAGGCGCGGATGTGATGGATCTGCCCGTCCGACGCCGGGATCAGGAACGTCTCGTCGACGTGCGAGCAGACCCGCCATCCGAACAGCCGAGGCTTGGTCAGCACGTCGAACTTGGCGCGGATGTTGTCGCCGTCGACGCTGTACTCGGGCGTTGTCGTCTTCTCGATCAACTTGAACTGCGGACCGTTGTTCAGGCTGCGGCGCAAGTGATCTCCGGAACGGCCCGTCTTCAGACCCATCTCGATGCGGATGCAGTCCGGTGTGAACGGGACTGCATCCGCCTGATGGCTCACCAGCGCATCGATGTAGGCCTGTGCGGCCGCGATGCGCTCGTCGTCAGAAAATGACACCGGGAAGGCCTCAGATTCTTTCGATGATCGTGCCCGTGGACAGCGCCCCGCCGGCACACATGGTGATCAGCGCGGTGCTCTTGTCGGAGCGCTCCAACTCGTGCAGCGCCGTGGTGATCAACCGGGCTCCGGTCGAACCGACGGGGTGGCCCAGCGCGATGGCGCCGCCGTTGACGTTGACCCTGTCCATGTCGGCGCCGTGCACCTGCGCCCAGGACAGGACCACGGAGGCGAACGCCTCGTTGATCTCGACCAGGTCGATGTCGCCGATCTTCATCCCGGCCTTCTCGAGCACCTTGGCGGTGGACTGCACGGGGCCGTCGAGGTGGTAGTAGGTCTCGGCGCCCACGTTCGCCTGGCTGATGATGCGGGCGCGCGGGGTGAAGCCATGCGCTTTTGCCACGGACTCATCCATCCACAGCACCGCGGCGGCACCGTCGGAGATCTGCGACGACGTGCCCGCGGTGTGGATGCCGCCCTCCATCACGGGCTTCAACCCGGCCAGGCCCTCGGCGGTGGTGTCGCGCAGGCCCTGGTCGCGGCTGACCGTGTTGAGTTCGGCCGTCGGCTGCTTGTTCTCGTCGATGACCGGTGCCTCGATCGGGGAGATCTCCCGGTCGAATCGTCCTTCGGCCCAGGCCTGCTTGGCCTTGAGCTGAGACGCCAGGCCGAGCGCATCCACATCGGCGCGGGTGATGCCGCGGCGCTTGGCGATTCGCTCGGCAGCCTCGAACTGGTTGGGCAGGTCGATGTCCCACGACGCGGCGCGGGCGCCGCCGCCGTTGGCGCCGAGGCCGACTCGGCTCATCGCCTCGATGCCGCAGGCGATACCGATGTCGATGGCGCCGGTGGCGATCAGGCCCGCGATCAGGTGATTGGCCTGCTGCGCGCTGCCGCACTGGCAGTCGACGGTCGTGGCACCGACGTGCTCGGGCAGCCCGGCGACCAGCCAGGACTGTCGGGTGACGTTGTTGCCCTGCTCGCCGTACTGCGTGACGCAGCCGCCGATGAGCTGCTCGACGCTGCCGGCGTCAATGCCGGCCTTCTCGATGAGGGCTTTCTGGACGGCTCCCAGAAGCTCGGTGGCGTGCAGGCCGGACAACCAGCCGTTGCGCTTGCCGATGGGGCTGCGGGTGGCTTCGACGATGACAGGGTTACCCATGAAGCCAGGCTAGAACACGTTTCATTACTCTGACAAGCGCGGATGCATCACTACCTTTGATCTGCGGTCAAGGCATGTTTCAATGGTCTCAATTGGTACTAGACCACGTTGTTTCAAGCATTGCTGGCTACGCGCACGGCTTGCTACAGACACTAGGAGTAAGACACATGGGCTGCCCCAACATCCCCAAGGATTTCGACTTCCTCGATTCCGAGCTCAACCTCAAGGGCCTGCCGGTCGCCGAACTCGCCGAGCTCCGCAAGGCCGAGCCGGTTCGCTGGGTCGATGTGCCCGGCGGCACCGGAGGCTTCGGCGACAAGGGCTACTGGTTGGTGACCCGGCACGAAGACGTCAAGGACGTCTCCCTGCGCAGTGATGTCTTCTCCAGCGCGATGAACGGCGCGATCCCGGTCTGGCCCCAGGAGATGACCCGCGAAGCGGTCGACCTGCAGCGCGCTGTCCTGCTGAACATGGACGCCCCGCACCACACGCGACTGCGCAAGATCATCTCCCGTGGCTTCACCCCTCGCGCGCTGTCGCGGCTCGAGGACGAGCTGAACAACCGCGCGCAGCAGATCGCCAAGAATGCCGCGGCCTCCAACTCCGGTGACTTCGTCGAGCAGGTGTCTTGCGAGTTGCCACTGCAGGCCATCGCCGAACTGCTCGGTGTGCCCCAGGACGATCGCGACAAGCTGTTCCGCTGGTCCAACGAGATGACCGCCGGCGACGACCCCGAGTACGCCGACGTCGACCCGGCCATGTCCTCGTTCGAGGTCATCACCTACGCCATGAAGATGGCCGAGGAGCGGGGCAAGAACCCCACCGATGACATCGTCACCAAGCTGATCCAGGCCGACATCGACGGTGAGAAGCTCAGCGACGACGAGTTCGGCTTCTTCGTCATCATGCTGGCTGTCGCCGGCAACGAGACCAGCCGTAACTCGATCACCCACGGCATGATCGCGTTCTCGCAGAACCCCGATCAGTGGGAGCTGTTCAAGAAGGAACGTCCCAAGACCGCCGTCGACGAGATCATCCGGTGGGCAACCCCGGTGTCGGCCTTCCAGCGCACCGCCAGCGAGGACACCGAGATTTCCGGCGTCAAGATCAAGGCCGGCGAGCGTGTGGTGATGTCGTACCGCTCGGCCAACTTCGACGAGACCGTGTTCGACGACCCGTTCACCTTCAACATCCTTCGCGACCCGAACCCGCACGTCGGCTTCGGTGGCACCGGGGCGCACTATTGCATCGGCGCCAACCTGGCCCGCCTGACGATCAACCTGATCTTCAACGCGGTGGCCGACCACATGCCCGACCTCAAGCCGGTCGGGGAGCCCGAGCGGCTGAAGTCGGGTTGGCTCAACGGCATCAAGCACTGGCCGGTGGACTTCACGGGCGCGTGCCCGGTCGCACACTGACCGCCTAACGGATCAAGGAGGATTCGGGTGGATTTCACACCGAACCCGGAACAGCAGGCCGTCGCCGACGTGGTGACGTCCGTTCTGGAACGCGACAACTCTTGGGATGCACTGGCTTCCGGTGGTGTCGCGGCGCTGGGAGTGCCGGAACGACTCGGCGGTGACGGTCTGGGTCTGCCCGAGCTGTCCACCGCCTTGACCGAGATCGGTCGCCACGGCACCACCGGCCCGGCGCTGGCCACGATCGGCCTGGGTCTGGTGCCGCTGCTCGACCTGGCCTCGGACGCCCAGCAGGATCGGTATCTGGCCGAGGTTGCCGCGGGTGCTCTGCTTTCCGCCGCGCTGAACGAGCCGGGGCAGTCGCTGCCCGAGCGGCCCGCAGTGAACTATGCGGACGGCAAGCTCAACGGCACCAAAGTCGGTGTGCCCTATGCCGAGACGGCGAAGTGGCTGCTGGTCACCGCGGACAACGCGGTGGTGGTGGTCTCGCCCACGGCTGACGGTGTGACGGTCACCAAGACCCCGACCGCCAACGCGTCCGACGAATACGTGGTCACCTTTGCCGACGTCGCGATCGACGCCGGCGACGTGCTCGACGGCGCGAGTGCTCACCGGGTCAACCAGCTGGCGCTTGCCGCCACCGGAGCGTTCGCTGCCGGGCTGGTGGCCGGCGCGCTGCGCCTGACCGCCGACTACGTGGCAACGCGTGAGCAGTTCGGCCGTCCGCTGTCGACATTCCAGACCGTGGCCGCACAGCTGTCCGAGGTCTACATCGCCTCGCGGACGATCTCTCTGTTGTCCACCTCGGTCCTGTGGCGGTTGTCCGAAGGCCTTGACGCTGACGAGGACCTGGCCATCCTGGGCTACTGGTTCACCTCGCAGGCCGCGCCGGCCATGCGGCTGTGCCATCACCTGCACGGCGGTATGGGTATGGACATCACCTACCCGATGGACCGCTACTACTCCTCGATCAAGGATCTGACCCGACTGTTGGGCGGGCAAGCGCATCGCCTCGATTTGGTGGGAGCGTAATGTTCATCGATCTGACCCCCGAGCAGCGTGCGCTGCAAGCCGAACTGCGGGAATACTTCTCGACTCTCATCACGCCCGAAGAGGCTGCGGCGATGGAGTCCGACCGGCACAACGAGGCCTACCGCGCGGTGATCAAGCGCATGGGCAGCGACGGCAAGCTCGGCGTCGGTTGGCCCAAGGAGTACGGCGGTCTGGGCTTCGGCCCGGTGGAGCAGCAGATCTTCATCAACGAGGCGAACCGGGCCGACATCCCGCTGCCGATGGTCACGCTGCAGACGGTGGGCCCCACCCTGCAGGCCCTCGGCACCGAGGAACAGAAGAAGAAGTTCCTGCCCGGAATCCTCGCCGGTGAAGTGCATTTCGCCATCGGTTACTCAGAGCCCGATGCCGGCACCGATCTCGCGTCGCTGCGCACCACCGCGGTGCGCCATGGTGACGAGTACATCGTCAACGGCCAGAAGATGTGGACCACCGGCGCGCATGACGCCGACTACATCTGGCTGGCCTGCCGCACCGATCCGACCGCGGCCAAGCACAAGGGCATCTCGATCCTGATCGTCGACACCAAGGATCCCGGCTACTCCTGGACCCCGATCATCCTTTCGGACGGGGCGCACCACACCAACGCCACGTACTACAACGATGTGCGCGTGCCCGCCGACATGCTCGTCGGCGAGGAGAACGGCGGCTGGAAGCTCATCACCACCCAGCTCAACCACGAGCGGGTCGGCCTCGGGCCCGCCGGCCGGATCGCCGGCATCTACGACCAGGTGCACACCTGGGCATCGAAACCGGGTTCGGACGGCGTCACCCCGATCGAGCAGGACGCCGTGAAACGGCTTCTGGGACAGATCAAGTCGATCTGGCGGATCAACGAGCTACTCAACTGGCAGGTCGCTGCCTCGGGCGAGACCATCGCCGTGGCCGACGCCGCCGCCACCAAGGTGTTCTCCACCGAACGACTGCAGGAAGTCGGCCGGCTGGCGGAAGAGATCGTCGGTGGTTACGGCAATCCAGCCGATCCGGAAACGGCTGAACTGCTGGTCTGGCTCGACAAGATGACCAAGCGCAACCTGGTGATCACCTTCGGCGGTGGCGTCAACGAGGTCATGCGCGAGATGATCGCGGCGTCGGGCCTGCGGGTGCCGCGGGTGACCCGATGAGCGATCTGCAGGCCGGCATCGACCAGATCAAGGCGGCGGGCAAGAGCGAGCCACGGACCGGTCGGGATCCGGTGAATCAGCCGATGATTCACCACTGGGTCGACGCCATCGGTGACAAGAACCCCATCTATGTTGACCACGAGGCCGCAAAGGCCGCTGGGCATCCGGGCATTGTCGCGCCGCCGGCGATGATCCAGGTGTGGACGATGGGCGGACTCGGGCAAGGCCGCTCGGATGACGATCCGCTGTCGAAGATGATGAAGCTCTTCGACGACGCCGGTTTCGTCGGTGTGGTCGCCACCAACTGCGAGCAGACCTATCACCGGTACCTGCAACCGGGTGAAGAGGTCACCATCTACGCCGAAATCACCGACGTGGTGGGTCCCAAGCAGACCGCGCTGGGTGAGAGCTACTTCATCAACCAGCTCATCACGTGGGCCACCGGTGACGATGAGACCGTCGCCGAAATGAACTGGCGCATCATGAAGTTCAAGCCGGCCGACAAGAGCGATCAGGATCCGGCCGCCGAGGTTCCGGCAGATCTCGATCCGGACAAGCTGATGCGTCCGTCGTCCTCGCGCGATACGCAGTTCTTCTGGGACGGCGTGAACGCCCACGAACTGCGTATCCAGAAGCGTCCGGACGGTTCGCTCCAGCACCCGCCGGTGCCCGCGGTGTGGAAGAACTACCAGGACCCGGTCACACCGGAGGACTATCTCGTCGCGTCCGGCAACGGCACGGTGTTCAGCTACGTCGTGCACCACGCACCGAAGGTGCCCGGCCGCACCCTGCCGTTCGTCATCGCGCTGGTGGAACTCGAAGAAGGCGTGCGCATGCTCGGTGAGTTGCGCAATGTGGACACCGACAAGGTGGAGATCGGAATGCCTGTGCGCGCAACCTTTATCGACTTCCCGGACAGCGATGTCAGCCCGGCATGGACGCTCTACGCATGGGAGCCGGCCAAGTGAGCGCCCCCGTCGCAGCGGTCGGTCAGAAGCTGCCCGAACTCGCTTTCTACGGTGACCCGACCTTCATCGTGTCCACGGCGATCGCGACGCGCGATTACCAGGACGTGCACCACGACCGGGACAAGGCGCAGGCCAAGGGTTCCAAGGACATCTTCGTCAACATCCTGACCGACACCGGCCTGGTGCAGCGTTATCTCACCGACTGGGCCGGGCCATCGTCCCGGATCCGCTCGATCGG
This sequence comes from Mycolicibacterium peregrinum, assembly GCF_002102345.1. GTDB lineage: Bacteria > Actinomycetota > Actinomycetes > Mycobacteriales > Mycobacteriaceae > Mycobacterium > Mycobacterium peregrinum. Next base: position 87,484 of record NZ_LQPP01000052.1, read on the forward strand.
GCTGCGTCTCGGCGTGCCGTGGTACGCGTATGACACCGTCACCTTCCGCGGCGAGGTCACCGCGATCGAGGACGATGTCGTGACGGTCAAGGTGACCGGTTCCAACAGCCTCGGTGATCACGTCATCGCCACTGCCACACTGACTTTGGGGGACAACTGATGCTCTCCGGCAAGGCAGCCATCGCCGGTATCGGCGCCACTGACTTCTCCAAGAACTCCGGCCGCAGTGAGTTGCGCCTGGCCGCCGAGGCAGTGCTCGACGCGCTTGACGACGCTGGGCTGAAGCCCTCCGATGTCGACGGTCTGGTGACCTTCACGATGGACTCCAACCTGGAGACCGCCGTGGCCCGGTCCACTGGGATCGGGGACCTGAAGTTCTTCAGCCAGATCGGCTACGGCGGCGGCGCCGCGGCCGCGACCGTTCAGCAGGCGGCTCTGGCCGTCGCGACCGGTGTCGCGGAAGTCGTTGTGGCCTACCGGGCCTTCAACGAGCGCTCGGAGTTCCGGTTCGGCCAGGTGATGACCGGTCTGACCGTCAACGCCGACTCGCGTGGCGTGGAGTACAGCTGGTCCTACCCGCACGGCCTGAGCACACCGGCCGCGTCGGTCGCGATGATCGCCCAGCGATACATGCATGAATACGGCGCCACGAGTGCGGATTTCGGCGCGGTGTCGGTGGCGGACCGCAAGCATGCCGCGACCAACCCAAAGGCGTTCTTCTACGGCAAGCCGATCACCATCGAGGATCACCAGAACTCGCGGTGGATCGCCGAGCCACTGCGGCTGCTGGACTGCTGCCAGGAAAGCGACGGCGGCGTGGCCATCGTCGTCACCACGCCCGAGCGGGCCAAGGATCTCAAGCACCGGCCGGCGATCATCGAGGCCGCCGCTCAGGGCGCGGGCACCGACCAGTTCACCATGTACTCGTACTACCGCGACGAGCTCGGTCTGCCCGAGATGGGTCTGGTGGGCCGTCAGCTGTGGGAGCAGAGCGGCCTGTCGCCCGACGACATCCAGACTGCGATCCTCTACGACCACTTCACCCCGTACACGCTGATTCAGCTCGAGGAGCTCGGCTTCTGCGGCAAGGGTGAGGCCAAGGACTTCATTGCCGGCGGCGCCATCGAACTCGGCGGCCGGCTGCCGATCAACACCCATGGTGGTCAACTCGGTGAGGCCTACATCCACGGCATGAACGGCATCGCCGAGGGCGTGCGGCAATTGCGGGGTACCTCGGTCAACCAGGTCGACGGCGTCGAGCATGTGCTGGTCACCGCGGGCACCGGCGTGCCGACCTCCGGATTGATCCTCGGATAAAGGTGCATCGCCACCCCCTACGGGCACGGTAATGTTTGCTCCGGTTATGCATCACGCGTAGAAGGGGGCCGCGGTATGGCGGTGGAGCGCGACAGTAGCCCGTACGGGTCGCAGACGCTGCAGGGGCCTGGCTGGCCGAATGTCGACGAGGAACAGCTGACCGCCGCGGCGGCGTCCTATCAGAAGATCGCCGCCAAGATCAGTGGCACCGTCGTCCCGCAACAGACCAGCCAGCTGTCGAAGCTTCAGGGTGGCTGGGAAGGCACCGCATCGCTGGCTGCCTCGGGTGAGGCGACCTCGATGATCGGCGGTCACGAGACCAACGGTCTACAGGCACAGGCCATCTCCACGGCGTTGATGAAAATGGCAGCGACCGTGGCGGAGACCAAGACGATCGTGAACGCGGCCGCGCAGGAAGTGCAGGCCGAGGTCGAGGCGATCCAGAAGCTGGGGATGCTTGCCGGTCCCGACCCGCAGGCACTGATCGAGAGCCGCATCAAGGCGGGTCTGGCACAGAACACCGCGACGGTCTCGGCCGCCTCCGTTGAGATGGCGGACAGCCTCAGCACGATTGCCAACCTGCCGCAGGTCGGCACCCCGCCGACGGCGCAGGCGCAGGAGGCGGCCCAAAAGGGCGCCGATTCGATGATGCAGCTGATCAGCCAGCTGCCGCAGATGCTGGGCCAGATCCCGCAGATGGCCGGCCAGATTCCGCAGCAGCTTTCTCAACCGCTGCAGCAGATGGCGCAGCCGCTGCAGCAACTGGTCTCGCAGTTGGGTTCGGGCGGCAAGGGCACCGGTGGTGGGGTCAGCCCGTTCTCGTCGTTCTCGAACCATCCAGCGGCCGGCGGCTCCGGTCCCAGCAGTGGTGCGGGCATGGTCAAGGCCGCGGGTCTGCCCGGGGGCTCGGGTGGCGGCAGCCCCCAGACGCCGCTGCTGGCGAAGATGGTGGGCGGTGGCAGTACTTCGCCGGTCTCGGTCGACCCCGGTGCCAGCGCCGCTGTGGTGGGCGGTGTCGCCCCGGTGGCGGCGGCCAACTCGGCCGGCGGCATGGGCGGTGGCATGGGCATGATGGGCGGCGGTCAGCGTGGCGGAGGTGGCGGGGGCACCGCGACCGGGCTGGCGGTCCCGGCTCCTTTGGAACACGACACGGGGGATGGTGACGATGACTATGACGATTGGTGATCTGTCTCGACGAGAAGGGGGCAACCGTGGGTGAACTTGGCCCGGTGAAAATGAGCGGGACGCTCGGCTGGGACCCTGCGTCGTTGACCCTGCCCGAAATGCCGCCGATTCAAGGCGGCGAGGACGCGATGAGCGCGACCATCTCCGGCATCCTGCCGGCCCTGGCGGCCTCGCTGACCACCAATGTGACGGCATTGTCGGCCAAAGAGAACATGTTCAACGCCAAGCTGTCGGATGCGCAGGGCGCCTACGAGAAGGCCGACGAGTCCGGTGGTCAGGGCGTCGGCCAGCTCAGCCAGATGATGGGGCAGCTGGGCCAGATGGGCCAGATGGCGAGTGCACCCTCGCAGGCCATGGGCCAGATGGGCGGCCAGTTCGGCCAGCTGATGGAGCCGATGATGAAGGCCATGGAAGGCGCCAAGGGCGGCGGGGAGAACGGCGGCGCACCGGGTGCCGGCCAGCCCGGCGGCCCGGGTGGCCCCGGCGGCCCGAATCCCCAACAGCAGCAGGACGAACGCGAGGCCAAGCTCAACGAGCGGGACAAGCAGCAGGACGATCGCGAGACGGCGCAGAACGACCGCGATGTCGCACAGGACCGACGCGAAGCCGGCCTGGATGCGCGGGAGACTCAGATGAGCGCCCCGTCCGGTGGGGCGGCATCGGCGGCTCCGCACTCGGCGCCTCCGGTCACGCATTCGGCACCGCCTGCCGCGTCTGCTCCGCCTGCTGCCGCGCCGAGCCAGCCGGCTCCCGGCCCGGTCCCGGTGGCACCCGAGGCCCCGCGTCATTCCGGCGGGGATGATCTCTGGAAGCGGATGTAGTTCTGCGGTTGAGCGCGCTGGGTGCCTCGGCGCCTGTTCGTCGTCGCTTCGTCGTCGCTTCGTTGGCGCGCGCTCACTTGTCCGGCTCTCTCGCGCGCCAATTGTCACGCTCTCTCGCCGCGCTAATTGTCACGCTGGAGTGGCTCTCGACATCGACAGTCGCTCCAGCGTGACAATGGACTAGATCGGTTCTGCCGCGACGCCCGCTTTGTCACGCCAGAGTGGCGCCCGACGACGACGTCTGCGCTAGCGTGACATTCGTTGTGCCCGAGCGGCGATGACCCGGCGCAGGATATTTTCTTCACGCTCGCCCGCGGAGATGCGGACGTTGATCCACCCTTGGCGTTGTATCCGCTCGGCCCTTCTGAGATCCCAGCCGTACCGCCAGCTGCTGGCTCGGTGTTCCTCACCGTCGTACTCGGCCGCGACTTTGATGTCCTCCCAACCCATGTCGAGATACGCGAATGGGTCGCCGGGGCCGTCGAACACCGGAATCTGGGTTTGCGGTCGAGGCAAGCCCCCGTCGATGAGGATCAGCCGCAGCCAAGTTTCCTTGCGCGACTGGGCGCCGCCATCCATGAGCTCCAATGCGGTACGGGCGCGCTGAATGCCCCGCCGCCGCGGGTATCGCTGCGTCAACAGGTCGACGTCGGCGGCTTTGAGATCGGTCGCGTGGGCAAGCGCATCGAGGGTCGCTACCGCGTCGTCCCGCGGATACCAGCAGCCGATGTCGAGCGCGGTGCGCGCCAATGAGGTGACCGGGACGCCGTCGAACCGCACTATCTCGTCCTCTTCGATCGATTCGGTTCGAATCCGCAGTCCCGCAAGCGGATTGCGGTTGGAGTGAATCAGTTCAAGCGGCGACTTCGGATCGACCCATTTCGCGCCGTGCACGGCTGCTGCCGAGATTCCGGCCACGATGCCGCGCTGCCGGGACCAGAGCCAAGCGGCCTGCGCCCGAATGAGTGGTGTCAGTTCGGTGCCTGGGCTCACGTAGACATCCCGGAACACCCTGGTGTAGCGGGTGCGTAGTGCACTCTTGCGCAGTTCGCCGTTGGCGACGGCCTTACTGCCGACGAATGGTTCCCCCATGGCGAGAAAGTGTGCAGCACAATGGCATATCCGTCACGTCAGTTATCCACAAGCGCTGGAGTGACACTCGTTGTCCACAGCCGCTCTGGGGTGACAGATGACGGTGCCGCGCAGCTGTGGTAGTGGGCTAGGCATATCGAAGCCGGCCCTGCGACGTTTCGCATTGTCACGCCAGAGTGGCTGTCAGTGCCCACAGCCACGCCAGCGTGACAAAGGGGTAGGCGGCCGACGGCACTAGTGGCCCAATGCAACGCTGGAGTGGCCGTCGAGTGCGACAGCCACTCCAGCGTGACAAAGCGGGGGCAAAGCAGGGAAAGCGAGGGAGAGAAACGCGAGAAAGCTACGCCGGAACGAGCTCCACACCGGACAGCACGACGGCGTTGTCGCGCGACGGCGCGGTGAGCACGCCGATGAACTTGCCGTCTTCCTTCCAGATGTTGGCCTGCAGGGTCTCGCCGGGGATCACCACGCCGGCGAACCGGGCGCCGTAGGAAGCCACCTGAGACACGTCGCCGTCGAGCAGGTTGTCGACGATGGCCTTGCAGCCGATGCCGTAGGTGCACAGTCCATGGAGGATCGGCCGCTCGAAGCCCGCCGCTGCGGCGAAGGCCGGGTCCGAGTGCAGCGGATTGCGGTCACCGCACAGCCGGTACAGCAGTGCCTGCTGCGGCAGCGTCGGCAACGAGATTTCGATATCCGGTGCGCGATCGGGCAGCTCGGCCGAGGTGGCCGGACCACGCTCGCCGCCGAAACCGCCCTCACCGCGGGCGAAGATCGACCTCTTGGTGGTCCACAGGACCTTTCCGGTCTCATCGGTCACCGTGGATTCGCTGACGATGACGGCGGCCTTGCCCTTGTCCCAGATCTCGGTGAAGCGCTGCACCGACTTCGCGGTGCCACTGGTTGGGATCGGGCCGGGGACGCTGACAGCCTCGCTGGCGTGCAGCACCTTCGACAGCTCGATGTCGATGCCGGGGAACTGCACCTTGGGCGGCTCGGTCATGTGGAAGCTGACCGCGACGTTGCCGAACGTCGGCAGCACCTGCGGGGTGTCGTCGACGAGGTAGCGCAGCTCGCGTGAGCTCATCGGGTCGGCACCGGCGCCGAGGCCCAGGTGGTACAGCTGGATGTCACTGCTGGTCCAGGAGAACTCGATGGGTTCCAGCTCGGCGCCCAGCGCCTTGTCGAGATCGATTGGCATCTACTTCTTCCCTGCAATGTCGAGTGCCGCGAGGTATCCGAACGTCATGGCGGGACCAATGGTTCCGCCGGGGCCGGGGTAGGTGTGACCCATCACCGGTGAGCTGACGTTACCTGCGGCGTACAGGCCCTCGATCACGGAGTCGTCGTCGCGGAGCACCCGGCCGACCAGATCGGTGCGCACACCGCCCTTGGTGCCCAGGTCGCCCGGAACCATCTTGGCCGCGTAGTACGGGCCGTGCTTGATCTCGCCGAGGTTGGGATTGGGCTTGTTGGTGGGATCGCCATAGTAGCGGTCGTAGGCGCTCTCGCCGCGGTGGAAGTCCTCGTCCACCCCGGAGCGGGCGAAGCCGTTGAACCGGTCGATGGTCGCGGCGAACGCGTCGGCCGGCAAACCGGTCTTGGCGGCGAGTTCCTCGAGGGTGTCGGCCTTGACGATGACGCCGGACTCCAGCCACTTCTTCGGAATACGTTGTCCGGGTTGCAGGCCCGCGAAGATGAAGCGGTCGCGGTACTGCTGGTCGAAGATCAGCCAGGCCGGGATGTTCTCGCCGGGGCCCGCGCCCTGGCCGTACTCGCCGCCGTACATGTGGTGGCAGGCCTCGACATACGGCATCGACTCGTTCATGAACCGCTTGCCGGCCATGTTGACGATGATCGACCCGGGGGAGTTGCGCTCGGACAGGGCGAACCACGGGGAGTCGACGAGCGGGACCGTCGGGCCCCACCACGAGTCCTCCATGAATTCGAGTGCGGCGCCCTGCTTTTCGGCGGCCAGGATGCCGTCGCCGGTGTTGGCCACCGCGCCAACGGTCCACTCGGTGGTGATGGGGGCGCGCTGGTACTTCACCCGCATCTGCTCGTTGTGCTCGAACCCGCCGGAGCCCAGGATCACTGCGCGGCGCGCGCGGATCAGTTGCGGCTCAGCGGAAGTGTCGCGGGGATCGACAACGTACACGCCGCGGACGACGCCGTCCTCGACGTAGAGATCGGTCAGCGCGGTGTTCAGCTGGACCGGTACGCCGGCCTGCTGGAGGCCGATGCGCAGCGGGGCGATGAGCGCGCGGCCCATGCCGACCAGGTTCTTGCCGGTGGCGTTGGCCCACACTGAGCGGACGCCCACCTTGAGGCTGCGCAGCACGCCGCGGGGATGACGCTTGAGCTGGTTGAGCCGGACATAGTCCTGCTGCATCACCACCATGTTCATCGGCACCTTGCCGTACGGCGGCTCCAGGCCCTTCTCGTCAACGCCGAGCTTCTTGGCGTTGAACGGCTTGGGTTCCACCGAGCGGCCGGTGGGCTTGCCGCCGGGCGTCTCGGGGTAGTAGTCGGAGTATCCGGGCACCCAGCACAGCTTCAGCGGCGAGTGCTTGAGGACGAACGACAGCATCTCCGGCGACCGGTCGAGGTAGGTGTCGATCTTCTCCGCGGGCACCACGTCACCGATGATTTTGTGCAGGTAGGTGCGGGCGGCCTCGGGGGTGTCTTTCACGCCGTCGCGTTTGAGAATCTCGTTGTTCGGGATCCAGACCCCACCACCTGACCGCGCAGTGGAACCTCCATAGTGCGGCGCCTTCTCTACGACTACTGTCGAGAGGCCCTGATGGGCAGCGGTGAGGGCGGCGACCATGCCGGCAGCGCCGCTGCCGACCACGACAACGTCGTACTCCTGTCCAGTCATGTAGAACACGTTATAGAATTGACCGGCAATCCAACAACCGCCCCGGTCAAAGAAGTGAGGGGAATTCACCAGAATGCTTAGTGACGAGGTACGCGTTCAGCTGGCGGCCGATCTGGCCCAGGCTGAGCGCAGCCGGGTCCCGATGACTCCGTTGACCGACGGCCACCCCGACATCGATGTGGTTGATGCCTACGAGATCCAGCTGATCAATATCCGTCAGCGGGTCGCCGAGGGCGCCCGCATCGTGGGTCACAAGGTCGGACTGTCCAGCAAGGCGATGCAGGACATGATGGGTGTCGACGAGCCCGACTACGGCCACCTCCTCGACGAGATGCAGCTTTTCGAGGACCGGCCGGTCACATCGTCCAACTATCTCTACCCGCGAGTCGAGGTTGAGCTCGCATTCATTCTGGCCGGCGATCTGCCGGGGGCCGGTTGCACCGAGGAAGACGTGCTCGCCGCCACCGCCGCGGTCGCCCCGGCGATCGAGCTGATCGACACCCGCATCACCAACTGGCAGATCAAGTTGTGCGACACCATCGCGGACAACGCCAGCAGCGCCGGATGGGTGCTGGGCGAAACCCGCGTCTCGCCCAAGGACATCGATGTCAGCAACATCGACGCTGTGTTGACCAACCGAGGTGAGTTCGTGGCCCAGGGCAACAGTGAGGCGGTGCTGGGCAATCCCGTCACCGCGGTGGCCTGGCTGGCCCGCAAGGTGGAGAGCTTCGGGGTGCGTTTGGAGGCCGGCGACATCGTGTTGCCCGGGGCGTTCATGCGTGCGATAGATGCACCTCCGGGCAGCGATTTCGTCGCTGAGTTCACCGGGTTAGGTTCAGTGCATCTTTCTTTCGAATGATGTTTCGAGGATAGGGAGCCGCTATGGCTGAGAAGGCATCAGTTGCCATCGTCGGGTCGGGCAACATCAGCACCGACCTGCTGTACAAATTGCTGCGTTCGGAGTGGCTGGAGCCACGCTGGATGATCGGCATCGACCCGGAATCCGAGGGTCTGGCCCGGGCGCGCAAGCTGGGCCTGGAAACCAGCCATGAGGGTGTGGACTGGCTGCTGGCCCAAGCCGACAAGCCGGACTTGGTGTTCGAGGCCACCAGCGCCTACGTGCACCGGGACGCCGCGCCGCGCTACGAAGAGGCCGGCATCCGCGCGATCGACCTGACCCCGGCCGCCGTCGGCCCCGGCGTGATCCCGCCGGCGAACCTGCGCGCGCACCTGGACGCACCGAACGTCAACATGGTCACCTGCGGTGGCCAGGCGACGATCCCGATGGTCTATGCGGTGAGCCGTGTGGTGGACGTTCCTTACGCCGAGATCGTGGCGTCGGTGTCGTCGGCCTCGGCCGGTCCGGGCACCCGCGCCAACATCGACGAGTTCACCAAGACCACCAGCGCCGGTGTGCGCGATATCGGTGGGGCCCGCAGCGGCAAGGCGATCATCATCTTGAACCCGGCCGAGCCGCCGATGATCATGCGCGACACCATCTTCTGCGCGATCCCCGAGGACGCCGACCACGCCGCGATCACGCAGTCGATCAAGGACGTGGTGGCGGAGGTGCAGACCTATGTACCGGGCTACCGCCTGCTCAACGAACCGCAGTTCGACGAACCGTCGGTGGTCAACGGTGGAAACCACCTGGTCACGGTGTTCGTGGAAGTGGAGGGTGCCGGTGACTACCTGCCGCCCTACGCTGGAAATCTGGACATCATGACCGCGGCGGCGACCAAGGTCGGCGAGGAAATCGCCAAAGAGCGCCTGGCCGCCCCGGCCGGAGGAGGCCAAGCATGAGCGACATTTTCTTCAATTCCGCCTGGGACGTCCGGATGACCGACACGTCACTGCGTGACGGGTCCCATCACAAGCGGCACCAGTTCACCAAGGACGAGGTCGGCGCGATCGTCGCCGCCCTGGATGCCGCCGGTGTGCCGGTCATCGAGGTGACCCACGGCGACGGGCTGGGCGGGTCCAGCTTCAACTACGGGTTCTCCAAGACCCCGGAGCAGGAGCTGATCAAGCTGGCCGCCGAGACGGCCAAGGAAGCCAAGATCGCCTTCCTGATGCTGCCCGGTGTGGGCACCAAGGAAGACATCAAGGAAGCGCAGAACAACGGCGGCTCGATCTGCCGCATCGCGACCCACTGCACCGAGGCCGACGTCTCGATCCAGCACTTCGGGCTCGCCCGTGAGCTGGGCCTTGAGACCGTCGGGTTCTTGATGATGAGCCACACCATTTCGCCGGAGAAGCTGGCCAAGCAGGCCCGCATCATGGCCGACGCCGGCTGCCAGTGCGTCTATGTCGTGGACTCCGCGGGCGCCCTGGTGCTCGAAGGTGTCGCCGACCGGGTGTCGGCTCTGGTCGCCGAACTCGGTAACGATGCGCAGGTCGGTTTTCACGGCCACGAGAACCTCGGCCTGGGCGTGGCCAATTCGGTCGAGGCGGTGCGCGCGGGTGCCAAGCAGATCGACGGCTCGTGCCGTCGGTTCGGCGCAGGTGCGGGCAACGCGCCGGTCGAGGCGCTGGTCGGGGTGTTCGACAAGATCGGTGTCAAGACCGGTATCGACTTCTTCGATATCGCCGATGCCGCCGAAGAGGTTGTCGCCCCGGCGATGCCGGCCGAGTGCCTGCTGGACCGCAACGCGCTGGTGATGGGCTATGCGGGGGTGTACTCCAGCTTCCTCAAGCACGCGGTGCGCCAGGGCGAACGCTATGGGGTGCCCGCCCACGAGCTGCTGCTGCGCGTCGGCCAGCGCAAGCTGATCGGCGGTCAGGAAGACCAGCTGATCGACATCGCGCTGGAGATCAAGCGCGAACAGGAAGCCGAGAAGGCGAAGGCCTGACTTCGTAAGCACTGCCGCGCTGGGCTCTCCGGGATCGGAGGGCCCAGCGTGCTTTGCGGGGGTGTCATTCGTGCCCGGCATGATTGGGGCCATGACTACCCGCGAGCAGGCCCAGTCGATCCTCGAACAACTGGCCGGACCCGCCGCGGTGCTACGCGATGACCAGTGGGCCGCCATCGAGGCCCTGGTGGTCGAGCGGCGCCGGGCATTGGTCGTACAGCGCACGGGGTGGGGCAAATCCGCGGTCTACTTCATCGCGGCCAAGCTGCTGCGTGCCTCCGGTCGCGGGCCGACTGTCATCGTCTCCCCGCTCCTGGCGTTGATGCGCAACCAGGTGGCCGCTGCCGAGCGGGCCGGAGTGCGGGCCGCCACGATCAACTCCGGCAATGTCACGGAGTGGGACGCGATCCATCAGCAGGTCGCCGACGGGGAACTCGACGTGCTGCTCGTCAGTCCCGAGCGGCTCAACAATCCCGATTTCCGTGACAACGTCCTACCGGCCCTGGCTGCCGACGCCGGCTTGGTGGTGGTCGACGAGGCGCACTGCGTCTCGGACTGGGGGCACGACTTCCGGCCCGACTATCGCCGGATCCGTACCCTGATCGCCGAATTGGGTTCTGAGGTACCGGTTCTCGCCACTACCGCGACCGCCAACGACCGGGTGGTCAGTGACGTCGCGGCCCAGTTGGGGGTGGGCGGCTCGGATACCTTGGTGCTGCGTGGCGGGCTGGACCGCGAGTCGTTGCGCCTGTCGGTCGTGCAGGCGGGCACCCCCGCACAGCGTGCCGCCTGGATTGCGGCGCAACTGGACTCCCTGCCCGGCTCCGGCATCATCTACACCCTGACGGTGGCCCAGGCGCATGACGTGGCGGCGCTGTTGGCCGAGCGCGGCCACAAGGTGGCCGCCTATACCGGGTCCACCGACACCGCCGAACGCGAGCAACTGGAAGCCGATCTGCTCGGCAATCGGGTCAAGGCGCTGGTGGCGACGTCAGCGTTGGGGATGGGCTTCGACAAGCCCGACCTGGGCTTCGTCGTGCACCTAGGGGCGCCGTCGTCTCCGATCGCCTATTACCAGCAGGTGGGCCGCGCCGGTCGCGCCACCGACAGCGCCGAGGTGATCCTGCTTCCCGGCACCGAGGATCAGGACGTCTGGAGGTACTTCGCATCGGTGGCGTTCCCGTCGGAATCGATGGTGCGCCATGTCATCGGTGCCCTGGAGACCGACCGTGCTCAGTCCACCCAGGCGTTGGAACCCCTGGTCGATCTCAACCGGTCGCGACTCGAGATGGTGCTCAAGGTGCTCGATGTGGACGGTGCGGTACGCCGGGTGAAGGGCGGCTGGATCGGTACGGGAGAGCCGTGGAGCTATGACGAGCCCCGCTACCGGGCACTCGACGAGGCGCGCCGCCGGGAGCAGCAGGCGATGCTCGACTATCAGGCCACGGACAGCTGCCGGATGGTGTTCCTGCGCGGTCAGCTCGATGATCCCGAGCTGGTTCCCGACGCTCGGTGTGGGCGGTGTGACAACTGCACCGGCCGGCGTTACGAGGCCGCGGTGGCGCAGGACATCCTCGCCGACACCGCCCGGCGGTTGTCCCGTCCCGGTGTCCTGGTTGCCCCGCGCAAGCAGTGGCCGTCCGGACTGGCCGCGCTGGGTGTGCCGCTGTCCGGCCGAATCACCGAGGGCGCTGCGCCGGGCCGGGCGATCGGCCGACTCACCGATCTCGGTTGGGGGGCAAGGCTGCGGCGCCTCCTCGCCGAACCCGACGGCGAGGTACCTGACGACGTGATCGGTGCGGCCATCGAGGTCCTCAAGGCATGGGATTGGGATCAGCGGCCGGCTGCGGTCATCGGTCTGGACTCTCACACACACCCGCTGTTGATCTCTTCCACGGTGCAGCGGCTGGCGCAGATCGGGCGGCTGACAGATGTGGGTGTCCTGTCCTATAGCCCGCAGCACCGCCCTGTCACCGCGGCGAATTCGGCGTATCGGGTCGCAGCGTTGGACGGGGCGTGGGAACAGCCACGACTCGATCCGAAGGGGCCGGTGTTGTTGGTCGATGACATGACCGACACCGGATGGACCTTGACGATGGCCACCCGCATGCTGCGCGACGCCGGCGCGAGTGCGGTACTGCCGTTCGTGCTGGCAAGCGTCAGCTGACGTTTGCGAATCGATTTCCGAAGCCTCAATCAAGATCTGAAATATTGTGCAACGAATTCCGTAGGCCGCCATTTATTTCACTTGTCAACAATTAATGGCAGGGGTGCACGCCGAATGTTTGATATTGATGTGACTCTCCTGGGAGGCCTCTGTTAGCCAGGTTGGCCCTTACTTGCGTGCGCAAACTTTGAGGCAGGTGATCTTGACCGGCGATATTCGTGTTGGTTTAGCGCAAGCTTGGCTAACTCCATGGTTGCCTTCATTGCCCGTGAATCCCGCGGGCGGCGGCGTTGCCGTGATCGGGCAAGGTTTGCTGATTGTCTGCACGGCTATGCATTTCAAGTCTGTTACCGGGTACTGGCAGGCTTGTCGGGTCGGCGGTTCACCCAGACCGTTTCGCTGGATTGAACTACACGGATGTCGTGCAGGTCGGGTGGGTCAGGCGTGACTCGTGATCCATTCGGCCGTGAAGCGCTGCACGACGGAGATGTTCTGCACCAACATGCGGCCCATCAGGTTCTCGATCTTGCCGCCGACCAGCGGGACCTTGAACTCCGCGGTCGCTGCACACTTGAGCTGGGAACCCTCCGACCTGGGTGTTATCAGTGCCGTGCCCACCCAGGACCCGGGCGCTCCGTGCGGCACGACGCTGACCTCTCCGCGCACGCGCCCGCCGCCGATCGCGCGCCATATCTCCTGTTGGACTATCTGAAACTCTTTTGGAAAGAACTTGGTGACAGGTCCTGGTAGGCCGTCTGGTCGCAGGTCGTGGACGACGACCGTGGTGACGCAGCCGTCGGTGTCGACCGTCAAGGTGTCCAGCCGGCCGATGCTGCCGAACTTCTTCAGCCGGGCAAGCCAGTAGTCTCGTTCGCCGAACGCAGAATGGATTTGCTCCACTGTGGCTGATGAGTCGACCGTGAAGTCAAATGACCGCGACACAGCAACAGAGTATGCCTGGATCTTCGATTTCTGCACCCCCGTGAAGAGAACTCGATATGCTGGCGCCCTGCAACTAGGTACGTCATAGCTGTGGTGGGCCAAAGAAACATAAACAACGCGGGCGCAGGTGTGGGGTAATACTGTCCTGCCGCCGGAACGTTGCAAAGCTTTTACTGGTCTACTCGACGGCGGGGAGGACCAGATGAGCATCAACCCTTTTGACGATGACAACGGCCGTTTTCTCGTCTTGATCAACGACGAGGAGCAACACAGCCTGTGGCCGACGTTCGCCGACGTCCCGGCCGGCTGGAGGGTGGCCTACGGCGAAGCGGATCGCACTGCGTGTCTGGACTACATCGAACAGAACTGGCCGGACATCCGGCCGAAAACCTTGCGCGACAGGTTGGCGCAAGGTCAGACCTCTGACAGGTAGACGGGCCCGGGGGGGACTCGCATTACAGCTCGCGGTGGGAGATTCCGATGCAGCAGGATCAACAATCGCTGCCGGTAACACGCGCACAGCTCGACATCTGGCTGGCGCAAGACATGGCCCGCTCCGGTACGGAGTGGCAAATCGGCCTGTTCGTGAGGATCGCAGGCACGGTAGAGCGCGACGTTCTTGAATGGTCGATCCGTAGGGTGATCCGTGAGGCCGAACCCGTGCGGGCCACGTTCTTCGAAGCGGACGGCCAGGTTCTCCAGAGAGCGGTTGACTATTCGGACGTCGCACTGGATTTCTACGACGTCCGGACCGCAGACGATCCCGTTCAGGAAGCCCGCGACCTGGCGGCGGCGATCCAACGAACACCCATGCCGTTCACCGGGCCGCTGTTCAGGTTCGCACTTTTCCAGACCCGTATCGATGAACACTTCTTGATCGCGTGCTGCCACCACATCGTGGTGGACGGCACCGGCATTGCGTTGATCGGCCATCGCGTTGCATCCGTCTACTCCGCAACTGTCACCGGTGCCCCGATCCCGTCCGACTTGTTCGGCTCGTTGTCCGATCTGGTCGACTGCGAATCGAACTACGAAGCGTCGGGGGACTATCTCGACGACGAAACCTATTGGACCGGGAACCTTCCCCCTGACGACGAACCCCAATATTCGCTGTCGGTGTCGCCGGAACAGCATGACGACCCGTACTGGTCTTCTGCGCCAGTGCAATTGGATCCGTCGGTCCTTCGCCGCGTTGAGCTTTTCGCCCAATCGAAGAGCCTTCCGCGATCGTCGGTTCTGACGGCAGCCACCGCGCTGCTGGTCAGTGGCTGGCGCGCGCAAGGTTCTACCGTGGTCCTCGATTTTCCGGTCAGCAGGAGAGTCACCCCTGAGTCGCGAACCATTCCCGGGATGGTGGCGGGGGTTGTGCCACTGGTACTGGACGCATCGCCTCATACATCGATCACAGAATTCTGCGAACAAGCCGACAGCCGAATCCGGGACGCGGTGCAGCATCAGCGTTTCCCGGTCCACGCGCTCGAACGCAAGGCGAACTCGCGCGGACCCGGCCAGTTGGCGAACCGGGTCAGCGTCAACTTCCTTCCCTCGACGTTCACCCTGGACTTCGGCGGTGCGGAGGCCTCCGCAACGTTGACCAACGCCGGCGTCGTGGGGGGATTCGGTCTGATCTTCTCAGGTGCCGGCGATCAACTGTTCCTCAGCACCATGGGCTCCGGGCAGCCGTTCTCGGATTTCGACGTCGCCGAACTGGTCGTCCGGTTGGAGCGGGTGCTGGTGGCGATGACCGCGGATCCGTCGCGGGCGTTGTCATCGGTGGATGTGTTGGATCGCGACGAGCGTTCGCACCTCGGCACGATCGGTCATTGGGCGGTCTTGGGTCAGCCGGTGGTCGAAGAGTCGATTCCGGCGTTGTTCGCGGCGCAGGTGACACATGCCCCGGACGCGGTGGCGATCAGCCTCGGCGGTTGTTCGATGTCGTACCGGGACCTCGATGAAGCGTCGAACCGGTTGGCGCACTTACTGATCAGCGAGGGCGCGGGTCCGGGGGCCTGTGTGGGGTTGCTTTCGGAACGCTCGGCCGATGCGGTCGCTGCCATCCTGGGTGTACTGAAGTCGGGTGCGGCGTATCTGCCGATCGATCCGGCGGTGCCGGATGCCCGGATCGAGTTCATGGTGGCCGATGCCGCACCGGTGGCGGTGCTGACCACGGCGGCGTTGGCCGAGCGTCTGGACGGTCGCGCCCGGGCGATCATCGACATGGCTGATCCTCGCATCTCCGTGCAACCGACGACTGCCCTGCCGCTCCCGTCCGCTGACGACGTGGCACACATCATCTACACATCGGGGACGACGGGAACACCGAAAGGTGTTGCCGTCACGCATCAGAACGTGACCCGGCTCTTTGATGGTCTCGACGTCGGTGTCGAGATGGGGCCGGGCCAGGTGTGGGCCCAGTGTTCGTCGCTGGCGTTCGACTATTCCGTCTGGGAAATCTGGGGCGCTCTGCTACACGGTGGGCGCCTGGTCGTGGTGCCCGAGCAGACCACCAGGTCGCCCGAGGAGCTGCAAGAGCTCCTGGTCGGGGAACGGGTGACGGTGCTGAGCCAGACTCCCTCTGCCGTAGGTGTTTTGAACCCTGCGCGGCTGGACTCGGTGTCGGCGTTGATGGTGGCCGCTGAGGCATGCCCGCTGGATGTGGTGGATCGATGGGCGCCGGGCCGGGTGATGATCAACGGGTACGGTCCGACGGAGACGACGGTGTACGCCACGATCAGCGCACCGCTGGTTCCCGGTTCGAGTTCTGTGCCCATCGGTGCGCCGGTGCCCGGCGCTGCGCTGTTCGTTCTCGATCAGTGGCTACGCCCGGTGACCCCGGGCGTGGTGGGCGAGTTGTATGTCGCAGGCCGAGGCGTGAGCGCGGGCTATGTACGCCGACCCGGCTTGACGGCCGCACGGTTCGTCCCGTGCCCGTTCGGCGGTGATGGATCACGGATGTATCGGACCGGCGATCTGGTGTCCTGGGGCGCCGACGGGCAGCTGCGGTATGCCGGTCGTGCTGACGAGCAGGTCAAGATCCACGGGTATCGCATCGAACTCGGCGAGATCCAAACAGCTCTGGCTGATCTGGATGGCGTCGCACAGGCCGTGGCGATCGCCCGTGAGGACCGCCCCGGTGACAAACGCCTCGTCGGCTACGTAACCGGTACCGCCGACCCCGCACAGTTGCGGACCGCGCTGGAGCAACGGTTGCCGGCGTACATGGTGCCCGCAGCAGTGGTGGTGCTCGATACCTTGCCGTTGACGGTCAACGGCAAGCTCGACAAGCGGGCCCTGCCGGCACCCGAGTATGTGGATGCGGACCGCTACCGGGCGCCGGGCACCCCCACCGAGGAGATCCTGGCCGCGATCTTCGCCGAGGTGCTGGGGTTGGAGCGGGTCGGGGTGGACGACTCGTTCTTCGACCTCGGCGGCGACAGCATTCTGGCGATGCGTACGGTCGCTGCGGTCAACACCAGTCTGGATGCCGGACTTGCGGTGCGCACGTTGTTCGATGCGCCGACGGTGGCTCTGCTGGCGCCTCGGATCGGCGACGGAGCCGACCGTCGTGCACCATTGGTCGCGGCTGAACGCCCCGAAGCGGTTCCGCTGTCATTCGCCCAGGGCCGGTTGTGGTTCCTCAACCGGTTCGAGAACGGGGCCGCGACCTACAACATGCCGACGGCGTTCAGGATCAACGGTGCCCTGGACGTGGAAGCGCTCGCTTCGGCCCTCGACGATGTGATCGCCCGGCACGAATCGCTGCGCACGGTGTTTCCTCAGGTCGACGGCTTGGCCTTCCAGAAGGTGCTGCCTGCCGGGGCGGGACTGTGGCGCCGCGGTGGGCCCGCGGTGGTGCGGGTGCCGGAGGCCGATCTGGCCGACGAGTTGATGGCATTGGCGATGTACCGG
Source organism: Mycolicibacterium peregrinum (assembly GCF_002102345.1). Classification (GTDB taxonomy): domain Bacteria; phylum Actinomycetota; class Actinomycetes; order Mycobacteriales; family Mycobacteriaceae; genus Mycobacterium; species Mycobacterium peregrinum. The sequence goes on from NZ_LQPP01000052.1 coordinate 104,650, forward strand.
TTCGATCTGGCCGCCGAGATCCCGATCAGGGCTCAGATCTACGAGTTGGGCCCCGAGCGGTATGTCCTCGGAATTGTGCTGCATCACATCGCTTTCGATGGTTGGTCGATGGCACCCATGGCCCGAGATGTGGGCGTGGCGTACCGGGCACGGCTCCACGGCCAGGATCCGGAATGGCTGCCGCTGCCGGTGCAGTATGCCGATTACACGTTGTGGCAACAGGATTGGCTGGGCGATGAGTCGGACGCCGACAGTGTGATCGCCACCCAGTTGGGGTACTGGCGTCAGGAGTTGGCGGAACTTCCCGAGGTGGTGTCCCCACCGGCGGATCGCCCGCGCCCGCCGGTACCGAGCTATCGCGGAGACGCGGTCGAAATGAGCATCGCCCCGCCGGTCTGGGCCGGGGTCAAGGCGGTTGCCGCGGCGCACAACGCGACGGTGTCGATGGTGTTGCAGGCGGCGATGGCGGTGGCGTTGCAGCGGGCCGGAGCCGGCGAGGACATCGCCCTGGGTACGCCGATCGCGGGACGCAACGATCAGGCGCTCGACGAGCTGGTCGGTTTCTTCGTCAACACCTGGGTGCTGAGGGTGGCCGTCGAGCCCGCACTGCGGTTCGGCGAGGTGTTGGAGCGGGTGCGGCAGAAGGCGCTGGATGCCTATGCCAATCAGGATGTGCCGTTCGAGTTGCTCGTGGAGCGGCTCAACCCGACGCGTTCGACCTCGCACCATCCGTTGTTCCAGGTCGCCCTGGCCTTCCAGAACAACGTCCGGCCGGAGATCGCGCTGGACGAGCTCAGCGTCGAGCCGTTGACCGCCGACATTCGCACCGCCCGGTTCGACCTCGAGTTCGACCTTCGAGAGCTGTCCAGCGGAGATGCGTGTGCGCTGTTCGATCTGAAGATGGCGCCCACCGAGGGGTTCGGGGAGCTGATGGCGGCCGGCACGGTGGCCTATGCCACCGATTTGTATGACCGGTCGAGTATTGAGCGGTTGGTGGGTTGGTTCGGTCGGGTGCTTGAGGTTGTGGTGGCTGACTCGTCGGTGGTGGTGGGTGAGGTTGGCCTGCTGGACGCTGATGAGCGGGATTTGGTGTTGCGCAACTGGTCTGGCGCCGAGATCAGCGCGCCCGCGGGGTTGGCGCCGGAGTTGCTGGCTGCAGCCGTCGCTGCTGATCCGGATGCGGTGGCGGTCGTGGACGGCTTGCGGGAGCTGTCCTATTGCGAGTTGGACGAGGTATCGAACCGGTTGGCGCGGGCCTTGGTCGAGGCCGGCGTGGGTCCGGAGCGGGCCGTCGGTGTGGCGATGGACCGGTCGGCCGAGTTGCTGATCGCGTGGTGGGCGGTGCTCAAGGCCGGTGGCGTGTACGTGCCGGTGGATCGGTCGCATCCGGCTGAGCGGATCGCCACCGTGCTGGACACTGTCGAGGCCGTCTGCGTACTGACCGTCGGCGCCGGCGATGTGGCCGGGTCCGGGGTGCGCCCGGTATTGGATGTGGCGGCACTGGACCTTTCGGAGCACTCCGCTGAGCCGATCACCGACGCGGACCGGTTGGCGCCGTTGGGGATTGACGACGCGGCGTATGTGATCTTCACGTCGGGTTCGACGGGGACGCCCAAGGGGGTGGCGATCACCCATGCCGGTGTGTTGGGGGTGGCTGCGGCGCATCGCGAGTTGTTCGGGGTGCCCTCGGGTTCCCGGGTGCTGATGGTGGCCGCTCCGACGTTCGATGCCTCGGTGTTCGAGTGGTTGTGGGCGGTGTCCTCCGGCGCCGCATTGGTGGTGGCACCGCCGGATTGCTATGCCGGCGAAGCCCTGCACTCGGTCTTGCACAACCAGCGGGTAGATGCCGCGTTGATCACCCCGACGGTGCTGGCGACCCTCGACCCGGCGCGCGTCGATGGACTGGACACGCTGGTCACTGGCGGTGAGGCGTGCCCGGCGGAGCTGGTGGCGGCGTGGGCGCCGGGCCGGGCGATGTTCAACGCCTACGGGCCGACCGAGGTCACCATCTGGTCGACCTGGAGCACACTCACGAGTGGCGAGCCGGTGCGGATCGGCGCCCCGGTACCGGGCACGTGTGCGCTGGTCCTCGACGCACGGTTGAATCCGGCCCCGGTCGGAGTGATCGGCGAGCTGTACCTGGCCGGCCCGGCGGTCGCGCGGGGCTATGTGGGCAGGCCCGATCTGACGGCAGACCGGTTCGTGGCCAACCCCTTTGGGGATCCCGGCTCGCGGATGTATCGCAGCGGGGACCTGGTGCGCTGGACCCCGGCCGGGAGCCTCGAGTACCTGGGCCGAGCCGATGCGCAGATCAAACTGCGTGGCCAGCGCCTCGAGCTGGGGGAGATCGAGAACGCCATGCTGGCCTGTCCCCAGGTCACCCGCGCGGCAGCGACGATACATCGCAGCAGTACCGGGGTCGATCACCTCGTCGGCTACATCGGTCTCGAACAGACCAGCACCGCCGGTCACGATGCGGCAGTCGTCGATCAGTGGCAGAACATCTACGACGAACTGTATGACGCCGATCTCCAGGCGGTGGAGTTCGGCAACGACTTCCGCGGTTGGAACAGCAGCTACACCGACGATCCGATTCCGTTGCCGGAGATGACCGAATGGCGTTCGACGACGGTCGACCGGATCCTGGCTCTGCAACCGCAACGAGCGCTGGAGATCGGCGTCGGCTCGGGTCTGATGCTGTCGCAGATCGCCCCGAAGTGCGTGGAGTACTGGGGCACAGACTTTTCCGCACCGACCATCGCCAAGCTGCAGGCCGAGGTCTCCGGGCAGTCATGGGGAGACCGGGTCGAGTTGTCGACCCGGCCCGCGCACGTCACCGAGGGGCTCCCGCAAGAGCACTTCGACGTCGTGCTGATCAACTCGGTGGTCCAGTACTTCCCGAGCGCTGGATACCTGGCCGAGGTCATCGACAAGGCTGTGGAGTTGCTGGCCCCGGGCGGGACATTGTTCGTCGGTGATGTGCGCAACCACAGCCTGCAGGGCGCATTCCAGACCGGCATCGCCCTGGCGCGCAGCGGTACGGGAACCGACACCGACGACATCCGTCAACGCGTGCAACGCGCCACGGTGGGCGAGCACGAATTGCTCTTGGCCCCAGAGTTCTTCACCAGCTGGGCAGCTGAGCATCCTGGCGTGGGCGGCGTGGGAATCCATGTCAAACGGGGCCAAGCGGACAACGAGCTGACCCGATACCGCTACGACGTCATCATCCACAAGACGCCGGCCAAGGTGTGTTCGCTGGCCGGTGCACCCGACTGGGCGTGGACCGAATGCGCGGGTCTGAGTGGTCTGCACGCCGAGTTGACGGCCCGACGACCGTCCACCGCACGGGTCAGTTCGATTCCCCGGGCCGGGGTGATCGCCGATGTGGCCGTCGAACAGGCTCTCGCCTCCGGGCTCCCGCTCGCCGAGGCACTCGACCATGCCAACGCGATCGCCACCGCCGAGGATGTCGTCACCCCAGAGCAGTTGTACCGGCTCGGCGAATCGGCCGGATATCACGTCGGGGTCACCTGGGGTACTCAGCCCGGCACGCTGGACGCGGTCTTCATCCGGGCGTCCGACGGAGAGGCGATGCCCGCGCTCACCGATCTCTACCAGCCGGCCACCGATGCGCGTCAGCACGGTGGGTACGCCAACGACCCCCACACCAATGCCAAGGTCGGTGAGGTCCGGCAGTGGCTGGTCGAACAGCTGCCCGAATACATGGTGCCGGCCCAGATCGTGGTGCTCGAAGAATTCCCGCTCACTTCCTCGGGGAAGATCGACCGCAAGGCGTTGCCCGAACCGACGTTCACGGCCACCTCCTTCCGGGCCCCGCAGACCCACACCGAGAAGATCGTCGCGGAGGTGTTCACCGAGGTGCTGGGGCTCGGCAGGGCCGGCCTCGACGACGATTTCTTCGCCCTCGGCGGCGATTCATTGATCGCCATCCGGGTCAGCGCGAGGCTCCAGTCCTCGCTCGGGTGGGATGTGCCGGTGCGCTATCTCTTCGACGCACCCACGGTCGGAGGACTCGCCGACTACCTGGACCGGCATCGGGACAGCGCGACCCGACCACCGTTGAGCGTGCAACGGCGTCCCGACGTCCTGCCGCTGTCGTATGCCCAGCAACGGTTGTGGTTCCTGGAGCAGCTACAGGGCCCGTCTCCGATCTACAACATGGCTGTCGCGCTGCGACTTCGGGGACATCTGGACACCGAGGCGCTGGGTGCGGCCTTCGTCGATGTCATCGCTAGGCAGGAAGGCCTGCGCACACTGTTCACCGCGGTCGACGGTGTCCCGCGACAGCTGGTGGTGCCGGCCGGGCAGGTGGACTTCGGTTGGGAAGTGGTCGACGCCGGTGGATGGTCGGGCGACCAGCTGAATGAGGCCATCAGCGCAACAGCGCGGTACAGCTTCGACCTGACCAGTGAAATTCCGTTGCGGGCCAGGCTGTTCCGGATCAGCGCGGACGAACACGTGATGGCGGCGGTGGTGCACCACATCGCCGCCGACGGCTGGTCGGTGGCTCCGCTGGTCGCCGATCTGAGTGTGGCCTACTCCAGCCGGTGCGGGGGCAGAGCACCGATCTGGGCGCCGCTACCGGTGCAGTACGTGGACTACACGTTGTGGCAGCAGGAGTGGCTGGGTTCGGACTCTGATCCCGACAGCGTCATCTCGGCGCAGGTGGCGTACTGGGAGCAGGAGCTCGCCGGGCTTCCCGAGCGCCTGGAGCTGCCGACGGATCGGCCATACCCACCGGTGGCGGACTACCGGGGTTCCAGCGTGTCGGTCGACTGGTCGGCCGAGTTGCAGCAGCAGATCGCCCGGGTGGCTCGCGAACACAACGTCACCAGCTTCATGGTGGTGCAGGCCGCACTGGCCCTGCTGTTGTCCGAGCACAGTGGTAGCACCGATGTGGCGGTGGGGATCGCCTCGGCGGGTCGTGGCGAGTCGGCGCTGGACGAGTTGGTGGGATTCTTTGTCAACACGCTGGTCCTGCGGGTCGACCTGGCCGGGGATCCCACGGTGGCCGACCTGCTGGCGCAGGTGCGTCGCCGTGCCCTGGGCGCCTACGAGCACCAGGATGTGCCCTTCGAAGTACTGGTCGACCGGCTCAATCCGACCCGCAGCCTCACCCACCACCCGCTGGTGCAGGTCCTGCTGACCTGGCAGAACCTGCCGTGGCAGCACAGCGATCCCGCTGCCGGACTGGCGCTGGGCGACGTCGAGGCCACTCCACTGGAAGCTGAAACGCAGACCGCCAGAACAGATCTGGTGTTCTCGCTGGCGGAGCACTACAGCAGCACCGGCGCGCCCACCGGGATCGCGGGGATGGTGGAGTTCCGCACCGACGTGTTCGACCAGGCCAGTATTCAAACTCTGATCGACCGGTTGCAACGGGTGCTGGTGGCGATCACGGCCGACACCACGCAGCGGTTGTCTGCAGTCGATCTGCTGGTCGTCGCTGAGCTGGTGCGGCTGGATGAGTTGGGGCACCGGACAGCACTGGCGCGGCTGGTGGTCGAGCACTCGATTCCGGCATTGTTCGCGGCGCAGGTGGCGCAGGCTCCAGACGCCGTGGCGATCAGCTTCGACGGCACTTCGATGTCGTATCGGGAGCTGGATGAGGCATCGAACCGGTTGGCGCACTTGCTGGTTTCCGAGGGTGCCGGCCCGGGTGAGTGTGTGGCGTTGTTGTTGGACCGGTCGGCGCAGGCGGTTGTGTCGATCTTGGGGGTCTTGAAGTCGGGTGCGGCGTATCTGCCGATCGATCCGGCGGTGCCCGATGGGCGTGTCGAGTTCATGTTGAGCGATGCCGGGCCGGTCGTGGTGTTGACCAGTGGCGGGTTGGCGGAGCGGGTTCGTGGGCGTGGTGTGGCGGTCATCGACGTGGAGGACCCGCGGATCGATCGTCAGCCCAGTACTGCGTTGGCGGCGCTGCCGCACGCCGATGATGTTGCGCACGTGATCTATACGTCGGGCACGACGGGCGTTCCGAAGGGTGTGGCGGTTGCGCATCGGAATGTGACACGGCTTTTCGACGGTCTTGACGTCGGTGTGGTGTTGGGTCCGCAGCAGGTGTGGGCCGCGTGTTCGTCGTTGGCTTTCGACTATTCCGTGTGGGAGATCTGGGGGGCGTTGTTGCATGGTGGCCGCCTGGTGGTGGTCCCCGACCGGGTGACGCGTTCGGCAGCGGATCTGCAAGCGCTCCTGGTCGAGCAGCGAGTGACGGTGTTGAGCCAAACTCCCTCTGCGGTTGGAATGTTGGCGCCGGAGGGGCTGGAGTCGGTGTCCACGTTGATGGTGGCTGCCGAGGCATGCCCGGTTGACGTGGTGGATCGCTGGGCGCCGGGTCGGGTGATGATCAACGGGTATGGGCCGACGGAGACGACGGTGTATGCCACGGTCAGTGGCCCGTTACAGGCGGGTTCGCCGGTGGTGCCGATCGGTTTCCCGGTGCCGGGGGCCGCGTTGTTCGTGTTGGATCGATGGTTGCGTCCGGTGCCGCCCGGTGTGGTGGGTGAGTTGTATGTGGCGGGTCGCGGTGTCGGTGTGGGTTATGTGCGCCGGCCCGGGTTGAGTGCGTCCCGGTTCGTGGCGTGCCCGTTCGCGGGTAACGGGTCGTCGGGTCAGCGGATGTATCGGACCGGAGATCTGGTGTCGTGGGGTCCTGATGGGCAGTTGCGGTATGCCGGCCGGGCTGATGAGCAGGTGAAGATCCGTGGGTATCGGATCGAGTCGGGTGAGATCCAAACGGCTCTGGTGGATCTGGATGGTGTGGATCAGGCGGTGGTGATCGCTCGTGAGGACCGTCCTGGTGACAGGCGTCTGGTGGGTTACATCACGGGTGTTGCGGATCCGGTGCAGGTGCGTGCCGTGTTGGCGCAGCGGTTGCCGGGGTACATGGTGCCCGCGGCGGTTGTCGCACTCGAACAGTTGCCGCTGACCGTCAACGGCAAGCTCGACAAGCGGGCGCTCCCGACACCGGAATATGCCGACGGTGATCGTTACCGGGCCCCGGGCACTCCCACCGAGGAGATCCTGGCCGGAGCCTTCGCTCAGGTGCTGGGGTTGGAGCGGGTCGGGGTGGACGACTCGTTCTTCGACCTCGGCGGAGATTCCCTGTCGGCGATGCGCTTGATTGCCGCGGTCAACACCAGTCTGGATGCCGGGCTTGCCGTGCGCACGCTGTTCGATGCGCCGACAGTGGCCCAGTTGGCGCCTCGCATCGGCGAGAGTGCCGACCGGCGTGGACCTTTGGTCGCCGGTGAGCGCCCCGCAGCCATTCCACTGTCCTACGCGCAGAAGCGGATGTGGTTCCTCGATCAGTTGCAGGGGCCGTCGCCCATCTACAACATGGCTGTCGGCCTGCGGTTGACGGGAAGTCTGGACGCGGATGCGCTGGGCGCGGCTCTGGCTGATGTCATCACCCGTCAGGAGAGCCTCCGGACGCTGATCGTCGCGGCCGACGGTGTGCCGCAGCAGGTGGTGGTACCGGCAGAGCGAGCGGATTTCGGTTGGCAGGTTGTCGACGCCGGAGATTGGCCGGCGGACCGGCTGGAGGAGGCCGTCAGCGCGCTGGTGTGCCACAGCTTCGATCTGTCCACCGAGATCCCGTTGCGGGCAACGCTGTTCCGTGTTTCCGAGAATGAACACGTGCTGGTGACCGTGGTACACCACATCGCCGCCGACGGCTGGTCGGTGACCCCGTTGGTGGCGGACCTGGGCATGGCCTATGCCAGTCGCGTTGCCGGCCAGGCCCCCGACTGGATGCCGTTGCCGGTGCAGTACGCCGACTACACGTTGTGGCAACAGGAGTGGCTGGGTTCGGAGTCCGATCCGGACAGCGTGATCGCCGGTCAGCTCGCCTATTGGGAGCAGGAGTTGGCCGGGCTTCCCGAACGCCTGGAGCTGCCAACGGACCGGCCGTACCCGCCGACCGCGGACTACCGCGGGGCCAGCGTGGCGGTGGACTGGTCGGCACAGTTGCAGCAGCAGGTCGCCCGGATGGCTCGCGAACACAACGTCACCAGCTTCATGGTGATGCAGGCGGCACTTGCGGTGCTGTTGTCGAAGCACAGCTCCAGTACCGATGTGGCCGTGGGATTCCCGATCGCCGGCCGTGGTGACTCGGCGCTCGACGAGTTGGTGGGCTTCTTCGTCAACACCCTGGTCCTGCGGGTGGACATCGCCGGGGATCCGACCGTGGCCGACCTGCTGGCGCAGGTGCGTCAGCGGGCCCTGGGTGCCTACGAGCACCAGGATGTGCCCTTCGAGGCGCTGGTGGACCGGCTCAACCCGACGCGCAGCCTGACCCACCACCCGCTGATCCAGGTCATGCTCGCGTGGCAGAACTTCGGCGGAGATCCGGCGGCTGACCTGGCGTTGGGCGATGTGCGAATCACGCCGCTGACTGCTGAGACAAACACTGCGCGAATGGATCTGGCATTCTCCCTGGCCGAGCAGTGGACACCAGCGGGGGAGCCGGCCGGCATCTCCGGGTCGGTGGAGTTCCGCACCGATGTCTTCGATGCTGCCGGCGTCGAAACACTGGTCGAACGCCTGCAGCGGGTACTGGTGGCGTTCACCGCCGATCCGGCCCGGTTGGTGTCGTCCGTCGACGTGCTGGACGAGGGCGAGCATTCCCGACTGGATCAGACCGGCAATCAGGCGGTACTGAACCAGACGGATGTCGCGACGACGATACCGGCCTTGTTCGCCGCTCAGGTGTCACGCGCCCCGGATGCGGTGGCAGTCAGTTTCGAAGGCTGCTCGATGACCTACCGGGAGCTGGATAAGGCGTCGAACCGGTTGACACACTTGCTGATTGATGCAGCGGTCAAGCCCGGTGACCCCGTGGCGTTGCTGCTCGACCGTTCAGCGCGAGCGGTCGTCGCGATGCTGGCGGCCCTCAAAGCCGGGGCGGCGTATCTGGCTATCGACCCCGTGGTGCCCGACGAGCGGATGCAGTTCATGCTGGCCGACGCGGCACCGGTCCTCGTGCTCACCGCGGGTGAACTGGCGCAGCGGCTGCACGGAACTGATGTGCCGACCCTCGATATCGACGACGCCCGGGTAGCCGGCCCAGACACGGCGGGGTTGCGGCCGGAGTTGCCGACTCCCGACGACTTGGCCTATCTCATCTACACGTCGGGGACCACCGGCACTCCCAAGGGCGTGGCGATCACGCACCGCAACCTGGCTCATGTCGCCGACTCGATGCCCGCCGACCTGCCTGCGGACCAGGTGTGGACGCAGTGCCACTCGTACGCGTTCGACTTCTCGGTGTGGGAGATCTGGGCGGCCTTGCTGACCGGCGGTCGGTTGGTGGTGGTGCCCGAAGCAGTGACGGCGTCGCCCAGTGATTTCCATGCCCTGCTGGTGGCCGAGCGGGTCAATGTGCTGACTCAGACCCCTTCGGCGGTGGCCGCGCTCTCACCCGAGGGCCTGGATTCGGTGGCGTTGCTGCTCGGTGGTGAGGACTGCCCGGCCGACGTGGTGGATCAGTGGGCGCCGGGACGCTTGGTGATCAACGCCTACGGTCCGACAGAGGCGACGATCTACGCGTCGATGAGTGCGCCGTTGACGAAGGTCCGGGGAGATGGACCCAACGTCGTACCGATCGGTGCGCCGGTACCCACGGCGGCGTTGTTCGTGCTGGATCACCGGTTGTGCCCGGTGCCTCCCGGCGTGATCGGAGAGCTGTACGTGGCCGGCCGGGGTGTCGGCGTGGGGTATGTCCGTCGACCCGGTTTGACCGGCACTCGATTCCTCGCGTGCCCGTTCGGCGGGGAAGGCACCCGCATGTACCGCACCGGAGATCTGGTCTCCTGGGGTCCCGATGGCCAGTTGCGTTACCTCGGTCGAGCCGATGAACAGGTGAAGATCCGCGGATACCGAATCGAACTCGGTGAAGTGCGCGCTGCCCTGGCTGAAGCGGCCGGTGTGCAGCAGGCGGTGGTGATCGCCCGTGAGGACCGTCCCGGTGACAAGCGACTCGTCGCCTACATCACGGGCACTGCTGATCCGCACGAGGTGCGGACCGCGTTGGCGCAACGGCTGCCGAGCTATATGGTGCCGTCGGCAGTGGTGTCGCTCGACGCCCTGCCGCTGACCGTCAGCGGCAAGTTGGACGCGCGGGCCCTGCCGATTCCCGAGTACCAGGGAGCCGCCCTGTACCGCGGCCCGTCCGGTCCAACCGAAGAGATCCTGGCCGGCATCTATGCCCAGGTGTTGGGGTTGGAGCGGGTCGGGGTGGACGACTCGTTCTTCGACCTCGGCGGTGACTCACTGCTGGCGATGCGGGTGATCGCGGCGATCAACACCAGTCTGGATTCCGGGCTGGCGGTGCGGACGCTGTTCGATGCACCCACAGTGGCTGAGTTGGCACCCCGGATCGGTGAGGGGGCCCACACGCGAAAGGCCCTGGTGGCCGGGGAGCGCCCCGCGGTCGTCCCGTTGTCGTTTGCGCAGAGCCGGTTGTGGTTCCTCAACCGTTTCGAGGGCGGTGCCGCGACCTACAACATGCCGACCGCCTTCCGGATCAACGGCGCGCTCGACGTCGAGGCGCTGGGTGCAGCCCTCGACGATGTGATCGCCCGGCACGAGTCCTTGCGGACCGTCTTCCCCGACATCGACGGGGTCGCCTTCCAGAAGGTGTTGCCTGCCGGGGCGGGACTGTGGCGCCGTGGTGGTCCGGCCGTGGTGTCGGTGTCGGAGGCCGATGCAGTCGCCGAGTTGGTTTCGTTGGCGGGCTACCGCTTCGACCTGTCGGCCGAGATCCCGATCCGGGCTCAGATCTACCAGGTGGGTCACGAGCAGTACCTGCTGGCGATCGTGCTGCATCACATCGTGTTCGACGGTTGGTCGATGGCACCGATGGTGCGCGATGTCGGGGTGGCCTACGCCAGCCGGTGCGCCGGACAGGCTCCCCAATGGGCGCCATTGCCGGTGCAGTATGCCGATTACACGTTGTGGCAACAGGATTGGCTCGGCGACGAGTCCGATCCCGACAGTGTGATCGCCGCGCAGTTGGGGTACTGGCGCCGCGAACTCGCGGACCTCCCCGAGGTGGTCTCACTGCCGGCCGACCGGCCGCGTCCGCCGGTACCCAGCTACCACGGCGACCGGGTGCCGATCCAGATCGACGAGGAACTGTGGGCCGGGGTCAAGGCGGTTGCCGCGGCGCACAACGCGACGGTGTCGATGGTGTTGCAGGCCGCGATGGCCGTTGTGCTGCAGCGGGCCGGCGTCGGCGAGGACGTGGCGCTGGGCACCCCGATCGCCGGCCGGACCGACGCCGCGCTCGACGAGTTGGTCGGATTCTTCGTCAACACCTGGGTCCTGCGGGTGAGAGTCGGTGCGGGCCTGCGCTTCAGCGATGTGGTGGAGCAGGTACGTCAGAAGGCGCTGGACGCCTACAGCAACCAGGACGTGCCGTTCGAGCGGCTCGTGGAGCGGCTCAACCCGACGCGTTCGACCTCACACCATCCGTTGTTCCAGGTCGCGATGGTGTTCCAGAACAACGTGCGCCCGGACGTCGCACTGGCCGGTGCCGAGGTCGAGGCGCTCGTGGCCGAAACCCACACCGCCAAATGGGATCTGGACATCGATCTGCGGGATGTACCCGGCGAAGGTGCAGCCGGGATGGTCACCTATGCCACGGATTTGTATGACCGGTCGAGTATTGAGCGGTTGGTGGGTTGGTTCGGTCGGGTGCTTGAGGTTGTGGTGGCTGACTCGTCGGTGGTGGTGGGTGAGGTTGGCCTGCTTGATGGTGATGAGCGGGATTTGGTTTTGGGTGGTTGGTCTGGTGCTGGGGTTGTGGCGCCGGTGGGTTTGGGTTCGGAGTTGTTGGCTGCTGCGGTGGTTGCGGATCCGGATGGTGTGGCGGTTGTCGATGGGCAGCGGGTGTTGTCGTATCGGGAGCTGGATGAGGTGTCGAATCGGTTGGCGCGGGTGTTGGTTGGTGCGGGGGTGGGTCCTGAGCGTGCGGTGGGTGTGGCGATGGGCCGTTCGGTGGAGTTGGTGGTGGCGTGGTGGGCGGTGCTCAAGGCGGGTGGGGTGTATGTGCCGGTGGATCGGTCGCATCCGGCTGAGCGGATCGCCGCGGTGTTCGACACCGTCGACGCCGTGTGTGTGCTGACGCGCGATACCGACACCCTGTCCGGCGCCGGGACGCGCCCGGTGTTGCGGACCGATGGCCTCGATCTGACGGGATGGTCCGCTGAGCCGATCACCGACGCGGACCGGTTGGCGCCTTTGGGGATTGACGACGCGGCGTATGTGATCTTCACGTCGGGTTCGACGGGGACGCCCAAGGGGGTGGCGATCACCCATGCGGGTCTGCTCGGTGAGGCCGCGGCACATCGTGAACTGTGGGGGGTGCCCAGTGGCGCCCGGATCCTGATGGTGGCCGCTCCGACGTTCGATGCCTCGGTGTTCGAGTGGTTGTGGGCGGTGTCCTCCGGCGCCGCGCTGGTGGTGGCACCGCCGGATTCCTATGCCGGTGAGGCATTGACCGCCGTGATCGAGGATCAGCACGTCGATGCCGCGTTGATCACCCCGACGGTGGTGGCGACGCTGGACCGGACCCGGCTGGACGGGTTGACCACTCTGGTCACCGGCGGTGAGGCGTGCCCGGCAGAGCTGGTGGCGGCGTGGGCGCCGGGGCGGGCGATGTTCAACGCCTACGGGCCGACCGAGGTGACCATCTGGTCGATCTGGAGCGCGCTCACCGCCGGAGAGCCCGTGCGGATCGGCGCCCCGATTCCGGGTGTGTGCGCGCAGGTACTGGATGCGCGGTTGAATCCGGCGCCGGTCGGGGTGGTCGGCGAGCTGTATCTGGCCGGTCCGGGGGTGGCTCGCGGGTATGTGGGCCGGCCCGATCTGACGGCGGACCGGTTCGTGGCCAACCCCTTTGGTGCCCCTGGCTCGCGGATGTATCGCAGTGGGGACCTGGTGCGCTGGACCCCGGCCGGGAGCCTCGAGTACCTGGGCCGGGCCGACGCTCAGGTCAAACTGCGTGGCCAGCGCCTCGAGCTGGGGGAGATCGAGAACACCCTGCTGGCCTGTCCCCAGGTTGCCCGGGCCGCTGCCACGGTGTTTCACAGCGAGTCGGCCGACCATCTCGTTGCCTACGTCAGCCTGGATCACACGAGCACCGCCGATCACGAGGCCGAAGTCGTCGATCAGTGGCAGCAGATCTATGACGAACTGTATGACGCCGATCTCGAGGCGGTGGAGTTCGGCAGTGACTTCCGGGGTTGGAACAGCAGCTACACCGGTGAGCCGATTCCGTTGCCGGAGATGGCCGAATGGCGTTCGACGGCCGTGGATCGCATCCTCGGCCTGAAACCGCGACGGGTGCTGGAGATCGGCGTCGGCTCGGGTCTGATGCTGGCGAAAGTGGCTCCCGAATCCGCTGAGTATTGGGGCACGGACTTCTCCGCGCCGACCATCGCGAAACTACAGGCGGCGGTCGCCGGCCGGCCGTGGGGCGACCGGGTGCGACTACAGGCACAGCCGGCCGACGTGACCGACGGGCTGCCGCTCGGCCACTTCGACACGATCATCATCAACTCGGTCATCCAGTACTTCCCCAACGCCGGATATCTGACCGAGGTCATGGACAAGGCGGTCGAACTCCTGGCGCCCGGTGGTGCCCTGTTCATCGGCGACGTCCGCAACCACAGCCTGCAGGGCGCATTCCAGACCGGCATCGCGCTGGCGCGCAGCGCCACGGACGCCGACACCGACGAGATCCGTCAGAAGGTGCAGCGCGCGGTGCTGGGTGAGCCTGAATTGCTCTTGGCCCCAGAGTTCTTCACTACCTGGGCGGCCGGGAACAGCGCAACGGCCGGGGTAGGGATCGAAGTCAAGCGCGGCATGTCCGACAACGAGTTGAGTCGGTACCGCTACGACGTCGTCATCCACAAGACGCCCACGGCTGTGTGCTCGCTCGCGGGTGCGCCGGTGTGGATGTGGGAGGACTGTGCGAGTCTGAGCGGGTTGCACACCGAGTTGACGACGCAACGTCCGACGGTCGTGCGGGTGGCCGCGATTCCCCGCGGCGGGGTGATCGCCGATGTGGCCATCGAACAGGCCCTGGCCGCAGGAAGGTCGCCGGGTGAAGCTCTTCCCGTCCCTGCCGACACGGTGACCCCGGAACAGCTGTACCGGCTGGGCGAGGACGACGGCTATCAGGTCGCGGTGACCTGGGGTACCGAACCCGGCACCGTCGACGCGGTGTTCATCGACTCCGCCGGACGGGGGCACCGCCCGGTCCTGACCGACCTGTACCTGTCTGCGGCCGAGTCCCGGCAACGCAGCACCTATGCCAACGATCCCGACACCAACAGCAAGGTCAGCGCGGTGCGGCAGTGGCTGGGTGCGCGGTTGCCGGAGTACATGGTGCCGAGCCAGATCGTGGTGCTCGAGGAGTTCCCGCTGACCACGTCCGGCAAGATCGACCGAAAAGGCTTGCCGGAGCCGGTGTTTGCCGCCACGGTGTTCCGGGCTCCGCAGACTCCGACCGAGAAGACCGTCGCCGAGGTCTTCACCGAGGTGCTCGGTCTGGATCGGGTGGGCCTCGATGACGACTTCTTCGCACTCGGTGGTGACTCGTTGATCGCCACCCGGGTGTGTGCGCGCTTGCAGTCGGCACTCGGTAGGGACGTTCCGGTGCGGTATCTCTTCGACGCCCCCGCCGTCGGACGCCTGGCCGACTACCTCGACCGCAACCAGGGGCGGGCGGCCCGCCCGCCGATCCAGGTGCTGAGCCGCCCGCAACGCATCCCGTTGTCCTACGCCCAACAGCGTCTGTGGTTCCTGGAACAACTGCAGGGACCGTCGCCGATCTACAACATGGCGGTGGGCCTGCGACTGAACGGGCCGCTGGATGCCGATGCCCTCGGAGCGGCGCTGGGCGATGTGGTGGCCCGTCAGGAGAGCCTGCGCACGCTGTTCCAATCGGTCGACGGGGTCTCCCAGCAGGTCGTGGTTCCTGCCGAGCAGGCTGATTTCGGTTGGCAGATCGTCGATGCCGGTGGATGGTCGGCGGATCAGCTGGATGACGCCATCGGCGCGGTGGCCCGTCGCAGCTTTGACCTGAGGCACGAAATTCCGTTGCGGGCCACATTGTTCCGGACGCGTACGGATGAGCATGTTCTTGTGGCTGTCGTGCACCACATCGCCGCCGACGGCTGGTCGGTGGCACCGTTGGTGGCGGATATCGGGGCTGCGTATGCCAGCCGAAGCTCGGGGCGGGCTCCCGATTGGCAGCCGCTGCCCGTGCAGTACGTGGACTACACGTTGTGGCAGCGTGCGCAGCTGGGCGATCTGGAGGACACCGGCAGCCGGATCGCCGAGCAGTTGGGCTACTGGGAGCAGGAACTTGCCGGGCTTCCCGAGCGCCTGGAACTGCCGACGGATCGGCCATACCCGCCGGTGGCGGACTACCGCGGGGCCAGCGTGCTGGTGGACTGGCCGGCGCAGCTGCAGCAGCAGATCGCCCGGGTCGCCCGCGACCACAACGTCACAAGCTTCATGGTGGTGCAGACCGCGTTGGCGGTGTTGCTGTCCCAACTGAGCGCCAGCTCCGATGTGGCCGTGGGCATCACCATCGCCGGTCGCGGTGAGCCCGAACTGGACGAACTGGTCGGCTTCTTCGTCAACACGCTGGTCCTGCGGGTCGACCTGGCCGGGGATCCCACGGTGACCGACCTGTTAAGCCAGGTGCGCCGCCGCGCCCTGGGCGCCTACGAGCATCAGGATGTGCCCTTCGAACTGTTGGTTGACCGGTGCAATCCGACCCGCAGCCTCACCCACCACCCGCTGGTGCAGGTCATGCTGGCCTGGCAGAACCTGCCGTGGCAGCACAGCGATCCGGCCGCCGGACTGACGTTGGGCGATGTGCAGGTCAGCCCGATCGCGGCCGAGACACACACGGCCCGGATGGATTTGGCGCTCTCGCTCTCCGAGCGTTGGACGTCGGACGGTGACCACGCGGGGATCTCCGGCATGGTGGAGTTCCGCACCGATGTGTTCGACACCGCGAGCATCCATCTCCTGATCGAGCGCCTGCAGCGGGTGCTGGCCGCGGTGACCGCCGACCCGGCCCGCACCGTGTCCTCGGTGGACCTGCTCGGCGAGGACGAACGCTCCCGGCTCGAGGAGTTGGGTAACCGCGCAGTGCTCGCCAGGTCTGCGTCGGATCCGGTGTCGATTCCGGTGTTGTTCGCTGCCCAGGTGGCGCGGGTTCCGGATGCGGTGGCGGTGTCGTTCGAGGGTCGTTCGGTGTCGTATCGGGAGTTGGATGAGGCGTCGAATCGGTTGGCGCACTTGTTGGTTTCCGAGGGTGCTGGTCCGGGTCGGTGTGTGGCGTTGTTGGTGAATCGGTCGGTTGAGGCGATCGTGTCGATTCTGGCGGTGCTCAAGTCGGGGGCGGCGTATCTGCCGATCGATCCGATGCATCCGGATGCGCGCGTCGAGTTCATGGTCACCGACGCCGCACCGATCATGGCCGTCACCTCGGCCGGCCTGGCGGACCGTCTGCACGGGCGCGATGTGCCCGTCATCGATGTCGACGATCCCCGCATCGAGACCTACCCCATGACCCCGCTGCCGGGGCCTGCCTCCGGTGACATCGCGTATCTGATCTACACGTCGGGCACCACCGGTGTGCCGAAGGGTGTTGCGATCACGCATCGCAACGTGACCGAACG
>NZ_LQPP01000053.1 GCF_002102345.1 Mycolicibacterium peregrinum
CATAACTGGCAATCCAGGTGGTCCCATCACCCTGGCAAAATCAGCTCACACTGGTCCCATCCTCCTGGCAGACGACAAGGTTTCCTTCCGCCTGAGCTTTTAGTCGCCGATGGCGTCCACTGCTCCAGGCCTCGCAGCCTCCTTCGGCTGATCGCACCCGCGAGTTGGTAGAAGTCGTTTGGACTTGATGGTCCATTTTCATCCAGGCACGCTCGTGACGTAACGACGCGTGACTGGAGGTATGCAGTGAATCTCGGTGAATTCGGTGTCTGGCAACCGGCATATGCCACAACGCCCGAGATGGCAAAGCGGATCGAGGGCCTGGGCTACACGACGCTGTGGCTGGGTGGCCCGGAACCTGACCTGTCGGGCATCGATGAACTGCTCGGCGCCACGGACCATTTGGTGGTGGCCAGCAGCATCTACAACATCTACCGCGGTGATGCGGCCATGTTGGCAGCAGCGTACCGCCGTGTCCAGCGGTCATATCCGGACCGCCTGCTGCTGGGCCTCGGCGTGGGGCACCCTGAACAGGTCGGCAATTACCGCAGCCCGATGGCTGCCCTGAACGGGTTCCTCGATGGTCTTGATGAGCACGGCATTCCCCGCGAGAAGCGGATGCTGGCCGCACTGGGGCCCAGGATGCTGGCGCTGGCGACCGAGCGAGCGGCCGGTTCAGTGCCGTACCTCGTCACGCCCGAGCACTCCCGGCGGGCGCGGGCGGCGCTCGGGTCTCAGCGGTTGTTGGCGCCTGAGCAGAAGGTGGTTCTGGAGTCAGACCCTGACCGGGCACGGGCTCTCGCCCGTCCGCGAATCAAGCATCCGTACCTCGGATTGGTGAACTACACCAACAATTTACGGCGCCTCGGCTTCACGGAAGAGGATCTGGCCGGCGACGGTAGCGACCGGTTGATCGACCAGCTCGCCGTCCACGGTGACGCGGCGACGGTTGCGCATGGATTGCGCGCGCATCTGGCGGCCGGGGCGAATCACGTGCAGATCCAGGTGATTGGTGAGAACTCGGCGCCGCACCCTCAGATGTCGGAGGTTCTGCTTCAGGTCTATGACGAGGACACGTTCAGGATCTACGAGTCCCTGGCCCGGGCATTGGGCATCGCGCCCAGCTGACCGGCATCAGCGAGGTGCGCGGCCCGCACCCTGCCACACCGTGTCGAACGGCGCATTGCCGCTGATCCGATCGACGATTCCGGCCGTGGTGAAGTCCTTGGCCAGGCGTACCGCCTCCGGGACGCTGGATCCCTTGGCCAGGGCGGCAGTGATCGCTGCCGCCAACGTGCATCCCGCACCGGCGACGCGGGCGTCGCCGACCTTCGGCGCGCGCAGAACCTCGGCGTCCTTGCCGTCGAAGAGAACGTCGACCGCGTCGTCGCCGGGAAACTCGACCCCGCCCTTCACCAGGACATACGTGGGGCCGAGGTCGGCAATGCGCCGGGCTGCCTCGACGAGATCGTCGATCGAGGAGATGTCGTCCATCCCGGCGAGGGTGCGCGCCTCGAACAGGTTCGGCGTGGTGACCGTCGCCAGCGGCAGGATCTGGCTCCGCAGTGCGGTGTCGGTGTCGAGAGCAGCGCCGGGTTCTTGTCCTTTGCAGATCAAGACGGGATCGACAACGATGTGCCGCCACGATTGCTGGGCGAGAGCCTCAGCGACGACGTCGATGGTTGCGGGGGTGCCGAGCATGCCGATCTTGACGACATCGAGGTTGTACGCCGACGTCGCCGCCTCGATCTGATCGGCGATGACCTGCGGATCGACGGGGACGAACCGGTGGCCCCAGTCCGCCTTGGGGTCGAACGACACGATGCAGGTCACCGTGCCCACACCGTAGGTGCCGAACTCCTGAAACGTGCGAAGGTCGGCTTGCAGGCCGGCGCCGCCGGTGGCTTCGGATCCGGCGATGACGTACGAGAGGTCGACCACGTGGGTGAGCGTACGCCTGTGCTACGGACATCCGACATGAACCCGGTGGATGCCGACGTACGTTGCTGGGTTCGGGGCAGGGGAGGGCTGGGCCCGCAAAGTGCCGGTTCGCGACCGGTTCGTCCAGGTGGTACCGCAACGCATTGGCCGCAGTTGAGCAGGCGATGTTCTATGGTGCGGCCCAAGATGATTGGTCGCAGCATCCCGCACTTGACGGGCGTCTCGGCAACGAAGATTGTTGACAATTCAACAGTTTTTCGAAAGCGTGGCGGGTGACCGCTCGTTATCTGGTGCGGTGAAGCACAGATCCCTGTGGGGATCTCGCCGGTTGCTGCATTCCTGGGTTGCGGTGTGGTCCCGTCTGGCCTACAGCCGAATTAGGTTGTGAATCCGGCTGTTCGGACCTTGGTTCGAAAGTTTCACGGCAAGCGACAGCATGCTTTGTAGTTAGCTGCTACCGTCGCCCTCATGAAGCTCGTGCGATGTATGGCCGCAGCCGCGGCTGCACTGGCGGTCTTTGGTGTCGCCGCATGCAGCAGCTCGTCGACTGATCAGGCCCCGACCACCAGCCCCGTCCCTGCCGAGTCCACTTCCAGTCAGCATGGCCCGGTCAAGTCTCCGGCTACCGCGCCGGCGCCCGCCGGACCTGGGCAAACCACGCAGCGGATGATGCCCAATCCGAATGGGGACGGTTCGATGGTGCCGTGTGAGGGGACCATCTGCACCAATCCGAATCACGGGGCCGGTGACAATCCGGATGAGAACGGCGGGGCGGTGATGCCCAATCCGAATGGCGACGGATCGGACGTGCCGTGTGAGGGCACGATCTGCACCAATCCGAATCACGGGGCCGGTGACAATCCGGATGAGAACGGCGGGGCGGTGATGCCCAACCCCAACGGTGACGGCTCAGATGTGCCGTGTGAGGGCACCATCTGCACCAACCCGAATCACGGGGCCGGCGACGACGGGTAGGTCGTGCGGGCCGAAACGGCCGGCGCCACCCAATCCCGTAGGTAGGTACGCAGTCCCGTGTCGCGACGCGACGGTCCACCGGGATCGATGATGAACGACTGCAGGGTCCTCAGCATGAACTCGACCAGCTGATCGAGCGCATCTCCGTCGAATCCAACTGTGGCCCAATCGATGTCGAATCTGCGCAGAATCGACTTGCCGAATTCGATGGCGAGGTCAGAGGTAACTCCCGCCGTGAACGCGCTGGCCTTGCCGGGCTGCAGGACCAGGCTGAGGTATCGGTCGTGCGGAATCTGCTCCGCGGTGTAGGCGATGCCTTCGACGACGGCTTCGCTGGGGTCGGTGATCGATCCCAGTTGCTCGGCCAGGCGATCGAGGAAGCCGTCCACCGACGACACGGCGGTGGCGGCCATGAGGCTCTCCAGTGTGGGGAAGTAGCGGTAGATCGTCTGGCGGGTCACCCCGAGTGTCTGGGCCACTTCGGACACGCTCACGGTGCCGCGCGCATCGATCGCCTGTCTGGCCGCACCGATGATGCGGCGGACGGCTTCGTCGTCGTCGGCGGGAATGTCTCCCGACCAGCCGTGCCTACGCATCCGTCGATCGTCCCATGATCGGCGTTCAGTTCTTGACAATACAGTCAATGGTCACTGTATGGTCAGCTCATGACTGTCGTCCCGGTGAGCAGCACCGATGAAGAACTGACCCGTCGCGCTCTGCGGCATGCCGTCGATGGGACAACGGATATGGCAGACCGGGTGCTGAAGGTGCCCCTGCACTACTACCGCGACCCGAAGATCACCGAGATCGAGGAATCCCAGATTCTGCGCCGGGTCCCGCTGGCGATCGTGCCGTCGGCTCAGATCGCCGAGAAGAACGACTTCGTCGTCCGCTCGGTGCTCGGGGACTCGTTGCTGGTCACCCGGGACCGCACCGGCGCCAGCCACGTGTTCCTCAACTACTGCCGTCACCGCGGTGCCATGCCGGCCTGCGGATCAGGCAACGCGTCACGGTTCGTCTGCCCGTATCACGCATGGACCTACCGCAACACCGGTGAGTTGTTCATGGTGCCGGGCAAGGCGGGCTTCGACTCGATGGACCCCGCCGAATACGGACTGGTGGAGTTGCCGTCCGAGGAGCGTCACGGCTTTGTCTGGGCCGTGCTGACCGCGGACGCGACCATCGACCTCGACGCTCACCTGGGCCCGCTCGGTCCCGAACTCGCGCAATGGAACTACGAGGCCTACGGCTATCACACCGACCGCGAGTTCTCCTCGGAAGTGTCGTGGAAAGGCGCGCTCGAGGCGTTCGCGGAGGGCTACCACTTCCCGTTCGTCCACGGTGAGAGCCTGATCGGGCAGAACACCCTGCCGAACACCGCCATTTATGACGAGTTCGGCAAGCACCACCGAATCGGCTTCCCGTTCAACTGGATCAAGAATCTCTCCGATGATCCGAGTGGCTCATTCGACCCGTCGGCCAACATGGGTGTCATCTATTGGGTGTATCCCAACCTCATCCTGGCGAACAGTCCGGTCGGCGTGGAGATCATCGACATGCTGCCCGAAGGGGAGCCCACCCGCTGCACGGTCCGGCACAGCTGGATGGGCCGGGTCCCGGCGACGACTGACGACATGCGGGCCGGCTATGACGCGATCTACGAAGGAGTTCACGCTGCGGTGCGCGATGAGGACTTCGCCATGCTGCCGCAGTGCGGTGAAGGGGTCCGGCACGGCCAGCATGACCATATGATCATCGGCCGCAACGAAATTGCGGTTCAGCACATGATCAAGGTGTTCGCCGAGGAACTGGGTGTCGCGCTGGCGTGAGCGTGACGGTCACTTTCCCGGCAGCGTCCGCATCGCCTGCAGCGTGATGCCGGGCACTGAGTTCGCGAGGTCGGGACGCTGCTTACCGAAGGCCCGCATGGTCCGGTAGAAAGACCAGATCTGTCGCGGGGATGGAACTCTCGGCACCCAGGCCAACTCCCAGTGGATGCCGTTGGTCGGGTCGTCGAAGAACACCGCGTAATAGCCGGGCCAGTACTGCGGGTAGTCCTTCGGCTCGTCTGTTACCGGGATGCCCCGGGCGATCAGGAACTCGCGATGAAAGCGGTCAACTTCCTTGCGGTTTCGGGCCCACAGTGCGATGTGGTTGATCCCGACGGCCTGGTCGGTATGGGTGAGCTTGCCGCCGGTGAATGCGGGCTGAATTCCGATGTAGCTGTGCGGGTTGAGGAATCGCGTCATGTAGTAGATCGACTGGTACTCCATGTTCAACGAGGAGAAGCTGTGGTATCCGAGCCAGCCCAACATCGCGTCGTAGAACTTGATCGATTCGTCGTAGTCCAAGACCGCGAACTCGACATGACTTACACCCCGCCACCGCATCCGGCCCCCTAAGAGTTGTCTACTACGGAATGTAGTACTCCCAAGCCACGCTGTGAAGGGGCTGCACGCGCCGTTTTCCACCTCCGGGTCGCGATGCCTACGGAGAAGCAGCCCAGCTGTAGAAAGCGACGCGCCGACGCTTCGCGAAACTGTTTAGTTGTCAGCCTTTTCAGCCTCGTACTTCTGCGCCATATGCGCGATCGCGTCGATCTGAGACTGGGCCAGCCCGTCACGCACCTGCCCGGCGCGCGCTGCGGCGTCCAGGGTGGGCTGGGCCTGCCCCTGGAAGTGCGGCATGACCTCTTCGGCGAACAGTTCCGCCGAGCGTCGGGTGGCGGCGGGGTTGGCCCAGTCGGCGGCCATCTGCAACATGGATCCGAAACCGCCGGACTGCTCCCATAGCCGCTGTACCTGCGCGCGCGCCCGTTCCGGCGTTCCGATCACGCCGGCACCGCGTTCGTTGATCGTGTCGATCATTCCGTCGATGGTGTCTCCCGGCATGGTCATCTGCGGGAAGGCCGCGACCTTTTGGAAGTAGTTGAACCACGCCTCGATGCCGTGGCGGACCTCGGCACGGGCTTGCGTATCGGTCTCGGCGACGTGGAACGGTCCGACCAGCGACCAGTTGCGGCGGTCGATTGTGCTGCCGAACGCCGCGGCACGCTCCTCGGCGATGTTCCAGTGGTGCGCCAGCGCATCGAAACCGGCCTCGCTCAACGTCGCGCCGATCGACAGCAACCCGATGCCGTGCTTGCCCGCCAGCCGCGCGCCGGTCGGAGACGCTACTGCAGCGACCGACAGTGGGATCCCGCCCTCGGAGTACGGTGCCAATTGCAGTTTGGCATCGAACAATTCGTGCGTGGCGGTCTTGGCGCTCACCGTCTCTCCGGCGAGCAGGCGCACCATGATGTCCAGGTTGGTCTCAAGGAGTTCGCGGGTGTCGGTGGGGTTCAGCCCGATCATGGCCGAGTCGGTGGGCAGGGAGCCCGGCCCGACGCCGCCGATGATGCGGCCGTGGGTGAGGTGGTCGAGCAGCATCAACCGGTCGGCCGCCCACAGCGGGTTGTGGTACGACAGCGAGATCACGCCGGTGCCGAACGTGATCCGCTTGGCCCGCGCGGCCGCCGCGGCGATGAACACCTCGGGTGAGCTGATGATCTCGCTACCCGCCGAGTGGTGTTCGCCGATCCAGACCTCGTCGTACCCGAGCGCGTCGAGATGCTCGACGAACTCCAGATCCCGGTGCAGCGCCAACGTGGGGTTGATGCCGGGCCGATGGAACGGGGCGATGAAATAACCGAACCGGAGTCGGGACACGGGGCCTCCTTGCCGCGAAGTGTGCTTGCCAGAAAGCTAGTCCCGTGGCTCCGTCGCGAACAGTGCACGAAGGTGGACAATTCGGCGCCCGTCGTCGTTTACTCGTCGGGTGAGGCGTGCCACAGCCGAGCTGCAGGCCGCAGACTACGAGAAGGTGTTCGCGGTGCTCGACGCCTGCGACGACGCGGCTGACTTCCCTGAGTTCCGACGGGCGGTCGTGGACGCGATCAGTGAAGTGTTCGAGGTCCGCGGGGTCACGTTCTTCGCCGGGCCGACCGTGGCGGGCGCGTTCGCGGATACCGATCCCATCACCACCGACTACGACAATGCGCTGCTGGACGACTACATGGCCAGATGGCGCGGGCACGATGTCTTCGCCACCCCGATCGCGTTGCAGCAGCTGCGCACGGCGGGGTCGGTCAGCCTGCGAGAGCTCGCTGTGCCCGCGTCCGCCGCTGCCTACGTCGAGCAGTTTCTGCACCGGGCCGGCCTGCAGTCGTGCAACGCGTTCACGTTCCCGATCGGCGGTGCCGCACACGGCCTGCTCGGGTTGTTCGATCCGGATCCGGACGCGGTCGATGCGCGGGACGCCTCGGCGCTGCGGTTACTGTGCCGGCGCCTGCGTGGCCTGGCGCGTCCGCTGATGCCCGCCGCCCGCGCGGATCCGCTGGCGCAGCTGCCGCAGCGGCAGCGTGATGTGGTCGCATTGTTGGCCCGCGGCCAGACCAACGCGCAGATCTCGACGACGTTGTGTCTGACCGAGGACACCGTGAAGAAGTACGTCAGCCGGGCGCTGGCGACGACGGGTTGCCGGACCCGTACCGAGCTCGCGGTCCTGGCCGCGACGCGCTGAGGTCCTGCCCGAACCTGTGGGTTGGTCATTGCTGCCAACCGCCGCTCAATTTCTGCCAGCGGAATTAACCGCGCTGACCAGTGCGTTGTGAGAGCCAGACCGGGTAGGAATTCCCCGAACCGGTGGACGAGACGTCCGAACCGCGACACTCACGCCACGGCTCGAACGCCCAGAACGAAGGGCTTCGACATGAAGAAGTTTGGTTTTGCGAGCATGATCGCCACCGGTTTCGCCGCCGCCATCGTCGGCCTGGCGGCCCCGGCGCAAGCTGACATCACCCATCACCAGTGGGTGCACGACATCCAGCAGCATGCCAGCACCGGCGCCGTCACACCGACATTCGGCAACGGCCGCTGACACCCGGCACAAGCGAGGGGCACCCCCACAGCGGGTGCCCCTCGCTTTCGTTGGCAGCCAATCGCCGAAACGTAAGGTGGCGGAATGACCACCACCCACCGGCTTGCAGTGATCCCGGGCGACGGTATCGGTAAGGAAGTGGTGCCCGAAGGTCTCAAGGTGTTGGACGCGGCAGCGACCGCCTTCGGTTTCGCCATCGACTATGAACAATTCGACTACGCCTGTGCCGAGTACTACACCGACACCGGCGCCATGCTGCCCGACGGGTGGTTCGACGAACTGAGCCGGTTCGACGCGATCTTCTTCGGCGCTGTCGGATGGCCGGACGTTGTCCCCGACCATATTTCGCTGTGGGGCAGCCTCCTGCAGTTCCGTCGGCACTTCGACCAGTACGTCAACCTGCGACCGGTCAAATTGATGCCGGGGGTGCGAAGTCCGCTCGCCGGCCGAGCACCTGGCGACGTCGACTTCGTCGTCGTCCGGGAGAACACCGAGGGCGAGTACTCGAGTATCGGCGGCAGGATGTTCGAGGGCACGGACCGCGAGACGGTGGTGCAAGAGACGGTGATGACCAGAGTCGGCGTCGACCGGATCCTCAAGTATGCGTTCGAGCTTGCCCAACGCCGACCCGACAGGCACCTGACCTCGGCGACGAAAAGCAACGGTATCTCGATCACGATGCCGTACTGGGACGAGCGCGTCGAGCAGATGAGTGAGCGGTTCCCCGATGTCGAGGTGGACAAGTTCCACATCGACATTCTCGCGGCGAATTTCGTTCTGCACCCCGACTGGTTCGACGTGGTTGTCGCCAGCAACCTCTTCGGTGACATCCTGTCTGACCTGGGGCCCGCGTGCACCGGCACCATCGGCATCGCTCCCAGCGGAAACATCAACCCGGAACGGCGTTTTCCGAGTCTGTTCGAGCCAGTTCACGGTTCGGCGCCCGACATTGCCGGACGTGGTATCGCCAATCCGATCGGGCAGATCTGGAGCGCGTCGCTGATGCTCGACCACCTGGGTCAACCTGACGCTGCAGCGGCGATCTTGAAAGCTGTCGAAGATGTGCTGGCCCGCGGAGGCGACATCCTGACCCCGGACATGGGTGGAACCTCGACCACGAGCGCATTGGGGGACGCGGTCCGCGATCAGTTGCAGGCGAATACTGCTGTCCCGCAGTAGGTTTGAGCTATCCGTTACCTGTCAGGCCGACATCTGGCACAGAAAGTCGGGCCCGCCGGCGTAGACAATCCCGGACGGGTACGGAGCAGACGCGGCCCGAGCGATGGTCGTCGCCAACTCGCGGTCGGACATCACCTCGCCGGAGACCACGGTGAAATCGATTCCCCGCCGGTCGAATTCCGAGCGCATGGCATAGAGCGCGGTCTCGCCGGCGCGCTTGCTCGCGGCGGTCGCCGCGTAGCCCTTCGGCACGGCCTTGTTCGGGTAGAAGTGGGCCTGATGGCTGGTGACGAACACGATCTGACCGCCCACCGGCATCAGTGGCAGCGCCAGCTTGGCCAGCCGGCGTTGGGCATCGCGGTTCAGCCGCATCGCATAGCCCGGATCGGTGCCCAGCTGCAGTCCGGTCGACGCGTTGAGTACCAGGACGTCGAGGCGGCCGAACTCGCGGCCCACGCGCTCGATCATCGCTGCGGCGGCAGCCTCGTCGGTGATGTCGGCCCCCAGGCTGGAGGCGCGGCCGCCCGCGCGTCGGATGGCGTCGACGACCGTGTTGGCGCGTTTGGCCTTCTCCCGGTAGTTGACGACCACGTGGGTATCCGGGCCGGCGAGCTGCTGTGCGACGTCGGCGCCGATACCCCGCGATGCACCGGTGACAAGAGCGATCCGGGTGGCTGCTGCAGGCTGCATGTCGGGTTCCTTTCCGTCACTGCGAGGCGGCTGGTCGGGGAATTCTGACCTGCGATTACACGGTGTGGCCGTGCTCACAACCGCCCCTGGGAACCCACCGTACACCAACTCTAAGAAAAATAAGACCCTTCTAAGGTCACGGTAAGGGCAATGTCGTGTCGCAACTGTGTTGCTGAGCTGCGGGGCTTAACCTGGCCGGATGACTGGCCAACGGGTGCCTGGCGGGGTCGTGCACAAGTTGCCGACAGACCTGCGTGAGGCCCTGATCGGAAATGCCACAGCACTGGAGGCGTGGCGGGATATCACGCCGCTCGCGCGCAACGAGTTCATCTGCTGGGTCGAGGACGCCAAGCAGCAGGTAACGCGCGAGCGACGAATCCGCCGCACACAGGAGGAGTTGGAGGAGGGACAGCGGCGACCCTGCTGCTGGCCCGGGTGCAAACACCGTGAGCGCACCGGCAAGTAGCCGCGGCTGCCTACCGGATCGACAGGCCGGTGATGGCCCGGGAGATCACCAGGCGCTGGATCTCGCTGGTGCCCTCGAAGATCGTGAAGATCTTGGCGTCGCGATGCATCCGCTCGACCGGGTAGTCGCGGGTGTAGCCGTTGCCGCCGAGGATCTGGATCGCCTCATCGGTCACGTAGACCGCGGTCTCACTGGCCACCAGCTTGGCCATCGAGCCCTCGGCGTTGTCGAAGGGCTGGTTGTTGCGGGCCATCCAGCCCGCGCGCCACACCAGCATCCGGGCGGCGTCGATACGGCTCTTCATGTCGGCGAGCTTGAAGGCGACGGCCTGGAACTCGCCGATCTTGCGGCCGAATTGCTCACGTTGGCAGGCGTAATCGAGTGCGTATTCGTAGGCGGCGCGGGCGACGCCGACCGCCATCGCGCCCACGGTGGGCCGGGTGCGCTCGAAGGTCTTCATCGCTGCCTGGCCACCGGCGGAGGCGCCCGATTTCACGCGGGCGATGCGCTCCTCGAACTTCTCCCGACCGCCCAGGATGAGATCCTCGGACAGGCGGACGTTGTCGAGCACCACCTCGGCGGTGTGGGAGGCGCGGATGCCGTGCTTCTTGAACTTCTGGCCCTGCGTGAAGCCGTGGGTCTCCGGCGGGATGATGAAGGTGGCCTGGCCGCGGGACCCGAGTTCGGGGTACACCGAGGCGACCACGATGTGGACGTTGGCGATGCCGCCGTTGGTGGCCCAGGTCTTGGTGCCGTTGAGCACCCACTCGCGGGTCGCCTCGTCGAAGCGGGCGCGGGTGCGGATGGCGCCGACGTCGGATCCCGCGTCGGGTTCGGACGAACAGAATGCGCCGAGGTGGGGCGCGTCGGCGGTGCCGAACATCTCGGGCAGCCAGCGGCCCAGCTGTTCGGGAGTTCCGTTGCCCGCCAATGCCGCTGCGGCCAGCCCGGTGCCGAGGATCGACAGGGCGATGCCGGCGTCACCCCAGAAGAGCTCCTCGAATACGGTCAGCATGCCGAGCCCGGTGGGCTCGGCGGCCTGCTGAGCGAACAGTTCGGGTGAATACAGCCCGACCTTGGCGGCCTCCTGGATGACGGGCCACGGGGTCTCCTCGCGCTCGTCCCATTCCGCGGCGGCCGGACGCACCACCTCGGCGGCGAACTGGTGCACCCAGTCGCGGACCTCGATCACGTCGTCGCTCAGTTGCATGGAGAACGTCACGGTTTGCTCCTGAAATATGTTGGTGTTCGGTCGTTTTACGAGCGGTGCTGTTCGATCACGCTGACGGTCTGGGTGACCCAGGCCTCGAAGAAGCGATCGTTGTCGACGTTGCCCGGAGAGCGTTTGGTCAGCGCCTGCAGCGTCGCGGCATAGGACAGTGCGGAGATCGCGACGGCCGCGGTGGCCTCGGGATCGGGGATCTGGGTACGGCCTGAGCGATTCGACGCGGCCAGTTCATCGGCGAATCGTTGATAGGCGTTGTCGGTGATGACCTGCCACGTCTTCTCGTCGAGGTCACCGAGCTCGTCGGGTTCCCGCAGCATGACCCGCAGCAGTTCCTCACTCTGCGTCAGGTTGGCCCAGATCAGTTGCCCGGCACTACGAACCGCCTCTTCGGTGGTCTTCGGGTGGCCCGCGTCGTACTGCTCCCGGGCGCTCACGATCGCGTCGATGCGGTGTGACACCGCGGACTCGAGCAGTTCCCGCTTGGAGCCGAAGTGCTTGTAGAGCGCCCCCGAGCCAGGTGCCAGGCCGGCGGCTTGCTGAATGTGAGCCACCGACGTGGCGGCATACCCCTTGGCGGCGAACAGCTTCAGTGCTGTGGCCAGGAGCCGGTCACGCCCGGATGACATGGTGAGAGAGTACTCACTCACCAAGTTGGGGCGCAAACAGGCCCCCCATGGCCGCCGGATCGATAGGTTGACCTGGACTGATCGGTCCGACGGGGAGGCGTGACGATGGCGGAGCTGACGAGAAACGACAAGATTCTGTGCGGCGTCTACGGCGTGATCGCCGTGGTGGCACTGGTCGGCACCTGGTGGAACAACATTGGTTTCTTCACCACGGAAAGCACCAGCCTGATCGAGTTCTTCAAGAGTGGCTACGCCAATTATGGGTCGTCCTCGCTCACCAACGACCTGCTGCTGTTCGGGTTGGCGGCGTTCGTGTTCATGATCGTGGAGGCGCGTCGGATCGGGATCCCGAAGGTGTGGATCTACATCGTGCTCAGTGCGGTGATCGCCGTGAGTGTGGCGTTTCCGCTGTTTCTGATTCGGCGGCAGTTGGTGCTGGCGGAACGGCGCCGGTTGCTGCCCACGCGCGATGGAAATTAGCAAACCGCGATGGCTGTCAAACCAGAGCGGTGGGGCTGATCTACTCCCTTTGGGTGCTGAGCGACGAATCCACCGATGTGCAAATGCGATTGGACTGGGGCCGCCTGAGGCCCTCGTACTCTTTTCAGGTGCTTCTGCGTAATTCCTTCAGGCACAGCCTGTTTGACCTGAAACGTATTGCCGTCGTCGAACGCTGGTTGGCGTTCGTGAAGTTGTATGTAGGCGCGACCGGTTAGGGTTGGCGCATGCGGTTACTGGTCACCGGCGGCGCCGGGTTCATCGGTGCGAACTTTGTGCGTCTTGCTATCGGCGAGGCGCAGACCACCTCGGTGACGGTGCTCGATGCGATGACCTATGCGGGTAGTCAGGAGTCTCTGGCGTCGGTCGCCGATCGGGTTCGGTTGGTGCAGGGCGATATCGCCGACGCGGCTCTGGTGGACCGGTTGGTGGCCGAGGCT
>NZ_LQPP01000054.1 GCF_002102345.1 Mycolicibacterium peregrinum
TAACCCACGAACATGGGTGAGTGGGGCCCCGGCCCGCAACCCCCGACTTAACGCCGACGGTCACCCATACCGTCTAGGAAGCCTCGGTGGCCTTATGCCAGGCGGTGCGCACTGCGGCGAGGGCTTCCTTCGCCGCGACCGTCAGAAGGGTCTGTTGCGCCAGCTGGGCGTGCCAGTCCGCGTCCGATGGCGCGGTGCGAAATAGATATGCCCCCGGGTTCTTGTTGGTGGGGCCGTAGCGTCTGAACAACGCGGCCGCGACGGGGTCGATGGCCCCGATCTCGCTGAGCGCCCATAGGTCCCAGAGGTCGCGGGCGGCGTGTCGATCGGCCCATGTCGCGGTCTTCGATGCGGCGAACGCGGGCAGGGTGGGTACCAAAAGCTCGGCGGGTGGCGCGTCGGCGTAGCTGGACCAGGGCGCGGTGTTCAGTCGGCCACAGAATGCGATCCCGGGACGAGAGCAGTTGTAGTCGTACCGGCCGGCCGTCCGCGGGGCGCAGCAGCACTGGCAGGGTATCGGCGGTCCAGCTCAGCTCAGGTTCGACGGTGAGCCGGCCGTGACTACGGGCCACCGAGCGGGGGAGCGCGACGTCCAGGTCCAGCGCAACCTGCTTGC
Source organism: Mycolicibacterium peregrinum (assembly GCF_002102345.1). Taxonomy (GTDB): domain Bacteria; phylum Actinomycetota; class Actinomycetes; order Mycobacteriales; family Mycobacteriaceae; genus Mycobacterium; species Mycobacterium peregrinum. Next base: position 617 of record NZ_LQPP01000054.1, read on the forward strand.
GGTCGCCCAGGGCGATGAGGTCGATGTCCTCGCTAAGCCGTCCATCCGGGAGATGCGTGCGGGCCAGCGCCGTCCCGCCGATGAATTGGATCCGGTCACCGAACTGTCGACTCAGGAACGCCAGCAGATGCGAGATCAAGTGATCGCGTTCGACTTGTTCGGCGGCGACACCGAATTGTGTTGCCACCGCGTCGCGTTCGTCGAGGTTCATTATCTTGCTAGTGCCCAGCCTTCGGCCCGACGCAGGGGTGCTAGCCGACGCTGTTCGGTTGCCAATGTTCGTAGTCGGGTCTTATCGCAGCGTGCATACAGCGCGGCAACGGCTGCAGGAACGTCGGTTTCCGCAGCGCCGAGACCTGGGCGATGCGCTAGATCGAGCACGCTCTGCTCCGGCGTGGTCACCAATGTCGGCCCAAGCTCGGTGCGAATGAGCTCGGCGTCCAGCTTGCTGGTCTGGCGTTTGACGAATCGCACGATCGCCGGCCGGTCCGCGAGGGTAACCGGCCGATGTTGTTGTGGCACTGCAATGATCGCGGTCGCCAGTGCCCGCGGAATCGCCCCGTGTAGACGCGCGGCACTAATACCCATCACAACGACGTCGTCCGCTCCGTAAACCGCTGCGCCGATTCCGGCGGCGGCAGCTTCCAGGCCGGGCATCCACTTGTGTCCCACCATGTCTTGGGGCACCACGGCGTAGTAGCCGTCTGCGAGGCGGTGTAGCAATCCGCGCTCGGCCAGACGCGCGAGCTGGGCTCGGGGGTGTGGATACACGGCCGTGGCGTCGCGCGGCCGTATCGTCCGCAGCGGGATCCGAGCCAGCGCAGGGGGAAGAGGAGTGCTGTGGTCTTGTGCCACGGCGCCTCCTGTCAAGTATGCGGATCGTACTCTTTTAGAGTACGAAATGCATACTTGATGGGCAAGGGGTGGGGATTATGCAGTCCGCAAGCGAAACCCCTCTGCCCACACGCCGCGACCGATAGTTCCGTGGCGCGAGAATGATCCCGTACGGCTTCGTGTGATGGAAGGCGCAGAACGGTCAAAGTCACACTGGCCGTGGGGGCCGGGGGTTCGAATCCCCTTAGCCTCAGGTTTGAAAAACTCGCTCTGACTTCGGTCGGGGCGGGTTATTGGTTTGCTGTCTGCCTCGTTTCCGCGATGAGACTGCGGATCAAAGTCGGGCCGGTTGGCCGCGATCAGTCCACAGCCTGCACTTCGGCGAGGCTGAGGAACCCAAAGTTGCACACTGCCCACGACATCCTTACTGACGCTCGGTCGTACCATCTGCGACAAGCTTCGCTACGGCGGTTCAACGCCCGAAAATGTCCTCATGTCGTGGGAGCTGATCGGCTGGGCAAACCCTCCGATGGTGGTTGCCGCACAGCATGAGTTGTGCCCGGACACGCTCGCGCCCGCGCCCTGACGAAAGGCGAATCTTTCCGACCTGAAGTGCCTCACTCCAAGTCGGACAAGATCTTTCGCGCACCTTCGAGCCCGTTCAGAACTTCCCACTTTGACGCAATTTATCCAGCCTCCTCACGGCTTTGTTCAGACCATCGACCGCTTGATCAATGTGCGGCCTGATTTCGACGAAGCCAGCTTCGGTGATCGGATTCAACTGCAGGCACTGACGCGATACCTCGCGGAAGTGATCGACCGTGCTGATGAGGTCTTGTCGACGATTCGGTCCGGGCTGGGCAGCACGTCAGAAAGCATCTGGGAGGCATCGTCGAGTTCGCGGCACGCTCGGTGTGTGGCGGCCACGTCGAAGTCCAGACTCGCGCGGCCCACGAGGCCCAAGGTGACGCTGAGCCGGGCGTGGACTGGCCAGAATGACTTCTCCCACTGCTCCATCTCGGCGTCCGGCGTCACATTGGAAGTGGCCGATATCCCTGTGGGGCCGGCAGTGTCGGTACTGGCACCGCATCCCGCGACGAACAGCAGCACGAAGGTGGCCCCAGCGGTGGCCCTCCTGAGCAAGCGAGGCGAGAAGACCGAACAAAGGTCGGTGGATGTTCTGGCGGATTGACGACTCACCGCGACCAGCCGTTGATCATGCGGTTGCCGAGTTGGGCGGCGACCACAACGCCATATGCGGCCCACATCCACCAGGGCAGGCCGACGGTCGTATCCAGGACGAGGAACGTGGCGCCCGTGCTCACGGTGGCGACAAGGTCGTAATTGCGGCGCAGCAGGTCCATGGATGGTTCCTTTCGGGGAGTGGCAGTCGTGGAGCTTCTCCGGCGTAAGGGGTTTCAGCGACGCGGTAGGTGCGCGTAGCCCCGCCAGTCGTTGCGGGCGCACTTATCCGGCGCGCGTGGGGGTGAACGCCACCCAGGCGGTGAATCCCCCTGTACATGAGCGGGATGCTACGACACGCCACTGACGTGGATGACAGTTATTGCATGGAACAAGTCGCGCGTTGGAGCTACCTTTGCTCTGTGTTCAACTGCCGTCGATCATCGAGCACCTCGCGCTGAGCGTTGGACGTCTAACTCGGCTGGGCTGGCGCCCCGTTGCCGGCGGGTGTGGTCCGGCTCCGTGATGGCAGTCCCAGCCTGCAGACCTCCGCTTGGGACGGTGCTGCGGGAATGGTCTGCAACCGGCGTCGAATACTGGGGTGCCGTCACAGGTAGGGGTTCGAGTCCTCCACCCTCCGCAGATTCCTTGCCGAAACCCGTTGCACGGCAATCTATCTTGAAAGTATGAGCTATGCGCGCCGCTGACCGTGGCTCTGGCGAAATACCGCCGAGGGTTAGCGCGCTTGTGCCCGCACCGGCTCTGCGGGGGGTAGCTCAGCTTGGCCAGAGTGCCGGTTTTGGGCACCGGACGTCGCGGGTTCGAATCCCTCCGCCTCGACGAAGTATCTCCGGTGTGGAGGCGGTGCAACGGCTTGAACCCGTTGGCGGGAGCCCGAGGCTCGCATCAACCGCCAACCATGCGGGTCAGCGACTGGTGTTGCAGGGGCCTGTAAAGCCCTCGCCGTGAGAGCGGTGTGGAGAGTTCGATCCTGTCGGCCCGCACTCTCTCCTTCAGATCGATCGATTTCTCTATTGGTCGACCGGCAGGCTTTGACGGCCTGCCGGAGAACCAACGCCCACGGCCGATCGTTAAGAGATTGACGATCGGCCAGACAGCGGTGAGGCCTCCACAAGGCCGAACCGGGCCGGTTCTGAACGTGCCCGGCATATGGCAATGTCGACCTCACTCCAAGTCGGACAAGACCTTTCGCGCGGCTTCGAGTTCGGCTTCGAGAGCGGCGACCTTGGCGGCCTGCTGTGATCGGGCCTCCTCGATCACCTCGTCGATGGGCGTGGAGAGGTCCTCGTGCAGCTCCTTGGCCGCGCGCGAGACGGCAGCAGCAGCGACCGCGACGTTGCGCGCCAGGTAGGTGGTGCCCTGCTTGAGTTCGGCGTGCCATTCACCGTCGGCGGTGCCGGTGACGGTGAGCGTCAGCTCGATGGTCTTGGCTTTCTTGGCCGGCGCTTTCTTGGCCGGGGTCTTCCGCGGCTTCTCGTCGGCAGGGACCTCTACGACGGGTGTGGTGTTCTCGGGTGGAGTGGTCAGGTCGTCGGGAGTGTCGAAATCGGCAGGTGAGGTTTCTGGGGCCTGAGCGTCTACAGTCATCGTCACGGCGAACTCCTTTTCGGACATCGCCCGCACTGAGCGGGATGGGCGGCGAGGAACATTAGAACACATGTTCGACCTTTGTGGTCAAGTCGACGCGCCCGTCGCCCTCACTTCTTCGGGTGGACGTCGCCGTGGAGATGAGCGCCGATGACAGTGGTGTCCAGTCGCCGCAGAAGCTCGAGTGGGTCATCGAAAACCGCTTGTGCACCTGCTTTTTCGAGCTCAGAGTCGGCGACTCCGCCGCACCGTACGCCGACGAACGGTACGCCGGTGCGGGTGGCGGCTTCGCCGTCCCACACTGCGTCGCCGACAAAGACCGCCTGCTCGGCGGACACGCCGGCGCGCTTCAAGGCCACCTCGACGATGTCCGGGTCGGGCTTGGCCGTGTCGACATCTTTCGATGACGTCGCTGCCGCGATGGCGTCGTCGCTGTCGAGAATCTTTCGGGTGATGGCGAGTTCGTCTTCCGGCGCGGAGCTGGCGAGCACGACCCGCACCCCTCGCTCTGCGAGATGGTGGAGCAATTCGCGGGCTCCGGGAAGCCGGACGATCAGGTCCGTGCTGTCTTTGTAGAGGCTGCTGTGCCGGTCCTTGAGGCGTTGCTGCGCAGCGTCACTCGCATCCCCGGACAGGTTTGCCACCAGGCTGTCACCATCCATGCCGATGCTGCGGTGGATCCGCCAAGACTCCACGTCGATGTTCTCCTCGCGGAACGCGCGCGCCCAGGCGTGCACGTGCAGGTAGTTCGTGTCGACGAGCGTTCCGTCAACGTCGAACAGGACCGCAAAAGGGCTCGACATCGGCATGCGCGCGGTATACCCGCCTGCCCGCAGATCAAACGGCTCAGCGGTAGCGAGCCAGTTGCTCGGTCAGTTCCTGTGCGTATGCCAGTTGCCGGGTGAGTTTGGCGCAGGCTTCCTGGGCTCGGGTATGGCATTCGGCCAGATAGGTTGTCGCCGCGGCGCGCTGCGTGGCGGTCGAGGTGGGGGAGTTGAGGGTATCGATGGCGTCGAGCAGTTCTCGCATTTCGTCGAGGGTGAAGCCCAACGGTTTCATGCGACGGATCGCCAGTAGTCGGTCGACGTCGCCGGCGGTGTAAAGGCGGAAGCCGCCCGCGGACCGTGCCGAGGGGACAACCAGGCCGACCTCGTCGTAGTGCCGGATTGTCTTGATGGACAATTCCGTTCGTGCGGCGACTTCGCCGATCTGCAGGTGATCCTGGCTGCTCAACGCTTCCCCCTGTGACGGTCAGTGTGCCGCGGCGAGTTGGCCGCTGAGTCGCGCGTGCCGTTCTGCGCTGTTCTCGTTCATGCCCACGATGGTGGCGGTCTTGCCCTTGGCAGCGTATTTGGTGGTGATGGCGTCCAGGGTGGACACGGTGGACGCGTCCCAGATGTGAGCCTGGCTCATGTCGATGATCACGTTGTCGGGGTCGCCGGCGTAATCGAACTGGTAGACCAGGTCATTGCTGGAGGCGAAGAACAACTCGCCGCGGACCGCGTACACCCGGGTGTCCTCGTCGGGATGGTCGATGTCCACCACCTGGGTGAAATGGGCGACCCGGCGGGCGAACAGCACCATGGCTGTCAGGGTGCCGACAGCGACGCCGTAGGCCAGGTTGCTGGTCGCCACCGTGACCGCGACCGTGGCCAGCATGACGGCGGTTTCGCTCTTGGGCATGCGCCGCAACGTTTTCGGGTTGATGCTGTGCCAATCGAAGGTCCCGACCGAGACCATGATCATCACGGCGACCAGTGCGGCCATGGGGATTCGGGCCACGATATCGCCGAGGCCGACGACCAGACCGAGCAGGAACGCGCCGGCCAGGAACGTCGAGATCCGAGTGCGGGCGCCGCAGGCCTTCACGTTGATCATGGTCTGCCCGATCATGGCGCAGCCGCCCATGCCGCCGAAGAATCCGGTGACGATGTTCGCGACGCCCTGGCCCAGCGCCTCACGGGACTTGTCGGAGTGGGTGTCGGTGACGTCGTCGACCAGCTTGGCCGTCATCAGCGATTCCAGCAGGCCCACCACCGCCATGGCGAGTGCGTAGGGCGCGATGAGCCCGAGCGTGTGCAGGGTGAAGGGGACGTTGGGAATCAGCAGAGACGGCAGGCTCGACGGCAACCGCCCCTCGTCACCGACGTTGGGAATCGACCAGCCGAATCCGACGCTGGCGGCGGTGAGCACCACGATGGCCACCAGCGGTGCGGGGATCGCGGTACTCAGTTTCGGTAGCGCCACGATGACGGCGATGGCGACCGCGACCATCGGGTAGACCAGCCACGGCACCCCGAGCAGATGGGGCAACTGGGCCAGGAAGATCAGGATGGCCAACGCGTTCACGAAGCCGACCATCACGCTGCGCGGCACGAACCGCATCAGCTTCGCGACACCCAGACCGCCGAGGACCAGCTGCAGCACTCCGGCAAGGATGACCGTGGCGATCAGGTAGTCCAGGCCGTGACTGCGCACCAGCGGGGCCACCACCAGGGCGACGGCACCGGTCGCCGCCGAGATCATCGCCGGCCGGCCACCGACGATCGCGATGGTCACCGCCATCGTGAACGAGGCGAACAGGCCGATCCGTGGGTCCACCCCGGCGATGATCGAGAACGAGATCGCTTCGGGGATCAGGGCCAACGCCACCACGAGGCCGGCGAGGACCTCGGTACGTAACCGGCGCGGCGAACGGAGCGCAGCGAGCACCGATTGCTGTTCGTGCGGCGTCACCGCATCGGTCGATCGTTTCAACACAACTCCGTTTCAACATCGCGCGGCGACTCAACGCGGCAGGTAGGCACAGTCGATACACGCGTGGTTGCGTGAAAAGCATTCTCAGAACGTGTGATTGGCAGCGTCATCAAAGTGCGGGCAGAGCGGGGTGACGGGCACGTTCTACGTCGACGCGAACTCTACCCTTGGGGGAGGGTTGTGTTTCAAACCGGAAAGCAGGGATGTGCGCGACGCCACACCGGTGCCAGCTCGGGCGGAGTCAGTCCTCGAGCCCGTACTCGTCGAACCAGTAGGCGAGCTTGCCGCGCCGGCTCACCGCGCGCAGCCGGGCTTCGGCCGCCGTCCGTGTCTTACTGGTGGTGACGATGAGCAGCTCGTCGCCGACGGCGATACGGGTGTCCGGTAGCGGGACGAACGTGCGGCCGTTGCGGATGATCAGCGTGATCACCGCCGGATCAGGCAGCCGCAGTTCGAGGATCGTCACGTTGTGCAGCCGGGAATGCGGTTGCACGGTCATGGTCAACAGCTCGGCGTCGAGCACGTCCAGCGGTGCGGCTTCGACCTGGATCTCGCGGGTGATGTCGCGGGTGATCAGCCCGAGCGCGTTGGCCACGAATCGGATGCTGGGCGCCTGTATCAGGGTGAAGATCACCACGAGCACGAACACGATGTTGAGCAGTCGGTAGCTGTCGGGCACGCCCGCGACGATCGGAAACGTGGCCAGCACGATCGGTACCGCACCGCGCAAGCCTGCCCAGGACAGGAAGAGCTGTTCGCGCAACGGGATACGGAATCCGGCCAGTGACAGGATCACCGACACCGGCCGGGCGATCAGCAACAGCACCAGCCCGATGACGATGGCCGGGATGATATCGCCGGCCAGATCGTGCGGGTTCACCAGCAACCCGAGGAGGACGAACAGTCCGATCTGGGCCAGCCAGCCGACTCCCTCGGCGAACGATCGGGTGGCCGACTTGTGTGGCAGGCCGGAGTTGGCCAGCACCACTGCGGAGAGGTAGGCGGCGATGAAGCCGCTCGCATGGGCGCTGCCCGCGGCGGCGAATGCGATGAAGCCCAACCCGAAGGTGGCGATCGGGTAGAGCCCCGATGCCGGCAGTGCGATGCGGCGCAAGGCGAACGCCCCGGCGAACCCCACACCCAAGCCGAGCAGAGAGCCGGTGATCAGTTCGTAGAGCAGGTCGGTGATGGCGCCCTCGGGGTGGAATACGAACGGCACCACGCTGAACGTCAGCACCAGGATGACCGCGGGCGCATCGTTGAAGCCGGACTCTGCTTCCAGGAGACCGGCCAGCCGCCGGGGCAACGGCAGGATCCGCAGCACCGAGAACACCGCGGCCGCATCCGTGGAGGACACGATCGCCCCGAGCAGCAGCGCGAGTTGCCAGTCCACGCCCAGCAGCAGATGCGCGCCGACGGCGGTGATGGCGGTGCTGATCACCACGCCGAGGGTGGCCAGCACGCCCGCGGGTGCCAGTACACCTCGGATATCGGAGAACCGGGTGGTCAAGCCGCCTTCGACGAGCACGATCGCCAACGCCGTGGTGCACACGTTGCGGGCCAGCTCCACGTTGTGGAAGTCCAGCCCGATCCCGTCGACGCCCAGCACCATGCCGACTGCCAGGAAAAACAGCAGGCTGGGGAAGCCGATGCGGGTCGCAACGCGCGTGCCGATGATGCTCGCCAACAGCACGATGCCGCCGGTCAGCAAGGTCAGGTACAGCTGGTTCAGGCTCATCGCGAATTAGTTAATCAGGCAGAAGGGCCGCGAGTGCGCCGTGCCGATAGGGGAAAATGGCCGAGTGGGCGAACGGAAGATGCGTGTCGTGGTTGCCGGTGCGGGCAATGTGGGCCGCTCCGTGGCCCGTGAATTGCTCGACAACGGCCACAAGGTCCTCCTGATCGAGCAGCTGTACCGGCGCTACGAACCGCACACGGTGGCGGGCGCGGATTGGTTGTTGGCCGACGCGTGTGAGCTCTCGGCCATGGAGGGTGCCGGGATCGAAACCGCCGACGTACTGATCGCCGCGACCGGTGACGACAAGTCGAATCTCGTGGTCGGGTTGCTGGCCAAGTCCGAGTTCGGGGTGCCGCGGGTGGTGGCCCGGATCAACGACATCCGCAACCAGTGGCTGTTCGGACAGGATTGGGGCATCGATGTCGCGGTGTCGACGCCGGGCTCGTTGGTCGCCGGCATCGAGGGTGCCATCGACGTCGGGCACCTGGTGCGGTTGATGACGTTGCGCGGCGGCCGCGTCGAGCTGACCAAACTCACGCTGCCGGAAGACAACCCGGTGGTCGGTCAACGGGTGGACCGGTTGGACCTGCCCGTCGATACCGCGCTGGTCACCATCGTCCGCGGAAACAAGGTCCGGTTGCCCAAGCTCGACGATGTGTTCGAGGCCGGCGACGAGCTGCTCTTCACCGCCAACCGCACCTCGGAGAACTCACTGCTGGCCGCGATCCACGGCGGGGAGTTCCTGCGGGAAGTGGTTTCCGACGAGCCGTGACGCGTGGTGGTTTCGCTGCGCGGCATTGAATCAGCGAACTTTTGCACCAATTGCGGGCGCGAGTGGTATGACTCAAATGACCGGTTCCCTGTGGTCAAGCGGGGTGAGTGTGATGACAGTGCGGTGTTTCCAGCAAAAGGTCGATGGCATTGACTGGTACTGCGAGATGCGCGGCGACGGGCCACCGGTCGTGCTGGTGCCTTCCGGTGAAGGTGACTGCGCGTCGTTCGACCGGGTGGCGGCCCAACTCGCCAACGAGTTCACCGTGCTCACGTTCGACATGCCGGGATTCTCGCGGAGTCGCGTCCAGACTGCCGACGATGTGTCGGTATCGAAACTTGGTGACCAGATCGCTTGTCTCGTCAACTCTTTGGGGACTCATCCCGCTACCTTTTTCGGCTGCAGCTCCGGCGGCGTTGCGGTGCTCGACTTGGTGGTCGGCCACGGTGACCTCGTCAGGAACGTCGTGGTCCATGAAGTGGCAATGGCCGGGGCAGCCGCACTTTTGGCGGATCTTTTGACACTTGACGATGCCGCCGTCGTCGAGCGCTGTCAGTTCCTGTTCGCCAACATGATGAACGACGACGTCGCGGCATGGGAAGCGCTGGGCGATGAGTATCACGCGCGGCTGGCGCAGAACTACGTGACGTGGGTCCGGCGATACCTGGCGCCGGGATTATTGCCATCGCACTCACCGGAGGACCTCGTCGGCAAGCCGATCACGTGGACCATTGGGGGCCTCACTCCGGCCGTCACGTTTCTCGACAACGTGGTGCTCGCGGTCAAGGCGGGGTGTCCAATCAGTCCGCTGATGTGCAAACACTTCCCACAGGTCAGTGCACCGGAAATGCTTGCTGCGCACATTCGGCAGAGCGTGTTTGCCCGCCAGGGCTGAGTACATCCGTGCTGCCCGCCGGGCTAAGCGACTTTAGGCGGTGGTTTGGGTTGGAACGGTGTGTACCACCACCAGTCCGCGCGCTCACCGGTAGGTCCGGGGCACGGCGGGACATCGGGTGGGGGCGTGGTGGGTGGACGGGCCAGCGACCTGCCCAGCAACCGTTTGCCGGTGCTGTCGGTGACCACGAGTCGGTCGGCGGGGCCGGTGATCGTGATGCCGCCTCGGTGGTGTAGCCGGTGGTGAAATGGACACACCAGCACGAGGTTGTGGAGTTCGGTGGGTCCGCCGTCTTCCCAATGCACGATGTGATGGGCGTGCAATCCACGGGTGGATCCGCAGCCCGGGACGACACAGCACCGGTCGCGGTGCTCGAGGGCGCGGCGGAGGCGGCGGCTGATGGTCCGGGTGGTGCGGCCCGTGCCGATCACCTGCCCCTGGCGCTCGAACCAGGCTTCACAGGTGGCGTCGCAGAGCAGGTAGCGCCGGTCATCCCCGGTCAGCAGCGGCCCCAGATGCAGTGCAGCAACTGGTTTGTCGCCGTCTTTGTCGAGGTTGACATGCACGGCCACGGTGGTGTGCTGCCCGTGCGGGCGGCGTGCCGCCTCGACGTCCCAGCTGGCCTCCACCAGGCTCATGAACGCGTCCACCAGGCCAGGGAACGGCGGCGCCTGCTCGGCTTCACCGTCGATGTCGTGATCGTGTTTCCAGTCGGCGATCACCGCATCATGATGCGACTGCAAGGCAGTGTCGAATTTCGCCGCTTCCAACCGCGGCAACCGGATCCGCCAGGTGGTGTACTCGTCCTCGACGATCTTGGTGATCGAACGCTCGGGTTCGGCCCGGGTCTCGGGTTCGGGGCGTGGTTCCAGCTTGACCGCGGTACGCAACTGGCGGACGGTGGCGACGGCGGCCAACTCGGCGTAGTGCTCATCGGAGCCATCGGCGGCCTTCTCTGCGATGACCCCGACCTGATCCAGCGACAGCCGGCCTTCACGCATTCCTTGCGCGCAGCGGGGGAATTCTTCGAGTCGGCGCGCGACGGCCACGACGGTGTCGGCGTTGCGTGGAGTGATTCCGGTTTTCCAGGCCACCAACGCCTCGATCGAGCGGGCGCCGGTGGCGCCGCACAGCTCGTCGCGATCCATCTCGGCGACGATCTCCACGATGCGTGCGTCGATCGCGTTGCGTTGGCCGGTCAGCTCGGCGACCTCGTCGAACAACATCTCCAGCCGCTGCACTGGGCTCACCCCACCAGTGAAAGAAGCTGCGCCCGAAGACATGACACCATCAAAGCAGAGGGGTCTGACATTGATGATGGAAGAGCGTTACCGCGCAGGTCGTGACTCTGGGTCTGACTGACGCCCTGCTGGGTTGTCTTTAG
>NZ_LQPP01000055.1 GCF_002102345.1 Mycolicibacterium peregrinum
CCCCCGACACTCCCCCGCAGCAACGGACAATCAACAAACCTGACGAACCCTGCAGCCCCGGGCCGCCGGACCTGCCAGAGCCTGAGTTGTCGTCGCGCGGCGCGGCAGCACGTTTGTCGGTTGTGCTCGCGCTGGGGCAGCCGCGGACCTGTATAGGGTCTGGCCATGACCTTCCTGCCGTGGGTGTCAGTGGTGATCAGTCTTGCCTCGGTTGTGGTCGCCTTGTTCGCACTGAGAACGCACGGCAAGCGCGAGCTGCGCGGATTCAATCGGAAGCTGTTGACAGAACACGTAACCGAACTGCTCGTGCTCATCGACGCCGAACTTGCGCGACTTGGTGCAGGCAGCGTGCAGGAAGACGGATTCGACGTGAGCGGCGTGCGCTACATGGAGTTGTCGTACCAGTTCCTGAGCCGTAAGACGGTCATCGAAGTGGTCTCTCCCTCGTGCGCACGAGCGGTCACGCAATCACTGGAGCGAATGAGTACGTTTCGCAACGAGACCGACGGCAAGCCGTACTCGCTGCTTGGCGCCATGTTCAATGGGCTTGCGTTGATGCGGGGGCAGCTGCTCGTGACGCACTTGCGGGCAGTCGCCCACCCGCAATTCGACGAGAAGGAAATCAGGCAGCGGGCAGCCACGTTGAAATAGCCGCTCGACGGCACGAAGCTGGAACGGATTGTGGGGCCTGGCACCTGAGGGAACCGCCTGACGCTCCCGCGGCAAGCACAACATCCACACCCCAGCAGCGCAGATACCCACGCAGAACCACACCGGTGCGGGCAGAGGTCATTGCGGTGCCGATCGACGGGTTCATCGCGACCGCACCTAGAGGGCCCGCAGACGTGTTTCCGGTGGGAGAAACACACTTTCGTTGCCGGCAGTGCGGCGACCGGTCAAGCGGGCGACTTCGTCTCGGCTGAGGCCGCCACGGGTCATGAGCGTCTGTCCGATCGTTTGCGCCAACTCGGGTCGCTCGGTGGGGATGGCATCGGCGCCGGGCTCGTGCCGGCGCCACCCGCGCGCGTTCATGGTGCGATAGAACTTGGTGCGGTCGGCAGCGCTGACTTTCCCCAGACGGTGGGCGTGCTCGAAGATCGCCTGCATCGAGACGCCCCACATCTTCTTCAACGCGAGCAACCGTGACGGCGTGAGACTGTGCAGGTCGGACTCGATCACGTGCGACGGCATCAGCAGTTCGGCGGCGAAATCGTCGGCTTGCGATTCGACATCGGGGTCCACATAGCTCGAATGCAACACAAGGTGGCCCACCTCGTGGGCCAGCGTCCATCGTTTCCGATCAGTGGACAGATCTGCGTTGAGCAATATGACCGGATACTCGCTGGCCCACTGCGACAACCCGTCAATGCGCCGAGTTCCCAAGTGCTCCTCGACAACGATGACGCCGGCCGACTCGACCCAGCGCGTCAGATTGCGCACGGGACCGATCGGCATCCTCCACTGGGCCCGCACCATGCGGGCAGCATCAGCCGGTGTCGTGTCATCCGGATCGAAGGTGGGCATGTGGTTGGTCGGGCTCATCGGGATGCGGCGGGTCAAAAACGCCGACCGCATCCGGTAGAGGTTCAACTTCGATTCGGCCGACTTCCACTCCGAGACCTTGGTCGTCTTCTGCCGGCGCATGTGCGCGTCGGCTGCCAACGCTCCCCGAAGCTGGAATGGATGGGTGAGGAAATCCGGTGACACATCAAGGATTTCAGACATTCGCTCGACTGTGGCGTCGTCGGGTTCGCGCAGGTCATTCTCGTAGCGCGACAAGGCGGCCTGAGTGATTCCCAGGTGCTCTGCGAGTTCTTCCTGCGTGAGTCCGGCGGCGCGTCGGGCGGTCAGAATGACGTCGCCGATCTGGCTCATGGCTGATCCGTGGTGCCTTCGTCGCGCTCTTCGACCACGTCGCTGAGGTCCAGTTGCGGCAGCTGTGGGTCGATCGGTTCCCACGTGATGCCGGTCGCCTCACCACCTGCCGGCGACGTCAAGGTCACCGACCACACCGGGTTGTTCTTGCCGTCGCGGAACGACAAGATCGCCTCACCGATCTCACCGAGCTCGGGCTCCCAGATATAACCCATGGCCAGCGTGACCAGCTCCAAGCCGGGCAACGCGGCCTGATTGGTCCAGAACGCCAACGCTCCGCTGGTCGGGAACGTCTCGATCCGCAAGTTGGCGGCGTGGCGCTTGAAGCGCACCACATAGTTGGCTCCGTAGTGGATCTGCCGCGTCGGCTCTTCATCGACGACGGTCACCTCGGGATGACTGGCGACCTGGCTGGTCATGGAGTCCCACATGCGCTCGTGGATGAAGTTCGCGACGAAACGCTTGGAGAAGTTGACGAACCACTGCGGCTTGAACTCCTCGAAGACCGCCAGATCCGCCCGCGCGGTGTCGACGGCCACGACGAAGGCGCGCAAGAACTTGTCGCCAAGATCATCCACCACAACCTGCGGATCCGGGTATTGCGACATGCCAGAAAATATACCAGTGAGCGTCCGGTCTCGTCGCGATCAGCCCCGTACCGGCTCGGTGTGTCGAGGTCAGAGGCATCAATGTCGGCGCTCCAAGCGCCCGGAAACCATCTTGTTAATGTTGTACAAGGTTGTATAGTGAGCCCTATGGCTGATGAAGGTTTCCTGCGTGTCGCGCAAGCCGCGGCCTACCTTGGGGTGTCCGCGCAGACGCTGCGGCGATGGGATCGTGATGGCACCCTGCCCGCGCTGCGGCGGCCCGGCAGTGACTACCGGTATTATCGGCGCGCCGATCTGGAGCCGTTCCGGCTGCAGTACCGCCGTGCCCAGGAGGCTGCCGCCGCCGGCGCCGACAGCAGTGTGTTCGCCACCGCCAATGCCGATATCGAAGCCAACGCCGCACTGCGCGACCCGCAGCGTGAGGCGCATCGCGCGGTCCGCGAACACTTCGCCACCGGTGCTGGTCCCGCGATTGTGCAGATTCCGGTCGGGTGCGGCAAGACCGGGATCATGGCCACTTTGCCTTTCGGCATCGCGCGTGGACGCACACTGGTGATTACCCCGAATCTCACCATCCGCAAGGGCGTCGCCGATGCCGTGGACATCACCAGCCCACAATGCTTTTGGACCAAGTGCCGCGTGCTGTCGGACTTCACCGCGGGACCGTGGATGGCCGTCCTGGACGGACCCAATGCCAATATCCACGATGCGATCGAAAGCGACTTCGTGGTCTGCAACATCCAGCAGCTGGCCAGCCAGGCTGATCGCTGGCTGCCGCAGTTCCCCGAGGACTTCTTCGACATGATCCTGGTCGACGAGGGCCATCACGCCGCGGCCGAAAGCTGGCAGAAGGTCTTTCGCCGTTTCCCCAACGCCAAGGTGGTCAGTCTCACCGCCACCCCGTTTCGCTCCGATCAGCAGCAACTGCACGGTGAGATCGTCTACCGGTATCCGTTCACCCGGGCGATGGTCACCGGCTACATCAAGCAGATCCACTCCCGCAACGTCGCGCCGGCCGAGATCTACTTCACCTACCGCGACGACACCCGCCATCACACTCTCGAGGAAGTCCTGCAACTGCGCGAAGAGGCGTGGTTTCGCCGCGGGGTGGCGCTGAGCCCGGAATGCAACCGCCACATCGTCGAAGCCAGCATTCAGGCGTGCGACCGGATGCGCGCCCAGACGGGCATCCAGCATCAGATCATCGCTGCCGCATGCTCGGTCGACCATGCCCGCCAGGTCGCCGCCCTCTACAACGAGTGCCGATACCGGGCCGCTGAAATCCACTCCGATATGGACGAAGACGCCCAGGACGCGGTGATCGAGCGGCTGCGCCAAGGTCAGCTCGACTGCATCGTGCAGGTGCAGATGCTCGGTGAAGGGTTCGACCACCCCCGGCTCAGCGTGGCCGCGATCTTCCGGCCGTTTCGCAGTCTGGCGCCCTACATCCAATTCGTCGGCCGGGTGATGCGCGTCGTGCAGGAAGCCGCCCCTGAGCACCCCGATAATCAAGGCCACATCGTGTCCCACGTCGGGCTGAACAACGATGCCCGCTGGTCGGAGTTCCGTGAACTCGACCTCGACGATCAAGCCCTGGTGCACGGATGGGTCGCCGGCATCACCGACGAGGACGCCGACCAGGACGGTGACGGTGGCCCGCGGGCCCGCCGCTTCGACGGCGGCATGCTCGTTGACAACGAGATCCTCACCGACTTCGTCGAGCAGACCTACCTCGACCCCACCGACGACCGCGTTCTCGACGAGATCCTCGGCCGCGAAGTCGCTCCCGGTGTCCGCCTCGGCGACCTCGTCGAACGCGACCAGCTACGCCAGCGTCTGCTCGCCCAGCAGGCTGCCGCCGTGCCGCCCGCGCCACAACCGATCCCGGTCTCCCCGCAACGCGCCCGACAGTCGGCCAAAACTCGCGTCAACCAACGCACCAAGTCGGTAGCCAACCGAATCCTGGCCGACCTGGATCTGCCCCCGCGGGGTCATCAGCTGATGGCCGTCACCGCGGGCCCTCGCCAGCACAACTCCGTCATCGCGATCCGGCGTCTGTCCGCGGCGATCAACGAAGCGGTAGGCATGCCCAACGGCACCCGCGGTGACTGGTCACGCGAACAGTTCAGCACCATCTTCGACCGCATCGACGAGATCGCTGACACCGTCGGTGACACCTTGAGATCCCAACTGTCCCAACACGAGTAACCACAACCCGCACCGTGCCCCGAAGGAGTCGGCATGTCCCCCAAAGCGATACTGCGCCACGTCCGCGTCGAAACACCTCGCACAAATCATGAGCGGCACTGCGCTGCACACCTGCGGGGCAAGAACGCCCACTTCATCCTGGCCGGCGACACGCACTTGGTCGTCGTGGAGAACGACAAGCAGTTCAGGTACTGCCTGCCGGCGGCCGCCGAAGTCCTCGACCTCGCCGCGCACCAACTGTCCGAGCTGCGCCGACAGCTCGGACTGTGACATTGGCGGCCACGGTGAGGTAGTGACTCCGGGCGCATCCTGCTGCCCACCGCCCCGTCTGCTCGTCGGCGCAGGGATCGGGCGCTGATCGCCGCCACCGTCATTGCGGGTGAGATGTCCAGTTTGTCGGACACATTGCCTAGCGTGGTGGGTATGGGCACGACCAGCGGACCAGCGGCTGAGGGGGCATTCGACCGTCTCGGCAGGACGTGGATGCGTACCAGGCTCTTTGTGCTGTCCTACATGCCGCTGTTGCTGATCTTCGGGTTGCAGTGCACGACGTGGCCGGCTCGTATCGGCTACTTCGCTGCCGGCGCGGTGGTCGTTGTTGATGGCTGGCGCTGCACATATGGTCAGCGCAGGAAGAACTCGCGCACGGTGCAGGCCAGCACTGTGCGCGACAAAGGCAGCGAAGTATCGGGATACCTGGCCACTTATTTGCTGCCGTTTTTGTCCGGACCACCGAATTCCTGGTGGTCGACCGGGGCGTATCTGGTGTACTTCGCGGTGGCGTGGATTGTGTTCGTGAACAGCGATCTACTATTTATCAACCCGACGCTGTATGTGCTGGGGTGGAAGGTGATTGCAGGGCGTGTCAACGAACAGGACGTCTTGATCCTCGCCAAGACCCCGCCGCGAGCCGGCGAGCCATTCAGTGGGGTGAATTTTGCCGGCGGGTTGGTGAAAGTTGATGGCTAGAATCGGTGCCGTATTTTGGCGCAGTGCTCTGAGGGGGGCGATATATGAGAAACGACGAGGACTGGCTGGGGATTGGAACCGATTCCGACCCGCAATTAATTGTCGGTTGGCGGCCCCGCGCCCGCCAACTCACCGGCGGACGGATCGACCTGCACGCGGACACCTTCGAGGACCTGAGGGCTGTGGTTCACGATGCGATGGCCTATCTCGCGTCCGCCGAAGCGATCGACTTCGGCCACGAGGTTCTGCCTGTCGCCGGCGAGGAGTACATCCGCCGCGAGATTGTCGACCTACCCGCCGTGCACCGAGCTGAGCCAGAGGAGGGCGGCGATGACCAGGACGACAGCGCCGACCTGGTTCGGCTCATCGCCGACTGTGAGGGATTGACAGATATCACCGCAGGTCAACTCGCTGACGGAAACTTCGCGTTGTACGGCATCGTGTTTCGCCAGCCCAGCGGGGAGATGATCGGATGTGTCCGGGCGATCAATCCGGCCCGGACCTTGAAGAAAGCGGCCTTCTGGGGCCGGTTCGCCGGGTCGTTGCGCCGCACTCAGAAGCCTGATCTCATGCTGGAGTCAGAAGTCGACCTGGTGGTAACCGGCAGCGAATTGGCCATCATCCGCAGGTCGGCATATGACCGGCTGTTCTCCGATCTCGATGAGCTGGCCGCCGAGGTGCCGGCCAATGTTGCCGGCTTCGACGTGGCCATGCCCGAGCTGCCGTTCGCTGAGGGCACCGCCGAAGCAATCGTCGAGCTGGGAACCGCGCTCAGCAGCGTGGCCAAAAGGCTGAATCGTCTGCCGTCCCAGCCAGGCATCAGCGCCATGACGCCGTCCTCACTGCGCGAGGTGCTGGCCAAACACGGTGAAGATCCCGCAGAGTGGTTCGACCATGAAGACAAACTCGTGCTGGATCGGCGCCGAGCTAAGGAGTTCCTCGATATCGCCGAGGGCCGTTGGTGGACAGCCGATTTCCAACAAGAACGTCGCCGCGCCGACAAATTCCGCGCCCGATGAAATGTGTTGCACTCTGGCGCTGCTGAAACTGGGGTTGAACGGGTCGCCCGGCTGATCGAGCGGCGACGACATCAGCAAGCAGGGCAGACCAACTCGTGCCCGCGCGCGGCGGTGCACCGGGTCGAGGGGTCAGCGGGGTCGGTGTTCGCGGCCTTGCCGCTCAGACAGCAGGCGTTGCACACCGGCCGAACGCACATGCCCGGCCGGCACCTGGCGGTTCTCCAGCTTCGCCGAGGCCGTGGTGGCCCGGGCCGCGATCTTCTTGATCACCGCCTGGCACTTCGCCACGGGCTGGACACCCGCCTGGGTCTTCTCGGGTGGACAATCCACGGGCCATACCTCCCCTCGGTCATGGTATCGATCGCGCCACCGACCAGCGCCGCAGTTATCGATTCACGTGCGGGGTGAACAGCCCGTCCTCGTGGTGCTTGATCTTGACACCGATCATGACTGGTTTCACGGCACGACCGGGATGGGGCTGCGGTGCACGCCGGGCCAGCGACCTTGTCGCGGTCGCCATCTCGTTGCTGACGAAGTAGGTCTGAGCCGCGTTGACAATCGTGGGCCTGTCCCGGCCCCAGGGGTCGACCGCGATCCAGAACGGCGGCTGCCCGGCAGGATCCCGCTGTGCAGCGCGGACCCAGACGTTGTCGGGGTCTGCGCTTACGTAGAAGCCGGAGATTGGCGGCGCGGAGCCGCGCAGGTTGAGCAGTACTTGGATGTGTTTGGCAAGATCGGCTTCTTGCGCGGTGTCGATCGTGCCGACGCGCTGCCATTGGCGGCCCGGGGTGTTGTTCTCAAAGGTGACTTCGGATGTCGTCGTTGAAATCCATATGTCGGGGGTCATGACCGTTATCGTGCCGGATCGGACACGAGAAAGCGGCCACGGGCGACTTCTGGTCATCGACGCGCAGCTCGGTCGGTTCACCACGAGTTCGTCGTCGGTGCCGAGGTGTAGGTTGCGAAGAATGCACGTCGTCGAACCCCGATACAACGCGGCCTGGGTTCCCTTTGAAGCGCGTATGGAGACGATCACCGGCAAGCGGCTCGCCAAGTGGCTCAACGCAAATGAGCGCCGCGGCCAAGGCAAGCGCGTCATCATGACGCCGCAGAAGTCGGGCAACGCGATCGACAACCCACCTGTATTAGCGGCCCTGGCCGCCCAGTCGACATGGGTTTCTGCCCGATCCGACACAGTTCCGTGGGGCGGGCCCGTGGTAGCGGCATGGCCCAGTGAAGAGTCCTTGATCAAGTGTGTATCCCGCGTCGGGGAATCCACCCTCACGGTATTCGAATGGGGAAAGGCGCCCGGGGTGCTCGGATGGGCAACCGCCACAGGCGCGTTCAACGCCGCCACCGGCGAACTGACGCCACCGCTAGAGCCCTCGCTGCACGACGAGTTCGAAAGCATGCTTTTCCTCGACGACCGTTTATCGTCTGCACCTAAGAGCGGGCGTGACCGCGGTTATGTCCACGAGTTCATGCGGACGTTTCACCGAGCCGGGCTCGACGCCGACTTTGTCGTCACCTACTGCATCGCCCTTGGATGCACCCGCGACCCGCGGCGCGTGCGGGAACACTATCGCGTGGCCAACGGCTGAGTCTTGGTTCGGCCCCTGCGCCCACCGCCGAGCTTGGCCGGTGCCCTGACCTAGGCGTTGGGAACAAGGTGATCGGGTACATCGATCAACCACGAGGAGCCATGGCCGCCCGCGGGATCGCGGCTTTCCCAACAGGTTCGAGATCAGTGAACTGCCCCACCTCATTTTGGCGGGATCGACACAGCGGCGCACTCTAGTCTGGTGTGAGCCCCGCCGGGTGACATCAGAGGGCAGGGCAACACGCCGATGGCTTGAACAGTGGAGGCGATGGTGATGGTCGAACCGGCACTGGTGGGCCGTTACTGTCACGGCTGCGGAGCCCCGCTGAGCGAGTCTGTACGTGGTGATGCCTTGTATTGTTCGGCGGCGTGCCGGGCCCGGCATTGGCGCTGGACCCAACGCACCCGGACCCGTGTGCGCACGATGCGCGGTGTTTCCGCGGCGCGGGCGGTGTGCCCGGTGTGTGGGCAGGACTGGATTGTCGGTATCGAGCATCGGTCGTCGGCCATCTACTGCTCGCATCGGTGCCGAACCCGCGCCTGGCGCGATAAACGTTCGCCGCAGCCGTCACCGTGACGCCTACCCGAACGGGTTGTTTGGACGACGAATATCCCCGTTGAACAGCGAAAATAGGGGGCGCATCGGTATTGCGGTCGAGTGATCACCGCTGCACAATGCGGCGGTACCTATCCGTAAACGTTCGCACATCGCATCACGACAAGACGGTATTGCCGTCGCGATCGGCAGCGGCGTGCGAGGTCGGGCATGGCGAGGAGATGATGTCGATGCCGACCATGGTGGGAAACGTCAGCGAGCGTCATTACAAGACATTGGTGCGCGAGGGACGCACGCTGGTTGAGCAGCAGGCCCACGCCCAATTCGGCCTGGGAGACCTCGCGCTGAAAGTGGCACCCATGCAACCCCGCGGCGGCGAACACGCCGCCGAACCGCTGATGAGCGTGGGATACGGCCTTGCGCGGTTCTCCGAAGACCTGGGCATGCCGGTCAAGACCCTCGACACTTACCGATGGGTGTCCTCGCGCTGGCCGAAATCCGAACGAGTAAAAGGCATTTCGCACTACATTCACAAGATCCTGGCCGGCCTGGACGACCGGTTCGACGTGATTCACCGGCCACCGGCAGACGACACCGGCCACGATCGGTGGACAGTGGACACCGCGTGCCGCGCCGCGGGCTGGAAATCACCGATCCCCAAAACCCGGCAGGAGAAACTCGACCGCATCCACGAGCTGGCCAACGACGACAGCATCGCCACCGAAGCCACCAAGAACTTCCTGAACCGGCCCAGTGTGGCGTTCCACGCGATGGCCGACCGCACCGCTCGGCACGCGGTCAACACCGCCCAAGTCGAGCAATCCCGCCAAGCCATCGTCTGCGCCCGCCAGCGCACCCCAGCGATACCCCGGATCGAACACAGCGCTCAATACATCGAACTGATCGCGATGTGCGCCCAATTCGTCGCTTCCGCCGGCCGCGCGGTGCCGCATCTTCGAGGTCACACGTTCACCGTCGAGGAACGAGAAACGGTGCACACCAATATCGCTCGGGTGCGCAGCACCGCAGACTGGATCGAAACCGCAGTCGACACCGGCGACGTCAGTCTGGACGAAGCACTCGCACGCCTACTCACCGAGGCGTAGGACCATGGCCAGCCGGTTACCCAGGCATATTTCGGGGGAACGGGTTCTGGAAGCGCTCATCGCCGCCAAGCCAGGCCGGCTGTCCACCGCACAGCTGACCAAAGCGACCGGACTCTCACCCAACCAGGTACGGGCCGGGCTCGTGTGGGTCAAAGAATACGGCGCGCTCCAGCACGCAATGCCGCTGACGTGGACCCGCGACGGCCACGGCGTCACCGACGAACCACAGGACTGGATCGCCCACGAGCGCACCGCAGTGCACGGCCTCTACACCCGCGTACTGCGCCTGGTGACCGGCACCGCCGAACCACACGCACACCGCACACCCGAAGACCCCTGGATCCGCCTCTACCTCGACCAACTCACCGGCGTGCGCGCGTTTCTCGACGCAACCAGCCGACTTCCACCACCCACCCCGGCGGGCATCCCTCCGCACAACGGCCAGCGGTAACCACCAGCACAGTGGGCTGCGACCTTCGACCCAGTAGACGGACCTCGTTGTGTTTGATCCGCACGTACCTGAGAACGTGCAGGCCGAGAATCTGTGCCCACATCAGTTGTGGCAGCGGCATTCAGCGTCAGGCGCACACTCGACCGCGGCAACCTGAAGGACGCATTCAACGCCGCGTAGCGCTGCGGCGAGGCATGAAGCTGTGCGACAAGAGTGTGGCGCCGCCAATGTTCCTCGGTTTCGTGGTGAGCCGCACGGCTGGAACTGTCTGTAGCCCAGTGCGGGGGTGTTCTCGACGATCGCTCACGGGGATAGGGGTTGGGTCTGCGACGGTGAGCGACACGCTTATCCGGTGTGCCCTACTCGATGATCTGGGTTCGGGGTTCGGCAGCGCGGTGGATCGACCCGGGATCGCCGAGTGGGGGTTGTGGGATGGGAACCGGATCGAGGGGCTGGGCGTCTAACTGGATGTGGATGCCGAGGATCGCCAAGCGCTGGTGGACGAGGGATTTGATCCAGATGACCCGCAGGTGGTGATGGCCATCGATTTGGTGCGGTGGGAGTTGTCGCTGCTGTTGACGAGCCCTAGCGATCTGAGCGGTCTGGTTGACGGCAACGCCGGGTGGTGATGAGTGCAGGGGTTTGGGATGCGGCGAGCGACGTTGAATAGCGCCGCCGGCAGCAACATGACCGGGGCCGATGATCTCGGCGCAGTGCATGTGGGGCCTCCGGCGGCACCAGTTCAGCGGTGACGCGTACCGGTCAGCTCTCTGCCGTCACCGATGGCCATCATCACCCTCGATGAGCAAGCACTTCGGCTTGTCGCTTGCCAGGGTGATGGGACCACCTGATTGCCAGGGGGATGGGACCACCGTGGCGCGTTATCGAGGATGCTCG
>NZ_LQPP01000056.1 GCF_002102345.1 Mycolicibacterium peregrinum
CGGAAGCTAAGCCTGCCAGCGCCGATGATACTACCCTCTCGGGTGGAAAAGTAGGACACCGCCGAACACAAATTAAGTCCCGGGCCCTCCAATTTCGATTGGAGGGCCCGGGCATTTTTGTATGTCAGGGCCTTTTGTTAAAGGCGCGTTTTCAATTTGATAATTGAAAACGCGCCTCAGTCGTCGGTCAATTGAAAAGCGATGGCATTGTGCGGCTTCTCTCCAATTCCAACAACGCCCGCTTGCGGTCCAACCCGCCGCCGTATCCGGTGAGATTGCCATTGGCACCGATCACCCGATGACACGGCACGATGATTCCGATCGGATTGTGCCCATTGGCCAGCCCGACCGCGCGTGATCCGCTCGGAGATCCGATCTGTCGCGCGATCTCACCGTATGAGCAGGTTTCCCCGTACGGAATGGTCAGCAGGGCCTCCCACACCCGGCGCTGAAACTGCGTGCCCACCATGTCCAATTCCAGGTCGAATTCGGTGAGGTCGCCGGCGAAGTATGCGGTCAGTTGGTCGACGGCGTCGGGAAATGCTGCGTCGTCGCGCTCCCATCCTTCGCGGCTCGGTTCATACGTCTGATCGACCATCCGGAGATGCATGAGCCGGCCGTCGCGGCCGGCCAGGGTGAGGAGGCCGACCGGGCTGTCCATCGTGCGGTATTGCAGTGTCGTCATGACTTCTCCTCTGGATCGTGCGGGGGCCATTCGTTCACCGCGTGGTCCAGGGTGGTCCACAGGTGTTGTGCCGCATAGGCGCGCCATGGGCGCCATCGGGTGCTGTGCTCCACGAGGCCGTTCGCCGGCATGCCCAAGTGTTCGGCAGCAGCGCGGACCCCGAGATCGGTGGCAGGGAATGCATCTGGATCACCGAGGCCGCGCATCGCGATCACCTCCGTTGTCCACGGCCCCACCCCGGGAAGCGCGAGCAACTGCTCGCGCGCGCGGTCCCAATCGCAGCCGGGGTCCAGGATCAGGTCGTCGGCAGCGATGGCCTCAACCATGGCCGCCACCGTCCGTCTTCGTGAGCCCGGCATCGCGAGATGCGCTGGATCCAGTCCGACGAGATCGGTGACGTCGGGAAACACGTGGGTCAAACCGCCTGTATCGCCGGATATCGGTGTTCCGTAGCCGGCGACCAGGCGACCCACATGTGTACGTGCGGCTTTGATCGAGACCTGTTGGCCGATCACCACTCGGAGCGCGAGTTCGGTTTCGTCGACTGTGCGGGGAATGCGCTGTCCAGGCGCCTTGGCCACTACGGCCGCGAGTGCCGGATCCGCCTGCAGCGCTTCCACGACCGCCTCCGGGTCGGCATCCAGGTCCAGCAGCCGTCGGCACCGTGCAATGGCAGCCGACAGGTCACGGAAATCGTCGAGCACCAACAGGCAGCGCACATGGTCTGGCTGAGGTGTCAGGCCCACCACGCCGTGGCCGTGCGGCAGCCTCAGGGTGCGCCGGAACTGCCCGTCGCGGACCTCCTCCAACCCCGGCACCGCACTGGCCGCCAGATGGCCGAACAAGCCTTCGTACGAGAACGGGGTCCGTACCGGCAGCCGTAGTGACACCACACCGGGAGCGGCGGACACCGCGGTGGTGAATTTGCTCCGGGCCCGTTGGCGAAGCTGGGTGGGCGTGAGATCGCACACCGCGCGCACGGTGTCGTTGAACTGTCGGATGCTGGCGAAGCCCGCGGCGAACGCGACATCGGCGAACGGGATCTCGGTGGTTTCGATCAGGACCCGAGCCGTCTGGGCGCGCTGGGCCCGAGCCAGGGCCAGGGGGTTGGCCCCCAGTTCGGCCTGCAGGATGCGTTGCAGCTGCCGACTGGTGTACCCGACGCGGGCGGCCAGCCCCGTCACCCCTTCGCGGTCCACGATGCCGTCGGCGATGAGCCGCATGCACCGCGCCACGATGTCGCCGCGCACGTTCCATTCCGGGGAACCGGGGGAGGCGTCGGGACGGCACCGTTTGCAGGCCCGGAATCCGGCCGCCTGGGCCGCCGCCGCGGTCGGATAGAACCGCATGTTCCGGGCGAAAGGCGGGCGCACCGGGCAGCTGGGACGGCAGTAGATGCCTGTGGTCAGCACGGCAGTGACGAACCAACCGTCGAACCGTGCGTCCTTGGACTGGACTGCCCGGTAGCAGCGGTCGAAATCTTCGTGCATGCGTTCCACGATGGCACGGCATCCAGCGCCGCACTAGCGGAAAAGCGACATGGTCGTGGGGCGTGGCGCGCGGCTAGACTTCGACCTGTGGCCGAGCTGGTGCAGCAGTACCTGGACCGGATCCGTGCCGAGCAGATCGATGTGCGGGATGGTGCCCTGGCAAATTACATCCCTGAACTCGCCAACGTCGACCCCGAGGGTTTCGGGCTCAGCTTGTCGTCCTCGGACGGCTACGTCTATGAATCTGGTGACGCCGCAGTCGAATTCACCATCCAGTCGATTTCGAAGCCGTTCACGTATGCCCTGGCGCTGGACCTGATCGGGCAGGATGCGGTCGATGCCAGGATCGGGGTTGAGCCCTCCGGCGAGGCGTTCAACGAAATCAGTGTCGACGATGTGACCAAGACCCCGAAGAACCCGATGATCAACGCCGGTGCGATTGCCGCGGTTTCGCTGATCCCCGGAGCGGGTCCCGACGAGCAGTTCGACTGCATCCACGAGTTCTACTCGGCATGCGCTGGCCGACGGCTCGAGATCGACATGGATGTGTATGCCTCGGAGAAGTCCACGGGCAACCGGAACCGGGCGATCGCCTATATGTTGGCCAGTTTCGGTGTGTTGGACGGGGATCCGGATGACGTGCTGGATGTGTATTTCCGGCAGTGTTCGGTCAAGGTGACCAGTACCGACCTGGCGCGGATGGCCGCGACGTTGGCGCGGGGAGGGCTCAATCCGTTGACCGGGCGACGGGTGATCGACGCAAACGTGGTGCGCCGCACCCTCAGTGTGATGGTGACCTGCGGGATGTATGACGCGACAGGCGATTGGGTCAGTGCTGTGGGCATGCCCGCCAAGAGCGGTGTCGGCGGTGGCATCGTGGCGGTGCTGCCCGGCCAGCTCGGCATCGGCGTCTACTCGCCGCGCCTGGATGCTCGCGGCAACAGTGTGCGCGGCGTACAGGTGTGCCGAAACCTCTCTTCGCAGCTGGGCTTGCACTTCCTCAGCGTCACCCGTGAGTCGTCGTCGACATTGCGGGCGGTGTTCGACGCGGGCCCGGGCATCCGGGTCTACGAGGTCCAGGGAGACCTCCTGTTCGCCGGGGCCGAACAGGTGCTGCGGACCGCCGACCATGACCGCGGCCGGTACGACGTGGCGGTGCTGGACGTCACTCGCGTCGACGACATCAACGATGCCGCGCGCAGCATGCTCACCGGAATGCGGGCCAACCTGACCGCCGCGGGCAAGGAGACCTATCTGGTCGACCCCGACGGTCGTGTGGTGCCCGCCGACCGGCGCGACGATTACGACGCCATCGTGTTCCGCACTCTCGACGAGGCGGTGGACGCGGCGCTGCGGTGGGGCGCAGGCTAGACCGGCACGGCTACGCGGGTCGGCTCACCGAGGCCTCGCAGCGGCACCGACTCGCCCAGTGACCAACGAGCCCTTTCGGTTTCAGATGCATTGGCGATGGTGTCCGATGAGGCCACGAGGTGCCCAGGCACCTGCTTGGAGAAGTCGCACAACCGTGACGCCTCGTTGACCGGCTCGCCGATCACCGTGTATTCGAAGCGCTCCTTGGCGCCGACGTTGCCCGCCACCACCTGGCCCGCCGCGACCCCGATACCTGCCTTCAGCTCGGGAACCTCGGCACGCAATCGTTGCGCGATCGCCCGCGCGGCCCCAAGGGCCTCGTCCTCGGCGTTGGGCAGAGAGACCGGCGCGCCGAACACCGCGAGGATGGCGTCACCCTCGAACTTGTTGACCAGCCCGCGGTGATTGTCGACCTCATCGACGATGACGGCGAAGAATCTGTTGAGCAGATCGACGACCTCGACCGCGGGCCTGGTGGTGACCAACTGGGTCGAGCCGATGACGTCGACGAAAATCACTGCGGCGTGGCGTTCCTCGCCGCCCAGGACAGGCTTCTCCTGTTCGGCCAGCGCGGCGACTTCCCGGCCGACATGCCGGCCGAACAGGTCGCGGACCCGCTCGCGCTCGCGCAAGCCGTGCGCCATCGAGTTGAAACCCCGTTGCAGCTGGCCGAGTTCGGTGCCGTCGAACACCACGAGGTTGGTGTCCAGATCACCCTGCTCGACGCGGTTGAGCGCCGCGCGCACGACGCGGATCGGGGTAGCGGTCAGATAGGACAGGATCCACATCAGAAGGAATCCGAACACGAGCGCAAACGAGCCGAGACCGATGACGGCGTAGGCGAATTGGACCGGAGTCAGATTGTTGAGCGTCACGGCGAACACCGCGGCCAGCATGATGCCCAGGATGGGAACACCCGAGCTCAGCGCCCACACCACCATGGTGCGACCCATGATGCCCTGCGCCAGGCGGACCGGTGGCGGGCCCGCTTCCAGTGCCTGCGCAGCGACCGGCCGCAGTGCGAACTCGGTGAAGAGATGGCAGCTGACCGACACCACGATGCCGGGAAAACTGATGCCCAGCAGGAACTTCGGAATGTAATTGGTGTCGACCAGACCGTAGAGCGTCGTCAACAACGCGGTGCCCACGCCCCACAGGATCAGCAGCACCCGAGTGAGCCGGAACGGGGCGAGGAAGGTGTTCCGCTGATCCGCAACGGTGGGTGGCCGTTCCTCGATGGCCCAGCGCACGTTGTCGATCACCCGGGTCGTCGCCCAGAACACCCCGACGATCAACGCCGTGGCCATGTAAGCGGGGGCCACGATGAAGGTGATCCAGCGGACCGGCGGGTCGAACACAGCCGGCGATGGGAACAACAGCGTGACGATGATCATCGAGATGCCGATACCGAGCAGGTTCCCGAGGATCACGAACGCCGTCAGGATGGCCTGAATGCGCACCCGGCGCCGGCGCTGGCTCTCCGATACCCGGCCCAACACCCACGATCCGTATTCCGGGGTCTCCGGGATCCGGCTGTTCTGGCGGGTGACACCCTCAAGGACGCGGCCCAGCCGTCGTGCCAGCGATTTGTCGGAGTTCATTGTGGCGTCAGCCTAAAGCGTGTCGAACAACTCTGGAGAATGTTCGACGCCGCCCTTCTCGGGCGTCCGTCGGTTCACCCCCCCGCACGCGGGGTGAACGTCCGTTCCCGTTTCATCCGGGCTGGTTTCACCAATACACGATGGGTACTGGTCAGCGCCGTCCCGTCGGCGGGCATTGGTTGCCCGGCCCCTTCGCTTGGGGGTCCGGGGATCTGGTGAGGGGTGATGGTTTTGTCCCCACAGGGCGAGGTTCACGGCGGCATTGGTGTCGCGGTCGGCGACATATCCGCAACCGCAGGTGAACACTCGATCGGCTAATGTCATCGTCGCGTTTACAGCCGTGCAAGCCGAGCAGCGTTTAGTCGATGGATACCATCGATCGGCCTGCATAATGTCGCCGCTACGCCAAGCTTGCTTGTACTTCAACAGCCTGGCGAACTCGGTCCAGCTCGCATCGGCTATGGCGCCAGCAAGTCGATGGTTGGCCATCATGCCTGTCACGTTCAAGTCCTCGATGACGAGCCGGTCGTGAGCCTTGACCAGCGCGTTGGTGACATCGTGAAGGAAATGGCGTCGGACGTTGGCGACGTGGTGGTGATGTCGGCCCAGTTTGGTTGCGGCGTCCTTGCGGTTTCGTGATCCTTTCTGCTTGCGTGACAACGATTTTGCGAGCCGCCGTTGCTTGACCATCCCTTTGGCCAGCGCTTTAGGGGCCGCGGCAATACGAGCCACCTCTTTGCCGTCTGCAGTGGCGGCGACTACAAACGCCGACAAGCCCCGGTCGAGGCCGACCCAGCCTGTGTCGTCGGCCGGATCTCGCGACGGATGGTGGCGACCGGGGTGCAGGTCGACTGCCTCCACGTTCAGAGACACCCACCAGCGGCCGCGCCGACGTGTGAGGGTCGCGAACCGAATCTTGGCTCGGTTGTTGGTGAGCATGCGTCTCAACCGGCGGGTGTCGTCGAACACTCCGATCTGCCCGATACCAGGCAGAGTGATGGAGCGTGGCCGATTGCACTCTCCGACTCGGATTGGCGGCAGCTGGCCCTTGGGGCGGTTGTTTCGAAGCCGAAACGACGGCAGCGTATTGGTCTTCTTTTTGAACTGTGGAAAGCCAATGCGCTTACCCCTGCGCTGACCAGATTGCGAATCCGACCAAGCCTTCAGTCCCTTACCCAGGTCGACAGCTGCTTCCTCGAAGACCTGCTGACGCACCTCGGTTCGCCACGGCAGTCCGGTCACCAGCGCGGTGACGACGCCATCGTTACCAACAGCGAAGATCCGTCCGGCTTCCTCGGACCGCTTCCACGCATTGAAGGCGTTGATCAGATCGAAACCGGTCCACGGCACCTCGGCGCACGGCCGGCGTCGCGTTGGGTGAGTGCGGTTTTGACGATACGCAGGCACTGGTTGAACGCGAATCGCGATGCACCGGCATGTCTGGACATCAGGCTGTGCTGCTCAACCGTGGGGTCCAGACAGAATCGGAACGTGGTATGCCGGGTCATCTCAGCGGTGAGCATTGCACTCACGACCGACAAGTTGGGCAGGCATGCAGTGGCGCATCGGTTCGTTCGTTCGCCATGCCCTTAAGGTGGATCGGGTGCGCCTCGTGATTGCCCAGTGCACCGTCGACTATGTCGGGCGGCTGACCGCCCACCTCCCATCAGCCCGCCGGCTGTTGTTGTTCAAGTCCGACGGTTCGGTCAGTGTCCATGCCGACGATCGCGCCTACAAGCCGCTGAACTGGATGAGCCCGCCGTGCTGGCACACCGAGGAGTCCGTAGAAGGTCCAGGTGGGGCACCGTCTGTTCTGTGGGTGGTCGAGAACAAGGCCGGTGAGCAGCTGCGCATCACCGTCGAGGACGTCGAGCACGACTCCAGCCATGAACTCGGTGTCGATCCGGGTCTGGTGAAGGACGGGGTGGAGGCGCACCTGCAGGTCCTGCTGGCCGAGCATGTCGAACTGCTCGGTGCGGGGTACACCCTGGTGCGCCGGGAGTACCCGACCGCGATCGGCCCGGTGGATCTGATGTGCCGGGATGAGCTGGGCCGTTCGGTCGCGGTGGAGATCAAACGCCGCGGCGAGATCGACGGCGTGGAGCAGCTGACCCGCTATCTCGAGCTGCTCAACCGTGATACCGTGCTGGCCCCGGTGGCGGGTGTGTTCGCTGCCCAGCAGATCAAACCGCAGGCCCGAACGCTGGCCACGGACCGTGGAATCCGCTGCGTGACTTTGGATTATGACCAGATGCGGGGTATGGACAGCGACGAATACCGGCTGTTCTGATGCGCCGTCGGCGTCGTGAGGACCGGCGGTTCGCGCCACTGCCGCCGTCACGTCGCGTCGAGACGGGGCCCGACGGTTACGAGTACGAGGTGCGGGTGGTTACCGCCTCACGTGCGGTGAAGGTCTATCGATGCCCCGGCTGCGACCACGAGATTCGGGTGGCCACCGCGCATGTGGTGGTGTTGCCGGTCGATGTCGGCGATGTCGATGATCGCAGGCACTGGCACACCGCCTGCTGGGCGAATCGGGCCAATCGCGGCCCGACGAGAAAATGGTCCTAGTGCTCTGAATCCGCAGCAGGTTCGACCAGCTCGATCAGCACGCCGCCGGCATCCTTGGGGTGGATGAAGTTGATTCGCGAGTTCGCCGTGCCCTTGCGGGGAGCTTCGTAGAGCAGCCGAACTCCCTGGCTGCGCAGGCGCTCACTCAAGGCGTCGATGTCGCTGGTCCGGTAGGCCAGCTGCTGCAGGCCCGGACCGCTGCGATCGATGAACTTGGCGATCGTCGACTTCTCGTTCAGCGGGGCCAGCAGCTGGATCTGGGCGCTGCCCTTGGGGGCGCCGCGCACCGAGAGCATGGCCTCGCGCACGCCCTGATCTTCGTTGATCTCCTCGTGGAGGACGATCATGCCGAGGTGGTCGTGGTACCACTTGGCGGCGGCATCGAGATCGGGAACGGCGATACCGACGTGATCGATCGCCGTCACCAGCGCGGAAGCGAGTGCAGGACGGGCATCAACCTGTTCGGCGGTCATAACGCAACGGTAACCTTTACCTGAACGTTTGCGTATGTGTGATCGCCCACACAGCTCTTGGACCATGGCTTTGGAGGAAAGAATGACCACGTCGGTGATTGTTGCTGGAGCGCGTACTCCGGTTGGCAAGTTGATGGGCTCGCTGAAGGATTTTTCCGGTAGTGACCTGGGCGCGATCGCAATCCGCGGTGCCCTCGAGAAGGCGAAGGTCGACGCTTCGCTGGTGGACTACGTGATCATGGGCCAGGTGCTGACCGCCGGCGCCGGTCAGATGCCCGCTCGCCAGTCCGCCGTGGCCGCGGGTATCGGCTGGGATGTGCCGGCCCTGTCCATCAACAAGATGTGCCTGTCGGGCATCGATGCGATCGCGCTGGCCGACCAGCTGATCCGCGCCGGCGAATTCGAGGTCGTGGTCGCCGGTGGGCAGGAGTCGATGAGCCAGGCCCCGCACCTGCTGCCCAAGAGCCGTGAGGGCTACAAGTATGGCGACGCGACGCTGGTCGACCACCTGGCCTACGACGGTCTGCACGACGTGTTCACCGATCAGCCGATGGGTGCACTCACCGAGCAGCGCAACGACGTGGACAAGTTCACCCGCGCCGAGCAGGACGAGTTTGCTGCTCAGTCGCACCAGAAGGCCGCCGCGGCATGGAAGGACGGGGTGTACGCCGACGAGGTGGTGCCCGTGTCGATCCCGCAGCGCAAGGGTGACCCGATCGAGTTCGCCGAGGACGAGGGCATCCGGGCCAACACCACCGCCGAATCGCTGGGCGGCCTGCGTCCGGCCTTCCGCAAGGACGGCACCATCACTGCCGGCTCGTCGTCGCAGATCTCCGACGGTGCGGCCGCGGTCGTGGTGATGAGCAAGGCCAAAGCGCAGGAGCTGGGTCTGGACTGGCTGTGTGAGATCGGTGCCCACGGTGTGGTGGCCGGTCCGGACTCCACGCTGCAGAGTCAGCCCGCCAACGCGATCAAGAAGGCCGTCGAGCGCGAGGGCATCAGCGTCGACCAGCTGGACGTCCTCGAGATCAACGAGGCGTTCGCTGCGGTGTCGCTGGCCTCGACCAAGGAGCTCGGTGTCGATCCGGCCAAGGTGAACGTCAACGGCGGAGCGATCGCCATCGGCCACCCGATCGGGATGTCCGGTGCGCGCATCACCCTGCACGCCGCGCTGGAGCTGGCGCGTAAGGGGTCCGGCTACGCGGTGGCCGCGCTCTGCGGTGCCGGTGGCCAGGGCGATGCCCTGATCCTGCGTCGCCCGTAGTTAACCGACGACTCAAAACGACGCTGCGTAGTAGCTGGCCGTCGCTTCGGGCACAATGGCGGCCATGACACGCTCCTTCGACCTGCGCACGGTTTCCGGCTGGTTCCGGCTCATCGCCCTCGCTGAGGCGGTGAGCTGGGCCGGCCTGCTGGTCGGCATGTATTTCAAATACCTGGGCAGTCCGCGCACCGAGATCGGTGTCAAGGTGTTCGGGCCGATCCACGGAGGCGTTTTCGTCGCCTTCGTGGTGGCCGCCCTGCTGGTCGGTATTGCCTGCAAGTGGGGCGTGGGCACGTGGATTCTGGCGTTGCTGGCCAGCATCGTGCCATTGGGCAGTGTGATCTTTGTCATGTGGGCGGATCGGTCTGCCCGGATCGAATCGGGTGCAGCTCCCGCGCTGGTGGCCCAACCGGGCGGGGCTGTCCCGGAAACGACGTGACAGACTTGATGGCGTGACTCGTCCACGACCTTCTGTGGGGCCGGCACTGGCCGGCGCTGTTGACCTCTCGGCACTCAAGCAGCGGCCCGCGGCGGGCGCTGGCGGTGGCAGCCCCAGTGCGCCCGGCGGCCCGAATGTCACCGAGGTCAACGAAGCCAACTTCGAAGCCGAGGTGCTGGTCCGCTCCGGTCAGGTGCCGGTGGTGGTGCTGCTGTGGTCGCCGCGCAGCGATTCCAGTGCCGCGCTGGGGGACACCCTGGCCGGTCTGGCTGACGCCGACAACGGCAAATGGTCCCTGGCGCTGGTCAACGTCGACACCACTCCGAGGGTGGCGCAGATGTTCGGCATCCAGGGCGTGCCCACCGTGGTTGCGCTTGCCGGGGGACAGCCGATCGCCAGCTTCCAGGGATCTCAGCCGGCAGACGAACTCCGTCGCTGGGTCGATTCGCTCCTCGACGCGACCGCGGGCAAGCTGACCGGGTCCGGTGACGGTGACGGCGAGGCGGAGCAGGTCGATCCCGAGCTGGCTGCGGCCCGCGCCCACCTGGACGAAGGGGACTTCCCCGCAGCGGCCGCCGCCTACCAGGCGATTCTCGATGCGCAGCCCAACCATGCCGAGGCCAAGGGCGCGGTGCGACAGATCGCGTTCCTGCAGCGGGCCAGCGCGCAGCGCCCCGATGCAGTTGCGGTCGCCGACGCCGCTCCCGACGACATCGACGCCGCCTTCGCCGCGGCTGATGCCGAACTCCTGGCTCAAGAGGTGTCGGCGGCCTTCGACCGGCTCATCGCACTGATCAAGCGCACCGCCGGCGACGACCGGACGAAGGTGCGGACCCGGCTCATCGAGCTGTTCGACCTGTTCGACCCCGCCGACCCCGAGGTGGTCGCCGGCCGCCGCAATCTGGCCAACGCGCTGTACTGACCCGTTACGCCGAGCAGACAGAAAACTGCCCCTTTTCGCGAGAAAAGGGGCAGTTTTGCGTCTGCTCGCGAGAGAACGCGTCAGGCGGGCTCGAACCACAGCATCGCCAGCGGCGGCAGAACCATCACCGCCGAGGCTGGGCGGCCGTGCCACGGTTCGTCGGTTGCCTGCACCGCGCCCATGTTCCCGATGCCGGACCCGTTGTAGATCGTCGCATCGGTGTTGAGCACCTCCTGCCAGTCACCGGCATGAGGTAGGCCGAGCCGGTATTCGCTGTGCTCGCTGCCGGCGAAGTTCACCACGCAGGCCAGCACGGAACCGTCGGCACCGAACCGCAGGAAGCTCAGGACGTTGTTGGCGGAGTCGTTCGCGTCGATCCAGGAGTAGCCCTCGGGGCTGGTGTCACGGCTCCACAAGGCCGGGTGGCGCGCGTAGATCCCGTTGAGGTCGCGCACCAAGCGTTGTACGCCACCGGAGAAGCCCTGCTCGTCGAGCTGGAACCAGTCCAGCCCGCGCTCCTCCGACCATTCGGCCCGCTGTCCGAACTCCTGGCCCATGAACAGCAACTGCTTACCCGGATGGGCCCACTGGTAGGCCAGCAGGCTGCGCATGCCGGCGGCCTTGGCGTGGTCGTCGCCGGGCATCCGGGTCCACAGCGTGCCCTTTCCGTGCACGACCTCGTCGTGGCTGATGGGCAGCACATAGTTCTCACTGAACGCGTACAGCATCGAGAACGTCATCTCGTGATGGTGGTAGCTGCGATGCACCGGGTCATGGCTGACGTAGTCGAGCGTGTCGTTCATCCAGCCCATGTTCCATTTCATCGAGAACCCGAGGCCGCCGAGGTTGGTCGGGCGGGTGACGCCGGGCCAGGACGTCGACTCCTCGGCGATGGTGACGATTCCGGGGTTCGCCTTGTGCACGGTGGCGTTCATCTCCTGCAGGAACTGCACCGCCTCCAGATTCTCCCGCCCGCCGTAGATGTTGGGCGTCCACCCACCCTCGGGGCGGGAGTAATCGAGGTAGAGCATCGAGGCGACGGCATCCACGCGCAGGCCGTCGACGTGGTATTCCTGCAGCCAGTACAGCGCATTGGCGACGAGGAAATTGCGTACCTCGGGGCGACCGAAGTCGAAGACGTAGGTACCCCAGTCGAGCTGTTCCCCGCGGCGCGGGTCGGAATGCTCGTACAGCGGCGTGCCGTCGAAACGGCCAAGGGCCCAGGCGTCTTTGGGGAAATGGGCCGGGACCCAGTCGACGATCACCCCGATCCCCGCCCGGTGTAGTGAATCCACCAGGAACCGAAAATCGTCAGGGGTCCCCAACCTCGAGGTCGGGGCGTAATAGGACGTGACCTGGTAGCCCCAGGATCCGCCGAACGGGTGCTCCGCCACGGGGAGCAGTTCGACGTGGGTGAAGCCCTGTTCCACAACGTATTCGGTGAGTTCGGTGGCCAACTGCCGGTAGCTGAGCCCGGGACGCCACGACATCAGGTGCACCTCGTAGGTGCTCATCGGTTCGAACACCGGATTCTGTGCGGCGCGCTGGGTCATCCACTTGCCGTCGGTCCAGGTGTAGGAGCTGGTGGTGACCCGGGACGCGGTTTGCGGTGGCACCTCGGTGGCGAAGGCCATCGGATCTGCGCGGTCGGCGGTGGACCCGCCGGCGCCGTGGACGCGGAACTTGTACAGGCCGTCGACGGGGAAGCCCGGCCAGAACAACTCCCATACGCCGGACGAGCCCAGCACCCGCATCTGGGCCTCGTTTCCGTCCCAGTGATTGAAGTCACCGATCACGCTGACGCCCTTGGCGTTCGGTGCCCACACTGCGAACGACACGCCCTCGACGACCCCGTCGGGAGTGGTGAAACTGCGCGGATGCGCGCCCAGGATCTCCCACAGGCGTTCGTGGCGCCCTTCGGCGAACAGATGGAGGTCAAGTTCGCCGAGGGTGGGCAGGAACCGGTAGGCGTCGGCGGTGGTGTGGGTGAAGATGGTTTCATCGGCTCCCGGATAGCCGATCTCCAGGCGGTAGTCGGCCAGGTCGGCGAACGGAACCGCCACCGCGAAAAGTCCGGAGTCGATGTGCTGCATGGGGAATCGGTCGCCGCCGATCACCGCCACGACCTTGACCGCGTGCGGGCGGTAGGCCCGGATCACGGTCCGGCCGTTGTATTCGTGGGCCCCCAGCACCGAATGCGGGTCGTGGTGTTGCCCGATCAGCAGCCGCTGGATGTCCGATGGGTCGGGCCGCAGATGTCTGTCGGTGAGGTGGTTGCTTCTCGTCATCTTGTTCTCATTCCCTGCGTAGCAAGCCCAGTCGTTGCTCATAGGGTACGAGCGGCATGTTCAGCACGTGTGCCACCGCCTTGGCGGGATCGAGGCGAACGTAATTCGACTGTCCCCATTGATATTCCTCGCCGGTGATCTCGTCGCGTACCCAGAACCGGTCATGCGATTCCATACCCAGTGCGTCCATGTTCAACCACAACATGGCTTCTTCCGGGCCGAAGGCGTTGAGCGTGACCACCACGAGCACGGTGTCCCCGGTGATCGGGTCGAACTTGCTGTAGGCGAGCAGTGCGTCGTTGTCGACGTGGTGGAAGGTCAGGGTCCGAAGCTGGCGCAGGGCCGGGTGGAGGCGCCGGATCTCGTTGAGGCGGGTCACGAACGGTTCGAGCGAACGGCCCTCGGCCATCGCCGCCGCGAAGTCACGGGGACGCAGCTCGTATTTCTCCGAATCCAGGTATTCCTCGCTGCCCTCCCGGACGGCTCGGTGCTCGAACAGCTCGAAACCCGAATACATGCCCCATGACGGGCTCATGGTGGCGGCCAGCACCGCGCGGATCGCGAACATCCCGGGACCGCCGTGTTGCAGCGACTCGTGCAGGATGTCGGGCGTGTTGACCCACAGGCTGGGCCGTGCGCTGTCGGCGTTTGCGGTGATCTCGTTGCCGAACTCGGTCAGCTCCCACTTGTTGGTTCGCCAGGTGAAATACGTGTAGGACTGGGTGAAACCGCGCTTGGCCAGGCCGTAGAGCCGGGCGGGCCGGGTGAAGGCCTCGGACAGGAACAGCACGTCCGGATCTTCGTTCTTGACCTCGGCGATCAGCCAGACCCAGAAGTTCGGCGGTTTGGTGTGCGGGTTGTCGACGCGGAAGACCTTGACACCGTGCGAGATCCAGAACCGCACCACCCGCAGCACCTCGTGGTACAGGCCGGCGGGGTCGTTGTCGAAGTTGAGCGGGTAGATGTCCTGGTACTTCTTGGGCGGATTCTCCGCATACGCGATGGTGCCGTCGGGCAGCACCGTGAACCACTCCGGATGCGCTGCGGCCCACGGGTGATCCGGCGCGCACTGCAGTGCGAGATCGAGTGCCACCTCGACACCCTGCCTTCGGGCGGCGGCCACAAAGTCGTCGAAGTCGTCGATCGTGCCGAGTGCGGGATGCACCGCATCGTGGCCGCCCTCGTCGCTGCCGATGGCCCAGGGTGACCCGACGTCGTCCGGTGCGGCGGTGACCGCGTTGTTGCGTCCCTTGCGATGCACCTTGCCGATCGGGTGGATGGGCGGCAGATACACGATGTTGAAACCCATGCGGGCGATCCGGGGCAGCTGCTCGGCGGCCGTGGCGAACGTCCCGTGCACGGGATGCCCGGCCTTGTCCCAGCCGCCCGTGGACCGCGGGAACATCTCGTACCACGAGGAGAACCTGGCCAGCGGCCGGTCCACCCAGACACCGTATTGCTCACCGCGGGTGACCAACTCGCGCAACGGGTACTGCTCGAGAAGTTCGGTGACCTCTTCGGACAGTGCCGCCCCCGCACGGCGGAACGGGTCACCGGGGGTGCGCAGTGCCGCAGCGGCCTCGATCAGCGGATCGCGCAGTTTGCGGGGCACCCCCGCGGCGGCGCGCTCGAGTAGACGCGCCCCGACAAGAAGATCGTTGGACAACTCGGCTTCGCTCTGGCCTGCGCCGAGCTTGGCCTCGACCGCGTGCCGCCAGGTGGACAGCGGATCGCCCCAGCCGTCGACCCGGTAGGTCCACAGGCCGACGGTGTCGGGCGTGAACTGGCCGTGAAAGACATCGGGGGTGTTTCCGGTGGCCATCGGCAGGGCCTGGGGCTTGATGCGTTGTGAAGGACGCACCCCTGGGTTGGTGGGCAACACGGTGTCGATGGACACCGGTGTGGCCGCCGTGCCTGGTCCGGTCGCCAGCCGCGGGTAGTCCGTACCCAGATACCGCACCACCAACGTGGCAGCGACGGCGTCATGTCCCTCGCGCCAGACGGTGGCGCGGACCGGCACCACCTCGCCGACTACGGCTTTTGCCGGGAACTGTCCGCCGAAGATCACAGGCGCGACATCGTCGATTCCGATACGACCGGCCACCCACCCACTCCTCACGTCGTCTCGATCAAGCGGCTGTCTCTCGTTCACTCGCCTTGTCGCGTGTCTGATACCCACCGTAATGGGCTGCCCAATCTGGCGGGCGTTAAGCGTGACCAGACCGTCGTTCGTACGGATAACACCGGCTGAACGGATATCGCTCACCGCTGCACGAAGCGGAATTGTCAGTAAGGTTGGATCGCGTGAAAGCCCTCAGAAGGTTCACCGTCCGCGCGCACCTTCCCGAGCGCTTGGCGGCGCTGGAACGGCTGTCGATCAACCTGCGCTGGTCGTGGCACAAGCCCACCCAGGATTTGTTTGCCGTGCTCGATTCCGAGCTGTGGCAGCAGACCAACGGGGACCCGGTGGCGTTGCTGGGGGCGGTCAGTCCGCAACGGCTCGATGAGCTGGCCGGCGACGAATCCTTCCTGGGTCGGCTCGACGAGCTGGCCGCCGACCTGGACAACTATCTGAGCCGCCCGCTGTGGTATCAGGAGCAGATCGACGACGGCGTCGCCATGCCGAAGGGCATCGCGTACTTCTCGATGGAGTTCGGTGTCGCCGAGGTGTTGCCCAACTATTCGGGCGGCCTGGGCATCCTGGCCGGTGACCACCTGAAATCCGCATCGGATCTGGGGCTGCCGTTGATCGCGGTCGGTCTCTACTACCGCTCGGGTTACTTTCGGCAGTCGTTGACCGCCGACGGTTGGCAGCACGAGACCTATCCGTCGCTGGACCCGCAGGGTCTGCCGTTGCGCCTGCTCACCGACGCGTCCGGCGCGCCGGTGCTGGTGGAGCTGGCGTTGCCGGAGGCCCGCGAACTGCGGGCCCGGGTCTGGATCGCACAGGTGGGCCGGATCCCGCTGCTCCTGCTCGATTCCGATGTTCCGGAGAACGAGCACGAACTGCGCGGGGTCACCGACCGGCTCTACGGCGGCGATCAGGAACACCGGATCAAGCAGGAGATCCTGGCCGGTATCGGCGGCATTCGCGCGATCCGAGCGTTCACCGAGATCGAAAACCTGCCTGCCCCTGAGGTTTTCCACATGAACGAGGGCCACGCCGGCTTCCTCGGCGTGGAGCGTATCCGCGAACTGGTCGCGGCGGGACTGGATTTCGACACCGCACTGACGGTGGTCCGTTCCTCGACGGTGTTCACCACCCATACCCCGGTGCCGGCCGGGATCGACCGGTTCCCGGTCGAGATGATCAGGCGCTACTTCGGCAGCCCGCCTGGTGGTCCGGCCGATTCGCGGCTGCTGCCCGGAGTGCCGCTGGACCGGGTGGTCGCGTTCGGTGCCGAGGACGATCCGTCGAAGTTCAACATGGCGCACATGGGCCTGCGGCTGGCGCAGCGGGCCAACGGGGTGTCGCTGCTTCACGGTCGAGTAAGCCGCGCCATGTTCAGCGACCTGTGGCCGGGTTTCGACCGGGCCGAGGTCCCGATCGGCTCGATCACCAACGGTGTACACGCCCCGACCTGGGCGGCACCGCAGTGGTTGGCGCTGGGACGTGAGTTGATCGGCTCCGAGGCCGCTGAACCGGCGGTGTGGGAACGCCTGCAGGAGGTCGACCCCGGCCATATGTGGTGGATCCGATCGCAACTGCGCGAGACTCTGATCGCCGACGTGCGGGACCGCTTGCGCCGTTCCTGGCTGGAACGCGGTGCATCGGACGCTGAACTCGGCTGGATCGCAACCGCTTTCGATCCGTCGGTGCTGACCATCGGATTCGCGCGCCGGGTGCCGACCTACAAGCGGTTGACGCTGATGTTGCGCGACCCGGAGCGGCTGGAGAAACTGCTGCTCGACGAGAAACGGCCGGTGCAGCTGATCGTGGCCGGCAAGTCGCACCCGGCCGACGATGGGGGCAAGGCACTGATCCAGCAGATCGTGCGGTTCGCCGACCGGCCGGAGGTGCGCCATCGCATCGCGTTCCTTCCTGATTACGACATGTCGATGGCCCGGCTGCTGTACTGGGGTTGCGATGTCTGGCTGAACAATCCGTTGCGGCCGTTGGAGGCGTGCGGCACGTCGGGCATGAAGAGCGCACTCAACGGCGGGCTGAACCTGTCCATCAGGGACGGCTGGTGGGACGAGTGGTACGACGGCGAGAACGGATGGGAGATCCCGACTGCCGACGGCGTGGACGACGAGGCGCGTCGTGACGATCTCGAGGCCGCCGCGCTGTACGACCTGCTCGAGCATGCGGTCACGCCCAAGTTCTACGAGCGCGACGAACATGGCGTCCCGACCCGGTGGGTCGAGATGGTGCGCCACACGTTGCAGGTTCTGGGGCCCAAGGTGCTCGCCTCGCGCATGGTGCGCGACTACACCGAGAAGTACTACGTGCCTGCGGCGCTGTCA
Source organism: Mycolicibacterium peregrinum (assembly GCF_002102345.1). Lineage (GTDB taxonomy): Bacteria > Actinomycetota > Actinomycetes > Mycobacteriales > Mycobacteriaceae > Mycobacterium > Mycobacterium peregrinum. The sequence continues at coordinate 17,572 of NZ_LQPP01000056.1, forward strand.
TTGCGTGAGACCGTCGAGGCCACCTCTGGTGAGCCGTTCGGGGCAGCCCGGGAACTGGCCGCCTACCGGCGCCGTGCCCAGGATGCCTGGCCGAAGATCCAGATCACCGATGTGGACAGCTATGGCCTGCCGGATACACCGCTGTTGGGGTCACAGCTGACGCTGACGGCCACAGTGCAGTTGGCCGGGCTGAGGCCGGACGAGGTCACGGTGCAGGCTGTGCTGGGCCGGGTGGACGCCGGTGACGTGATCCTGAATCCGGTGACCGTGCCGATGGCGCACACCGGGTCCGCAGATGGCGGCACCGAGGTGTTCTCCACGAGCACGCCGCTGCCGGTGGCCGGGCCGGTGGGGTACACCGTCCGGGTGTTGCCGCACCACCGGTTGCTGACCGCCGACAACGAGTTGGGCCTGGTGGCACTGGCTTGAGTAGCGCGCTCAAAGTTCAGCTCGACGGTGGACCGTACGCGCTGGCAGCCGGAAGCGACGGCGCGATGTGGGTGACGCTGGTGCACGCCGGCGCCGTGGCCCGGGTCTCGGCCGCCGGCGAGGTGACAACGTATCCGGTCGCGGAGTGTGCGCGTCCGTCGATCATCGCGGCCGGGCCGGACGGGGCGCTGTGGTTCACCCGCTCCGGCGACGACCGCATCGGCCGGATCACCACGGCGGGGGAGTTGAGTTCGTTCGAATTGCCCGAGGGCAGTTCGCCATTCGGCATCACAGCAGGCCCCGACGAGGCCATGTGGTTCACCACGATGTCGTCGGGCGAGATCTGCCGGATCGGTACCGACGGTGAGATCAGCAGCCAGGCCGTGGTCGGCGGGATGCCGTCGATGATCACCAAGGGGCCCGACGACGCGTTGTGGTTCACCCTCAACGAGACCGGCAAGGTCGGCCGGCTGACCGTCGACGGAAATCTCACGGTTCGCGAATTGCCCACTGCCGCAGCTGGTCCGGTGGGAATCGCCGCCACGCACGACGATGCGGTCTGGTTCACCGAGATCCGCGCCGACAAGGTGGGCAGGATCCCGGTCCACGACGCGATCCAGGAGCTCGACCTGCCGGGCAAGCCGCACGCGGTGGTCGCCGACCCGACCGACGGCGTCTGGGTCAGCCTGTGGGGAGCCGACCAGATCGCCCGGATCAGCGGCGACGGTGAGGTCGTGACCATCGACCTGCCGTCCGGAAGCGAACCACACGGGTTGGCGATCGGTCCCGACGGAGCCTGTTGGGTGGCGCTCGAATTTGGATTCGTCCTGAAAATGCCCACCTGAGTGACCGTCGCCAGCAACGGTCAGGTAAGTACATAGGCAGGTTCCCTCCGGGAACGTGGCGATACGTTCCCGCGGGGAACTGTAACGAGAGGCCGCCTGTGTTGATTCGCTCGTTGGGACTGCTCACGGCCGCGGCCCTGACCTGCACGGTGTCGGTCGCCCCGGCCTGGGCCGATCCCGTCGTCGCCCCCGAAGTCGAGGTGGTCGCCGATGTGCTGCCCAAGCCGGGTGAACCGGCCGCAGCCGATCTGGTCGAGTCGACCCCGCCGGCCACCCTGAAAACCCCGGACGGCTGGGACCTCACGGTGTCGGCCGCCGACGAGACGCAGGCCGCGGCACCGCCTCTGACCACCGCGGTGTCCTCGCGCGAATACGTCGTCGGCGGAACCTACCGCGGCGCCATGACCGGACCCGACGGCGGCGACAAGCCGGGCGGCACGCTGGAGGCCGGCTATCAGATCGGCTGCGGCATCGACATGAGCACGTCCAACGGCGTTTCGTTGACCGGCACCGCCGGGCTCAACAGCTCGATCGGGGTCCTGGGCACCGATGTGGTCTCGCCCTGGCCGGAGGGCATCCTGCCGGGAGTCGGCGCCAACATCGGCGGCGGCATCACGATCGGCCTCAAACCCGGCATCATCAACCTCATCCCGGTGACCAAGAAGGAATTCAAGGGCACCGAACCATGGGTGATGATCAGCAACTTCAGGGTGAAGATCGACGGTTGCGTGGGCCAGTCGTTCATCCGGTCCTATGCGGTGCTGACCCGTTCCACCGAAGAATCCGAGGCAGTGCTTGCCTGGTACGGCACCACGAAGGTGGTCTGAGCCGTCACGCGAAGCGCTTGAGACAGCGCTGCTCGTCACCGAGGATGCCGACCCGGAACGCATCGATGCGGGCGAACCCCGAGGGCACCGACTCGCCGTTGACGTCGCTGGCCGCCAACCCGTTGGTGAGGATGCCCGATACCGCCTCGTCGACGTCGCCCGCGGTCAGCAGGATGGTGTCGCCGTTGGGCAGGTTCACGGGCTTGATCATCTTGGCGGTGGCCACGCCGGTCAGGCAGGCGGTGCGTAGCGCCGCCTCGGCGTTGTCGAGCACCAGGCCCTGGGCATGTTGAAGGGCCAGGGCGTAACGCGAGATCAGCACCGAGAACGCGGTGTTGTCACCCCCCGCCAGGTCGCCGACGTCGACCTCGTCGGACGGTGTTGCGAGCGCTTGCATTTCGGCCAGGTCGACCACGATGGTGTTGGTGTCAGGGCAGTAGGAGGCCGGCGGGCTGGGCCGTGCGTTCGCGCAGTCCGCTGCCGCCTCGGGCCGGAAGTTGAGCTGTGGGGGGCTCGCCGGCTCGAAGAGGATGTTGAGCGCGTCGACCATCGAGCGCACCCAGTGTTCGGTGATGTCCAGGTCGCCGCTCTGGTCTTCGGGCAGCAGGACCGGAAGGTCGCCGCGCCGCTGGTTGATCTCCTTGACGTCGATCGCGGCACAGGCCGCGGGCCCGTCCGTGAAACCGAACTGGAAGGCCGAGATCCGCTCGAACGCCGACCCGTGCTCGTCGATCCCGACCCGGGCCTCGGCCTCGGTGAGCAGCGGGTCCCGGAACGCGATCACGGCGGCGAGCAGCTTGTTGAGCCCGTCGGCGGTACTGAGTGAGAACCGCGGGGAGTCGCCCTGGGCCACCCATCGCATGTAGCTGCCCGCCAGACAGTCGGCTTGCTGTTCGGCGACCAGGGTTGGCGTTTTGCGGTTGATCAATCCGGCCTGCTGCTGGATGGCATGGCCGTACTCGTGGGCGAGCACCATGACGGCGCCCATGTCACCGTTCTGCCGGCGCAGCCCGGGCATCAGCACGCCGCGGTCCCAGCCGATGGTCCGATCGGGTTTGCAGAACGCGGCATTGACCAGTCCGTAGGTCTCCATCCCGCAGAACCCGCCGTCGAAACTTTCGGCGTCCCAGGAGATCAGCGCGCGCACCGGCTGGAAGTCACCTTCGAACGCCTCGGAGTAGGCATCCGACCAGTACTCCTCCAGGTCGCTGACGGCGCTGGCGGCGAGATTGTCGATCTTGCCCCCGTCGGAGTTGGTGACCTTGCGTGAGGGCTTCTCGGCGTCGGGGCGCAAACCGCTCGAACCGTCGGTGGCGGGCATTCCGGCAACCGAGAAGGGGTCGCTGAACACCGACACTGCCGTGCCGTCCACCAGCGACGCGCAGCTCGCCAGCGGCAACACCGTGCAGACGGCAAAAGCGATGCCGAACAGGGCGCGTCGGCTCATGTCGCCGCCTTCCGGTGCACTCTGGCGGCCATAACCATCCGCGCGGGTAATTGCCGCACACATTAGTTAACCGAGCGAGCTCAGGGTGCGATATCAGCTCGCGCCGCGCAGCCGCTTCAGCGACTGACGCACGCGTTCGGGGTCGGTGGTGGACCAGAACGGCGGCAGTGACGAGCGCAGGTACCCGCCGTAGCGGGCGGTCGCCAACCGGGAGTCGAGCACCGCGATGACGCCGCGGTCATCGGTGTGGCGCAGCAGCCGGCCGGTGCCCTGGGCGAGGAGCAGCGCGGCGTGGTTGGCGGCGATCGCCATGAAGCCGTTGCCACCGTGTGCGCTGATCGCCCGCTGCCGGGCGGTCAACAACGGATCGTCGGGGCGGGGGAACGGAATCCGGTCGATCAGCACCAGCGAGAGCGACGGTCCGGGCACGTCCACGCCCTGCCACAGCGAAAGGGTGCCGAACAGCGATGTCTCCGGATCATCCGAGAACTTTTGCACCAGAGCCGAAGTGGTGTCCTCACCCTGGCACAGGACCGGTGTGGACAACCGTCCGCGCATGGCCTCGGCGGCGGCCCTGGCTGCGCGCATCGACGAGAACAGGCCAAGGGTGCGGCCACCGGCCGCGGTGATCAGCGCCTCGATCTCATCGAGAGTCCTGGTGTCGGTGCCGTCCCGTCCGGGAGGCGGTAAATGCTTGGCAACATAGAGGATTGCGGATTTGGCGTGGTCGAAAGGTGATCCGACATCGAGACCGCGCCAGCCCGGTTTTGCCGACTCATTGTCGTCGGAGAAACCGCCCAGGCCCCAGTTGCGCGCCATCGCGTCGAAGTTGCCACCGAGGGTCAGCGTTGCCGAGGTCAGTACCGCGGTGGTGTTGGCGAACAGCCTGGTGCGCAACAGGCCCGACACCGACATCGGTGCCACCCGCAACAGGCTGCGTCCGGGTCGTGGAGCCCCGGTGTTTCCGGTGTTCGGCCCCTCGGACTGTTCCACCCACACCACATCGACGCGGTCGGGGATGGGCGGGACGAACGAGGTGAGGATCCGGGTGGCGGTGTCACTGACGTCGCTCAGCGCGGTGACGGCCTCGGTGCGGGCCGAGGCGGCCTGCGGATCGCTGGGTGTGGTGTCGATCGCCGTGCGTGCCGCATTGGCGGCGTCGCGCAATGCGGTCAGATAGGTGCCCAGTTCCTCGTCGAGCACATCGATGCGGCCGGCGTCGAGCTCGTGCAACATCGAGGACAACGTCGCAACCGCGGCCTCGAACCGCTCTGCCAGTTCGTCATCCACCAAACGGGACATTCTGCGGTGTGCCACGGCCATCGAGGTCGCCGACAATTCAGCGGTGGCCACCCCGGTCACCCGGTCTGCCAGTTCGTGAGCCTCGTCGACCACCAGTTGCTCGTACTCGGGCAGCACGGAGAAATCGGAGAGTGCGTCGATGGCCAGCAGTGCGTGGTTGGTGACGATGACGTCGGCGGCCCCGGCCTTCTCCCGGGCCCGCTCGGCAAAACAGTCGGTTCCGAACTGGCATCGCGAGACCCCGATGCATTCCCGTGCCGAGACACTGACCTGCGACCACGATCGGTCCGGCACGCCGGGGATCACCTCGTCGCGATCGCCGGTCTCGGTGTCGGAGGACCATTCCGTCAGCCGTTGCACGTCGCGCCCCATGGCGCTGACCGCCATGGGGGAGAACAACTCGTCCTGAGGTCGGTCCGCCGGCTCTTCGGCTGATCCGTTGTGAATCTTGTTCAGGCACAGATAATTTCCGCGCCCCTTCAACAGCGCGAACGTGGGTTTGCGGGGCAGCGCATCGGCCAGTGAGTTCACCAACCGGGGCAGGTCCCGGTCGACCAGTTGGCGTTGCAGGGCGATGGTGGCCGTCGAGACGACCACCGGTTGCTCGGTCTGCAGTGCGCGGGCGATCGACGGCACCAGATAGGCCAGGGATTTGCCGGTGCCGGTGCCGGCCTGCACGGCCAGGTGCTCACCGGACTCGAAGGCGTTGGCGACGGCCTCGGCCATCTGGACCTGACCGGGGCGGCTGGCACCGCCGAGCCCTTTGACCGCGATCTTGAGGAGATTGGTCACCACATTGGCCACCTCACGCGATGGCTTCGATTTGGGCGTCATGTCTGTGCCGACGCCACGACCCGGGTGGGAATCGCCGGCTCGCCACGGGAAAGCTTCAGGCCATCCCACGGCAGGCTGTGCAGACCCGCGGCCACCCGCCGGCGCGCGGTGGTCAGGTCGGCACACGGGTGGTGCCCTTCGGCGGGGACACCGTCGGTGACCAGTGGCACCGTGAGCCGGCGCGCGGTGAGCCCCGAGGGCTCTGACGGAGCCTGGCCGTGCGGGTACACCACTTCCTCGACGATCGTGCCCGAGGCCTTGGCCAGCCGGAGCGCCTGTTTGCGGCCGCCGTGGGATTCCTTGCGCCTGCTGCGCTTGGCCACCGGGATCCCGTCGACCTCGACCAGCTTGTAGACCATTCCTGCGGTCGGTGCGCCCGATCCGGTGACCACCGAGGTGCCCACTCCGTAACTGTCGACGGGCTCGGCGCGCAGGGCGGCGATCGCGAACTCGTCGAGGTCACCGGAGACCACGATCTGGGTTCCGGTGGCGCCGAGATCGTCGAGCTGCTGGCGCACCTGACGGGCCAGCACCCCCAGGTCGCCCGAGTCGATGCGGACGGCGCCGAGCTGCGGACCGGCCGCGGCGATCGCGTTGGCCACACCGGTGGTGATGTCATAGGTGTCCACCAGCAGGGTGGTGTCGACGCCGAGCGCAGCCACCTGGCCGCGGAACGCGGCCTGCTCGTCGGGGCCGGACTCGGTGGTGTGCAGCAGCGTGTAGGCGTGCGCCGCGGTGCCCAGCGCGGGGACTCCGTAGCGCTGCTGGGCAGCCAGGTTGGAAGATCCGGTGAACCCGGCCAGGTAGGCCGCCCGCGCTGCGGCCACGGCCGCCAACTCGTGGGTACGGCGTGAGCCCATCTCGATCATCGGGCGGCCGTGGGCGGCGCTGGTCATCCGGGCAGCCGCCGAAGCGATCGCCGTGTCGTGGTTGAGGATTGAGAGCACCAGGGTCTCGAGGACCACACATTCGGCGAAGGTTCCGTGTACCGAAAGCACCGGTGAACCCGGGAAATAGAGCTCGCCCTCGGCGTAGCCGTCGACGTCACCGCTGAACCGGTAGTTCGCCAGATAATCCAGTGTCGCGGGGTCGAGGAACTCGGAGAGTCCGGTCAATTCCTGCGGCGAGAAGCTGAACTGTGCCAACGCTTCCACAAACCGTCCGGTGCCGGCGACCACGCCGTACCGGCGTCCTTCGGGTAGGCGGCGGGCAAAGACCTCGAACGTGGTGCGGCGGTGCGCCGTGCCGTCGCGCAGTGCGGCGGCGAGCATCGTCAGCTCGTACTTGTCGGTGAGCAACGCGACGGTCACACCAGCAACCGTAGCTGTTCGCGGCTGCTTCAATAGCGCGGCTCCCCGGCCGGTATTGTGGGCCCATGGTTACACCGGCGAAGGCCCGTCCGGGGACCCGCGAGGAGCGCAGCGTCGAGGCGGCGCCCCGGGAAGAGACAGCCACCGAAAGCCCATGGGTGACCATCGTCTGGGACGATCCGGTCAACCTGATGACCTATGTCACCTACGTGTTCCAGAAGTTGTTCGGATACAGCGAGCCGCACGCGACCAAGCTGATGTTGCAGGTACACAACGAAGGCAAGGCCGTGGTGTCGGCAGGCAGTCGCGAGTCGATGGAAACCGATGTGTCCAAACTGCACGCCGCAGGGCTGTGGGCCACGATGCAACAGGACCGCTGATCGACTGTGCGTAAATGGAAAAGGGTCGAGACCGCCGACGGTCTGCGCTTCCGCTCGGCGTTGGAGGCCCACGAGGCCGCCCTGCTGTCAAGCCTGGGCGCCTCGATGCTGGGCATGCTCGACGAGCGCGGATCGTCCGGGCCCACAGACGAACTCGAGATGATCACCGGCATGAAGACCGGTAATCCGCAGCCGCCAGAGGACGCCACGATGAAGCGTCTGCTCCCCGATTTCTATCGCCCGCAGACCGAACATCCCGCGGGTTCGGGCACCGCCGAAAGTCTCAACAGTGCGCTGCGCGGACTGCATGAACCGACCATCATCGACGCCAAACGCGAAGCGGCCCAACGTTTGTTGGACACCATCCCGGACGGCGGCGGCAAACTCGAGCTGACGCAGGACGACGCCGAGTCATGGGCCGCGGCGGTCAACGACATCCGGCTGGCGTTGGGAACCATGCTCGACATCGGTGCGCAGGGTCCCGACCAGCTGCCCGCCGAGCACCCGATGGCCGGGCACCTCGACGTCTATCAGTGGCTGACCGTGCTGCAGGAATACCTCGTCCTCGGCCTGATGGGGAGATAAGACCAGATGGGCTCGATCACCGACGTCGGCGGCATTCTGGTCGGCCATCATCACCGAATCGACCCGGACGTGTCCCTGGGCTCGGGTTGGGCCTCTGGGTCGACGGTGGTGCTGACGCCACCGGGCACCGTCGGTGCCGTCGACGGGCGCGGTGGCGCCCCGGGCACCCGCGAGACCGACCTCCTGGACCCGATCAACACCGTGCGCCACGTCGACGCCGTGGTGCTGACCGGCGGCAGCGCGTATGGGCTGGCCGCGGCAGACGGCGTGATGACCTGGCTGGAGGAGCAGGGCCGCGGGGTGGCGATGGACGGCGGCGTGGTGCCGATCGTGCCCGCCGCGGTGATCTTCGATCTGCCGGTGGGCGGCTGGGCGAACCGGCCGACCGCCGAGTTCGGTTATGCGGCGGCCGCGGCTGCGTCCACCGAGTTCGCCCTTGGCACCGTCGGCGGCGGGGTCGGTGCCCGCGCCGGAGTGCTCAAGGGTGGTGTGGGTACGGCGTCGGTGATGCTGGACTGCGGCGTCACGGTCGGTGCCCTGGTCGTGCTCAACGCCGCCGGTGAGGTGATCGACCCCGCCACCGGTCTGCCTTGGATGGCGCGGCTGATCGAAGAGTTCGGACTGACCGGCCCGCCCGCCGACCAACTCGCGGCCTACGCCGACCATCACACCGAGTTGAGCGCGTTGAACACCACGATCGCGGTGGTGGCCACCGATGCGGCGCTGAGCCCCGCCGGGTGCCGCCGGGTGGCGGTCGCCGCCCACGACGGACTGGCCCGGACCATCCAGCCGTGTCACACCCCGATCGATGGCGATACGGTGTTTGCGCTGGCGACGGGCGCGGTGACCGTCGAACCGGACGAAAAAACCCCGGTAGCGATGTCACCGGAAACGGCGCTGGTGACCAAGGTCGGGGCCGCCGCGGCCGACGTGCTGGCCCGCGCCGTACTGGTCGGGCTGCTGGCGGCCGAGCCGGTGGCCGGAATACCGACCTACCGTGGCATGTTGCCGGGAGCGTTCGCAGTGAAGGAATGGGAGTGATCAAGTGCTGGTGATCCGCCGGGATCTCGTCGAGGCCATGGTGGCGCATGCCCGCGCCGACCACCCTGACGAGGCGTGTGGAGTGATCGCCGGGCCGGAAGGCTCCGATCGGCCCGAGCGCTTCATCGCGATGGCCAACGCGGAGCGTTCGCCGACGTTCTACCGATTCGATTCGGGTGAGCAGCTCAAGGTGTGGCGCGCTATGGACGACGCCGACGAAGTGCCTGTCGTCATCTACCACTCGCACACCGCGACCGAGGCCTACCCGAGCCGCACCGACACTTCATTGGCCTCCGAACCCGACGCCCACTACGTATTGGTGTCCACCCGCGACCCTGACGAGCATGAACTGCGCAGTTATCGCATCATCGACGGCGTCGTCACCGAGGAACCCGTCGACATAGTCGAGCAGTACACCTAAGGAGCTCAAAATGGCAGTAACCGTCTCGATCCCGACCATCTTGCGTCCGCACACCGGCGGACAGAAACGCGTCAGCGCGTCCGGCGACACCTTGTCGGCCGTGATCAGCGACCTGGAGGCCAACTACTCCGGGATTACCGGTCGCCTGGTCGACCCCGACAATCCGGGCAAGCTGCACCGGTTCGTCAACATCTACGTCAACGACGAGGACGTGCGGTTCTCCGGTGGTCTGGATACGACGCTGTCCGATGGTGATTCGGTCACCATCCTGCCCGCGGTTGCCGGCGGATAACAATGACCCGGCACGACTCACTGCTGCAGGCGCTCGGCAATACCCCGCTGGTCGGGCTGCAGAACCTCTCGCCGCGTTGGGACGATGGTGAGGACGGGCCGCACGTGCGGTTGTGGGCGAAGCTCGAGGACCGCAATCCGACCGGTTCGATCAAGGACCGACCCGCGCTGCGCATGATCGAGCAGGCCGAGCGCGACGGCTTGCTGAGCCCGGGCGCCACCATCCTGGAGCCCACGAGCGGCAACACCGGTATCTCGCTGGCCATGGCCGCGATGCTCAAGGGCTACAACATGATCTGTGTGATGCCCGAGAACACCTCCATCGAGCGGCGTCAGATCCTGGAACTCTACGGCGCGAGGATCATCTTCAGCCCGGCCGAGGGCGGTTCCAACACCGCGGTGGCGACAGCGAAAGAGCTTGCGGCGGAAAACCCTTCGTGGGTGATGCTGTATCAGTACGGCAACCCGGCCAACTCCGATGCGCACTACTACGGCACCGGTCCCGAGCTGCTGGCCGACCTGCCCGAGATCACCCACTTCGTCGCTGGCCTGGGTACCACCGGCACCCTGATGGGAACCGGACGTTTCCTGCGAGAGAACGTGCCGGGCGTGCAGATCGTGGCCGCCGAACCTCGCTACGGCGAGGGCGTGTACGCGCTGCGCAACATCGACGAGGGGTTCATCCCCGAGCTGTATGACCCCGACGTGCTGACCACACGGTTCTCGGTGGGCTCTTATGACGCGGTGAAGCGCACCCGTGATCTGGTGACCCGCGAAGGCATTTTCGCCGGTATCTCGACCGGCGCAGTTCTGCACGCCGCGCTGGGGATGGGCGTCAAGGCGATCAAGGCGGGCGAGCGCGCGGATATCGCGTTCGTGGTCGCCGACGCCGGTTGGAAGTATCTGTCGACCGGTGCCTACGCCGGTAGCCTTGATGACGCAGAGGATGCGTTGGAAGGGCAGCTATGGGCGTGAGCGGGCAGCCGGAGGCGGATCGCGCATGAGCAAGCCGGGTCTACCCGCGGCCGGCGCACCGAAGAAACGCCCGGCATGGATTGTCGGCGGCGTCACGATCATCAGCTTCGTCGCGCTGCTCTACGTGATCGAGATCGTCGACACCGCCATGGGCCACCGGCTGGACCAGGACGGCATCCGGCCCCTGCAGACCGACGGACTGTGGGGGATCCTGTGGGCGCCCCTGCTGCACGGCGGCTGGCCGCACCTGATCGCCAACACCGTGCCCGCGCTGGTGCTCGGCTTCCTCATGACGTTGGCCGGGATGGGGCGATTCATCGCAGCGACGGCGATCATCTGGATACTCGGCGGCTTCGGCACATGGCTGATCGGCAATATTGGCCTGCACTGCCCCTACGTGACCGTGCAGTGCACGAGCACTCACATCGGCGCGTCCGGCTTGATCTTCGGCTGGCTGGCATTCCTGATCGTCTTCGGATTCTTCACGCGCAACGTGTGGGAGATCGTGATCGGTGTCGTCGTGCTGTTCGTCTACGGCGGTGTGCTGTTCGGAGTGCTGCCGGGTAATGCGGGGGTGTCCTGGCAGGGCCACCTCAGCGGGGCCCTTGCCGGTGTCGTCGCCGCCTATCTGCTGTCCGGACCGGAACGTAAGGCGCGGGAAGCGAAGAAGAGTTCCGTCCAGCCGCGTCTGAGTGCATGACCGTATGAACGACCCACTCGCACCCGTCGGCATCTTCGACTCCGGCGTCGGTGGTCTGACCGTGGCCCGCGCGATCATCGACCAGCTGCCCGACGAGGACATCATCTACGTCGGTGACACGGGCAACGGCCCCTACGGGCCGCTGACCATACCCGAGATCCGGGCGCACTCCCTGGCCATCGGTGACGACCTGGTGGCCCGCGGCGTCAAGGCTCTGGTGATCGCCTGCAACACCGCGTCCTCGGCGTGCCTGCGCGACGCGCGCGAGCGCTACTCGCCGGTGCCGGTGGTCGAAGTGATCCTGCCCGCGGTCCGGCGCGCGGTGGCCGCGACCCGCAACGGTCGCATCGGGGTGATCGGCACCGCCGCCACCATCGCCTCGGGCGCCTATCAGGACGCGTTCGCCGCGGCGCGTGACACCGAGGTGTTCGGGGTGGCCTGTCCGCGGTTCGTCGACTTCGTTGAGCGCGGGGTCACCAGTGGTCGCCAGGTGCTGGGTCTGGCCGAGGGCTATCTCGAACCGCTGCAGCGCGCCGAGGTGGACACCCTGGTGTTGGGGTGCACGCACTACCCGATGCTGTCCGGTCTGATCCAGTTGGCCATGGGCGACAACGTCACGCTGGTGTCCTCGGCCGAGGAGACCGCCAAAGACCTGCTCCGGGTGCTCACGGAGCTCGATTTGCTGAAGCCGCACGAATCCGGCCCGGCCCGACGGGTGTTCGAGGCCACCGGTGATCCCGAGGCGTTCACCACGCTGGCCGCCCGATTCCTGGGGCCGGGGCTGGACGGGGCGCGGCAGGTGCGGCGTCACGTGGGGGCGGGAAAATGATCTCCGTCGCCCAAACCGGCGATGTCTTGGCAACGCGCACAGCAAGCATGGCAAGCTAGACACTGTGCGATTGACCATCCTGGGATGCTCCGGCAGCGTTGTCGGCCCGGATTCGGCAGCCTCCGGCTATCTCGTCACCGCACCTGACACGACTCCGATGGTCGTCGACTTCGGCGGGGGCGTCCTGGGTGCGCTGCAGCGCTACGCCGATCCGAATTCGGTCAACGTGTTGCTGTCCCATCTGCACGCCGACCACTGTCTGGATCTACCCGGCCTGTTCGTATGGCGGCGTTATCACCCGATCCCGGCCACCGAACGCGGACTGATGTACGGGCCGGTCAACACCTGGGCCCGCCTCGGTGCGGCCTCCTCGCCAGAGGGCGGGGAGATCGACGACTTCACCGACATCTTCGAGGTGCGCAACTGGGAGGACGGCACCACGGTGCAGTTGGGCACACTCGACGTGACACCCCGGCTGGTCTGCCACCCGACCGAATCCTTCGGCATGCGCTTCACCGATCCGTCCGGGGCAACTCTGGTCTACAGCGGCGACACGGGGTACTGCGACGCGCTCGTCGAACTGGCCCGTGGCGCCGATGTCTTCCTGTGCGAGGCATCGTGGACCCACGATCCGTCCCGACCGCCGCACCTGCACCTGTCGGGCACCGAGGCAGGGCGCGCTGCCGCCGAAGCCGGCGTCGGTGAGCTGCTGCTCACGCATATTCCGCCGTGGACGTCTCGCGAGGATGTGATCAGCGAGGCCAAGGCCGAGTTCGACGGCCCGGTGCATGCCGTGCTCAGCGGCGAGACCTTCGACGTCACCCGGCGGTGACCCGCTAGGGTTGGCGGGTGTCCAAGCGAGAAGACGGTCGTCTCGACGACGAACTGCGCCCGGTAACCATCACCCGCGGATTCACATCGCATCCCGCCGGATCGGTACTGGTGGAGTTCGGCCAGACCCGTGTCATGTGCACCGCCTCGGTCACCGAAGGTGTGCCGCGTTGGCGTAAGGGTTCGGGGCAGGGCTGGCTGACCGCCGAATACGCCATGTTGCCCGCCGCCACCCACGACCGTTCCGACCGGGAATCGGTCAAGGGACGCGTCGGCGGTCGGACCCAGGAGATCAGCCGCCTGGTCGGGCGTTCCCTGCGCGCGTGCATCGACCTCGGTGCGCTGGGGGAGAACACCATCGCGATCGACTGTGACGTGCTGCAGGCCGACGGCGGTACCCGCACCGCTGCCATCACCGGCGCGTACGTGGCGCTGTCCGATGCGGTCACGTATCTGGCTGCGGCCGGGCGGCTTTCCGATCCGCGTCCGCTGTCCTGCGCCATTGCAGCGGTGTCGGTGGGCGTGGTCGACGGCCGCGTGCGTCTGGACTTGCCCTACACCGAGGACTCGCGCGCCGAGGTGGACATGAACGTCGTCGCCACCGACACCGGCACCCTCGTGGAGATCCAGGGCACCGGCGAGGGCGCGACGTTCCCGCGGTCTACTCTGGACAAGATGCTCGACGCCGCGCTGGCGGGCTGCGAGCAGTTGTTCGTGGTCCAGCGCGAGGCATTGGAATTGCCGTATCCGGGTGTGCTGCCGGAGGGGCCCGCGCCCAAGAAGTCGTTCGGAAGCTGAGTGCCTGAGCTGTTGGTGGCCAGCCGCAACGCCAAGAAGCTGGCCGAGTTACGGCGGGTGCTGGATGCCGCCGGGATCACCGGGCTGAACTTGGTGTCCCTGGCCGATGTCGCCCCGTTCGACGAGGCGCCCGAAACCGGCGCGACCTTCGAGGACAACGCGCTGGCCAAGGCGCGGGATGGGTTCCGTGCGACCGGATTGGCTTGTGTGGCAGACGATTCCGGTATCTCGGTGGATGCACTGAACGGAATGCCCGGAGTGTTGTCGGCTCGGTGGTCCGGCAGGCACGGGGACGACCCCGCGAACACGTCCTTGCTCTTGGCGCAGCTGGCCGATGTGCCCGACGAACGGCGTGGGGCGGCGTTCGTGTCGGCGTGTGCGCTGGTCTCGGCGTCTGGTGAAACCGTGGTCCGCGGCGAGTGGCCGGGCACCGTCACCCACGAACCCCGCGGCGACGGCGGATTCGGGTACGACCCGGTGTTTCTACCTGACGGATCTACCCGCACCGCAGCCGAATTGACGCCCGCCGAGAAAGACGCGTCGTCGCACCGCGGCCGGGCGCTGGCGTTGTTGGTGCCTGCGCTGCGGGAGTTGGCCGGGATGGCCGGGTCTTAGTCTGCGTTTTGTCACGCCAGCGCGACTGCCGAGCTCGAGCGTCACGCTGGCGTGCACGAAATTGATTGCGGGCCCGCGATTGTCACGCTGGAGTTGCGGTCACGCCCGGACGTCACTCCAGCGTGACAAAGCGGCGCCGGTCAAGCAGCGTCAGCGGTGGCTGCGGCCGCGCTCCGGCGGGTCAGCAGCAGTGCTCCTGCGCCGATGCAGGCACTGACCAACATGGCCCCCGCCATGGGCAGCGCGGTGTGGTCGCCGCCGAGCCCGACGATCGGTGACACCACCGCCGCCAGACCGAACTGCAACGCGCCCAACACCGCAGAACCGGTCCCCGCCGCATGGCGGACCTGATCGAGCGCCAGCGACGTCGCATTGGCGGCTACCAGGCCGAGGCTCGCGACCGCGCCCCACAACAGCAGCAGCGACGCCCACAGCACCGGGCCGAGCAGCGCGTCCACCAACAGCAGGACCGAAAAGAGGACCAGTAGGCCGACGCCGAGGTGCAGCAACCGGCGCTGCCCGAATCGGCCCACAATTCTGGCGTTGACGGCATTCATGATCACGATGCCCGCGGCGTTCGCGGCGAAGGCGAACGAATAGTGCAGCGGGGACAGTCCGAGCACGTTCTGAAGGACGAACGGTGAAGCCGCGATGTAGGCGAACATCACGGTGAAGCCGAACGCGAATGCCAGTGTGTAGCCGAGGTAGCCGCGATTGGTCAGCACCGACCGCGCATCGCTGAGCATGGCGGTCACGCCGCCGGTATGACGGCGGTCCTTCGGATGGGTCTCGGGAAGCACGGCGACGACGCCGATGAACATCGCCACCGCGAGCCCGGCGAGGATCCAGAAGACTCCGCGCCAGCCGATCACACCCATCAGCGATCCACCGATGAGCGGTGCCAGCACCGGTGCGGCACCGTTGATGATCATCATCAGGCTGAACGCCCGTGCGGCCACTGCACCGTGCGCGCGATCGGCCACGACAGCACGGCTCAGCACCACGCCGGCGGCGCCGCTGAATCCCTGGACGAAGCGAAATGCCGTCAGCGCCGCGATGTTCGGGGCCACCGCGCAGGCTAGGCCGGCCAGGATGCAGACGAAGGTGCCCGCGAGCATCAGGCGACGCCGGCCGAATCGGTCCGAGAGCGGACCGATGATCAGCTGCCCACTGGCCAGCCCCACCATGAACGAGGTCAGGGTGAACTGGACGGCCGAGGCCGATGTGCCGAACTCGGCGGCCATTGCCGGGAAGGCGGGCAGGTACATGTCGATCGACAGAGGCGCCACGGCGGTCAGCAGGGCAAGCACGCCCAGCCAACTCAGCGGTAGTGCGGGTGCGTGGGATGTCGTCTCGGTAGTTGTGGTTCGAGTACTCATACGACCTTAGGTTCAAGAATTATGTATAAATTTATAGGTAATATAGCCGACATGACCGCCCCACGAGTACCCAGGGCAATGCGTGATGTGCGTGACACCGCAGCCGCCGTGCGGACGCTGGTCTGGTCACTACGGCGGTTCGGTGAGAGGCAGGTCGGCCTGGAATCGTTGCCACACTCGGAGTTCGAGGTCATCCGCACGGTAGGTGACCACCCGGGAATCAGTGTCTCCGAGGCAGCCAAAATGCTGGCGCTGCAGCCCAGCAATGTCAGCACCACGGTGCGGAAACTGGTCGAGCGCGGTTTGGTCGACCGCGCTCCCGACGAACACGACCGTCGCTGCATCCGGCTGTACCTGACAGCCAGGGCCGCCGAACACAAGAAGATGATCGACGCGGCCTGGACCCGCAGCGTCCACGAGCAGTTCGCTCAGATGACCGACGAGGAGGTGGCGACCTTGGTCAAAGCCGGGCCGTTACTTCGGCGGCTCGCTTCGATGGCTTAGCCGTAGACCTAGATCTCGAAGCGCTTCTTGAGGTCGAGGGTATTGAAGTGTTCGACGATGATGCCCAACAGTGGGATCGTGCCGGCGAGCAGCACGCCGATGGTCTTGCCGATCGGCCAGCGAACCTTGACCGCGAGGTTGGCTGTGAACAACAGGTAGATGAAGTAAACCCAACCGTGCACGATGCCGATCCAGCCAGGAGGATTGTCCACCTGCACGATGTACTTGAGCACCATCTCGTAGCACAGCGCGATCAGCCAGATGCCGGTCGTCCACGCCAGCACGCGGTAGCCCAGCAAGGCCTTGCGGATGGTTTCTTTGGGTGTCGAAACGACCGGCGTGACCTCGGGGCCCGCTTCTGGTTCCGTCATCTATCGGTCCTGTCTTTCTTCTCGGGCTGGTCGGACTTGGCCAGCTCGGCGAGGTAGGCGTTGTACTCGGAGAGCTCCTGGTCGCCGGCGTCCGCAGCCGCGGACTTGGGACGCTCCGGCAGCAGGCCCGCGGGAATCTCGGTGACGTCTCCGCTGGGCCGCTCCGGTGGGGCGTCCTCGTAGCGGACGAACTTGTAGTACGCGTAGAAACAGAACCCGGCGAACATCGGCCACTGCAGGGCATAGCCCAAGTTCTGGAAGGTGCCCGAGGCGGATTCGTAACGCGTCCACTGCCACCACGCCAATGCCAGGCAGCCGGCGGCGCCGAGACAGACCAACGCGATGAGCGCTGGTCTCCTACGCCGTGTAGTGGACATTCGTCCATGGTACGGCGCGGGTCGCGGGCGTCGAAAATACGTGCCTGGATGGGCGGTACGAGGCGCTTAGGCTTTGCGGGTGCTCGAAGACATGCTGCTCGACGCTGCCATTGTTCAAGCCGAGGCTCAGGCCTATCTCTCGGATCTCGTCGGCGAGGGCACACCGTATGACGGTGGCTGGAGCTTCGATGCCGAAACCCATCTGTTCTCGCTGGCCTCGACGAGTGGCGTGGCGCCCTTCGTCGCACGGGGCGAGCTGCTCGGTGCTGCTTCGTCCGAGCGGGGGATGTGGCAGTGGGGGTGGGCGAACCCCGATTTCCCGCGTCCGGCCGAATGCGGAAGCGCCGTGCTCCGCGACTGCGGTGAGGTGAACGGCATCGCCGAATTGCGTGATGCGGAGGTGCCGCTAGGCGACGCGACACCGCGGGAGTTCGCCTGGCGCATGGGCGCCATAGCCTCGTTCAATCTCGGGTTGAAGCCCTGCTATACCTTCATGCTCGACGGTGGGATCGTCGGCGTGATCGTGCTGACCGACGACCGGCTGCAACTACCGGCGCCGAGCGCGCCGCGACTGCTGCGCTGTGTTGGTGAGGCACTGCAGACCCTGCCCGTCGCTCCCCGCAGCGTGTACGTATGGGCGGCGATGCGAGGAGTGCCGGTCGAGCAGATCCCGGGCGGTGTGCGGATCGCATTGCCCGACGGGCATGCCGAGTTCCGTTTCGACGAACAGGACAGACTGATCGACATGTCGGGTCAGGCGCGTCCGTCCGACTAAACCTTGGGGCCGATGAACTCGTCGAGGCGAGCGGTGGCGGCCTTGCGGTAGATCGAGACGACGTACTTGGTGGAACGTGTCCACGGGATGCCGAGGTGGTCCAGTGCGGCGGTGAACAGGTTGAGGATGTCTTCCGAGTGATTCGTGAAGTGGTACCGGATGCTCTTGACGCCGCGGTCATTCGCTACCACCCGGCAACCGTCGCTGTGGATCAGGCCGCGCAAGAAATCCTCGGGGGCTCGCTTGACGAGTGCTTCCTGCCAAGGCTCTAATCGGATAGGCCTGGTGTGCTTCTTGCCCGGGCCATGTTGCGGCAGCAGACATGGCCAATGGTTCGAGCACAATGACACGTCGACGCAGTTGTCTTTGCGGTGGACGAGAGCTGCGTGCTGGCCTGGCATCAGTATGTCGAGGGCTTCACGGCAGCTGTCGATGATTCCTGGGTATCTGGTGTCCAGCGTGATCCGGAGGTGCCATGTCCTGGCGCCTCGAGAGATGCACCCGTCGCCGAGGTACATACCAAGGACGTAGCAATACGCCTTGGCGGGAAGCACACCGAAATCGTGCACAGTGCATCGGGCTGAAGTGTCGGACGTAGATCGTGGCCGGATTCCGGGTTTGCAGCGCCATTGCCAGACGGTCTTGCGGGGGATGCCCGTTCGGCGCGCGATCTCACAGTCGTTCAAGCCAGCCGTGATGAGTTGGTGCACGGTGCTGAATTCGTCTGCCGACCGCATGGCACATCCTTCTCGCCGGGGATGCCTCGACGATATTGGCGCCCACCGACAGATTTTGCTGTCACGGGACCTGTAGCATCGTGGCTCTGCGGGCGTGGCGGAACTGGCAGACGCCCGGGCTTTAGGTGCCCGTGTTCGAAAGAACGTGTGGGTTCGAGTCCCACCGCCCGCACTCAAGACTCGTACGTTATCCAAACCTGGTACCGCCGCACGCGGTAGCAGGTTTCACGGTTGGTGATCGCTTCCAGACCCGTCGCCGGCGGGCTCCCGCCGCAGCTCCTCCCGCAGCGATGCGATCTCCGCACGCAACTCGTTGATGTGGGCCGCCGTCACGGCTGCGCTGGCGGCGTCGTCGACGGCTACGGTCTGCACGATCCACGACGCGATCGTCGCGGTGATCGAGCCGACCAGGCTGATCCCGCCGATCATCAGCAGCGCGGCGATGACTCGCCCGGTCGTGGTCACCGGATACATGTCGCCGTAGCCGACGGTGGTGATGGTCGTGATCGCCCACCAGATCGCGTCACCGAAGTTGGTGATGTGGGCGTCGGGGGCGTCGCGTTCGGTCTGGAGGACGGCCAACGACGCGACGTACACGAGCAGGATCGCGCCCGAGATCGTGTACAGAATGACCTTGCCGCGGATCGCGTGGCCGACGGCTTTCTGAAGCACACCGATCAACACGATGAGGCGCAACAGTCGCAGCGGCCGCAGTAGGGGCAACACCACGATTGCCAGGTCGACCAGATGGGTCCGGAACCAGTGTTTTCGGTCGTCGGCCAGGTACAGCCGGGCCACATAGTCCACGGTGAACACGGCCCACGTGACGAGGGTCGCCAGCTCGACAGCCCGCGCCGCCAACCCGTGCGGCTGTACCAGCACCTCCACCGAGTAGGCGGCGAGAAACACCGCGGCCACCGAGGCCAGCGGCCATTCGGCCCGTGCCTCCCACCTGTCGAGGCGCTGTTGCATGGTCACCGCAAAAGTGTGCGGCACAACTCCGTGGCTGGGTCCGGTAACCCCGTGGATCAGTTGCGCGCCGACAACAGGGTGAGCCTTCGTCCGAGAACCCGCTCTGAAGTGACTAGCCGTGTTGAGATGGTGGCCATGACGCAGCACGAGGCTTTGGCCATGCCACTCGAAGAGGCGATGCGTACTCAACGGGCGATTCGTCGGCTCAAGGGCGATCCCATCGATGACGCTCTTCTGCTTCACATTCTGGAACTCGCGATGAAGGCGCCGACGGGTTCGAACGCTCAGAACTGGGAGTTCATCGTCGTCAAGGACCGCGAAGTCGTCGCGAAACTCGGCGGCTTGAATCGCCGAGCCTTGAAGTTCGGCGGTCCGATCTACAAGCGCTTCGTTGTGCGCAACATGAATGACCAGATGCTCCGGATCGAGAAGGCGGTGCAATGGCAGGCAGATCATTTCGACGAGATCCCCGTCGTAGTGGTCGCTTGCCTCAAGGGCGTCATTCCGCTCTGGCCGTCGGTTGCGGTGAGCAGCGCCTACGGTTCGATTTTCCCTGCGGTGCAGAACCTCTTGCTGGCGGCACGCGCTGCTGGGTTGGGCGCGGCACTGATCACCATGCCGTTGTGGAGCAAGCTGTTGGCGCGGCGCGTCCTGGGCCTGCCGTGGAACGTCACTCCCTGTGCGGTTATCCCGCTGGGCTGGCCCAAGGGCAAGTACGGGCCGACGACACGTCGGCCGGTCGGAGAATTCGTCTCGCTCGACCGCTACGGGAATAGAGCGTTTCTGTAGGCAGCGC
The DNA here is from genome assembly GCF_002102345.1 of Mycolicibacterium peregrinum. GTDB lineage: Bacteria > Actinomycetota > Actinomycetes > Mycobacteriales > Mycobacteriaceae > Mycobacterium > Mycobacterium peregrinum. The sequence continues at coordinate 37,943 of NZ_LQPP01000056.1, forward strand.
GACTGGCCGGCATGGGCTCACACTGTCGTCAACTTGGCGGCGTTGGGGGCAGAGACGCCGTGCCCACCGATGGTTGTGGACCCCGATCACACGGCGCGGGTAACTAGGCTGGCCGTTGTGAGTGCCCACGATCGCGACAGCGGCGACACCGCCGCAGCGCGAGTTCGGCGAGGGCGTCCGGCGCGGATCAACCGCGAGCAGATTGTTGCTGCCGCCCTCGGCGTCACCCCGGCGCCGTTGACCATGCAGGCGGTCGCTGACGTTCTTGGCGTCGACCGGAAGTCGGTCAAGTACCACATCGGCGACCGCGAAACCTTGTTGGCCCTCATGGCATCAGCGGTGTTCGAGGCGGAATTCGATCGTGTCCCGCCGCCGGCCGACGGCGACTGGCGTGATGTGTTGCGGTGGTATGCGTACCGGGTGCGCAATGCGATAACCCAACTCGGGGTTCACGACGCGTTCCCGATGGAGGGCGCGATCGGCCTCGCGGCGTTGGACCAAGCCGAATTCGTCCTCCACGCTCTGGTCGACGCGGGCTTTGCCGTCGAGCAGGCAGGCCGGGCCGCCAACACCATCGCCGAGTTGGCCCTGTCCGCGGCCCGCGATTCTCTGCTGCGCGCCGGGGGAAGTGTGCATCCGCAACACGAAGAGGCCTTGGCGGCCATACACATTGGCGACGGAAACGCCTACGAGTTACTGCAGCAGGTTCTGGTGGCGATGTCGGCGGAACCTGACGAGGACGCGCAGCTGGAGTTCAACCTCGACGTGGTCATCGCCGGGCTGACGACGATGCTGTGAGCAAGCTGCCGGGGTGCTGATCGGTTCTGGCGCACAGACCGTATCGTTCCATCTCGTCAAGCGGCGAAGGCGCACAGCGCGCTCGTCAGCACCGAAGGAGTCGATACATGGGCAAGCGGTTGATCGCAGTGATTCTGGCAGTGATGGCGGTCGCCGTTGGCTGCGGCAAGAGCGACAACGCGGCCGCTGCGGTCGTCACGCCCGGCCACGACCAGACATCGCCGTCGGACGCCTACACCGCCTCCGCCGAGGAGGGACCCGACGAGAACGGGGACAAGACCTGGGTCCCGGTGATTCGCGACAAAGCCGGTCAGGAGGTCTTCCACGACCATTCCTCCTACCGCACTCCGGGGGTGATGATCACGTGGTTGCCCACCGAACCTGAACAGCTCTGGGTTTATTCAGGTGATGACGGGGTCTACCGGATCGCCCCCGGCAGCCACGGCGGGTGGACCCGGAGCGCCGTCAAACGCGAGAACGTGCCGTCGGAGATATCCAACCTCTGGGAGTCTTCCCGTTCCTGAATCAACGCACCGCCGATCGGGTGCAGACTCGAGTGCGAGACGGAGGGAGAAACAATGATCGATGTCCTTCCCGACATGCCCGAGGGCGTGTTCGGTATTCGGGTGTCCGGCCGGGTGCGCGGTGATGACCTGCGTGACTTCCGGCCGACGATGGACGAATTGTTGAAGACCGGGGAGATCCGGATCGTCGAGGTCATCTCACCGGACTACGAGGGCTTCGGGCCTGGTGGTCTGGTCGAGGATATGAAGCTCGGCTTCGGCGCGTTGCTCGGGCACCACTCGGCATTCAAACGGATTGCCGTTGTGTCCGATAGAGAGTGGGTCGCCCATGCGATGCACGCGTTCGCCTGGATGATTCCGGGAGAGCTCAAGGTATTCGGGCTGGGTGAGCTCGATGCGGCCAAGGAGTGGGCTGCGGGCTGAGATCGAGCGAGTCGTGTCACGATGTCGGGCATGACGATCGTTCTGGTGCACGGCAATCCGGAGACTGACGCGATCTGGGGTCCGCTGGTCGATGCGCTTGGACGCAAGGATGTTGTGCGGTTGTCACCGCCGGGATTCGGGGCTCCGCTACCTGACGGCTTCTCGGCGACATATGTGGCCTACCGGGACTGGCTCGAAAGCGAGCTTGAAACCATTGATGAGCCGGTTGACCTTGTCGGACACGACTGGGGTGGTGTGCACGTGGTGAACGCGATGATGCATCGACCCGACCTGGTGCGTAGCTGGGCAAGTGACATCGTCGGAGTGTTCGACACCGAATACGTGTGGCCTGACATGGCCCAGGCGTGGCGGACGCCCGGCAAGGGCGAGCGGCTCGTCGAGAACATGCTGGGCGGCACGGTTCAAGACCGGACCGCCGTGTGGGCCGCGCTGCTGCCGGAGGACATCGCAGCGTCGATGGCGCGCGCTCAGGGGCCGGATATGGGGCAGGCGACCCTGCGGCTGTACCGTTCGGCGGGAGTGCCCGGTGACATGGCCGAAGCGGGCGGTGGGTTGGAGCGGGCGAGTGTGCGCCCCGGTCTTTCGCTACTGGCGACGGCGGACCCATACGTGGGGTCCGAAGAAATCCGGCGTCGCGCAGCCGGCCGAGCCGGGGCCTCCACAGAGGTGCTCGACGGACTGGATCACTGGTGGATGGTGCAGGACCCAGCCCGCGGTGCGGCGGCGCTTTCACGATTCTGGAAATCACTCGATTAGTCCCGGTCGGTGCCGCGGCGAGTCGGCGATCGCCAGGGTCATTCGTCGCCTGCCCGGGCGGACAAGTCGAACCGGATGTCCCACAGGTGGACGTGGCCGGGGATCTGCTGGTCCATGAAGGCTGACCAGTCCTCGTAAGTGTCCGCCTCGGCTTGCCACTGATCTGCCTCGACATCACGTCCGACGCACCGCAAGGTGTCGGCCGCGTGGCGTTGCAGCGCTTGTCCCAAGTCGTGCATACAGATTTCGTCGAGCATTCCGATTGCCTGCCGAGCGATGCCCTCGATGGCGACTTGCCGGGCGAGCGCCACTGCCTGTCGATAAGCGGATTCCGCGCCGTCGAGATCGCCCAGTTCCGTCAGGATCTCGCCGAGACGGATACACACCTCTGCGGCGTGAACGATGTGGCCTTGCCCCATTCCCGGCCCTCCTGTGTCGGCTCGTTTGAGAACCGGACAGATTCGCATGGGGCACAGACAGGTCGGTGCGCGCCAGAACTGGTGCCGAGTGGGTGCCCGCGACGGTGCGATCATGGATGAGTCGATCAGCATCATTACGGGGGGACAGCATGGGGGAGTCGTCGACGAGCGGGAGCGAGCCGACCATCAGTACCGATGACCGGCGTCGGCACGTGCGCCGGCTGGCGTTGGAATCATTGGAACGTCGTGGGGTACGGGTGCGCCCGGCCCCGCAGGACGTACTGGGTGACGACTGTTTCATGGACCAGACGGGAAATCACTACCGGCTGTACAACCTTCAGCTGCAATGTGCGCAGCGTCCGCCGGCCGAGTGGGCAGGCGCTGTCGAGTTTCATTTCGATCAGCAGTTCGCCGGTCGCTCGGACCCCGGTCCAGCTGAACTGACGGAGGCCGAGCTTCTGGCGCAGGTTCGTACGCGCCTGCAGACGCCGGACACCTCGGGCGTGACCTCGATGCGATATGCCCGTCCGGCGTTCGACGGTCTGGTCGCCGAGTTGAATCGTGATTTGCCGACCGTGGTGAAGACAGTGGGTGACGATGACGTCGCCGGACGAGACCTGGATTTTCTCTACGAGGTGGGTCAGCGCAACACCGATGCCGAGCCCGTGGCCGTACAAGCGTTGGACCGCAACGTATTTGCGTTGACCGGAGGTTCCTTCTTCATCGCCTCGAAAGCTTTGAACATGCCGCTGCTGATCGAGACGGTGCTCGGGGGAGTGGCACCGCTGGGAGTGGTGTTCAGCGTGCCCCACCGCAGTCTGCTGTTCCTGCACGCCGTCGGCGAGTCCACGGCGGATGCCGTCGGGTGGCTCGCGTCGGTGACGGTAGGGCAGACCGAGAATCCGCCCGGCGGGGCCGTCAGTCGAGACACCTATTTCTGGCACGGCGGTGAGGTGCAACGGATCACCGAGATCGACACCCAGGCCCGCAGCATCAGTCTGCTGCGCGACGGGGCGTTCGCTGAGGCGATGGGTCAGCTGTAGCCGAGATCAACGCCAGGGTCGCGGCACGCGCCGGATAAGGACCGTAGCGTCGCATTCGGCGCGGCCAACGCTCAAGCGTCAACCTCGCCAAGCGCAAGCCCTACTTGTCGAACTTTCCGCTCAAATACTCGACGCGGCAAGCGTTTCGGGCGAGCTTGCCGCTCGTGGTCCGGGGGATCACGCCGGCGGCGACCATGCGCACATCGGCGACCCGGATCTGGTGGTGGCGGGACACTGCCGCGCGCACGGCGTCGACGATCGGGCCGGGCTCGGCGCGTCCGGCTCCGGCGGCCCGCTCGGCGACGATCACCAGTTCTTCACCGCGGTCCCCGTTGACCGAGAACGCGGCGACATAACCCGAGCGCACGGCGGGCGATGACGCGCTGACCGTCGTCTCGATGTCGTGTGGGTAGTGGTTGCGTCCGTCGATCAGGATCATGTCCTTGATCCGGCCGGTGAGGTACAGCTCGCCGTCGATGTAGACGCCGAGGTCGCCGGTGGCCAGCCAATGGCCGTTGTCGGGCACCTCTTCAGCGTGGCTACCGGTCGTGAGCCGGGTCTGCAGTTTGTTGGCGAACACCCGCTCGCTCTCGTCGACGCGACCGAAGTATCCCTGGCCGACATTGTTGCCGTGCAGCCAGATTTCGCCGACGGTGCGGTCGGGCAGTTCGTCGCCGTCGGGGCCCGCGATCACCGCCCACTGGTTCGGAATCGGCTGTCCGCAGGACACGTGGGCCACGGCGCCTTCGTCGGTGGCGGCAACGGTTACCGCGCGCCCGGCGCTGAGCTGGTCGCGGTCGAGGTACACCGCGCTGGCCGCGGCGCTCGGCGCGATGCTGGCCACCGACAGTGTGGCCTCGGCCATACCGTAGGACGGCTTGATCGCGGTCGCGGGTAGCCCGTACGGGGCGAACGCGGAGGTGAACTTCTCGACGGCGGCCATCGTGACCGGCTCGGACCCGTTCAGGAGCGTGACGACGTTGGACATGTCCAGCGTCTCACCCTCGGGCGGCAGGCCCCGCTCGGAGGCGAGCTCGAAGGCGAAGTTCGGGGCTGCGGCGAAAGTGCGTCCGTGGGCGGCCTCTTCGGCCAACCGCTTGATCCAGCGGTACGGGCGGCGGACGAACGCCATCGGGTCCATCAGGCTGATGTGGCCACCGCACAGCGCCGGGAACATGATCATGATCAGGCCCATGTCGTGGTACAACGGCAGCCAGCTGACACTGCGGATACCGGTGTCGAGGTCGCCGGCCAGGATCATCTGGATGACATTGGTACACACGTTGCGGTGGGTGATCTCCACACCGGCCGGGGTGCGTGTCGACCCGGATGTGTACTGGAGGTAAGCGATGTCGTCGGAGTCGACCGACGGGCTGACGTACATCTCGGCCAACGTGTCCGGCACAGCATCGACGGCGATCATGCGAGGCCGCTCGGCGGCGGGCAACGTCTTGATGAAGTTGCGGACCGATTCGGCCGCTGCGGTCGTGGTGAGCACGACGGTGGGCTTCGCGTCGGCCAGCACCGCGGCCAGTCGCTCGGTATGACCGGCCAGGGCAGGCGCGAACAGCGGGACGGCGATGTTGCCGGCGTGCACGGCGGCGAAGAAGGCCGCGACGTATTCGACACCCTGCGGAGCCAGGATCGCGACCCGGTCGCGGGGCTGAGTCACCTGCTGCAGTCGGGCGCCGACGGCGCACACCTGCGCCCACAGAGCGTTCCAACTGAGCTCGACGGCCTGGCCGTCAGGATTGGTCGAGTAGTCGAGGAATCGGTAGGACGGCTCATCTCCGTAGATGAACCGGTTGCGATCCAGGAACGACGTCAGGGTGACGCCGTCGGGTACGACAATCGTGCCGTCATCGCGGACGTAGTTCTCGATGTTCGACGTCGACGTGTCAACGGCACTGGTTGCGAAGGGATCCCGACCCATGCCGTAAGACTAATAGTGACTCTAATAAAGCCTGGCAGCGCGGTCCGGTGTGGGTTGTCACGAGGTCCGCAAAATGTGTCGTGCGTCTCTTTTTATCGTGGCCCATCCACGGCATAAGTGCCGTTATCGTCGGTGAACTCCACGATCACTCGGCGCAGCGTGTCATTTATCTCAACCGCGCACGTGAACGTCGCTCCGGCCCGCACGACCGGATTCCGGCCGTTGTTACACGCCACCGCGACGACGCGGTTGGCCCCGTAGCCGTTGATCGGATCGGACAGGATCTGTGCCACTCCGGACTCGGCCTGATGGACATCGAGTCGGGTGCTGTTGGTGTCCGCGCGGATCCACGCCCACAGCCCGGCGCCGATCACCGCGACTGCCACGACGGCGACGGCCGCACCGATGAGCAGACGCCGGTCGGGTTGCTTGGTCTCGCGCCGCGGAACCGGCGGCGGTGCGGGCCGCGGGTGTTGTTGCTGCTGCGGCGACGGTGCGGGCCACGGGTGGTGCTGAGGTGGCGCCGGTTGTCGTGTGGGTGGTGGCGGCGTCCATCCCCGCCGCGGTGGGGGAGCTCCCGGTGGCGGCGTGCCACCGGGCAGGGGCGCGCCGCCCGGCCGCGCCCACCACGGCTGTTCGGGACCGCTCATCGGTTCTCCTCGACTGGACTCATCGGCTCACGGGAACCTCTGGTAGCACTGTGCGTCATCGCCTTGCAGGCCGGACCGGTAGGCCAGGATGCGGGTGAACCCCGCCGGCAGCACCCTGCCGTTGACGTCGCTGGCGGCCAGCCCGTTGGTGAGCAGGCTGCTGATCGCCTCGTCGGTGTCACCTGCTGACAGCGTGATCGGCAGACCGGGCTCGGCCATCCTGGCCTGGCCTACGCCGGTCAGGCAGCCGGTGCGCATCGCGGCCACGGGAGTGTCGAGCGTCAGGCCCTTCTCGTGTTGTACCGCCATGGCGTACCGCGATGTCAGGACGGAGATCGCCGAGTTGTCGCCTTGGAGGAGCTCCTGCTCGTCGTTCTCGTTCCTGGCTTCCCCCAAGGCTTTCAGTCCCGGCAGGTCGACCACGATGGTGTTGGTCGCCGGGCAGTAGGACGCCGGCGGAGACGGTCCGGCGTCGGGGCACGCGCTCGGCTCGGTAGTCAACGTGGGCGGGTTGGTGGGCGCATAGACCTGCCGCAGCGACTGCATGGTGTGGTCCAGCAGATTCGCGGTGATCGTGCTGTTGGCGCTCTGCGGGCCGCCGAAGAAGTCGAGAAATTTGGGCAGATCGCCGCGGCGCTTGGTGATTTCGTCAGAGTCCATGGCCGCGCACTGGTCGACGTTGCCGCTGAAGCCGATCTGGAAGGCGCTGACCCGGTCCAGCGCCGAACCGTGCTCGTTGCCGGTGAGCGTGGCGTCGACCCGGGTCATCAGGGGATCGCGGATGTAGATCAGCCCGGCCAGGACATGGTTGAGGCCGTCACCGGTGCTCAACTCGAAGCGCGGGGATTTTCCGGCGGCCACCCAGCGCAGGTAGACCCCGGCCAGGCAATCCGCCTGCTGCTCGGCCACCAGCACGGGAGTGCTCTCGTTGATCAGCCGCGCCTGTTGCTGGACGGCGTGGCCGTATTCGTGGGCCATCACCCCCACCACGCCCATCTGGCCGAAGTACTGCGCTGCCACCGGAATCGCGACGCCGCGGTCCCATGCCATGACGTCACTCTTGAGGCAGTAGAAGGCGTTGGTCAGCCCGACAGTGCTTTCCCCGCAGATCTCGAGTCCGGGGGAAGCATCGGAGTTGTAGGACACCAGGCGTGCGACGGGGGTGAAAGTTCCCGGCAGGGAACCGCCGCTGTAGTTCTGCGACCAGAAATCCTCGATGTCGTCGACGGCCAGCAGGGCGAGGTCATCGATCTGGCCGCCATCGGTGTTCTCGGCCCGGCGAGTCGGAAGGGGAGCATCGGGCCGGGTGCCGCTGTGGCCGTCGGTCACCGGCAGTCCACCCACCCGGTCGGGTAGGAACAGCATCGAGGTCGCCCTGCCCCCGATCACGGGGGCGTTGCCGCAACCGGCCAGCAGCGCCGCACAACAGGCCAGACCGAGCCACCAGCGAAGCCTCGCCAACTGATCCGCCTTCCACGCGATCCACCCCAGCCAGTTCTACCTGTTCGCGGCGACGTTCGGTGCGGGCCGCCGATGACCTGCGGGACAATGGCGGCGCTATGTATACGTTCGACGATCTGGTGACTCGGGTATTGGGCCGGGCAGCAGAGCCGGGGACGTCCGTCATCGGGATCGCCGGGGCGCCGGGGGCGGGTAAATCCACGCTGACCGAGGCGCTCGTCGCCGCCGCCAGGGCCCGGCTCGGCGACGACGCGGTGGCGCACGTTCCGATGGACGGATTCCACCTCGCCGATGTGGAACTGCGCAGGCTCGGTCGGTTGGACCGCAAGGGCGCGCCGGACACCTTCGACGTTGCCGGATATGCCGCACTGTTACGCCGCATCCGCGGACGCACCGAGGTGGTCTACGCCCCCGGTTTCGAGCGCGAAATCGAGCAACCGGTGGCCGGTGCGATCCCGGTGTTCCCGGACACGGCAGTGGTGCTCACCGAGGGCAACTACCTGTTGCTCGACGATCCGGGGTGGGCGGCGGTGGCGGCGGAGATCGACGAAATCTGGTTCTGCGTAATAGAAGACGATCTCCGCGTCGCCCGTTTGGTGGCTCGCCACGTCGCCTTCGGGAAGTCGGCCGGTGCCGCGCGGCGCTGGGTTGCCAAGGTCGATGAACCGAATGCCCGGTTGGTGGCGGCGACTGCCGAGCGGGCCGATCTGGCGGTCCCGGTGGCGATCGTGAGGCCCAGCTCACACTGATGTCGTTTGTGTGCATAATCACGGTCCGGTGAGTTGCTATAACCACTCGGCGGGAGCCATGATTGGGGTGGTAAATCTGGAATGATTCCAGAAATCAGCGCGAGATTGGATAGGTTGCAATGGCACTTTTGTCGATTGGTTCTCAGTTCCCGGAATACGACCTGACGGCCGTGATCGGTGGAGATCTGTCCAAGGTCGACGCCAAGCAGCCCGATGACTATTTCACCCGCGTCACCAACAAGGACGACGAGGGCAAGTGGCGGATCATCTTCTTCTGGCCGAAGGACTTCACCTTCGTGTGCCCCACCGAGATCGCCGCGTTCGGAAAGCTCAACGAAGACTTCGAGGATCGCGACGCCAAGGTGATCGGCGTTTCGGTGGACAACGAGTTCGTTCACTTCCAGTGGCGTGCACAGCACGAGGACCTGAAGAAGCTGCCTTTCCCGATGGTCTCGGACCTCAAGCGTGAACTCACTGCGGCGGCCGGCGTGCTCAACGCCGACGGTGTCGCGGACCGGGCCACCTTCATCGTCGACCCCAACAACGAGATTCAGTTCGTCTCCGTGACCGCCGGTTCGGTCGGGCGCAACGTCGACGAGGTGCTGCGGGTTCTCGACGCGCTGCAGTCCGACGAGCTGTGCGCGTGCAACTGGAAGAAGGGCGACCCGACGCTGAACGCCGGCGAGCTGTTGTCCGAGGCGGTCTAGTCATGAGCATCGACAACATCAAGGAAGCGCTGCCGGAGTACGCGAAGGACCTCAAGCTCAACTTCGGCAGCATCGTGAAGTCCACGGAGCTCAACGAGCAGCAGCTGTGGGGTGCGTTGGTCGCCACGGCCGCCGCGACCAAATCGCAGCAGCTGCTGAAGGAGATCTCCGAGGACGCTCTCGACGTGCTGAGTGAGGAGGCGTACCACGCCGCCCTCGGCGCCGCCTCGATCATGGGGATGAACAACGTCTTCTACCGGACCAAGGGGCAGCTCGACGGCCGCTACGACGACCTGCGGGCCGGGCTGCGGATGAACATCATCGCCAACCCCGGTGTGCCCAAGGCTGACTTCGAGCTGTGGTCGCTGGCGGTCTCGGCCATCAACGGCTGCTCGCACTGCCTGTCCGCGCACGAGACCGTGCTGCGCGACGCCGACGTCGCTCGCACGACGATCTTCGAGGCCATCCGGCTGGCGTCGATCGTCTCCGGGGTGGCCCAGGCGTTGCTCACCGCGGACGCGCTCGCCGGAGTCTGATACGTAAGCCCCAGAAATGGGCTTACGCGCATAACCCGACAGATAAACTCGCCTCTCGCGATTCTGAGAGGCGAGTTTTCTGTTGACGGCACCGACGAGCGACACCAGCACTTCCCGCATCGACGCCACCGTGCGCAAGGCGATCACCGGTGCGTCCATCGGCAACGCGGTCGAGTGGTTCGACTTCGCCATCTACGGTTTCCTGGCGACCTACATCGCCGGCAACTTCTTTCCGGCCGGCAACGAAACCGCCTCGCTGCTCAACACTTTCGCCATCTTCGCCGCCGCATTCTTCATGCGTCCGCTCGGCGGTTTCGTGTTCGGTCCGCTGGGGGACCGGTTGGGGCGTCAGCGGGTACTCGCCGTGGTGATCCTGCTGATGTCGGCGGCCACGCTGGGCATCGGCCTGCTGCCCACCTACGACACCATTGGTGTGGCCGCGCCGCTGCTCCTACTCCTGCTGCGGTGCCTGCAGGGATTCTCCGCCGGCGGCGAGTATGGCGGTGGCGCAGTCTATCTCGCCGAGTACGCGAGCACCCGGCGACGCGGCTTCACCGTCACGTTCATCGCGTGGTCAGGGGTGCTGGGTTTCCTGCTCGGCTCGGTCACCGTCACTCTGCTGCAGGCATTCCTGGCGACCGAGGCGATGGAGAGCTACGGCTGGCGTATCCCGTTCCTGGTGGCTGCGCCGCTCGGCCTGGTCGGTCTCTACATCCGGCTGCGACTCGACGACACTCCTGAGTTCGCCGAACTCGACGAGGCCGACCGGGTGGCCACCTCGCCGTTGCGCGAAGCCGTTGGCACTGCGCGGCGCGCGATCCTGCAAGTCATCGGCCTGTTCATCGTGTTCAACGTCGGCTATTACGTCGTCTTCACCTTCCTGCCGACGTACTTCATCAAGGCGCTGCACTTCAGCAAGACCCAGGCGTTCGTCTCGATCACCCTGGCCAGTCTGGTGGCGCTGATCCTGATCCTGCCGTTGGCCGCGCTGTCGGACCGGATCGGGCGCAAACCGCTGCTGATCGCCGGCTCGGCAAGCTTCGTGGTGGGCGCGTACCCGCTTTTCCTGCTGATGAATTCGGGATCGGTGGCAGCGGCGATCATCGGGCACTGCCTGTTGGCGGCCATCGAATCCGTGTATGTCGCGACGGCGGTGACGGCCGGCGTGGAGTTGTTCGCGACCCGGGTCCGCTACAGCGGCTTCTCGATTGGCTACAACATCGCGGTCGCGTTGTTCGGCGGGACCACGCCGTATGTGGTCACCTGGCTCACCGCGGCAACCGGCAACAACCTGGCTCCCGCGCTGTATCTGGTCGCCGCGGGCGTCGTTTCGGTGGTCACTGTCCTGACGTTGCGCGAGAGTGCGGGGCAACCAATGCGTGGCGTGTGCGACCCGCCGGATCAGCAACGTGCCACGATGACATCGTGAGCACCACCAAGCCGACGGCCCGCCCGACGAAAGCCGACGTGGCCAGGCTGGCCAACGTCTCGACGGCGACCGTCAGCTATGTCCTCAACAATGTTCAAGGGCAACGCATCTCGGAACAGACGCAGGCCGCGGTGCGCAAAGCCGCGGCCGACCTCGGCTACCGACCCAACCTCGCGGCCCGCAACCTCGCCGTCGGCGGCAGCGGTGTGGTGCTCTACATCGTCGGGCGGCTCTCGCTGGGCAACCTGCCGATCGAGGTTGGCAGCCGGCTCACCACCGCGCTGGCCCGGCACGGTGTCGTGCTGTCTCTGCAGTTCGAAACCGAGGACGACCGCAACGTTGTCGACGCGATTGCCGACCTCAATCCGATGGCGATCACCAGCACTTTTCCGCTGACCGGTAATGCCCTGGCGGCGGCGAGTGCGGCCGGTATCCCGCAGATTCACCTGGGCAGCTCGCAGCTGCACGCCATCGGTTCGCTGGACGCCAGCATCGGTGAGATGCGGGTGGGCCATCTCGCGGGGCGCGGTCACACCCGGCTGGCTTTCGCCTACACAACTGAAGAGGAGCTCCGTCCGCTCGGCGATTACTGGCTCGTGGGACTGCGGGCTGCCGCACAGCGGCGGGGACTTCCCGAGATCACGGTGGCCAGTTTCGCGGCGGACGGGTCCAACGCGGCCGAGATCGTCGCGGCCTGGGCTGCCGACGGGGTGACGGCCATCTGCGCGCAGAGCGACGAGACGGCATTCGTCGTGCTGCACGGTTTGCGTCAGGCCGGGTTGCGATGCCCCGACGAGATGGCCGTGATGGGGGTCAACGCAATCGATCTCGGTGCGGTGAGCGCCCCGCCGTTGACCTCGGTGGCCTTTGACGCCAAGGCCATCGTCGACGTGGCGGTGGCCGCGATGATGTCGGAACTGGGGTATCCCGCCGAGGCCGAACCCGGCAGCGCCGACGTCGCCACGCTGATCCACCGCCAGTCCACCTGACCTCGGGTTTTATCCGTTCGTGGGTCAGGAACCGGCAACATGCTTACGCGCATAACCATCCGTGTGTAAACTCCGCTCTCGGACACAGAGAGGTGGATTTCCGTGACAGCCAGCGCGACCCAGAGCGTGTACTTCGATCCCTACGACGTCGAGATCAACGCCAACCCGTATCCGACGTTCGCCCGGCTCCGCGAGGAATCGCCGCTGTACTACAACGAGCAGTACGACTTCTACGCGCTGAGCCGATTCGCCGACGTCAACAAGGGCCTCGTCGACCACGAAACCTTCAGCTCGGCGCGCGGCGCGATCATCGAACTGATCAAGGCCAACATCGACATCCCCTCCGGTGCCCTCATTTTCGAGGATCCGCCGATCCACACCGTGCATCGCAAGCTGCTGGCCCGGATGTTCACCCCGCGCAAGATCAATGCGCTGGAACCCAAGATCCGGGAATTCTGCGCACAGTCGCTGGACCCGCTCGTGGGAGCAGGCAAGGTCGATTTCATCAAGGATTTCGGCGCGATCATGCCGATGCGGGTGATCAGCGCGCTGCTCGGGATCCCCGAGGACGACCAGGAGATGATCCGCGACCACGGCAACGACCAGCTACGCACCGAGGCCGGCAAGCCGATGAAGGCAGCGCAGGAAGGTCTGGTCGACGGTTCGATCTTCGAGACCTACATCGACTGGCGTAAGGGCAACCCGTCCGACGACATCATGACCGATCTGCTCAATGTCGAGTTCACCGACGAGCACGGCGTGACCCGCAAGCTCACCCGCGAGGAACTGCTGATCTACATCAACGTGGTGGCAGGAGCGGGTAACGAGACCACTACGCGGTTGATCGGTTGGGCGGCAAAGGTTCTCGCCGAACATCCCGATCAGCGGCGCCAGCTCGCCGAGAATCCCGCGCTCATCCCGCAGGCGATCGAGGAGCTGCTGCGGTTCGAGCCGCCGGCCCCGCACGTGGCGCGGTATGTCACCCGCGACGTGGAGTTGCACGGCCAGACGGTCCCCGAAGGCAGCGTGATGATGATGCTGATCGGCGCGGCTGTCCGTGACAGCCGCCAGTTCCCGCCTGACGGTGAGGTTTTCGACATCCACCGCGAGCAGCACCAGCACCTGGCGTTCAGTGTCGGCACCCACTACTGCCTGGGTTCGGCGCTGGCGCGGCTGGAGGGCCGGATCGCGTTGGAGGAGATGCTCAAGCGGTTCCCGGAGTGGGAAGTCGACCTCGACAACGCCATACTGTCGCCGACTTCGACGGTACGTGGCTGGGATTCGATGCCGGCGTTGATCCCGTGAGCGACGCTTGCGGAGCGAACCGGACCTGGACACGCGGGAGCCGAGCCTGCGAGGCAACCGCGTGACGGCCTCGCTGACGGTCCCCAAGGACTGGACCCAGGTTACGCCCGAGTGGTTGACGGCCGCGTTGGCCGACCACCACCCCGATGCGGTGGTGGACGGCGTGACAGTCGACATGCGCGACGACGGCACCAATCGCCGTGCGCGCCTGGCGGTGACCTATAAGCCGGGGCCGGCCGGACCTTCCAAGGTGTTCGCCAAGGCCGTCGATCCTGGGCACAAGGAGATGATCAAGTACACCAGCGGTCTGCTACATGAGCCGAGGCTGTTCAACTCCAAAGTCGAACTGCCGCTGGAGCATCCGACGGTGTATGCGGCGCCGATCGATGAGGGCGACGAGGACTTCGTGCTGGTCATGGAAGACCTGACGGCACGCTCGGCAGACCCGCGCGACGCCACCAGGCCGCTGACCGTGGAGCAGGCGGCGCACGGCGTACGGGGCCTGGCCCGGTTGCACGGCGCGTTCTGGGGTGCGCGGGTGCGGCGTCCCGGGCTGGAATGGCTGGAACCTTTCGAGCCGTGGGACGGCATGCAGTGGGCCCCGCTGCCCGCGGCTCTGGAACGTCTCGGTGACGATGCGCCGGCCTCGGTACATGCGCTGACCATCGACCATCTGGTGGAAGGGATCTGGAAGCCGTTCATCCGCACCCTCACCGCGGCAGGCGTACCGCAGACGCTGCTGCACGGTGATCCGCACATCGGAAACACCTACCTGCTGCCCGACGGGGATGTCGGATTCCTCGATTGGCAGGTGGCCCGTCACGGCAACTTCTCACTGGATCTCGGCTACTTCCTGCAGGGTGCGCTGACGACGGAGGACCGAAGGGTCGCCGAACGGCAGTTGCTCGAGGAGTACCGGGATGCGCTGGAGCTTCCGGCCGAGGAACTGCCGTCGCCCGACGAGATCTGGCTGCGATACCGGGCCTCGGTCGCCCACGGCCTGATGACCTGGCTGGCCACCGCGAGCGCGGGAGAGCTGTGGCAGCGCCCGGACATCGCACTGGCGCTGGCTCAACGGTATTCAGCGGCGTACGAGGATCTTCAGACCGCACAGGCGCTGGCTGACCTCCTCGGTCGGTGACCCCGGTCAAACCGACCACCTGACGGGAATCCTCGATCTGGACACCCGTCGAGCCACTACGGTGTCCGGCATGACAGGTGTGGTGGTGACAGGTGCAGCGTCGGGGATCGGCCGGGCCAGCGCAGAGGCGCTGATCGCAGAGGGACGGCGGGTCGCGTTGTGGGACATAGCGCCCGAGGTCCGCGAGGTGGCCGAAGGATTGGGCATGCCCTCGACCGTGATCGACGTGTGTGACACCGGTGCGCTGACAGCAGCCGTCGAGGAGACGGCGCAGGCGCTCCACGGCATCGATGGTCTGGTACATGCCGCGGGCCGCGTGCTCCCCGAACCGGTGGGCGCCTTCACCGAGGAGTCCTGGGACGCGGTGCTCGATGTGAATCTGCGTGCGCAGGCGCTGTTGGTGCAGTTGCTGTTGCCGCACCTGGAGAGATCGGCGAAAGATGGTGGATCGCCCGCGGTAGTCGGCATCTCCAGCATCGAAGGCCTGGCCGCCAACCCGTTCATCCCGGCCTACTGCGCCTCCAAGGCGGGTCTGCTCGGTATGACGCGGTCGATGGCTGCGCAGTTGGGCCCGTTGGGGATTCGCGTCAATGCCGTGTGCCCGGGCTTCATCCAGACCCCGATGCTCCAGATCGCATTGGACGTCGAGGAGATCCGTGCGAGTTTCGAACAGGCCGCTCCGCTGGGCCGGCTCGGGCAGCCCGACGAGATCGGCGCGGCCGTGGCGTTCCTGATGTCACCGAAGGCGTCGTTCATCACCGGTACGCAACTCGTCGTGGACGGGGGAGTGACCAGCCGTCACGCGTGAACCGGACTTCGACGCTGACGTGCGGTGGGGCGCACCTACGCGGGGTCCATCCGGAAGATCGGCATCCGCCCGAGGAGCGCCTCGAACTCGTCAGGGCCTCCGTCGGTCACTAGCCCGCCCTGGCGAAGGAAGCCGACCCAGCCGGGAACCAGGCTTGGTAGCAGGCGAAGTAGTGGTCTGGCGTCCTCGTCGGAAAGTTCGATCGCCCGTACCCGTTCGACACGACGACCCCGGCTGAGGGTCGCGGCCTGGTCGGCCCGCACATTTGCGATCCATGCCGCCTCGGGTGCCGCCGCGACGTATTGCTTGCCGTCTACGAACATCGGTGTGACCGGTGTCGCGCGGGGTTCCCCGGATTTGCGTCCGGTGACCGTGAGGATCACGGGACCCTTTGCGCCGAAGCGGAGTCCGAGCCGGGACAGCACGACGATGGCCTTGTTTCCAGGCTTGATGTACCAGGGCAGCTTCACGATATCTCCAAGTTGAGAGGTGTTCTCAAGTTACGCGGCCCAGCCTAGCGCTATATTGAGGGTGCGTGTCAACTTAATTTCGGAGGTGCGATGCCTGCACAACGTGCGTTGCGTGCCGATGCGCGCCGCAATCGCGAGAAGCTGCTCGACGCTGCGAAGGCCGAGTTTCAGGAGCGCGGGCTCGGCGCTCCGCTGGAAGCGATCGCGGCGCGCGCGGGGGTCAGCATCGGCACGCTCTACAACCGATTCGCGACTCGCGAGGACCTCATCGACGCAGCGTTGCCTGCCCTCCTTGCGGAGACACTGGCGGACCTGTCCGAGCGTGCGCTGTCCGCCGACTCAGCGTGGGATCGCTTCGCCACCTTCATGTTTGGATTGTGCGACCTACAGGCCTGCGATCGTGCCTTCAGTGATGCCGTATGCACCTCGCGGTACGCCTCACCGGCCATCGAACAGATTTGCCAGGCCAGTCTGGAACTCGGCTCACGGTTGATCGCCGGCGCTCAGGCTGACGGTTCGCTGCGCGCTGACGTCACCGTCGACGACCTGTTCACAGCGCTTTGGCTCAATGCCTGCCTTTCCGACCATGGCGGACCGGATGCCGCAGCCGTCGCCCGTCGCCAGATTGCCTTGCTGCTGGACGGATTACGCGCGACCGCAGCGACGCCACTACCCGCCGGCGCGGCCCAGGCCGCGGCCGTTGCCGCGTGTCTGATGCAGTCCTAGCCGGCGATCTAGTCGCTGGCGGGAAGCGGCTTGGCCTCCTTGAGGCTCAGCGCGGTGGTGCCGACCGACAGCGTGCCGGCGCCGGCCTTGGTGACCAGTACCTCGGCGCCGCCCTCGTCGACGTAGCGCTTGCCCATCAGGTTGCCGTCCGAGAACGCGCCGTCGATGGTTGCGCCCGAGTCCTTCTCGGCATCGAGTGGAACCATGGCGACGCCACCGGCGCGCAGGTCGTCGAGACTGTCGGCGCTGCGCACCACGATGACCTGGGTGTCGCACACCTGGCTCTGCAGGCGGGTGCCGTTCTTGATCATGCTGACTCCTTACGAGGTGTGCTCTGCGATGGGGGCGAGTTCGTCGACGAGCTGGCGGCGCAGCACCTTGCCGGTCGGGTTGGTGGGCAGCTCGTCACGGAACACCACCCGGTCCGGGGTGCGCGAACCGCGCAGCTGTTTGCGCACATGTTCGCGCAGTGCATCCGGGTCGGGGGAGGCCCCCTCGGCGGGTACCACGACGGCCACGATGATCTGGCCCCACTGGGGATCTTCGGGGCCGACGACGGCGACGTCGCGGACCTCGGGATGCTCGACGAGCACGTCCTCGATCTCGGCCGGGGCAATGTTCTCCCCACCGCGGATGATGGTGTCGTCGGATCGTCCGCCGATGAACAGGTAGCCGCCCTCGTCGAGCATGGCGACATCCTTTGTCGGGAACCAGCCCTCGGCGTCGAGCACCGAGCCGATGTCGGTGTAGCGACCCGACACCTGCTCACCACGCACGAACAGCTCGCCCGTCTCGCCTGCGCCGAGCACGGTGCCGTCGTCGGCGCGGATCTGTACCTCGATACCCGGGACCACCTGGCCGACCGAGCCGAGTCGCCGGGCGCCGGACGCATCCTCGGCGGCCAGTGCTTCGCGATGATCGTCGGGGCCCAGAACCGCGATGGTGGAGCTGGTTTCGGTCAATCCATAGGCGTTGACGAAGCCGACGTTCGGCAGCAGCTGCAGCGCCTTGCGGACCAGCGGCAGCGCGACCTTGGAGCCGCCGTAGGCGAGGTTGCGCAGGGTGGGCAGTTCCAGCCCGGCCGTTTCCAGGGCGGTGACGATGCGGTCCAGCATCGTCGGCACCACGGTGGCCGACGTGACGCCTTCGGTGCGGACCAGTTCGACCCACTTGTCGGCGTCGAAGTGCCGCAGGTACACCATTTTCCGGCCGGCGTACAGGTTGGACATGGCCGCGCTGACGCCCGCGATGTGATAGGGCGGCACGCAGATCAGGGCGGCGTCTTCCTCTGCCGCCGAACCGAATTCGACGGTTCCGGTGATGTAGCTCGTGAGGTTGTTGTGGGTGAGCTCGACGGCCTTGGGGCGCGAGGTGGTGCCCGAGGTGAACAGCACGACCGCGACCGCGTCGGGATCGGCGAATTCGGCAGCGGGCTCGTTTGTGCGCGCCGCAGCCAGGAACTCTTCGGAGGTGATCACTTGCTTGCCGGTCCCGGCGACCACGTCGGCGTATTCGGCGTCGGCAATGACCAGCGGCTCGGGCAGGCGCTCTATCAACTCGTGCAGACCGTCGCGGCTCAGGCGGTAGTTCAGCGGGGTGAACGGCACCGCGGCGCGGGCCGAGGCGAACAGCAGCAGCGGCAGCAGCGCACCGCCGGTGCCGACGTAGGCCACGTGGGCGGCTCCGGAGGTCGCGATGACGCCGGCGCCGCCGTCGGCCAGGGTGCTGAGTTCCTCGGTGGTCAGGCGAAGATCGCCGGACACCACTGCGGTGCGGTCGGGCCCACCCGAGACCGCCATCTCCAGCAGTAGCGAAATGCTCATAGGCCCTGTCCCGGTGCGTCGATGAAGATGTCGATGATCGGATTATCCCCGCCGCCGTAGCTGGACAGGTCGGTGACACCGGAAGCGGTGAGCACCGCCGAGTCGACGAACGTCTGACCGTTCACCTCGGCGGCCGGACGGGACAGGATCTCGACGGCCGCATCCGCCATGATCTCGGGACTGCGGGACTGTGAGGCCATCTTGTCGCCGTCGGCGAGGTTGGTCACCGCGGCGGTGGCGATGTAGGTCTCGGGCCACAGACAGCTGAAACCGATACCCGCGTCCGCGTATTCAGCTGCCCAGCCCAGCGACAGCAGCGTCATGCCGTACTTGGACAGGGTGTAGGAGGGGTGTGCGCCCAACCAGTAGGGGTTCATGTTCATCGGTGGGGCCAGGGTCAGCACCTGCCCGTTGGTGGACTTGCGCAGGTGCGGCAGTGCGGCCTTGGTGAGCAGGAAGGTGCCGCGGATGTTGATGTCCATCATCAGGTCGAACTTCTTGGCCGACAGCGACTCGGTGGGGTCGGTGGAGATGGCGCTGGCGTTGTTGATCACGATGTCGACGCCGCCGAAGTGCTCGACCGCGGTCTCGACCGCGCGGGCCACGTCCTCTTCCTTGCGCACATCGCCGACCACGGCTACGCCCTTGCCGCCGGCAGCCTCGACCTCGGCAACCGCGGTGTGCACGGTGCCGGGCAGCTTCGGGTGGGGTTCAGCGGTCTTGGCCAGCAGCACCACGTTGGCCCCACGGCGGGCGGCGCCGAGCGCGATCGCCAACCCGATACCGCGGCTGCCGCCGGATACGACCAGCGTGCGATCGGTGAATGACTCTTGCTGGCTGGACATGGTCCTCCTCGTCGAGCGCAGCGTCCGCTGTGCGCCGTGTGTCAACCGTACCCAAATGGTATTGGCATTCTCATTTTTAGCAAGTGTCGTAATCGTGGAGTGCGCCGCCCGAAGAAACGGCGTCCACCAGACCTGTTTCCCTGTGCTGCCGCAGGTGGTCCGTATACAGGTGGCGCACTTCCGGCCAGTACAACTGCCACATTTCCACCACGCGGTATTGGCATTCTCATTTTTAGCAAGTACGTTATCCACTGATGAGCGAGCAAGATGTCTCTCCGGTAGAGACCCCATCTGGCATCCCGCTGGCGCCCGTCTACGGACCGGACGACCGCGCTGTCGAACCGCCTGCCCCCGGGACCTACCCCTTCACCCGCGGCAACTTCGCCTCCGGCTACCGCGGGAAGACCTGGACCTTCCGGCAGTACTCGGGCTTCGGTACCGCCGAGGAATCCAACCGGCGGTACCGCTACCTGCTCGATCAGGGCGGGACGGGCCTGTCGGTCGCGTTGGACCTGCCGACCCAGTGCGGCTACGACTCCGATGACGAAGAGTACGGGGAAGAGGTCGGCCGCGTCGGCGTTGCGGTCGACACCCTGGCCGATGCCGAGATCCTGTTCGACGGCATCCCGCTGGACCAGATCAGCACCAGCTTCACCATCAACGGCACGGCGGCCATCCTGCTGGCTTTTTATGTGGCGGCCGCGGAGAAGAAGGGCGTGCCGCGGGAGAAGCTCACCGGCACCATTCAGAACGACATCCTCAAGGAATACGCGTCGCGCGGCACCTGGATCTGGCCGCCCGAGCCGTCGCTGCGGCTGATCGCCGACACCATCGAGTTCTGCGCCGCAGAGGTGCCGCGGTTCAACGCGATCTCGGTCGCCGGTGCGCACTTCCGCGACGCCGGGGCCAATGCCGTCCAGGAGATGTCGTTCACCCTGGCCGACGGTGTCACCTATTGCGACACCGTCGTCGAACGCGGCCGAATGACGATCGACAAGTTCGCCCCGCAGATCTCGTTCTTCTTCTACACCCATGGTGACTTCTTCGAGGAGATCGCCAAATACCGTGCGGGCCGTCGCCGTTGGGCCACGATCGTGCGGGAGCGGTACGGCGCGACCACCGACAAGGCCTCGATGTTCCGGTTCGGCTGCGTCGCGGGCGGGGCCTCGCTGTACGCGCCGCAGGCGCAGAACAACCTGGTGCGGGTCGCCTACGAGTCATTGGCGGCGGTGCTGGGCGGCGTGCAGTCGATGTTCACGGCAGCGTGGGACGAACCGTTCGCCCTGCCCAGTGAGGAATCCGCGACGCTGGCGCTGCGTACCCAGCAGATCCTGGCCTACGAAACCGGCGTCACCAAAGTTGCCGACCCGCTGGGCGGTTCGTACTTCGTCGAGGCGCTCACCGACGCCACCGAGGCCAAGATCATCGAGATCATGGACGACCTGGACAAGCACGGCGGCATGGTGCGCTGCATCGAGGACGGCTACCTGCAGGGCCTGATCGCCGACGAAGCGTTCAAGATCCACCAGGAGACCGAGTCGGGGGTGCGTTCCGTGGTCGGGGTCAACAAGTTCGTCACCGACGAGCCTGCGCCCGACATCGATACCTACGAACTCGATGCCGAAGGTCGCGATCTGCAACTCAAGCGACTGGCGAAGGTCAAGGCCGAGCGCGACGACGTTGCGGTCAAAGAGACCCTGGCTGCCTTGGCCAGGGGCGCCGAAGGCAGTGGACCGGGGGCAGACAACCTGATGCACCGGTTGATCGACTGCGCCAATGCGTATTGCACAGTGGGAGAGATGGTGTCGACCTTGAAGTCGGTGTGGGGCGAGTTCCAGCAGCCGGTGGTGTTCTGAGCATGGCAACTCGCGTTTTGGTCGCCAAGCCGGGTCTCGACGGTCACGACCGCGGAGCGAAGATCGTCGCTCGTACGTTGCGTGACGCGGGATTCGAGGTCATCTACACCGGCATCCGTCAGCGCATCGAGGACATCGTGTCGATCGCGCTGCAGGAAGATGTTGCGCTGGTGGGTCTTTCGATCCTGTCCGGTGCGCACGTCGCCCTTACCACGCGCACGGTCGAAGCCCTGCGGGCTGCTGATGCCGGCGACATCGCCGTCGTCGTCGGCGGCACCATCCCGCAGTCCGACGTCCAGAAACTCCTCGACGCCGGTGCGGCCGCGGTGTTCCCCACGGGAACGTCGCTCGAGACACTGGTGACCGACGTCCGCGCCCTGACCGAGAAAGCGAGCTGACATGCGCCTTGGTGTGATGATCGGCGCCGAGCGCGGCGATATGGCCCGCAAGGTCGCCAAGCTGGTCTCCGATATCCAGTGGGCGGAATCCGCGGGCCTCGACAGTGCGTGGATGCCGCAGGTGCCCAACGACTTCGACCTGCTCAGCATGGTGGCGCTGATGGCGTCGAACACGTCGCGCATCGAACTCGGTACCGCGGTGGTGCCGCTGCAGGCACAACACCCGATCGCGCTGGCGCGGCAGGCGCTGTCGGTGCACGCCATCTCGGGTGGCCGGCTGGTCCTCGGCGTCGGGCCGTCGCACCACTGGATCGTCCGCGACATGCTGGGCCTGCCCTATGACAAGCCTGCCGCCTACACGCGGGACTACCTGCAGGTGCTGAACGCGGCCACCTCCGGGCCCGGAGACGTTGACGTGGAGAACGATTCCTTCACCGTGCACAACCCGACCGTGCTGGGAGCCGACACCCCGATGCCGGTGCTGGTGTCCGCGCTGGGCCCGGTGATGCTGCAGATCGCCGGTGAGCACGCCGACGGGACCTCGCTGTGGATGGCCGACGAGAAGGCCATCGGTGAGCACATCGCTCCGAAGATCAACAAGGCCGCCGCCGAAGCCGGTAAGCCCGCGCCGCGGATCGTTGCCGGCATCCCGGTCACGTTGTGTGCCAACTCCGAGATCGAGGAAGCCAAGGACCGGGCCAACCGCGTCCTCGCCGAAGCCGAGACCTCGCCCAACTACCAGCGACTGCTGGATCGTGGGGAGGCCCGCAATGTCGGCGATCTGCTCGCAGCGGGTGATGAAGAATCAATCCTCAAGCGGTTCAAGCAGTTCGCCGATGCCGGCGTGACGGATCTGTCGGTGCGCCTGCTGCCGATCGGGGAGACCCGTGATGAGCTGATCGCGTCGAAGTACCGGACCCGTGAGGTGATCGCGGAACTCGCCAAGGCTGTGCGATGACCCGAACACAAACCGTGGTCTCGGCGAAATGAGCGGTCCACTCGCGGGCATCCGCATCATCGAGGTCGGCGTCATGTTGGCCGGCCCGTACGCCACCATGATGCTGGCCGATCTGGGCGCTGAGGTGATCAAGGTCGAACCACCCGGCGGGGAGATCTCCCGTCAGGTCAGCGACAGCTATTTCGCCAGTCTCAACCGGGGCAAGCGCAGCATCTGTCTCGACCTCGCCTCCGAGGCCGGTCAGGCGAAACTTGCCGAACTGGTGGCTGATTCGCATGCACTGCTGGTGAACATGAAGCCGTCGGTGATCCGCAGGCTGGGGCTCACCTACGAGAATCTGCGGAACGTCAACCCCAAGATCGTGTGTGTCGCGATGACGGGATTCGGGCTGGACGGGGGAGACGACCCGGCATTCGACTACGTCATCCAGGCCGCCACCGGCGTGGCCGCGATGACCGGAGATCCCGACGGCCCACCCACGCTGCCGGGCTACTCCTCGGCGGACAACTCGACCGGGTTGACCGCTGCGCTGGGCTTGCTGGCGATGATCGTGTCGGGCAACGGCGGCCAGGTGGATGTCTCGCTGCGGGACGTCATGCTCTCGCAGCTGAACTACCGTGCCTCGGCATATCTGAACGACGGAGCCGAGCCACGCCGCCACCCGTTCGGTGCCCATTCCTATTACGTACCCGCGCAGCTGTTCCCGACCGCCGACGGCTATCTGGCGTTGTTCATCACCCACGACGGGTTCTGGAAGTCGTTCGCCGGTGAGGCGGGAATCGATGGTTTCGAGACCATGGCCGAGCGGGCCGGCAGGCGCGATGAGGTTCTCGGCGTGGTAGCCGCCGCACTGGCGACCGATACGGCGGCGGGGTGGGAGTCACGGCTGAAGCCGCTGGGGATCCCGGCGGCCGCGGTGCGAACGCTGCCGCAGGCATTGGATGCGACACCCGAAATGCTGGTCACCGCTGGGGATTTCCGGTTGGTGGGTAGCCCGGTGCATGTCACCGGGTATTCACCGGACTATCGGCCTGCGCCCGTGTTCGACGAATACGGACAGTGCTCGCCGGTTTCTGCACCTGGGTCGTGACTGCTTGCTCGCAGCAGCCCCGGTGGAATCCGGCGGCACTTCGCGCCTGAGCTCAGTCTTCGTCGTAGGAGACCGTCACCGAAGCGCAGTCCGGCACGGCCTGGCAGGTCAACACGTAACCGTCGGCCACTTCGTCGTCGTCGAGTGCATCGTTGACCCGCATGGTCGCGGTGCCCTCCAGGATCTTGGCCATGCAGGTGCCGCAGTTGCCGGCTTCGCACGAGAACGGCGGCGTCATACCGGCCCGGCGCGCGCTCTCGAGCAGGGTCTCGCCCTCCCTGCGCGGCACGGACAACTGCTCGCGGTCGAAGACGATCGTGACCTTGCCGTCCGCTTCGCTGCCGGCCATCGCTCCTGCGGTCATGTAGCTCCCCTGTGCACCTACGTTCTGATATGAAGAGAATACCATTCTCGCTAACTGATAGTATCTTCTCGGCATGGTCGGTGCCTACCAAGCGGCTTCGGGAGAGGGGTTGTGAATCTTGACTGACGTCACAACTGCTCCCCGCGTGCGCACCCCCGGCGTGCTGGCATTCGGCGACCGTGAGTACACCCTCGCCGAACTCGATGCATTGACCAGCGGCATGGCCACCGCCCTGGAGCACCGTGGCGTACGTCCGGGTGACCGGGTGGCGATCATGTCGTCCAACCGCCCCGAGTTCGTGGTGGCGCTGCGGGCGATCTGGGGGCTCGGTGCGGTAGCAGTGCTGATCAGTCCGGCCTGGAAAGCCGCCGAGGTGGCGCATGTCCTGGCCCTGACCACCCCGAGTCATGCGGTGGGCGACCACGAAGCGCTGGCCGCGCAGATGCCGATGTTGCATCTGGACGAGCCGATCAGCCCGGGGCGAAGGCAGTTCGACCTGCCCGACCCGGACGGTGACGCCCTGTTCGTCTTCAGTTCGGGAACGACCGGCCTGCCCAAGGCGGTCCGGCACACCCACCGCGGGTTCGCCGCGGCCATCGAGCATTGGCGCGACGCGCTGGGGTTCACCGACGCCGACCGCATGCAGATCATGACGCCCCCGTCGCACATCCTCGGCCTGCTCAACATCGCCATGGTGCTCGACACCGGAGCCTGGATGCGTCTGCACCGTCGCTTCGACATCGACACCATGCTGCGCCACATCGAGTCCGACCGGATAACCGTCGAGATGGCCGTGGCGCCAATCGCTTTGGCGTTGGCCGCGCATCCTGATCTGGGCCGCTACGACCTGTCCTCGCTGCGCTACGTGATGTGGTGTGCCACCCCGGTCACCCGCAGCGTCGCCGACACCGTCACCGAGCGTGCCGGCATCCAGTGGCTGACCGCCTACGGCACCACCGAACTCCCCGTGATCGCGTGCAACCCACTCGATGCCACCCGCATCGACACCGTGGGCCGGCCGGTGCGCGGGGTGGATGTGCGCATCAGCGAGGACGGCGAGATCCAGGTCCGGTCGGATTCGGTGATGGCCGGCTACCTGCCGAAGGACGCCTCGGCGAGCGCATTCAGCGACGGCTGGTACCGCACCGGTGACATCGGCTACCTCGACGACGACGGTTACCTGCGCATCACCGACCGCTCGAAGGAGATGGTCAAGGTCCGCGGTTTCCAGGTGGCGCCTGCCGAGGTCGAGGCGGTTCTGCACGGCCACCCGGCGGTCACGGACTGCGCGGTGTTCGGTGTCGCCGATGCGGCCGACGGCGAGGCCGTGGTGGCCGCCGTGGCGACAAGTTCTGCGGTGTCTGCCGAGGAACTCATCGATCTCGTCGGTGAGCGGCTGGCCTCGTACAAGCGGCCCAGCCGCGTGGAGTTCGTAACCGACATACCGCGGTTACCTTCCGGAAAGGTATTGCGACGAGTGCTGAAGGAGCGGCATGGACGTTCGTCTGACGTCTGAACAGCAGCAGCTGCGAGAGGCCGCAGCGAAACTGGCCGACGACCTCGGACCTGATGCGGTCGGAGAATTGTCGGATGAGGGCCGGATTGCCCGGTTGGAAAGTACGGTCGCTGCCACCGAGTGGCGCACCCTGCGTTCCGACGGCGCCTCCGGTGTGGAAGTGGCGATCGTCGCCGAAGAGTTCGGTCGCGGTCTTGTCGACGTGCCGTTCCTGGGTCCGGTGCTCGCCGACGATCTGGCCCGTCGGCTCGATCGTGAGGTGACGGTCGGCCTGGGAGAGTCAGGCGGGGACGAAGCCGCAACCGCCGGTGTAGATCTCACCCGCAGCACCGCCGGTGTGGTCGAGTCGCCCGCCGAGCTCGGTGAGCTGTCGAGCGAGGCCGCCCTGCGCTGGCAGGCGCTGGCACTCGCTGCCACGAGCGCAGACCTGGTCGGTGCTGCGCGCGGTGCGCATGCACTGGCCGTCGATTACGCGAAAGTCCGTGAGCAGTACGGCTCGACGATCGGTTCGTACCAGGCCGTCGCGCACCTGCTGGCCGAGGGGCTGGCGCTGATCGAGGGTTCGATCAGCGTCCTGCGCCACGCGGCATGGGCAGTCGACGAGTTGCCGGGGGAGGAAGCCGTCCGGGCCGGGAAGATCGCCAAGATCTACTGCGCCCGTGCCGCCCGGACCGTGTGTGAGTCCGCGATTCAGGTGCACGGCGGTATCGGAAACACCTGGGAATGCCTGGCGCACGTATACCTGCGCCGCGTTCTGGTGGCCACCGAGTTGTGGCCCGTCAAGCTAGAGGACCTGGAGGTAACTGATCTTGGACTTTCGTGATTCAACCGAGGAAGCTGCCTTCCGGGACCGGTTGCGGACCTGGCTGGCGGACAACGCCGCGTCCTTCAAGGCGTCCGGCGACGATTACTGGGCCAGGATGGGGGAGTGGCATCAGGCGCTCTATGCCGCAGGGTTTTTCGGTACCTCGTGGCCCAAGGAGTTCGGTGGTCAGGACCTGCCGCCGGTCTACGACGTCATCGTCGACGAGGAGCTGGCCCGGGCCGGCGCCCCGCCGCGCCCCAGCCTCGGCTACCTGGTGGTCGGGTTGGGCCACCACGGCAGCAAGGAACTGCAGCAACGGTTCCTGCCGGGCATGATCAACGGCACCGAGCGCTGGTGCCAGGGCTTCTCGGAGCCGGGCGCCGGTTCGGATCTCGCCTCGCTGACCACCACGGCGACGCGCGACGGCGACAACTACATCATCAACGGACACAAGATCTGGACCAGCTACTCCGATGTGGCGGACTGGTGCCTGGTGTTGGCTCGTACCGACAAAGATGTGGCCAAGCACAAAGGCATCTCGGCCTTCATCGTGTCGATGCACCAGGACAGCATCGAGCAGCGGCCGCTGCAGATGATCAACGGTGTCACGACGGAGTTCGGCCAGGTGGCGTTCGACGGTGCGGTGGTGCCGGCCTCGAATATGGTCGGTGAACCGGGCGACGGTTGGCGCCTTGCCATGACCGTGGTCAGCCACGAACGGGAACCGTCTACCCTCGGCTACTCGGCTCGCTACGGGAAACTGGTGCGGGAGATGGCTTCTCGGGTGTCGGGTAAGACGCCAGAAGATCTCGCCTGGGCCGGCGTACAGGCCGAGATGCTCCGTCTGCACGTGCGGCGGCGGCTGTCCGAACAGCTCGACGGGCTCAAGCACGGCCCCGACGGCTCGCTGGACAAGCTGCTGATGACCTGGGTCGAGCAGTCCGTCGGGCATGCCGCGCTCGCGGTGGCCGGCACGTCTGATCCCGAGTTGCTCAGCGCCTATCTGTACAGCCGGGCTCAGAGCGTCATGGGTGGCACGTCGCAGATCCAGAAGAACATCATCGCCTCACGAATCCTCGGGCTGGGAGTCTAGATACATGTACGGAATGCCAGACGAAATCGATGTGCAGGCCGACGGCGCCCTGCGCATCATCACGCTGAACCGACCCGACGCGCTCAATGCCGTCAACGACAACTTGCACGTCGGACTCGCGAAGATCTGGGAAGAGCTGAACGAGGATGCCGACGCGCGGGCGGCGGTGATCACCGGTGCGGGACGCGCGTTTTCGGCCGGGGGCGACTTCAACTACCTCGACGAGCTGCGCCGCGACGAGGCGTTGCGCCAGAAGACGATCAAGCACGGACGTGATCTCGTCATCGGGATGGTGCGGTGCCGCATCCCGGTGGTGGCCGCGGTCAACGGGCCGGCGGTCGGGCTGGGCTGCAGCCTGGCCGCGCTGTCCGATGTGGTGTACATGGCCGAGAACGCGCACTTCGCTGATCCCCACGTGCAGATCGGTCTGGTGGCCGCAGACGGTGGTCCGTTGGTGTGGGGCTCACAGATCAGCCTGCTGCAAGCCAAGGAGTTCGCGCTCACCGGCGTGCGGATCAAGGCCCAGCGCGCGGTCGAGCTCGGTCTGGCCAATCACGTTGTGGAGGACCCGCTTTCGGAGGCGATTGCCTGTGCCAAGAAGCTGATCGACCTGCCCAAGCAGGCGGTCGAGGCCACCAAGCGGTTGATGAACATCCAGCTCGAGCAGCAGGTGATGGCGTCGTTGGACTACGCGAACCTCGCCGAGTACGTCTCGTTCGGCACGGCCGATTTCAACCGGATCGTGGACGGCCTGATCGCCAAGAACTGATCACCAGCCGACTCCGCGAGGGTGCACCGAATGGCCACTTATGGCACGCGAATCAGTGAAAAGCATGCCGTAAGTGGCCAATGGGCGTGATCACTAGAAGGTGAGGGCTTCGGAGCGCTGAACGGTGCCGGTGACCCCGCCGGCGTCTTGACCGGCCAGTCGTACGGCGGCGAGTCCCATCGCTTCGGGCGGCTCGACCATCTCAGGTGGTATCTGCAACCCATTGCCGCCGGCCTGCCAACCTTCGGTCAGCACCACTCGTGACGGGCTCAGGCAGTTGACCGCGATGTTGTCCCCGCGCAGATCGGCGGCCAGACCAAGGTAAAGCCGTTCGGCGGCGGCCTTGGACACCCAGTAGGCGTTGGCGCCGTGCTCGATCATGTCGACGCCGGTGGTGGTGATCGCGATGAGCGACCCGCCACCACGCCTGCGCACCTCCGGAATGACGGCCTTGGTCACCAGGTATACCCCGGTGAGGTTGACGTCCAGGCACAGTTGCCAGCGTTTGAGCGGTGTCGTCTCGATGGGGCCGAGCCACAGCACACCGGCGTTGGCCACCAGGATGTCGATGCCACCGAACTCCGAAACCGTCCTGGCGACAGCCTTGTTCACCGATTCCTCATCGGTCACGTCGCAGGCGACCGCGAGGGCCTGTCCACCCGCGCGGGTGATCTCTGCCGCCACCGATCCGATGGTGCCCGGCAACTTGCCCTGCTCCTCGGACCGGGCCGCGACCGCGACCGCGGCGCCTTCGGCGGCCAGTGCCCGAGCGATCGTGGCGCCGATACCGCGGCTGGCACCGGCGACAAAGGCGACCTTTCCGGTCAGGTTCATCGCGACAGACTATTACTTCGGCGGGAAGCGCAATGCCCCGTCGAGGCGGATGATCTCGCCGTTGAGATAGTCGTTCTCGACGATGCTCTGGGCGAGCTGGGCGTACTCGGTCGAGCGGCCCATGCGCTTGGGAAAGGGCACCTGCGGACCCCAGTACTGCTCGAGCTGATCGGCGGCCTTGCCGTAGGCGGGGGTGTTGATCGTGCCGGGGGCGATGGTGCAGACCCGGATGCCCAACGGCGAGAGGTCGCGCGCGGCGACCAGCGTCATGCCGAGCACACCGCCCTTGGCGGCCGAGTAGGGCAACTGGCCGATCTGGCCTTCATAACCGGCGATCGAGGCGGTGTTGACGATGACGCCGCGGCCACCCTCCTCCAACGGTTCGGTCTTCGCGATCGCTGCAGCGGACAACCGCATCACGTTGAACACCGCGGTCAGGTAGAACCCGATGGTCTTCTTGAACCCGTCGAGGTCGAGCGGGGACCCGTCCTTGCCGACCAGGCGGCCACCGGCGGCAGGTCCGCCGTGGGTGTCGACCGAGATGCGGAGCGGGGCAA
The DNA here is from genome assembly GCF_002102345.1 of Mycolicibacterium peregrinum. Classification (GTDB taxonomy): domain Bacteria; phylum Actinomycetota; class Actinomycetes; order Mycobacteriales; family Mycobacteriaceae; genus Mycobacterium; species Mycobacterium peregrinum. Next base: position 67,739 of record NZ_LQPP01000056.1, read on the forward strand.
GGGCTTCGGCCTCGGCGATGGCAGCGAGCACCGACTCCTCGGAGGTGGCGTCGGTGGGCACATAGCGCACACCCAGCTCTTTCTCCAGGGCGGCGCCCTTGTCGTCGGCCAGGTCCGCGACGACCACCTTGGCTCCTGCGGCCTGCAGGCGGCGGACTGTCGCTTCACCCAGGCCACCCGCACCGCCGACGACGATCGCGGAACTACCGGCGATTTGCATAGGGTTCCCCTTCTTGCAACTGAGACTCTCTGGCTGCGAGAATAACATTCTCTTACCGGGTGAACCAGGGAGCAGAATCAATGCCTGAAGCCGTCATCGTGTCCGCGCTGCGGACCCCCATCGGCACGGCCAAGAAGGGCACGTTGCGCGATACCGACGCCTACGCGCTGGCCGACCACGTAGTACGGGCCGCCGCCGAGGAACTTGCCGGCTACGGCAGCACCATCCCGGTCGATGACGTGATCCTCGGCGAGGGCCTCTACGGCGGCGGTGTCATAGCCCGCCATGCCGCCATCACCGCCGGCCTGACCACGGTTCCCGGTGCGTCCGTCAATCGGCACTGCGCCGCCGGTCAGGCCGCAGTGCAGAACGCGGCGGCGAGTATTCGCGCCGGCATGGACCGGTTGGTTCTGGCCGGCGGCGTCAACTCGGCCTCCACCTCGCCCCGGTTCGTCCGTGCGGCCAGCAGTGCCAAGGACGCCGAATGGGTGAACTGGTTCCCGCCCACC
>NZ_LQPP01000057.1 GCF_002102345.1 Mycolicibacterium peregrinum
AACGCAGATCTCGGCATCGACCCCGACACCCCGCCCGCCCTACCCCCGATGAGGGGACCGGCCGACCTGCCGCTCCAAGGTAATGAGGAGGACAGCCCATGAGCGAGGACCAGCGGTACACCCCGTTGCGCTACGACCAGTCCGGCCTGCGCGGGAAGCGCGCCCGGGTGCTGGTCGACGAGCCCACCGACGAGGTCGACTGGCCTGCCAACCTCCCGGCCGGGATAAAGAACGTGATCATCGTGGACGATGCACCGAACCCGCACCACACGCTGAGGGTGCATCCGCTGGACGATCCTGAGCAGATGGCCCTGGTGGTATTCGACCAGCTGGCGCTGGACGACGGCGGTGAGGAGTAGGCGTGGACCCGCGACGGATCGAACTCAACCGCAAGCACAGCAGGGAGATGGGCGCGCTGTTCAACCAGTTCCTTGACCTTCACCCGGATGTCGAATCCGAGGTCAACGGTGCCCAGATGACGCCGGAGCAGGACGCTGCGTGGGCCGTCTTCAGCGGACAAATGCTTGCCCGTCAACAGGCTGAGCGCTCCGCTCTGGCCGACGTGATCGAAGCTGAACGAGAGGGAAGGTAGACGGAATGGAAGCGGCCCAGGCCATCTCATTGGTCACCGACTGGATCAGATCGCGGGGGCTTGACTACCCGACCGAGGGTTTGTCTGCCGATCGCTTCGACTCCGGCTGGAGTGTGTACGCACCGGTCGAGGTGGACGAAAGTGATCCAATGGCGTTTCTCGACATCCCGGTAGGACGCTCGACCTTCCTGGTCGGCGACTCCGGACGGATCGAAGAGGTGTCGTCCTCGATCCCGCCGCAGCAGGCCCGCGACCAGTTCAACGCCGCCGAACGCGCCGCGGCCCCGGCCTCCGGTGTCGCGGACGATGCCGCCTTCATGGCGGAGTTCGAGAAGCAGTTCAACGCAGCGGCCGGGGACGGCCCAACCCCGATCGCCGATTTCACCGTCGTCGATCCAGCGCCGTCGGAGTCGGGTTCAGGCGCCGGTACTGCCACGGGGGATGAGGCGGTCGCCGAGGAGGCCTCGCGACTACTGGAGCCGATAGCGCAGCAGCTGGCCAGGCTCGGCCCGACGGGCTGGGAGGAGTACACCGCCGAATTCGCCTTCACGGTGTCTTCACAGATCGCGCAGTTGCAGTTCTATGCGGCCGACCGTGCGGGTCTGGTACCGGTGCCACAGTCGATTGCCGAACTGGTGCAACAACAACGTGAGGTCTCGGCGCGCATGAGTGCCGGGCCGTGGTGGCGGCTGCTGCTGAACGTCACCAACCGCGGTGAGATGTCGGTGAACTACGACTACGGCGACGAGCCGTTCCCACAAGACCAACTGGTGGCCCCCGAGTGCTACCGCGACGATCTGGAAACCTATCCACGCGATCATCTGCCGGTCTGGCTCGCTGCGTACGTCGCCGGGCCCGAGACGCAGGGGCGCGATCCCCGCACCGCCGCCCAGGCGGCTGCGGCGGACGTTGCGGCCGGGCGTACCCCGCTCGTCACCGACGAGATCCCACCGCTGCCCGAGCTGCTCGCCCGTTGGGCGACGCTGTCGGCCGCCTACGCCGGGGCCGGATCGGAGTGGGGGCCGCGAATCTTTCCTGGCTATGCCTGGTTCGAGAGTGACCGCCGCAGCGGGGCCACTCTCTACCTGCTGCCCGGCGACCGTGCGGTGTTGTCCGGTGGGAAGTGGAATTCGGTACTGCTTGACGCCGCATACAACGGAGGGAAGGCGTTGCCGGACCTCTACACCGGTGCGCCGGCCTGGGTGAACGACAGCGTGTTGAACACCCGAAACCGGAACGGACTGTTGACCTTCTGCTTCTGGTGGGTCAACGGCCAGTGGTATCGCGGCAGCAGCGAGACCTCCGGCGAGCTCGAAGCGGCATTACCCGCAATTTGGACTGCAGACGGGACTGCTGCCGCCATGGCAGCTCAGACCGGTTCCGTAACAACGGACGGATCTCGCGCGGTGCTGGCTGCGGCGGCCAGTGGAGGTGTGAGCGTCGAGGATTTGTCCGCGTTGTTCGCCAACCTGCCAGAGGCCCAGGTCTATGCGGCGGCCAACCAGCTGAGCTTGGCGGGTCTGCTGACCTAGAACTGGCGGGTAGCTGAACTCTCGGCGAACAAGGCCGTCAGAAATGGCGGTCTGCGGTATCGCGCAATAACGTGAATTGCGATGCTGCACGGAACTTTTCGCCGATGGGGGATCGGATGACCCTGCAGATTCCCGGTCCGCTGCAATGGGTGTCCTACCTGGTCGGATCGCAATGGCCCAAGGGTGACGAAGACGCCATGTACCGGATCGGCGGTGAATGGGGTAACCGCGCCGAACAATTGAGAGAGCTGATACCCGAACTGAACCGGATGCGGGCCGGCACCAGTGCAGTCCTGCAGGGTGTGACCGCCGGCGCGGCAGACAAGCAGTTCGCGTTGCTGTTCGACGGCGACGCCACGGTCGACAAACTCGCCGAGGCGATGGCGGCGCTGGGTGAGCTCGCCGAGAGTACCGGCAAGAACATCGAATACACGAAGTTACAGATTCTGACCTCGCTGGCGATCGCGGCGTTCGAGATCTCCTGGGCGATGGCGCAGACGTCGGTGACCTTCGGCGCATCGGCGGCCCAGATACCCATCATCGAGGAGACGACCTCCGCCGCCATCCACCGGATGGTGTCGGTGGCGCTCAAAGACCTCATGACCGACCTGGGCAAGGCGATGACGAAGACCACGGTGCACCGGATCATCAAGAAGTCCGGCGTCGAGGCGGCCGAGGCTCTCGGGCAGGAACTGTTCATCCAGAACATCCAACAGTCCAAGGGACATCAGAACGGATACGACTGGAACCGGTTGGGAACCGTGGCACTCGCCAACTCCGTCGGCGGCGCCACGCAGGGCTCGGTGAGCATCTACGGCCAGCGGCTGGTGGGCAATTCAACGGTGAAGGGCGCGGCTGTCGGATACGTCGCCGGCATGTCGAAGAAGGTGACCGGTGCACTGGCCACCGGCAGCGAGATCGACCCGGTTTCCGTCCTCGGATCGGTGCCCACCGCGGTCACCGGCGGGGTCAGGGGACGAGCGGCGGCGCACAGCAACAGGGCGTCGACGGCCGACGGGGGCGGCGCCGCGGCGACCAGTGGGGGAGACGGGGACTAGCCATGGACAACGACGCCGCACGGCATGAACTGATCGACGCCTTGGCCCTTGTACAGGAACAGTTCGCCGATCTTGCCGCGGTCGAGGAGGAGAGGGCAGCCCTGTCCTCGGCGGCCACGCGCGCTGATGGCACCGTCACGGTCACCGTGGACTGTGACGGCGTCGTCATCCACACGGCGGTCAGCGAAACATACTTGGACAACCACGATCTCGCCGATCTCGGACGGCACATCACCGACGCAGCCCAGGACGCCGCCCGCGACATCGAGCAGAAGCTGGCGGAACTCCTTGCGCCGCTGGTCCGGCGGCGGGAGCAGATGCCTTCGCTGTCCGACATCGTCGACGGCGCCCCCGACATCAGAGATCTGTTGTCGACCGTTGTGCCGGCGTCGCAGGTCGAGGACGAATCCGACGGCTTCCCCACCGTGAGGAGTACGCGATGACCGTGCCGCTGGGCATCACGCCGGCCAACCTGCGTGGCACCGCCCGATACCTCGCCTCTGTCAGCAATGACATGAAAGCTGTCCAATCAGCGCTGATGCAGATGCTCAGCGGTGAAGGCGAAGCCTGGGGGCACGACAAGATCGGCAAGCGGTTTGCCGACGGAGGCAAAGGCTATAAGGCACAGCTAGATTGGGTCGACGGCTCGATCACCGCGAAGACCGACCTGCTCGACTACTACGCCGACGGCCTGCACATCACCGCCGACGCCATGGAACAACAAGACAAGCCCTGAGGCTTCACTCCGAGCGTTCCTGCGTGAACTGAGGCGCGCGCGCCGGGCGTGCCGGGCCGGGCTGCACCGCCGAGTTGGGCTGCCAGGCGCCGTCCCGTTGCGGAATGCGGCGGCGGAACTCGGACTGCTCGGTCGGCGCGCTCTCCGGCTGCTCCGCTTCCTCGTTCGCACCGACGACGGGCACCGATGCATCCGCGCCGCCGATGACGTCCTTGCCGTTCTTCTTGCGCCGCAGTGCCTTGTTGACCTGATGACCCTTGCCGTTCTGATCGCCACGCTGCCCGGCGGCCGGGGCTCCCGCTCCGGGGCTGCCCGCGCCCGCACCGAGGCCGGCCGCGGCGGCCGGGGCCGTGGCCTTCGCCGCGGTGGTCGCGGGTGCCGTGGTCGGAAGGCCACTCGGCATACCGCGCAGGGGAACTCCGCCACCGGCACCGCCGGCCCCCTTACCGGCACCCGCGCCACCAAGCCCTTGGGGCCCGAGGCCGAGGACACCTTCGGGCGGGCCCCCCATGCCCTCACCCAGCGGGTTCTGACCGGCGGCGTTCTTGGCGGCGTCCATCGCCTGGCCGAGCGCATCTTTGGCGGCATTGGCGGCCGAGTCGATGGCCGACTTGACCGGATCGATCAGATTGTCGAGAGGGTTCTCGGTGGTACCGGTGCCATCCTTGGGACCCGTCATGTTCTTCGGATCGGTCGGATCCTTGGGATCTATCGCGAACTTGTTCTTGTCGATCGGCTTGGTGCCCAGGCCCGATGTGTCGAAAGGCTTGCTGCCGCCCCCGCCCCCCGGAGTGAACGGAGACGTGCTGCCGGGGCCGCCGGGACCGGTCGGATCGCCGCCCGGGCCGGTCGGATCCCCGTACTTCATGTTCGGTGGTGCGGGTAGATTGGGGAAATTCTGTGCCACGGCAAGGACAGTCGGGTTGTAGTTGTCGCGAAAGAGCTGGACCGCCGTCGTGTAGTCGGTGATCGAGCGGTTGATCTTCTCCATCTCTTTGACGACATCCGGCGCAGAAACATAGCCGTCGTCGTTGTTGCGCAGACGATGGCCACCGTCGATGTGGTATCTGGAATTGAAGTCGTTGATCTTGGCGTCGAGAGCTGCCTTGTCGAACTTGCCGTCGTCGATGAGTTGGTCGTCGGCGTCGTCGGGAAACCGATCACGAATGCTGGTGAAGGAGTCCTTCAGTACGGTGAGCCGATCGGCGATCGCGTCGGAAGCCGAGGTGAAATCGTAGATCGAGGTCTTGGTCACCTGTGCGGACGCGGCCTCGGCCGCGGCCGCGCTGTCGCCCGACCAGTTTCCCTTGATCTCCTTGTTGACGGTCTTCTTGAATTCCTCGGACGTCGTCTTGAGGGTGTCTCCGTGTTCTGTCCAGGCTGTTTTCAGTTTGTCGATCGCGCCGACATTGAGCGAGTCCTTCTCTGCACGCATCTCGCTGAACGTGAAGGACTCCCAGTTCAGGGTGTTGGCCCCGTGGAGCTTGTCCTGCATGTCCTGGTACGCGCTGTTGTCGGAAGTCAGCCCGGGCACCTCGCCGAGCAGGTCGCTGTCGATCTGGAAGGGAGTGGAATCTTTGGTCGATGTGTCCATCCCCAGTTGGACGAACTTGCCATCGTCACCGATCAGTGCGGCACGCCCGGGGTAGTTCGAGTTGGTCAACCACGCGAGATCGTAAATGCGGCTTTTGCCGCCGTTCTCGTTCTCGCCGCTGCCTAACGATGCGCCAAGGTAGTTTCCGAATCCGCTCATGGTCTTCTACGCCATCCCGTCCACCGTGCGACTAGTCGTTCTCGTGGGTGCGCATGGCCTCTGCCGCGTCTCGAGCGGTCTTCACGAAATCATGTGCCTGTGTCTGCTGTTCCTGCAGATACTCGGTCAGCTGCTTGCCGCGCTGGTCGAACAATTTCTGCAGGACGGGCGCGAGCGTATTCGGTCCACCGTCCTTGCCGAAATATCCCGTCGTCTCGTCGAGGGAATCGTTGATGAGGGTCTGCAGGCTTTCGTCATACGGTGTATAGACGCGGTCGATCTCTGGGATCACTGCCGGGTCCAGGTACAGCTTGTCGTTCGTGGTGTCGGCGTCGAGGCCGCTCCAAGGACTGGTCATGATTCTCCTCTGCGATGACCGATCATGCGAATCGTATTGTCATGCCAAAAGATTGAATGGCAGTGTCACCTCTTTCTCGATACGCAGGAGCACCGCGGCGCAGTTGACGAAATTCCCGGCGGCGAACAGCAGCACCAGGTCGCCCACCTTGGCGATCTTGTTGTTCATCAGGTACGCCAGGTTCACCCCGAAATCCGAGACGGTCAGATGCCCGAATTGCGCTGCGAAAGAATACAGACCGGGTGTGGGTTGCAAGAAGGTCTGCTTCGCCAGCATGTCTGTGACGTAGCTCGGCTCGATGAACGACGGGGCGAACCAATCGATGTCGTCTGGTTTCACCCCTGCGCGCTCGTAGCACTGGGTCACGGTTTTGACCGCCACCCGGAAACTGGCCATCGCGTTGTCTCGCACCGTCCCGAGACCGCGTCGGTCGTAGTCTTCCCACCGGGTGATCCAGTCCGCCAAGGTCGGAAACTTCGGATCGTCGATGGCGCCGTCTGTCCTGCCGTGCATCATGCCGGCCGACGGATTGTGCGAACGTGCCGCGGCGGACACGATGCGGGCGAACCCGTCGTCGCGGTTCAGAAGTGCGCAGAATCCGCTGTCGCCCAGTAGGGAACCTTCGGTGGCCGGGCTGGCCGCGTACGCGTGTCGATCGAAGTAGAAGATGCTGTCGCCGCCGGTCACCATCGCGTTTTCCCCGGCCCAACCCGCTTGCAGCACCGCATCGGCGAGCATCACGCCGTACAGGCCGCCAGAACAGAATTGGCGGATCTCGGTAGCGGAACCGGCGGACGTCTTCCCCAGCACGGACTCCTGCAATGAGTTCTGTATCGGCCAGAAATGCTCGCCCTGGTACAAGGTGCCGCAATGGAAAGACGCGGCCATGCTGTCCGCCGCCGCGGACAGCGCGGAGCTGTCGATCTGACGACCGGCCAGTTCCACCATTTCGTGGACCGACTGCATCTCGGATGGGACGGTCGCGAGATGCTTCGGGCGGCCCTGACTGTCCGTGCCCTCGGGCACATAGACAGAGACGGTGTCAAGGTAGGGCATCGAAATCCCGGTCGGCTTGTTCTGCAGACAGCTTCTCCGCCAGCGCTTCTGACTGTCGCTTCTCGATCTTCTTGAAGACCTGCATGAGGTTGGGCACCGTGGCCGGAATGATCTGAAACGCCGTCGGGGTCTCGTTCACCACGTAGGCGCCGTCATCGGCGATGTTGATCACGGTGAGGTAGTCGGCATTGAGCAGTTGATAGTCCATGGTGAATTCAGCCGATCCGCCGAGCAGAATCGAACCGGTGATCTTCGCATCCCGAAGTGCGGACGCCGGTGTCTCGTCTTCGAGTAGCTCCTCCTTCCGGGGCCGGGTGCCCGGCTTGTACGCCGGGAGAGCTTCCAGGACGACCTGGGGAAAGTCGATGTTCACGCACCCGATGATCTGAACGTCTTCGCCGAAGATGAGCTGTTCGCTTGGATCCTGGGTGATGACGGCGCAGTATCCGGTCGTCCCGATCACGGCGAAGAGGCGATACACCTGCTTCCCCGCGCCCGACTCGACCCGGCCGAATCCCTGGAGCAAGTAGGCGGGGAACCGTAACGCCTCAAGAATCCGAACACGATTCGGATTCATCCCTGCTCGCAACCGGGCGAGTGCGTCGCGGCGATCGGATTCCACCTCAGACATGTACTTGGGTCCGCGATGGCGGTACGACAGGGGTGAGGGCAACTGGTCAAGCCCCAGCGCTTCCCAGGCACAACGGAACTCGAAACCGCTCATGACCCACGGCTCGAGTCCATGGCGTAGCGGGGCCACATCATCGGTGATCACGTTGAGCCCCTTTCTCTCTGGCAGGTGGAAAACGGACACGCAAGCGGGCCCGGTCGCGGTGGAGCCGTCAACCGAGCCCGCTGACGAACTGCCGTGCTAGAAGCCGCCGGCAAGATGCTTGTCGAGTGCCGCGGCGTCCTCCTGTGACTGATTACCTCCGGACCGGGTCTGGGTGATCTCGTTCAGGATCGCGTCCATCTGCTGCAGAATCTGAGTCTGCTTCTGGTGCAGCGTTGCCGCGGCGTCGCCCTCGTACACGCCCTGCAGCGCGGCGAACACCTGGCTGACTTCCTCACGCATCTGCTGAGCGTTGTTGGTCGCGCCCTGAATGTCGTCCAGGGACGCGTAGTTGGCGCCGTACTGGTACCGAATGCTGTCTGTATCCATTGATCAAGCCCCTTTCGTTTTTGGTCGACTGCTAGTCGGCGTCGTGGCTGACGAGTGCGTTGATGTCGGACTTTCCCTTGTCGACGATGTGCTGCAGGTTGTTGATGACGTAGTTGAAGTCCTCGTGATGCTGCGTCATGATTCCGCGAAACTTCGCCGCCTTGCCGCCCGTCCAGGAACTGGCGGTCATCGACTCGGTCTGGTCGAGGATCTGGGAAGCCAGCCGCCTGACATCCATCATCTGTTTGTCGATGTTCTCGATCTTGCTCTGGGCTTCCGCGGGCGTCAGATGGAGCGTCATGCCTTACCTCTCTTTGTCAGAACCGGCATGAATCGCCGGACGGTGGTTGAGAATTCGCTGTTGAACACGGAGCGGATCTAACAGTCCCCCCATCTGTAGCCGGACAGCTCGACAAGCTGGCCGATTGCCTGCTTGACCGTGTAGTCCGACCCTGGCTTGAGGGTGGTCCACAACTGCCCGCTGGGTGAGGAGCTCGGGGCGCCGACGATCCGTCCGCGTTTGGTGTAGAACAGTCCGACCGCCCCGGCAGAACGGGCGACCCGGTCCAGGTCGGCGTCGAGTGCGTAGTAGACGATCTCGGCGAAGGCCAACCGTGCGGCCAGCGCCGAGCCCAGCATCATCGCGGTGCGGGTGTCGGCGCCGAGCGCCCGGATACGGTCGGACAACTCGGTGGGGTCGTGGGTGTCCGACAGGGCCTGGGCGACCTCGGTCAGTGGGGCCCCCACGGGACTGATCTCGGCCGGGACGGACGCCGGCAGCCGACGCAGTAGGGCGCCGGTGGCGATGGAAAGGTTGGCGCCGTCGTCGATCAGGTCCAAGGTGATCTCGTCACCGACTCGGCAGGCCGAGACGCAGCGGGTGCCGTGGCGCACGACCGTGACGCGAGCCGGCCCATCGGGGGTGACCAGTCGCATCGCGAGCTCACGGTCGGGCCGTTGCAACGACTGCACGACCGTGGCGAGGTCTGCCGGTACCTCCCCGCCCGGCAGCAGGCCGCGCTCGGCCAGGGTTCTGGTCGCTCGACCGACTGCCTCGGCCCGAGCGGTTTCGGTGGGATACCGGGATCGTAGATTCAACACCAACGGCAGCGACTGGACACCGAGTTTCGCTGCCAGAACCTGCAGCTCATCGTCCGTGACGACTGGGGCAAGCGATGCCGTCATAGGCTGAGCCCCCGGTCGACGCCGATCACCGGGGGAGTGACCCAACGGTTGTCCACCTGCTCGAGCGTGCGCTCGGGTTCGTCGGCGAAGCCCTCGCCTGCGGGTACCTCGGGCGCAGCCAGTTCGTCGAACACCGCGGTATCCGGACCCCAACTGACGTTCGACACCATGAACGGTGCGTCGTTCTGCTGCGCAGTGGGAAGCCAGGACTGCCCGGCGTCCGACACGCCGGCGCCGGGTTCGCCCGCGCCGTCGAGGGTCGCCGCGGGTTGCACCGACTCGTAGTCGCGGCTCTGGTCGTTACGGCCCATCGCGCCCATCGGCGCATAGGGCGTGCCACTCATCCCGGTGCCCGAGGAACCGCCACTGCCGGCGAATCCGGTCTTCTGCAATGCCTTGGGGTCGGCACTCGACTTGACGCCCGGTGCGAACATCGGCGCCAGCGGCGGTGGCGGCACCCCCGGGGCACCGCCTGCTTCCGCGCCGCCTCCGCCGCGCGCATCTTCACCGCCCTGTTCGGCCGCCAGGGCATTGCCTTTCGACACCTGTGGCGGCGGGGGCTGCTCCCACGGCTGGGCCAGGGGAGCAGCGGCCTCCTCGTACTGCTGCATGACAGCCGCTGCGTTGGCCGCATCAGCGGTGGCCGCCGCGTCGAACTCGGCGAACGTCCCGGTCAGCACGGCCCCGTTGTACGCGGCCAGCGAGGCCATCATGTCCTGGGCGGCCCGTGCCTCGACGGCCTCCGACACGCTGGGCATCGCGAGCACCGCCACCGTATTGGCGACCGCGGCTTCCTCGGCGCGTTGACCGTTGCCCGCCGCGCTGAGGCTGATCGCCTGCAGCCACTGGCCGAATTCTTCCAGGCGCTGTGCCGCCGCGTTGGAGGCCTGGCTGTCCCAGGCGGTCCGCAGACGGGCCACGAGCTTGTCGAAATCGACCGAGACATTGGCCAGTTCGTTCGCGACCCGGATCCAGGCTGCGCCGGCACCACCGACCGACGCCGGACCGGGCCCCTCGGTGAGGTCACGCGCCAGCTGCTCGGTGCTGCGTGACTCCCACGCAACGTCGGTGAACCCCACGCCCAGAAACCTCCCCTCGCAGAACAGAACCAGATGTACGTATGACGGTCAGCCGGCGAAGTCCTCCGAGGCGGCAATGTTGGACGAATGACTGCGCAGGGTCGCGGCCACCTCGTGGACCTCGGCCATCCCCTGGTCGGTGGAGGTCCCGAACGACGTGTGGACCTCGTTGAGAGTCTGGGCAATTCGTTGCGACACCTCGTCACGTCCCGACGGGGTCACCGTGAGGTTGGGCGCCTCGTCGGTCATCACCCGCCCTACCCGGTTGGCGAGTTCGTCGAGTTGGCGGCTGATCTCCTGCACCTCTGCGGGCTGGATGGACATTCCATCGCTGTCGGCCATGACCGTTCTCCTTGGTTGGGATGACTAGATCCGGAGTTCGACGTCCGGAGACTGATACGGGTCGGCCTCCCCGAGGACCGGGGGTGCCGCAGTGCCGAGATCGCCGACGATCTCGCTGCCTTGGTCGGTGGTGTGCAGGAAGGACGCCGAAGTGTGGTTGTTGCCGGACGAGGCGTTCGCACCCTGGCCGGCGCCCATCGCCCCCATGGGTGCGCCCCCCATCATGCCCGGTGAGCCGACACCGCCGACTCTCGGCGCAGCTGATTGTGCTGGGGCGCTGGCTGTTTCGGCCTGAATCATGGCTGACATGGGCAGCGACCGGGGCCCGGGCACACCGCCGCCCCCGACCT
>NZ_LQPP01000058.1 GCF_002102345.1 Mycolicibacterium peregrinum
TCTGAGCTGCAGCAGGACCCCGAGTCGCCATGGCCCACAATAACAAACGAGACCGAATTAACGACTCGGGACACTAGAGCTGGTTCCCCACCGAATCGATCACGCGGCCCTCAGGCATCTTCCCGCAGCACGTACCCGATCCCCCGGACGGTGTGGATCACCCGGGGCACATCGGGTCGCTCGAGCTTGCGCCGCAGATACGAGATGAACACGTCGGCCACATTGGTATCCACGTCGAAGTCGTATCCCCAGACCAGCTCGAGGAGCCGCTGCCGGGACAGGACCACGCCGGTGTTCTCCGCCAGCACGGCCAGCAGATCGAACTCCCGCTTGGTCAGGTCGACACGATCGCCGCCGACGAACACCAACCGCCGTGCGGTGTCGATGGTCAACGCCCCGACGGTCATGGTGTCCGACGGACGGTCGGTGTGGCTCGCCCGGCGCAACAACGCGTTGAGGCGTGCCACGAGTTCACCGAGGTCGAACGGTTTCGTCAGATAGTCGTCCGCACCGGCTTCCAGTCCCGCGATGCGGTCGTTGACCGTGTCACGCGCCGACAACACGCAGATGGGGATCTCGTTGCCCAATGCCCGCAGGGCGGTGACCACGGCGACGCCGTCGAGTTCCGGCATCTGGACGTCGAGAACGAGCGCGTCGTGCGACTCGTTCGACAACAGGCGCAACGCCTCCTTGCCGGACGCCGCGACCCGGACGTCGAACCCCGAATGCCGCAATCCGCGGGCAACCGAAGTTCGCACATCCGGGTCGTCGTCGACCATCAGCACCGTGCGGTTCACGCTCTCGGGTGTCACGTGTCCTTCGCCGCTGGCGGGGGTAGCTTCCACCCGCACTCGGTTACGGGATGGAGGGAGCCGGAGCTTCGCCGCAGCGGTTCTTCAGGTCTACCAGCGGCTGGCGGATACCGGTCAGCTCGGCCTTGGTCTGCGGATTTGCTTCGAGGTAGTCGTGCACCTTGGTCTTGACCTCCTCGCGCGGCAGGCCTTCCAGGCTGGTGAAGAAGTTGTTCACATCGGGATGGGTGAACAGGTAGGCCGAAGTCGATGCCGACACCCCCGAAGCCACGCCTGCCAGATCAGCGGCGCTGCAGTTGGGAGGGTTGTTCGCCGGGTCGTCGGCAAGCGCCGACGGGATGGCGCCGAACAGCATCGCACCGGCTACAGCGCCGGCGCCGGCCACGCCAGCTACCACGCGCCGCGCATTTCGGGCCGAGAGCAACATGGTCAAGCTCCTTCATCGGATGGGGAAGGCCGTAACCCCAAACGGTTATCGGCTCAAGAAAGCTAAGCAGAATCCGTGGCGACTTTCCTGCCTTGTGCGCAAACCGCCACGCCGGGCCGCGAATCCGCAGCTCAACGGCATCGCCGTGGCGACGCGACGACGGAGGAGCTAGCGCGTCGAGGCCGTCGCGGGACCCGGAAGCGGACCGGAGCCCGGTCGGACGGCCGAGGCCGCCGGGGATTGTGCAGGCACCGCGACGCCGGGCACTGCGACGTTCTGCGCCGAGGGCAGCGCCCCCGGCAAACCACCGGTGGCCGCCCCGGTCTGTGATTGGGTGGCCTGCACCAGCCCCATCAGCTGCGGCAGCGTGACCGGCAACTTGCAGCGCGCGCCCAGGACGGTCAGGGGCTGCTGCAACTGCTGGATGTCCTTGGCAGCCTGCGGGTTGGCATCGAAGTAGGTCTTGAGCGCCGCGATCGACTGGGCTCCGCCCTGCTGCTGACTGATCGTGGTCAGGGCTTGGTTGGTCTGCGGGTGGGTGTCGAGGTAGTTGCCGATGTTGGTGGCCACACCGCCCGCGGTTCGGGCGACCTCACTGGCCGCGCACGGATCGCTCGCAGCCGTGGCCGACGGGACCATGAGCGCGGCCACCGTCGCACCGCCTGCCGCGATCGCCGCGAAAGCGACGGCCAGCGAGCGGCGCAATCCACCGTTGGTCGGTTGCATGGAGAACTCCTTCAGCGTGGGCCCCGGCGCACACGTCAGCCGGGGTCGTCCTTGGCTATGTCGCCGGACAGCGCTGTTCTGTTAGCGACGGTGACGTAACGCTATCGGGGTCAGCTGTGGATATTGCTGTGAGAAGTCTCAGGGCGATCTCAGAACCCGCAGAGAGCGGGCCACATTACACCTCTAGAGGTACGCTCTGGCTGACAAAGCCAGGACACGCCCAGCCATGTCGGGGGGAGAAAGCGGGGACCTCGCATCCAGCAGTTCATGATGCGCTTGAGCAGCTATCTGCGCAGATTCCGCTGGGCGGTTTTCGCGACATGGTTGTTGCTTCTGGTGCCCTCGATCTACCTCGCGATCAACCAGTCGTCCAATCTGACCGGCGGCGGTTTCGACGTCGAAGGTTCACAGTCGCTCCACGTCCAGCGGCAGCTCGAGGAACATTTCCCGGATCAGGGCGCGTCCCCGCTTGCCCTGATCGCCTCTCCCCGCGCGGACGCCTCTTTCCAGGACATGAACGACGCGGTGGCCACGCTGGAGAAGATCGCGGGCCAGGTGCCCAGCGTCAAGATCGTCCCGAATCCGCAGCAGCCCGCCCCGCAGCCGGACCGGCCGTACGTCATCACCTTGCAGCTGGACTTCAACAACACCGGCGCGGTGGACGTGGCCAAACAGCTGCGCCAGAAGGTCGGGGTGCACGGCGAAGATCCCGGTGAGAGCGAGAACGGCAAGGTCAAGTTCTACGTCATCGGACAGGGTGCTCTCGGTGCGGCCGCCACCCAGGCGACCAAGCACGACATCGCCGCGGCCGAGAAATGGAACCTGCCGATCGTCTTGATCGTGCTGCTGGCGGTGTTCGGCTCGCTGGCCGCGGCGGCGCTGCCGCTGGTGCTCGGCATCTGCACAGTCGTGGTCACCATGGGCCTGGTCTATCTGCTGTCGATGTACACGCAGATGAGTGTGTTCGTCACCTCGACGGTGTCGATGTTCGGCATCGCCCTGGCCATCGACTACTCGCTGTTCATCCTGATGCGATACCGCGAGGAGTTGCGCGCCGGCCGCGACCCGGCCGATGCGGTCGACGCCGCGATGGCCACCTCCGGTCTGGCCGTGGCCCTGTCGGGCCTCACCGTGATCGCCTCGGTCACCGGCATCTACATCATCAACACCCCGGTGCTGGTGTCGATGGCCACCGGCGCGATCCTGGCCGTCTCGGTCGCGGTGCTGACCTCCACCACACTGACCCCGGCGGTGCTGGCGACGTTCGGTCAGGCGGCGGCCAAGCGCTCGTCGTACCTGCACTGGTCGCGCCGCGCCGAGGCCACCCAATCGCGGTTCTGGACCCGCTGGACCGGCGCGGTGATGCGGCGCCCGTGGGCCTCGGCCGTCGGGGCGACGATCCTGTTGCTGATCCTGGCGGCACCCGCGTTCGGCATGGTGCTGGGCAACAGCATGCAACGCCAGTTCGAGCCCACCCACGAGATCCGCGGCGGGGTCAACGCGGCCGCCGACGCCCTCGGTCCCGGCGCGCTTGGCCCGGTGCGGGTATTGGTGACGTTCCCCGAGGGGACCGCCGACGGACCCAAAGGCACCGCTGCGCTCGACGCGGTCCGCCAGGAGATGACCAAGGCCCCCAACGTGGTCAACGTGCAGCCCCCTGCGTTCGCCGACAACAACACCAGCGCTCTGCTGTCTGCTGTGCTGTCGGTCGATCCGGAAGACCTGGCCGCACGCGAGGCCGTCGACTGGATGCGGGACAACCTGCCCGCGGCGGCCGGGTCCAACGCACGGATCGACGTCGGCGGTCCCACCGCGCTGATCAAGGACTTCGACGACCGGGTGTCGAGTACCCAGCCGCTGGTCTTCCTGTTCGTCGCGCTGATCGCCTTCGTGATGTTGTTGGTGTCGATCCGGTCGGTGTTCCTGGCGCTCAAGGGTGTGCTGATGACGGTGCTGTCGGTGGCCGCGGCCTACGGCAGCCTGGTGGTCGTCTTCCAGTGGGGCTGGTTCGAGGAGTTGGGCTTCGAGAAGATCAGCTCACTCGACAGCACCGTTCCGCCGTTGGTGCTGGCGATGACCTTCGGCCTGTCGATGGACTACGAGATCTTTTTGCTCACCCGGATTCGGGAGCGGTTCCTCCAGACCAACAGCACCCGTGACGCGGTCGCCTACGGGGTCAGCACCAGCGCGCGCACCATCACCAGTGCCGCGTTGATCATGATCGCGGTGTTCATCGGGTTCGCTTTTGCCGGCATGCCGCTGGTGGCCCAGCTGGGAGTGGCCTGCGCGGTGGCCATCGCGGTCGACGCGACCGTGGTCCGGCTGATTCTCGTGCCCGCCTTGATGGCCATGTTCGACGAGTGGAACTGGTGGCTGCCGCACTGGCTGGACAGGCTGTTGCCCGAGGTGGACTTCGAGAAACCCTTGCCCAAGGTCGAGGTCACGGATCTGGTGATCATCCCCGACGACATCTCCGCACTGGGCCCGAGCGGATCAGACCTGCGCATGATGGTCCGAACTGCCGCTCGGATGAAACATCTTGCCCCACAGACGATTATCGTGACCGATCCGCTGGCCTTCAGCGGCTGCAGCAAACCGTCGGCGCTACTGGCGGCACGGCGGCCGGGCGGACCGAAGCGCTGCCCCGGCGTGCATCCGGTGACGATGTGGCGGGGCAGGCTGTCGGTAGCCGTGGACGCGCTCGAGGCCGAGGCGGACGCGCAGCGGGCACCGATGGAACGGCTCGGCCCCGTCGAGACCACCAATGTGCAACTGCCGACGGGGGATCGGCTGCAGATCCCGACCGGCGCCGAAACGCTGCGGCTGAAAAGTTATCTGGTGATGTGTCGTAACAGCACCAAGGACTTCGAAGAGTTTGCTGATCTTGTCGAGTCGATGGAAACCGAGACTGCAGCTCTGGTGTTGTCGGGCATGGACCGGTATTACTGTGGGCAGAACCCGAAGAGCAGATGGGTGGCCACGCAGTTGGTACGGCGGCTGGCCGACCCGCAACCGTCCGATGAACATGAGTTCGCGATGTCGGACCCGGATGCAGCTGCCGAATGGGAGAAGGTCAGGCAGCGCTGCCTGTCAGTTGCGGTAGCGATGCTGGAGGAGGCGAAGTGACGTTGGCCCCCGACGTCCGGGAACCGAGGGATGCGCGGATTGCGCGTCGCGACGAGATTCAGCCGGTTCAATCGTCCACTCGGCGTCCCCAGGCACCGCAGGCCCAGCGCACCGCCGGGCCGCGCGCATCGGCCCAACGCACCACCGCCCAACGCACCACGGCCCAGCGACCGGCGTCGACTCAACGGCCCGCCTCCGCCCAACGCGACGCTTCGGCTCCGCGCACGACATCACAGCGCGATACCGCGTCACGCACTTCCGGGCAACGCAGTTCGGCACAACGCTCCCAGAATGCGCCCACCCAGGTACAACGGAAACAGGAGCAACGCACTCCTGGGCACGACACCAAGGGACAACGCACACAAGGACAAGGAACGCAGACGTCACGCACACCGGTACAGCGCTCGCAGCAGCCGGCACAGCCACGACCACCGCGTCAGGGCCAGGCCGCGCCGCAGCAGCGTCAGCCCGCCTTCGACGACCGGCCGGTCGAGTACTGGCCGACCGCGGCGATCCGTGCCGCCCTGGAGACCGACGACATGGCGGTCTGGCAGCGCATCGTCGCCGCGATCAAGCGTGACCCCTACGGCCGCACCGCCCGTCAGGTCGAGGAAGTGCTGCAGACCGCCCGCCCCTACGGGGTGTCCAAGGCGCTGTCGGAGGTCCTGGTGCGCACCCGTGAGCACCTGGAAGCCACCGAGCGCGCCGAGGTGGCCCACCAGATCCAGGCCATGCTGCGCCGGTCCGAACTGCAGGCACCCGAGTTCGCCTCGCGCATCGGGATATCCAACGAATCCTTTGCCGACTATCTGGAGGGCACCACCAGTCCGCCGGCCTCGCTGCTGCTGCGCATGCAGCGCCTCTCGGACCGGTTCGCCAAGCTCTCCGCACAGCGTTCGGCGAAGTAGCCAGGTCGGTTGGGCCACTTCGCCTGACGGTCCGCTGAGGCTCAGCGCTCAGCGGGAGTGCAGCGGCGTCACATTGTCGACGAGCCAACGCCCGTCACTCTTGCTCAAGGCCACCCGCAGCGCCATGACCGCGTTGTCGGTGGGTTTACCCGGGGCACTCTGGGTTCCGCGCAGCACCACGGCCACACTGGCCACCTGCGGACCAAGCGCCTCCACCCCGGCCGAAACGGTGGCCGCCGTGGCGGACACGTTCTTGCTCGCCAATTCCTTTGCCACATTGGCGAATTCGTTCTTGAACTGCTGAGCCTCATCCGGCGACATCATCGCCGTCGCGCGGTCGATCGAGGAGGTCGGGCTCTGCGGGCTGAACGTGGCGGTGGCCTCCGAGACACTGCTGGCGATGCGCACCACCTCGTCACGGTCGTTGTTGAAGGTACGGTCGGGCACTGTCCAGCGCAGGTAGCCCACCGTCACCGCGGCCACCACTGCGGCGGCTGCCACACCCGCGACCGCGAGACGCAGCCCGGGGGCATCGTCATCGGTGCCCAGTGTCACGCCGTCACGCCGGGCCAGCACGACGTTGACGATGACCCCCTGCACGATCAGCAGGCACAGCACCGAACACAGCGACACCCACCACAGCGGCCAGGACAGCGCCAGCCCGATGTAGAGCACCGCCGCGATCGCGGCCAGCGGGGCGGCGATATCGAATGCCAGGACGCGCAGCCGGTTCCTCATCGGATCGGCTCCAACCGCGAGACCATCAGGTTGCCGTCGACGTCGGAGACGTCCAGCCGCAGGTTCCAGCGCACGGTCTGGGGCTTGTCGCTGCCGGCGTTCTCACTGACCGAGGTGGCCACCACGAGCACGGTGTCGGTGCGCGACACCATCCCGGCCAGCTCCGGCTTGGGCGCGGGCACCGGGCGACCGTCGGGGCCCGGCGGCGGGTGGTACAGCGATTCGATGGCCACCGAGTCGATCTGGCCGGTCGTGCGGGCCTGCAGCCGCTGCACCAGGTCGCGGTAGGGCTGCACAGCCGCATCGAAGTCGGCGTTGAGCTGACCGACCGTGCCTTCGCGCAGCTTCTGCATACCGGCCTCGACGGAGTCCTTGTTGATGTTGATCAGGATGTTGGTCCAGTCGGCGGCCGCCCGCAGCACCCGCGTCTGGTACGCGCGTTCGTCGGCTTCGCTGCGATGTCCGGTCCAGACCATCGCGGCCAGGACCACCGCGGCGACGGCGATCAGGCCCGCGACCGCCGAGGCGAAGCCGAAGCCGGTGAAGACACCGCCGGAGTGATCGCCGGTACTGTCCTTGCTGACCTTGCTGTCCTTGCTCGGCGCCTCGGGCATGGCCGTGAGGGTACCGGCAGCCGAACCGTCCCAGCGCACCCGCAGCCTTCTGGAAGAATGTCGGGGTGACGGTAGAAGCGATCAAGTCGGGTATCGACCTGAGCCATGTCGACCCGCAGGCACGCCCGCAAGACGATCTGTTCGGCCACGTCAACGGCCGTTGGCTGACTGACTACGAGATACCTGCCGACCGCGCCACCGATGGCGCCTTCCGGCTGCTGCACGACCGCGCCGAGGAACAGATCCGCGATCTGATCACCCAGGCAGCAGCGTCCGGCGCCGAGCCGGGCACCGACGAGCAGCGGATCGGCGATCTGTACGCCAGCTTCATGGACGAGCAGACCATCGCCGCGCGCGGCCTGGCGCCGCTGCTGGCCGAGCTCGCCCTGATCGACGGCGCCGCCGACAGCGATGCGCTGGCCTCGGTGCTGGGCGGCCTGGAGCGCACCGGGGTGTCCGGTGGAGCCGGGGTATATGTGGACACCGATTCCAAGGACTCGACGCGCTACCTGCTGCACATGAGCCAGTCCGGCCTCGGGCTGCCCGACGAGTCCTATTACCGCGACGAGCAGCACGCCGAGATCCTGGCCGCCTACCCCGGTCACATCGCCCGGATGTTCACGCTGGTCTACGGCGCGGACACCGCGGAGGCACAGACCGAGACCGCGGCCCGGATCGTGGCGCTGGAATCCAAACTGGCCGCCGCGCACTGGGATGTGGTCAAGCGCCGCGACGCCGACCTCACCTACAACCTGCGCACCTTCGCCGACCTGTCCGGCGACGCCCCCGGCTTCGACTGGACCGGTTGGCTCGGCGCCCTCGGCACCACCCCTGAGAAGGTCTCCGAGCTGGTGCTGCGTCAGCCCGACTACGTGACGGCGTTCGCCGCACTGTGGGCGAGCGAGGATCTGGAGGACTGGAAGGCCTGGACCCGCTGGCGCGTCATCCATTCGCGCGCCGGCCTGCTGACCGACGACCTGGTGGCCGAGAACTTCGATTTCTACGGCCGCACCCTCAGTGGCACCGAGCAGAACCGCGACCGGTGGAAGCGCGGCGTCTCCCTGGTGGAGGGCCTGATGGGTGATGCGCTGGGCAAGCTCTACGTCCAGCAGTACTTCCCGCCGGAGGCCAAGGCCCGGATGGACGAGCTGGTGGCCAACCTGCGCGAGGCCTACCGGGTCAGCATCAACGAGCTGGACTGGATGACGCCGGAGACCAGGGCCAAAGCCCTGGTGAAGCTCGACAAGTTCACCCCCAAGATCGGGTATCCGGCCCGCTGGCGGGACTACTCGGCGCTGGTGGTCGAGCGCGACGACCTGTACGGCAACTACCGCCGGGGCCACGTGGTGAACTCCGACCGCGAGCTGGCCAAGCTGGGCGCGCCGGTGGACCGCGACGAGTGGTTCATGACGCCGCAGACGGTGAACGCCTACTACAACCCGGGAATGAACGAAATCGTCTTTCCCGCAGCCATTCTGCAGCCGCCGTTCTTCGACGCCGACGCCGACGACGCCGCCAACTACGGCGGTATCGGCGCGGTGATCGGGCACGAGATCGGCCACGGTTTCGACGACCAGGGCGCCAAGTACGACGGTGACGGCAACCTGGTGGACTGGTGGACCGATGCCGATCGCGCCGAATTCGGGGCCCGCACAAAGGCTTTGATCGACCAGTACGAGCAGTTCACCCCGCGCGGACTCGATGGCTCCCACCACGTGAACGGCGCGTTCACCGTCGGGGAGAACATCGGTGATCTCGGCGGGCTGTCCATCGCTCTGCTCGCCTACCAGCTGTCGTTGAAGGGCCAGGAGTCTCCGGTGATCGACGGGCTCACCGGGGTACAGCGCGTCTACTTCGGCTGGGCCCAGGTGTGGCGGACCAAATCCCGCGATGCCGAGGCGATTCGGCGCCTGGCCGTGGATCCTCACTCACCGCCGGAGTTCCGCTGCAACGGCGTCATCCGCAACATCGACTCCTTCTACGAGGCGTTCGAGGTGGCCGACTCCGACGAGCTGTACCTGGAACCGGCTCAGCGCGTGCGCATCTGGAACTAGCCCGGATACAACAAAACCCCTGCCCGTGGGCAGGGGTTTTGTTGTATCGACGTTCGTCTAGAACATCTGCCAGTCGGACGCGCCGTCCGGCGTGTTGTACCAGCCGCCACCGGTGTTCTTGATGACCACCGGGTCGCCGCTGCCGAAGTTGTCGTAGAACCACTGGGCGTTCTCGGGGCTGAGGTTGATGCAGCCATGGCTGGTGTTGCTCTTGCCCTGCTGGGCGACCGACCAGGGGGCGCTGTGCACGAAGACGCCGCTGTTGTCGATGCGGACGGCGTCCTGCACCTTCAGCTTGTAGCCCTCCTTGGAGTCCACCGGCACACCGTAGGTGGAGGAATCCATGATGATGTCGGGGAACTTCTCCAGCACGTAGTAGGTGCCGTTCTTGGTCTCGTGCTTGCCGTCGGGCTTGCCCATCGACACGGGGAAGGTCTTCTCCAGCTTCCCGTTGCGCATGATCTCCATCTGGTGGGCCTTGTCGTCGACCGTGGCCACCAGGTAGTCACCGACCCGGAAGCTCGACTTGGTGCCGGCGGCGTCGATGTTCACCACGGTGTTGGACGGCCAGAAGTCCTGCGGGCGCCAGCGCAGCTGGGTGTCGGTGACCCAGTAGAAGCGGCCTGCCACGGGTGGGTTCGAGGTGATCCGGATGGCGTCCTGGGCCATCTGCCGGTTCGCGATCGGCCGTTGGAAGTTGATGTAGATCGGCTTGGCGACGCCGACCATCGACCCGTTGGTCGGGTTGAACGACGGCGGCAGGAAGGGCGCTTCGCCGGTGAACGGCTCGGAGCTCTGCCCGGGGGCGTTGCCCTCAGTGAACGGGACGGTCGGGGAGCCGTAGTTGACGATCGGCGCGGGTGTCGCCGGAGCGGCGGCGGCCGGAGCCGCCGGGTCGGCGGGCAGCGGCGGGATGTAGGCGCCCGGCGGGGGGCCGGGAACAGCAGGGTCGACGGGCGCCGGTGGCGCCTCGGGGTCTGCGTATGCGGACGGGCTGAGCACCAGCCCACCGAACAGCCCCGCAGCCATGAATGCAGTGATCAGTCGACGTTTTGCCGATTTCGGCATGAGTAACCTCCAGACAGCACAACTCGCTCCAGTCTCTCACAGCACCATGACCAGCTACTGCCGCGAGAAGGCGCCTTCCCCCGACAGCGACCGATTGCACGGCGCTGAACTGCGGTGTTTATCGGGTGTGAGCGTGCTCGCGTTACTTCTCGGTGGTGGGGCAGGAAACTACGAATACGCCACGGGACGACGCGACGCCACACATCGAGACGACGATCAGGGCTGCGGCTGCCGCCACTGTCGGCGCCGCTCCGCCGTGGTCATAGATGCCGCCGCCGATCAGCGCGCCGCCCATGATGCCGATCTGGAAGGCCGCGACATACAGGCCGGACGCTCGGTCGGGGTCTTCCGGAGACGTACGCATCGCCGAGGCCTGCAGCATCGGCGGCAACGCCGTGGAGGCGCCGCCCCAGGCCACGATGGCCAGCGCACCGAGCACCAGTGCCACCCGACCGGGGTCGTGGTTCACGGCCAGCACCGACAGCGTCAGCAGCGCGGCGGCCAGCACCGTGAGGCAGCCCAGCACCGACGCCTTCGGCCACAGGTCCAGCGGCCGGGCCA
Organism: Mycolicibacterium peregrinum; assembly: GCF_002102345.1. Classification (GTDB taxonomy): domain Bacteria; phylum Actinomycetota; class Actinomycetes; order Mycobacteriales; family Mycobacteriaceae; genus Mycobacterium; species Mycobacterium peregrinum. The sequence continues at coordinate 11,035 of NZ_LQPP01000058.1, forward strand.
TTGCGGCCATCCCGGCCAGACCCGCGACCCCGAACGCCGCGAGCAGCCAGGCCAGATGTGGCCCGTGGATCCCGACCACGTCGCGGATGATCACCACGATGAAGGTGAAGGCGATGAAGTGCCCGGTGACACCGATCATCGTCACCGTCGACAGGATGAGCAGACGCCGGTTTCGTCGGCGTCCCTGCCCCGCCCCACCGATCGCGGTCGAGCCGGCCACGGGGGCGAGCGGCGGCAGCATCGTCCATGCAGCCAGCGCCACAACCGCCGCGGCCACGGCGATCACCACCACGGCAAGCCGCCAGCCCCACATTTCGCTCATCGCCGCGGCGAGTGGGTTGCCCACGACCAGGGCCAGGCCGGTGCCGACGTAGACCGCCGCGGTGGCCCGGCCGGCGTGACTGGCCGGGACCAACCGGGCACCGATCGGTGCGATCACCGACCACATCAGTCCATGGGCCAGCGCGCACAGCACCCGCCCGCCGGCCAGCACCGCGAAGTTCGGGGCGAGCGCCGAGATCACCTGCGAGACGGTCAGGCACACCAGGGTGGCGACCAAGGTCCGGCGTCGCGGCCAGCGTGCCGTCAGCCGGACCAGCGCGACTGTGGTGAGCGCGGCGACCAGGGCGTAACTGGCCATCAGCGTGGCGACCAGGCCCTCACTGACCCGAAGGTCTGTGGCGATCGCCGGCAGGGCACCGACCGGGAGCATCTCGGCGGTGACATAGATGAACGCTGCCGCCGCGAGGACGGCGAGTTGCGTCGCAACACGCGGTGTCCACGGGCTGGTGTGGGCGGAAAGCGATTCGCCGGTGACGCTGAAGGTCATTCTGGGATGCCACGGTAGTGCCATAACGTTGCCGTGCGCGGTTGCCGACCCGAGAGACTGCCATCCGCGTTCGTAACGTCAGGGCGGGATTTCGGCGCCGGGACCGCCGCAGTGTTACGAGCGCGCACAATCGAATCTGTGATTGTCGCGTTCAGCATCAGCCCCGCCGGCGGGGACGAGTCCGGAAGTGTCAGCGCCGCGGTGGCCGAGGCCGTGCGGGTGGTGCGGGCCTCAGGCCTGCCCAACGAGACCAACGCCATGTTCACGAACGTCGAAGGTGAATGGGACGAGGTGATGGCGGTGGTGAAACAGGCCGTAGAGGTCGTGGCGGCGGTGTCCCCACGGGTCAGCCTGGTGTTGAAGGCCGACATCCGACCCGGGTACACCGGGCAGCTCACCGCGAAGGTCGAGCGGATCGAGCAGGCGCTGGGCGGCTAGGAGCGGACCAGACGGGCGATGGCAGCCGACGCCTCGGCGAGCTTGGCTTCTGCCTGGTCACCGCCTTCGGAGACCGCCTGCGTCACACAATGCCCGAGGTGCTCGTCGAGCAGACCGAGCGCCACGGATTGCAGAGCACTGTTGACGGCGCTGATCTGGGTGAGGACGTCGATGCAGTACTTGTCCTCGTCGATCATCTTGGCGATGCCCCGGACCTGGCCTTCGATCCGGCGCAGCCGCTTGGCGTAGTTCTCCTTCTGCGCCGAGTAGCCATGTGCGCCCGAGCTGTCAGCCACGTCCATGACCCCATCATACCGGTACCCCACCGGGGTATGCACGCCCGTTTGGCCGGGAGAAATACCGCAAAACAACCCGGCGCTCGGCCGATACGCTGACTCCGATGACGCTGCCACCCTGGCCAGGGCCGCACCCGCCGACGTATCCCCCGCCGGCGTACCCGCCCGCCCAGTCGGCCCCATATCCCGTAGCCCCGGCTGCTCGCCGGAAATCTGCGGTCGGAACCACGGTCACCGTGGTCAGCGTCATTCTCGCGATCGCGCTGTGGATCGTCGCGGTGCTCGGTGCGGCCGCCGCCGCGTGGCTGTCGTTGTTCTTCGCGATGTCGACCGATACCTGCCACGCCACCTGCGGCCCGACCCCGTATGACGACCAGGTCTATCCGACGACATTCGGCTGGATCGGCGGCGGGCTGATCGCCGCCTTCGCCTGCAGCATCGTCATGGTCTTCTTCACCCGCCGCTGGCTCTGGGTGTGGCCGTTGGTCTCGATCGTGTGCACCGTGATCGGGTACTTCATGGGGCTCGACCTGACCGTCAAGTCCACCGAGTGGACCGGCTGACCTGCGCCGCTTGGGCATGGTAAAGAATTTGGGCGGCTAACTAACCCGGGGGCATACTTACCTCCATGTCTTCCGACCAGCCCGATATCAAGCCCCGCAGCCGCGACGTCACCGACGGCCTGGAGAAGGCCGCAGCCCGCGGAATGCTCCGCGCGGTAGGGATGGGCGACGACGACTGGGTCAAGCCGCAGATTGGCGTCGGCTCGTCGTGGAACGAGATCACCCCGTGCAACATGTCGCTGCAGCGGCTTGCCCAGGACGTCAAGTCCGGCGTGCACGAGGCCGGCGGATACCCGCTGGAGTTCGGCACGATCTCGGTGTCCGACGGCATCTCGATGGGCCACGAGGGGATGCACTTCTCCCTGGTCTCCCGTGAGGTGATCGCCGACAGCGTCGAGACCGTGATGCAGGCCGAGCGCCTCGACGGTTCCGTGCTGCTCGCCGGCTGCGACAAGTCGATCCCGGGCATGTTGATGGCCGCGGCTCGTCTGGACCTGGCCTCGGTGTTCTTCTACAACGGCTCGATCATGCCGGGTGTCGCCAAGCTCACCGACGGCACCGAGAAGGAAGTCACCATCATCGACGCCTTCGAGGCCGTCGGGGCGTGCGTGCGCGGGCTGATGTCGCGGGAGGACGTCGACATCATCGAGCGCGCCATCTGCCCGGGCGAGGGCGCCTGTGGCGGCATGTACACCGCGAACACCATGGCGTCGGCCGCCGAGGCGCTCGGAATGTCGTTGCCGGGCAGTGCATCTCCGGTGGCCGTGGACAAGCGGCGCGGCGAGTTCGCCCGTAGGTCGGGTGAGGCCGTCGTCGAGATGCTGCGCCGCGGTATCACCGCGCGCGACATCCTGACCAAGGAAGCCTTCGAGAACGCCATCGCCGTCGTGATGGCGTTCGGTGGGTCCACCAACGCGGTGCTGCACCTGCTGGCGATCGCGCGTGAGGCCGAGGTGGAGCTGACCCTGGCCGACTTCACCCGCATCGGCAACAAGGTGCCGCACCTGGCCGACGTGAAACCCTTTGGCCGCCACGTGATGAAGGACGTCGACGAGATCGGTGGCGTCCCGGTGGTCATGCGCGCACTGCTGGATGCCGGTCTGCTGCACGGGGATTGTCTGACCGTGACGGGTAAGACCATGGCCGAGAACCTGGCCCACATCGCACCGCCGGACCCCGACGGCAAGGTGCTGCGCGCGATGAACAACCCGATCCACCCGACCGGCGGCATCACGATCCTGCACGGATCGCTCGCCCCGGAGGGTGCCGTGGTGAAGTCCGCAGGGTTCGAATCCGACGTTTTCGAGGGCACCGCAAGGGTTTTCGAGCGCGAACGAGCCGCCCTGGACGCTCTCGAGGACGGCACCATCACCCACGGCGACGTCGTGGTCATCCGCTACGAGGGCCCCAAGGGCGGCCCGGGTATGCGCGAGATGCTGGCCATCACCGGTGCGATCAAGGGCGCCGGGCTGGGCAAGGACGTGCTGCTGATGACCGACGGCCGGTTCTCCGGCGGGACGACGGGCCTGTGTGTCGGGCACATCGCTCCGGAGGCCGTCGACGGTGGGCCGATCGCGTTCGTCCGCGACGGTGACCGGATCCGGCTCGACGTCGCCAACGGCACCCTCGACATCCTGGTCGACGAGGCCGAACTCGCCGGCCGCAAGGATGGCTGGCAGCCGCTACCCCCGACGTACACCACCGGCGTCCTGGCGAAGTACACCAAGTTGGTCCAGTCCGCCGCCGTCGGCGCCGTCTGCACGTAGGACTCCGGCAAAGCGCAGTGGTAGCGTGACGTCGGGCGTGCAGGAACGCCCGACGTCCGCTCGAAGAGGCCAAGCCTCCCTGCTCGTTGAGTTGCCTTGTGACCGACCTCTTCTCAGCCCGATTCGCGGACGCGGGCGTCTGAGAGGAGGCCGTCATGGCCAGCCGTCTGCCGAGCAACCCCTCGATCGAGCACCTCCGCGATGAAGCCCGCAGGCTGCAGCGCGCGAATCGCACCCCGCTGCACCAGGCGCAGCTGACCGTCGCCCGCGCGTACGGTTTCAGCAGCTGGCCCAGGCTCGTGCACTACCTTCGGGACGCGGCCGAGCTCAGCATCGACCCAGGGGCGCTCGACGAGAACAACCTCAACACCGCCGACCGATTCTGCTCATGGGCATCGTTGCGCTACAACGAAACCGATGCTCCTCCCCGGTGGCAGGCCGCCGCGGAGCTGCTCGGGTCCGAGCGGAAACTGGTCGACGAACACGTTTGGGCTGCCGCGTCGGCTACGGACCCGGCCGCGCTGGCACAGCATCTGACGAACCGCCCGGCGGTCGCGAACACCGGCGGCGGACCGTTCGGCTGGGTACCGCTGATGTACCTGTGCTATTCGCGGGTTCCGTTGGGCCGCAGCGCCGATGACGTCCTCACCGGCGCGACACTGCTGCTCGACGCCGGCGCCGATCCGAACGCCGGGTACCTCTGGTGCGGGATGTCGACGCCGTTCACGGTGCTCACGGGCGTGTTCGGCGAGGGGGAACAGGGTCCGCGTCGTCAACCCCGGCATCGGTTCGCAACCGACCTGGCAACCCTTCTGCTCGATCGGGGCGCACATCCGGCCGACCAGCAGGCGCTGTACAACCGGATGTTCCGTGCCGACGATTCCCACCTGGAACTGTTGTTCGCCCACGGTCTGGCCGAGGCCGGACCGAGCCCGTGGGAGTTGCGTCTGGGTGAGGCGATGGAAACCCGTGCCGAGATGTGGAGACGCCAGATCGGCTGGGCCGCCGAGCATGGCTTCACCGGCCGGCTCGACCTGCTGGCCCGGCACGGTATCGACGTATCCGGGGCGCACATCGTCGTCCCGGTGTTCCCCGACGATCCGAACGTTTTCGACGACGAAGGCGCGACGCCCCTGCATCAGGCCGCCTGGTCCGGTGATCTCGAACTGATCCGACGACTCCTCGACGCCGGCGCCGACGCGACCGTCACCGACCGGAGATTCGGCTCCACACCACTGGATTGGGCCGAGCATGCCTACCAGACCGAGGCGGCCGATCTGCTCAGAGGCGTCGTCACAAACCCTTCGGACCCCGCCGGATGATCGCGGCGAGTTCCTCGCGTGAACTGACGCCCACCCGCTGACAAGCCCGGTACAGGTGACCTTCGACGCTGCGCACCGACATGACCAGCCGTTCGGCGATCTGCTTGTTGCTCAGCCCCGCGACGACGAGTTCGACGATCTCGCGCTGTCTTCCGGTCAGCGGCTGTCCGGCCGGGTTGCGCAGCGCCGGGGTGCACAGCCCGCCACATTCGTCGGCGCCCTCCTGGGCCAGCGCGGCGGCGTAGGCACTGCGCTTTCCCTGACCGCGGCGGCCGAACGCGACCGCGGCCTGCGCCATCGCGTCGGTGGCGGTGGCCCGGTCACCGAGAGCACGGTATTCCTCTGCGGCGGTGAGCAATCCGTTACCGTCATCGGCCGCCAGCGCCTCGATATGACCGGCCACCGTTTGAGCGAGCGGCAGTTTCAACGTGTCGGCCAGCTCGCGTGCGCGGGCCGCTCCGGTGGTGTCGCCCCACTGGGCCGCCGTTTGCAGACACAGCAGTTCATGGGTCGGCTGTTCGCGTTGCCCGGCATCGCGCCCCGCTGCGCGCACCACATCGATGGCATCGGTCAGCGCACCTCCGGCTGCCAACGTCCACCCGGTGGCCACTGCCATCGCGGTGTTCATGAATACGTAGTCGTCGGGTACCCGCCGCTCGGCGCAGGCCAGCGCGTCCTGCGCAGCGGCCGTCTGGCCGAGCTTGGCGTGTGCCTCGGCCAGCGAAAAACAGCTCGCGACCCGCAGACCCGTGGTGATCTCGTGCGTCTCGGCACCGGCGTAGGCCTCGTGCAGATGTTTGACGGCGGCACCGAGATCGGCGCGAACCAGTTCGGCGTGGCCCAGCAGGTGGGCGAGGTTGGCGTACACCAAGCCGGGCATGTCACGAGCCGACTCGTCCAGCCGGGCCGCCATCGTCGTGATGTCATCGATACCGCCGGTCAACCGGCAGGCACGGCCGTGGACGGCGCCGAGCCAGAACCGCATGGGCGACGATTCGAACGACGAGGTGGCCCGTTCGATGGCCTGCTCGGCGATGTCGTTGATCTCGTCGACATGACCGAGCGCGCCGAACGCCATCATCAATGCGATCGAGGCCATCATCGCGTGTAGATCGGGAAGCCCGTCCGATTCCAGGGCGGTCCTGGCATTCTTCTCCGCGCTCACGCAGTGGCCGAGCACGGCGTCGACACAGGCCTGCATGGCCAGCCGTTCCATCCGCTGCGCATCGGATTCTGCTGTGCCGGAAAGCTTTTCCAGGATAGCGCCGGCATCGCGCGGCCGGCTGAGCAGCCACGCCAGGTTGGCCGCCCGCACCGTCGCCCAGTGGTGGCTGTCCGGGCGGCTGTCGGCGCTGATCTCCCGCAGAACGGCCTCGGCCTCCTCACCCCGGCTCAGCAGGATCAGCGTCATGGCCCGCATGGGCGCGGCCTCCGGTGCACCGCATTCGGCTGCGGCAGCGGCGAATCGGTCAGCGGCATCAGGGTCGAGCAGGACGGCGGCGCAGCGGGCGGCCGTGAGGTAGAGCTCCGGATCCGGCGGCAGGTCGGAGTGCAGGGCCAGCAACGCGCGGCGGACGGTCGCCCGCATATCTCCGTCGGCCTCCGACTCCAGCCGTCGCGCAAGCCTTCCCCGGATCCTCGACAGGTGCATCTCACCCGCTGTCGCCCTGCGCAATTCGCCGTACAACGGATGCGCGAGGGTCGCCACCAGTCCGCGCCCGGAACGGTCGACCCTGACCAGGTGCATCTGTTCTGCGGCTTCCAGGTCGGCGGGCTCGACGAGATCGCCCAGAACGTCGACGCTCAGTGGCTCGCACTGAGACAGCGTGTCGAGCACCAAGGCCATGCCGGGCTCGAGTCCACCGAGGCGACGCCCGACCATGTCGGTGATGCTCTGGGAGACGGCCACATCGCCGTCCCACATCCACACCCCGGCGGATTTACGCATCCGCCCGGCGGCGATCTGGTCCTTCACCAGCTGCAGCAGGTACAGCGCATTGCCTCCGGTCAGCTTCCAGAATCGGCGCGTGCTGCGGCTGTCCACCGGACCGGCGACCGCCGACTCGATCAGCGTGGCAGCCGCCGCGGCGGACAGCGGTTCGAGGTCGATCCGGTCGAGCAGGCTGTCCTTCCACAGGGCGGTCACCGCGTCGGGTTCCGGGCCACCGGAACGCGCGGTGACCACGAGCCGTACTCCCTGGGTCTGCGCCAGTTGATGGACGACGTGCGCGGACAACGGGTCGAGAAGGTGCGCATCGTCGACGCCGATGACCACCTTGCCCATGCGCTGGTGAGCGACGAAGGAATCGATCACGCGGCGCACGTCGGGCAACGGATCGCACATGCTCTGGCTGATCGATCCGGTGAACGCACCGAGCGGGATGGCCCGTGCGGATTCGGTCCCGACGAACCAACTGGTCCGGTGTCCGGACGCCGCCGCGTGGCTGAGGGCCTCCCGGGCCAACCGGGTCTTGCCGACCCCGGCACTGCCGACGATCACCACGCCGTGGTGGGTTCCCGGCCCACCAAGGGAGCGACGGATCGTCGCCAGTTCTTCTTCCCGCCCCGCCAGCTTCATCTCAGCAGTTCGTACCCGCCATCGCCGTATTCGGAAGTCCTGCGATTGCCCACGATATGGCGTCAAACCCGCCCGCGGGTAGCAAATTGACGCATCTTCGGGTACCCGGGCGTGACCCAGGCGCACGAACTCCCCACCAGCCGGGGTCCGGCTGGTCAGTCAAGGTGCGTCTACCGGCCCGCCTGCCGGTTAGGCGTGCCGCGCTTCGGAATTGCGCACCTGCATCCCGAAATACATCGCGGTGAACCCCAGCAACATCACCAGCGCACCGCTGATCACATGCGACCAGATCATGCCGGCGCTCGGTCCACTGACAAACACCCACGGTGAGATGATCAGCCACACACCGAATATCGGCAGTGTCCAGGTCATGCCGTGCGCGCGATCCAGCGCGAAGCTGAAACACATTGACAGGAACGCGATCGCCCCACCGACGATCAGGTCGTTGACCGTCAGCCGGTTGAAGGTGTCGTAGCCGACGATCCACGGGGCCAGCGCGACGTACATCGCCGTCAGCAACGTCAGGCCGAAGGTGACCTGCGCGGCCATCGACTCCGCGACACGGTCATAGCCGGCCCGAAGGGCCATGATGTCCGGGTGCAGGTCGATTGATGAATGGACTGTACTCATATCTTGTCCTTTCCGTTACACGGCAAGGCGTTTGGGCCCTACCGCCCCCATCCATCGCCTTCCAGATTACGCCGCGAGGGGTGAGATGGCGGCGGGTTCCGGAGGCGCGCAGGAGTCGCAGGCCCGCGCCAAGTAAGGTGTTCTCAATGCGTTGGCGCAGCAACGCCCGAACGGGTCCACTCACCGGCGCTCGTCAGCAACTCGGCTGGTTCGCAACGCTCTTCGCGATGGCGTTGGTCTTCCACTACTCCGACAGTCAGCCGCTGGCGGTGGTTCCGGCGTTGCTGGCCGGCCTCCCCGCCCTGATATTCCCCGGCTCGGTGGCCGCGGCTGGTCTGGCCGTCGCTGCCGGCGCCACGGTGGCCGCGTTGAGCCTGCCTGCGGCGTCGAACCATCTGGTGCTGAGCCTGCTGGTCGCCGTGGCTCTCGGCACCGCGGCCCTGTGGGCCTTTGCGGTCCGGAACCGGGCGGGTGAACCGGACAGTTTCGTCGAACGCTGGCTGGATGCCGCGCGGAATCCGGTTGGCCTCGTGTTGCTCGTGGTCTACCTGTTCACGGTCTTCGACAAGTTGAACAGCGCTTACTTCAGCCCGTCCACCTCGTGTGGCAGCGAGCTGTTCGGCCAGCTCATCTGGATGAACGGTTTGGACAGTGCGACGCCGGGCCAGGGTGTCGGCGAGTTCGTCGGCATCGCCGCGGTGGTGACCGAGGCCGCCATTCTCACGTTGCTGGCGGTGCCGCGGCTGCGCTTCTGGGGCGTGCTGCTGGGCGTGGGCTTCCACTCGATACTGGCGATGGCGTCGTTCTACGACTTCGCCACGGTCGTGTTCGCGGTGTACGTACTGCTGGTTCCGACCGAGGTGTTCGCGACCCTGGCCGCCCGCGCTTCCGCGCTGCGGGGCGTGGCGCTCACCGGTTTTGCGCTTCACGTGCTGCTGAGTGTGGTGTCGAGTTCGGCGGACTCGCCGACGAGCCCGGTCGGTCTGCCCTGGCACACCCTGCTGGTGCTCACCTGGTTCGTCGCGGTGGTGCCGTTCATGGTCGCGCTGCTGCGCGTGTACCACTCCGCGCAGGCGGCAGGTGTCCGTCCACCGAACTGGAGCTTTCGCCCCGTGGTGCTGCTCCTCGCCCCGCTGCTGGCTCTCGCCAACGGGTTGACACCGTATGTGGGGCTCAAGACCGTGTCGAACTACTCCATGTTTTCCAACCTGCGGACCGAGGAAGGCGCCACCAATCATCTGGTGCCAGGCGTCACCTCACTCCAGCTGGCCGACTATCAGCGCGACACCGTCACCGTGGTCGGGATGGATTTTCCGCGGCAGTCGGAGGACATGACCTACCTCCGCCGACAGCTGCGCTGGATGTCGGAAGATCCCCCGGTCCGCATTCCCTGGCTCGAGCTGCGGCGCAGCGTGATGCTGTGGCAGGAGGCGGGCATCAGTGGCGTCCGGATCGCCTATCTTCGCGACGGACCACCGCGTGTCGTGGACGACGCCACGAAAGATCCCGTACTCGCGGCACCACTGCCGTGGTGGCAACGACATCTGCTTGCTTTCCGCCCCGTCGACTCGGGTTGGGGCGCCGACGTCTGCCGCTGGTAGCTCTGGCACCGCGACCATTGCTCCTATGTCAAGCGGCGGCGGGTTGGGGGTCGTTGAGGCGTGCTTGTTCGTCGGTATGGAGTCGGCGGTAG
>NZ_LQPP01000059.1 GCF_002102345.1 Mycolicibacterium peregrinum
TTTTCCCGTTTAGGGTGTGGCTTTGTTTTTTTGATGCCAGTTTGTTGGTGTCTTTTGTTTGGTCGAATTTTTCTGATTCGAATTCTGCCTGTCTTTGGATGGGAAGTTTTTGTTTGGAGAGTTTGATTCTGGCTCAGGACGAACGCTGGCGGCGTGCTTAACACATGCAAGTCGAACGGAAAGGCCCTTCGGGGTACTCGAGTGGCGAACGGGTGAGTAACACGTGGGTGATCTGCCCTGCACTTTGGGATAAGCCTGGGAAACTGGGTCTAATACCGAATATGACCGCGCACTTCCTGGTGTGTGGTGGAAAGCTTTTGCGGTGTGGGATGGGCCCGCGGCCTATCAGCTTGTTGGTGGGGTAATGGCCTACCAAGGCGACGACGGGTAGCCGGCCTGAGAGGGTGACCGGCCACACTGGGACTGAGATACGGCCCAGACTCCTACGGGAGGCAGCAGTGGGGAATATTGCACAATGGGCGCAAGCCTGATGCAGCGACGCCGCGTGAGGGATGACGGCCTTCGGGTTGTAAACCTCTTTCAATAGGGACGAAGCGCAAGTGACGGTACCTATAGAAGAAGGACCGGCCAACTACGTGCCAGCAGCCGCGGTAATACGTAGGGTCCGAGCGTTGTCCGGAATTACTGGGCGTAAAGAGCTCGTAGGTGGTTTGTCGCGTTGTTCGTGAAAACTCACAGCTTAACTGTGGGCGTGCGGGCGATACGGGCAGACTAGAGTACTGCAGGGGAGACTGGAATTCCTGGTGTAGCGGTGGAATGCGCAGATATCAGGAGGAACACCGGTGGCGAAGGCGGGTCTCTGGGCAGTAACTGACGCTGAGGAGCGAAAGCGTGGGGAGCGAACAGGATTAGATACCCTGGTAGTCCACGCCGTAAACGGTGGGTACTAGGTGTGGGTTTCCTTCCTTGGGATCCGTGCCGTAGCTAACGCATTAAGTACCCCGCCTGGGGAGTACGGCCGCAAGGCTAAAACTCAAAGAAATTGACGGGGGCCCGCACAAGCGGCGGAGCATGTGGATTAATTCGATGCAACGCGAAGAACCTTACCTGGGTTTGACATGCACAGGACGCCAGTAGAGATATTGGTTCCCTTGTGGCCTGTGTGCAGGTGGTGCATGGCTGTCGTCAGCTCGTGTCGTGAGATGTTGGGTTAAGTCCCGCAACGAGCGCAACCCTTATCTTATGTTGCCAGCGCGTAATGGCGGGGACTCGTGAGAGACTGCCGGGGTCAACTCGGAGGAAGGTGGGGATGACGTCAAGTCATCATGCCCCTTATGTCCAGGGCTTCACACATGCTACAATGGCCGGTACAAAGGGCTGCGATGCCGTGAGGTGGAGCGAATCCTTTCAAAGCCGGTCTCAGTTCGGATCGGGGTCTGCAACTCGACCCCGTGAAGTCGGAGTCGCTAGTAATCGCAGATCAGCAACGCTGCGGTGAATACGTTCCCGGGCCTTGTACACACCGCCCGTCACGTCATGAAAGTCGGTAACACCCGAAGCCGGTGGCCTAACCCTTGTGGAGGGAGCCGTCGAAGGTGGGATCGGCGATTGGGACGAAGTCGTAACAAGGTAGCCGTACCGGAAGGTGCGGCTGGATCACCTCCTTTCTAAGGAGCACCACGA
>NZ_LQPP01000060.1 GCF_002102345.1 Mycolicibacterium peregrinum
ACCCAGCTCCCGCGCAGTGGATCCGGCTTGCAACTGGGCCAGCAGCCGATGACCCACCGAAGGCAGCTGACACAGCAATGTTTCGTACTCATCGAGCACCCCCACCAGCTCAGCGCGGGTCAACGAAGCCAAATCACATCCAGCGAACGCGTCATACGCCGCGCGTAACCCCGCTACCGCCTGGACCGCACCCGCCACCATGAATCGAACATACATTCGACCACCGACAAGTCCGGCCGGCGCAGTGTCACGGCGTATCGCGGTTGGGCAACAGCGTCTCGTGTGCAGATGACGTCGCGGCCCGGAACAGTACCGCGATCAGGGCCAAGGCCCCGACTGCCACGATCGGGATGGTCCACAGCCTGCGGGTCAGCACTGCCGACCCGCACTTGTCCACGTACTCCTGGCCGGCGGCGTTGGCCTGCACCAGATGGGTCGAATATCCGGAGCCGCAGGGGATCTGCATTCCGAACTGATCGAAGTCGTCGAGGTACACCGGCAGGCTCAGTAGATACAGCCCGATGCCCAACACCACGGCTCCGGCGATTCCGATATAGACGGCGCGAAAACTCACTTCTCTTCCCCCTTCAGGTCATGCAGACGTCGGTGAACAACAGCACCGGCCACGAGACGATCGACCCGAGAAAAGACACCACGGCGTCGAGGCCGCCCATCGACGGCAGGTGATCGGTGTGCGTGCCGGACCAGACCGTGCCGATCAACAGGTACGGCACTCCCAGCACGACAGCGACGACGATGAGTTCGCCGAGTGCGACGCGGTGGGCCAGCAACCTCCGCAACTTGGCAAACACGCGACCCCCATCCGGCCTCAATGCCGTCTATGTTAACGCCTATTCTCTGCCGGATTACCATTTTGACCCGGCACTTCGGTCCGTTATGGTGACGGAATGGCGCGCATCTCGCCCCGGTCGATCGACAGTGGTGCCAGTGTTGTGCGACGTCGACCCAAAGACCGAAAGGCGCAGATAGCGCGGGCCTCGGCGGAGTCTTTCAGCGCGCTGGGCTATCACGGCGTCAGCATGGAGGCCATCGCTTCGCGGGTCGGAATCTCCGCGGCCGCGTTGTACCGGCACTATTCGAGCAAGTACGAATTGTTCCGCGACGCCGTGCTCAACCTCAGTCAGCAACTGGTCGACGGTACGGCGTTCGCGGACGAGGCCGACGGGGACCCGCGGGAGCGGTTGCGTCTCATCGTCGCCGCGCTCAGCGACACCGCCTTGGTTAATCGCGAATCCGGCGGGCTGTACCGCTGGGAGGCGCGCTATCTGCGCGGCGACGACCAGAGCATCCTGGACGCGCAGGTACGCACCGTGCACCGACGGATTCACCGGCCGCTGATGGAATTGCGGCCGGAACTGAGCTCGCACGCCCGCTGGACCCTGTCGACTGCGGTGCTCGGCGTGATCGGCAGCGTCGTCGACCACCGGTCCAAGCTGCCCGCCGGTCAGATCCGCACGCTGCTCGCCGATATCTGCGACACCGTGCTGGCCGCCGAGTTGCCGGAGTTCCCCAACACGACAGGCCCCGCGGTGACACCGCCACCCGTCGTGAGCACGACGAAATACGAAGCGCTGCTGACCGAATCGATGCGGCTGTTCAATCAGAACGGCTACCGCGACACCACCATGGAGGACATCGCCGCCGCGGTCGGCATGCCTGCCTCGGGGATCTACCGATACTTCTCCGGCAAGTCCGACATCCTGGCGGCCGGGTTCCGCCGTGCCGCCGACCGGTTGTCTTCCGACATGGCCGAGGTGCTCGGCGCGGCAACTGATCCCGAGCAGGCTCTGGGCGCGCTCATCGACGACTACGTGGCCCGCTCGTTCGACCACCCCGAACTCGACTACGTCTACTACACCGAACGCCTCAACATGACGCCCGCCGACCAGAAGATCCTGCGCGACCTTCAGCGGGCGGCGGTGGAATCGTGGGTCGAAGTGGTCATGCCGGTACGCCCGCGGTGGAGTGCGGGTCAGGCGCGCTTCGCCGTTCATGCGGCGATGGCGTTGGTGATCGACTTGGGCCGGCTCATGAATTATCAGAATTCGGAGCAGGCCCGAGCCGTCGTCGCGGTCATGGTCGATATGACGCTGCTGGGCCGTTACCGGTTACGCACGGCGTTGCCGGCCAGGTAGGCCACGTAGCCGAGCGTGCCGATGGTGGCCAGCTTGCGCGTCTTGGGGAGCAGGAGGCCCAGGCCGATCGCGGTCTCGATACCACCGTTGGTGTAGATGTGCTTCTGCGTGTCCTTGGGGAACGCCGGCTTGGTGATCGACTCGAACAGCTGCGGCTTCACAAAATGTGAGACGCCGGCGCCGACCACGCTGAGGCCGACGAGCTTGACCAGCTTGGAGTTCTTGCCCTCTGCCATGTGTGATCCTCTCTGATCAGGCAAATGTGTAGTCGCTCAACGGGAATCGTGAAGCTTCCGTGACGGCCCGGCGGGTCGTCATCGGTCGGAGCAGCGTTGCCTCGCCGCTCGGATTGAAATAGTACGACCGTGCCGATGCGCAGTTGCCGAGGGTGAACAACGAGTCACCCAGCAACTCAGTCATCCGGTCCAGATAGCGGGCGTTGGCCTGTTCGGTGACCTCGAACGTCGTCGCCTTCCGGCGCCGGAGTTCGCCGAACAACCGGTCCATCAGATGCATCTGATACTCCATGGTGTTGAAGAAGTTCAGACCCAGGAACGCATACGGACTGGCCAGGCTCAGGTAGTTCGGGAAGTACGGCATGGAGACACCCTGGTAGGCCTGGAACCTGGTTTCCCGCCACCACTTGCCGAGGTTGCGGCCATCACGCCCGATCACCTCGATGGCAGGGAAGTTGGCCTCCCACAGATCGAACCCCGTCGCCAGCACCAGGGTGTCGATATCGGTCCTGCTGCCGTCGGCGTTGACGATGCCCTGGGCATCAATGCGTTCGATGCCGTCGGCCTGCAGGTGCACATTCGGCTTGGTGAAGGCGCGGTAGTAGCCATTGGAGAACGTCGGGCGCTTGCAACCGAAGTCGTAGTCAGGGGTCAGCTTGCGGCGCAGTTCGGGGTCGCGGATCGAGGCGAACCGGTGCAGTTTGGCCAGGTCGGCCGCGGCGATGTTGAACCGCCGAAAGTACCGGTGCTTGAGCACAGCCGTGTCGACCATCAACGCGTAGATGGCGTCGGTGACGGCCCGAACGGCCCGCTGGGTCAACGGGACCTTGGCGAACAGGGCCTTGATCCCAGCAGAGAACTTCAGGTCGATCTTGGGCACGACCCAGATCGGGGTGCGCTGGTACACCGTCAGGTCAGCAGCCTTGCGAGCCAGCTCCGGGATGAGCTGAACGGCAGTGGCGCCGGTGCCGATGATCGCGATACGACGGCCGTCGGGCCGGTAGTCGTCGTCCCAGTCGGTGGTGTGGATGACCTTGCCGGTGAAGTCGGCGATGCCGGGGATGTCAGGTGTGTGAGGCTGCGACAGGAAGCCGGTGGCGGTGAGCAGGAAGCGTGCGCTCAAGGTCTCGCCACCCGCGACGGTTACTCGCCAGAGCGAAGCCTCTTCATCCCAGTGGGCGCCGTCGACGCTCGTGTTGAACCGGATGTGGCGGCGCACGTCGTACTTGTCGGCGACGTCGTCGGCGTACCTCTTGATCTCGGTGCCGGTGGAGAACAACCTCGACCAGTTAGGGTTCGGCTCGAAGAAATAGGAGTAGGTCGTGGTCGGTACGTCGACGGCCAGGCCGGGGTAGTGGTTGACGTACCAGGTGCCGCCGAGATCATCCTCGCGATCCAGGATCACGAAGTTCTCGATGCCCAGCCGTTTGAGCTGGATGGCGGCACCGATGCCGGCGAATCCCGCGCCGACGACCACTGCCTCGAATTCCCCCGGGCTCATCCTCCAAACAGTACCGCAGGTACCGGGTACTTTGTCGAGGGCTCAGTTGTGGCTGGTCGGGTTCTGGCGGCGGCTAACCCGGGATCCCGGCCATCTGGTGCGCGGCGCGCACGAAGGCCGGCTTCACCGTGTCGATGCCGTCGAGATAGCCGCCGACCAGGGCGGCGTCGCGCAGCAGTACGAGCGACGCGGCAACCTCATCGGGGTTGTCACGGCCGGTGGCCGCCTGTTCCAGGGCACCGCGAAACCAATCGCGGTGAGTGGTGATGAGTCGCCGGATCCGGCTGTCAGGATCGGGATACTCGGCGGCGGCGTTGATGAAGGGGCAGCCGCGCGTGTGATAGCGCGCGACGTCCTCCGCGATGCCCTGAATCACCAGCTCGAGCATGTCGGTGTCCGGCCCGGCGTGGACCGCGGCCTCATCGAAATAGCCGCGGATCGTCGCGTCCTCGGCGGCGAGGTAGGCCTCGACGAGGTCCTCTTTGCCCTTGAAGTGCCGGTACATCGTCGCGCGCGTGACGTTGGCTTCGGCGAGGATGCGGTCCACGCCGATGGAGTGGATGCCCTCGCGATAGAAGAGTTCGGTGGCGACGCGCAGGAGGCGCTCCCGCGCCGCAGAGGTTGGCGCCGATGTGGTCATGCCGTCCACGGTACGCCGAGCTAGAACGTTCTTTCTGATTAGTGGGAACAGATGACGACCGGTGGTGGTTACGCAAGAAGAACGACCGTTCTTTCTACTTTATGAGGAGACTCCGATGACCACCATCACCGCCCGCGAGCTGGCCGAACTGCAACGAGCCAATGCCTCCGACGCCCAACCCGTCGTCTTCGTCCACGGCCTGTGGCTCTTACCGAGTAGCTGGGACACCTGGCGGGCGTTGTTCGAGGACCGCGGTTACGTCACTCTCGCACCGAGCTGGCCCGATGACCCGGAAACCGTGGCCGACGCACGGCGCGACCCGTCGGTGTTCGCGGGCAAGACCGTTGCCGAGATCACCGAGCACCACGCCGAAGTAATCCGAGAGCTCGACCGCAAGCCCATCATCATCGGTCACTCCTTCGGCGGGTTGATCACCCAGAAACTCGCCGGCCTCGGGCTGGCGAAGGCGGCCGTGGCCATCGACCCGGCGCCGGGTCGCGGTGTGCTGCCACTCCCGGTATCGGCGCTGCGGGCGGCCTTTCCCGTCATCGGCAACCCCTTCAACTACGGCCGTGCGGTTCCCCTGACCCGCAAGCAGTTCCGGTTCTCGTTCGGCAACGCCGTCTCTGAGGAAGAGTCGAATCGCCTGTACGACGAGTACTCGGTAGCCGGCTCGGCAATACCGCTCTTCCAGGCCGCGCTGGCCAACTTCAACCCGGCATCTGAAACCAAGGTGGACAACAAGGCGCTGGATCGCGGTCCGCTGCTGATCATTTCGGGCGAGAAGGACAACACCGTGCCACGGGCCATCGCCCGCGCCGCGTTCAAGCGGCAGAAGAAGAACTCGGATGTCACCGAGTTCGTCGAGATTCCGGACCGTGGGCATTCGCTGGTGATCGACAGCGGCTGGCGCGACGTGGCCGAGACAGCGCTCGACTTCATCAAGCGGGCCTGATCCGGCCGGCCTGATCGGACCCCGCCACCTCAGCGTGGCGGGGTTCAGTCCTCGATGCGCGTCGGCGGGTCGGCGAACGGGAGATCCCCCGGCGCGTAGTCATGGCCGGGCCCCATCACGTCGCAGCGCTTGACCGGAACCAGGTGGGAGCTGAAGCCGCTCGGCACATAGCCCCAAGTCCCCATGCACCGCTCCCAGGTGCCGTCGGGCTGGACGGGCCCGTCGCACTTACTGATCACCGGCCCGCCGTACTGGCAGCCGGCGGCAGCCGGTGGCGCTGAGGTGATCAACCCGCCGGCCATCAACGCGACAGCCACGCTGCCGACGATGCAGAGCTTCATGATGTTCTCCGTCTCCGTGTGCGTGTCACCAGCGCTGTGGATCGCATTCCAGACCTGCCCGGTCCCAGCCGGCAAGGTCGGCTGCGGCGGCGTAGGTCGATTGCAGGAAATCTAGCAGGGCACGGTCGGGCTCGGAGGCAGTCCGCACTGCTTCGTACGGGAGAAGGAACTGCCGAAAGTCGGCGCTGTAGAACGCCGCGTCCGGGCCGACACGATAGTCGGCGAAGCCTTCCGGCTCGGGATAGGCGTAGGCGTAGAAAGCGCCCTCCTCGCCACCGCCCGGCCAGAAACCGCAACTGCTCAACTCGTGCGAATACCCTTCCACCATAACCCAATCCGCGCAGTTGGGTGCCCCGCCGGGGTGCTCGGGCGCGGGTCGACCGGAGAATCTGGTGCAGGCCATGTCGAACGAGCCCCAGAAGAAGTGCACGGGGCTGACCTTGCCGATGAAATACGAACGGAAATCGTTGATCACCCGGTGCGCCTGGACCAGTTGACGCCAGAACAAGTTGGCGGATTCGGGGTCATACGAGGCGTGCTGGTGATCTTCGGCAAAGGGTATGGCCGGGTCGACCTCGTTGGGGCTTGCCGAGATTCGCGTTTCAATGTCCAGTTGTTGCAGAGCGGTGAAGGTTTCGTCGTAGAACTCGGCGACAGATTTCGGCTTCAACGCGACGGTGCGGGATCCGCCGTCGCTGGTACGGATCTCCAGGATGTGGTCGATGAAGTTGAACTCCATGTCGAACAACCGGTTTCGGTACGGGATCGACGATGTGGTCAGACCGCGCGGGCTGACGTACAAGGTCACCTGCCACCAATGGTTGATCAGCGGTGAGTGTGCCAGCCGGATCTTCCCGACGATCTGAGTCCACATGTGCAGGGTGTCGCGGGTGGGTTCCCAATCAGATACCCGCAACGCGGGCCAAGGGTTGCCTGGACCAGCGGTCATGAGATAAACGCCACCTTCCGCCGTTGACGACTCGTGGTGACGTCAGCCTAGTGTCCTGAGTCGTTAATTCGTAGGCAGTAGTTGGCGATGCTGGCCAGGATTTGGTCGGCGGTCTTGGTCCACA
>NZ_LQPP01000061.1 GCF_002102345.1 Mycolicibacterium peregrinum
AACATCTGGGTGCTGGGCCGCATCGACGACGTCATGAACATCTCCGGACACCGCATCTCGACCGCCGAGGTGGAGTCCGCGCTGGTCGGGCATTCCGGGGTGGCCGAGGCCGCGGTCGTCGGCGCATCCGACGACACCACCGGTCAGGCCATCTGCGCGTTCGTCATCCTCAAGGCCTCCGCCCACGGCGGGGCCGACACCATGATCGAGGAACTGCGCGCCCAGGTGGCCACCGAGATCTCGCCGATCGCCAAGCCCCGGGAGATCCACGTGGTGCCCGAGCTGCCCAAGACCCGAAGCGGCAAGATCATGCGCCGGTTGTTGCGCGACGTGGCCGAAGGCCGCGAGCTCGGTGACACCTCAACCCTGGTCGACCCCAGCGTGTTCGAGGCGATCCGCGCCAGCAAGTAGTACCCGTCCCAGCGGTCCAACTTCCACGATCACCAAGTCCAAGCGCCACATGGCAGGAGTTGAAATGTCTGAAGAAGCCTTCATCTATGAGGCGATCCGCACACCGCGTGGTAAACAACGCGGTGGTTCGCTCACCGAGATCAGGCCGGTTGCGTTGGTCGTCGGCCTGATCGAGGAGATCCGCAGCCGTTACCCCGACCTGGACGAGTCGCTGATCAGCGACATCCTCCTCGGTGTTGTCACACCGATCCGAGAACAAGGCGGCGACATCGCCCGCACTGTCGCGATTGCGGCCGGCATGCCAGACACCACTGGTGGTGTCCAACTCAACCGGTTCTGCGGATCTGGTCTGGAGGCTGTCAACATGGCCGCCCAGAAGGTCCGTTCCGGCTGGGACGACCTGGTGCTGGCCGGCGGTGTCGAGTCGATGAGCCGCATCACGATGCTTTCTGACGGTGGCGCCATGTTCAACGACGTCGCTTTTACCTACGATCACCGCATTGCCCCGCAGGGCATCGGCGCCGACCTGATCGCCACCATCGAGGGCTTCTCCCGCGACGACGTCGACGCCTACGCGGCGCGGTCGCAGGAGCGCGCGGCGGCGGCCTGGTCCGGCGGCTACTTCGCCAAGTCGGTCGTCCCGGTCAAGGACCAGAACGGCCTCGTTGTCCTCGACCATGACGAGCACATGCGTCCCGGCACCACCGCGGCCGACCTGGGCAAGCTCAAGTCCGCGTTCGAGGGTCTGGGTTCCAGGGGCGGTTTCGACGACGTGGCGCTGCAGCGCTACCACTACGTCGAGAAGATCAACCACGTCCACACCGGTGGCAACAGCTCGGGCATCGTCGACGGCGCTGCCCTGGTCCTCGTCGGCAACGAGAAAGCTGGATCCTCACAGGGATTGACCCCGCGAGCGCGTGTCGTGGCGACCGCTACCAGTGGTGCCGATGCGACGATCATGCTGACAGGCCCACAGCCGGCCACCCAGAAGGTGCTCGACCGGGCCGGCCTGACCGTCGATGACATCGACCTGTTCGAGCTCAACGAGGCCTTCGCCTCCGTCGTCCTGAAGTTCCAGAAGGACCTCAACATCCCCGACGAGAAGCTCAACGTCAACGGTGGCGCCATCGCGATGGGCCACCCGCTGGGCGCCACCGGCGCCATGATCACCGGAACCATGGTCGACGAGCTCGAGCGTCGTGGCGCTCGGCGTGCCCTGATCACGCTGTGTATCGGCGGCGGCATGGGCGTGGCCACCATCATCGAGCGCGTCTGAGAGGGCTGAGAACCAATGGCTGAGAACACCATTCAGTGGGACAAGGATGCCGACGGCATCGTCACCCTGACGCTGGACGACCCGACCGGTTCGGCCAACGTGATGAACCTCGACTTCCAAGATTCGATTCACCGTGCGGTGGAACGCCTTGTGGCCGAGCAGGATTCGATCACCGGTGTGGTGATCACCAGCGCGAAGAAGACCTTCTTCGCCGGCGGCGACCTCAAATGGATGATGAACCTCGACGAGGACGCGGCCGCAGAGGCTTTTAGCACCGTGGAAGGGGTCAAGGCCGATATGCGCAAGCTGGAGACTCTGCCCAAGCCTGTCGTCGCCGCCATCAACGGAGCGGCCCTCGGCGGTGGCCTGGAGATCGCGCTGACCACCAATCACCGCATCGCCGCCGACGTCAAGGGCAGCCAGATCGGCCTGCCCGAGGTCACGCTGGGCCTGCTGCCCGGCGGTGGCGGCGTCGCCCGTACCGTGCGCATGTTCGGTATCCAAAAGGCCTTCATGGAGGTCCTCTCGCAGGGCACCCGCTTCAGCCCGTCGAAGGCCAAGGACACCGGCCTCGTCGACGAGCTCGTGGGCTCAGTCCATGAGCTCATCCCGGCCGCCAAGGCTTGGATTAAGGCCAACCCTGAGGCCCACACCCAGCCGTGGGACGTCAAGGGCTACAAGATCCCCGGCACTGACGGGTTGGCAGCTCTATTGCCGTCGTTTGGGTCGAACTTGCGTAAGCAGTTGAAGGGGGCCCCGATGCCGGCTGTGAGGGCCATCCTGGCAGCCGCGGTCGAGGGTGCGCAGGTCGACTTCGACACCGCCAGCCGCATCGAGAGCCGCTACTTCTCGGAGGTGGCTACCGGTCAGACCGCCAAGAATATGATTCAGGCGTTCTTCCTGGACCTGCAGGCCATCAACGGCGGCGCCTCGCGTCCCGAGGGCATCGCCAAGCAGGAGATCCGCAAGATCGGTGTGCTGGGCGCGGGCATGATGGGCGCCGGTATCGCCTACGTGTCGGCCAAGGCCGGCTACGACGTCGTGCTCAAGGACGTCACGATCGAGGCCGCCCAGAAGGGCAAGGCGTACTCGGAGGGCATCGAGGCCAAGGCGCTCAAGCGTGGCAAGACCACCGAAGAACGATCTGCTCAGTTGCTTTCCAGGATCACCCCGACCGCCGATCCGCAGGATCTCAAGGGCGTCGACTTCGTGATCGAGGCCGTGTTCGAGAACCAGGAACTCAAGCACAAGGTGTTCCAGGAGATCGAGGACATCGTCGAGCCCAACGCGCTGCTGGGCTCGAACACCTCCACGCTGCCGATCACCGGTCTGGCGACCGGCGTGAAGCGCCAGGAGGACTTCATCGGCATCCACTTCTTCTCACCCGTCGACAAGATGCCGCTGGTGGAGATCATCAAGGGCGAGAAGACCTCTGACGAGGCGCTGGCCCGGGTGTTCGACTACACGCTGGCTATCAAGAAGACCCCGATCGTGGTCAACGACAGCCGCGGCTTCTTCACCTCCCGGGTCATCATGACCTTCGTTCGGGAAGCTATGGCGCTTCTGGCCGAGGGTGTGGAGCCCGCGTCGATCGAGCAGGCGGGTTCGCAGGCCGGCTACCCCGCGCCGCCGCTGCAACTGCTCGATGAGCTCAACCTAGAACTGCTGCATAAGGTTTCGGTGGAGACCCGCAAGGCCACTGAAGATGAAGGCAACACCTACCTACCCCACCCCGGCGAAGCCGTGGTGGAGAAGATGATCGAGATCGGTCGCCCGTCGCGTCTGAAGGGTGCCGGTTTCTACGAGTACGTCGACGGCAAGCGCGTCGGCCTGTGGCCGGGATTGAAGGAGACCTTCAACTCGGGTTCGGTGGAGCTGCCGCTGCAGGACATGATCGACCGCATGCTGTTCGCCGAGGCGCTGGAGACCCAGAAGTGCATCGACGAGGGCGTGCTCACCTCGACCGCTGACGCGAACATCGGCTCGATCATGGGTATCGGCTTCCCGCCGTACACCGGTGGTTCGGCCCAGTTCATCGTCGGCTACCAGGGTGCCGGTGGAGTTGGCAAGGCGGCGTTCGTCGCCCGCGCCAAGGAACTGGCCGCCCGCTACGGCGACCGCTTCCTGCCCCCGGCCTCGCTGACCGATTAGTTGTTCGAGGGTTCACGGATCGTACTGACGAGAGTTTGCTGCCCGCGCCACTGACGTTCGCAAGCACAGACTATCGGCAAATGCAGTCCGGCCCGATCTAACAGCGTGGTGCCATAGCGGGAGTGTCTGGCGGTACGGCCCAGTTTCTCGCTGAGTTTGACTGGCGACACAACTTGAGTGCCGCTGGGGAGCGCCGTACGGATGCGTTCGATACGTGCGCCGGCTACTGCAACCCGGTTGGGGGAAGCACTTCCTCCTGGTGGTAGGCGCGACGATGCTGGCTTTCGCGCATTCTAAAAACCTGAGCACGTCCAACCCTCGCCGAGGGGGACACGTCACCCTCGCATTCAAGGAGGCTCAGATGTGGATCGTGGAGAGAAGCGACAGCAGTCACCGTTCGACGTGGGCCACCGGCCACGACGCCAAGCACTACATCCGATGTTTGGGAATGGTGAGTCCGATCTCGCCGTACATGTTTGATGTTTGCCTCTCATCGGGCGATCACATTGTGGCATCGATGATCCGGAGGTGACGGTGGCGGGGTGCAGCGACGTCACTGGCCGCCGGCCGCCGCGTTGCCGCCGTGCCATTCGAACGATTCTCTCGTGCCTGGCGGCCCACAAGGCCGTGGCCCCGCAGGAAGTCGCGGCGGGTCTGCAAGATTGCCTCGCAGGCTATAAAGGCAGCGCGCCGGAGGACACGCTGCGTGTGCTAATCACTCAACTCAGGGTGTCGACGCGTCGAGGATTCTTCGTCTGACCCGGAACACAGTTGTCAACTCGCAGCCCAAGGAACCGCAACCGGCTCGCGAGGGGACCGGAGTGTTCGCGATGCCGCCCACCTCGAGCGGTTGCTGTCAGCGATCGTGGCCGGCGTGTCGCGATGCGATCGTTCGTCGAATCCTTGACTGCGCGCTATCGCATCAAAAGCAGAGGTGCCGTCGTGCGTTGGTCGCTCTGTTCGTCACTCATTTTCGCTGGAATAGTCCGGAGTTCGTGAGGTGAGCCCCCTGTAGTGGTCCAGTCGTTGTGGGACTCTGTTGCCCGAACACTCGGGCAACAGAGTCCCACAACGACTGGACCACTACAGGGGGCTCACCTCAATCGCGCCTCAGACGTTTGATGTCTGCCTGTCTTCTGGCGAGCACATCGTGGCCTCATTGATCCGCAATTGATAGCGCTACTGGGTTCGAGGCACGGCCCACAGCTATTCAGTCACCGGAGGTTTTGTGCACGACAGCTACTTCGGCACACCAGCGGCTGCTGCGAGTGGCCGATGTTGAGCAGCGAGTCGCTGCGATGCGGGCGGACCAGATAGTCACAGTCTTAGATCCCGAATGTCGCCCAGACCTGGATCGAGTTCGATGCCGAATGGCACATCCCGAGGGAAAGTCCCTTGTGGCCAACCTTTTTAGCTAGGGAGATGCAAGCACATGGGCGTCCAGATCGATGTGACGGGGCTTAGCAAATCTTTCGGATCGTCAAAGATTTGGGAAGACGTCACGATGTCGATTCCCGAGGGCGAGGTCAGCGTGTTGCTGGGCCCGTCGGGTACCGGCAAGTCAGTGTTCCTGAAGTCCCTGATCGGCCTGCTGCGCCCGGAGCGCGGCTCGATCGTCATCGACGGCACCAACATCCTGGAGTGCTCGGCCAAGGAGCTCTACGAGATCCGCACCCTGTTCGGTGTGCTGTTCCAGGACGGCGCGCTGTTCGGCTCGATGAACATCTACGACAACACCGCCTTCCCGTTGCGCGAGCACACGAAGAAGAGCGAGTCCGAGATCCGCAACATCGTGATGGAAAAGCTCGAACTGGTGGGTATGCCCAATGACGGGCACAAGTTCCCCGGTGAGATCTCCGGTGGTATGCGCAAGCGTGCCGGCCTGGCCCGTGCCCTGGTGCTCGACCCGCAGATCATCCTGTGCGACGAGCCGGACTCCGGTCTGGACCCGGTCCGTACCGCCTACCTGTCCCAGCTGCTGATCGACATCAACGCGCAGATCGACGCCACGGTGCTGATCGTGACGCACAACATCAACATCGCCCGGACCGTGCCCGACAACATCGGCATGCTGTTCCGCAAGCAGCTGGTCATGTTCGGCCCCCGCGAGGTGCTGCTGACCAGCGAGGAGCCTGTGGTCAAGCAGTTCCTCAACGGTCGCCGTATCGGCCCGATCGGTATGTCCGAGGAGAAGGACGAGGCGACGGCAGCCGCCGAGCAGGCCATGTTGGAGGCCGGTCAGCACGACGGTGGTGTCGAGGAGATCGAGGGTGTGCCGCCGCAGCTGTCGGCCACTCCCGGTATGCCCGAACGTCAGGGTGTGGCTCGTCGTCAGGCTCGTGTGCGCGAGATCCTGCACACCCTGCCGCCGGCTGCGCAGGCCGCGATCCTGGATGACCTTGAGGGCACGCACAAGTACGCGGTGCACGAGTTCGGCGACGAGCCGACCGCGCGCCACCAGCGCCCGGTCGAGGACGACGCCCCCGCCGGAGCCATCGAAGTTCCGGTGACGGCTCGCAACGACCCCACGTTCAGCGTGGGCTAGAGGTAACCAGGAGTGGTCCCGATGAAGCTGGGTATTCACCGTGCCTGTCATCAAACAACCAGGGGTGACAGGCGACCATCTGAGCATCGATTTCCGACTACGGGACTGCCCCCGGTTTGGTTGACTCCTGACCTGTGAGGATTCGTCCTTGCTGGAAGGATCAATCTCGTGCCGAAAC
>NZ_LQPP01000062.1 GCF_002102345.1 Mycolicibacterium peregrinum
TCGACGCGCGCATCCGGATGCATCGGATCGATCGGCAGATACGCCGCCCCCGACTTGAGCACCGCCAGAATCGACACGATCGCCTCAACCGACCGATTCACCAACAACGCCACACACCGACCCGGACCAGCACCCTCGGAAACCAACAAGTGCGCCAACCGATTCGACGCCTCATCCAACTCCCGATACGACACCGAACGACCCTCGAACGACACCGCCACCGCATCCGGAACCCGCGCCACCTGGGCAGCGAACAACACCGGAATCGACACCGATCGAGCTGTCGGCCGGTTCAGCGCTGCCCGGTTGCTCCAATCATCGAGCTGGGAGTGCTCGCCCTCGTCGAGCAGGTCCATCGACGACAAGCGCCGGGTGAGATCCGCGGTCATGACTGTCCCCCAGGTTCTGCGGTCAGCACCATGAGCACTCTCCTTAACCGCTCGACCAACTTGTCGATGCCGGCAGCGTCGAAGACATCGGTTCTGAATTCCACCCCGCCACCGATGCCGGCCGGCTCACCGTCGGGCGTCCATCGTTCGGACAGGGAGAACACCAGATCCATCCGGGCCGCCTGGGTTTCGGCGGACAGGGGCGTGATCTTCACGTCGCCCAGCGCGACGTCAACCGCGGGGTCCCCGGCGAAGTTCTGCCAGGCCAGGAGCACCTGTACCAGAGGATGATGCGCCAGCGACCGGGTCGGGTTGAGGCGCTCCACCAGCACGTCGAACGGCACATCCTGGTGATCGAACGCCGCCAGACTGCGCTGGCGTACCTGGCTCAACAGTTCGTCGATGGTGGGGTCGCCCGCCAGGTCCACCCGCAGCACCAGCGTGTTGACGAAGAAGCCCACCAACTCATCGAGCTGAGGCTCACCGCGACCGGCGATCGCGATTCCGACCGCCACATCGGTACTGGCGCTCAGTTGTGACAGCAACACCGCCAGGGCGGCCTGCACCACCATGAAGCTGGTTGCATTGTGTTCCCGTGCCGTCCGGGCGACCTGCTGCTGCAACTGTGCCGGCCAGTCCACCGTCACACTTGACCCGCGGTAGTCCGCCACCGGCGGATAAGGCCGAGCCGTCGGCAACTCCAGGCGCTCGGGCATGCCGGCCAGCGCCTCCTGCCAGTACGCCAACTGTCCGGAGATCACGCTGTCGGGATCTTCCTCGGAACCCAGCCAATCCTGTTGCCAGAGCGTGTAATCGATGTACTGGACCGGCAACGGCGCCCAGTCCGGGGCCTGCCCGGCGCATCGGCTGGCGTACGCCACCCCCAGGTCGGCCACCAGCGGTGTCACCGACCAGCCGTCAGCCGCAATATGGTGCGCTACCGCCACGAGCACGTGATCATTCGGGCCCAGGCGGAAAAGCGTTGCCCGCAGCGGGATCTCGGTGGCCAGATCGAAGGTGTGACACACCGCAGCGTGGATGGCCTCCGACAGCTGCTCCGACGTCCATCCGGCCGCATCGACAACCTGCCAACCGAAATCAGCCTGCTCTGGCGGCACGACCACCTGCCGGGGGATTCCCTCGACAGCCGGGAACAGAGTGCGGAGGCCCTCCTGGCGGCCCACCACATCGGACAACGCCGCGCCCAGCGCCTCGACGTCGAGCGCCCCGGTGATCCGCAACGCGGTCGGCATGTTGTAGACCGGTGAGGGTCCCTGCAACTGGTTGAAGAACCACAACCGTTGCTGTGCGTAGGACAACGGGACCACCTCGGGCCGTTGTTGCGCCGCCAACGGGGTGCGGCGACCCGACCCGGCACCGATCCGCGGCGCCAGCTCGGATATCGATGGGGCGTCGAACACGGCGCGCACGGCGAGATCGGCGTCGAGACTCGTGTTGACCGCGGAGATCAGCCGCATTGCCGAGAGCGAGTCGCCACCAAGATCGAAGAACGAATCGTCGATTCCGACCCGTTCCAACCCCAGTACGTGCGCATAGATTCCGGCGAGGATCTCCTCGACCGCATTGGTCGGAGCGCGGTATCCGTCGCCGGTGTCCGCGTAGTCGGGTGTCGGGAGCGCCCGCCTGTCGAGCTTGCCGTTGACGGTCAGCGGCAACTGTTCGAGTGCGACGACCGCCGCGGGCACCATGTACCCGGGCAACCGCTGCGCCAACGCGGCACGCACCTGCACCGGATCCGCAACACCCGTGATGTAACCCACCAGACGCCTGTCACCAGGACGGTCCTCACGAG
This sequence comes from Mycolicibacterium peregrinum, assembly GCF_002102345.1. GTDB lineage: Bacteria > Actinomycetota > Actinomycetes > Mycobacteriales > Mycobacteriaceae > Mycobacterium > Mycobacterium peregrinum. The sequence continues at coordinate 2,203 of NZ_LQPP01000062.1, forward strand.
CGATCACCACCGCCTGATCCACACCATCCAGATCCGCCAGAGCCGTTTGGATCTCACCCAACTCGATCCGATACCCACGGATCTTCACCTGCTCATCAGCCCGGCCGGCATACCGCAACTGCCCATCAGGACCCCACGACACCAGATCTCCGGTCCGATACATCCGCTGACCCGACGACCCGTTACCCGCGAACGGGCACGCCACGAACCGGGTGGAAGTCAAACCACCGCGACGCACATACCCGACGCCCAGACCTGCTCCGGCCACATACAGTTCACCCACAACACCGGGCGGCACGGGACGCAACCACTTGTCCAGCACGAAGAACCCGAGGTGCGCAAGCGGTACCCCGATGGGGCTCACTGCCCGGCCGGTGTCACCGTCGAGGATCTCCCGGAACGAGGCGTGCACGGTCGTCTCGGTGATCCCGTACATGTTGATCATCCGCGGTGTCCCCGCGGCATGGCTGGACAACCACGGCTCAAGCCGCTGAGGTTCGAGGGCCTCGCCACCGAACACCACGGTCTCGAGCTTGAGTTGCCTGCCGAGGTCGGGCCGCTGGGTGTCGGCGACCTGCAGCGCATAGAAAGCCGACGGGGTCTGGCTGAGTACGGTCACCTGCTCCGCGGCGAGCAGCGCGTGCAGTTCCTGCGGCGAGCGCGTCACGTCCTCAGGAACCACCACCAGGCGGCCACCGGCCAGCAGCGGTCCCCACAGCTCCCACACCGAGTAATCAAAGGCGTAGGAGTGGCATTGCGACCACACGCCCGCACGCTCAACCTCGGCATCCAACGACTCCAGCAGTTCGGTCACGTTGCGATGCGTGATCGCAACACCCTTCGGCACACCGGTGGTGCCCGACGTGTAGATCAGATACGC
>NZ_LQPP01000063.1 GCF_002102345.1 Mycolicibacterium peregrinum
TGTCGTCTGCCAGGAGGATGGGACCAGTGTGAGCTGATTTTGCCAGGGTGATGGGACCACCTGGATTGCCAGTTATGGGACCACCGGCGCGTCGCGTCGGTGGTCTCTTCATCTGTTCGTTTGATCGCCGTGATGGTCCAAGTCACGGAGGCGGCGGGCATGGCTTTTCGGGAGGTCAGTGTGAACGAGATCAGGGAAGTGCTGCGGGTGTGGCTGGGGGTCGCGGGGCTACCGGCACCGGGGTACCGCACGATCGCCGCGCATTGCGGCGTGGACCGCAAAACGGTGCGCCGCTACGTCGAGGCCGCGCAAGCGGCTGGTCTGCGCCGTAGCGACGGCGTCGAGGCTGTCGATGACGGGTTGATCGGGGCTGTCGCCGACGCGGTGCGCCCAGTACGCCCCGATGGCCACGGCGCAGCGTGGGAACAGCTGCTGGGGTTTGAGGACCAGATCACCGCGTGGGTGGCCGGCGATGGTCAGGCGCGGCCGTTGACGATCACCAAGATCCAGACGTTGCTGGCCCGTCAGGGGTGCGTGGTGCCGTATCGAACGTTGAACCGATTCGCCGGTGAGCGTTGCGGTTTCGGCCGCAAGGACACCACGGTGCGGGTCGCTGACGGGGATCCCGGGGTGGAATGCCAGATCGATTTCGGCTACCTGGGGATGCTGACCGACGCCACCGATGGGCGGCGTCGCAAGGTGCACGCGTTGATCTTCACTGCCGTCTACTCCCGGCACATGTTCGTGTGGCTGTCCTACTCACAGACCCTGGCGGCGGTGATCGCCGGCTGCCAGGCGGCGTGGGAGTTCTTTGGCGGGGTGTTCACGGTGCTGATCCCAGACAACCTCAAGCCGGTGATCGCCGCTGCTGATGCGGTCAACCCCCGATTCACCGCGGGCTGGCTCGACTACGCCGGCCATGTCGGGTTCCTTACCGACCCGGCCCGGGTGCGTTCCCCGAAAGACAAACCGCGGGTGGAACGTGCGGTGCAGTACGTGCGCCGAAACTTCTGGGACGGTGAAACATTCACCAGTATTGAGCAGGCACAGCAGGCTGTCACCGCGTGGTGTCTTCGTACTGCCGGGACCCGTATCCACGGCAGCACGTGTGCACGGCCAGTGGAGGTGTTCACCACCGAAGAACAGGCCCTACTGCTTCCGGTGCCGGGCGCTTACGACGTGCCGATGTTCAAGACCGTAAAGGTGCACCGCGACTTCCACGCCGAAGTCGCCAAAGCCCTCTACTCGCTGCCCGAGCAGTGGATCGGCACCGCGTTGGACGTGCGCGCCGATAGTGAGCTGGTGAAGTTCTATCACCGCGGTGTGCTGGTCAAAGTCCATCCCCGCCAGTCTGCAGGTGGCCGCAGCACCGACCGCGCCGATCTGCCCGAACACAAGGCCGTTTACGCGATGCGGGACTTGACGACACTGATCGCCACCTGCGCCGCGCACGGCCCCAACGTCGGGATCTACGCCGAACGCATCCTCGACGATCCGCTGCCATGGACGCGGATGCGCACCGTCTACCGACTCCAGGGCCTGGTGCGCCGATACGGCGCGCAACGCGTCGAGCAGGCCTGTTCGATGGCGCTGGACCTCGATGTCGTCTCGGTCAACAAGATCGCCTCGATGCTCGAACGCGCCACCGAGAACACGATTCCGGCGCTGCCGCTGGCCGTCGGCCACACCGCTACCCGGTTCTCCCGAGATCCCTCTGAATTCAACACCACCTCAACATCATTGAGTGTCGTTGCTAGTGCCGACTCCGAGGGGACCTGCTGACATGACCACCACAAACCGCGTGGCCGCAGACCCGGTCGGCGCAGACCTGCTCCGACTGCTCAAAGCGCTCAAACTCGGCGCCCTGGCCGACACCCTGCCCGAACGGGCCGCACTGGCCCGCCAGCACAAGCTCAGCCACATTGGATTCCTGGAAACACTGCTCGCCGACGAGGTCTCCCGGCGCGAATCCCGTTCAGCTGCCCTGCGGGCGGCCAAAGCCGGCCTCGACCCCACGATGCGTTTCGACTCCTGGACCGCACAACAGGACCTGCGCTATGACCGCACCCTGCTCGGCGACCTGACCGCGTTGCGATTCCTCGACGCCGGCCAGTCCGCGATCATCCTCGGACCCGTCGGAGTAGGCAAGACGCATCTGGCAACAGCGCTGGGGCACTTGGCTATTCGCCGCCGCCATAGTGTCCTGTTCGCCCGATCCGACAAACTGTTCACCCGGCTGCGTGCCGCTCGACTCGACCACACCGTCGACGCCGAGATCCGACGGCTGGCAGCCGTGGACGTCCTGATCATCGACGACTTCGCGCTGCGGCCCCTCGACGCCACCGAAACCAGCGACTTCTACGAAATCGTCGTCGAACGCCACCAAACCAAGACCACCATCGTGACGTCCAACCGCGAACCCGCCGAATGGTTGACCATGACCGCCGACACCCTGCTCGCCCAATCAGCCATCGACAGACTGACCGCTGCAGCCCACACCCTGGTCATCGAAGGACCGTCCTACCGCCAACGCACTCGACCCGGCCAGCTTGACCCAGAAGGGCCCGACGAGCATCCTCGATAACGCGCCACGGTGGTCCCATCCCCCTGGCAATCAGGTGGTCCCATCACCCTGGCAAGCGACA
>NZ_LQPP01000064.1 GCF_002102345.1 Mycolicibacterium peregrinum
CCCCCACCACCGCGCCCACCCCGGGGTTCACAGCCGACTCCGCCGAGGTCCGCGCCGCCGCCCCGGCCCACCGCCGCACCCGCGCCGGTGCGCAAGCCCCGCCGGCGACGCCACTGGGGCCGTCTGGTGTTGGTGGTGCTGCTGGTCGGCGTGCTGGCGCTGATCGGCGGCGGTGTGTGGATCGACTCGTCACTGCACCGGATTCCGGCGCTGGCCGACTATCCCGAGCGACCCGGGGCGGCGGACGGCACCACCTGGCTGCTGGTCGGCTCGGACAGTCGCCAGAACCTCAGCCCCGAGCAGCAGGCCGACCTGGCCACCGGCGGGGACATCGGCAACGGCCGCACCGACACGATCCTGTTGGTGCACGTTCCCGGGATCGGCTCGGGCACCCCGGCCACCATGGTCTCGATCCCCCGGGACTCCTATCTGCCGATTCCGGGCTACGGCGAGGACAAGGTCAACGCCGCCTTCTCACTGGGCGGGGCACCGCTGCTGGCGCAGACGGTCGAGCAGGCAACCGGGCTGCGCCTCGACCATTACGCCGAGATCGGTTTCGACGGTTTCGCCGGCCTGGTCGATGCCGTCGGCGGGGTGACGATGTGCCCGGACGAACCGATCAGCGACCCGCTGGCCGGGATCGACCTTCCGGCGGGTTGCCAGGAGTTCGACGGCCGCAACGCGCTCGGCTACGTCCGCAGCCGTGCCACGCCACGCGCCGATCTGGACCGGATGATCCACCAGCGGGCGTTCATGTCAGCGCTGCTGCACCGGGCCACCAGCCCGGAGGTGCTGCTCAACCCCCTGCGGTGGCAGCCCATGGCCCGCGCGGCCACCAACTCGGTGGCCGTCGACCAGGACGCGCACGTCTGGGATCTCGGCCGGCTGGGCTGGGCGATGCACGGCGACATGGTGACGACGACGGTGCCGATCGGCGAATTCACCGGCAGCGATTCGGGCGCGGTGGTGGTGTGGGACAGCGACGCGGCAGGCCGGCTGTTCACCGCACTGGCCAACGACACAGCCGTTCCGGACGACGTGATCGAAAAGCCGCAACCTTGAGCTTAGGCAAAGCTAAATAAGATGACAGCAAATTCTCGACAGCAAGTGTAATGCGCACCACACGACCGGCGCCCAACTAAGGTAAAGCTGACCTCAATGAGGTCAACCTTCGATGACAATGGGTTCTGACCTGCTATATCCTCGCGATCATGACGATGACCGGTGAACACGACACGAAATTCCACGCACTTGTTCAGGACCAGATCCGCAGCGAGTTCACCGCGTCACAGCAATACATCGCAATTGCGGTTTATTTCGACGGTGCAGACCTTCCGCAGCTCGCCAAGCACTTCTACGCGCAGGCGGTCGAAGAGCGCAACCACGCCATGATGCTGGTCCAGTACCTGCTCGACCGGGATATCGACGCCGAGATCCCCGGTGTTGATGCGGTGTGCAACCGCTTCGAGGCCCCCCGGGACGCGCTCGCACTTGCGCTCAGCCAGGAGCGCACCGTCACCGAACAGATCAGCCGGCTCGCCAGTGTTGCCCGCGAGGAGGGTGACTACCTCGGCGAGCAGTTCATGCAGTGGTTCCTCAAGGAGCAGATCGAAGAGGTTGCGTCGATGGCGACGCTGGTGCGTATCGCCGACCGCGCCGGTTCCAACCTGTTCCACATCGAGGACTTCGTCGCCCGCGAACTCGCCGGCGGTGCCGGTGCGGACGCAGCGGCACCGAAGGCCGCGGGCGGCAACCTCTAGCCTCAGGCGCCGTCAGTCCCGGCCCGCACCGGTCAGGCCGTTCTGCAGCCAACTCTTCGTGCGGCCGGGATGATTCGTGGCCACCCACCCCACCCCGATGTCGCGGCAGAACTGGACATCCTCGTAGTGGTCGACGGTCCAGCAATACAGGGCACGCCCCTGGGCGGCGGCGCGGTCGACCAGTTCCGGATGCTCGCGCAACGTCGCGATGGACGGGCCGACGGCCGTGGCCCCGACCGTGGTGGCGGCACTGCCGCCCAGATACCGCGACGTCTCACCGAGCAGCACCGTGGGGAGCATCGGGGCGGCCCGGCGAATCCGCCACACAGCTGCCGCCGAGAAGGACATCACCACCGCGCGGGACAGATCGGCCGAGGCGGGCGCCGCGATCCCGTAGCGGTGCAGCAGCGCCAGCACCTTGTTCTCCACCAACGCGCCGTAGCGCACGGGATGTTTGGTCTCGATGAACAGTTTGACCGGACGGTTCCAGTCGAGCACCAGTGAGACGAGGTCGTCGAGGGTCAGCAGCCCGGTGTCCCCGATGGGCCCCTCGGGGCCGTCGCCGTCGTCGCCACTCTCGCCGACATCGTCGGAGCGCCCGCCGGCATGCCACGACCCGTAGTCCAGCTTGCGCAGCTCGGCCAGCGTCATCTCGCTGACGAGACCGGTGCCCGTGGAGGTGCGGTCCACCCGGCGATCGTGCACGCACACCAGGTGCCCGTCGCGGGTCAGCCGCACATCGCATTCCACGCCGTCGGCCCCCTCACGCAACGCCAGGTCGTATGCGGCGAGTGTGTGTTCGGGCTTGTCGGCGGACGCCCCCCGGTGGGCCACCACGAACGGATGCCCAGGCCCCGGGGTCGCCTGCGCAGCGGCTCCGCCGTCGCCCGTTTCCATACGGCCTATGCTGCCGGGTTCTGCCCCTGGGTCTCAACCGGAACGGCGGATTCAGCGGAATCCTCACGATTCTGCGAACTGTCCGCGGCCTCGGTGTCGACCGGGGACGGGTCGGGAGTGGGTGTCGGATCAGAAGATTCGGGCTCGAGCACCACCCAGCGCCTGACGCTGCGCTCGGCTGTCGCACCACTGCCCTCGAACCCGACGAACACCTTGGCGGTCAGCAGGAACGCCGCCAGCGCCAGCAGATACCCGACGATCGCGGTCACGGTGTTGTTTGCGATGTTCTGCGGGGTGTCGTTGAAGAATGTCACGTACACGGTGCTGACCATCGACGCGAACGCGACGACCGCGCTGAACACCCAGACGATCCACCACACCACGATCTGGCGACGTAGATGCGAGAGGCGCCCTTCGAGGGCGGCCAGTTCCCACACGAACACCGGTGCCATCACGAGGTTCACCCCGGGCAGCAGGCAGCACAGCCACAGGGTCCTGGTGCTGCGCGGATCGACCTCACCGTGCGCGGCGTACCCGGCGGCCCGCCGCGTGATCAGCCAACGCACCAACGACACCACCGCGACGACAACGACGCCCATCGCCACCACGCTGGCCAGCAGCCCGATGGCCACTCCACCGATCGCGATCAGCGGATGCAGCAGCACGCTGCGGTTGATCAGCAGCAGCACATAACGAATGACGTGAGCGAACGCGGCGATTCCCAGCACCACCATGGCTGCGACGAGCATGAGGCGCACGGTGCCTGCATCGGTCTCGCCGTCGGTTTTCTGAGGCTGTTCCTCGAGATCGAACTGTTGGTGCAGTCCCCAACTCGGAATCGAGCGGTAGTGCGGCGTCGGGCCGAGCGGCCGCCGCTGCCTGCGCTGGTGCGGCGGAGGGCCGGGACGCAGGGCGACCCAGCGATAGCCGGGGGCGAGGTGCGGCGTAGTGCGCTGCGCCGTCGGCGACGTCTGTGCCGGCGACGGAGGCTGGGCGGAAGGTCCCCACTGCGACTGGGGCGACGACGGCGCCGAGGGCGCCATCAACGAACCGCCGCACCGGGGACACCACGACCGCTGCCGGTCACGCACGTTCCAGCGCGTCCCGCACTGCGAACACACCTGGATCATCCGACCAGCCTAGCCACGATCTCTGAACAGGTCCTTGGCGGTCAGACCGTTCCCGGGCCACCGGCGTCGGTGACGACGGGACGTCCGGCCCCGGCCCACGCCAGCATTCCGCCCTCGACATTGACCGGCGTGTACCCGTTGCGGGCCAGATAGTTCGCCACCCGCAGGGACCGTCCACCCGCGTGGCAGATCACGTACAGCTCGGCGTCCGGGTCGATCTCGGCGATTCGCGCCGGCACATCACCCATCGGGATGTGCTGGGCGCCTTCGGCGTGACCGCGTTGCCATTCGTCGTCCTCACGGACGTCGAGCAGCACGACAGCCCCTTCGAACGTGGTGGGTACCGCAGCGATATCTGCCTGCCCGACTTCCACATCGTCCATGCCGTCAATGCTCGCATGCCGACGCCGGTGAGCGCAGCCGCCCCTGATGGCTCGTCGCGGCGTTAGCAACGGAAAGCTATCCACAGTTTCCACAGGTTCATCCACAGGGCGGGCACCTGGAGAAAAGCCCCCGAAATGGGAGTTACTGTGCGGTAGCTGTCCATCACTGTGGATAAACCTGGGGTGTTCACGGCAGCGATCAACAACCACCACCGCCGCGGAGCGAAATTAAGCACTCGGCTAAACCTCGGTCACCGGCCCGACCGGTCCGGTTTGGGATCAGCCTGATTCCAGGCCCGTAAATCGACGCGGAGGCCGATTTTCCCCTGGCCATTACACGGGCTATGATCGGCGTCACACCAGCTGTTGTGACAGAACTCACTGGGGGGCAAGCATTGATCGTGCAGGTCAGGAGTTTTTGATGGCGTCACATCCGATCGGATCGGGATCGGCCCTTCCGCAGCCCGAATGGCACTCATCCGGGCATCTGCACACCCGTAATCAGTTGATGTCGTTCCTTCGGGCCAGCGTGATCGCCGTGCTGCTGCTCGGCGTGCTGGCCGTCATCGTCTTGTTCTGACCGACGCCCTATCGGGTATACGTGAGGTCGGCGCACGCGTCCTTGCGGTGCGCCCTGCGATGGAGCAATGTTGGCGGTGATCTTGAGTGTCGAACCTTGAGGCTCGAACTCGACGATCTCTGACGAACGCCTGGCTCCATCGATCGATAATGAGGAAGGAATCTCGTGGCTGAATACACCTTGCCGGACCTGGATTACGACTATGGAGCGCTGGAGCCCCACATCTCCGGGCAGATCAACGAACTCCACCACAGCAAGCACCACGCGGCGTACGTCAAGGGCGTCAACGACGCCGTCGCCAAGCTCGACGAGGCGCGGGCCAACGGAGACCACGCGGCCATCTTCCTCAACGAGAAGAACCTGGCCTTCCACCTCGGCGGCCACGTGAACCACTCGATCTGGTGGAAGAACCTGTCCCCCAACGGTGGCGACAAGCCGACGGGTGACCTTGCCGCGGCGATCGATGATCAGTTCGGCTCGTTTGACAAGTTCCAGGCGCAGTTCACCGCCGCCGCCAACGGCCTGCAGGGTTCGGGTTGGGCCGTGCTCGGCTACGACAGCCTCGGCGACCGGCTGCTGACCTTCCAGCTCTACGACCAGCAGGCCAACGTGCCGCTCGGCATCATCCCGCTGCTGCAGGTCGACATGTGGGAGCACGCTTTCTACCTGCAGTACAAGAACGTCAAGGCCGACTACGTCAAGGCGTTCTGGAACGTTGTGAACTGGGAGGACGTGCAGAACCGCTACGCGGCAGCCACCTCCAAGACCAACGGCCTGATCTTCGGCTAGCTCCCGTCTCGGTTCGACTGAGGGCTGGATCGGTTTTCTGATCTCTCACCAAGGGGCGTCGCGCGGATTGCGTGGCGCCCCGCCCTCGTTTCTGGGGACGGTCGTTCTTGGCCGACTCGTTACCGGTCCGGATCCCGTGTCGCCTTGCACCTCCCGGGTTGCTGCCGCATTCTGATCTCATCGACCCACAGACGTGTCGGAGCACCGGCCAGCCGGCGAGCCAACACCGATGTCCCGGAGGCGATATGGATACGACGGGGTCCGGCCGGGCGATTGAGATCGCCCCCTTCCATTCCGGCGGTGCACTCAAAGGGTTTGTGGTGCTGGGCCGATGGCCCGATTCCACCAAAGAGTGGGCGCAGCTTCTCATGGTCACCGTCCGGGTCGCCTCGCTGCCTGGGTTGCTTTCCACCACAACGATTTTCGGGGTTCGTGAGGAATTGCCCGAGGCACCCCGCCCCGGCACCGTCGGCATCGTCATCGCAGAGGGTCCGGTAGTCGGCGAATCCGCCGTCCCGCCCGGATATTTCGCCGAGCACCAACCGCCGGCACTGCTGATGTTGCATCCGCCCTCCGAGACGACACCGTCGCTTCCCGAGTGCACCGGCGCCGCCTCTGGCTGCGTGTTACTGCCCGGCCTTCCACATCTCGGGCTGGAACACCGTGCGGCCTGGGTGGAAGCCGAATCCGACGGCACGGTGACGTCGATGGTCAGCAGGGTGGGTGTCGATCCGATCAGTCACCCCGATACCGCGATTCTGGCGATGCTTTTGGCGGCGTAGGTACACCAGAAGCGGGACATCTTCTCCAACAAGGAGAATCCAGCTATCGAAAATGGATAGGAAACCTGGCGGGTCGGCCAGACAGCGGCTATGGTCCTCTAGATCAACGAAGGGCGGAAGCCCCGGAATCGTCGTGTCGACATGCTGGCCTTGAGCCCGGCCGACAACCTGCGATGCGGTGGGCGACACCTTCGACCGTATATGGGTGAGCCGCGCAAGCGGCAGGTATCGGCGGTGTGTCGAAAGGTCGCCATGTCCGCAGGCGCAGGTGTCAGCGTCATAGCAGGATCGCCGATGTCGGCGACCCGGCACGGGCTCCAGATAGCCGTGGCCTCCCGCCGCAACCATCTCCGTTGCCGCATTTGTGCCAGTGATTGTCTGGCGACGACGGAAACCTCCGCCGGTTTCCGCCCGGCAACTACCTTCCGGAATCGGTCCCAGAATCCAGCCAGCCCCGTCTGGCTATCGCGCGCGAGGGGGTTGACGGGCATTCCACCGCCCAACCTGTAACGTGTTCCACGTCGTCCGACAACGGCCTCGCGCGGAATCCGACGCGACCGGAGGTCGGTACTCTAGCAAATATCTGTTTCCGCTAGTCACGGCGCTGCATCGGTTGCCGGCCAAGATGTTGATCATGATCGGGCACCCCTGTGCTCGCAGCTCACCGCGCCCAATACAACGCAACCGTCACCTTTTGCATTGCCAGACGGTGCAATCCCGCCCACCCCTCACGGCGAAGGCCCGGGTATCTGCAGCCGAGGGGGTCAAAACGCAAAGCCAGTTTAACTTTTGTGGCGTTTGCACTTGGTTGTCGTCACAACACTCGCTACGATGGTCAGCAAATACGCCGCCTAATTCGTACCGCTCATGAAGCATGTGGAGGTCAAACCGATGAGCAAGACGTTCGCCGCCCGCCTAAACCGCCTGTTCGATACGGTTTATCCACCTGGGCGCGGACCCCACACGTCTGCCGAGGTGATCGCCGCACTGAAGTCCGAGGGCGTCACCATGTCGGCTCCGTACCTGTCCCAGCTCCGTTCGGGCAACCGGACAAACCCGTCGCAGGCAACCATGGCCGCACTTGCCAACTTCTTCCGGATCAAGCCGGCTTACTTCACCGACGACGAGTACTACGAGAAGCTCGACAAGGAACTGACCTGGCTGGCCAGCATGCGTGACGAGGGGATCCGCCGGATCGCTGCCCGTACTGTCGGGCTGTCCAACGAAGCTCAGCAGGATCTGGTCCAGAAGGTCGATGAACTGCGCCGCCGGGAACACCTCGACGACTGATTCGTCGGTTTCGGCCGGCACCTTCGCGCGCTGAAACCCACGTCAGTGGGGCCCCATTCGGTTCCCACTCGCGCGGGTTTCAGCTGCGCGTCGTCGCGCCGTTCATTTCCCGGTACCGCTCGGAAATCGCGAGAATCCATTCCCGGTCGGAATACGATTCGGGCTGGCTCAACCAGGCGAGCCCCGGAAACTCGAAATCCTTGTCACCCTCGCGGGTGTCGTAGATCCACTGGGCGATGGCCTTGGCCTGCTCCCGCGGTGGTACGTCGGGTCGCTCTACCTCGTCCAATTGCGTTGTGTCGCTTGGCTCTCCCGATCCGCTTGAGCCACGCGACGCAGCGGTCTCATGCTGCCGCGCGTCGGCGGCGGTCGCCTCCAGGTAGAGCGCATCCGAGATCAGCGACATCCGTTCGGCGACACGGAACACCAACGGTCCACGCGGACGTACGCCGATGCCGACATCGGGCTGGCGCCGGGCCAATTCGTTCAGAAGCGGCTTGATGGTCCGCAATTCGTGGTGCGCACCGAACCAGTCCTCGACGCTCGGCAGCAGTGACCCGGCGGCCACGATGACCATGGCACAACCGAGAAGGGTGGCCGCGGCGCCGACTCCGACGGGTTCGGTCCGGCCCACAGCTCTGAGTAGGACGAAGCCGCTGGCAGCCACGATCAGCACCATGCCGACGGTGAAGAGGAACAGCGCCCGTCCACGCCGGCTGCGGTTCGAGTAGCGCAGGCCGGCCCAGACCACCAGGGTCAGCGCCAGGAACACGTAGAGCAGTGGCAGCAGCCACGAGGCACCGTGGGACCCGAGGTCCCGGCGCAGGTACTCGGCCGGGGACATCTCCGGTTGCCTGCCCGCGCCGAAGAAGATCACCAGGCTGATCACCGCGACGACACCGGCGATGCCGTACTGGATCAGCGCGATACGACGGGTGAGCGTGGCCGAACGGCCCGAGGAGGCGGTCGTGATCATGACGCAACTGCCTGCCGCACAGGCGATCAGCGCGACCTGGCTCAGGCCGGCCGCGATGTTGGGCCAGTGCACCACCGTGTCGATCAGCAGGGCGAGCGGCTCCCAGTTGAGCGCGGCTACGACGCCGAGGCTGCCCAACGACAGGATCATCGCGGAGCTCACCAGGGATTGCTTGTTGACCAGAGCCCAACCGATGCGCAGGCCGGTAGCCAGACCGAGCAGGCCGGCGATCACCCAGACGATCAACCAAATGCCTCTCCGAGGCGGACCTGCACGATCGATGACCGGTCGGACGGCAACCGGCCGAGGCGGTAGAGCAGGAGCGCGGCGAAATCCTCGGCCTCCTGCTCGATGTCCTCGCCGTTGGGTCCCATACAGCCGGTCCGCTGGTTGAGCATGTAACTGATCAGATCCGAGGTGGCCACCTCGGCGGTGGCGGCGGCTGCGTCGACGATCGAGATGCCTTCGTGGCCCAGGACCAGGTGTCCGAGTTCGTGCGCCAGGGTGCGGTCCCAGGCCGGCAGACCCTGCTGGATAAGGAAGACGTCGCGGTCGGCGTATTGCCGCCACTGTCCGCACACCCCGGGTGGAAGTTCGGCCATGGTCAGCTCGATGGGTCTGCCGCGATCTTCGCTCACGGCATCGACCAGACGGGTCAACGTGACTTCACCCTGTCGTGGGGCGAGGTCGAGAACCTCGTTGACAGCGCGCGTGACGCTTCGACTGGCGGACATGATCCCCCCCTTTCCACCCTGGATTCTTCCAAGTCGTGCTAACTCATGAACCGACTGGCATCGATTCGGACCGTACGGCCGGCTTTCGCCTGCCGGTAGCCCACGAATCCACCGAGGCCGGTCAGAGCCATCATCCCGGTAACTCCGGGCAGTGCCACTGCCGCGAGTTCCATTGTGTTCGCGGTGCGCAGGTAGTCCGCGTACCCCGCCCGGAAAGCCACCGGCATCGCGGCGTCCAGTCCGGCAGCGGCGGGCGGCGGCGACCCGGTGCGCATCTTCATGCTGGGCTGCACGGGTCCCGACCACGGCCCGGACTGCGGCCCGCGGTCAGAGCCCGGAGCACCCAACGGCACTGCGAGCGGCGGCACGATGACCGGCAGGGCGATCACCGGGACTGCGATGGGCGGCACCCCGGCCGCAGCCGCCAGTCCGGGCGGCGGCGGCACTGCCACGTCGGGGGCCTGTGCCTGCCCGGCCGACACGTACATGTCCGGAGGGCGCGGGTAGTTGAACGGCGCCGGGACACCGCCTCCCCCGCCACCGCCGCCACCGCCGGCTGCGCCGCCGACGAGGGTCGTGGTGGTCTCGGTTGTTTCGGTGGTCTCGGTTGTCTTGGTGGTCTCCGATGTTTCGGTTGTCTTGGTCGTCGACTCGGTCGTCTTGGTTGTCGACGGGGTCGTCTCGGATGTCTCAGTCGGCTCAGTGGTCGACGGTGTAGTGGGCGGAGTCGTCCCGGAGGGTGTGGTGGGCGGAGTCGTCCCGGACGGTGTGGTGGCCTCCGACGTGGTCGGCTCGGCTGAGGTCTCCGACGGCTCCGTGCTAGGTGCTTCGGTCTTCGTGGGAGTCGGGGTCTTGGTGTCGGTCCCGGTTTGCGGAGGGGTCTGCGAGCCGGACGGTTGCGCGGTGTCCGTCGGCCCTCCGCTTTCGGAAGGTTTGCCGGTTGGCTTGGTCGGCCGACCCGAGGTCTTGGTCGGCTTGCCGGTGGGCCGGGTACCGCTGTGGGACGGACGCGTGCCCGGCGAGCCGCTGCCGTCGCCGTCTTCGCCTTGGGAGTCGCCGTCCTGGGAGTGGCCTTGGCCGTGGTCCTTGCCGCTGTGCCCGTCGTGGCCATTCCCGGCGCTGTTCGAGGATCCCTGGCCGCTATCGGGCCGACCCCGATCGGGATCGGCAAATGCCAATGCCCCTCCGACACCGGCGGTGATCAGGCCCGTCAGCACCAGACCGGTCGAGGCGGCGACGCGCAACCGCGAACGCACGTTGTCACCACCCTTTCGCGCACCGCCCAACAGCTTCGATTGATGAATCTGATTCTTGCACAATCGGGCAGTCCAAATTTGCTAGCTGAGGCGATTACCCGAGCCCGCAGCGGGGAGCCGCAGCGGAGCAAATCCACCGGACGATACTGTGGGTCTGCAGCAGTTCTGCGGTGACCACGAACACACGACTAATTGACCGGGAGGCAACCGGAATGGGCCTGTTCACGCGACGAAAAAGCCGCGCCACCCGCCGCGCCGAAGCCCGCGCCATCAAGGCCAAGGCCAAGCTGGAGGCCCGGCTCACCGCAAAGAATGAGGCTCGTCGCATCAAGTCCGATCAAAAATCTGCGCAGCGGGCTCTCAAAGCTCAGGTCAAAGCGCAGCGGGACAGTGACCGCAATGCCCTCAAAGTCGCCGAGACCGAGTTGAAGGCGGCCCGTGAGGGACGCCTGCTCTCCCCCACCCGGATTCGCCGCGTACTCACCGTCACGCGTTTGCTGGCGCCGGTGCTCGTGCCGTTGATCTACCGGGCCGCGACGGCCGCCCGCGGCGCCCTGGACGAACGTCGCGCTGATCGTCTCGGCGTGCCGCTGGCTCAGCTCGGTCAGTTCTCCGGGCACGGCGCCGAGTTGTCCGCGCGGATTTCCGGGGCCGAGCAGACCTTGCGACAGGTCGCCGACAAGAAGCCCAAGGACGCCGAGAACAAGCAGTTCGTGTCGGCGATCAACGAGCGGCTCACCGATCTGGCCGCAGCCGTGACGGCCGCCGAGAACATGCCGACCGCACGCCGCCGGGGTGCCCACGCGGCCATCGCCGCTCAGCTCGACGGCATCGACGCCGATCTGATGGCTCGGCTCGGGTTGGTCTAGCTCAGCTCCATGACCGGCGCCGCCCGTATCGACTCCGCAGCTCCGCTGCGCGGTACGGCCGTCGGCGCACTCACCGCTGCGCTGGCCATCGCCGCCCATGGCGTCGCCGGGGGCGGTCTGCCGGACGGGGCCGTGGCTGCCCAACTTCTGGTGCTCTCGGTGACATTGGGTGCGTTGGCCGCGACCCTGGCCGGCGCGAACCGAACCGCGGTGCTGTGGGGTCTGCTGGGCACCGGCCAGCTGCTGGCGCACGCGTTGTTGGCCACGGCCGGTCACGCCCACGACGCTCGGCCGGGCCTGGCCATGTTCGGCGCGCATGTGGCGGCGGTATCGCTCGGCGCGGGTCTGATCGCTTGTGGTGGGCGCCTGTCTACGGCGATTTCGCGGGTGGTCCGCGTGATGGTGCGGAATGGCCGCGTCGCACCCGAATCGGCGGCCGCCGGCACGGCACGCAGCGCCGATCAGCCGTTGCACTCCGCCCGTCTCCTCGCCGCTTCGGTGTCGCATCGGGGTCCGCCGGTCGGCGTCACCGCCTGACCATCCGACCCGACCCACGAAAGACACCGATGCAACCCTTCACCGGGGCGTCCTCGCGCGCCCTACTCACGACCGCCGCGGTAGCCGTCACCGGCCTGCTCACCGCCACACCGGCCTGGGCCCATGTCCACGTCGACGCCGACAATCCGACTCCGGGAACCACCTCGGTACTCACCTTCCGGGTCCCCGGCGAGTCCGATACCGGCGCGCTGACAACACAATTGAAGGTCGACCTGCCCAACGTGGCCTCGGCCCGCACCGAGGTGATGCCGGGCTGGGCTGCCAAGCTCGACCGTGACACCGCGGCGGGCACGGTCCGGACGGTGACGTGGACGGCGGCGCCCGGGGTGGGCATCTCGTCCGAGCAGTTCGCGCTGTTCCGGGTGTCGGTCAAGCTTCCCGACGCGGCGACCGCGAGCTTTCCCGTCACCCAGACCTACTCCGACGGCTCGGTGGTCCGCTGGGATCAGCCGCCCCTGCCCGACGGCAGCGAGCCCGAACATCCGGCTCCACAGCTGTCACTCACCGGAACCGAGGCCGCTCCGGCGCCCAGCCAACCCGCTCCTGCGGTCGCGCAGCCCGCAGGCACCGTCGACAATTCCGCCCGATGGCTCGCCGGTGGGGCGTTGATCCTGGCGGCGGCCGCGGTGGTCGCGTCCCTGCTGAACCGGCGCCGGTCATGAGCCGCCTGCTGGCCGCCTGTCTGAGCGGACTGATCCTGGCCGCGTCCGCACTGCTCGGGGCCCCTGCGGCGTCCGCACATGCGGCCCGGATCGCGACCGACCCGGCTGAACATTCCTCGCTGAGCAGCTCACCGCCGCGGGTGAGCGCCACGTTCAACGAGGCGCTGCAGCCCGCCTTCGCCAACATGACGGTCGTCGGGCCGGACAACAACCTGTGGTCCGAGGGCGATCCGACGGTGGCCGGCGCGGTGCTCAGCGTCGGGGTCCGTCCGCTCGGCCCAGCCGGGACGTACACGGTCAATTACCGGGTGACTTCGGCCGACGGGCACGTGGTCTCGGGTTCCTGGTCGTTCGACCTGACGGTGGCCGGATCGGGCACCCCGGGCGCGGCCGCTTCGACGCCTGCGCAGTCCGATGGCGGCATCGTGGTGTGGCCGTTCGTGCTGGTCGCCGCCGTCCTCATCGGCGGCGGAGCCTGGTGGGCGGTCCGACGCCAGCGGTGACCGGCGCGCTGATCCGGGCGCTGGCTGACGGCGCCGCCATCGTGACCCTCGGCCTGGCTGCGGTGCCGCTGCTCGAATCCGACCGTTACCGCGCCGAATTGCGTCGCAGAGCGGCGGGACCGCTCGGGCTGGTGGCAGCCGCCTGGCTGTTGACCGAGGTCGTCCGGCTGACTGTGGAGGCGGCGCAGACCGCGGGCGTCGGGTTCTGGCAGATCGGCGTCCACACCCTGACCGACTTCGGCTTCCATACGACCGCGGGCCGTTCGGGGCTGGTGGGTGTGGCAGCCGCGTTGATCGTCGCTTCGGTGGCGATCCTGGCCCCGCGAGGTGCGAGCACAACGGTCGTCACGCTCGGTCTGGCCGCGGTCGGTATGGCGGCCAGGACACTGGCTGGGCATCTGTCCGAGAGTCCGGTCGGCGGAATGGCCGTCGCGGTGCACGCATTGGCCGCCGCGGTGTGGTGCGGCGTTCTCGCCGCCCTGGTGCTCACCGTGACGCACCGCGGTCAGTGGGCGAGGGTGTTGCCCAGGTTCTCGCAGTTGTCGCTGTCGTGTGTGGGCGTGCTGCTGGTCGCCGGGGTGGCAGGAGCGGCGATCAGGTTGAACTCGCCTGCCGATCTGTGGACGACCGCCTACGGCCAGGTGTTGACGGCCAAGGTCGTGGTGACCGCGGCCTTGTTGGTGTTGGCCTGGCGTAACCGGTCGCAGTGGCTGCCTGCGGCGCGGGCCCATCGCAGCAGCGCCGCACTGTCGCAGACCCGTTCGTTGGTGGAGTTGGGCATCATGGCTGTGGCGGTCACGCTCGCCGCGGTTCTGGCCGTCACGGGTTGACCGCTGCGGCGCCTGGCATGATGGGAAACACTGCCGGCCCTACCCACCGCGCTCGCGCGGAACACCGGATACTGCAAAGGAGCAGCCAGATGGCAGAGCAGCAGGATCAACCCGCCGAGAAGCCCGAGACCGGGGCCGAGTCGGCTGCGGCGGACGCGTCAGCGGCCGGCGCGGATCCTGCTCCGCCCACTCCGGCCGCTCCCACTCCGGCCCCCAAACCCGGCCCTCCGCCGGCCAAGAAGGCCGCCGCGAAGAAGGCCCCCGCCAAGAAAACCCCGGCGAAGAAGGCTCCGGCCAAGGCCGCCAAGAAAGCTCCGGCGAAGAAGGCCCCGGCCAAGAAAGCACCGCCCGCTCCGCCTCCGGCCCCAGCGCCGGCCGCTCCCGCGA
>NZ_LQPP01000065.1 GCF_002102345.1 Mycolicibacterium peregrinum
CTTGATGCTCCTATTGATGTCAAGCGATTTGGAGCCAGTGTCTGTAGGTCTCGGCGAAGCTGTCGTCGCGCTGTAGGCCGCGTTCGATACGAGAGATGACGGTGGGCCAAACCCCGAAGTGGTTGGCAGCGGCGGTGACGGTGATGTTTTTGGCTTGTCTGACCGGTCGCAGGTCTGCGTAGTCGGGTACGGCGATCTGGCGGGTCAGCAGTTTGAAGATTTCTCGCGCTATGGCCCGCTTGAGTTTGCGCAGGACCTCCATCCGGCTCTTGCTGTGACCGTTGTTCAGTTGGCTCTGGGCATAGTCCTTGGTCGGCTGATGGTGGGACAGTCGCACCAACGCGACGCGATGCAATGCGTTGTTGGCGGCGCGGTCCCCGCCGCGGGAGAGTCGATGTCGGTTGGTCTTACCTGACGAAGCAGGCACCGGCGCCACTCCACACAGCGCAGCGAACGCCGCCTCACTGTGCAGTCGGTGCGGGTTGGCCCCGGCGGTGATGAGAAGTTGGGCTGCGGTGTCCGCGCCGACGCCGTAGGCCGCGCGCAGCCCGGGATTCGCCTCTGTCACCAAGGCGTCGATCTGCGCTTCGAGTGCCTCGGCTTGGGTTTCGAGGAACTGCACACGCTGGGCAAGCAACTTGGCCGCAACGAGCAGCGACTGCGCCCACGGTTCGACCTGTGCGTCAGGGCGGCACCGGGCGAGTGCCTCGATCAACTTCAATGTCGTTAAACCACGGTACTTTTCACGCACCACATCCGGCGCCGAGACCAACATGGCCTTGATCTGATTGATGACTGCGGTGCGGTGTTTGACCGCCGAACGACGAGCAATATGCAAAGCCCGCAGCCCCGCGGTGGCATCGTCTTTGGGGGTGGCCAGGCCATCGCCGGCCAACGCGGTGCGGGCAGCACTGTAGGCGTCCAGCGGGTCGGACTTCCCTTTGAGCCGGCGGGTGGACTTGACCGCCCGGGTGACTTCTACGACCTCGATACCGGCAGCGGTCAGTACACGGGTGAACCCGGCCCCGTAGCTGGCGGTGCCCTCGACTCCGATCCGCTCCACCTGTCCCAACGAGGTCAGGAATCGGATGGCCGCGGCATAACCGGTGCGCGTGGTCGGGAACTCGCGGTCACCGATCACCGCACCAGTCATCGAGATCGCGGCGACGTGCATGGTATCGGCGTGAGTATCCGCACCGGCGACGACGAGCACAGATTCTGTCAAGATGATGGTGTCCCTTCTGACCAGCGTTAGGTGGGGCACACACCGGCCAGGGCGGGCAGACAAGACATTGATGAGGAACGGCCAGGCTCCTGATTAGGTCATGTCCGTCCTGTCCGGCGTGAACAAGACGCGCACCACACAGGCCGGACAAATCAAGCTAAAGACAACCCAGCAGGGCGTCAGTCAGACCCAGAGTCACGACCTGCGCGGTAACGCTCTTCCATCATCAATGGC
>NZ_LQPP01000066.1 GCF_002102345.1 Mycolicibacterium peregrinum
CAGTAATGGTCCCGTTCGGGCGATGCTGATTTCCGAGCCGCCGGTCGGTGAGCACTGCTTTGCCCTGGAGAGTGGTTTGACTCCTAGCTCTAGATCGTGCCCCGGCCGGTCGGTGAGGTCGCCCATAGCGCTGATGGGGTGTCGTGCTTCGAGCACTGATCCATTAGGTTGCCGCCGGGTGCCCTTCGGCTCGAACAGGCTTCACCCCGCATCTAGCAGGAAGGCGAGATGACGATATTCGTTGGAGACGACTGGGCCGAAGACCACCACGACGTCCATGTGATGGACGCCGACGGAACCAAGCTGGCATCGCGGCGGCTCCCCGAAGGACTTGCCGGCATCCGGCAGTTTCACGAACTGGTGGCCGCCCACACCGAGGAGCCCGCCCAAGTGGTGATCGGCATCGAAACCGACCGCGGCCTGTGGGTCGAAGCGCTCACCGCAGCCGGCTACGAGGTGTTCGCGGTCAATCCGCTCGCGGTGGCCCGCTACCGCGACCGCCACCACCTGTCCGGGGCGAAATCCGACGCCGCCGACGCCAAACTGCTGGCCGATCTGGTGCGCACCGACCGCCACAACCACCGCCCGATCGCCGGGGACACCCCCGATGTGGAGGCGATCAAAGTTCTAGCGCGGGCACATCAGAACTTGATCTGGAGCCGCAACCGCAACACCAATGCACTGCGCAGCGCGTTGCGCGAGTACTACCCCGCCGCGTTGGAGGCCTTCGAATCTCTGGCCGACCGTGATGCCCTGGCCATCCTGGGTCGCGCTCCCACTCCGACCGACGCCGCTGGGCTGAGCATCTCAAAGATTCGATCGGCACTCAAAGCCGCTGGGCGACAACGCAACCTCGATGCCCGCGCACTCGAGATTCAAACCGCATTGCGCAGCGACCAGCTCGCGGCACCGGCCGCCGTCACCGCCGCGTTCGGGGCCACCACTCGCGCCGTGGTCGGGATCATCGTTGAGTTGAACCACCAGATCGCCGGTCTCGAAGCCGAGTTGGCGACACATTTTGAGACACACCCGGACGCCGACATCTACCTCTCCCTGCCAGGACTTGGTGTCATCCTCGGCGCCCGGGTGCTCGGTGAGTTCGGGGACGACCCGAACCGATACACCACCGCCAAGTCTCGCAAAAACTACGCCGGAACATCACCGTTGACCATCGCGTCGGGTAGGAAACGAGCCGTGCTGGCCCGCCACGTGCGTAACCGTCGCCTCTACGACGCGATCGACCAATGGGCCTTCTGCGCCCTGACCAACAGTCCCGGCGCTCGCGCCTTCTACGACCAACATCGCGCCGCCGGCGACATGCACCACCAAGCACTACGCGCCCTGGGCAACCGCCTCGTCAGCATCCTGCACGGCTGCTTGCACCACCACAGCGCCTACAGCGAACACAAAGCCTGGGCCCACCGC
>NZ_LQPP01000067.1 GCF_002102345.1 Mycolicibacterium peregrinum
CATAACTGGCAATCCAGGTGGTCCCATCACCCTGGCAAAATCAGCTCACACTGGTCCCATCCTCCTGGCAGACGACATTAGATGGGCGCGCTTCGAGATCGCTCCGGTCCCCACTGGGCCACCGACCGGTCCACGGGTTGCGGTTTTCGCAACCTCGTCCGCGCCCCGGAAACGGTGATCCAGTACGACCTGGCCGGATACATGGCTCATCGGACAGTCCCGCTAACCAAGTTCAGGCGGAATGCGGTTGACATCGACGCCAGCGGCAAGATACATGTCACCGCCAGCGGTGTCGGAGGCGCTGGTTAGCGACCCCTTCCGCTGCGTACCTGCATGCCATAGCGGCGCAGTAGCTTTAAAACGACAGATGCAGAAAAACCCGAGAGCTTCCCGACTTCAGCGGTGCTGCGTCGATCGATTTCGTACAGCTGGTAGAGCCGCGCCGGCGGTAGCACGGCTTCCGGGGTGGGCCTGCACCGACCGAGCCGTCGCGAGATCGCTGGTGCCGGATCGATACTCAGGATGTAGCGCACGTGATGGGCAGTTGACCCAAGCCGTTCGGCGCATGTCTCAATCGACAAGCCTTCTTGCCGGATCAAGTGGTGCAAAGCAGAGCTGTCGATCTCCATGTTCTGCCGGCCGGGAAGCTCCAGGTCGTCGACGAGCCGCACATCGGGGTGCCAGTCGACGGGTTCTGTGGCGATTCCGTGTGAGCGAAGAAACGCCTCGGCGTGAGCATGTAAAGCGCCGTCGAGCTCAGGCGTCAAATAGCGCGGCAATCTACGCGCGTTGGTGGCGGCCGCCTTGTTCGACCATTCGTAATTGGCGAACATACCGGGCATGCCGCTGATGCGCTCGTACAGAAAGAACTGCACACCGGCCAAGCGGCTGACGCGGGGCCAGGTTCCACTTGACTTGCAGATATCAAGCCATTGTTCAACATCCAGCAGGTCGCGGTAATCAAGCGTGCGTCGGCGCGTGTAGTCGATGGGTGGCGGGTCGTCGGCCAAATGATCATGTAGTCGGATGAGCGCGGCTCGAATGTTCGGCCAGTAGAGACAGCGTGAGAGGTTCCATAACGTCTGCCGAGCACTCCGCTCGCATAGAGGGCTGCGCAGCTCTTCCAATGGTCGACTCAATCGAACCTTCGACCCGACAAGGGGTATCGCAGCAGACAACGTAGGGCGAACCGTTCTCTGCGTCACCCGCGGTGGAGCGATGAGTAGCGACCACGCCTGCCACAGCAGGGTGGGGACGCCTTGAATCAGGTCCGTCTTCATGGTCCTGCGCCTGCCGGACATCTGAGTTGTCGCCGTTCCGATACAGAACGACAGCTGGCGCAGTGGACAAATGTTGTGTTCTAAGGCGGAGAGTTCGACCGCCTTCAGCACCGGCGTCTTCGGCGCCCCACCCGCTCGGTGACCGGCGACGATCAACACGCCTTGGGCGCGGGTGTCGACGAGCAGTTCGCGCAGGATTGCGCCGGCTGACTCGATGTCGTCGGCATCGAGGATGCTCAGCGCGCCGGTGACACCTACGGCAGCCGTGGCGGCATCAACTGGTGCACACCAACCCGGATGCTGCGCGGCAGGTGCCCGTCCGCGGCCTCGCTTCGAGAGTCGCGCGTCGCGGTGCGCAGTCAGGATGTCACAAGGTACAAGATGTTCGAGTACGCGGGGCTCGGGGTCCGAAAGGAGGCGTCGGGCGATCGAGCGGATATCGCCGAGGACTTCCTTACACAGTTGTGGCGCATGGCGATAGACACCGAAGTCGCCCATATTGCGCTCGATCATGTCGTTGATGACGTGTTGGGCTAACACCGCGGGATGACCGGTCCGCATGTGCGCCATGGGAGTATCGGCCAGTGCGCTCCGGCACTGTCGGAATTCTGGACTGCCCGCGCTGTTCACGATGTTGGCGCAGAAACCTGGCTCTGGAATGCTCCGACTCGATAGTGATAGCCGGCGCTGAATGTTCAGACACCTTGGGCAGCGATCAATCAGCAGGCAGCGGTGCCGGACACAGATGAAGGACCAGCCGAGTCGCCACCTGAGTTGCCATCTGCCCGCGGTTTCAGCCAAACAATTCGGGCAGAAGCGTGACCCTTTGACAATGCCCCATGGAAAATAGCCAGCCAGGCCGGACTCTGCATCGATCGCGACTGCTCGATCGGCGAAATGCGCCAGCGTCATAGCGCGAATCGCACTTGAATCGATGCCGGTCGCCGTTGCGATGGATGCCACCTCGTTGTCACGGGGACAGACGGTTAGCCTGTAGCCGCGGAGCGCGCTGTCAACGTGTGCCACAGCGTTGAGAAGGTCGCCCCACTGCACTCCGTAATGGTGAGCAAGCGTCTCCAGCCACGATTCGAGCGACTCGCCGGGCACCGGCGGGACCCGCAGGGGAAGCGTTCGCGTCGTGGCGGAGATCATGATCGGTTCTTCTCGACGTGCGAATCGCCGGGCCGGGCATCGGCGGCAAGCACGTGGGCAGGTGTGACCACCCGCAGTCGGCCCAGGCACCGGCGGCCCGACAGCATGACCATCGCACGGACGAAGCGGAACTCAACGATCTCACGTATCTGGCGTGCTGCGGGAGGATAAAACTGCCGCAAAGACACCCAGGATTCGGGCCTGGGCTCGTCGGTTCTATCCGCTGTCAACGGGCTGTCGAATATTCCCGGAGTGTGTCGTGTGCGCGGGCAGCTGCTAAGAGCCGCCGCAGTGGCTTCCATATTGGATTCCCTCCACGACGTCCGCCGCCGACACTCCCAATGCCTGGCGATGTCGAAGAGACGTTCATGAAGGATCCCTCGCCGGCCATGCTCTACATCCAGGAGTACGTTGCGGGAGAGTCCCGACAGGAAGGCCAGCTGCTCCTGGGTACCGCGACGTTCGATGCCCAGCTTGCTGATCCGCGTCCCCACTTTGCGTCGTCGTCGCTCCCATGCCGCGACACTCTTGGAGTCGCTTTTGCTGGGGCGCGTCGGCGCACCTTCTAGTAGCCGACCCAAAACGATGAATTTCGCACTACTAGTAGGGCGTTCCGGATTGGGACCTACTGGTGGGATGTGACGAACGTGGCGGCAAGCAGTCGTCATGCACACCGAGCTTTCCGGCCCTGCACCGATTAACGACAGGACCGACATTGGTACCCTGCGAACAATACTCCTGCGCCTAACACCCCTTCCTGGTTGAGTCGTTGGACTCCTGACTTAGAAGCCTTGGCCACCACATCCCGCGACACGGGCGTGGGCCGATCCGCTTTCTGCCGCCGGCTTCGTTCGCCCACTCAGATCCGTTCCCGGCTTCACGACACCCTTTTGGTGCCAACACCCGGGGTCACCACACCACCGTGCGATTTCGTTTCCACGCCGAGTGGCCCACCCGGTACGACCTGGATGGCAGTAGTTCAACTGAACCACCGCGACGAAACATCCGCATTATCAACTGATTCGACCCGAATCAGGCCATCACCCTGCCAAGCCAGTACCGACAGAATAGCCCCACGGCGGCAGACCTCGTCGAAGTCGCGCCTCGCCCGTTTCAGACCTCGACCAACAAGTGTGCATGGTCGGGTTTCCATTTGATTCCGGCAATTGCCAACTTTTGCCAGTTTTCAAATGGAATTGCCAGCGGAGAACCGGAAACGACAACGGGGGGGCACTCGACCCGCCCGATCACTAGCCTCGACATAAGCACGGCTAATTCATCTGAAGAATCATTAGCTGTACTTGATCACCGCACGTCCATAGCCTCGAACACATGGCTTCACCTGTGCTCATCGGATTCCTCACCACCATGGCGTTGATCGCCGCGATCGGTGCGCAGAACGCGTTCGTGTTGCGTCAGGGCATCCGTGGGGAGCACATCGTCGCCGTCATCGCGTTGTGCACGGTCTCCGACCTGATCCTGATCGCCGCCGGCATCGCCGGTGTCGGCGCGCTGATCACCGCGCACCCCGACGCCATGACGGTGGCGAAGTTCGGCGGGGCGGCCTTCCTGATCGGTTATGGCGTCCTGGCCGCGCGTCGGGCTTTCCGGCCCTCGACGCTCAACCCGTCCGAGCGCACCCCGGCGCGCCTGGCCGAGGTGCTGGTCACTTGCCTGGCACTGACCTGGCTCAATCCCCACGTCTACCTGGACACCGTGGTGCTGCTCGGCTCGCTGGCCAACGAACACCACGAGCAGCGGTGGCTGTTCGGCGCCGGCGCGGTGGCCGCGAGTGCGGTGTGGTTCACCGGGCTGGGCCTGGGGGCCCGCCGTCTGGCCGGGTTGTTCGCCACCCCGATGACCTGGCGCATCCTTGATGGGCTGATCGCGGTGATGATGATCGCGCTCGGCGCCAGCCTCGCGCTGTCCTGAGCGTCGGCGGGACGCTCAGGCCGACATACGCCGGGGCGGGTCTCGATCGATTTCCGACGATGAGACAGAATCAGCAGGTGAACCGCATGTTTCGGCGTGGAGTGCCGACGGAGGCCCCGCATCCCTTTGCGAACGCCCCGGCGTGGTTCACCTCCGCCCTGGAACAGACCCCCGAACACTCGACCATCGACGTCGACGGCTGCGCCATCCATGTGCGGAGCTGGGGTGATCCGGACAATCCGCCGCTGGTGTTCGTCCATGGCGGCGGCGCCCACTCCGGCTGGTGGGATCACATCGCCCCGTTCTTCGCCGGCACCCATCGCGTCGTGGCACCCGACCTGAGCGGGCACGGCGAGAGCGACACCCGCAAGGAATATGCCCTGTCGATCTGGGCCCGCGAAGTGCTCGCCGCCTCGGACGCCTCCGGGTCCACGGCGCGGCCCACGATCGTCGGCCACAGCATGGGCGGCTGGGTGGGCGCCTCGGCCGCCACCCGCTACGGCGCACAGATCGACAGCATCCTGGTCATCGACTCCCCGCTGCGTGATCGCGCCCCGGAAGAAGTCCGGTTGCGCAACCGGCGTCGCGACACCGCCGGATACGCGACCGAGGACGAGATCCTGGCCCGGTTCCGGGCGGTACCGAAGCAGGACGTGACACTGCCCTACATCGGTCACCACATCGCCGTGCAGTCGGTGCGCAAGACCGACAACGGCTGGGTGTGGAAGTTCGACCCGGACATCTTCGGCGGCCATCTCATGGACGAGACCGCCACCGACCAGGAACTCCTGGAGAACACGTTTGCCCGAATCCCTTGCCGGGTCGGGTATTTGCGATGCGAGAACGGCGTGGTCCCACCGCCGATGGCGGCCCAGATCCGGTCGATGCTGCAACTGCGCGGCCCGTTCGTCGAACTCGCCGAGGCCGGCCACCATCCGATGCTGGACCAGCCCCTACCGCTGGTGGCCACGATCCGCACGCTGCTGGAGTTCTGGTCGATCACCTAGCGGCCAGGGGCCCGGCGAACGACTTCTTCAGCGCGCTCGGGGCGACGGCCGGCAACAGGGCAGCCAGCAGTTTGCGCTTGAGCCCGGTGGGAGTGCGGACGAGCTCGATGTCGACGCGCGTGCCGGTGTCCTGCGGCGTGAGTTGAAATACCCAGCCGCCGCCCGGGCCGAAGACCTTCGAGTCATGGGTGGTCACCGTGACGCGCCGGCGTTTGGTGTCCCAGTCGTAGCGGGCGCGCTCCCACGCCGAGGCTGTGCCTTCGGTCACTTCTGCCCAGGTGTCCCCCAAGGCATGCACCTGAAAATGCTCCTCGTCGATCGTCGGCCACCGATCTGGCCGGGACGGCCCAAAGTCGGTCAGCACGTCCATGAGTGCGACGGGGTCGAGCGTTGAGGACATCTGGAACCGAACCACGGACATTGCCTGCTCCTTCGGGATTAGACTGGGATATACCGACATTCACCTGGCAGCCGCGCAGGGCCGACATACAAGGCGGACGCCACCCGATCCATCAGACCCGAGGACGTTGATCTAGTCCAACGATTGTTTGGAATCAAAGCCATCTCTTTTAGAGATGACATTGTCAGCGTGCGGATCAGCCCGGCACAATCCCCGAGGCATCTGATCTTGATTAGACGCCCATTCTTTCGGCCGTGGCTGTCGGAGGCTGTCTGCCTTCCAAGAGAGAATGCTTACGCCGCCCGCCCACAGCGAGCGGCTGGAACCGATCGCTCCGGCATCGGCCCTGGTGGGAAAGGACCAGCAGTGAGTTACAACGCCGCAGACATCACCGAGCTCGACGATGTCCAGCACACCCGCCTGCGGCCGGCGGTGAATCTTGGTCTCGACGTGCTCAACACGGCACTGCGCGAGCTGGTGGACAACGCGATCGAAGAGGTCGCCGATCCCAGCCACGGCGGGTCCACGGTCACCATCACCCTGCACGCCGACGGCTCGGTCAGCGTCGCCGACGACGGTCGCGGCCTTCCGGTCGACTCCGACCCCACCACCGGGAAGAACGGCATCGTCAAGACCTTGGGCACCGCGCGGGCCGGCGGCAAGTTCTCCGCGCACACCGACGCCACCAGCACCGGGGCCGGCCTGAACGGAATCGGCGCCGCGGCAGCGGTGTTCATCTCCGCCCGTACCGATGTGACCGTGCGCCGGGCCGGCAAGACCTACCTACAGAGTTTCGGCGGCGGCTACCCCGGCACCTTCGACGGCAAAGACTTCGATCCGACCGCGGAGTTCACCCGCTCGGACACCCAGAAACTACGTGGCACCGGCAACCGCAAGCCCGACGCGCACGGCACCACAGTGCGCATCCTGTTCGACGCGACGGTGGTGCCGGACTCGACCGTGGACATCGGCGAGGTCCTGCTGCGAGCGCATGCCGCGGCGCGGATGTCGCCCGGGGTGCACCTGGTCGTCGTCGACGAGGGCTGGCCCGGCGAGGAAGTCCCGCCCGCCCTGATCGAGCCGTTCAGCGGCCCGTGGGGCACCGACACCCTGCTGGACCTGATGTGCACCACCTCGGGCAATCCCCTGCCCGGCGTACGTGCGGCCGTGGAAGGCCGCGGCGAGTACACCACCGGCCGCGGCCCGACCCCGTTCCGCTGGTCGTTGACCGCGGGGCCGGCCGAGCCGGCCACCGTCGCCGCGTTCTGCAACACCGTGCGCACCCCCAACGGCGGATCCCATCTGACCGCCGCGATGAAGGGGCTCTCCGAGGCACTGGCCGACCGGGCGTCCCGCATCCGCGACCTGGGTCTGGCGAAGGGTGAGGACGGCCCGGAACCACAGGACTTCGTCGCCGTCACCGCCCTGGCCGTGGACACCCGCGCACCGGATGTGGCCTGGGATTCGCAGGCCAAGACGGCGGTGTCGTCACGGTCGCTGAACGTGGCGATGGCCCCGGATGTCGCACGCAGCGTCACCATCTGGGCAGCCAACCCGGCCAACAACGACGCTGTGTCGCTGTGGACCAAGCTGGCGCTGGAGTCTGCCCGAGCGCGGCGCAGCGCCGAAGGCGCGAAGGCCCGCTCCCGCGCGGCGTCGAAAGCCAAGGGGCTGGGGACGAACCTGTCGCTGCCGCCGAAGCTGCTGCCCAGCCGGGAGACCGGCCGCGGTTCGGGCGCCGAATTGTTCCTGTGCGAGGGCGATTCCGCGCTGGGCACCATCAAGGCGGCGCGCGACGCCACGTTCCAGGCAGCCTTCCCGCTGAAAGGCAAGCCGCCCAACGTCTATGGGTTTGCACTGAGCAAGGCGCGTGCCAAGGACGAATTCGACTCGATCGAACGCATCCTGGGCTGCGGCGTGCGCGATCACTGCGATCCGGAGCTGTGCCGCTACGACCGGATCCTGTTCGCCTCCGACGCCGATCCCGACGGCGGCAATATCAACTCCAGCCTGATCTCGATGTTCCTGGACTTCTACCGGCCCCTCGTCGAGGCCGGGATGGTCTACGTGACGCTGCCGCCGCTGTTCGTGGTCAAGGACAGCCAGGACCGGATCTACTGCCAGGACGAGTCCGAACGCGACGCGGCCGTGGCGCAATTGAAGGCCACCTCCAAGCGCAAGGTGGAAGTGCAGCGAAACAAGGGTCTCGGCGAGATGGATGCCGACGATTTCTGGAACACCGTGCTGGATCCGCAGCGGCGCACCGTGATTCGAGTGAATCTCGACGACGGTGAAGCCAAGCTGCACCACACCCTGTTCGGCGGGCCGCCGGAAGGCCGGCGCACGTGGATGGCCGAAGTCGCCGCCCGTGTCGACACCGCAGCGCTCGACTTGACCTAGGAAGAAGTACTGTGACCGCCACCCTGGATGTTCCTGAGCAGAACCCTGACCTGGTGCTCGACCAGAGCGCCGATGACTACTGGAATCACTACCAGCTGACGTTCGCGCTCTACAGCGTCAGCGACCGCGCCATCCCCTCTGCGTTCGACGGGCTCAAGCCGGGCCAGCGCCGCCTGCTCTACCAGATGCACGAGTCGAAACTGCTGCCTGGCAACAAGCCGCAGAAGTCCTCGAAGATCTGCTCGGCGGTCACCGGTAACCTGCACCCGCACGGCGGCGCCTCGATGTACGGGGCCGCGGCACTGATGGCCGCTGAGTTCCAGCGCGTGAAAGTCATTGACGGACAAGGGGCGTTCCCCCGCATCCAGGGTGACATTCCCGCCGCGGACCGCTACACCGAGATGCGGCTGTCGGCTCCCGGCGCCGCCCTGACCGCGGAGCTCGACGATCACGCCGTACCCATGGTGCAGACGTTCGACGGCGAGTGGACCGAGCCCACGATGCTGCCGGCCCAGTGGCCGGTGCTGCTCTGCAACGGTGCGGTCGGCATCGCCGAAGGGTGGGCCACCAAGGTTCCCGCGCACAATCCGCGTGAGGTGATGGCCGCCTGCCGGGCTCTGCTGGCCCGACCGAACACGACCGATGACACGTTGATGAAACTCATCCCCGGTCCCGACTGGGGCTGCGGATCCACCGTGGTCGGCTCGAACGGCCTGCGGGAGTACATCACCACCGGCCGCGGCATGTTCACCGTCCGCGGCACCCTGACTGTCGACGGCAAGAACGTCATCGTCACCGAGCTACCTCCCGGTGTCGCCAGTAGCACTGTGCAGGACAGGATCCGGGCCCTGGTCGAGTCCGGCGAGTTGTCCGGCGTGGCCGACATGTCGGATCTGACCGACCGTCGCAACGGGCTGCGCATCGTCGTCACCGCCAAGCGTGGCCACAGCGCCGAGACCATCCGCGAGCAATTGCTGGCGCTGACACCGCTGGAGTCGACGTTCGCCGCCAGCCTTGTCGCCCTCGATGAGGACCGGGTGCCACGCTGGTGGTCGGTGCGCGAACTGATCTCGGCGTTCCTGCATCTGCGCGACTCGGTGGTGCTGCACCGCAGCGAGTACCGGCTGGAGAAGGTCACCGCGCGCCGCCACCTGGTGGCGGGCCTGATGAAGATCCACCTCGACATAGACGCTGCTGTCGCGGTCATCAGAGGTTCCGACACCGTCGACGACGCCCGGCAGGGACTGCAACAACGGTTCGAGATCGACGAAGAGCAGGCCAATTACGTTCTGGCCCTGCAGCTTCGACGGTTGACCAAACTCGATGTGATCGAGTTGCAAGCCGAAGCCGACAAGCTCGACGCCGAGTTCGCCGAACTGACCGAACTGGTCTCCAACCCCGATGCCCGGCGAAAGGTGATCGACAAGGAGCTGGTGGAGACCGCGAAACTGTTCAAGGGTCCCGAGTTCGACCGCCGCACCGTGCTGGACTTCGAGGCCACCCCGACCGCGTCGGGCGCCGACGAGGACGGCCCCCGGGAGCGGAAGGTCAACACCTCCTGGCGCCTGGACGACCGCGGCGTGTTCTCCGACAGCCACGGTGACCTGCTCACCTCGGGTCTGGGATGGGCGGTGTGGACCGACGGCCGGGTCAAGTTCACCAACGGGAACGGCCTGCCGTTCAAGATCCGCGATATCCCGGTGGCACCGGACATCACCGGGCTGCTGCGCTCCGGGGTGATGCCGACCGGCTATCACCTGGCGCTGGTGACGCGGCGCGGCAAGATCCTGCGCATCGACCCCGCCGCGGTGAACCCGCAGGGCGTGGCCGGCAACGGTGTGGCCGGGGTGAAGCTGGTCGCCGATGACGCCGGCGACGAGGTGATCGCCGCACTGCCGGTCAGCTGCGAGAACGGCGAGGCCATCCTCTCGACGTCCGAGAAGAGCTGGAAGGTCACCGAAGTCGCCGACATCCCGGTCAAGGGTCGCGGCGGCGCCGGCGTCGGCTTCCACCCGTTCGTCAAGGGCGAGGACGCGCTGCTGTCAGCGGCGATCTCACCGACCGGATTCGTGCGCGGACGCCGGGCTGTGCGGGCCGAGAATCGCGCGAAGGCGTCGGTCAAGGGCTCAGGCAGTGATGTGACGCCCGCTCCGTCAGAGTGAGGTCATCCTTCAAGATCACGAATGGAGCACAGACCGCGAGGCAACAGGGTTAACAGCAGTCACTTTGTTAACATCGCGGCATGCAGGACTCGCCTGGGAGCAGCGACCTGCGCCGATCGGGTCCGGTTTCCCGGCGTGACGCGCTGCGCTACGCCGCCGCCGCGTCGGCGCTGGCCGGGCTGGGTGCGGTAGCGGCAAGCGTCGGTGCGCCTGCGGCGTCGGCCGCCGCCCCCACGCTGATCGACTTCGCGATGCGTCAGATTCCGGCACAGCACATCAAAGCTGCCGGCCACTCCGGGGTGATCAACTACGTCTCGACGTCGCGTCCAGGCTCATCGATGGGCGCCAAACCGATCACCCTGCCCTACGCCAAACAGTTGACCGCCGCCGGATTGGTGATCGTCAGCAACTACCAGTACGGCAAGCCGGGCGGGACCGCCCCGTCGGACTTCACCCGCGGGTACGCCGGTGGCGTGGCCGACGCCCGCACCGCCTGGCAACTGCACACCGCGGCCGGCGGCGGCCAGAGTGCCCCGATCTTCTTCAGCGTCGACGACGATATCGACCGCAACACCTGGAACAACGTCGCACTGCAGTGGTTCCGCGGAATCAACTCGGTGCTCGGCGTACAGCGCACCGGCATCTACGGCGGAATCAGACCGTGCCAGTGGGCAATTGGCGATGGTGTCGTCGGCAGGTCGAGCACCCCCGGCCGCGCCTGGGCGTGGCAGACCCGGTCCTGGTCCGGCGGTCAGGTCCACCCTGCCGCGGTTCTCTACCAACGCGTGGTGAGTACCGCGTCGAATCCCGGACCGGTGGTCGGCGGGCTCGAAGTCGACGTCAACGATGCCCTAGCCCAGGATGTCGGCCAGTGGAACCTCCATCCGTAGGGCCACAACTCAGATCGGCGCGAGGCGACCGGCCCAGGACATCGCCTGCTCCAGCTGGGCTGCCAGCTTGAGCAGCAGCGCTTCCCCGGCGAGCGGTGCGACGAACTGGACACCGAGTGGCATACCGTCCGCGGTCCAGTGCAGCGGCAGCGAGATCGCGGGGCGTCCGGTGATGTTCGCCAGTTGCGTGTAGGGCACCCAGCCGAGGTTCTTGTCCACCATGTCGTCAACGATCTTGGTGTAGCGCAACAGGCTTGCGGTACGCGTCTTGATCAGTGCGTCGGCCGCATGCTGCAGCACGACCGGCAGATCGAACTCGCCGATCCGCGGCGGCAGGGTTGCCAAGGCGGGCGTCAACAGCAGGTCGTACGACTCGAAGAACGTGGTCAGCCGCCGCGTGTGTTCCTGGCGCCGCTGCACCGCATCCAGATAGTCGACGCTGCTCGTGGCGCGACCGATCGCCGCCATGATGAGCGTGTCCCGTTCGAAGGACTCGTCACCCGCGCCGGTCAACCGCTTGGCCTCGGCGAGTTCCCATGCGCTGTAGACAAACCAGGTCAGCAGGAAGTCGCGGGCCAGCACGGCGTCGTCGAACGGTGCTTGGGGAAGTTCCTCGACATGGTGGCCCAGCTCGGTGAGCGCGGCAGCAGTTGCCTCCACAGCTGCGAACGCCTCCCGGTGGGGCGCGGGGTTGATCGCCGTCGGCACCCGCAGCCCGATACGCAGCTTTCCGGGATCCGCCCCCACACAGGACGCGAACGACTCGGCCGGCAGACCTGGCACGTACGGTCCCCAGGGCTCGCCACCGCTGAGGACATCGAGCATCGCCGCAGTGTCACGCACCGTCCGCGAGACGACGCCCTGAACGGCCGCGCCATGCATGGATTCTCCGACTGCCGGACCCGACGGGGTGAGCCCGCGGCCCGGTTTCAGCCCGACGAGACCACAGCTAGCCGCCGGGATGCGGATCGATCCGCCGCCGTCGTTGGCGCCGGCGCAGGGCACGATGCCCGCCGCGACGGCCGCCGCGGATCCCCCCGAGCTGCCACCCGGCGACCTGTCCAGATTCCAGGGATTGCGGGCCGGCCCCCATGCCTCCGGCTCGGTGATTCCCTTCGCACCGAACTCAGGGGTGTTGGTCTTTCCGAAGATGACCAGGCCCGCATCGATCCAGCGCTGCACGACAGTGGCGTGCTCGGCCGCACTCAGCGACATGAGCGCACGCGAACCGGCCGAGGTGGGCAAGCCCGCGTAGTCCTGCGCAAGGTCCTTGATCAGGAAGGGCACCCCGGCGAACGGGCCGGTCAGATCGTCCGTCGGCGCGGCCGGAACGTCGCGCACGATCGCGTTGATCTTGGGGTTGACCGCCGCCGCGCGCTGTTGCGCAGCCTCGAGCAGCTCAGCTGCCGAAACCTGCTTGTCAGCAACCAGTTTCGCCAATGATGTGGCGTCGTGCGCCCGGTAGTCGTCAAAGTCCACCCCATGAACCTAGACTGCGCCGGCGTTGCGCAGTGAGTTACCGCCGGCGACGAAGACGACGAGACGAGTCACCAACTGGCCGGCATGGCCGTTGACGTTCCCGCCAACTGAGACGCACCGTTTGGCGGCAGCTCAAAATGGCTACCGACAAGGCATGTCTCAACCCAACACCGGAAGCCACATCGACGACGTCGCCCCCGGCGACATCATCAGTTTCGGTGGCGGTGAACCGGCCTGCAAAGTGGTCCACAAGGAACCGACCGAATCGGGCTTCCTGGTCACCTTCGAGGTGGACGACGGCGAGATGTTCCAGCGGGAGGTGGCCGCCGGCACACCGGTCACGCGGTCCCTGGAGTCCAAGTGGGAGTCGGCTCAGAGCCCGACCGCGCACCCGCAGCCCTGAGACCGGCGGCATCGAGACTCAACGCACCAGGGTGGCGCCGCCGTCGAGTCGGATCTGTTGTCCGGTCATGAAGCGCGACTCGTCGGCCAGTAGATACAGCGCCGCATAGCCGGTCTCCCAGGTACTGGCCCGGCCCATCTTCAGCTTCACGACTTCGGCGTAGGCCTCGTCGACCTCGTCGGGCTCGAACCCGAACAGCGACTGGGAATCCGTGTTGCCCAGCGTCGAGTCGATCGGGCCGAGCATCAGCGTGTTGGCGCGGATGCCTGCGGCGGCGAACTGTGCGGCGGTCAGTTCCGTGATGTAGTTCAACCCGCACTTGCCCAGTGCGTAGGGCATGATCCCGATGTTGAGTCCGACTTCGTTCTTGATGCTGGCGATGGACGAGATGTTGATGATGCTGCCGGTGGAACCGCCCTCGTTCTTCTCCATGCATTGTGCGGCAAAGAGATTGCAGTAGTAGCAGCCCAGCATGTTCACGTTGATGCCATGGTTGAAGTCGTCGGCGCTCATCGAGTTGTTCACCCGATCGAAGGGCGGATTGATCGCCACGCTGTAGACCATCCCGTCTACGCGGCCGCTGTTCTGCATCGCGGTGTCGAAGATGCGCTGGCAGTCGTCCTTGTCGGCGACGTCGGCCTGGACCGCGTACGCGTTGCCCTTCTCCGCGGCGATCATGTCCACCGTCTCCTGTGCGGCAGCGAGGTTGCGGTCGACGACCACCACCTCGGCGCCGTGGCGCGCCGCCACGATGGCGGTGGCGCGGCCGTTGCCGATCTTGGGGCCGGGCATCTGCCCGCCGCCCACGACGATCACCACCTTGCCGGCGAGGTCGAACACGGTGCGGTCGGGACGCTCGAAATCTGTTGACATGATTACTCTTTCCTTGACTAATAGCTAGATCCGGATGGCCCGCTCCGGGCAGCCGACGACCGCTTCGGCGACGGCGCCTTCGAGCTCGGGAGGGATGTCGGTGGCGATGGCCTCGGCGTAGCCGCCGTCGGTCAGCGTGAACACCTGCGGACACAGGGCCGCGCACACGCCGTGTCCGCGGCACAGATCGTCATCGACGACGACTTTCATCGGGACACCTTTGTTGTGGCCGCGGCCGGGGTCACGTTGAGGTGCAGATCGGTGAGACCCCGCAGGATGTAGGTCGGCACATAGCCGTAACGTCGCGCGTCGGCAGCTCCGTGCCGGGCCTCGTCGATCTCGATCGCACCGGCGCTCGCCAGCAGCCGCTGGATCACCACCTTCGCCTCGGCCCGGGCCAGTGGTGCGCCGACGCAGCTGTGGACACCGCGACCGAACGCAATGTGCCGGCGGGCGTTGTGCCGGTCGAGGTCGAAGACGTCAGGGTTGTCGAACTGGCGCGGATCGCGGTTGGCCGCACCGTAATGCACCATCACCACAGTGCCCGCGGGGATCTCGACACCGCCCACCGTCGTGGTGGCGCGGGCCAACCGGAAATCCCCACGGATCGGACTCTCGAAGCGCAGCGCCTCTTCGACGAAGTTCGGGACCTGGTCGGGGTCACGGCGCAGTCGCTCTTGGAGTTCGGGATTCTCGGCCAGGATCTTCAGCGCCGAGGACAGCAGTCGGACCGTGGTCTCCTGACCGGCCGAGAAGAGATTGGCCGCCACCCGCACCACATCCATGACCTCCGGGGTCGATCCATCCGGGAAAGTCGCGTGCGCCATCTCGGTCATGACATCACCGCGAGGTTCGCGGCGCCGCTCCGAGATGTAGTCGGCGAAACGGTGGTAGAGGAATTCCAGCGGCGCGTGCGTCATGACGGTGTCATCCGTACTGCCCAGCGAGTTGTCCCCGGTCAGCCGCTCGGTGAGTTCGGGACGGTCCGCCTCGGGGACACCGAGGAGATCCGCAATGACCAACAGCGCAAAGGGATTCGCGACAGCACCGAGGAACTCGCCCCCGCCACCTGCGACATACGGCTGCAGCACCTGATCGGCAAGGCGCCACATGAACGCCTCGTTTTCCTTCAGGCGTTTGGGGGTGATCAGGCGGCTCAGCAGCGAGCGGTGCGCCGTGTGCGTCGGCGGGTCGAACGACGGAAGTTGGTCACTGAACGGCAATTCGTCACGGTGGGCATCGATCAGCGCACGGACTTCCGCCCCGTCGAGCCCCTCCAGCGGCACCGGGAACCCAGGGGTCGGGCCGGTGACGGTGTTGCATGACGAGAACGAGTCGTGGTCGCCTACCACCGCCAGTGCTTCGTCGTATCCGGTGACGATCACCACGTCCTGCGACGGCTCGCGGAGCACGGGACTGGCCGTCCGCATGCGCTCGAGGATCGGGTAGGGATCCGCGACCAACGCGGCGTCGTGGAAGAAATCGACGCCTTGGAGCGGGGACGTATCGGTGGACGAAGTCTGCTGCGGTGCAGTGTTCAACGGCATGGCGTTCTCCT
This sequence comes from Mycolicibacterium peregrinum, assembly GCF_002102345.1. Classification (GTDB taxonomy): domain Bacteria; phylum Actinomycetota; class Actinomycetes; order Mycobacteriales; family Mycobacteriaceae; genus Mycobacterium; species Mycobacterium peregrinum. Next base: position 15,537 of record NZ_LQPP01000067.1, read on the forward strand.
CGACTGGGCTGAGGCAAGCTGACCAGCTTGGGCCAGAAATACTGACCAAACGTACAGCTGGTTCCTGACCAATCGTACAGGCATATACTGTACGAATGGTCAGGCAGGGCGATTCTGTTAGGAAAGCTACATTTAGGGCGGCCCGGTGAGCGGTTCCGCGGCGGGCGCCGGCGGCACGACCCGGCAGAAGTTGATCGAGGCCGCCATCGAGCTGTTCCGGCGGCACAGCGTCGCCGGCACCTCTCTGCAGATGATCTCCGATGAGCTAGGTCTGACGAAATCGGCCATCTACCACCATTTCCGGACTCGCGATGAGCTGCTGACCGCCATCATGGAGCCCGTCGTCAGCGAGCTGGCCGCCCTCGTGGAGACCGCCGAAACACAGCGCGGGAGTCGCGCCCAAGCCGAATCGATGCTCACCGGCTACATTTCCCTCGCCGTATCGCACCGCGACCTGTTTCCCATCCTCACCGGCGACCCCGGCGTCACCGAACTCCTCCGAGGGCAACCGCAATGGCGCGCGATCGTGAAACGGCAAGCCGATCTGCTCGCCGGTGCGGAGCCTGGCGTGGGCGGCCAGGTCCGCGCCGCGATCGTCATGGCCGGCATCTCAGCGGCCGTCGGGGTGGAATTCGCCGGCCTCGACGACGGCGAGCTCTACGACCAGCTGGTCACGGCGAGCCGACGCACACTCGACCTGCGACCGCCACGGCACACACCGACGCACGACGACGCAGCGGGAGCGCACGTCCACGGGTGATGGCAGATGCCTCCGTTGCAGCCAGAATCCCGCCTTGGGCAAGCTGAGTACCAACTCACCCGAGAAGGAGCACCTGTGGAGTACAAAACGATCCGGCACGAGCTCGACGACGGAATCCTGACCGTCGTCCTCGATCGCCCGGATAACCTCAATGCCTTCACCGTCGAGATGGCCGACGAGTTGGAGCACACCTTCGTGGCGGTCAACGACGACGACGCCGTGCGTGCCGTCATCGTGACGGGCGAGGGCCGGGCATTCTGTGCCGGCATGGACCTGTCGAGCCAGGGCAATGTGTTCGGCCTCGACGAGTCGAAGTCACCAAGCCTGGCCGACATGGCCGACCTCGACGATCCCGAATTGAGCCGGGTCCGCGACACCGGCGGTCGGGTAACCCTGGCGATCTACGCCTGCCGCAAGCCCGTCATCGCTGCCATCAACGGCGCCGCGGTCGGAATCGGTGCGACGATGACGCTGGCCATGGATGCCCGGCTCATGTCGACGAAGGCCCGCTTCGGGCTGGTCTTCGGAAAGCTCGGGATCACTCCGGAAGCGTGTTCCACCTGGTTCCTACCCCGAATCGTCGGTATGCCAACGGCTTTGGATCTGGTCTACCGCTCTGACATCCTCACAGCAGAGGCTGCCCGCGAGATCGGGCTAGCCCAGTCCATCCACGAGCCGGACGCATTGATCACCGAAGCCCGGGCCATGGCTGACGCGTGGACCCGCGACCGATCCCCGGTCTCGGTCGCGCTCATGCGGCAGATGCTGTACCGCAACGCCGCCGAGCCGCACCCCGTCGACGCGCACCGGATCGACTCGCTGGCCATGTTCTACACGAGCATCGGCGACGGCCACGAAGGCGTGCGAGCCTTTCTCGACAAGCGCACCCCAGAGTTCACCGGGCGGGCGTCCGAGATGCCGCCGTTCTACGAGGAGTGGGTCGACGGCTAGGGACAGCAGCCGCACTGCGGGTTTCAAAACGCCGACCAGCAGCAGAGCGCGGTTGCGCGATGGAGCACCTCGGTAGGCTGCCTGAGCGGCATACCCCTGCTCGATCGGAGGCCGATACCCGTGCTCGACGCTGACGATGTGCGCAGCATCGCGCTCTCGTTCCCAGAGACCGCCGAGAAAGAGCGTTGGGGCCATCCGACCTACGACGTCGCGGGCAGGATGTTCGTTACGGTGCCCGACGACGAAACCTCATTTGCCGTGCGCTGCCCCCGATTTGACCGCGAGGAATTGATCGCGGCCGAACCGCAGAAGTTCTGGGTGCCCCAACACGAGGCCGCATCAGCCTGGGTACGGGTCCGGTTGGCTGAACTCGAGGATTCGCAGGAACTCCGCGACATTCTGCTCGACTCATGGCGGCAAGCCGCCCCCAGCCGTCTGACCGAGTAGCTACGCGCTGCTGTCGGCCTGCGCCGCCGGTGTCGCACGGGTGCGCCCAACACCACCCCTTGTCACATAACGCTACGGGCAGTAGCGTAACGCCGCGTGACCCGGAGTTTCCATGTCGGCCAGCCGTTCACCACCCCCGATGCCGACATCGCGGCGGCGTTAGAGCAGGTCAGCGTCCCGACGCTGCTGCTCTCGCTCGTGCACATCACCGGCGACCCGCGCTACATCCGCGAGTTCAAACAGGCCGGCCTGTTCCTCAATGAGGTCCAGGGATTCATGAGCGAGGAAGACAAGGCCCGGGCCCGTGCGGTAGCGCTGCCGGTGATCGCCGACTACCGCGACCGCGGCTGCCCAGTGCCCGATCCACTGCCCGCCGAACTGGTGCGGGAGATGCTGGACTGGGCGGCTTGCGAACCGGTCGACGAGGACAACCTGCCGCTGATGCTCGAGGAGCTCGACCTCGAGGGGGTCGACCCGCGGCGGCCCACACCGCTGCAGGACACACAAGACTTCAGCGTCATCGTGATCGGCTGCGGCGAATCCGGCGTGCTGGCCGGGGTACGCCTCAAGCAGGCCGGCATCGATTTCACCATCGTGGAGAAGAACGCCGGCCCGGGCGGAACCTGGTGGGAGAACAGCTATCCCGGCGCCCGGGTGGACGTGGCCAACCACTTCTACTGTTACAGTTTCGAGCCCAGCAACCATTGGGATCACTTCTTCGCCGAACAGCACGAACTGCGCCAGTACTTCCGCGACGTGGTGGACCGCCACGACCTCGAACCGAACATCCGATGGAACACCGAAGTGGTGTCCGCGGCATGGGACGGCGGGATGTGGAACGTCACGGTGCGCTCGGCCGCCGGCACCGAAACCCTCAAGGCCAACGCCGTCATCACCGCCGTCGGTCAGCTCAACCGGCCCCAGATCCCAGACTTCCCGGGCGCGGAATCCTTTGCGGGACCGGCTTTTCACTCCGCAAACTGGGACCACGACGTCGACGTCACCGGCAAGCGAGTCGCGCTGATCGGAGCTGGTGCCAGCGGCTTCCAGATCGCCCCGGCCATCGCCGACAAGGTCGCCCACCTCACGGTCTTTCAACGCACCGCGCAGTGGATGTTCCCCAACCCGATGTACCACGAGCCCGTCGCCGACGGCGTCCGCTGGGCGATGGAACACCTGCCGTACTACGGCCGCTGGTACCGCTTCCTGCTGTTGTGGCCCGGAGCCGACAAGGGCCTGGACGCGGCCCGGGTGGACCCCGACTACGACGACCACGGCAATGCGGTCAGCGAGATCAACGCCATCGCCCGCATCATGTTCACCGACTGGATCACCACCCAGGTCGGCGACGACGCCGACCTGTTGGCCAAGGTGCTTCCCGACTATCCGGCCACCGGTAAGCGCACACTGCAGGACAACGGCAGCTGGCTGGGCGCGCTCAAACGCGACAACGTGGATCTGATTCGCACCCCGATCGAACGCATCACCCCGAGCGGGGTCGTCACGACCGACGGCGAGACCTATGACGTCGATATCATCGTGTACGCCACCGGTTTTCGGGCCACCGACGTGCTGTTCCCGATGACGATCACCGGGCGCGACGGCGTCGACCTGCACGACGCCTGGGGTCAGCGACCGTATGCCTACCGCGGGATCACGGTGCCGGGTTTCCCGAACTTCTTCATGACCTACGGCCCGGGCACGCACCTGGCTCACGGCGGCAGCCTCATCCTCAACTCCGAACTTCAGATGCGCTACATCAACCAGTGCCTGGAGCACCTGATCACCGAGGGCTTGCAGACCATGGAGCCGCTGCCCGAGCCGACCAAAGAATGGCACCGGCGCTCGCAGGAAGCGATCCGCCAGACCGTGTGGGCGCAGCCCTCGGTCAAGCACTCGTACTTCAAGAATGCCGACGGTGAGATCCACACCGTCAGTCCGTGGCGGCTGAGCGAATACCGTTCCGCCATCAACGAGCCCGTCTGGTCAGACTTCACAGTGCAGGAGGCGTGAGTATGCGCGCAGTCGTCGTCGACAGTTCCGGAAAGGTCAGCGTCGAAACCCGCCCGGACCCGGTCCTGCCCGGTCCCGACGGGGCCGTCGTCAAGGTCGAGGCCGCCTCGATCTGCGGATCGGACCTGCACTTCCTGGAGGGCCACTACCCGATCGCCGATCCGGTGTCGGTCGGGCATGAGGCCGTCGGCACGATCGTCGAAATCGGTCCGGAGGTCACCGGATTCGCCGTCGGCAACCGGGTATTGGTGTCCTCGGTGGCGGGCTGCGGGCACTGCAGCGGCTGCGCGACCCACGACCCGATCCGCTGCGTGCAGGGTCCCCAGATCTTCGGCACCGGATTCCTCGGCGGCGCGCAGGCCGAACTGCTCGCGGTACCGGCTGCGAACTTTCAGCTCCTGAAGATGCCGGAGGGCATCAGCACCGAGCAGGCCCTGCTGCTCACCGACAACCTGGCCACGGGCTGGGCGGCGGCCAAACGTGCCGACATCCCGGTCGGCGGTTCCGTCGCGGTGATCGGCCTGGGCGCGGTCGGCATGTGCGCCCTGCGCAGCGCCATCACCCTCGGTGCGGCAAAGGTTTTCGCCGTCGACCCGGTGGAGGCCCGGCGCGAACGCGCGGAAGCCTCGGGAGCCATCACCTTCGCCCCGCCCTCGGCGCAGGCGATCCGGGAAGCCACCGGCGGCCTCGGCGTGGACTCCGTCATCGACGCGGTGGGCATGGACGCCTCGATCAACGACGCCATCGACGCCGCCCGAGCAGGCGGCACGGTGTCCATTGTCGGCGTGCACGATCTGCAGCCCTACCCGATGCCCGCCCTGGGCTGCCTGCTGCGCAGCCTGACCATCCGCTTTACCACCGCGCCGGTCCAGCAGACCTGGCCGGAACTGATCCCACTGCTGCAGGCCGGCCGGCTCGACGTGGACGGGATCTTCACCACCACGATGTCACTGGACGACGCCGCCGACGGTTACGCCAGGGCGTTCTCCCGCTCGGGCGAGGACTTGAAGGTGCAGCTCAAGCCTTAGCCGGGTCGAGCGCTCCTGGAAAATTCCGTGAGAGCTGTCCACATTGCGGGACAGATCGTTGAGAACGGAATAAAGCGCGCGGCGCCGACAGTTCCACGGACACGTGCGCCAATCGAACTCGTTAGTTGACTGTCCGAACGCGGCGCCGCAGCGCCAGGCACCGCCCACGGCCCGCATCGGGCGGCGCTGATGCGCCAGGGCCCGCTCGCCGGCCGGTACCCCGCGGTGGCCGCCATGGTCACCCTGGCGTTGATCCCCTACCTGGCGTTGTCTGCCGCGGTCGATCCGTTGGTACCGATCATCTCCGAGCAGCTGAACCTGTCGGCGCAGACCATGAGCCTCGGCTTCGGCCTGGGCAATGCCGCCTATGCGGTGGGCACGGTCCTGGCCGTGCAATTCGCCCAGCACCTGCCCCAGCGCAGGATGCTGCTGGTCTATGCAGTCGTCCTGGTCCTGGGGTCGGTGATCGCCGCGTCGGCGGTCAACGGGGCGATGTTCATCGGTGGTCACATCCTGCAAGGTCTGGCCACCAGCATGCTGCTGATCGCCGCGGCGCCGCCGCTGACCATCGGCTTCCCCAGGGACAAGCTGCGGCACACCGCCGTGATCATGAACATGTGCGTGTTCGGGGCCGTCGCGCTCGGCCCGTTCATCGGTGGTGCGCAGGCCGAGGCCCTCGCGTGGCGGCCACTGTTCTGGATCATCGCCGCGATCGCCGTCGGAGCCCTCATCATGGCGGCCCTGACCTTTGAGGACGCCCCGCCTGCCGACCTCGACGCACCGCGTGACCTGCGGGCCATCGGATTGGCGTCGGTCGGTTGCGCCGCCGCTTTCATCGGTGCCGCACAACTGACCAGCCATGAATTCACCGACCCGGTGGCGATCGTGCCGATGCTCGGCGGCCTGGCCCTGATCGTGCTGCTCATCGTGTATCAGTTCCGGTCCCGCCGGCCGTTGCTGACCGTGCGCACCATGCTGACCAGTGCGATTCCCGTCGCCGGCGTCGGTGTCGCGCTGTTCGCGGCGGCCGCGTCGGTCGCGGCGACTGCGCTGACAGCCCAGGTCTTCATGGAGACCTACAGCCCGGTACAGGTGGGGCTGCTGTACCTGCCGGAACTCGGCGGCGCGATTGTGATGGCATTCGTGTTCGGCTCGGTCATCTCCAAACGGTCGATGCACTACCTTCCGCTCGTCGGCATGGGCCTGCTCGCCGCCGGCATCGTGCTGTTCCGGCTCGCCATTCCCGCGAACCAACCGCTCGCACTGCTGGCCTCGGCGCTGACCGGGCTGGCGCTGGGCGCCACGGTGGCCCCCGCACTGTTCGTCGCCGGATTCTCGCTGCAGTCCAACAGCCTCCAGCGGGTGTTCGCGATCATCGAGTTGTTGCGGGCCGTGGCCGCCTTCATGGTGGCGCCGATCTTCGCCCATTTCGCGGCCAGAGCGGCCGGCGGTCTCGTCGCCGGCGCCGGCGACGCCCTGTGGATCGGATTCGGACTGGCCGTCGGTGGCGCCGTCTTCGGGGTAGCCGTCTATGCGCTCAGTGGCGCCCGGCCCCAGACACCCGACCTCGACCAGTTCCTCGACGGTGAATCGCCGGCCTGGTACTCGCCGCCGCTGCTGGCGCGGCTCCGTCCCGGCCTGCCCGCACCGATCCCCGCACCAAGCCGTGACCGGCGGGTGACAGCATCCGAGGCGGATGCGATTTCTGTTGCCGCCACCGGACCGGTGCTGTTCGCCTATGACGGATCACTACGCGCCGCCGGCGCCATCGAACGCGCCGCCGCCGAACTGCCGGCCGGTCGCGACGCCCTGGTGGTCTGTGTCTGGCAACCGGTGGATGTCGGATTCACTCCGGTCGAGACGACGCATTTCGACGCCGACCAGGCAGCCGAGGTTCGACGGGCCGCCGAGCAGACGGCTGCTCACGGCGCATCGCTGGCCACCAGAGCGGGTTTCTCTGCCCGCAGCGCAACCGTCGAAGCGGCGCCCATCTGGAAAGGCATCGTCGAGACTGCGCAAAAACACAACGCCAGCCTGATCGTGGTCGGCCCGCACCGGCGCAGCGGACTGCTGGGCCACCTGGAGGGCAGCGTGGCCGGCGCCGTCGTCGCACACTCCACCACCCCGGTCCTGGTCATCCCGGAGGACTGTCGACGTTCACCCTGCGCGGAGGGCGCCGGCCACTCGAACGTTCACGCCGTGGCCGCAGGATCAACGTCGGATCGCGAGTAACTGCGCAGGTTGTCCCGCAGCGTAGACACGCCGCGCTGCATGGTCTTGAGTTCGTCCAGTGACAACCCCGTCGCGGCAAGCAGGTCCATTTCCAGGGTCTGCGCACGGAGCGCGCGGCCCGCGTCGGTGAGGCTGACGCGCACCTGACGCTCGTCGTCGGGATCGCGTTGCCGCGTCACGTAGCCCAGCGCTTCGAGCCGCTTGAGGATCGGAGTCAGCGTGTTCGACTCCAGGAACAGCTTCTCCCCGAGGCTGCCGACCGTCTGGTGATCCTGTTCCGAGAGCGCGACGAGCGCGATGTACTGCGTATACGTGACGCCGTGCCGGTCCAGGATCGGCTTGTAGGCCTTGCCGTACGCGAGGTTGGCCGAGTAGACGGCAAAGCACAGGAAATCGGAGAGTTGCGGAGCCTCGGGCGCCATGATCCAAATTATATCGGATCCGATTTAGTCGGACGGGATGAAATACATGGCAACTCCGCGTTCATCTCTAACGCCTCCAATTGGAGCCGACCATCCACCCGAAGGAGAACGCCGTGACCACCAGCCAGACCGACAACGTGCTGTACACCGCCCAGACCCACACCACCGGCGGGCGCCAGGGCGAGTCCTACAGCTCCGACGGCAACCTCGACATCCAGCTCACCCCGCCCGGAGGCAACGGCTCCGGCACCAACCCCGAGCAGTTGTTCGCGGCGGGCTGGTCGGCCTGCTTCCTGAGCGCCATGGGCCTGACCGCGGGCAAGCACAACGTGAAGCTGCCCGCCGAGACCGCCGTGGACGCCGAGGTAGACCTGCTCAACACCGACGGGGCATTCTCACTGCGGGCACGGCTGAACGTCAGCATCCCGGGTGTCGATCGCGAGACCGCCCAGGCCATCGCCGATGACGCACACCAGGTCTGCCCGTACTCGAAGGCCACCCGCGGCAACATCGACGTGACCATCAGCGTCGCCTGACGGATGGCGGGCGGGGTTACTCCTTCAAGTCCAGTACCGGCGTCGGCCGCTGGAAGCCGCGAGTAACCCCGGCCAGCCACACGAATCCCACTGCCAGCCAAGACAACCCGATCACCAACGTCAGGCCCGACAAGCTGGTCCACAGCCACACGGTCAGCAGGAAGCCGATCAGCGGCAGCACGAGATTGCTGATCACCCTCGCACCGTCGCGCTCCTGCCGGTCCACGAAATAGTGCTTGATCACCGACAGGTTGACCACCGAAAACGCCACCAGCGCACCGAAACTGATCACCGAGGCCAGGGTGGTCAAGCTGATCACGGTGGCCAGCAGCGACACGGCTGACACCGCCAGGATCGCATATACCGGCGTGGCGAACCGCGGCGAGACGTGACCGAAGAACGATCGCGGCAGGATCCCGTCGCGCCCCATGGCATACAGGATCCGGGCCACCGACGCCTGCGACGCGATCGCGGACCCCAGCGCACCGGCGACATACGCCGCGGTGAAGAAGGTCTGAAGGAACTGGCCGCCCGCCGTCAGCATCAGATCCAGCGATCCGGACTCGACATCTGTGAACTGGTTGGAGGGGAACACCAGCTGCCCGAGATAGGACAGCACGACGAAGATCACCCCCGCCACCACGGTGGCGATCATGATCGCCTGCGGAACGGACCGCTTGGGATCCTTGGCTTCCTCCGACAGCGTGGACACCGCGTCGAATCCCAGGAACGACAGGCACAGGATGGCCGCGCCGGCCAGCACCGGACTGAATCCGGTTGCGCCGCCGTCACCATGGAAGGGGGCCATCAGGTCCACCGCGCCCAGGCTGAACACCTTGGAACAGGCCAACACCAAGAAAGTCACGATGAAGATCGCCTGTATCGCGATGATGACAAGATTCGCCCGGGCCACCGAGACGATGCCGACGATGTTGAGCACCGTCACCCCCGCGATGGACAGCACGACGAACACCCAACCGGGGATCGCCGGAACCGCGGCGTTGAGATAGATGCCGATCACCAGGTAGTTGATCATCGGCAGGAACAGGTAATCCAACAGCAGTGACCAGCCGGCGAGGAATCCGATCGGCGCGCCGAACGACTTCTGGGTGTACGTATATGCCGATCCCGCAACCGGATAGGCGACCGCCATCCTGGCGTAGGAACGCGCCGTGAACACCATGGCGGCCAAGGTGACCAGGTATGCGACGGACAACCTGCCGCCGGTGGTCTGAGTGACGATGCCGTAGGTGGTGAACACGGTGAGCGGCACCATGTAGACCAGACCGAACAGCACCAACGACGGCAACCCGAGCGCGCGGCGCAACCGCCCCTCGGTGGCCTCAGCCAAATCGGCCATGACAGTTCCTCTCATTCTGCGGCCGAATAGACCTGTGTGCCTTGGAGATAGGTGGCGCGCACTTGCACCTGTGACAGTTCCGACGGGGGGACATACCTGGGATCACGGTCCAGCCAGACGAGATCGGCACTCGCCCCGGGGGCAATGTGCCCCCAATCGTCTTCGGCAAAGGCCTGATATGCCACGGCGCCGGTATAGGACGCCAGGGCGGGCTCGATCGGGAGCACCTCTTCAGGTGTCCACCCGCCGGCCGGCTCACCGTCGGAGGTGCACCGCGACACCGCCACCGCGATACCGTCCAACGGCGCACCCGAGGAGACCGGCCAATCCGATCCGAACGCCAGCGCCGCACCGGAATTCTCCAGGGTGCGCATCCGGTACTGCCGATCCGCACGCTGGGCTCCCAGTCGCGGGATCGTGAGCACCGTCATCAGGGCGTCCATCTGCGCCCACAACGGCTGCATGTTCGGGATCACCCCGAGTTCGGCGAATCGCCCGAGGTCGGCGTCGTCCACGAGCTGAGCGTGCGCGATCACCGGGCGTCGGTCGCGCGGACCATTGTGCCGTGCAACGTATTCGATGGCGTCCAGGGCCTGGCGGACCGCGGCGTCGCCGATGGCGTGGATATGGATCTGCAGGCCCAGCTCGTCGACTTTCCTGGCCGCCTCTGCCAGAGCATCGCCTTCCCACAGCTGCATGCCGTGCGAGTGCAGGCCCGAACAGTACGGTTCGAGCAGAGCGCCGGTCTCGTTTTCCACCACCCCGTCGGCGAAGAACTTCACGGTCTGCGCGGTCAGCAGCGGCGAACCCATTGCCACCACCCGGTCTCTGGCCGCGGCGTATTGCGTTACCTGCGTGTCGAAGTGGCGCGGATCGGCGTAGAACGCCAGGTTGAACCGCATCCGCAGGGCTCCGGCCCGGGCCGCCGCGAGGTAGGCGTCGAGCTCGGCCGGTTCGACCCAGGCATCCTGAACCCACGTCACGCCATGGGCCAGGTAATAGTCGGCCGCCGTGCCCAGTGCGGCGATCCGCACCCCTTCGTCCCGGGGCGGCATGACCGCGGTGATCAGATCCGTGGCGCCCCATTCCCGCAGCGTGCCCAGCGGGGTGCCGTCCTCGCGGCGCGGGATCTCCCCGAGGGCCGGCTCCGGGGTGTCGGCGGTGATGCCGGCCCGCTGCAGTGCGACCGAGTTGACCCACAGGGTGTGATAGTCCCAGGCGCGCAACACCACTGGCCGGTCCGGGACCGCGGCGTCGAGCCAGCGCGCGTCGAACAGCCCATGGGGCGCGAGACTGCCGTCATACGACGCCCCGACGATCCACTCCTGATCGGGGTTCGAATCTGCGAATTCCTTGACCGCCGACACGATCTGGTCGATCGACTCACATGGCCGCACCGCAGGTCCTGCCGATTCCAGGCCACCGAACAGCGGGTGGGCGTGACCGTCACCGAACGACGGCATCAGGAATCCACCCTCGAGGTCCACCGTCCGGTCCGCCGTGGCCGCCAGTGCGTCGGCGCCGACTGCCCGCACCACCCCGTCTGCGACGAGCAGTGCATCGGTGGTGTGGCCGGGTGTCCAGATCACGCCGCCGTGGAACAGGGTTGCCGTCGTGACGAGCGCGGGCGGCATATTGCGGGCGGTCATGCGACGGCCTCCCTCCGGAGCGGGGATGGTTGTTGTTGGGTGATGCAATGGATTCCACCGCCACGCTCGAAGAGTGGGCGGGCGTCGACGGCCACCACCTCGCGGCCGGGATACTGCTCGGCCAGGATCGCCCGCGCCTCCGCGTCATGCGGATCATCGAATGCGCAGGCGATCACGCCGCCGTTGACAACCAGGTGGTTGATGTAGCTGTAGTCGACGTAACCGTCGGCATCGGTGAGAGTGGCCGGCGCGGGCATCTCGACGATGTCGAACCTGCCTTCGACAGCCGATCGGATTCCTTTGCACACCAGGGCGTCCGGATGTGATTCGTCGCGCTGGGTGTGCAGGAGCAGACGTCCCGAGGCAGTGAGGGCCGCGACGATGTCTACGTGACCGCGCGTGCCGTAGCGCTGGCTGTCGCGGGTCAGTCCGTACGGCAGCCACACCACCTCGGTGGCGCCGATGGTGCGCGCCAGTTCGGTCTCCACCCCGGCCTTGGTGGCGCCGGGATTTCGGTGCGGGTCGAGCTGCACGGTCTCGGTGACCAGCACGGTCCCGTGCCCGTCGGTCTGGATACCGCCGCCCTCGTTGACGAGCGCGGACGGTACGACGGTGACGCCTGCGAATTCGCCGACCATCGCCCCGATCTTGGCGTCGCGGTCCCAGCGCGCCCAGTCCTGGGCGCCCCAACCGTTGAACGTCCAGTCGACGGCGGCCACCGACCCGTCGTCGGCGTGCACGAACGTGGGCCCGATATCCCGCATCCAGGCATCGTTCAACGGCGCCTCGATGAGCTCGATGTCTTGAGACACATAGCGTTTCGCGACCGCGAGTTCGGCGGGGTCGACAAGCATCGTGACCGGTTCAAACTGGCCCACGGCGTGAGCCACGGCGGCCCAGGTGGACCGGGCCTCATGGCGCGCCTGGTCGGTGTCGCCGAGCGAATAGCCCTCAGAGGGAAAGGCCATCCACACCCGATCCTGTGGTGCGCCCTCGGCGGGCATCAGATACGAGGTCACCAACCGTTCCTATTTCACGACCGGCGTGGCCTCATGGCCGTCGCCGTACGGGTGGGCAGGGTCGATCGGGGCGGTCAGCCGGCCATAGCTGTCAGGGCGGCGGGTGACCAGGAACGGGAACAGCTCCAGCCAGTCCCGTCGCTGGTCCAGGTCGAGATCGGCGACCAGCACGGCCTCCTCGTCGCGCGGCGCCTGCACCAGCACGCGACCGTAGGGGTCCGAGATGAACGACGAGCCGTAGAACGAGACGGTGCCCTCGTCCCCGGTTCGGTTGGGCACCACCATGAACAAGCCACTGCTGATGCCGTTGGCCACGATCACCTGCTGCCACAGGGGCTGAGTGTCGAACGCGGGGAAGACCGGCTCCGATCCGATCGCGGTCGGATAGACCACGATCTCGGCGCCACCGAGCGAATAGTTGCGGGCCACTTCGGGGAACCATTCGTCCCAGCAGGTGGGCAGGCCGATCCGCGCTCCCAGCCCCTCGGGGTCATACACCGGGTACGGGTCGTCGTCCGCAGAAGCCGGGCCCGGTCGAAAGTAGGTGTCCTCGTAGTACCCCGCCGAGATCGGGATGTGCATCTTGCGGGTACGCCCGACCAGCTCGCCCGACGGCGACACCAGGATCGCGGTGTTGTAGCCCAGGCCATCGGCCGCGGGAGCCTTCTCATACAGCGAGGCGTGCACGAAGATCCCGTTGGCCTGCGCCGCCTCGGCCGCGAGCGCAAAGGTCGGGCCGTCGGTCAGGTCCTCGGCCCCCTCCCCCGGGTTGGGCCCGGCCGGGGTGTCGGCCGGGTAGCGCAGCAGCGTGATCTCGGGCAGGAACACCGCGGTGGCGCCTGCACCGGCGGCGCGGTCGATGCCGTCGCGCAGCACCTTGGTGAGTTTGTCGACGTCAGGCCGCCAGCGGTGCTGCACCAACCCCACCCGCAGCGGCGGTCGCTGCGACGCGGTGCTGCGCGACAGCGAGTCGGGGGCGCTCGCAGTGAGCGTGATCATGGGACTCCTAAAACGAATGCGATTCGTTTATTGTGTGATGCAGACCACCATTTGTAAAGAGGTCAGATCGAACAAGGGGGACAATCCATGGGGCGGCCACCGACACCGATCCTGTCGCTAGACCGAATCACCAGTGCAGCAATGGATCTCGTGTGCACAACGGGCGGATTCACCATCCCCGAGCTGGCCCGCAAGCTCAAGGTCAGCCCCTCGTCGCTGTACAACCACGTGTCCGGGCGCGAGCAGATCGTCGAACTCCTCCGGGAACGGGCCATGTCAGAGGTGCACCTGCCCGACCTCCACGCCGAGCGGCCATGGATCGACATCCTGGCCGACATCATGCGGTCGTACCGCAGCAGCTTCGCCCGCTACCCGCAGCTGATTCCCCTGCTCACGGCGCATGCGGTCAACAGCAGCCAGGCTCTGACCATGTACAACGCCATCGCCATCACCCTGGCCCGCGGCGGCTTCAACCCCACCGACACTTTGCGGATCATCACGTTGGTCGACAACTACGTGCTCGGGTCCGCGCTGGACCTCACTGCACCCGACCGGCCCTGGGAGTCGAGCGCCGAAGTCGGCCCGGAACTGACCGCTGCGCTCGACACCGGTGCGCCAAGGCCCGCACGCGCCGACGACGCGTTCGAGTTCGGTTTGGCGGTGCTGCTGCGCGGGCTCGTGCAGCCCTGAGTCGCCTACCCGCCGCAGCGGTTGCGGAAATCGATCGCCGGTTGCCGGATACCCGTCAATTCGGCCCGGATCTGCGGCTTGTCCTCGAGGTAGACCTTCACCGATTCGGCCATCTGCGCGTTCGACTGCCCCTTGAGGCTGGTGAAGAACGCGTTGACCTCGGGATGGGTGAACAGATACGCCGAGGTGGAGGCGCGGACCCCGGCCATCACACCGGCCAGGTCGGCGGCCGTGCAGTTCGGCTCGTCCGCTGCGGCGACAGGCGCACCAACGGCCAAGAGCGACAGGCTGATTGCGCCGGCGGCGATCACACGGGAGAACATCGTGGCTCCTAAGTCGACTCGGATAACTGAGCTACAGCTCACGGACGTCCGGGGCGGTCGGGGCGCCAGCCGCCACCGCCACCACCGCCGTTGGGCGGGCCGGGATCGATATTGATGTCCAAGCCCCAATCGCCGCAGTACCAGTCGTTGGCGCAGTAATACGGGTAATACGGACCGGCCTTGGGCGGGGTCGGACCCCCGCCACGCACATTGCCCTGCGCGCACACCGTGGAACCGCCCGCGTCGACACAGTCGGCGGCGGCCGGCGGTGCGGCGGCGACAGCGATAGGTACGGTCAACCCGGCCAGGCCGAGTAACACTGGACGCCACATGCTCCGCATGACCACTCCTCAGTAGGTCCCCGTGGGCCGAGAATAGAACCCGGGGCACGCCCAATATGCGGGAACGACAATAGCCGGTCATCGGCGGTAACGCAGCGCTACTCGCGGCGAACGTAACTGGTTGTATTCGCAGAGATCGCAACGCTCCCCGCCGAATCGGGATGTTCCTAGCGTGACGCGCGTGAACGAAGACTGGCTGGCCGTGATCGTCGGCCTCACCCTCTTGGCCCTCGTGCTCGTCGGCGCCATCCCCGGCAGCGTGATCCCATGACCAGCACCGAGGAACGCTCCGAACAGCGATCGCCGAGGATCGGCTACGCCGTCGCCGGCGTGCTCGTGGTCATCGCGCTGGGCGCGGCGACCAGATTCCTGGAAACCGAGGTGCCCCACTGGGCCGCCGGGACACCGCTGGCCAAAGTCGCCAAATCGATCGAATTCCCGGTCTACGCAATCGCTCTCGGGCTCATCGGCAACGCCGTGCTGGCCAGGTTCGCGGTCCGCGACGTCCTGTCCCAAGGGTTTCGCACCGAGTTCTTCATCAAGACCGGCCTGGTCCTGCTCGGAGCGTCGATCAACCTCAAGGTGCTCGCCACTGCCGCGGGACCGGCGATCATCCAGGCACTTCTCCTGATCTCGATCGTCTTCGGATTCACCTGGTGGCTGGGTGGACGGCTCGGGCTCGACGACAAACTACGAGCGCTACTGGCCTCGGCCGTCTCCATCTGCGGGGTGAGCGCGGCCATCGCGGCCGCCGGCGCCGTTCAGGCCCGAAAAGAGCAACTGGCCTACGCCGCGTCCCTCGTCATCGTGTTCGCACTACCGTCGATCTTCCTGCTGCCCTGGCTCGCCGACGTGTTCGGGCTGTCCGACGCCGTCGCCGGCGCCTGGATCGGCGGCAACATCGACACCACCGCGGCCGTGGCCGCCGCAGGCACGATCGCCGGCGAGCAAGCACTGCAGATCGCCACGATCGTCAAGACCACGCAGAACGCGCTGATCGGCATCGTCGCCATCGCGCTCACCGCGTACTTCGCCCTCAAGGTCGAACGCCGAACTGACACACCTGACCCAGCCGTGGCACGCCCGTCTCTGCGCGAATTCTGGGACCGTTTCCCTAAATTCGTGCTCGGCTTCATCGCCGCCTCGGTGATCGGGACGCTGTACCTGCAGTTCGCCGCCGACGGCAAATCGGCCATCGCAACGGTCAACGACCTGCGAACGTGGTTCCTGATCTTCGCGTTCGTGGCCATCGGGTTGGAGTTCTCGCTCCGCGGCCTGAAGGAAGCCGGCTGGCGGCCGATCGTGCTGTTCGCCGCGGCGACCGTGGTGAACATCGTGGTGGCACTGGGTCTGGCTTCGATCCTGTTCGGCGGATTGTTCGGCACCTTCACCACGGGGTAGCTAAACGGTTACCCTGGCTAAGTGCCGACAACCTGGTCGCGACGAGGGTTTTTCACGGTCACCGCTGGGATGGCCCTGGTCGCCGCATGCAGCACGCAAAAACCCGGAGAAGTTGCGAAAGACGGGTCGGTGACCGTCCGCCACATTTTCGGAGACACCAACATCCCGGGTCCACCGCAACGTGTGGTCAGCGCGGGCTTCACCGAGCAGGACAACCTGCTGGCCCTCGGCGTCGTGCCTGTCGCGACGACCGAGTGGTTCGGCGGTGAGCCGTTCGCGGTGTGGCCCTGGGCTCAACCGAAACTCGGACCTGCCCAGCCCACCGTGCTCGGCCTGACCGACGGGATCCAGGTCGACGCGATCGCGGCGCTCAAGCCGGACCTGATCGTGGCCACCAATGCCGGACTCGACGCCGACACCTTCGCCAAACTCTCCGAGATCGCCCCGACCATCGCACAGTCCGGACCGGACGCGTTCTTCGAACCCTGGCGCGACCAGGCCACCCTGATCGGCCAGGCCCTGTTCCAGAACGACGCGACGACAGGGCTGGTCACCGGCGTGGACGACAAGTTCAAGGCAGTGGCCACCAACAATCCGCGTTTCGCCGGCAAGAAGGCGATACTGCTCGCCGGCACCCTGTTCCGCGACAGTGTCCAGGCCCAGACCGGGTGGCGGACCGAATTCCTCACCCAGATGGGCTTCGCGGTCCCTCCGACGCCAGACCTGATCCCGCGCTCAGATTTCGCCTCGGTGCTCGACGCCGCCGATGTGTTGATCTGGACCACCGAGAACGACGCAGAGCGCGACGCCTTGCTGGCCGACCCGGGCATCGCCGAACTCAAAGCCACCACCCGCAAGCGGCACGTGTTCACTCCCAAAGAGCTGTCCGGCGCCATCGCGTTCGCCTCGCCGCTGTCCTACCCGCTGGTCGCCGACCAGTTGCCACCGCTGCTCAACCAGGCACTGACCTGACAAGATGACCGGGTGACAAGCACCCAGGAACACTCCGAACACCGCGGCACCGCCAGCATCGGCTCGGCCTACTATCCGGTACTCGTCGCGGTTTTCACGGCCCTGGTGATCATCTCCAACGTCACCGCCACCAAAGGCGTCGCCTTCGGACCGATCATCGGCAACTGGTCGATCATCACCGACGGCGGGTTCATCGTCTTCCCCCTCACCTACGTGATCGGCGACGTGCTCTCCGAGGTGTACGGATTCAAGGCCGCACGCCGAGCGATCTTCCTGGGTTTCTCGATGAATGCCCTTGCCGCGCTCGCTTTCTGGGCCACCATCTATCTGCCCGCGGCGGACTTCTACACCAACCAGGAGCACTTCGAGAACATCGTCCACGCCTACACCCAGTTGATCGTGGCGGGCCTGGCCGGGTTCATCGTCGGACAGACCATCAACGCCTGGGTCGTGGTGGCCATCAAGGAACGCACCAAGGAAAAGCACCTGTGGGCCCGTCTGGTCGGATCCACCTTCGCCGGCCAGCTCGGTGACACGCTGGTCTTCTGCGGTATCGCGGCCAGCGCTATCGGCATCAACACCTTCGGCGACTTCGTCACCTATGCAGCGCTGGGCTGGGTCTACAAGACCGCGGTCGAGGTGATCATGCTGCCGATCACTTACCGCGTGATCGCCACCATCAAGCGCCGCGAGCCCACGTATCAGGCCGCCGTGTGAGGCTTCGATAAGGCACCTCTGGCAAGGTTCATAGAGCAGGCGCTTTCTTAGCTACTCGCGGGTAGCTTCAGGTCATGAGTGTGACATCAGAGGTGATGGACGCGGGACCGAGCCTGAACCCAGGCACCGCCCGCGACTATGGCGATCAGGCTCTGCTGCTCGAGTTCGACAGCACGGCCGATGTTTTGGCGTGGACCGCCACTCTCACGGCGGCCCAACTGCTCGGTGTGGTCGATATCGTGCCTGCGTCGCGCACGATCTTGATCAAGCTGGCCGATCCCCGCTACCAGGCACCCACCCGACAACGGCTGGGCAAGTTGCAGCTACAACCCGGCGCGGCCCCGGTCCGTCCGGTCGGCCAGGCCGACGTGACCATCGACGTGGTCTACGACGGCGCCGACCTGCACGACGTGGCCGCCCTGACCGGGCTGACCCCGGACCAGGTGATCGCGGCGCACACCGGCAGCCAGTGGCAGGTCGGATTCATGGGCTTCGCGCCCGGATTCGCCTACCTCGTCGGTGGTGACGAACGACTACAGGTACCGCGCCGAGCCGAGCCCCGAACCAACGTCCCCCCCGGAGCGGTGGCATTGGCCGGTGAGTTCAGCGGCATCTACCCACGGCAGTCGCCCGGCGGCTGGCAGCTGATCGGGCGCACCGACGCGGTGTTGTTCGACATTCATCGGGACCCACCCGCACTGCTCACCCCGGGTACGTGGGTGCAGTTCCGGGCCATCGGCTAGTCGGCGAGGAGGACATCATGACAACGACACTCGAAGTGCTGCGCACCGGCCCGCTGGCCCTCGTCGAGGACCTCGGCCGGGCCGGCATGGCCCATCTCGGCGTCACCCGCTCCGGGGCGGCCGACCGGCGGTCCCACACGCTGGCCAACCGACTCGTCGCCAACCCCGGTGAACACGCCACCATCGAGGTGATGTTCGGCGGGTTCTCGGCCCGGGTGCGCGGCGGGGACATTTCGATCGCGGTCACCGGCGCCGACACGGATCCGGCGGTCAACGGTATTCCGTTCGGCACCAACAGTATTCACCACGTGCACGACGGCGAGGTGATCTCGCTGGGCGCCCCGCACTCGGGCCTGCGCAGCTATCTGGCGGTCCGCGGCGGCATCGCCGTCGAACCCGTCCTGGGGTCACGGAGCTACGACGTGATGTCGGCGATCGGGCCGGCACCGCTACGACCCGGCGACATTCTGCCGGTCGGTGAGCACACCGCCGACCTGCCCGAGACCGACCAGGCTCCCGTCGCCTCCATCAGCGGAGACGTTCTGGAACTGAACGTGGTACCGGGCCCGCGCGACGACTGGTTCGTCGACCCCGACGTCCTGATCCGGACCAACTGGCTGGTGACCACCCGCAGCGACCGGGTCGGGATGCGGCTGGTCGGCATGCCGCTGGACTACCGCTGGCCCGACCGCCAACTGCCCAGCGAAGGAGCGACCCGCGGAGCAATCCAGATACCGCCCAACGGGTTTCCGGTGATCCTCGGACCCGACCATCCCGTTACCGGCGGCTACCCGGTGATCGGTGTGGTGACCGACGAGGACATCGACAAACTGAGCCAGGCCCGGCCCGGGCAGACCGTCCGGTTGCACTGGGCACACCCCCGACGGCCGTTCCAGGGCTAGCCGTCCGGACCACTCCGTCGTCGTTTTCTACCTGAGGGTTGCGATCCCGGCGATCAACGACCCGGGTGTAGAAAACGGCGCACGGGGAGCACGGCGGCCCGGGAGCTCGGCCTATGCGCTGGACGGCCCGGCAGGTGGAGACACCGGCGCGCAGCGCTGGTAGAACATGGGTGTGCCCATACAGGATGTCAGCTCGCCGTCCGTCCGAGGCGGGATCCTGCACACCGCGCGACTCGTCCATACCTCCGATCTCGACCACGAGACCCGTGAGGGCGCGCGACGCATGGTCATCGAGGCCTTCGACGGTGATTTCAGTGACGCCGACTGGGAGCACTCGCTCGGCGGGATGCACGCGTTCATCTGCCATCACGGCGCCATCATCGCCCACGCCGCCGTGGTCCAGCGCCGCCTGATCTACCGCGACACCGCGCTGCGCTGCGGTTACGTGGAAGCTGTGGCGGTGCGCGAGGATTGGCGCGGCCAGGGCCTGGCCACCGCCGTGATGGATGCCGTCGAGCAGGTCCTGCGCGGCGCCTACCAACTCGGCGCACTCAGCTCATCGGAATCCGCGCGGGAAATGTACTTCTCCCGCGGGTGGGTCCCCTGGCAGGGCACGACCTCGGTGCTGCGGCCCGCCGGTGTGACGCGCACACCCGAGGACGACCGGGGGCTGTTCGTACTGCCGATCGATCTCCCGGCCGGCCTGGAACTCGACATCACAGCCGAGATCACCTGCGACTGGCGTGACGGGGACGTCTGGTAACCACCAGCCGCACAGCCTCACACCCAGGTGTGTGAGCAGGTGAGCGGAATTTCACGGCCGGGTCACCGCAGGGCGCATTCGGGCAATAAACGCTTCCTAGCGTTTCGGCCATGCCCACTCTGTTGAAGTCGAATCGCGTCACCAACTGGGATCCCGAGGACACGCTGGCCTGGGAATCAGGAAACAAATACATCGCGCGCCGGAATCTGATCTGGTCGGTGTTCGCCGAACACGTCGGCTTCTCCATCTGGTCTATCTGGTCGGTCATGGTCCTGTTCATGCCCGAGGCCGTGTACGGCTTCACCGCCGGGGACAAGTTCCTGCTGGGCGCCACCGCCACGCTGGTCGGCGGCTGCCTGCGCATCCCCTACACGCTGGCCACTGCCACCTTCGGCGGCCGCAACTGGACCGTGTTCTCCGCCTTCGTGCTGCTGATCCCCACCGTGGGAACCATGCTGCTGCTGGCCCATCCGGGCCTGCCGCTCTGGCCCTACCTGCTGTGCGCGGCCCTGGCGGGCTTCGGCGGCGGGAACTTCGCCTCGTCGATGACCAACATCAATGCGTTCTTCCCGCAACGGCTCAAGGGCTGGGCACTGGGACTCAACGCCGGCGGCGGCAACATCGGGGTGCCGATGATCCAGCTGGTCGGCCTGCTGGTCATCGCCACGGCGGGCAACCGGGCCCCGTACTGGGTCTGCGCGGTCTACCTTGTCGCACTGGCCGTCGCGGGTATCGGTGCAGCGCTCTACATGGACAACCTCGAACAGCACAAGATCGACCTGGGCGCGATGAAAGCCATTCTGAAAGAACGTGATACCTGGGTGATCTCGCTGCTCTACATCGGCACCTTCGGATCCTTCATCGGCTTCGCCTTCGCCTTCGGCCAGGTGCTGCAGATCAACTTCGCCGCAGGCGGCCAGACTGCGGGACAGGCATCCCTGCATGCCGCGCAGATCGCCTTCATCGGCCCGCTGCTCGGCTCGCTGTCCCGGGTCTACGGCGGCAAGCTGGCCGATCGGATCGGTGGTGGACGGGTGACCCTGGCGGTCTTCGGCGGCATGATCCTGTCGGCCGGGCTGCTGGTCGCCATCAGCATGATCGACGATCACACCACGGGCGCGGCCAACGGCCTGATGATGATCGGCTACGTCATCGGCTTCGTCGCCCTGTTCCTGCTCAGCGGCCTGGGCAACGGCTCGGTCTACAAGATGATCCCGTCCATCTTCGAGGCCCGCAGCCACTCCCTCCAGGTCAGCGAGGAGGAGCGGCAGCGGTGGTCCCTGTCGATGTCGGGCGCGCTGATCGGATTCGCCGGCGCGATCGGTGCCCTGGGCGGTGTCGGCATCAACCTGGCCCTGCGTCAGTCGTACCTCTCGAGTGGCTCAGCCACCGCCGCGTTCTGGATCTTCCTGGTCTTTTACGTGGTGGCCTCGGCGTGCACGTGGTTCCGGTACGTCCGCCGGCCTGCTGCGCCGGACGTCACAACGGCCACCGAAGTCCGACACGCCTCGGCAATGGCCGGGTAATCACTTGGAAACACGCGATACCTTGACTGGACCCATGACCGAGCCCGACTGGGCACCGCTCACCGGCTTTCGCGTGGCGGTGACCTCCGCCCGACGTTCCGACGAGCTCAGCGCGCTGCTGACCAGGCGCGGCGCGACGGTTACCAGTGCGGCCGCCATCACGATGGTCCCGTTGCCCGACGACGAGGAACTGCGCGCGCACACCGAGTCGCTCATCGCCGTGCCCCCGGACATCGTGGTGGCCACCACGGGTATCGGCTTCCGCGGCTGGTTCGCCGCGGCCGACGGGTGGGGCCTGGCCGGCGAACTCACCGAGGCGCTGGGCAAGGCCCGCATCGTCTCCCGTGGCCCGAAAGCCACCGGGGCCTTGCGGGCCGCCGGTCTGCCCGAGGAATGGTCACCGGAATCGGAATCCTCCCGGGAAGTGTTGCGCTACCTCATCGATCAGGGGGTGGCGGGACAACGGATCGCCGTACAACTGCACGGAGCCACCGACGAATGGGACCCCTTCCCCGAGTTTCTCGACGAGATGCGGGCCGCGGGAGCCGACGTGGTGCCGATCCGGGTGTACCGCTGGCATCCCGCGCCACGGGACGGCGAATTCGACCAGTTGGTCGCCGGAATCGCCGAACGGCGTTTCGATGCAGTCAGTTTCACCTCGGCCATGGCCGTTGCCTCGGTCCTGATGCGGGCCACCGAGATGGATCTCGCAGACCGGGTGCTGGCCGCGCTGCGCACCGACGTCCACGCCATGTGCGTCGGCCCGGTCACCGCGCGGCCGCTGGTCCGGCTCGGTGTGCCGACCTCGGCACCGGAGCGGATGCGGTTGGGCGCCTTGGCCCGTCACATCACCGATGAACTGCCCCTGCTCCAGGCCCGGACCGTCCACGTCGCCGGACACTCGCTCGAGATCCGGGGCACCTGCGTCCTGGTCGACGGCACCGTCAAGTCGCTGTCTCCGGCCTCGATGGCCACCATCCGGGCGCTGTCGCAACGGCCGGGGGCGGTGGTGTCGCGGTTCGATCTGCTCAGCGCGCTGCCGGGCACCGGCACCGATACCCACGCCGTGGAAACCGCGGTGCTGCGGCTTCGTACTGCGTTGGGAGACAAGAACATCGTGTCGACGGTGGTCAAGCGGGGTTACCGGCTGGCCGTCGACGACGCCGAGATGGCCCGGACCCGATGAGCCTGGTCCTGGTGGCGCACGGAACCCGCAAGCCGGGCGGGGTGGCCATGATCGGCGATCTCGCCGCGCGAGTATCCGACCTGTTGGGCCGGCCGGTGCACGTCTCCTTCGTCGACGTCGTCGGGCCGACCCCCGCCGAGGTCCTCACGTCCCTGCCCACCGACTGCCCGGCGGTGGTGGTGCCCGCCTTCCTGGCCGGCGGTTATCACGTCCGGGTCGACGTACCGGCGCACGTGACCGCCAGTGAGCACCCGGCGGTCACCGTCACCAAGCCACTGGGCCCCTGCCCGGGCACGGTCCGGGTCCTCGCCGATCGGCTCGTCGAATCGGGATGGCGGCCGGGCGATTCGGTGATCTTGGCAGCTGCAGGCACCTCGGACAGAAATGCCCAATCCGACCTTCGCCGCACCGCCGCGTTGTTGTCAGCGATGACCGGCGATCGCGTAGAACTGGCCTTCGCCGCCACCGGCGCGCCGAGTGTTGCCGAAGCCGTCTCCGCGCAACGCAGCCGCGGCCATCGCCGCATAGCTGTGGCGTCCTACCTGCTCGCCGACGGGCTTTTCCAGGACCGGCTGCGTGAATCCGGCGCCGACCTCGTCAGTGAACCACTGGGCACCCACCCCGGCATGGTTCGGCTGATTGCGAACCGCTTCCGGCGCGCCGGGGTACTGAGCCTGCCTGCCGCGGCGTAACCGGATCGACTGCGCAAGGAACGGGCCGGCCCAGCCCACGATCATCAGCGCCCCACCCGCGCCGGCGACCGAGAAGGCCGCAGATCGTCGCGCACCGACCATCTCCGAACATTGCTCGACGTAGTCACTGGCCATGTATCCCGGCCCGGCGAGCGTGTGTTGATCCAGGTTCAGGCGGTCCTGCTGAGCGGCAACTTGGTAGTTCGGATGAGCTCCGTTACCGCACGGAATGGGTTCGCCGGCACGATCCACGGCATTCAAACCCAGAGGCACCAACGCTGCCCCGAGTGCGCCCAGCATCGCTGCCGCCCCCACCAGATTCAAAACCGAACGCGCAAACATCCCTTGTCAGCCCCTCTGACGCCGCTTCCTTGAGAGGGAGTCTAAACACACCCAGCGAACTATTCTAGTTAGCCAGCGAGACGTACGCCACGCCTTTGATGACATTCACCGATGGTGCAATTCTGGCAAATTCCCTTGAGAAACCGCCGCTGTACAGGTAGTTGACGCGGTAACAAATTCCCCGATCGTTTGCCGGCGGCTCACCGTGTCAGATCAGGGCCGAATACTCAGCTATCGTTATCGCGATCATCGGACGATGCGACGGGAGTGCAGGTAAAGGTGCAGGTGACAACACCGGTGGGCGCTGCCCGCCACGGCGGCGTACTCGGACGTGCGACCCGGTGACCGGGTCCCGGCCGAACGTCTGCGTGAACACCTGCTGAACACTCTGGAACGCACGTCCCGGCCGATGACGACCTCACAGCTACGCGACGATATGCACGAGCATTTCCGTGCACCCGTCGTCATCGAGTCGGTGTACCGCAATCTGACGGTGCTCGAACGACGCGGCGCCGTCGAACGCCGCAAACTCCAAGGACGGGACGCGCACTGGAGCAAAGCGACCGATCAGGCCGCGAGCTGAACGAACCCTCCCGGGGTGACCCGCGTCCGGTAGACCGGGATCGCCACGGCCGTGTCGTCGAGACAACGACCGTCATCGAGTGCGAAGGCCTGTTTCTTGATCGGCGACTGCACCGTTGCGCGTCCGCCACGATCTCCCACGATCCCGCGCGAGAGCACCGCGGCCCCGGAGAACGGGTCGATGTTTCCCACCGCGTGCAACGTGCCGTCGTCGAGACGGAACAACGCCGCCTGCGAGCCGTCGGGAAGCAGTACCGCGACGCCACGGCAGGGCATCAGGTAGTCATAGCGGCAGGCCGTCGTCCATCCCGAAACCGAAGGGGTGTACACGTCGTTGCCATCGTCGAGCAGGGTCATTTCGCCTCCTGGTATCCACGGACCTTCGGAATGCCGATATCCGTAGCGCCCGGCACCTTCCGGCCGGCCCGCTCGGTGAAGGTGATGGTCGGATCGTCCACATCGGGTGCGTTGACGAACGACACGAAGCGCGAGAGCTTCTCCGGATCCTCGAGCACGCCCTTCCATTCGCAGGCGTAGCCGGCAACGTGGCGTTCCATGGCCGCCTCGAATTCGGCCGCCAGACCGAGCGAGTCGTCGCACACGACCTCGCGCAGGTGGTCCAGGCCGCCATCAAGAGCTTCCAACCAGGGGGCCGTCCTCTGCAGCCGATCTGCCGTGCGGATGTAGAACATCAAGAAACGGTCGATATAGCGGACCAGCGTCTCGTCATCGAGATCCCCGGCCAGCAGCTGGGCGTGCCGCGGTGACATGCCGCCATTGCCGCACACGTAGAGGTTCCAGCCCTGTTCGGTGGCGATGATGCCGACGTCCTTGCTCTGCGCCTCCGCGCACTCACGCGCACATCCCGAGACGGCCATCTTGATCTTGTGCGGCGCGCGCAGACCCCGGTAACGCTTCTCGATCTCGACGGCCATGTTCACCGAATCCTGCTGCCCGTACCTGCACCAGGTGCTGCCCACGCAGCTCTTCACGGTGCGCAGTGACTTGCCGTAGGCGTGCCCGGACTCCATACCTCCCTCGACCAGACGCGCCCAGATCTGCGGCAACTGCTCCACGCGGGCACCGAACATGTCGATCCGCTGACCACCGGTGATCTTGGTGTAGAGGTCGAAATCCCTTGCGATCTCACCGATCAGGATCAGCTGCTCCGGGGTGATCTCCCCGCCGGGCGACCGCGGCACCACGGAGTAACTGCCGTTCTTCTGGATGTTGGCCAGGAAGTGGTCGTTCGAATCCTGCAGTGAGGCCTGCTCACCGGAGAGCACGTGGTCGGAACTGGTGGAGGCCAGGATCGACGCGACGGTGGGTTTGCAGATGTCGCAACCCTTTCCGGTACCGAACTGCTCGATCAGACCGGAGAAGGTACGGATCTCGGTGGCACCGATGATCTCGAAGAGTTCGGCCCGCGACTGGCTGAAGTGCTCGCACAGCGCCTTGGACTGCTCGACCCCCTCGGCCTCCAGCAGCTGCTTGAGCAGCGGGACGCAGGATCCACACGAGGTGCCGGCCAGCGTGCACTTCTTCAGGCTGGGCACATCGTCGCAACCGCCGCAGATGGCTTCCTTGAGATCACCCTTGGTCACGTTGTTGCACGAGCAGATCTGGGCGATGTCGGGCAGCGCGCCGACACCGAGAGCCGAGGCCCCGGAGGCGCCTTCAGCGGCCGGTGCGATCAACGACAGCGGGTCGCCGGGCAGCTCGCTTGCCACCATCGGACGCAGCACGCCGTAGGCCGAGGCGTCACCGACCAGGATGCCGCCGAGCAGCGTCTTGGCGTCATCGGAGAGGACCAGCTTGGCGTAGGTCTGCTTCACCGGATCATTGACGACGACATCCAGGCAGTTGGGCGTCCGGCCCTGGGCATCGCCGAAGCTGGCCACATCCACGCCGAGCAGTTTGAGCTTGGTGGACATATCGGCCTCGGGGAACTCGGCCGCGCCGCCGAGCAGCCGGTCGGCGACCACCTCGGCGCTGGTGTACCCGGGGCCCACCAAGCCGTAGCAACGCCCCTCGATCGCCGCGACCTCACCGATCGCGAAGATGCTGGGATCACTGGTCACACAAGATAGATCGGTCATCACACCGCCGCGCTGCGCGATGTCGAGCCCGGCCTGACGGGCCAGCTCGTCACGCGGACGCACACCGGCCGCGAACACGATCACACTGGCATCGACACTGCTGCCGTCATTGAGCGACACCCGCACCGAATCGTCGATCCGGGATTTCTTCAGCGGCTTGTGCCGCTGCACCGGCTGGATGCTCTCGGTACTGACGCCCGTGTGCACCTCGATGCCGAGCCCCCTGATCATCCGGTTCAGCAGGGCACCGCCGGCCGGATCGAGCTGTGCCGCCATCAGATGCGGCGACATCTCCAGCACGTGGGTCGCCAACCCGAACGCGCGCAACGCATTCGCGGCCTCCAGGCCGAGCAGGCCGCCACCGATCACCACGCCGACCGGCGTCTTCGAATCACGCGCGGCCAGTGCTCCGGCCCGGATGGCGTCGAGGTCATCCAGCGTGCGGTAGACGTGGCAGTGCGGCAGGTCGTGGCCGGGCACCGGCGGCACGAAGGCATACGAACCGGTGGCCAGCACCAGCGCGTCGTACGCGATGCTCTCGCCGTCGGCGGTGCGCACGGTCTTGGCGTCCCGGTCGATCTCGGCGACCGCGCAGCCCAGCCGCAGGTCGACCCGATCGTCGCCGGAGTAGGCATTGCCGGGCAGCGCCAGCCGGGACCGGTCCCAGTGCTCGGTGTAACCGGTCAGGCCGACCCGGTCATAGGCGGCGTCAGCTTCCTCGGACAAGACGGTGACCCGCCAGGTGCCCGCGGCGTCACGGGACCGCAACGCCTCGACGAAGCGGTGTCCCACCATGCCGTGTCCGATGACCACGACGTTCTGTGTTGACGACATACGGCGAGGTTAGGAACCCGACGTTGCCGAAATGTCGCGCTGTGTGAATCGCCCGTCACGGTGTGCTCACGGCCCGCGCGCCGCAGATGTGAGATTGCCGGGCGGTGTGCCGGTCAGCCCGCTTGACGCGCCAGCGCCCGGCCGATGACCCGGGCGGCCTCGTCAAAACGCTGCGGATCGGGCCCGGAATAGTTGAGTCGCAGGTAAGGCCCGGACGGCTCGGCGGGAAACCACTCATTGCCCGGCGCGACCAGCACCGACTCCGCCTCACACTCACGCACCAGGCGCTGCAGGTTGATCGCATCGGGCAGGCGCAGCCACAGGTGCAGCCCGCCGAGGGGCACCTGTTCCAACTGCGCGCCGGGTGCGTGCTCGGCGAGCGCGGTGATCAACTGATCACGTCGGGCCCGTAATTGCCTGCGCACGTCGCGCAGGTGGGTTCGCCAGGCCGGCTGGGTCACCACATCCAGCGCGGCCGCCTGCAACAGCCCACTGACATACATCGACTCCGCTCCGCGATCGGCGAGAATCCGGTCGCGCGCAGGACCTCTGGCCACCATCGCGGCCACCCGGACCGACGGCGACACACTCTTGGTCAGCGACCTCAGATAGATGACGTGGCCCGCGTCGTCGGATGCCGCCACCGGCCGGGACGTGCTGTCGATACCGAAATCGTGTGCCCAGTCATCCTCGACCAGGAAGGCGCCGTGACTGCGCACCACCTCGAGCACCTGGCCGGCCAGGTCCGGATCCCATTGCGCACCGGTCGGATTGGCGAAGTTGGGCTGAGCGTAGAACACCCGCGCCCCGCTCTCGGCGAACGCACGCGAAAGTTCCTCGGGGTCAGGGCCTCTCGGCCCGCTGGGCACCGGCACCAACCGGACACCACTCTGAGCCGCCGCCAGGATGGCGCCCCAGTAGCTGGGCGACTCGATCAACATCGGCTGCCCGAATCCGACCAGTGCGCGAAAGATGGAGCTCAGGCCGCTCTGGCTGCCGGGCAGCACGATCACCTCACGTGCCGTCGGCGCGGTCACGCCGGCCCCGAACGACTCGGCCAGTTCCTGGGCGAACCAGGCTTGCAGATCGGGGCGGCCGGGTGCAGGCGCCGGACTCAGCGCAGCGTCCCCGCGCGCTGCCCGGGCGAATGCGGTGCGGACCAACCGCGCAGGAAGCAGTTCGTGAACGGGATAGCCGGAGTGCAATGCGATCAGGTCGGGCGCGACGCTCCGCAGCGGAGTCGACATGGCCGGGATCCGCGCTTGCGGGGATCCCAGGGCGGCCGTCTGCCAGCCGTAGTCGGGAAGGCGCGCGCTGCGCACCGCGCGCACGAACGTTCCGACACCCGGCCGGCTCTCCACCAGGCCCTGGCTGCGCAGCGTGCGCATGGCCTTGGCCACCGTCACCGGGCTGGCGGCGTACTCCGCCACCAGAGCGCGGTTGGACGGTAGCTGCGCGCCCGGCGGGGCGGTGGCGACCCACTTTCGCAGACCGGACACGATGCGGTCGGTGCTATCGTTATCCATGTTGAAGCAGAGTAGCGCTACTCATCATAGTTCGTCAGCGCTATCCCACCCCGGGTTGTGGTGGGGATTGTTGGGCGTGACGGCCTTCTCGTTCACCATCGTGTTCACCAAGGTCGCCATCGGCGGACTGTCTCCCCTGTTCATCGGCGCCGGGCGGGCCGTCGTCGCCGCCGCCATCGCGGTCGCCGCCCTCGTCCTGACCCGACAGGCGCTGCCCAGCGGCCGGCAGTGGGCGCGGCTGGCCGTGGTGGCCGCCGGGGTCGTGGCCGGGTTTCCGCTACTGACCTCCTATGCGCTCACCGTCGTTCCTGCCAGTCACGGCGCCATCGTGGTGGCGCTGCTTCCGGCCGCCACCGCGGTGTGCGCGGTGCTGCGCGGACACGAGCGTCCGCCGGTCACCTTCTGGGTGTTGGCCGCCGCCGGAGCGCTGGCGGCGGTGGTGTTCGCCATGGTGCACGGCTCCGGCCTCGGCCATCTGAGCTGGCCGGACCTGCTGCTGTTCGGCGCGGTGCTCGCCGCGGCGATCGGGTACGCCGAGGGCGGTTTGCTGGCCAGGGAACTGGGCGCATGGCAGACCGTGTCATGGGCCCTGGTCGTCGCGGCGCCGGTGATGCTGGCCTTGACGACGCTGGCCGTGGTGCAGCAACCGCCGCATGCGACGCCGGTGCAGTGGACGGCGTTCGGCTACCTCGCGGCCGTCAGCATGTACCTGGGCTTCTTCGCCTGGTACCGCGGACTGGCCATCGGACCCATGACGCAGGTGAGCCAGGTGCAGTTGATCCAACCGGTTCTCACCATCGGCTGGGCCGCGTTGCTGCTGCACGAACGGCTGACCTGGTCGACGGTGCTCGGCGGCGCGGTGGTCATCGGATGTGCGGCGCTGGCCGTCCGCGTCCGCCTACGGTGATTCTTCGGACCGACGCCGAAAGCCGGTAGAAACCCTTGGTTTCCACCGGCTTTCGCATGGGTCAAATGTTCACCGGAAAGTCCGAGCTGTAGACGTCACCGCGAATGCGTCCCGGTGGCGGCGGCCCCTCGACGACCACCCACGCCTGCGTGGCATCCGCAGCCAATTGACCGGCGACCGTCACGGTCGCCGTCCCACTCGCATCGGTGTGCAGCGTTGCGCCCGCCACACCGGGATCCCCGACGTTGCATGTCGCCACCGACGGCCTCGGCAGTTGGATGAGCCTGACCCGGTAGTCGGTGTCGGGCGTGGCCGACTGCAGCGACACCTCGGCACCTACGTGCGAGCCGTCTGCGCCGATGCTGGCCCGGCCGGAGCCGGAACCCGAGCCCATCCCGCCGAGAAACAAGGCCTTCGTGAAATCACACCCGCGGATCGAGTTCGACAACGGCACCGTCGTCGCCGCCCCGGCCGGTGCCGCGCCGATCCCACTGAGCATCAGCCCACCGGCCGCAGCCAGTGTCACCACACTTCTCATGCGCCAACCCATCGCCGCATCCCACCTGCTCGACGTATCAGTGCGTCATTATTGGCACAGATCGCACACCGAGAAGCGGAAGTTCGCGCAAAAAGACCGGTCGGCCGCGAACGGCTAGCGCCAGCGCCTCAGCACATCCTTGGCCCGCGCACTCAGCACGGCCTGCAGGAACGGCCCGAAGGTAATCCGCCCCACTCCGATGGCTGCCAACGCGGCAAGGTCTGCGGAATCCGCCGGAACTGTCACGCTGACCGGCAGCGGCACGGCAGAAACGAAGCGCCCCAGCCCTTCCGGGTCGGCCAGGCCGGCCGGGAACAGCGAATCGGCACCGGCGGCCGCCGCCTCCGACAGGCGCGCGATCCCCCGATCCACCCGATCGGCGGTGTCCCCGTCCTTGCGCAGGAACAGGTCCGTGCGGGCATTGATCACCACGTGCACACCCGCGGCGTCGGCGGCCGCGCGCAACTGCCCGACCAACTCGGCATGCTCGGCCGGACTGCGCAGCCGCTTGTCCTCCTTGTGCACGGTGTCCTCCAGGTTGAAGCCGACCGCTCCGACGTCGAGCAGGCCTTCGATCAGCCGCTCCGGCCGCTCGCCATAGCCGGATTCGATGTCCACCGACACCGGCACATCCACCGCCTCGGTGATCTGCCGTACCCGGGTCAGCACGTCGTCGAATGACATTCCCTCGCCGTCGGACTTGCCGATGGACTCGGCCAGCGGGTGGCTACCCACCGTGAGTGCGGAAAACCCCTCGCCGACTGCCAATCGCGCCGACCAGGCGTCCCAGACCGTGGGCAGCACAACGGGGTTGCCGGGCCGGTGCAGCGCCAGCAGCGCCGCAGCCCGGTCCTGCAACGTGGTCTCACTCATACGTCCTCCAGATGCTCAGATGTGCTGCTCAGATGTCCTTCGACCGGCCGCTAAGCCGACGAAACCAACACTACGACCTGGGTTCCCGGAGCTCATCCGGTGCGCCGGCCGCCGACTGTCTCGACGTGATGCGCATCACGTCCCGATCGTGATGTGGCTAGCATTGGTTGTCGTACTGTGAGCCCCGACACCTTCAGCCCGAGGAGGTCACTTGTCCACCACCACTGAGTTCTCCGAACTGCACAACCTGATCGGCGACATGCGTCGCTGCGTCACCACGTTGGCGGCGAAGTACGGGGATTCCCCCGCCATGCGCCGCGTCGTGAACGACGCCGAGCGGATCCTCAACGACATCGAGCGGTTGGACATCGACGCCGAAGAGTTGGAAATGCGTCACGGCGTCACTCGCCAAAAACAAGGCCGCGAAAAGATCGGCATCCCCGATACCCAATACGGAAGCGAGTTCTGGCAGGACGTCGCCGACGAGGGTCTCGGCGGATACCGCTGAGCACGCGGGTGCTTGCGCCCGCCGAACAACTGAACTGAAGAAAGGGAACCGTGAGCGCACCCACTGCTGACCGTCGCGCGACCGGGGTCTTCTCGTCAACACGAGCGCAGATCCCCGAGCGCACCCTCCGGACCGATCGGTGGTGGCAGTCGCCCCTGGTCGTCGATCTCGGCTTCGCCGCCTTCGTCGTCTATGCGACTGTGCGCGCTTTCCTGCAGAGCAATTACTACGTACCGCAGTACAACTATCTGACGCCGTTCTACTCACCGTGTGTCAGCCAGGGCTGCACCCCGGAGGCCAGCCACTTCTGGCCACAGTTCCTGCCCGACGTGTGGTGGCTGCCGTACGCGGCCTTGTCACTGCCGTTCCTGCTGCTGTTCCGCCTGACCTGCTACTACTATCGCGGCGCGTATTACCGCTCGGTCTGGCAGTCGCCCACCGCATGCGCGGTCGCCGAGCCGCACGCGAAGTACACGGGCGAGAGCCGGCTGCCGCTGATAATCCAGAACACCCACCGGTACTTCTTCTATATCGCCGGCATCATCTCGCTGATCAACTCCTATGACGCGATCGTCGCGTTCCACTCGGACAAGACCGCCAGCGGCTTCGGCTTCGGACTCGGCAACCTCATCCTGCTGGGCAACGTCATCATGCTGTGGGTCTACACACTGTCCTGCCATTCGTGCCGCCACGTCGCGGGCGGACGCCTCAAGCATTTCTCCAAACACCCTGTGCGGTACTGGATGTGGACGCAGATCAGCAAACTCAACGTCCGCCACAAGCAGTACGCGTGGATCACGCTGGGCACCCTGATGCTGACCGACTTCTACATCATGCTGGTAGCCAGTGGCACCATCTCCGACCTGAGATTCATTGGTTAGCAACCATTTACACAAATTAGGGATAAAGACTGCATGACATCGGAATTGGAACGGCACTCCTACGACGTAGTCGTGATCGGTGCCGGTGGGGCTGGACTGCGCGCCGTGATCGAGGCACGCGAACGCGGTCTGCGCGTGGCGGTGGTGACCAAGTCGTTGTTCGGCAAGGCCCACACCGTGATGGCCGAGGGCGGGTGCGCCGCGGCGATGCGCAACGTCAACACCAAGGACTCCTGGCAGGTCCACTTCGGTGACACCATGCGCGGCGGCAAGTTCCTCAACAACTGGCGGATGGCCGAGCTGCACGCGCAGGAAGCCCCCGACCGGGTGTGGGAGCTGGAAACCTATGGCGCACTGTTCGACCGGACCAAGGACGGCCGGATCAGCCAGCGCAACTTCGGCGGGCACACCTACCCTCGGCTGGCCCACGTCGGTGATCGCACCGGCCTGGAGATCATCCGCACCCTGCAGCAGAAGATCGTCTCGCTGCAGCAGGAGGACAAGGCCGAGCTCGGCGACTACGAGGCCCGGATCAAGGTCTTCCACGAGTGCTCGATCACCGAGCTGATCAAGGACGGTGACCGGATCGCGGGCGCCTTCGGGTACTACCGCGAGACCGGCAACTTCGTGCTGTTCGAGGCTCCCGCGATCGTGCTGGCCACCGGAGGTATCGGCAAGTCGTTCAAGGTGTCGTCGAACTCCTGGGAGTACACCGGTGACGGCCACGCCCTGGCACTGCGCGCCGGGTCCGGTCTGATCAACATGGAGTTCATCCAGTTCCACCCGACCGGCATGGTCTGGCCGCTGTCGGTGAAGGGCATCCTGGTCACCGAAGGTGTCCGCGGTGACGGTGGGGTGCTGAAGAACTCCGAGGGCAAGCGGTTCATGTTCGACTACATCCCCTCGGTGTTCAAGGGCCAGTACGCCGAGACCGAGGAAGAAGCCGACCAGTGGCTCAAGGACAACGACTCGGCACGCCGCACCCCTGACCTGCTCCCCCGCGACGAGGTGGCCCGCGCCATCAACTCCGAGGTCAAGGCGGGCCGCGGTTCGCCGCACGGCGGTGTCTACCTCGACATCGCCTCGCGCATGCCCACCGAGGAGATCAAGCGCCGGCTGCCCTCGATGTACCACCAGTTCATGGAACTGGCCGAAGTCGACATCACCAAGGACGAGATGGAAGTCGGCCCAACCTGTCACTACGTGATGGGCGGTATCGAGGTGGATCCGGACACCGGAGGCGCCGCCACCCTCGGGCTGTTCGCAGCAGGCGAGTGCTCGGGCGGCATGCACGGCTCGAATCGCCTTGGTGGCAACTCACTTTCGGATCTGCTGGTGTTCGGCCGGCGCGCCGGACTCGGTGCAGCCGACTATGTGCAGGCGCTGCCGGAGCGGCCCAAGGTGTCGGAGGCCGCGCTCATCGAGGCCACCGAACTCGCGCTGGCGCCGTTCGAAACTCACACGAACCCGGAGAATCCGTACACGCTGCACGCCGAACTGCAGCAATGCATGAACGACCTGGTCGGCATCATCCGCAAGGCCGAAGAGATCGAGGAAGCGCTGACCAAGCTCGCCGAGCTGCGCACCCGCGTGCACAACGTCAGCGTCGAGGGCGGCCGCGTCTTCAACCCGGGCTGGCACCTGGCCATCGACATGCGCAACATGCTGCTGGTCAGCGAGTGCGTCGCCAAGGCCGCGCTGGCCCGCACCGAAAGCCGTGGCGGACACACCCGCGATGACCATCCGGAGATGGACGCGAACTGGCGCAACACTCTGCTGGTGTGCCGCGCGTCCGGCGACGACCAGGTGGTGCCGGACGTGACCGTGACGCCCGAGTCGCAGCTGCCCATGCGGGCGGACCTGCTGGCGACGTTCGAACTGTCCGAACTCGAAAAGTATTACACCGAGCAAGAACTGGCCGAACACCCCGATAGGAAGGGCTGAGCATGAGTGCGTATGACGCGAACCTGCGGGTGTGGCGCGGCGACGAAACCGGCGGCGAGCTCCACGACTACACCGTCGAGGTGAACGACGGTGAGGTGGTGCTCGACATCATCCACCGCCTGCAGGCCACCCAGGCCGGCGATCTGGCGGTGCGGTGGAATTGCAAGGCCGGCAAGTGCGGATCGTGCTCGGCGGAGATCAACGGCCGCCCGAGGCTGATGTGCATGACCCGCATGTCGACCTTCGATCCGGACGAAACCGTCACTGTGACGCCGATGCGGACGTTCCCGGTGATGCGCGACCTGGTGACCGACGTGTCCTTCAACTACGAGAAGGCCCGGCAGATCCCATCGTTCACCCCGCCGAAGGACCTGCAGCCCGGCGAGTACCGGATGCAGCAAGAGGACGTCGAGCGCAGCCAGGAATTCCGCAAGTGCATCGAGTGCTTCCTGTGCCAGAACGTGTGCCACGTCGTGCGTGATCACGAGGAGAACAAAGAAGCGTTCGCCGGCCCGCGGTTCCACATGCGGATCGCGGAGTTGGACATGCACCCGCTCGACGTCATGGACCGCAAGGACATGGCTCAGGACGACTTCGGCCTCGGCTACTGCAACATCACCAAGTGCTGCACCGAGGTGTGCCCGGAGAACATCAAGATCACCGACAACGCGCTGATCCCGATGAAGGAACGGGTTGCCGACCGCAAGTACGACCCGATTGTGTGGTTGGGCAACAAGCTGTTTAGGCGCTAGCTTCTTCCGCCGAGTGTGCGCTCAGATCGCGATTCGAATGATTACGCGATCTGAGCGCACACTCGGCGTTTGGTCGACGGCGTAGGCTCGTGACAAAGCAGCCAATCACCGTCGAAAGGCAGCTCCATGAGCATGGGACAGACTCACAGCGTCAACGAGATCCGGACCGCGATCCGCGAACTGTCGGTCAGGGCCGACCTGGCCCGTAAAGAGGGCCGTCCGGACGATGCCGGCGAGATCGAACAGCGCATCGCCAAATACCGCGACGAGCTGGCTGCACGTCCCTGAGACGGCCGAGGCCCCCGGACGTCAGGCGCCGAGCTTGCGGAACGTGCTGCGGTGGAACACGATCGGCGCGACATCGGCGTTGACGGTGATGTCGCTGACCCGCAGCACCACGATGGTGTGATCGCCGGCCTCCACCAACTGCTCGATGGCGCTCTCCAGCCACACGCTGGTTCCGTGGATGAACACCGCGCCGGATTCGCGTGACTCGGTCTCCAGCCCGGCGAACCGGTCCCCGGTCTTGGCGGCGAGCGTGCGGGCCGCTTCGTCATGGGATTCGCCCAGCACGCTGATCCCCAGCGACGGGAGGTCCTTGAGCTTGGGCCAGGTGGTCGAAGAGTTCTGCACGCAGAACGACACCAGCGGCGGATCGAGCGACACCGGCACGAACGTGCTGGCCGCCAAGCCGACCAGAGTGCCCTCTACCTCGGCAGCGATCGCGATGACACCGGACGGAAAGTGGCCGAACGCCTCACGCAGGGACGTCGGGCTCAGTTCTGTTGCGCTCATAACACCTCCATCTTCACACAGCACCCTTCCACTCTGATCCGCCCGTAGCCATCATCGTCGCGTCCGGCACCGGCGGCCAGGTCCGCAATCGCACTGATCGGAACCCGCACGTCACCCCTCAGTGAAGACGCCGGTGCATCCGTGGCACGACATCGATTTCGACCATCGCGAAATCCGCACCCGGACAACGGTGTATGCCGCCTCCGAGAGCCAGCGGCCGGTGTTCGTCGGCCTGCGCTCAGGCGTCCAACCGGGCGAATTCGTCCTGGCGATACTGTTCCGCGCAGGCGGCGCGGCGGATCTTGCCGCTCGTCGTGGTGGGTATCGACCCCGGGGGTACCAGAACGAGATCTCCGACGTTCAGGCCATGCGCGTTGGATATCGCCGAGGTGACATCGCTCTTGATCGTGGTGAGCCAATGGCCTGCCTCCACCGGGGACTCACCTCGCTTCTTGAGCTCGATGACGGTGACCAACTTCTCGGTGCTGTTCACCGGAACCGAGATGGCCGCGACCCGGCCGCCGGTGATCTGTTGGACCGTGGCCTCGATGTCCTCGGGGTAGTGGTTGCGCCCGCGAATGATCAGCAGATCCTTGATGCGACCGACGATGAAGAGCTCTCCGCCGGAGACGAAGCCCAGGTCACCGGTCTTCAGCCATGGGGCGTCGACCGTACCCGGAGACGGGTCGACCAGAGTGGCGCCGAAGCACTGCTGCTCCTCCGGTGGCCTGCTCCAGTAGCCGGCCGCGACGTTGTCGCCATGCACCCAGATCTCGCCGACTGCGTCCGGCGGGCATTCCCGGTTGGTGTCGACGTCGACGATCCGCACCATCGGAGACTGCGGGAGCTTGTACTGCACCAGCGCGGTGCCGGCTCTGGCCGCGCAGCGCTTGGCGCGGCCTGCCGCCAACTCGTCGACATCGAAATACACGTCGTCCGCCGACTCGGACCACGAGCCGGTGGCCACGAAGACGGTGGCCTCCGCCATCCCGTACGACGGGCGCAGCATGTGGTCGGCGAAGTTGAAGTGGGCGAACCGGTCGGCGAAGCGCTCCAAGGTGGCCGGCTCCACGCGCTCGGCGCCATTGATGATGCCCACCACCCCGCCGAGGTCGAGCCCGGCGAGGTCGGCGTCCTTCGTCTTGCGCGCCGCAAGGTCGAAGGCGAAGTTGGGTGCGGCCGAGAAGGCAGACGGATTCTCGGCCAGCGCCCGGATCCAGCGGGACGGCTTCTCCAGGAACGCGACCGGGCTGGTCAACACGGCGCGATAGCCACTCAGAATGGGTGCACAGACACCAAGAACCAGACCCATGTCGTGATAGAAGGGCAGCCACGACACGATGGTGGCGTTGGCCAGCGATTTACGATCACCATCTGTAAAGAAACAGCGCATCAACTGCTCGAAATTCGCCTGCAGGTTGCGGTGCGAGATCATCACCCCGGTCGGCAGTCGGGTGGAACCCGAGCTGTATTGCAGATACGCCGTCTCCGGGTACTCGGAGGTGTCGAAGCTCGGCAGGTCCGATCCGTCCTGAACATCCACGTCCAGGGACTCGATCTGAAGGATCTTCGGAGCGGTGTCCAGACGCGACTGATCCACGTAATCGCCGACGTCCTGCGCGACCGCGGAGGTCGTGAGGACGACCGACGGCGCGGTATCGACGAAGACCGCACTCACCCGGTCGTGATTGGAGCCGCGATGGGGCAATGGAAGCGGAACTGCGATCAACCCGGCCTGCATGGAACCGAGAAAAGCCAGGATGTACTCCAGGCCCTGCGGAGCGAGGATCACCGCCCGGTCCCCGACGGATCCGTTGAGGCGGATCTGTCGCGCGACGTTCAGCGTCCGGCGGGACAGCTGCGACCACGTCACGGTCTCGGCGGCCCCGGCCGGGTCGTGGGTGTAGTCGGTGAATGTAAAGGCCACGTCATCCGGACGCAGACTGGCACGTCCGTGCAGCATCGAGAGAATGGTTGATTGAGGCGTCGTCAGCGTCATGTCACGTCCGTACTAACTCGTCGAATTCGTCGGCGCGGGCGCCGCTGTCAGTGTCCGCCGGACA
Source organism: Mycolicibacterium peregrinum (assembly GCF_002102345.1). Classification (GTDB taxonomy): domain Bacteria; phylum Actinomycetota; class Actinomycetes; order Mycobacteriales; family Mycobacteriaceae; genus Mycobacterium; species Mycobacterium peregrinum. The sequence continues at coordinate 53,853 of NZ_LQPP01000067.1, forward strand.
ACAGGGACAAGGCACCGTTGGCGATCTCCGACATCGGATCAGTGCCGCCGCCGAACGTCGCGTCGTTGGCCGGTGCGGTGACCTCCGCAGGGTCGAAGCCGTTCACCGGGTCCACGGTGATCGGTGCGGTAGCCGGATCATCATTGCGTGAATAACCCGCGTCGACCCGCGGCTTCAATATCGCGTCCAGCTGATTGAGCGTGCCCTTGTCATATCCGAGGTATTTGAAGGGCAACACCAGGGGCAGGTGCTCTTCTGGGACCAGGTACGTCGTCGTTGTCGCACCCTTGGAGTTGACCGTCGTCCGGATGTTCTGTGCCGGAACATTGCTGGGATTGGTGAACGCGATCGCGGTGTGACCGGTGGCAAGGCCGGCGACCGCGTTGAGGACGCTCATCCAGTTGTCGGGCCGGTCCGGCCAGTCGGCGATGCTGTCGTAGGCCGAGATGAACTGGTCGGTGTGGTACTGGCTCTCCACGGGAGCCGGTACCCGGTAATCCATGAACGGCACGACGCTGCCGACCGGAAAGTTCTGGGTCAGGAAACTCTCACCGAAGGGACTCTTCGCGATCGGGTCGCCGAAGGTCGCGAAGCTCAGTTGGTCCGGTGGCGGGGCGGTCGGATCGTTGGCAAGCCGCGCCTTCACGGCGTTGAGCACGAGCGCTCCCTCGGACAGCCCCATCGCCCGCCCCTTGCCGCCCTTGCGGATGGCGGCATCGAGGTTGCCTTCACCTTCATCGACCGACTCGCCGATGCTGGGACCGTCGAGGCCGAGGCCCGGGTAGATCTGCTCACCGATCGGGCCGATCCCGGGGAAGAGACGTTCCAGGGTGTGGCCCTGAACCTGCCCAGCCGGGTAGTCCACCTTCACCCGCTTCATCCCGGGGAACCACTGCTCACCCGTCATGCGGATGTACTCGTCGTAGGGGATGCCGAGAACGTGAGCTCCGCCGAGGGCGTACGCGGTCCCGGGGTCTGCCGGCGCGGGGGGCGGCGTACCACCGTTCGATACGCCGGGGGCCGAAGTGTCATCGGCGGCCGCCGATCCGACGCCGAAACACCCTGTGACACCGGCAGTTACCAGCACCGTCAGTCCTGCGAGTAGCTTCTTCATCTCTGCACCTGCCCGCTTTGCTTCGTTTCGAGTTTTCCATACATCACGTATGCGCGCTTCCCGCCGAGGTCATGCGCTGGTCGCCGGTGTGCGTAGCGATTTCTGATCGCTCATTCGTGACGGCCACCAGTTGGCCTTGCCCAGCAGCGCAGCGATGGCAGGCACCGTGATGGTGCGCACCACGAAGGTGTCCAGCAAGATGCCGATTCCGATCACGAAGCCACCCTGCACCACCATGCCGATGCTGGAGAACATCAGTCCGGCAACCGAGGCGGCGAAGATGAGGCCCGCTGCGGTGATCACCCCTCCGGTCGAGCTCAGTGTGCGAATGATGCCGTACCGGATGCTGTGCGGAGACTCGTCGCGCATTCGCGACACCAGGAGCATGTTGTAGTCGGCTCCGACCGCGACCAGCACAACGAAGGCCAATGGTGGCACGCTCCAATGCAATTGCTGGCCAAGTAGCGATTGGAACACCACGACACTGATGCCCAGTGCGGCCAGGTAAGAGATCACCACCGACGCGACGAGGTAGATCGGCGCGACGAGCGAACGCAGCAACAACATCAGGATCAGCATCACGACGACGAGGGTGCCGATGATGATGAACCGGATGTCCTGCTGGTAGTAGTCACGCGTGTCCCGCAGTCCAGCGGGGAAACCACCCATCGATATCGAGGCGTCTGCCAACGTGGTGTTGGGCTGCGCGCCCCGGGCGATGTTCTGGATTTCGTTGACCTGGTCCATGGCCTCGGGACTGAACGGGTTGAGCTTCGTCTGCACCAGATACCGCACCGACTTGCCGTCCGGCGAGACGTACGCCGCGGAGGCCTTCTTGAACTCCTCCATGTTCAGCACCTCGGGCGGGATGTTGAACCCCGCCTGTGCCGGATCCGCGGCGTCGTTGCGCATCGTCAGCAGGAACGCCGAGGCCTGGTCCAGCCCGGCCGAGATCACCTTGACCTGCTTGACGAGTTCGTCCACGCCACCGGCCACTTCGCGACTTCCACCGGCCAGGCGGTTGGCACCGCTCTGCAAGTCCTTCAATCCCGACTGCGGACCGCCGGGCTTGTTCATCCCCATGGCATTGGCCGCCTTGGTTACGCTGGCCAGCGCCGCGTTCAGCTTCTTGACCGTAGCGTTGAGAGTCTGCCCGCCGCCGACGCCGTTGAGCTGATGGGCGAGGTCGTTGATGTTGTCGAGGCTGCCGTCCTGGTTGGCGTCCATGAGCCGTTGCATCTGAAGGCGGCTGTCACTGCACGAGGGGTTGGCATCGCAGACTGCGTTGCCGTTCAACGCCATCAGCACCGGCCCGATCCAGGCGAACATGTTCTTGACGGCGGAGAAGTTGTACCCCATCGAGTTGGACAACGCGTTGATGCTGTCGATCAGCTTGGCCGCGGTGTCGACATCCTTCACCAGCTTGTCGCCGCCGTATTCCGTGCGTACGGAGGAGACCGCGTCGACGGCGCTCTGGAGACTGGGCGCGATCTGGTTGATCTGGGCGCGCACCTGGGCGAGGCTGTCGGCCAGCGTATCGGCCCCGGCCGTCAGTCGGTTGAGATCACTCGACCGCTGGTCGATCTGGGTGGAACCGTCGGCCAGCCGGTCGCCCACGATGCCGGCCTGGAAGGTCGCCCGGAATTCCGCGGGTACTTCACCCAGTGGCCGGGTGATGCCGCTGACCAGCCCGACGTCGGGTAACTGGGCGACACGTGAAGCCAGCTGCTCCAGGTCCGCCAGACCACGCGGTGAGCGCAGGTCGTGCGGTGACTGGATGAGGATGTACTCGGGAATGGACTGGGCGATGGGGAAATGGCGCTCCACCGCGGCGTACCCGATCGAACTCGGTGCCGACGCCGCCACCACCTTGCGATCGTCGTAGTTGTAGCGGGCAAAGATCGCCGCGCCGGCCAGCAGCGCCAACACCAGAACGCTGGCGACGAGATGCGGAACCGGACGGCGAACGATGCGGATGCCCGAACGCCGCCAGAACCGGGCGGTCAGCTCACGCCGGGGCTTGACCCAGCCACGAGGACCGACCAGAGCCAGGATGGCAGGCAGCAGGGTCATTCCCGCCAGATACGCCACGCCGATACCGATCGCGGCTGACACCCCGACCGTTTTGAACACACCCATTTTCGTGAAGCTCAGCAGCAGGAACGTCAGCCCCACCGTCGCGGCAGATGCGGAGATCACCTTCCCGATCGACATCATCGCGGACCGGACGGCCTCGTCGAAGTCGTTGTCCGACCGCAGATAGTCGTGATAGCGGCTGATCAGGAAGACCGCGTAATCCGTGCCGGCACCGGCCATGATCGCACTCAGAAATACGACAGACTGGTTCGAGACACCCGCGCCGGTCAGTTGCGAAAAGCCCGCCACCAGTGCCTGCGCGATCAGCAGGGACGACCCGATCGTGATCAACGGCAGCAGCATCGTGACAGCGCTGCGGTAGACCAACAACAACACGGCCAGCACCAGGATCGCGATCGCGATCTCGATCGGCAGTCGATCCTTCTCCCCCGCCACGGTCAGATCGGCGGCCGTGGCCGCAGGACCGGTGAGGTGCACGGCCAGCGGGCTGCCGGCCGTGCTGAGTCTGACCACTTCGGAAACCCGATTGAACGAGTCCATTGCCCGCGGTGTGCCCAACTCACCCACCAGGCCCACCGGAAGCACCCAGGTGGTCTTGTCCTTGCTGGTCAGGAACTGTCGCAGTTGCGGGGTGCCGATGAAATCCTGAACGCTCTCGACATCTGTCACGTCGTCGTGCAGCGCGTCCACCAGCTTGCGGTAGGTCGCCTCGTCCGAGGAATTCAGCCCGTTCTCGTTGATCAGGGCTACCAACAACAGATCGTTGTTGCCCGATTCGTGGAACGCCTCGGTCATCTTCTTGGCAGCGACGCTCGACGGCGCGTCGTTCGGCAGGATTGCCAGCGGGTGCTTCTCGGCCATCGCGCCGAGGGAGGGGAACGTTAGCGGTAGCGCGATCAGCAATGCGGCCCAGGCCCCGATCACTGCCCAGGGCCACCGCACCACGAAATCGGCTAACCGTCGCATGTTGCCCTCACCTTCACCTCGAAGGCGACGCAAAGCGGAAAGTCCATGACCATTTGTTTGCTCTCCGCTACGCGACCCGGCCCCAGTGCCCGCTGTCAGCAACTCGTGACGACACCGACTTCATCGCCTCCAGGTAGCGGGTGACCGACTTCTCGGCGACCGGGTTGTCGGGGTGCATGATCGCCATGACCGTGCCCTCCCCGTACCGGAAGATGTAGATCGTCAATTGGTAGGAGAACCGGTTGTCCGGATACATTCCGATGTTGTTCGCCAGCCCCATGTCGCCCGCCGCGAGGATGGCGTTGAGCGGCGCCGCTCCGCCGTGCAGAAAGTTCGATACCGGGAAGTTCGGCTGTGGCCAGTTCAACCACGGCGCCAACTCCAACACGCGGTAATACGGAACTCGTGCCATGTCCAGGCCGGAATCGAAAGACTGCTGCGCCGCCCAGGCGGCGTCACTGAAAGAGGTTGCCGCCACCGGGACGGTGATCGGAATCAGACCGGTGAACCAGCCCTGTGTCATGAAATTGTCGCCGGCCGTGCGCGAATCCCTCGGCGTGAGGCCGTAATACGTGAGCGCACCGGTGAACTCATGCTCGACCAGGCCCAGGCATGCGAACAGGCCGCCGACGAAACGGGCACCGGCTGCCGAGCACGCCGCGTCGAAGCGTTCCGTCTGCGCCGGGCTCAAGAGCACTTCGGAGGTCCAGGCGCTGCTGGTCGACTCGTTCGGATTCCCCAGCGGCAGCGGGAATTCCGGAAATCCATCCTGGTTGTTCTCAGCGAACTCGATCCAGGCACGCACTCCTGGTGATTCCAAGGTCAGCGCCGAAGTGTACTCACGCTCGCGGACACAGAAGTCATCGAAGCTACCGGCGTCAGGAAGGGTGAGGGCCTGTCCGCTGCCGCTCATCGCCGAATACATTCCGTTGGCTTCCATCATTGTGGTGCCGATCAATGTCGCGTCGCCATGAACGTGATCCATGGCAGCGAAGAAAGTGAAGTGGTTCTCGTTCTGGATGATGCCGAACGTAAAGCAGCCCCATTCCAGGGGATTCGGTATGCCCACGACGTGGGCATGAATTTCGTCGACTGACAAGTTACCCTGATCGACCGGCACGAATTCGATATCATCCGGGTTTTCGATTGCATGCCTGACGAATTGGCCGTCGTCGCCTTCTTTGAACCAACTCCGGAATGTGTCGTGCCTGCGCAGGTAGGTATTCACGGCGTGATCCATCGCCGAGATATCACATTGCCCAGCAACCTCACAGCTAGCGATGATCTGCCGCGAGAAGTTCAACCCCGCGGCTTTACGCTGGGTGTAATTACGCAGATGTTGGCTCTGCATGTAGCTAACCGGCACCGAGCTCACAGGTGCGTTTCTTGCGGTTTCCTGAGCTGCAGGCGTCGGATGCCACGAGGTCACCGAGCCAGGACTCAGCGACCATTCATCAAGTGCGCCAACAGTTATCTTACCGATCCGCAAAGCTCAGGCCCTCCCAGTTGTGCTCTATGCTCGGCCGCTCTCCGGACCGGCAGGACCCCCCGGGGCATCAACATACCCGTCGTTCCGCCGAGACGGTTGAGGGAGCTTGACGAGGGAAGTTGACCGGGCAAGGGGAGTAGCGCGCGCCGCAGGTTCGCATGCAATAGTGGTTCGGGTTGATCTTCAAGCGCTTTCGGGGGGTGCGCGGAGGTGTAGTTTTGCACGCCGATGCGAGGAGGACAACGGGATGAAATCCGTTGAACGTCCAGATGAACAGTCCGCACGCTTTGCCATCGTCGGCTACGCTGCGCGCTTTCCAGGAGCCCCGGACGCCGATGGCTTCTGGGACCTGCTGAGAGCCGGTCGCGAAGCCATCTCGGAGGTACCCGAAGACCGCTGGGACGTCGAAGAATTCTTCGATCCCGAGCCCGGTACACCAGGCAAGGTGGTGACCCGCCGCGCCGGTTTCGTCGATGACGTAACCGGATTCGACGCCCCGTTCTTCGGTATGTCAACGCGCGAGGTCAGGCTGATGGATCCGCAGCATCGGATCCTGTTGGAAACAGCCTGGCGCGCGGTGGAACACTCGGGTACCGCGCCAACGGCATTGGCTGACACCAACACTGGCGTGTTCGTCGGACTGGCCACCCACGACTACCTCGGAATGGCCTCTGACGAGCTGACTTACCCCGAGATCGAGGCCTACATGGCCATCGGTACTTCGAATGCCGCGGCGGCCGGCCGGATCAGCTATCGATTAGGCCTGCAGGGCCCCTCGGTCGCGGTCGATACCGCGTGCAGCTCGTCGCTGGTGGCGATCCATCAAGCGTGCCAAGCACTTCGCTTAGGTGAGTGCGATCTGGCGCTGGCCGGCGGGGCGAACGTCCTGCTCACGCCCGCCACCATGATCACCTTCTCGAGTGCGCATATGCTGGCACCCGACGGCCGCTGCAAGACGTTCGATGCGGCCGCAGATGGTTATGTCCGCGGCGAAGGCTGCGGCGTCATCGTCATCAAGCGACTCGAAGACGCCATCCGCGACGGTGACCACATCCGGGCCGTGATCCGCGGTAGCGCGATCAACCAGGACGGCGCATCGGGCGGTTTGACGGTGCCCAACGGCGTCGCTCAGCAGCGTGTCATCGCCGATGCCCTGCAGCGGGCCGGCCTCGAACCCAAGGACGTCGGCTACCTCGAAGCGCACGGCACCGGAACCTCGCTCGGTGACCCGATCGAGGCCCAGGCCGCAGGGGCGGTGCTCGGTGCCGGACGCGAACCCGACCGGCCGTTGTTGATGGGCTCGGCGAAGACGAACATCGGGCACCTGGAAGCCGCCGCAGGCATCGCAGGCGTCATCAAGGTGGTTCTGTCGCTCGAAAACGAGCTGCTGCCCCAGCACCTGCACTTTCAGAACCCGTCGCCGCACATCCCGTGGGACCGGCTCGCGGTGGAAGTGGTCAAGGAGGCCACCCCGTGGGAACGCAACGGCGCGCCACGCATCGCCGGTGTCAGCTCGTTCGGGTTCGCCGGAACCAACGCGCACGTCATCCTGGAGGAAGCGCCCGAACGGACGGCGCCGCAGCTGGACGTCGCCGGGCAGGCTGAGCGATTCGGCATCCTCCCGCTCTCCGCGCACACGCCTGCCGCATTGGTGCAGGTCGCGGAGCAATATCGCGATTGGATGAACGCCCACCCCGAGGCCACCCTGGCCGACGTGTGCTTCACCGCCGGAGTCGGCCGGGCACACCTTGAGCACCGCGCCGCGCTGGTGGTCGATTCGAGAGAATCCGCCATCGAACTGCTCGGCGCCCTCGCCGACGACCGTCCGGCACCGGGACTGATCCGGGGCGAATCCCACGACAAGCCCAAGACCGCGTGGCTGTTCACCGGCCAGGGCAGCCAGTACGCCGGGATGGCCCGCGAGCTGTTCGACTCCGAACCGGTGTTCGCCGAGACACTGAATCGCTGCGCGGCGGCTGTCGCCGACCAGCTCGACAAGCCGCTGCTGGACGTGATCTTCGGCCTGGACGGTCCAGATTCCGAGGAGACGCTGCGCCAGACCTCCTACGCGCAGCCCGCCCTGTTCGCGGTCGAGATGGGTCTGGCCCGGCTCTGGCAATCATGGGGATTCGAACCCGACGTGGTTCTCGGCCACAGCGTCGGCCAGTACTCGGCGGCGTGCGTCGCGGGCGTGTTCAGTCTGGAGGACGGCGCCCAGTTGATGGCGGAACGAGGACGCCTCTTCGGCAGCCTGCCCGCCGGTGGCCGCATGGTCGCGGTGTTCACCTCCGCAGAGCGGGTGGAGAACCTCACCGACGAGTTCCCCGCCCTTTCGGTTGCCGCCTACAACGGCACCAACACCGTGCTCTCAGGTCCCGCGGAAGACCTGGAGCGGGCCGTCGCCGGCCTCACCGCCGACGGTGTCCGGTGCGACTGGCTCGAAACCAGCCATGCGTTCCACTCGTCGCTGCTGGATCCGATCCTCGACGAATTCGAATCGTACGCAAACCGTTTCACTTTCAAGGCGCCGCAACGAATTCTGATCGACAACCGCACCGGCGCCGCGTTGGGCCGGAGCGTGAAGCTCGACGGCGCGTACTGGCGTCGGCACGCCCGCCAGCCGGTCGAGTTCGCCAAGAGTGTGCGCACCCTGGCCGACATGAACTGCAAGTTGCTGGTCGAGATCGGCCCTCGGCCGGTGCTCACCGCGACGGCACTGGGGGCCTGGCCCGACCCGGCCGGCGCACCGCGGGTGATCGCGTCGCTGCGCCGCAACACCGCCGACCAGCGGCAGATCACCGAAGCCGTCGCCGACGCGTACGTCCTTGGCCACCTGCCCGAGTTCGGCGCGTTCCGGCAGGCGCAGGCACGGAAGCTCGATCTGCCCACCTACCCGTTCGAGCATCGCCAGTACTGGTATCGGGACAATCGCGAACAACCCAACCAGCAGCAGCACGTTGCCGGACCGCGCACGCAGGCCGTTCGCCTGCTCGAAGACGGCCGTCTCGAGGAGCTCGCGACCCTGCTCGGCGGCACGGGCAGCGACGATCAGACCCTGGACGTGCTGACCAAGCTTGCAGCACAACACAACCGCCAGCGGTCGACTCAGTCCATCGCCGACGACCGCTACGAGTTCCGCTGGGAGAAAGCGGTCACTCCGCTGTCGGGCGCCGACTCCGCAGAGACGTCCACGTGGCTGCTCATCGGTGAACAGTCCCCGGCGGTCCAGCCACTGGTCGACGCGCTGACCTCGAGCGGGCAGCAGTACCGGTTCCTCGGGCTGCCGACGTCCGACGCCGAGACCGCTCAACTCGCCGACGCGTTGCGCGCCGCGGCCGCCGACGGTTCGACACTGCGCATCCTTCACGTGGCAGCGCTGGACGGGGAACCGGAAGCCAAGCCCGTGCCCTCGATGCGATCACTGCTTCGGATGCAACACCACGTCCTGGCCGGAACGCGGCGTCTCTTCCGCGCTGCAACCGAGGCCGACCTGAGGGCTCCGATCTGGCTGGTCACCCGCGGCGCACAGCACGTCGCCGATGCGGACACCGTGGCGCCCGAACAGACCGCCCTGTGGGGATTCGGCCGCGCGGCGGCGCTGGAGCTCCCGCAACTGTGGGGCGGACTGGCCGACCTGTCCGAAGGCAGTGCCGGCGAATGGACCACACTGCTCAACCGGATCGCGGTATCGACCGACCCGAAGCGGCGGGAGGACCAGATCGCGGTACGCGATCAAGGGGTCCATGTCCCCAGGCTGGTCCGCCGGGAGGACCTGCCGAGCGGTACACCGCTGGAACTGCGCAGCGACGCAACGTATCTGGTGACCGGCGGCCTGGGATCGATCGGTCTGGAGATCGCCGGATACCTGGCCGCCCACGGCGCCAAGCACCTGGTGCTGACCAGCCGTCGCGCACCCGGCGAAGCCGCCGAGCAACGCATCACCAAACTCGGCGACCAGCACGGTTGTGACATCCGTGCCGTGACCGCCGATGTCGCCGATGCGCACGACGTCGCACGCCTGTTCAAGACGATCGCCGCCGAGATGCCGCCGCTGGCGGGCATCGTGCATGCTGCCGGTGAACTCGGAACCACTCCCCTGGCCGAACTGGACGACACCGAGGTGGATCGCGTCTTCGCCGGGAAGGTCTGGGGCGCCTGGCACTTGAGCGAAGCCGCGGCAGACGCCAAGCTCGAGTTCTTCATCAGCACCTCGTCGATCGCCTCGGTGTGGGGCGGATACGGTCAGACCGCCTACGGCGCGGCGAACGCCTTCCTCGACGGCCTGGCCTGGCGACTTCGCGAGCAGAACATCCCCGGCACCAGCGTCAACTTCGGCCCGTGGGCCGCAGGCATGGCCGACGCGGAGTCTCGTGCCCGCCTGGATCAGCGTGGTGTCCGAACCCTGCCACCCGCCGATGCACTGGCCGGGCTGGCCGACGCCGTCGCGATCGCTTCCGCTAGAGGCCCGGCACAAGGAGTCGTGGCCCGCATCGACTGGTCGCGGTTCCTGCCGCTGTACCAGCAGGCGGGCCGGCGGGCATTCCTGGCAGAGCTGGAACGTGAAGTGCCGGCGCAACTTTCCAACGCGGCGCCCACCACCGCCTCCGGCAAGACACAGCTGGTCGAACGCCTGACCAATGCTCCAGTGCAGCAGCGCAAGAAGCTGCTGACCGATCACCTGCGCGACGCCGTCGCAGAGGTGACCCGGGTGGACTCTTCGGAGATCCGCGAGGATGCAGGGTTCTTCGACCTCGGCATGGATTCGCTGATGGCTGTCGAATTGCGCCGCCGCATCGAGCAGGGAGTGGGTGCGGAGATCCCCATCACGCTGGTGATGGATCACCCCCGGATCTCCGACGTCGCGGAATATCTGCTCGGCGATGTCCTCGGACTCAACGAGCAGGCCAAGCCGGCGTCGCAACCGGCCGCGGTGACCGCACGGACAGATGAACCCATCGCGATCGTCGCCGTGTCGTGCCGCTTCCCCGGCGCGCCCGACCCGGAAGCGTTCTGGGAATTGCTGTCCGGCGGCGTCGACGCCATCCGGGAAGTGCCCGAAGACCGATTCGACATCGACGAGTTCTACGATCCGGATCCGGAGACAGCGGGCAAGACCTACACGCGTTTCGGCGGATTCCTCGACGGGATCGACGGATTCGACCCCGAGTTCTTCGGTATCTCCCCGCGTGAGGCCGTGTGGATCGAGCCGCAGCAGCGGCTGATGCTCGAAACGGTCTGGGAGGGCCTCGAACGGGCCGGGTACGCACCGGCCACGTTGCGCGGCAGCCGGACCGGCATCTTCGCCGGTGTGGCCGCCAACGAGTACGCGCATCTGCTGTCGTCGGAGTCGATCGACAAGATCGAGCCGTACTTCATCACCGGCAATGCCCTCAACGCCATCTCCGGCCGGGTCGCCTTCGCGCTCGGATTCGAAGGCCCCGCAATGGCAGTCGACACCGCCTGCAGCTCGGCCCTGGTGGCGATTCATCAGGCCTGCCAGGCACTGCACTCCGGCGATTGCGACCTGGCGTTGGCCGGTGGCGTGAACGTCCTGCTGTCCCCGGTGACGGTGGTCGCCGCATCCCGGGCACGCATGCTCTCCCCCGTCGGGCGGTGCAAGACCTTCGACGCCTCCGCGGATGGCTACGTGCGCAGTGAGGGCTGCGGGATTCTCGTGCTCAAGCGACTGAGCGACGCAGAGCGCGACGGCGACCGGATCTGCGCGGTCATCCCCAGCAGCGCAGTCAACCAGGACGGCGCGTCCAGCGGTTTGACCGTCCCCAATGGCGGTGCGCAGCAACGCCTCATCGGAACGGCGCTGGCCCGTGCCGGGTGGACCGGCGGCGACGTCGACTACCTCGAGGCGCACGGGACAGGCACGCCGCTCGGCGATCCGATCGAGGTCCAGGCGGCTGCCGCCGCCTACGGCAGCGCGCGCGATGCCGACCGGCCGTTGCTGATGGGGTCGGTCAAGACCAACATCGGCCACACCGAATCCGCCTCGGGTGCAGCAGGTCTGATCAAGGTCGTGTTGTCGTTGCAGCACGAAGTCCTGCCGCAGAGCCTGCACTTCGACACCCCGTCGCCGCACATTCCGTGGGATTCACTGCCGGTGCAGGTCGTCGACAAGGCGACCCCCTGGCAGACCAACGGCCGGCCCCGCCGCGCCGGGGTGAGCTCGTTCGGGTTCACCGGCACCAACGCACACGTGCTGATCGAGGAGGCGCCGGCGCGACCCGCCGCCGCTCCCGAGGACCAGCCCGCCGACGAGGTGTCGACAGAGACGCAGGCTGCTGCCGAGCAGGTGAGCGTGCTCGCCTTGTCCGCGCGGTCACCCGAAGCGCTCCTGGCACTGGCACAGCGGTACGAGACGTGGCTGAGCGCCCACCCGGACGCCGATCTGGCCGGTGTGTGCCTGACCGCCGGAACCGGAAGGTCGCACTTCGAGCATCGGGCCGCGCTGGTCGTGGACTCGATCGAGGAGGCACGCCTGGCTCTGGCCGACCTGGCCGAGAACCGGACCCGGCCCGGTGTGGTGCGCGGTGAGCACACGAACCACCCGACCACCGCCTGGCTGTTCACCGGACAGGGCAGCCAGTACCCGGGCATGGCGCGTGAGTTGTTCGACACGGAGCCGGTTTTCGCCGAGACCGTGACGCGGTGCGCCGACGCGGTCAAGGGCATGCTGCCGCTTCCGCTCCTGGACGTGATGTTCGCCCAGGATGCCGAGGCCGGACAGACGCTGCGGCACACGTCGTATGCGCAGCCGGCGCTCTTCGCAGTCGAGATGGGCCTGGCGCGGCTGTGGCAGTCATGGGGCATCGCACCCGACGTCGTACTGGGCCACAGCGTCGGCCAGTACGCCGCGGCATGCGTCGCCGGCGTCTTCAGCCTGGAAGACGGTGCCCGGCTGATGGCCGAGCGCGGCCGGTTGTTCGGCAGCCTGCCCGAAGGCGGGCGCATGGTGGCGGTGTTCGCCGACCCCAAGCACGTCGAGGAGATCGCAAGCAAGTTCCCGCGGGTTTCGGTCGGCGCCTACAACGGACCCAACACCGTGCTCTCCGGCCCGGGCGACGATCTCGAGGAGATCGTCAACCAGTTCGGGAACGAGGGGACGCGCTGCACCTGGCTCCAGACCAGCCATGCATTCCACTCGGAACTGCTGGACCCGGTGTTGGACGAATTCGAGGCGTACGCGGCGCAGGTGCAGTTCGCAGCGCCGACACTCCCGCTGGTCTGCAACCGCACCGGAGCCATCCTGACGGCCCAGACCCCGCTCGATGCTCAGTACTGGCGCCGCCATTCACGTCAGCCGGTGCAGTTCTCCGAAAGCGTGCGGACCGTCGCGGCGCTGGGCTGCTCGGTCCTGATGGAGATCGGTCCGCAACCGGTGCTCACGAGCGCAGCGGTTCAGGTATGGCCGGAACACCTGGCCGCACCGCGGGCAATCGTCTCGCTGCGCAAGGGCATCGGCGATCGGCGTCAGATCGCTGACGCGCTCGCAGCGGCCTACGTCGGCGGGCACCGGCCCGACTTCGCCGCAGTGCAGCGGCAGCCCGGCCGCAAGGTCGAACTGCCGACGTATCCGTTCCAGCATCGCCGCTTCTGGCCCAAGACTTCGGCGATCACGAGCTCCGGCTTCGACGGCAGCGCCGGAACTGGAATCCTCGGCGCGGCCAAGGACCTGGCTTCCGGGGACTCCATCTACACGAGCCGGATCTCGGTCAAGACGCAGCCGTGGCTTTCCGACCACGTCATCTACGGCACCGTCGTCGTCCCCGGCGCGACGTACGCCGCGATGGCGCTGGCCGCGGTCGGAACCCCGGCCCACGCCAAGGATGTCTTCTTCTTCGAGCCGATCATCCTGCCCGAGAAGAGCTCCCGTGAAGTGCAGCTGACATTGCACCCGTTGGAGACAGGCGGAGAGTGGAAGTTCCAGGTTCACAGCCGTCCCTACGGAGAACGCGACGTCGACTGGTCGCTGAACGCCGAAGGCACCGTGGTGAGCGGTCTCGGCGACTCGTCCGAGGAGCCGACCGCCGAAACCGATCCGGTCGACGAGGCCATCGAACGGCTGGAACGCATGCGTCCGCAAGAGCTGTTCGAGACCTTCGCCGACCTGGAATTGGCCTGGGGACCGAACTGGTCCGGTTCCCTGAAGTCCTTGTGGCTCGGTGAAGGCGAGGCGATCGGCGACATCCTGGTCGGCGAGGAACTCGCCGAACAACTGGGCACCGAGCCGATGCACCCGGTCCTGATGGACCTGTGCACGGGCGTCGCCTTCCCGGCATTCCCGGCTCTTCTGGCGGCCGAGCAGGGGGTCAACGACCTGTTCCTGCCGTTGCGCTACGGGCAGGTGACGCTGAAAGAGAAGATGCCTCGGCGGTTCTACTGCCGCGCGAAGTGGCACGAGGCCGAGCTCAACAACGAAACCCAGGTGTTCGACCTCGAGTACATCGACCGGGACGGCCACTACCTCGGCGGCGTCCGCGAGTTCACGGTCAAGCGTGCACCCCGCGAAGCATTGCTTCGTGGCCTCGGCGGCGACGCCACCCGGCTGCTGTACACACTGGGCTGGCACGAGGTGCCGGTGCCGCCGTCCGACGGTGCGGCCGAAAGCCCGAGCGGCACTTGGCTGGTCGCCGGATTCGACGACCTCGCTGCGAAGGTGCCCGGCTGCATCCCGCTCGATCGCAACACCGGCCAGCAACTGGGAGAGGTGCTGGCGGAAGCCAAGGAGCGCGGTCTGCCGTTCTCCGGTGTCATCTGGCGCGCCGCTACGCCGGGCACGGAAGAAACCGGTGCTGACAGTCAGACGCGACTCGAAGCCGAGATCACCAATCTGCTCGGCGCGGTGCACACCGTGCAGGGCGGTGAAGTGAAGCTGCCACATGGTCTGTGGATCGTCACCGAGCGGGCCGTCGCCACCGAGTCCGGCGAGCCGGTCGATCCGGTGCAGGCCGCGCTGTGGGGCTTCGGGCGTACCACGATCAACGAGGAACCGGCGTTGCACGCCAAGCTCATCGATTGCGACGGGTCACCGGAAGCCGTGCAGGCACTGGCAGATCTGATCGCCAACCCGGTCGAAGAGCCGGAAATCGCTGTGCGGCAAGGAAAGCTGCTCGCATCTCGGTTGCTGCCATGGTCGCGCAGCGGGCACCTCACGGTGCCGCGCGGCAGCGACTACGTCCTGGCACCCACCGAACGCGGCGCGATCGACAACCTCCGCATCACCGAGAAGGAGGTCCCGGCGCCCGACGAGGGTTACGTGCAGGTCCGGGTGGAGGCCGCAGGTCTCAACTTCCGCGATGTGCTCAACGTGCTGGGTCTCTACCCGGGTGATCCGGGACCGATCGGCGGTGACTTCGCCGGCATCGTCACGCAATTGGGCGAGGGTGTCACCGGAGTCGAGGTGGGCCAGCGGGTCTACGGCTCCATGCAGGGTGCGTTCTCCAGCCGGTTCAACGTGCCTGCCCAGTTCCTGGCACCGATCCCGGACGGGGTCAGCGCGGTGGAGGCCGCCACGATCCCGGCCGCAGCGCTGACCGTCCGGCTGTCGTTCGACTGGGCGAAGCTCAAGCCGGGCGACAAGGTGCTGATCCACGCCGCCAGCGGTGGTGTGGGCCTGGCGGCCATCCAGATGGCGCAGCAGTTCGGTGCGGAGGTCTACGCCACGGCGAGCACCTTCAAGCGGGCCACGCTGCGCAAGCTGGGCGTCAAGTACGTCTACGACTCGCGGACAACGGACTTCGCCGATCAGATCCTGGCGGACACCGACGGCGCGGGCGTGGACGTGGTGCTCAACTCGCTGACGAGCGAAGGGTTCATCGAGGCGACGCTGAAGGCCACCGCCAAGAACGGTCGCTTCGCCGAGATCGCCAAGCGCGACATCTGGTCACCGGAGCAGATGGCCGAGATCCGTCCCGACATCGCCTACGAGATCGTGGCGTTGGACACGGTGATGCTCACCGAGCCCGATCGCATTCGCGACCTCCTCACCGAGGTGTCGGACGGCCTCGCCAAGGGTGAGTGGACTCCGCTGCCCGCGGAGATCTACCCGCTGACGGAGGCCAGGACCGCGTTCCGGCGGATGCAGCAGGCCCGGCACATCGGCAAGATCGTGTGCCAGCTGCCGAATCCGCTTGCACCTCGGCCGGATCGGACTTACCTGATCACAGGTGGGCTCGGTGCGATCGGTCTGCACACCGCGTCGTACCTGGCCCAGTTGGGCGCCGGCGACATCGTGCTGACCAGCCGCCGCGCACCGGATGCGGCCGCGCAGAAGCTGATCGAGGAGATCACCGAGCGCAACAAGACCCGTATCCATGTGTTCACCGCCGATGTGGGCGAGGAGTCCGAGGTGGCGAACCTCCTGGAGCGGATCCGTGCGGAGCTCCCGCCGCTTGCGGGCGTCGCCCACCTGGCGGGCGTGCTCGACGATGCGCTGCTCGGCCAGCAGAACCCGGAGCGGTTCCAAAAGGTGTTGGCACCCAAGGCCTTCGGCGCCGAGTATCTGGACAGGTTGACCAAGGACGACGAGCTGGACTTCTTCATCGTGTCCTCCTCGGTGTCCAGCCTGTTCGGTTCACCGGGGCAGTCCAACTACGCGACGGCCAATGCGCTGCTCGACGGTCTGATCGCACAGCGCAGGGCGCAGGGCCTGCCGGCCACCGGCATCAACTTCGGCCCGTGGGGTCAGGGCGGCATGGCCTCCTCGGAGGCGGCGACAGCCAATATCAGTGCGCAGGGCCTGATTCCACTGGATCCCTCGGCGGCGCTCGCCGCGCTCGCCGAGGTCGTCGCCAACGGGACCGGCCAGGCGGCCGTCATCAAGGCCAACTGGCAGCGGGCCGCGAAGGTGCTGGGCAGCCAGCGGCCTCCGATCCTCGACCTGGTGTTGCCGAGTGCCGTCGGTGAGGTCGTCGGTGACAGTGAGGTTCTCAAGCAGCTGCTCGAGATCCCGGTGCCGCAGCGTGCCGGGTTCGTGACCGAGTTCCTGCAGAAGGAGGTGCAGAACTTCCTGCGCCTCGCCTCGCCGCCGGCCGCGACCAGCCGCTTCCTGGATCTCGGCACCGACTCGCTGATGGCGATCGAACTCCGCAACCGACTGCACACTCAGTTCGGCGGCAAGTTCACGCTCAACGCGACGGCGGTCTTCGACTACCCGACCATCGGTGGGCTCGCCGAGTATCTGGTGGCGCAGCTGCCCGATGCGGAGTCCACGGAGCCGTCGGAGTCTTCGGATTCTTCGGAGTCGGCCGAGGCACCTCAGTCCGCGGAGGCACCGCAACAGGAGCCGGAGGCGCCTCAGTCCGCGGAGGTGAAGTCCGAGGACTAAGCCCCGCGAGCAGACGTAAACCTGCCCCTTTTCGCTTGGAAAGGGGCAAGTTTACGTCTGTTCGGCAGGAGAAATTCAGGGCATACCGGCCGCCGCACTGCGGCCGACGTGCACTGGAAGGTCATCCGCCCAAGGTTGATTGACGGCCATGTCGTCGACTTCGACGTAACCCCGCTCGAACTCGCCGGTGGCTGCGTCGACGAGCCGGTACTCCTGTCGCTTGATGTGGATCGGCTGCGAATCCAGGATCACCACACGAACCTCTCCCGGCTCGAACCCGCAGCGCCGCTGCATCGCCTCGATCAGGCACTCGTTGTGCATGTGGCCGTCACCGAAGTTCCAGCCAAGCAGCATCGCGCAGACCTGCTCGCCCTCACACAAGTTGTAGTCAGCTTCGTCCTGGCCGGTCATGGCTCGGTGCGCCAACGTGAACAATGCGCGCCCGTGGGTGTTCATCCCGCGGAACGCGTAGCCCAGATAGGTGATGATCTGGGGCGTTTCACCGTCGTCGTACAGCCGCTCCAGTTGCAGGTGATACATCGGGCCGAGCGCTCGCGAGGCTGCCCGCAGTTTCTCGTCAGCCGACGACTTCACGCACCACACCGTGGTGTCCCAGTTGCCTGCGTAGTACCTCATGCCGGGCAAGAAGGAGATCTTGTGCGGGAACAGGTTTCCGAGCACCACGATGCCCGCGAGGACGACAAACAGCAGCACCACCGGCCAGGGTTCGCCAAGGTCGGACAATCCGATGTCCGCATGGCCGACGAAAAGCCAGAGCAACCCGAAGATCATGAAGACATTCCATTCCAGCGGAACACCCATCGGGAAAGACAACAGGATGTTCAGGTGGAACACGACCATCACGAATGCCGCGACGGCGGTGGGCCAGCCACCATGGGAGAAGAACAGCACCAGCGGCACCAACCCCTCCACTACCGTCGAGAAATGGGCGATGAAGTGCGCGACACGGCTGGGCCTCAGATCGTCCGGATATCGCTTGAACATCGAGCGTTTCAGAATCCCGGGCGGGACAAAGGGATTATTCGCCAGCATCGTCGAGATGACGAACGGAAAGTGCGCGTTGAGCTTGCTGGTGGCGGCGCCCAGCCAGATGACCAGGAAGACCACCTTTGCGCCGACGACGATGTCTGTCCCGACGAACAGGAACACCAGTGCCAGTGGCGCGTACACCTCGGCGCGGGCCGCCAGATAGATCACCTTGTCACGCAACCCGAGCAACGCCAGGACGGACAGCACCGCGGCGGTCTGCCACCACGGCAGCACGCCGATCTCGGTGTCCAGGGCGGAAATTGGGCCGGACCCATCGGACAACAGCGCCGTCACGAGTAACACGAGCAGGCCGGCGTACAGCGCCACATCGACCGGGGACCGGTTGTCGCCCTTGGTCAACGGCACCCGGTCGGGCCACGGCGGCAGCCGCACGGTCCCGGGCCGCAACCAGTACAGGATCGATCCCATCGGCGGAAAGTAGCGGCCCGCCAAAGGCCCGAAACAGCAACCGAGCCCGACGACTTCGAACAACATCGTGTAGAGGACGGCCTTTTGGAAGACGATCGGCTCCAACCACCAGGATCCGACGTTGGTGAATCCGTCGACGCCCCGCGTCGACAACGCGAACAACCAGGCACCGAGAACGTAGAGCACGATCTTCACGCCGTACATCAGCGGCATCACCAGCGGTGTGCCGAAGCCGTTCTCGGCGATGTGCCTCGCCATCGGCACGATTCGCTCGGCGCGGGTGCCCTTGCTCCACACCGCCACATCGACGACCGGAAGGTTCGGCTGGAGAAACCCCATGCCGGAATGTTCCACGTCAGGGGACGGTTGCGCGGCTCTTTGGAGTGAGGGGCCGCCCCGATGATTGCGTCAGCAAGAGGAGAGACCTCCGCGACAGCCGGGCCACGTTGCCGCCTCCGATTGCCGAGAAGACACAAAACTGCCTATTTCGATACGAATGTGGGCAGTTTTGCGTCTGCTCGCGGAAGAACGTCAGATCCAGCGCGTCGCTTCGACCTCGGCAGGCAGCGGCGGGTGCAGCGGCACGTCGAGTCCGTCGTAGATGCCGGGTTTCTGGGTAGCAAGCCAATCGATCGCGCCGAGCAGACGGTTGGCCGCGGTGGTGTTGCCGCCGTCGGCGCGGGTGCCACCCGGCACGTCGGCGCGCACCACGATGCTCAACTGCGGATCGCCGTCGACGATCACCCGGTGATCGCCGACCCCTTCGTCGGGCTGCGGCCAGTCCGGCGCACAAGCCGGGTCGATGCGGGTGATGTGTTCGATGATGACCCGCTCGACCCCGTTGGCCCATCCGATGACCTGGAGGCGGAACGCGCCCTGGGTGCCTGCCTCGAACCGGCCCATGACGTTGTCGACAGCCTCGATCAGCGGCAGCCGTTCGACCGTCTCGGTGATCTCGTCGATCTCCAGGCCGAGCCCGCGGCCGATCAACCGGACATTGCCGCCCCACACCATGGTGGGGATGGACGGCAGCAACATCATCGGCGTCTCGTCCATCGACCCGCCGAAACCGCAGAGCACCCGGACCGAGTGCGGCTGGTTGTAGGTGGAGTAGTCGAAGATCTCCTGGCACCGGATGGTGCGGATCCGGGTGCACAATCCCGCCGCGATCACGGCCAGGGCGTCGTTACCCCAACCCGGGTCCACCCCACTGACCAGAAGCGCGGAGTTGCCGGCCACCGCGGCGTCGGTGAGCCGCTCGACCCATTCGGCGGGAGCCGAGGCCGGGTCGTAGAGCGAGTACAGCGACGGCGTCACCACTTGCTTGCCCGCACGGAGGCACAGCTCGATCTCGGCAAGGGCCTCCTCGGGACGGATGTCGCCGGAAGACATATAGGCCACCGCATCGCACTGGGCGAGTGCCGCGTCCACATCGGTGGTGGCCGCGACGCCGGTAGGCGCGTCGAGCTTGGCGAACGTCGCCGCGTCGCGACCGGCCTTGTCAGGTGAGGATGTGATCACCGCTGCCAGTTCGAGGCCCGGAAATCCCGTGGCCGACCTGATCGCCGTCGCACCCATGTTGCCTGTACCCCACACCGCAATTCGACGCATCGGGCCACCTTAGTGGACCGTTCGTGACTATCCTCACATTATCCGAAAACAGCAGGTCAAGCCTGTTTACGGGAAGGGGTACAAGCCTCGATCAACCACTGGGTTGGTTAGCTTTCAGAAATTGCTCAGAGTCTCTTTGCGTTGAAGTTACCGAACGGTATAGTTAGCCGCAGTTACTGGTGGGTAACTTATCCAAAGTACCCAACCTCAGGTGGCATTCCACAAGGAGGAAAAGTGAGCCACTACAAGAGCAATGTCCGTGACCAGGTCTTTAACCTGTTCGACGTCTTCGGCCTCGACAAGGCCCTCGGCGCCGGCGAGTACAGCGATCTGGATGCCGACACCGCCCGCGAGATGCTCAGCGAGATGGCTCGCCTGGCCGAGGGTCCGATCGCCGAGTCGTTCGCCGACGGTGACCGCAACCCGCCGGTGTTCGATCCGAAGACCCACACCGTCACGCTGCCGGAGTCCTTCAAGAAGTCGGTGCGCGCAGCGATCGACGGCGGCTGGGACAAGGTCGGCCTCTACGAGGAACTCGGCGGCGTGCCCGCCCCCAAGGCGCTGCTGTGGGCCCTCAACGAGCACATCCTCGGCGCCAACCCCGCCGTGTGGATGTACGCCGGCGGTGCCGCCTTCGCGCAGATCTTCTACGACAACGCCACCGAAGAGCAGAAGAAGTGGGCCGTCCTGGCCTCCGAGCGCGGCTGGGGCGCCACCATGGTGCTCACCGAGCCCGACGCGGGTTCTGACGTCGGCGCCGGTCGTACCAAGGCCGTCAAGCAGGAGGACGGCTCCTGGCACATCGACGGCGTGAAGCGGTTCATCACCTCCGCCGACTCCGATGACCTGTTCGAGAACATCTTCCACCTGGTGCTGGCCCGCCCGGAGGGCGCCGGCCCCGGCACCAAGGGTCTGTCGCTGTTCTTCGTACCGAAGTTCCACTTCGACTTCGAGACCGGCGAGGTGGGCGAACGCAACGGCGTGTACGTCACCAATGTCGAGCACAAGATGGGCCTCAAGGTTTCGGCCACCTGTGAGCTGACCTTCGGCCAGCACGACAAGCCTGCCGTCGGTTGGCTGGTCGGCGAGGTGCACAACGGCATCGCGCAGATGTTCGACGTCATCGAGCAGGCCCGAATGATGGTGGGCACCAAGGCCATCGCGACCCTGTCGACCGGTTACCTCAACGCTCTGGAGTACGCCAAGGAGCGTGTGCAGGGTGCCGACCTGACCCAGATGATGGACAAGACCGCCCCGCGCGTCACCATCACCCATCATCCCGACGTGCGTCGCAGCCTGATGACCCAGAAGGCCTACGCCGAGGCACTGCGCGCGCTGTACATCTACACCGCGACGTTCCAAGACGTCGAGGTTGCCAAGGCCGTGCACGGCATCGAGGGCGAGTTGGCACACAAGGTCAACGATCTGCTGCTCCCGATCGTCAAGGGTGTGGGCTCCGAGCGCGCATACGAGAAGCTGACCGAGAGCCTGCAGACCTTCGGTGGTTCCGGCTTCCTGCAGGACTACCCGGTCGAGCAGTACATCCGTGACGCCAAGATCGACTCGCTCTACGAGGGCACCACCGCCATCCAGGCGCAGGACTTCTTCTTCCGCAAGATCGTCCGCGACAAGGGTCAGGCGCTGGCATTCGTGGCTGGTGAGATCGAGCAGTTCATCAAGAACGAGACCGGCAACGGACGCCTCAAGACCGAGCGCGAGCTGCTGGCCACCGCACTGGCCGACGTCCAGGGCATGGCCGCCACCCTCACCGGCTACCTGATGGCCGCGCAGGAAGATGCCGCCAGCATCTACAAGGTGGGCCTCGGTTCGGTCCGCTTCCTGATGTCGGTCGGCGACCTGCTGCTCGGCTGGCTGCTCGCCCGCCAGGCCGCTGTTGCGATCGAGAAGCTCGACGCAGGGGCTACCGGCGAGGACCGCACCTACCTCGAGGGCAAGATCGGCGCCGCATCGTTCTTCGCCAAGAACATGCTGCCGCTGCTCACCAGCACCCGTCAGGTCATCGAGACCATCGACAACGAGGTGATGGAGCTCGACGAGGCTGCGTTCTAAGAAGTTCCGAGTCGAACGCCCCCGGGTCACCCCGGGGGCGTTTGTCTTTGATGCACCGGGGTGCAGACACGACCGCCAACGGGTATCTCCGGACAGTGCCCATAGAGTTGACGAATTGGTTCCTCACGACGGAGGAACGCGGCAATCCGGACTCCTTGTTGCCTGACCGGTGTGCCGGCAACCGGGTCGAACCGCTGATCCACGGCGCGACCTACTTCGATCGGCTGGCCGCCGAGGTGAGCGAGATGCGCCGAGGCGACCATCTGTTCTTCACCGACTGGCGCGGCGACCCCGACGAACGGATGCGCGATGACGGACCCACCATCGCCCAGCTGTTCTGCCAGGCTGCCGAGCGTGGCGTTGTCGTCAAGGGCTTGATGTGGCGCTCACACCTGGACCGATTCGCCTACAGCGAGGAGGAGAACCGGCATCTCGGTGACGTGATCGAGGCAGCGGGCGGGGAGGTGCTGCTCGACCAACGGGTGCGCATCGGCGGTTCCCATCACCAAAAGCTCGTCGTACTACGCCATCCCGGCGCACCCGAACGCGACGTCGCCTTCGCCGGCGGTATCGACCTGTGCCACTCGCGGCGCGACGACTCCGACCATCGTGGGGACCCACAGCCGATGCGGATGGCCCGCCAGTACGGCGAACACCCGCCGTGGCACGACGTCCAGCTACGCATCCAGGGACCGGCGGTCGGCTCGTTGGACTTCACGTTCCGGGAGCGCTGGACCGACCCGGCACCGTTGGACATGCTGTCGCCGATCGCCTGGATCACCGATAAACTTCGCCGCTCCGACCTGAGCCCCGGCACGTTACCGCCGCAGCCGCCCGATCCCCCACCCTGCGGCCGACAGGCGGTGCAAGTACTGCGGACCTATCCCGATGCCCACTTCGAATACGCCTTTGCCCCGCACGGCGAGCGCAGCGTGGCACGTGGGTACACGAAAGCCGTGCAGCGGGCCAGGAGCCTGATCTACCTCGAAGACCAGTACCTGTGGTCCACGCAGGTTTCGCAGTTGTTCGCCGACGCGTTGGCGAACAACCCTGACCTGCACCTGATCGCGGTGGTGCCGCGACACCCCGATGTCGATGGCCGCTGGGCCCTGCCACCCAACCAGGTGGGCCGCCAGCAGGCCATCGAGACGTGCCGCGCCGCCGACCCGCGGCGTGTACATATCTTCGACATCGAAAACCACATGGGGACACCGGTTTACGTACACGCAAAAGTATGTGTGATCGACGATGTCTGGGCCTGCGTGGGCAGCGACAACTTCAACCGGCGGTCCTGGACGCACGACAGCGAGTTGTCGTGCGCGGTGCTCGACGACACCCGCGACCAACGAGAACCCCGTGACCCAGCGGGCCGCGGCGATGGTGCCCGGGTGTTCGCCCGCAACCTCCGGCTGCGGCTACTCGCCGAACATCTCGACCTAACCCCCCACGACGACGTCGACCTGATCGATCCGGCGGCAGCGGTCGAGGCCGTAACGGTATCGGCGCAGGCGCTGCAGGACTGGCACGACGGCGGGCGGACCGGCCCGCGCCCGCCCGGGCGCCTCCGGCCGCATCAACCCGAGCGTCTCGGCCGGCTCACCCAGGCGTGGGCAAAACCGGTGTACCGCGCCGTCTACGACCCCGACGGGCGGTCCTACCGCGACCGGCTACGCCGGCGCTGGTAGTGCGGTGACCAAGCCCAACGTCGGCTTGTGTCTCAAATTCGGCCGAAATATGGGACACAAGCCAACATTCGGCGGATGACAAACTGGTCGCATGACTGAAGCCCGCGGCATCTTGCTCGTCATGTCGTTGATGGCGA
Source organism: Mycolicibacterium peregrinum (assembly GCF_002102345.1). Taxonomy (GTDB): domain Bacteria; phylum Actinomycetota; class Actinomycetes; order Mycobacteriales; family Mycobacteriaceae; genus Mycobacterium; species Mycobacterium peregrinum. The sequence goes on from NZ_LQPP01000067.1 coordinate 77,839, forward strand.
CGACCGCGCTCACCCTGGCCCTCGGGATCACCGATCCGGCCGCGCCGATGTCCTACCCGACCAAGTTCCTGGTGTGGAACCTGGTGCTCGCCTGGATCCCGATGGTCTTCGCGATCGCTTTCGATCTGGTCGAGCGACGACTGTGGCTGTTGCCGCTGGGACTGGGCTGGTTGGCGTTCCTGCCGAACGCTCCCTATCTCGTGACCGATCTGGTCCACCTCGGCGAGGGTTACGAACTGTGGCGTCACGTGCTGCAGTACGGATTCGCCGCATGGACCGGGATGCTGCTGGGCGTGGTGTCGCTGTTGCTGGTGCATCAGCGCCTTGACGACGAATTCGGGTCGTTCTGGGGCTGGCTGGCCGTCGTGCTGTCGGTGGCCGGGTGCGCCGTCGGCGTGGTCATCGGCCGGTTCCAGCGCTGGAACTCCTGGGACCTGGTGACCCGGCCCGATGCCGTGGTCGCGGCGACGTTCGACTGGATGCGCGCACCGCTGTCCTATGTGCAGTCGACCGGTGTGGCGATAGCCGTGGCAGCCTTCTTCGGGTTGGCCTATCTGACGATCTGGGCGCTCAACGGACTGAATGTGCGCAGATAGTGTCCTGATCGTTATCGCGGTTTATCCCATTTGCCACATGGGTAACTTCTGTATCACCGGCGCGAATCCGCGACCGCACGGAAACAGAAAGAGGCGAATGGATCACCACCATGAACACCGTCCTATATTTCAGCGTCTATGGCGCCGTCTATGAAACCCGGGCCTACACCACCGCCGATATCGACCAACTCGTCCACGACCACGGCCTGCACTGCCTGACCTCCGCGGATCGGCAGTTCGACTTCTGGTTCAGCCCGTCAACACACTCGTGCCAGCGCCACGTGAACCGTAAGGCAACCGAACTCCTGCTGGCCACAACAGCTTTCACCCCCAAGACAGTTCCGCTGCTGCGCGGGTGCGTCGTCGTCGCCACCCACGACACCGACGGTGAACTCGACGGGCTGAGCTGGCAGCAACTGGAGCTGCTGGCCCGTCGCGACCGCTCGCTGACCACGTCGCAAAAGCGTGCGCTCGGCCGGCATATCAACCGCGCCGACGGCCGCCGAATCGACCCGCTCATCCCCGCCGCGCGCTGCGACGGGTCGCACCACATCGCGGTCAGCCGCGTCCGCGCAACCAGTCGAAGGGCCTGGGCCGGTTGAGCGGCGATGCCGGAATGGCCCGTGGCGGCGGAACGCTACCGGGGCGATTCGTGGGCCAGCGCCCGGTACCCCTTGGCGCCCGCCCGGTCGACGGCGGCGCGGACCAGGCCGAACACCAAGCCCTGCAGGGCTGCAGCCGTCAGCGCTTTGGCGGTGGACCGTTCGAGATCCTTGGGGTCGGGCGGTTCCAGATTCGGCTCATCGATGCGCTTCCAGATCTGGGTGAACACCGCGCCGGCCAACAGTCCCCCGCCCACACTCGTCGCCATCGACAGCGGCAGGTACAGCGTTTTCGAGAGTCGGCTCACGGGTTCTCCTCGCATCATCCACGCCCGAAAGAACGGCTTTCGGGCTGACAGTGCGGATACCCCCAACCGACGGGTTCTAACGGGTTCCGGCGGCGGTACGAGGTTTTGCCAGGCCCTACGTCGGGCACAGCTGTGTGAGAAGTAGTACGCATGGGGAAAGGCCCACCGATGACTACCGAACCCACAACCATCAACGAAGCGTCCACGGCCGAGCTCCTCGGTCAATTACAGCAGCAGACGACGCGGCTGATACACGACGAGTTGCGATTGGCGCAACGCGAATTCCAGGAGTCCGCGCGGCACGCCGGACTCGGCGCCGGGCTGATCAGCGCTGCCGGGCTGCTGGCGGTGCTGGGCCTGATGACGGTCGTCGCTGCCGCAGTGGCGGCGATCGCGCTGGCCCTGCCGGTATGGGCGGCCGCGCTCATCGTCGCCGCGGTGCTGTTCCTCGGTGCCGGCGTGGCCGCATTGGTCAGCCGCAGCCAAGCCAAACAGGTACCACCGCCGGCGAGCCAATCGGTCGACAGCGTCAAGCAGGATCTCGACGAGCTCAAGGAGGCACGACATGGCCACCGCTGATCGCCTTCCGCCCGAACCGGGCCCGGACGCCGGCATCGACGAACTCCAGTCCGATATCGACAAGACGCGCGGCGAGCTGGGTGAGACGGTCGCTGCGCTGTCGGACAAACTCGACGTCAAAGGCCGGGCACAGGACAAGGCAGTCGAGACCAAGGAAGCCGTCGTCGACCGGGCCCACGCGGCGACCGAGGCCGCGAGGTCCAAACCGGCGGTTCCGGTAGCTGCTGTGCTCGCTGTCCTCGCGGCAGTGGGACTGCTCGTGTGGTGGCGACGCCGCTGACCGCTCAGAACCGGGTCAGACTGGGTATCAACACGTCGTCCACGAGCGCCCGGACCGTCTCCTCGGTCGGCGGACGCCCCGGTATCAGGGAACGGAACACCAGATACCCGGGCATCACATCCCACAACTCGTCGTGCACCGCCGCGGCGGCGATCTCACCCCGGTTGACCGCATCCGTCAGCACTTCGGTCATCAGGTTCTTGCGCTGCAGAACGAACTGATTCTGGAGTGCCGCACTCAATTCCGGGCTGTGCGCTACCTCGGACATGATCGCGCTCATCGTGCTGCCGTGCTCGCGTGCCTGTGCGCACACCGACGAGCCGATGCTCAGCAGATCGGTCCGCAGCGCGCCCGTGCGAGGAGGCACCAACTGGATCCGGGTGCCCTCGATGAAGGCTGCCAGGACCAGCTCGGTCTTCGAGGGCCACCGGCGGTAGATGGTGGCCTTACTCGACTTCGCTTCGGTCGCGACGGCTTCCACGGTCAGCCGGTCGTATCCGTGCTGCTGCAGCAGACGCAGGGTGACCGCCAACAATTCCGATTCACGCTCGGTCCACTGTGTCGCCGGGGCCGGCGGTGAAACGTCATGCGACGAGGCGGTCGAAGCGGGTGACACTGAAAACCTTTCCATAGCGGGCAACCACGGCCACCTGCCTGTAGGCCTTGCCCTGCAACCGACTGTACCGTACGGTACCGTTCAGGCGCTTGGAACGGCCAAAGACTCTCGCCTCACGGCGCGCAGAGCGCCCGTTGTCGAAAGGCTCTGAGATGCAGGGGATCTCGGTAGGCAGCCTGATAAGGCGGCGATGGACGGTGATCGTAGCCGTGCTCGTGGTGGCGGTCGTCGCGTTCACCGTCAGCCGACTACACGGCATATTCGGTTCCGACAACGAGGTGTCACGCCCCAGTGCCGACGCCCTGGAGAACACCGGATACAACCCGAAACGGGTCCTCTTCGAAGTGTTCGGATCACCGGGCTCGGTAGCCACCATCAATTACCTGGACATCGACGCACAACCCCAGCGGGCCGAGGACGTGACGCTGCCCTGGTCGCAGACGCTGGTCACCGATGACCCCACCATGTTCGCCGACCTGCGGGCGCAAGGCGACGGCGAGTACATCGGCTGCCGCATCACCGTCAACGGTGTGGTCAAGGACGAAAGGTCCACCGACAACGTAAACGGCTACATCGCATGCTTGGACAAGTCGGCATGAGCGCCCACAGCCCCGAACAGGCCGAAGGCTCCCGGACGGCGCGCACCATTCGGCTACTCGCCGTACCGATCGTGCTGGCGTGGGTCGCCATCGCCGCATTGACGAACATCCTCGTGCCACAACTGGAGGTCGTCGGCGCCGCACGTTCAGTGGGGCTCAATGCGCCCGACGCACCGTCGACCATGGCGATGCGCCACATCGGCCAGGTCTTCGACGAGTTCAACTCCGACAGCGCTGCCATGATCGTGCTCGAAGGCGATCAGCCGCTCGGCGATGACGCCCACCGCTTCTACGACACCCTCGTGAAAAAGCTTGCCGAGGACACCAAGCACGTCGAGCATATCCAGGACTTCTGGGGAGACCCGCTCACCGCGGGCGGCTCGCAGAGCAAGGACGGCAAGGCCGCTCTGGTGCAGGTGTACCTGGCCGGCAACCAGGGCGAGGCGTTGTCCAACCAATCCGTCGACGCCATCCGCGAGATCGTGGCGAGCGTGCCACCACCGCCCGGGGTCAAGGCCTACGTCACCGGTGCCGCGCCACTCATCACCGACAACTTCGAGGTGGGTAGCGAGGGCACCGAAAAGGTCACCGGCATAACCTTCTTGGTCATCGCGGTGATGCTGCTCGTGGTCTACCGATCCCTGGTCACGATGCTCCTCATGCTCGTCACCGTGCTCATCGAACTGGCGGCCGCGCGCGGTGTCGTCGCCGCGCTCGCGCACTCCGGGGTCATCGGTCTGTCCACCTATTCGACGAACCTGCTGACGCTGTTGGCGATCGCGGCGGGCACGGACTACGGCATCTTCATCGTCGGCCGCTATCACGAGGCGCGTAGCCGTGGCATGGATCGAGAAGCCGCGTACTACGACATGTTTCGCGGCACCGTACACGTCATCGTCGGCTCCGGACTGACCATTGCCGGAGCCGTGGCCTGCCTGCACTTCACCCGACTCCCTTACTTCCAGACCCTGGGCGTACCCGCCGCCATCGGCGTGCTGGTGACGCTGGTGGCCGCGCTGACGCTCGGGCCCGCCGTACTGACCATCGGGAGCCGATTCGGACTCCTTGAGCCGAAACGCAATCCACGGGCACCGCGCTGGCGGCGCATCGGCACCGCGATCGTGCGGTGGCCCGGTCCCATCCTGGTGGTGTCGTGTCTGATCGCGCTCGTCGGCCTACTCGCCCTGCCGGGCTACAAGACCAGCTACGACGGCCGCCCCTACCTACCGGAATCAGCACCGGCCAACATCGGCTACTGTCCTGAGTCGTTAATTCGTAGGCAGTAGTTGGCGATGCTGGCCAGGATTTGGTCGGCGGTCTTGGTCCACACGTA
>NZ_LQPP01000068.1 GCF_002102345.1 Mycolicibacterium peregrinum
GGCGCCCCCGACACCCCAGGACCACCACCAGCATCAACCCGGCCCGACCCACCACCGAACTCCGGAAACACCCCCACCCCAGCAGACAACACACGATCGACCGCCACCACATACGCAGCCACCGACCCACCACTCACCCACAAAAACTAACCAGCAACCAACCCCTTATGCCGCACCCAAACCCAAATCCACAGGCGACGATCACAGAGGTATCGGCTTACAGAGCCGATACCGGCCAGGGGTCAGGGGCATCCGCTCGACCGCCCGACCTGGCGTTTTGTGAACAATCCGCAGGTCGGCCAGAAGCATCCGCTCGACTCTCAGGTACTGCCGGTAATCGCCCGCAGCTGCTGCGCTGCCTGCTCCAGTGCCGCGCGGGTCGAAGCGATGACAGTCTGGGCAGCGCCCAACCGTTCATCCATCGTTTCAGTCAAGAGCTTGAGCTCTTCCGGCGCTTTCCCGTCAGATTTCTCCGGCAAAATTCCCGCTGCCTGAGCCCGCGCAGCATCCCGAAGCGCTTCCATGTCCCGACTCCCACGCTGGACCGCATCAATCATCGCCGCCAACGTTTCCCGCACCGCCGCGTCCTGCGTGGCAGCCTCAGACACCATCCTGTTGTACGTGTCCGCCGATTCCGTGGCCCGCTCGGCAAGGCCGCCACCTCCACTCGGCGGCGGTTCCAACGTCGGCCCTTCCCAGGCTGGCAGTTCAGGACGCTGTGACGGATCCGGGAACACCGCACCGGCCGCCGCCAACAACCTGTCGATCTGTGCAACATAGTCTTGCGCGCCCACCCCACCAGAGTATCCAGGTGTTGTCATGCCGCCGTCAGCTCCTCATACATCCGGGTGGCAGGCCTGAGTTGGCTGCGGATCTCGTGCAAATAATTCACGCGCCCATTGGCCAGGGCCTGATCCGCAGACGGTTCACCCGGCCGCTGCTGCAACCAGAAGATGTTCCGGAACATATCCGAGCTGGCTCCTGCTGAATTCCGTTTGGAATCAAGCCTTCTGAGAAACTCGTCGATGTTCCGGTTCGGATCATCCCGGCCGGGATAGCTCGTGTCCTGCTGGAAAATCCCATGCCAGGCCCCGCCCCCGCCACTCGCCTTGGGGTTGAGCCCACTTTCCTGTATTCCCGTCGACAAGATCGCGATGATCTGCTCACGGTTGTAGCCCCGCCGATGCGCCTCAGCGATGATCCGGGCGGCGACCTCGCGTGCCGTCGAGCTCCGCGTCAGCAGCGGACCACCGCCCACCGGTGCGTGCCCTGGTTCCCCGCCGCCCGCACCCGACATCGCGCCCACCGCCTGGCTGGGCAGCGAGGACAGTGTGCTCAGGGCGTTGAGGCCGGGAATCCCCCCACCGCCACCACCCAAGCTGGGCATACCACCCCCACCTCCTT
>NZ_LQPP01000069.1 GCF_002102345.1 Mycolicibacterium peregrinum
GGGTCTGCTGCACGAATAGGTGACATCTGAGTTGGCTTGCCCGGGATGGGCGAGCTGGAAGGATGTCAGTGTGCCCAGGCCCTACCCGCAGGAGTTCCGCGACGACGTCGTGCGCGTTGCTCGCAACCGAGATGATGGTGTGACGATCGAACAGATCGCCGCCGATTTCGGTGTTCACCCCGTGACGCTGCACAAGTGGATGCGCCAAGCCGATATCGATGAAGGCGCCAAGCCTGGCAAGAGCACCAGCGAGTCCGCTGAGCTGCGGGATGCGCGGCGCCGGATCAAATTGTTGGAGCAGGAGAATGAAGTCCTGCGCCGGGCCACGGCCTATCTGTCGCAGGCCAACCTTCCGGGAAAAGGTTCTACCCGCTCGTGAGTGAGCTCGCCGCCGACGGAATCCACGTCGCGGTGACGTGCCGGGTACTCAAGCTCGCCCGCCAGCCCTACTACCGCTGGTTGGCCCATCCCATCACCGACGCCGAACTCGTCGAGGCCTATCGCGCCAACGCCCTCTTCGACGCCCATAAGGACGACCCGGAGTTCGGGTACCGCTACCTGGTCGAAGAGGCCCGAGAGGCCGGCGAGTCGATGGCCGAGCGCACCGCCTGGCGGATCTGCTCGCAGAATCAGTTGTGGAGCGTGTTCGGCAAGAAGCGCGGCAAGAACGGCAAGGTTGGCCCGCCGGTACACGACGATCTTGTCGAGCGCGACTTCACCGCTGATGCGCCAAATCAGTTGTGGCTCAGCGATATCACCGAGCATCGCACCGATGAAGGCAAGCTCTATCTCTGCGCGATCAAGGACGTATTCTCCAACCGCATCGTCGGGTACTCGATCGACTCCCGGATGAAGTCCCGGTTGGCCACCGCAGCGCTCAGTAGTGCGGTGGCACGCCGCGGTGATGTGGCCGGATGCATTCTGCATTCTGATCGCGGATCTCAGTTCAGGTCAAGAAGATTTGTCCACGCACTCGGCCGCTACGAGATGGTCGGATCGATGGGCCGCGTCGGTGCGGCCGGCGACAATGCGGCCATGGAGAGCTTTTTCGCTCTGCTCCAAAAGAACGTGCTCGATCGCCGACGCTGGAGCACACGCGAAGAGTTGCGGATCGCAATCGTCACCTGGATCGAACGGACCTACCATCGCCGCCGGCGCCAAACCGGACTCGGGCGGTTGACCCCGATCGAATTCGAAGCCATCATGACCACACCGGCCAGTCAGGCCGCGTGACCGTAACTGTCACCTGATCGTGCAGC
>NZ_LQPP01000070.1 GCF_002102345.1 Mycolicibacterium peregrinum
CATAACTGGCAATCCAGGTGGTCCCATCACCCTGGCAAAATCAGCTCACACTGGTCCCATCCTCCTGGCAGACGACATCGGCTTGCCCATCTCGTATTGGGGAGGCGGTCAGTTCGTGAGCACCTGATCCCAGCGCGACTCCCCCGTGACCGGTGGTCGGCTGGATCAGCTCACGCTGCCCGGTCATCTCCTGAGTGCTGATGCGAGTCCACGATGGACCTGTTGACCTCAGCGAGCCACTGGTGTGTTCGTGCTCGGTCGCTCGACGTTATCCAGAGCCACTGGTACGCCTCGGTCCCGATCGGGGGGCAGAACTACTGCCCGAGCCCGGGCTCGGGCAGTAGCGCACCGGCATCGGTTGTGCGCTTACTCGCCCGGTGATCCTAGGTCTGCGTCTAAGGGTGGCAGCACGTGATACGCAAGATGGAAGCGGTCATCGAACTCACCGTGCCGGTGATACTGACTATCGCTTTCGAGCGTGATCCATACGTCGGCGCCCTCTTGGATCTGATTCGGGTGCACCGTCCAACTGAGAGTGACTTCCTCGCCCTTGCGGCCGTCTTCTGTGACCATCGACCCGCCCCGGCTTTTCACCCGAAGGTCCCATCTGAGCAGCCGGCCGTGCGGGTCTGAGCCGATGCACTTGAACGTGATGCAGTCCCCAGGGCGCACGCACAACTCTGCTGGCGTCCCATTGCGGGGCTGGCGTCCAAAAGAATCGGTGACAGAGACGATTTCGGGATAGTACTTCAAGTCTGGTCCTTGTTCGCTGCGCCAGATTGTCACTTGATTGGTGATCTCTCCAACGATCCCCACCACGAGTGATTGTTCGAATGGGTACAGTTGTCGCCCATGCATCGTTGGATTGCGGAAACCCTCTAGGCGATCCATGTAGGTTTCGAAGTACTTCTTCTTACCGAGGATCGGCTCGAACCTCGCCCAATTCTGATCGCGACCGATGATCTCTCTGAGTTGGTGGAACTCCAGGTACTCGATTAGGTCGCTCGACGCGATGGTCCCCCGCCGCTTGGCCATTTCAGCGGCCAGCTTGTCCTCGAGGCGGTCAATCCTGACCGCTGGATCGTCCCGCCAGCCCTCTGCCATCACTTCCCGTATGAGATCGCGAAGCACCCGCTCGACCAGGGTGATCGCTTCGTAGGGCTGCACGTGACAGACAGTAGTCGCTCGGGTCGACCAGACTGTGGACAACGATGCCAGCAGCGCCAGAGCCCCCAGCGGTAGCCAGGCACGCCGCCTGCGTGGCTAGGGCAACAACCACCGCACAGCCCGACTACGCCGACCCAACTGAACGCTGACCACACGGTCATCAACCGATTTGCGCATCCAAAACGCCACCGTCGCAATCTCGGGCATCCTGCGCGTCGGGCAAGGGCAATCCGACGAAAGTCGCCCGCAGGTACGTGTGCTGCGACCCACGACGCTGTGATGTGATGGCCCAAGATCTCGCGAGAAGGATTGCAGCTGATGCCGACTCCCACCAAACTCCGAACGCCCGGCCACCATGTCTGATCTGCCTCACCGCCGAGCGCCAGTCCGCAGACATCTTGGTCTTGGCCGCACGCTCAGCGCACTCGCCGCCGGTGCGGCCACATGTGTGGGCTTACCTCCGGCCGCATACGTCGTGTTAGCCCACGGGTCACCGAACTGGGCGGCCTTTTGGCAACACGCGGCCCAACCGTACGCAACGTTGGCGGCCGGTTTCGGTGCTATCACCGCTGGTGTCTTGGCCTACTACAGCGGCCACTACACACGTTCCGCCGAAAAGGAACGTCACGACGCTGAGCAGCTACGGTATCGAGACGAGCGAGCACAAGAAGTTAGACGCGACCTGCACGCTCGATTCACTACGGCTACAACGCAACTCGACAGCGCAACCGTCATGAGCCGACACGCTGGAGCTCACTCCTTGGCGGCACTGGCAGACGACTGGCATGCAATCGACCCTTCGAGCCGCCAGATCCAGGCATGCGTCGACGTCTTATGCTCCTATCTACGACGACCGTGGGATCCGTTGGACGACAACGCAGACATCGCAGAGGAACGCGTCGTCCGCGAGACAATTTCGTCGGTACTCCGGCAGCACCTACAACCTGATGCATCGCCTAACTGGTCAGCATGTGCGATCAACCTTTCAGGTGCCCACCTGCACGACCTCGATTTGAGCGGCGCCCGTATAACGTCGGCCGACTTCTCCGGGGCAAGTTTCACCGGATACGTCGGATTCGAGGGAACGGCCTTCAACGGATCGGCCGAAGACGCAATAACATTCGACGGCGCGACGTTCACCGCAACGGGAAGCAGGGACTGGACGAACTTCGCTGACGCGACCTTTACTGCGGACGCGATACTGGGTATCAGCTTCGAAGGCGTGACATTCCTGGCGCGCGAAGAAGGGCGCATATCCTTTCATTCCGCTCATTTCGACTCGCGGCGCGACGGCGGACTATCGTTTATTCAATCGACGTTCAGCACGGACGGCGCCGGAGCGATCAGTTTCGAAGCTGCCCACTTCACGGCAACGAACCCAGCCCGGCAAGTATTCACCGACGGACAGCTGCCCGATTGCATTACCTTCATGTGGGCCACATTTGCCGCCAACAGCAACGAAGGGATTACGTTTGACCACGCGGTGTTTCGTGCAGACCGCGGTCGCATCCGATTCACAGAAGCGACGTTCGTTACTACTAACCACGCGCGGATAACTTTCCGCGAAGGGGTATTCCTAGCCGACCATGATGGTCAGACTACGTTCGACGGCTCAAGTTTCCACGGAGACGGAACAGTCTCGTTCGCAAACCCCGGGCACTGGAACGGCACGAGTTTCGACTGGGACTCCGACCCCGACAGCATGCCGCCCGTTGTTGACCCGCAACAATGGCCACCGAAGCCAAGAAGCACCTGAGGCGTTCAACGCATGACGTTAAGCCTGCCAACGGGCGGGAGCACGGGTACTCGCGCACAATGAACAGTAGCTCGAATCACGGCATTGCCACCGACGCCTGCTCACCGACGACCACTGGGCTTCAATCGAAACCACCTCCGTCCGGCACCCTCACGTCAACGCGGAATAGTCCAGCCTGACCCGTCCAAGACGAGTCGAGCGATCAGGTCGCAGCACCGCCGTGCCGTCATCATCCCAGACACCTGTCAAGACCGATACGGTAAGGCCATGGCAGACAGCAGAGGCTTCCACACCCACCGCACTGAGGCTGAAGACGACCTCTCCAGGGCCTGGACGGCTTTCAATAATGTTGATATCGGGACACTTTCACCCGCAGAGCTCATAGGCTACGCGCAAGCGCGCGCCACGATGGGAGTCGCCCATGCACTGTTGGCCCAGGTCGCGCTAGAGGATCAACCTCCTCTGCCGCGCTGAGCCTCCCGAACGTCTGGTTCGACTAAACGTGCCTTGTGCGGGCTCGGCCTTTGGCCGAGCCCGCAGGCGCACCCGTGGTGCGTGCTTCGCGTTAGTCGTCCTGGTAGCAGGGAATTTGGAGCAGATCTTCGCCGTCGAGGCGGCCGTGCCTACGCCTACCAGTGGAAACGGCGGTTGTACTTGAGATCCACCGATTCCCGGGCTATGCGTCCTGCATCCACCAGCGTCACGATCGAGTCGTACATTTCGTCGAGGGGCTCTGTCGGCCCACCGCGTAACTCGTTGATGCGCTGAGCTGCCTTGTATCCGCAGTACAACCCAAACATCGCATCGAACAGAACGCGCACCTTCGCGTACTCCGGTATGGAGTCCGGGGACTTCACGGCAATGGACAGATTCACCGGATTCGCGTGTGCCAGGTTCGAGAGGCGAGCATAGAAGTTGTCATCCTCCAGAAATCTCAGGCGCCGGCCGTGGACTTTCTTGCTGTTTCTTTCCTCCTCGACATACATCGACGCCACCAACTGGTCTTCTTGGCTGGTCTGCTTCGGCTTTTTTAGGCCATGCGTATCGATCCAGCGTTGAATCTCATCAGTCTCGGAGTTCATATGGCCATGAGCCTTATTCGCGACGCCTGTCTTCCAAAAATGCAGAGACAGGCTGCAGCGGTCCCATGCCGATAAGCCGGGGTCGCTCAGGCGAAATGCTTTCGCCGAATACACCGCGGTCGCTCGGGCGAGGACCGCAGGTGACACCGCCCACTGCGACGGGCTGTTCAGGACCGATGCCGAGGCGAAGAGAGTTTCGCCGGCTCCACGCAGGCACAGGGACGCTAGCTCGTGCGCATCCTTGAGCGGCTGCTGCAAGCCTTCGCTCTCGTTCCACCCGTGCTCTGAATCGAACACCTCGATGTCGATGCCAGGTTCTACGCAGCGCATCCTCGACGTCTCGTTTAGCAGATGCGCACCGGTGACGCTGACAACGACGGCATTGAGGAGTAATTCGTCAATGGCCGACATCAGTTCGTCGTCTGGAGCAAGTTCGTCGTTGCATTCGGAAACAGTCATGTCGTTACCGTATCCGCTAGGTCCAATCGATTACGGAATGGCGTGGCGGGACCGAAAGATTCTGTGCCGCAGAGAAAAAGTTCATCGGCGAATCCTGCCGTTGTCTGGCACACGACAAGCTCGCTTGCCCGCCTGATGAGTCGAGGGCCTCAGTCTCGACGTTGCGCTGTCCGCATCTCGTCGCCTTCCATCGCCAACCTGGACACCGGGCACCGGACCTCCGACGCCCGCCCGCATCACCGTGGCCGCTGCTTCCCGTGCAGGTTGAACTTTCAGGTACGGCTTGCAGATCGGCGGTCTACCCGACGGACCTCACCGACGTGCTCGTTGGTGACCCGGCAGTAGAGCCGGCCCGCCGCGATCACCTCCGGAGCTTCCAGGTACGGCACGCAACGACCGGGCCAAACGGTTACCGAACATGCGAGTTAGCCGAACTTTCCGCAGCAGAAACGCTAGCGGATCCCGACCACGGCCCGACACTCTCAAGTCTTTCCGGATTCCGCCCGACACTCTCACGTGTTCGCGGAATAATCGCCAGCGGATCGGTCCGCGACTAGTTGAAAGTACCCAGGTCACAGCACCCTTGTACTCTCAACATTTCCCGGATCGGACACCGATCTCTACTTGCCTTGCCTGCGGAGTCGCTCTGGGAGCTTCTCGTGTCCAGCCATCACCCGTCTCGTTTGTGGCGTGGCTGTGCGATGTGTAATTCACACAAGCGTCGCGGCGCCGGCAGGTGCTGCCAAGGATCCGGTCGCCACACGCCGACGCCTCGGACACGTACGCCGACACTCGCGCCGCCGGTCGATCGATGACCACGGCCAGTTGCGCCCCTCGTCGCTCTCTGGGCGGGGCCTCATTAATACGTCACAGTGACGCTTTATCCACTGCTGCCTGTGTGACGTATCAGATTGCAGTGCAGGCGCTTTGAGCCTCGCTGACTTGGGACGAGACCTGGCGGCAACCTCAAGCGCTCGCTCGCCGCTGGGTGCTCGCTGCCGAACTGCCGAGCGACATCCCCGCAGGCTCAACCTCCGGCTGACGTGCCCAAGGTCTGGCTGCTTCTGCGCTCCCCTTTCCGTAGGACCAACCCGGAAGTGCAACATTCGTCACTGTGACGTATTCTGTTGTGGCGGAACACAGATTTGGTGCTTGGCATGATCCGCATGATCCACTCCCCGCCCCACCAAGTTCTTCGTATAACCCTTCCAAAGGGGTGGTTTTGTCTTCGGAGCCGATATGCGCAGCGCTGAACTAATGTGCGTACTTGGCGATTTCGGAGAGCCGCCAGTCCAGCGCGAACAGCCCTAGACAACTTGCAACAACCGCCGCCACGCCCACGGTGACCCGTTGGCCGCGGCTGCTGCGGCGGCGGCGCCCAGAATCATCGGCAGCGACACTCAACCGGTCCGGCCCGATGCTCGCCGAACTGGGCCGCGACAGCGCATCGATGCTTTGGTCAGCTGAGCGACACCAGCGACCATGGCGTCGCCGAGACCTCCAGCGCCGGGAGCGAACTCGGATTCTCCAGCTTGGATCTGGCACTCGAATTGGTGTCTGCGGCGGTGACCTCACTCGTAGAGGACATCTTCACCCCGGCGGTCCGCGAAGTCGACGTTTTGGCCGCGAATGGTCCGTTATTGCAGACTGTTTCGCGCGCCGTGGGCAGGGTATCGCCCGGGACGGGGATGTCGCCGATCGCGCGCCGGTGATAGCGTCAGGTGCATGCGACGGGTAATCGTGTACTTGGCGCTGGCGGCCGGACTGGCGGCGGCCGCCAGCTGTGGCTTCGACCCGAGTCGGGCGGCCGCGTCCGATGACCCGCTGACGACGCTGCCCGTCCCGCCCAACATTCCGCCATTTCCGTTGCCGAGTGATATTCCGACAGTGCCCTTACCGAGCGCTGTCCCCAGCGTGCCGATGCCGAGCGACATTCCACGCGGGCAGCTTCCAGCTGACGTACCACGCGTTGAAATGCCGGCCGAAATCCCCAGGATTGAACTGCCTTCCGCGATTCCCGCTATCCCCTTGCCGTGAATCGACGTCAGTATACCAATACACGGCAATTCTGTTCAGTGACGCAGTCTTTTGTGCTGGTGCGCGTTTCGGACGTCAAGCCACCCTGATCGCTTGGCGCGCGGGTTCGCTACGGTAACGCGACGCCGGACCGTCGATTCGCAGTACGCGCCACAGGATCTTGGCCATCGGATTCATCAGGCCAGTGTCAACTGCGAGCATCCGCACGTCGCCGAAGATCTCACGGAGCATCGTCCTGGATTGAGGTGCCCGCCAGTAGATTTCCTTCTTCACCGATCGTGGGATTTCGAACTCTCGCCAGAAGGAGCGCGGCGGCTTGGCGATGAGCGTAGCTGCCAGTCGGAAGCTGAGCGGATAGATGATCGAGAGTCCGAATCGGTTGAGCCGCCGCATCTCCGGGATCCGCCGACGAAGGAAGTCGTGGGCAAACGAGATGTGGCGGACTTCCTCGGCGACGTGGGACGCCATCACGCGCTCCATGATGGGGTGTATCGGTTTACCCTCGCGCAGAATGGATTTCTGCATGTGGTCGATCGGTTCCTCGCCGCAGAGCACCATCATGAAGAAGAACACCGGCATCGGACTAGCGAACAGCGGAGGGAGCGAGTGCAACCATCTGAGCCACCGAGCCAAACCTGGAACATCGACGCCCGCGTGATTCACCATCTCCTGGAACATCAGGATGTGATTGCACTCTTCGACGGCCTCGTGCAGGCAGTACCGGTATTCAGGGCTGCCGTTGGGAACCCAGAAGGTGTAATTCAGGATTCCTCGGATCAGCATGTTCTCGAATTGCAGGCCGGCCTTGGCGACATTCGCCTGACGCCACATGCCGATCGCAATCCGCTTCTCCAGCGGCTGCGCCTGGTACCACGGGCTCATCTCAATTGGATCGCTATCCTTCGCCAGTACCCAGCGCGGGTCGTTCTTGACCACCTTGAACTCCGGTGATTCCCATGGAATGTCCAGGTAGGGATTGAAGTTCCGGCGCACCGACCCGGCTGAGAGAGTCTCCAGCCTCGTGCAATAGTCCGCGTCGCCACGGACGTTCATCGCGTCCCGCCAGCGACTGACCGCCTTCGCAAATGCCATGACGTCGTTTCTCCTAGACGGCTGATCACCGACTTACCGAGACTGTGAGTCCCATTCCGTGGGTATATGGGACACCCTGTCTCATATCCCTGTCAAGTAGGGAATCCAGGCCACCACGGTCAGGCGCTCCTCCCCTGAGCTGGAGGAAAATCCTTCGTTGCCGCAATGCATCTCGATTTGCGTGCCCACACCGAGGTTAAATGTTCGTGGCGACGTCTGCCGTGAAAGTCCGTGGGTTGCCCACGATCATCGTCAAAGGGGCGTCGACCATCGCAGTAAAGTTCCTCCGCCAGTGGAGTTCTCGACGGTGAATTCACCGCCGGAATCCTCGGCTCGTTGACGAAGGTTCGCGAGGCCACTGGCAGTGATGTCGCCGCTGATCCCTTGGCCGTCGTCGATTACCTCAATAGACAAGTTGTCGTCTACCGAAATCGTGATACCCAACGTCGACGCGTTGGCGTGCCGCACTGCATTGCTCACCGCTTCTCGAACGACAGCTTCGGCGTGGTCGGCCAACTCACCACTGACAGCCGACAACGGCCCCTTGTACTGAACCGTCGTTCGCATCTCGGGGTTGGCGAACTGTGCGACGGCCGCATCGAGACGCTGCCTCAGTCGCGGTGCAGCAGCTGAACCATGGAGGTCGAATATGGCGGTGCGAATCTCCTGGATGACGTCATGCAAATCGTCCACGCTGTCGGAGATTCTTTGTTGCACTTCGGGAGACCGCGCTCGGGGCACCGTTCCCTGTAGCGCCAGCCCCACCGCGAACAGTCGTTGGATGACGTGATCATGCAGATCTCGGGCGATCCTGTCGCGGTCGGTGAGGATGCCCAGTTCCCGCATTTGATACTGGGTGGTGGCCAGTTGCCACGCCAGCGCCGCCTGACTGGCGAAGCCCGACATCATGTCAAACTGTTCGGCGCTGAACTGTTGAGCGCCCGGGCGGCGGAGCGCGACCAGCACCCCGGCGATCACGTTCGTGGCCCGTAGCGGCAAGATCAGTGCCGGTCCATGTTCCGCTCCCGTGTCCAGGTCGAGTTGTTCGACACTGGCCGGCGTACCCGTAAGGAACGCCTCACCGATGGTGGTGCGGGAAATCGGCACTGTCTGCGTCGCCATCTCGAGGCATTCGCCGGCGGTTGCGACAATTTCCAACTCGTCGATTTCAGACTGTGGCGCTTCGATGTCGGAAGGTACCGCCACAAAAGTTGACTCGGCACCGCTCAGAGTTCGTGACTCATTGGCAACCAGCTCGAACACTCGCGCCGGATCAGCGCCGGAAAGCATCTCGGTCCCGATATCGCGGGTCGCCTCAATCCATGCTTGACGAAGCTTCGATTTCTCGTAAAGCCGCGCATTGTCGATGGCAATGCGCGGCCGCGGCCGCCAGGGCCTGCACCAGTAGTTCGTCGTCCTCACTGAAGGGCTGGTGGTCCGCCTTCTCTGTCAGATAGAGATTGCCGAACACCCGGTCGCGTATGCGGATCGGAACTCCGAGAAAAGTTCGCATCGGCGGGTGCCGCGGCGGAAACCCAACCGATGCGGCGTGGTGCGAAATGTTGTCGAGGCGAATCGGTTTGGGGTCATCGATCAGTACCCCCAACACCCCTCGCCCTTCGGGCAGATGACCGATCGTCTCCCGCGTTTGTTCGTCGATGCCTTCATAGATGAATTCGACCAACTCGTGGTCGTTCCCACGCACACCGAGGGCGCCGTAACGCGCATCGACCAATTCGATCGCCGTGTGCACGATGGTGCGCAAGGTCTCGTCCAGTTCAAGACCCGACGTCACTACCAACATTGCGTCGAGTAGGCCGTCGAGTCGGTCACGCCCCTCTACGATCTGCTCCACGCGATCCTGAACCTCTTTCAGCAGTTCGCGCAGACGGAGTTGTGAGAGGGTGTCACGAAGCGGGCGCATGCTGGTCTCAACGCCCGACCCCCGCGAGTCAGCCACGAATTCATCGTCGCACCCGAAATTGACGGTTGCCAGTACTTCGGGCCTTGGAATCGTCTGCGCAGCTCAGAATTGTTGACTACGAAATCGTCGAGACATGACTACCGATTTGCTGGTGCTCGAACTCTGATTCACGGTGCAGGCTGGACGCGACTGGTGGCGTTTGCTCGGCCCGATCCCTGATGCCACACATCATCTTTCGCTCCATCACAAAATGTGCGACATCGAACCAGGGCGTACCCACCAAACGCCCGCTCCCACGCGCAATGAGGCGAGTTTTTCCACCAGAACGTCTCAGATAGAAGCCCCAGGCGCCCGATGCCGTTCCGCCCCGCTGCAGGCGGTCAAAGTCGGCCGGGGACGTCAACACCAGGTGCGAATGGGGCTCGACGACCGCCACGATCTGGCGCGCGTCGTCACCGTAGCGTCGGGCGAGCCAGATCGAGTCACCTACGTGCAGGTCCTGCCATTCCGGGTGGATCCTGCCCGCATTGTGAATTCGGGCGCCTACGGCCCGCTCGAGGAGCGCATGGCTGTAGAAGCCACCGCGATCCTCACCGATCTGCGCCAGCCATGGCCACACCGCATTCACCGGAGCATGGATCGTTAGCGCGCGAGTGGTCCGTGGCGCACCGGCGCGGACCAACTCGTCGCCCGGAAATACCGCGGTGAGTTCATCCGGGTCAGCCCCCCAGGTGTACATCCACGGCCGTATCCGGCCGCGATACATCGCCGTGATGCCGATTGCGGCCATCAATCCCGCTAAGCAGGGCCGTTGCTTTCCCATACATCGACGTTAGAAGTGGCAGGTCCCGCGGTCGAAGGGGCGAAAGTCCTCACACCAGATGCCGAAAGCTCTGTCGGTGCGGCAGTGAGTTTGAAGAGGCGCTCCACCTCAGGCCGACTGCAGGTCGCCGTTCCCGGGGTCCCCAACATCGCTGCGCCGGCGGCGATGCCGAATCGCACCGACTCGGTCAGGGACCATCCGCGTGTCAGACCGACGGTGATGGCGGCGACCATCGCGTCTCCAGCGCCCACGCCGCTCCCGGCCGGCACTCGCAGCGCTGGGAACCGCCAATTGCGGGTCGGAGTCGCCAACAGTGCGCCGTCGGCGCCCAATGAGACCAACACCGATCGAGTTACGCCCCGGTCGATGAGATTCTCAGCGGCGGCGACCTGGTCCGCCTCCGACTTCAGCTCCTGCCCCACGCACTCCCTGAGCTCCCGCAGGCTCGGCTTGAGCAGGAAAACACCGGATTTCACGTGCGTCAGCCCACCACCGGAGGTGTCGAGGACTAGCCGTGCTCCGATCTCCTCGCATAGACGGGCAACCCGCTGATACCAGTCCGGTGGAACCCCCGGCGGGAGGCTGCCGCTCGCGACGACGAACCCGGCCGACGCGGCGGTCGTTCGCAGCACCTCGACACACCGGGCCTGCTCTTGGATTGTGACCTCGGGTCCTTGCAGCACGAATCGGTACTGCTTGGCGGTGCTCAGTTCGTTGACCGTGAAGCTCTCACGGGTGCAACCGGCGATGCGAACCTTCCGGAACGGCACTCCGGCATCGCGCACGAGTTCGGTGACAAGGCTGCCGCTTGGCCCGCCGGCGACGAAGACCGCCGAAACACCTGCCCCGAGGGCGTGTGCTACCCGGGCGACATTGATGCCGCCACCCCCCGGGTCATACCGTGTTCCGGTACAGCGGACCTTCTCCGTGGGGCGGACAACGTCGGCATCAGACGTGATATCCAGGGCCGGGTTCATCGTCAACGTGACGATCTGAGTGCCAGTGTCCTCGTATTCGCCTGGGCAGCAAACTGATTCCTCAGACACGGACACCGTCACAGGCCAGTCGGGTATGTCTCAGGCGTCTCACCGGCCACCCAGTGGCTGGTGACCTCTAGCGGCTCCAGCGCCCTGGTCCTGTCGACGTGAATGATCGCGTCGAATTGCTCCGATGGGCGTACGTGATAGTAATGGCTCTGTCGTTCGGTTTCGGGCAGGTAGATCACGCCGATCGCACGTCCGAGCCGGACCACGTCGAGCGGCGCGGCGATTGCGCGGCTGAGCATCGGCGAGACCAGGAAGTCCGACTGTCCGGTCTCGTGGAACAGCTCCTCGACACTGCCGTTCAGAGCACGCCGGACCACCTTTCGTTCGGCGATCCCTCCCCATTCACTCGCAGCGGTGACCGTGCCCGAGTACGTGGTGAACCCGATCAAACGGCAATCTTCCCCATAACGTTCACGTACCAACTGTCCCAGGGTCAGCTGTCCGTCACCGCCCACCTCGGTCGCGCGTGCATCGCCTACGTGGGAATTATGGGCCCACACCACGATTCGCGCCGATCGGTGCGCCTGATGGCGGCCGAGGTGATCCAGGAGAGCCTGCAGTGTATGCGCCATGTGTTGGTCGCGGAGATTCCATGACGTCACCCGGCCACTGAACATCGAGCGGTAGTACACCTCCGCGTTACGAACGGTCTGGGCGTTCTGTTGTGCATAGAACGCCTCGTCCTCGGCGATGAGACCGTCACGACGCGCATAGTCAATTGCTTTACGTTGCATCTCGACAAGCTGCTCAATCGCCTGTCGCTCACAAGACAGACCCGCTCCGAAAGCGGCAGCGTAGCCATAGGCCTGCCCGTCGTCTGCCGAGGTGTGATCGAAGCACGCGTAACGGTCACGCGCGCGCGCCGCCGCAGCCGGATCGACGTTCTCCAAGTACCTGATCACTTCCTGCATCGAGCGATGAAGGCTGTACAGGTCCAATCCGTAGAAGCCGGCCTGTGGTTGGCCATCCGAGCGGCACCTTGCGTTTCGCACACGCAA
This sequence comes from Mycolicibacterium peregrinum, assembly GCF_002102345.1. Lineage (GTDB taxonomy): Bacteria > Actinomycetota > Actinomycetes > Mycobacteriales > Mycobacteriaceae > Mycobacterium > Mycobacterium peregrinum. The sequence continues at coordinate 12,385 of NZ_LQPP01000070.1, forward strand.
CCAGTCCACGAAATCTCTGACCACCACGTTGCGCCACATCCAGGCCGGAAAACGCTCGAATCCGCTGAGGGCCTCCGCCCCGGAAGTGTCGTCACTATGGCCGCGGACATATCGGTTCACCCGGTATGCATCGGGCCAATCAGCTTCCGCCGCAACCCCGCAGAAGCCCTTCTCCTCGATCAGCCATTTGGTGATCGCTGCCCGTGACTCATAGAACTCATGCGTGCCGTGCGAGCTCTCGCCGATCAGCACGACATGCGCGTCACCGACGATCTCTTCCAGCGCTTCGGTTGGCGGCATTCCGCCTGGTGCGTCAATTAAGTTGCTGCGCAGAACATCTACACCAGTCCTCGGCCGCGGTGTGCCTGCGATTGCGGCTCCGGATGTCGGTGTCGCCAGGAAGTCGCGGACCTCGGAGTCGGTGACCTGGCGAAAATCCCAGTACGATTCGCCCACTGCCAGAAAGGGCGTGGGCATCGTCGCACACACCACGTCATCGACCATTCCGGCGAACTGTCGGCACGTCGATTCGGGTGCTGCGGGAACAGCGATCACCAACTCGGCAGGGTCAGCTTCCCGGAGTGCCTGCACGGCGGCGAACATGCTGGCGCCGGTGGCCAATCCGTCATCCACCAGGATGACTGTCTTTCCCGACACATCGAGTGGTGGCCTGCCGGGGCGATATGCGGCTTCGCGCCGGATCAGTTCGCGCCCTTCACGTTCAGCCACGTCTCGCAACTGCTGCGGGGTAATCCGCAAGGCCCGTACCACGTCGTCGTTGACCACCACTCGTCCACCGCTGGCCAATGCCCCCACCGCGAACTCCTCGTGGTCTGGCGCACCCAGTTTGCGCACGATGAAAGCGTCGAGCGGAGCACCCAGCGCCGCCGCCACCTCCCACGCGACAGGTATCCCCCCTCGTGCCAACCCCAGTACGACCACGTCATCGCGACCCTGATACGCGCTCAGCAGGTCGGCCAGCACCCGCCCCGCTTCGCGACGGTCACGGAAGACCCGCCGGGGTGTGCGCCGGTCGGGTTCCCTCGTTCTCGTCATCTCACACTCCACGTCAGCTGGGCGCGCCGTCAGTACAGCAACGTCGCAGGTTCATCGGTTGCGGCTTCGATGTCATGAGCGGACACCCGCAACATCTGCCCGGCCAGGTCCGACAGTGCACGCGCGATCGCAAGCTCGTCGCCGATCTCGGCCACGTTCCGGTCAACCGGGCTCAACCTGGCGGTGCCCACCCCGACCTTGTCTCTCTCCCCAGCGCAAGCGAGCCCGTGCGCGGGTGATGCCCTGGTGTTCATCGATCGACAGGTCGACGGTCCACCGCTTTTCGACATGGCTCGAATTGTCGGCGCTCATGGCGTCATCTCCCTCAACCTGTTCCCCGGCCCCCGGAATCGCCTTGATGACCTCAGCTCGCAGCCTGGACCGTGACATGTTTTTCGGCGCCTTCGGCCGCCTGCGTAACCGGTACCGACACCGTCAGGATGCCTTTGTCATAACTCGCCTTGACGGCATCCTCGTCGGCGCCGACCGGCAGGGTCACCGAGCGGATGAACGATCCGTAGGAGAATTCGGAGTGTCCGTTGGCCTCCTCTTCTCGGACCTCTCGGCCTTGATCGTCAGTACCCTGTCCCGCACCGTGACGTCGATATCTTTGGCGGGATCCACTCCGGGAACCTCGGCGCGTAGCTCGTAGCTGTCATCCTTCAGCTCGTCCTCGACGCGGATCACGTGGCTGCCGAGTGCGGGGCGAAAGTTGGCCCATGACGGCAGGCCGGCAAGCAGTTCGGACATCTCCGGCCATAACCAACGGGGCCGGTAATGCTCGGGGAGTTTGGTCATGATCCCTCCTTGTTGACTCGGATAGAACTTGCACGGTTGAATCCGACCACCGGGCAACCGGCCGTGAATAGGGACAGAAGTCCCGGCCAGTGGGGCCATTTGTCGGCCTGCTGAAGCACGTTCGGGCCATTACCTGGGCCGTGCCCGGGCCGGAGAAGTGGTCATCGATCGGTTTGGAAGACTGCGTTGCCACCCAGTGGGTGTGGCTTAGGTCCGTGCGATTGGGAACGAAGGACCCTAAGCGCACGCCATGTTGCAGCTGAGACTGGCGATACCGCCCGGCACACACCACGCCGAACGGGCCGACGCGAAGGAGAAGGGCCATGACCGAGCCATCTGAGTCACGCGTCGAAACCGAAATGCCAAACACAGCGCCAACGCGACAGCACAACCCCGTCGGCCAGGTCGCTGCATGGGTAGGCATCGTGGCCGGCATCGTCTTCATCATCGCGGTGGTGTTCTTCTCCGGCGTCTACACCGCCAGCTACACCACCCACAGGTACTGGGACAGCGGCTACCACCACAGCCAAGGGCAACAAGTACCCGGCTGCACCATGGGGCCTGGCGGCATGATGGGACCTGGACAGCAATCCCCAGTCTCTGTCGCACCGGGCGCGCCGAATCCCCATCACCCGTAGGCGAATTCGGCTGAGCAGTTCCGAGGATAGGTAACGCGGCCGAATGTGATCTGCCGTGCAGTCTTCCGATGATCCGTGGCCCAACTTGTCGATGATGACTTTGTAGCCTTCTTCTCGAAGCTGGGTGACGATAGTCCCTAGTCCCACGGTACAAAGCTCGGTCACCGTTATCGCATGTCTATGGTTACCGCGCGAGTCGCCGCCGCTGTTGCGTTGCTCTATGCAGCGCGGCGTTATTACCGCAATTGGGGAACAACAAAGGAAGAATGCCGATCTTGGCTGCTGGGCGATGAGTTGGTCCGGCAACCGTTCACCCGGACCACCGAAGGGGTGTGGATCGATGCACCGCCGTCAGAAGTGTGGCCGGCGCTGGTCCAGGTGTTGCACCTCGATGGCGAGCCGGCACCGGGAGCGGTGGTGCGGGTCGCACCGGCAGGCTGGATCAAGCGCCTGAACCACTCATTGCTGACCGTTCAGCAGATGGTGACGGGCGAGTCGATGGTCCTCCGCGGATCACCACCGGAGTTTCCGTGGGACGCGGTGTGGTCATTTCACGTGCAACCACGCTGGGAAGACCGGTGCCGGCTGCTTCTACGCATGCGGGCAAACCTTCGCCACCCCGGAGATGTCGTAAAGGTCGAACTGGCCGGACCGGTTACCGCGTTGTCCGTGCGGGCGACGCTGCGGGCGGTAAAGCACCGGGCCGAGTCGGCTTACGATCGGCGAAGTGAGCCTTCGACCCCGATGCCAGTTCCACCACCCGGCCCCGACACTCGACCACAACTGGGGGTGCCGGCCGCGGGTCAACGCTGACCTCTGCACTTCTGCCGCTGACCCGAATGTGAAGATGGTGCCCGTGATAATGGATCGGAAATTCCAGTACACCAAGTGATTCCGGCCAGTTCGGTGAGAGCACCAAGCGGCTGTTGCGGGCCTCCAGGCCGGTGAAGCAGCGCTGCATGAGGTCAACGCTGCCCGCCATTGCCGCCAGGTGGATACCTTCGGCGGCGGTACCACCCTGGATATCCGCCACGTCCGATTTGAGGACCTGCTTGAAGTAGTCAAGTGCGTGGTCACGATTGGCCCGCGCGAGCACCCAGGTGTGCACGACTGCGCTGAGCGTGGAGCCATGGGAGGTCCTACTCGCGTAGTAGTCCACGGTCTTCGGGATCTGTTCTGGGGCGAAACGGTACCCGAGCCGGGCGAGCAGTTCTCGCAGTTCATCTGACGACAGTAGATACATCAGCATCAGCGCATCCGCCTGCTTCGCGGCCTTGTATCTGTTGACGTCGTCGCCTTCGGCTTCGAGGATGCGGTCCAATCTCTGGATATTGCCGTACCGTTCGCGATATCCGTCCCAATCCAATTCGGAGAGGTTCTCGTAGCCTTCGAACTGACTGATGATCCCATCGTGGAACGGCACGAACATCCGTCGGCTGACGTGATCCCACGTCTGCAGTTCTTCGGTGGTCAATCCGAGCCGCTCCCGGAGATCCAAGCGGTTGGGCAAGGGCATCAGCTCGACCGCGTCGATGGCGCGCAAGATCACCCACACCGCCATCACATTCGTATAGGCGTTGTTGTCGATCCCGTCGTAGGGACGGTCCGGATACCCGGAGTGAAACTCGTCCGGGCCGATTACTCGGGGAAGGTGGTATCTGTCGCTGTCGGCGTCGTAAGTGGTTCTGCTGACCCAGAATCGCGCGATCTCGACAAGCATCTCGGTGCCGTAGTCGATCAGGTAAGACAGGTCACCCGTCACTTGGTAGAAGTGCCAAAGGTTGTATGCGATCGCACTTCCGACGTGATGAGCGAGACAACTCGGGTCGGGGTTCCATCTGCCCGACCGCGGGTTCAGATGACGGGTCGGGCTCTCCTCCCGGCCGTCGCTGCCCGACTGCCACGGAAACATGGCGCCGGCGTAGCCGGCAAGTTGGGCTGCTCGACGGGCCTCCCCCAGTCTCCGGTAGCGGTACCGAAGCAGTGAACGGGTAACCATGGGTAATCGCAGGTTCAGTACCGGGAAGACGAAGAGCTCGTCCCAGAAGACGTGGCCACGGTATGCCTCACCATGTAGCCCACGCGCAGGAACACTGACGTCGAGGTCTCCGCTGTGGTGAGAAACTGACTGCAGTAAATGGAGGAGATGCAGGCGCAGGATGCACAATTCATCTGCACGACAGTCGAACTCGATGGAAAGCCGTTCCCACAGGTGGGCCCAGGACAGACGGTGTGCCGTCTCTAGGTCGACAAAGCGCTGTTGATGAAACAGTCCGCGCTCCGCAGCCGACGCGGCGTCAGAAATAGCCACATCCCGCCCGGTGACCAGATTGATGGTTTTCTCGACCGACAAGGGTTTGTCCGGTGCGATCTCGACGTAGATGTCGTGGCCGATGCCGAACTCGTCTTCGACAAGTCGGTACGTTGCGGAAGCACGCTCGTCATCTCGCCACACCGTGGTCCGCGCCGCGAGCGCGACCGAGATGCCCGACTGTGACGTCGCGGCGGTCAGCAACACCGAGTCTCCCGAAAGTTCCTGTTTTCGCAGCGAAGTCAGATGTGTGCTGGCCAATCCGCGGTAACGCTCCACCAGACAGTTCCGGACGTCGCCGTCCAGCTCGGAGCGCACCTGGATCGTTCCTGTCCAGTCCTCGGCGACGATGGTGGTCTGTAGGGCTGCGACATGCGCCGCGTGCATGGCTACGAAGCGGCGTTGCGTCAACGACGTGGTGCGACCGGCATCGTCGCGAAAACTCAGCTCTCGGGTGAGCACCGCACCACGGAGATCCAGCGTCTGCCGGTACGACAACAGGTCCACACGATCGATGTCGAACCAGTCGCCGCCTTCGATACGAAACGTCAACGCAAGCCAATTGGGCAGGTTGACAAGGCTCTCATGCGCCACCTCGACACCCCCGACGATATCGCCGAGGCGGTTGAACACCCCTGCGGCGTAGGTGCCCGGATAGTGGACGTCACCCCTGCTCGATTCAGGGGCGCACGCACGGCTGGCGAAGTAGCCGTTTCCGCTGGCGCACAGAGCTTCACGCAGTTTCTCGGCACCGGGATCGTACCCGTCGAAGCTGTAGGCCCATGCTCTGTCGGACAGGCGTTTCTCATGCTCCAGCCGATGGCCCAGCTTCCGCAGGAAAGCCACGACTTCGGCCGGGGAATCCAGGCTGAACTGTGCGGCCGTCGGCCGGTCTTGGTCTTCGGCATTCCGCACCACTACCCCGATACCGCTGAAGCGAACGGTATCGAACGCGTCCTCGTCTGTGCTGTCGTCGCCGATATAGACGGGTAGCCCACGGCCGGACCGAATGATTCTCTTGCGGATCCAAGTGATCGCGGCGCCCTTGTCCCAGTCAAGGTCGGGGCGAAGCTCGATAAGCTTGCGCCCGTATGTTATTCGCAGATCATGCCGATGCCCGTATCGGCTGACTGTTTCGATTACCCCGACAATCTGGTCGGCGGCCACATTGCGGTAGTGCACCGCGACGGCAAAATGCTTGGGTTCAATGCGGATGCCGGGTATGTGGCCAAGGCAGTCACCGATTTCGGCAGCAGCCTGTTGACCGATCGGTGTCCACGAGGTCGCCGCGTCGTTTTCGTAATGGCTGCCGTCTGGCCCGGTCAGCTCATATCCGTGGCTGCCGGCGTACCAGAGCTCCGTTATCCCAACTCGCTGCCGGATGTCCGAGAGATCGCGGCCACTGATGACGGCGACCGGGCACAGGGCCGCCAGACGTTGCAAAGCGTCCGTCGCCCCGTCAGCCAGCGTCGCGGAATCTGGGTCACTGACGATCGCAGACAATGTGCCGTCGAAGTCCAGGCAGATGAACTTCTCCCGCCAGGCCGTCACGTCGATCAGATGGTCATAGGTGCTCAGCGCGTTGGGTAACCGCGAACGCCGCGGATAACTCGCACACACCTCGACTTCGGACAGGTCGGCGATCACCGCGTCGGCCCGCAGCCGAGCAGGACCACCGGATCGCTCTGTCGGGGACACCGAGATCACCAAGCGATAACTGCTCTCGTGCTCAGCCACCACAGGACCGACGACGACCGCTGTGTGCTCGGGATCCGTGCCGAGCAGTGTCGTCGCCTCTCGAATCAGAGCTTCGGCGATCGGTCCCGAGTGCGAATCAGATGGTCGATCGACCCATGCCGTGAACAACCTGGCAAGTCCAGCCGCGCGACCGATCTGAGCGCACTCGCTCCGCAACGAGTACGCCGCCGTCTTGACCCCGGCGTCAGCCAGTCGCCGCAGCAGCGCAACGGCAGAATCCGAACCCTGGGCGGCGTCGTCACCGGCCACTACAACGTCGAGGTCGAACACGACCGCCTCGCAGCTCCGCGGGTCAATCCTGACCGGCTTCGTGGTAGCCAATGCTGTCTCCCGATGGTGGGTCCTGGGAAAAGATTGCTGGTCCCGCTCGATGGTCACAAGAGTCCTCCGACGACCCACCTTGTGACCAAGGTCCTTCGCGATACGGCCCTCGGACGCTATGCCCACTCGGTGTCACCGGAAGAGGGTGGATGACATGGACGACGACCTCCACGCCGGCGCCGGCGTCAATTACGTCTGCGATATCCGTGACCTGGGAATCGGGGACGCCGACGAGGCCGGCGGCAAGGGGGCCAATCTCGGGGAGCTCGTCGCTGCCGGACTTCCGGTCCCACCCGGATTCGTCGTGATGCGTTCGGCGTACTTGGACTCGGTGCGCAGCGGCGGCGTTGAGGACGAGCTCGCCGCGATGCACGGCGAAGCCCTCAACCATGTCGGCGACACCGCGCGTATTTCGGAATTGTGCCGTCGCATGCAGAATTTGGTGACAAAAGCATCGGTGTGCCCGGCCGTGCGGGAGCAGGCGATTGCCGCGTACCGCGGCCTGGGTTCAGATGTGGTGGTCGCTGTCCGGTCTAGCGCGACAGGCGAAGATGGCAAGGATGCGTCCTTCGCCGGGATGAACCGCACCATCACCAACATCGCCGGGGAGAACGCTCTCATGCAGGCGATCACGGAGTGCTGGATGTCGCTGTTCAGCCCTCGAGTGATTACCTACCGGGCCAGCCGTGGCTTCTTCGACGCACCCGCCATGGCAGTCGTCGTGCAGCGGATGCTGTCGGCCGACAAGGCGGGAGTTGCCTTCACCGCCGATCCCAGTACCGGTGCTTCCGACCGAGTGGTCGTGGAAGCCGCGTTCGGGCAAGGCGAGGTTGTGGTGTCGGGCAAGGTTCAACCGGATACGTACGTCATCGACAAGCAAACCTTCGCGGTGCGCGACGCCCGGATCGGTTTCAAGGCCATCGAGATCGTGCGAGGGTCTGACGGCAGCGACATGCTGGTCGAACTGGATCGCACCAAGGCCGAGGCGCGGGTACTCGATGACGGCGAGCTTCAACAGATCGCGAAGCTGGCTGTCGCCACGGAGCAGCACAATGGCTGTCCGCAGGACATCGAGTGGGTCATCGCGGCAGACACCGTCTGGCTGGTTCAGGCGAGGCCCATCACCACTCTGAACGTCGCGGGTACGGACGCCGAGCCTTCCCGGGTGCTGGCCAGCGGGCTGCCCGCTGCTCCCGGAACCGCGTCTGGTCGCGTTCGTATCCTGCTGGCGCCTGAGGACGGACCCAAACTGGTCGACGGGGAGGTGCTGGTGGCACAGACGACAAACCCCGACTGGCTGCCCACCATCCGACGCGCGGCCGCTTTGGTGACCGAGACGGGTGGCATGACGTGTCACGCCGCGATCGTGGCTCGAGAGTTGGGCGTGCCCTGCATCGTCGGTGCGCGCTCGGCCACGGCGGACCTTGCGAACGGGTCACTTGTCACCGTCGACGGCACCCGCGGAAAGATCACGGCGGGCGCGAGCCCGGACACTGCACGGACCACCGTCGTTCAGCGCCCCGAATCGGAACTCCACGGCGGTGAGATCACCGGCACCAAGATCTACGTGAACCTCGCGATGCCGGATACCGCCGAATCCGTGGCGGCACAGCAGGTCGACGGCGTGGGACTGCTGCGTGCCGAGTTCATGCTCACCCAGGCATTGTCCGGTCGTCATCCCCGCGCGCTGATCGCACGCGGCGAGCAAGACGACATGGTGGAGGCGATGGTTGCTTCGGTGACCCGTATCGCAGTGGCGTTCGCGCCGCGCCCGGTGATCTATCGGACAACAGACTTCCGAACCAACGAGTTTCGCGGACTCAGCGGAGGAGACGAGTTCGAGCCGGTGGAACACAATCCGATGATCGGCTACCGGGGTTGTTACCGCTACGTCAAAGAACCCGACCTGTTCAGGCTCGAGCTGACAGCGTTGGCGCGGGCGCGAGAGCAGTCGCCGAATCTGCACGTGATGATCCCGTTCGTCAGGACCCGCTGGGAGCTCGAGGAATGCCTGACGCTGATTGACGCCAGCCCGCTGGGACGTCAGCGCGGGCTACGCCGCTGGGTGATGGCCGAGGTTCCCTCCGTCGTGTTCTGGCTGCCTGAATACGTCGGTATGGGTATCGATGGAGTATCCATCGGAAGCAATGACCTCACCCAACTCATGCTGGGCGTCGACCGCGATTCCGACATTTGCGCCGAGCTGTTCAACGAGTCGGATCCTGCGGTGCTCGACGCTATCGCCCACATCGTCTCCAAGGCGAACGAACTCAAAATCACTTCGTCGTTGTGCGGGCACGCCCCGTCGACCAACCCGGACTTCGCCGAGCACCTGGTGCGAATGGGGATCACGTCGGTCTCGGTGAATCCCGATGCGGCAGCGGCCGCACGGCGCGTGGTCGCTGCCGCCGAGCGGCGTCTGCTGCTGGACTCGGCACGGTAGTGCACATGCCGATCACGGCAGTCCGGTCATCGGTGCAGCTGCAGAACGGACCTTCGTGTTGATGCTTGGCATGCTGCGCGCCGGTCCGGTGCAGTTCCGCACCGGATGGTTTGTGGAGTCCCCTGCCACTCAGACGTTGATCATGTTTGCGATCCAGACCCGACAGGTGCCATTTCTACGTAGTAGGCCCAGCGCCGTCGCAGCAGTCTTCCCGCGCTGGTGCTGCTGATGGGTCGGATACCTGGTCTTTGTCGAGATCACCAAGACTGTGTGCTACGCCGAACCTATTCGGGTAACGAGCACCTCGGCGCGTACCCGTGGACACGACCGTCGGGTACACCGCCGGGCCCCGCATCGGCCACGTTCACCTCCCCAGCGCCATGGTCTCCTCGCAACCTCCGGCAAGGCAGGCATAGAAAGCGTGATCATCGGGAATCGCGCCGGTATCCACGTTGATCCCGATATAGCAAGTGTCGATGTACGAGAGCAATGTGGCGTTCACACTTGCTCCCAGCGTCGGAGAAAAGGCGTACTGCTTCTTCACGGCTACCCCGCCGAGTCGAAGCGGCTCAGGAAAGCCCGGAACGTCACTGGCGACAAAGTCGACATGGCGAAGCTCGGAACCGATATAAGATCGCGGCAACGTGTTGAGTCCGGCGGCAATCAGATCGGTGTAGCCAAGTGACTTTTCCCCTCGCGCAGTCCTCGTCCGCTGGTGGATCGCGGCGATGCGTTCTCTCGGATCGGCCAAGCCGACCGGTACCGCGACGCGCATGAGCGTCGCCCGATTTCCGGCCGGCGAGTCCATCCGAGTACGAATGCTGATGGGCATCGACATGATCAGTTCGCCCACTGACGCGTCATGACATTCGTGATAGCGCCTCAGTCCGCCCGCCACAGCGGCGATGAAAGCATCGTTGAGCGATCCTTCCGCCGCGTTCGCGGCGCGCTGGAGTCCTGACCGGCTGACTTCCATGGTGTCGACGTGTCGATTCGATGTGCGTCCCCGCATGACCGGTGATCGCGGGCCGCTCACCGGGCGGGCAGCGCGATAGACCGACAACGCTGCGGCAAGCCCTGTGGCGGCGGTGTCGAGGGGATGCCGCAGCACTGATTCCACGCGGTGGGACCTGGGGACAGCACATGGGATCGGAGCGCCATCACGACCGAAAGACTCTGTGTGACTGTTGTTGTCGTAAAGCACGCTCGCGATCTGCACGGCGCCGATCCCATCGGTCAAAGCATGATCGAATCTGCACAGCAACGCAGTAGTCCCGTCGGCCAGGCCATCCACGAACGTCGCCTGCCACAGGGGCCGATCGCGGCAAAAGTCGTCCATCGCGCCCAATTGAGCAAGATCCAACAGCTCCTGCGCGGTTCCGGGCTGGGGGGCTGTCAGTTTCCGGAGATGGTGATCGAGGTTGAAATCTGGATCAAGCTCCCAGCGTGGACGGCGAAGCGGGGTCGATCGCCTCACCCGCTGACGGAATCTGGGCACGACATTGCTGATCTGGTCGAACCGGTCGACAATCACACTCCAGTCGACGGTCCGCTCGAGGACCGTCAGTGTGACGATCGTAGATCGCAGCACCGGATCGAACCCGAGCGACCACATGAAATTGTCAGTGCTGCTCAAATAGTCGGCCATCGCCGTCTGCACTTCGCGTTCAGGCGGTAAGCGGGGTCACGTCAACGGCGAGCTGATCGGCAAGCGCGTGGGCTGCGGCCCAGTTGGCGGTCCAGACAGCGCGGGCAAGCTCATCCACCAGAGGACTGCCGACGCCTAGTTCTGCAAGCCACGCGGAGACGATGCCGGGAATTTGATCGGCCGACACCGCGATCCTGCGCCCTTCGTGGAGGCGGTCGGTCAGCAGGTAACCCGCCTCGTGAGCAGACGGGTGATGGTGTCTCCGTATGTACTCAAGAGTCTTCATCGGTGTCTCCCTGGTCGGATGGTGTCTTCCATCACACCGCGTTCCCAGTCCCGTTCCCAGAGCCCAAGGACAGCTCCTAGGGCTACCAGAGTCCCCGACTCCAGGATGACTGACGGCCCGGCTCAGTTGGGGTCGTAATACAGGCTCTCGGGATGACGAAAGACCTGGGACCGATGTGACGTTCAGCGTGCTATCGGGGCCGCGAGTCGGTGTGGAACGGCACTTGGCGGCGCGCAGAATTGTTGTGACGCGCTCCCATTGGCGACGTCTGCATGCGTATCTCGTATGGCTGGAAAGGATGTTGGTGATGCCCCGCAAAGCGACAAAGACCGACTGGATGCCCTCGCAACTGCGACCCACGATCGACATCGCCTTCGTAGCCCTGACGGTAACCGCCCTTGTGGGTGGGGGCATCGCATGGTTGAGCGGGGCGCCGAAGGTCGCCGATGGCGCGTGGATCACCGGGACCGTGGTCGCGGTGGTTCCGGCGGTGGTGTGGGTGGGCATGGCGTTGCGCCGCCGGCGGCTCGGTGTCGATGTCATCGCGGTGCTGTCGCTCGTCGGCACGCTGCTCGTCGATGAGTATCTGGCCGGCGCCTTGATCGCGGTGATGCTGGCCGGTGGTCGTGCGCTGGACGCCGCAGCCTCCCGTCGCGCGTCGCATGATTTGCACGCACTGCTGGAGCGGTCGCCACGGTTCGCGCGCCGGCGAACAGGCAACCAGGTGACCGTGATCCCTATGGACGAGGTGGCCGTCGACGATCTACTCGTCGTCGGCCCCGGCGAGGTGGTGCCGGTCGACGGACGAGTAGTCGATGTGGTCGCGGTGCTCGATGAGTCGGTATTGACCGGCGAACCGTTACAGGTAGAGCGTGGTGCCGGGGACACAGTGCGCAGCGGGGTGGTCAACGCCGGTGGAGCGTTCGAATTGCGGGCAACCGCCACAGCCGCGGACAGCACCTACGCCGGGATCGTGCGGTTGGCCCAGCAGGCCGGTGCGGAGAACGCCCCCATCGTGCGGTTGGCCGATCGTTATGCGGCATGGTTCCTGCCGTTGGCGTTACTACTGGCCGGAGGGGCCTGGCTGATCAGCGGGTCGCCGGTGCGAGCGGTTGCGGTGCTGGTCGTGGCGACCCCGTGTCCGCTGCTGCTGGCAGCACCAGTGGCGATCGTGTCGGGTCTGTCACGCGCATCCCGCGCCGGAGTGATCGTGCGGAGCGGCAGCGCACTGGAGAGCCTGGGAAATGCGACGACCTTGGTGATGGACAAAACCGGGACGCTGACCATGGGACAGCCGAGAGTGATCGACGTGGTCGCCGCTCCCGGTCTCGAATCGAGCGAGTTGCTTCGGCTGGCCGCGTCGGTGGACCAGCTCTCCCCCCATGTGCTGGCCGAGGCCATTGTCACCGAGGCGCTCGCCCGCGGCCTGCCGTTGGCGCTGCCCACCGATGTGCTTGAAGAAGCCGGCCGCGGAGTGAGTGCCTCTGTGGAGGGACGCCGGATCTTTGTCGGGAAGGTACCTGTTGACACGATCAAGAGTGGATGGGGCCGGGGTGTGATCAACCGCGCTCGGTTGGACGGTGCCGCGATCGCATGGGTGCGTGTCGGGGATGAGCCAGCCGGCGCGGTTCTGTTGCGGGATCCGTTACGCCGCAACGCACCTCGCACCATGCGCAGGTTGCGCGAAGCGGGATTGAACCGATTGGTGATGTTGACCGGGGATCGCGCCGAGCCGGCCCGCGAAGTCGGGACTGTACTTGGGCTCGACGAGGTATACGCCGAGCAGAGCCCCGCAGATAAGGTCGCCGCGATCCGTTCCGAGCGCGAGCATGCGGTGACGGTCATGGTCGGCGACGGGATCAATGACGCTCCCGCGCTCGCGGCAGCGACTGTAGGGGTAGCGATGGGCGCGCGCGGCGCCACCGCGTCCTCCGAGGCCGCCGACATCGTGTTGACGACCGATCGGCTCGACCGGCTCGCCGATGCGATGGACATTGCGCGACGGTCACGGCGTATTGTTGTCCAAAGCGCTGTTGTCGGCATGGGCTTGTCACTGATTGCGATGGTGATCGCCGCACTGGGTTGGTTGCCACCGGCAGCAGGTGCGCTGCTACAGGAAGGCATCGACATTGCCGTGATACTCAACGCACTGCGCGCGTTGCGCGGTGATCCGGCCACCGACGTACAGGTATCCCCTGAGACCGGGCAGATGCTTCGCCGATTCGCGGCCGAGCACGATGAGCTGCGCGACAGTCTCAGCCAGCTGCGAGACACCGCGGATCTACTGGTCACTGCACCCGACGCCAGTGCACTGGAAGCGCTGGCCCTTACACATCGTCTGCTCGTCGATCGCATTCTGCCCCACGAAAAGGCAGAGGAAGCCGACCTCTACCCCGCTTTGGCGCGTCCGCTGGGAGGTGGTGAAGCAACCGCCACCATGAGCCGCACTCACGCCGAGATCGAGCGTCTCACCGATCGCATCGGCACCCATCTGGGTCTTGCTCAAACAGCCGAAATGCTCCAGCCGGACCAGGTCGACGATCTGCTGGCGTGCCTCTATGGTCTCTACGCACTGCTGCGGTTGCACTTCGTGCAAGAAGAGGAGAGCTACTTCACGCTTGCCGAGGACGAGCCTCCCGCACCCAAAGGAACTTGAATGGGTCCGCTTTCGGCGGCCGGCGGTCGAATAGTGTTGTCGTTCTGCGGCGGCGGTTGCGTGACCCGCCACCCCAGGTAGCCGAAAGCCAAACTCGCGGCTGAATACACCGCTGCTTCCGTCCACATGTACCCGACACCCCATCGCTTGCCGAGGAAGACAGGCTCGCTGATGATTCCGCGAGAGGTTGCAACAGCGTATGCGGCATGGGCATAGGCAAGTGCCGCAAACGAACCAGACATGAACTTGCACACTTCACGTTTCATGGTGGGTCCCTCCTTGATTGATGTTCGAGCGCTCGATACCCGAAAGAACGTTGCACCGCATTGCTGTTCAAGTGCAGTCAAGCGAGACCGAGATTGTCTTCGAGAGCGTGATGGTTTTCAGTGGTGTCGCACTGTGCGGACCGACCGGATCGTCAATGATTTGCGTGACGGTCACGGGATTGCGTACGCCCGTCACCCTGCAGTCGGACAATGCACGGGCGCCGATTCTGTCGATGGTGACGCTGAACCCCTGCTTCTGCAAATCGCCGATGATGCCGGTGGCGCCGGTATCGGCTACCCACTTGAACCCGCCGTCTTCGGCGGCCAGGCAGCGGACCGATGTCCCGCCGGAGGTGGTCGGGTCTGCTGCACGAATAGGTGACATCTGAGTTGGCTTGCCCGGGATGGGCGAGCTGGAAGGATGTCAGTGTGCCCA
>NZ_LQPP01000071.1 GCF_002102345.1 Mycolicibacterium peregrinum
TAGTGTCCCGAGTCGTTAATTCGGTCTCGTTTGTTATTGTGGGCCATGGCGACTCGGGGTCCTGCTGCAGCTCAGATCGTGTTGACCGATGATGAGCGTGCGGAGTTGGAAGGGTGGACTCGTCGACGCACCAGCGCTGCGGGGTTGGCGTTGCGGGCGCGGATCGTGCTGGCTGCCTCCGATGGCGGGACCAATGTTGAGGTGGCCGACCGATTGGAGCTTGATCGCAGCACGGTTCGCAAGTGGCGCAACAGATTTGCCGAGTACCGGTGCGACGGTTTGTTGGATGAGCCGCGGCCGGGCCGGCCCCGTGTCGTCGGTGATGAGCGGATCAAGGAATTGATCACCGCGACGTTGGAGACCACTCCACCCGATGCCACACACTGGTCGACCCGGTCGATGGCCGAGCACCTGGGCTTGAGTCAGTCGATGGTCTCGCGGGTCTGGCGGGCGTTCGGATTAGCTCCGCACAAACAAGATTCGTGGAAACTGTCCAAGGATCCGCTGTTCGTGGAGAAGGTGCGCGATGTCGTCGGACTGTATTTGGATCCGCCCGAACGTGCGGTGGTGCTGTGCGTCGACGAGAAAACCCAGATCCAGGCCCTCAACCGGACTCAGCCGGTGTTCCCGATGCTGCCCGGCACCCCTGCCCGGGCCAGTCACGACTACGTCCGGCACGGCACCTCAAGCCTGTACGCGGCGCTGGATCTGGCCACGGGCAAGGTCATCGGCTCATTGCATGCCCGGCACCGGTCCCAGGAGTTCTTGACGTTCCTGAAGAAGATCGATGCCGAGGTCCCCGAGGATCTGGACTGCCACGTCGTGCTCGACAACGCCTCCACGCACAAGACCCCGGCGGTGAAGCGGTGGCTGACAAACCATCCACGGTTCGTACTGCATTTCACACCGACCAGTTCCTCGTGGCTCAACCTGGTCGAGCGCTGGTTTTCTGAGCTGACCACCAAGAAGCTGCGCCGCGGCACCCACACCTCGGTGCGTCAACTCAACGCCGACATCCGGGCCTGGATCGATACCTGGAACGACAATCCCCGTCCCTACGTGTGGACCAAGACCGCCGACCAAATCCTGGCCAGCATCGCCAACTACTGCCTACGAATTAACGACTCAGGACA
>NZ_LQPP01000072.1 GCF_002102345.1 Mycolicibacterium peregrinum
CCGATCGAATTCGAAGCCATCATGACCACACCGGCCAGTCAGGCCGCGTGACCGTAACTGTCACCTGATCGTGCAGCGGACCCCTCGGCACGAGGCCCGCATCGATATCACTCCAGACATATAGCGCGACCAGATCCACCGCCCGCCGGGAAGCTTCATCGAACGCAATGGCCGTAGCCAGCTCCGAGGAATGCGAACCGTCGATTCCCAGGAGAACAGGCAACCGGGCCGACTCCTCGGCAGGCAGCGCTGCGTCATGAACAACTGCCACCGGTCCGAGGCCATGATGGATCAGCCCGCTACTCACCGAGCCCAGATGCCAGCCGCGACGTTCCGTACGGCCATGGCCGCCAACGACGGTCAACGCAGCATCCCGTGACAACTGGGCAAGAGCCGGCACGATCCGGTCGTAGAACACCCGCGTACTGATCTCTGGTCGAACCGCGACGCTCGCACTGTCTTCGGCAAGCCTCTTGGCCGCCGCGACTATTCGACGACCGTCGCTCTCGCGGATTTCCAGAACTTCTTCGGGCAGCTTCCCTCCGGGCCATGCCAGAGTCGAAACCGCGACCGGTGTGGGCGGCACGATATGCACGATGATGAGCGCACGATGACGCAGCACTGCCTCACCGACCGCCCAGCGCACAGCTACTGATGACGAAGGTGACCCGTCGACGCCGACGACGACACTATGGGGCGCAATCCAATCCGGCATCGCAGTTCTCACCTCCGAATCCGACCGCTGTAGTCGACGTTAGAGGCAGAGCCAGGCACGATCAGCAGACCTTGGTCCTGCGCCGGTGGCCGAACGGCCCTTTGGTGGTCTCAGTGCCCAATGGTCTACAGAATCGAAGACGTTGGCCTCTCGGCGACGACGATGGCGGGTGATCGGATAAATCAACGGGACCATCTGATCTCGCGACACAGCCAGCCGATTCGGCGGGCGAGGTTTTGAACGGAGAACGACCATGACGACTGCATCTCGACAGGCCACGACCCACGCTTTTGCCAGGGTGCTCGGTCCTTTCTTCACCATCGTCTCGGCCACGGTGGTGGCCCGGTCCGCTGATATGCCCAAGCTTCTGGCCGAGTTCGATTCGAGCGCGGTGTGGCCGTGGGTAACAGGTGCATTCGTTCTGATGACAGGCATCATTGTCATTGCGCTGCACCCGTATTGGCGGGGCGCGCCGGCTGTCATCGTGTCCTTGTTGGGATGGATCATGGTGGTGCGCGGCATTCTGCTGATGGGGTTTCCGGGCTTCTTCATGTCCATCGCCAACCGGACGATCGGAGCGGAAGGCGTCTGGCGTGCCGTATTCGCGGTCTTGGTTCTCGTCGGCCTGTACCTCACGTACACCGGCTGGATCGCGCGGGCGAAGCCGTCGGTGTCACCCGGTCAGAGCCCCGCTCCGGACTTGCCACGGGCTGCCTGATCCCCACCGAGATGTGATGCAAAGGCGTGGTTTTCGTCAATAGTTTCACAAGTCTCTTCGGTGCAGCGCAGATCTTACGGAGGTATTTCATATGGGCGGCATTCCTCTGGGTCGAATCGCTGGTTTCTCGGTGCGCGCCAACTGGAGCGTCTTCGTCATCCTCTTGCTGTTCACATGGAGCCTGGCCTCCACGCTTCCTAACGCCGCCCCCGGGTATCCCATCGCGGCCTACTGGTTGGCTGGCACGTGCGGCGCTCTCGTCCTGCTGAGTTCGCTGTTGGCCCACGAACTGACGCACGCGGTCTTCGCGAGGCGCGCGGGAGTCGGGGTGCTCGATGTGACACTTTGGCTGTTTGGCGGGGTGACGCGCCTGGCGGGCGAAGCCAGTACACCCAAAGCTGCTCTTCGTATCGCCGTCTCAGGCCCGCTCACGAGCATGATCCTCGGTGTGGCCTTTGCCACGGCAGCATACGCACTGCGTGGCGCCGGCGGTCCGCACATTGTTGTCGGCGTGGGATGGTGGCTGGCGGGAATCAACCTTTTGCTCAGCATGTTCAATCTTCTGCCCGGCGCACCATTGGACGGCGGACGGGTGCTGAAAGCGTTTCTCTGGCAACGCTGTGGAGACCCGATGCGCGCCGGGATCGGTGCGGCACGGGCGGGACGCGTCCTGGCTGTGATCCTCATCGGGCTCGGGTTGGTGGCGAGCTTGGCCGGTGCTCCGGTCGGTGGCGTGTGGCTCGTACTTGTCGCTTGGTTCATCTATGGCGCGTCGCTCGATGAAGAGGCTCAGCTGAACGCCCAACAGGCCATCGCTGATGTCTGTGTTCGCGACGTCATGACCGCTTACCCGAACATCGCGCCCTCCGACGTCACCATCGAGGATTTCATCCAGCGTTATCTGCTCGGTGACCGGCATTCTGCCTATCCGGTCGCTGACGGCCATGGGGAGATCATCGGTTTGATCACACTGGCAGAGCTACGGCGTGTGGCTCCGGGCCGGCGCGGGCTGACGCTCGTCCGTGATGCGGCCACACCCATGCCTCAGGTGGTTACCGCCGAACCGGCAGAGAAGCTCACCGGCCTGCTGGAACGGTTGAGGACCCGCGGCACTTCGCGCGCGCTGATCTTCGATACCGGCCAGCTGGTGGGAATCGTGACCGCCAGCGATCTCAATCGTTTGATCGATGTCTATCAGTTGGCAACGAATCGGCCATTGCGTCACTCCCCTGCCCGGTGAAGGACAAATGGCCAGCTAATTCGGAACCCGCGAAAATTTGGTGCCCGACGGCAACGTCCGGAATGTCCCAACGGCTCTATCGCCCAAGTCGACATTGTCCTTAGCGTCGTGACTTGTGAAGGTGCGTACGAGACGGAAAACGTACACAGGCGGCGAAGCTGTTCGACCTCCGGTACCGAATGCAGTTTCTCCGATGGCTCGGTTTGGGCGCGCCCTTGCCGTGTTCGTCGCCTTCTTCGGGTTGGTGTTTCTGCTGTTCCACGATCACCACCGGGCGAGTTGGGATCCCCATGACCGGTTGGTCTGGTCCCTGTCGGTATTGGGAATGGTCGCTTTCATCGCCCGTGGCATCTTCCTCGGACGGCCGGTCACCGTCAGGCATGCTGGGGCCGCTTCGGCGCTCGTGGCCACCGGCATCGGCGCCCACATAGTCTCATTCCCGGTGCTGGGTAATCTGATGATCGCGACCGCTGGTTTGGCACTGATGTGGCCGGAATCTGCGCCGGCGCAACCCTCGGCGTTGCCGCGAGTCTGGGCTTTGGTCAACCGAACTCATGGCGATCCACTGGCGCCGTTCGCCATGCAACGATCCAAGAGTTACCACTTCAACGCCGACCACACAGCTGTCATCGCCTATCGGACCAAACTGGGCTTTGCGGTCGTGAGCGGCGACCCGATCGGTGACGCGAGCCGGTTTCGTGAGCTGGTCGCCGACTTCGCCGCGATGTGTCATCGCCGCGGTTGGCGAGTCGTCGTGTTGGGGTGTAGCCAGAGTCGGCTGAAATTGTGGTGTGCCGCGGGGGGCATCGGAGAATCGTTGCGTCCGATACCGATCGGCCGGGATGTGGTGATCAGTGTCGTGGGGTTCCACACCACGGGTCGCGAATTTCGAAATCTACGCCAGGCGGTTCAACGCACCCATAATGCCGGGATCACCACGGCGGTGATCGCCGAAGCCGATCTCGACCAGGATCTGAGCCGCGAGTTTGCCGAAGTGATCAGGGCGTCGCCTCGAAGTGCGCGAACCGAACGAGGATTCTCGATGATTCTCGACGGCACACTGCGCGCTGAGTATCCGGGCGTCGAGATCATCTATGCGCGTGATCACGTTGGCCGCATCCAAGGTTTCCAAAGGTATGCGGTCGCCGGCGCCGGCAGTGACGTCTCCATGGATATCCCTTGGCGTCGCAGTGGCGCACCCAACGGGATCGACGAACGTCTCAGTGTCGACATGATCAGGTGGTCCGAACAACATGGGGCGCGGCATCTTTCGTTGGCGTTTGCGCCCTTTACAGAGGTCTTCCAGGCAACCGGGCGCAGCCATCGCAACAGAGCGCTGCGCGGATTGATTCATCTCGGCGACGGACTCATCCCGCTCGAGTCCCTGTACCGATACCTGCGCAAGTTCAATGCCTTCGGGACCCGTCGCTACGTCTTGCTTGAGTTACGACACGTGGTCCCGGTTTTGTGCGCGTTGTTGATGCTGGAATTCCTGCCTCGCCGACGGTATGTCCCTGACCGCGTACTAACTGGGCCCAACCAGGTGCCGCTCCCGCCCGAGGTGTCTTAGATGCTGGTGACCGACTGATCGACGATCTCCTGCGCCGCGGCCAGATGCTTGTCGGCCTGTGCGATGTCGGCTGCGAACTCGCCCCGATAGCTGTTCATCGAACCGGCGGCCGCGGCCAGGCACATGTGGGAGGCCTCGTGTGCATCCTGGGCCGCTGCTTGGAGTTCGCTGGTCAGTTCCGAGTCAGGCGAAGGAAGTCGGGCGGGAATTCGCACGCCGGCGGTGTCGTGCAGTTGCTGGCATGCCTTCAGTAGCGCCCCGGCGTCCTGCAACGCGATAGCTTGCTGTGAGTCATGCAGCGCTGCTCGGAATCCGGAGACGTCGTCATGGCTCTGTGCCCACCATTGAGCCACCGCCGAGGCGGCTGCCTGATCACGCCGGGGCGACGGTTGATCGCCAGCCCCACCCGCGAAGACACTCGCCCCCACCCCAATTCCGGCGAGTAGCACGGCCACAGCGCCCGCCACCAGCCACCCTTTTCTTCTGGAGCCCGGCCAGAACTTGGCCGGCGAGTCGTCTTCCGGCTCATCAATCGGTGCCCCGCACTCGTTGCAGAACTCCCAATGCGCGGGATTGCTGTGGCCGTTCGGGCATGTTGGCATGTCGTTTACTTCGCTTCCAATCGTTTGATATTTGCTTTCGAAAGCTATTGATCCAGGCCCAATTTGACGAATCTGTCGACACCGAGCCGTTCGAACGCGCGACATTGACGCGCCGGCAGCAGCAGTGATGCCTGTGCCAGATCGACGATCTCCGGACTGGTCACCTCGTACGTCTCACCCCTGGCGGTAATACCGGCCCGACCGGCCGCCAGGACGTTGCGCAGCCAGTCGGTTCGCGTGCCGTACGGGAGCGGAAGGAGGAACCCGCCATTGACCTTCTCCGCGACAACCGGTGTGGCGTAGAGCTTTCCCGTCCTTCGGCCGGTATGCCGGACTACCGAGGCATACCAATGTTTACGGCCGGCCAAGTGCAGCATCACCGGATTGAGCACGTGCTTGTTGAAGGTACGGACCATATTGCGAAATGGGGTCATCGTGTCGTTCGACATAGCTTGATGCTCGCGCTGCGGGCGCGGAAGCCGACAGGGCCGAGCGGGCCGGGTCGGGAGGACTTAAGGCACTGCGCCCGGGTCGCGCAGCTATTTCGGTACGACAGGCAGCTGTCGAGGGGACTTTTGTCCCTAGTCCACAACGATATGGCGGCGAAACGATCATCAGGGAGTTACGTCAAAGGAGGAACAGGTGACCGCAGCCGGCTGTACCGGATTGACCGGACAACAGATCGAAGCCATCGCGCTGGGCTTCCTACGCTCCGAGTTCACTCAACAGAACTACGCAACCTGGTCGATCGACCGGCGAATCGACGCCTATCTGCTGAGGCGCGGACTCCAAGCGATCATCACGGACGGCTCGGCCCTCGATCGGCTGCTGGAGCGCGTCATGGCCAACATGGGACGCGCCCGTCGAGCGGGTTTTCTGAGATCTGGCGAAGCCGCACCGTGACTGTCATCCATCAGGCCCCCACTGATTCGGCCGTTCAGCCGAACCTCACCGACTATGACGGCACTCGCGCGAAGTTCAGCTGGTCCGACATACCCAACCTGTGCGATGGCATGGGAGCAGGTCTGTGCAATATCGCTTACGCAGCGGTCGACCGGCATCACACAGGCCCGGGGGCCAACACGACCGCGCTGCGCTTTATCGAAAAATCGGGTTGGGACGGCGTGGTTGCCACGCGGGAGCTGAGCTACGCCGAATTGGGGCGCCTCACGGGGCGTTTCACCAATGTGCTCAGGTCATTGGGTGTCAACCGGGGCGACCGTGTCTTCACACTGATGGGCCGTGTACCGGAGCTCTACGTCACCGTCCTCGGCGCCCTGCGCAACGGCAACATTGTGTCTCCGCTGTTCGCGGCGTTTGGTCCAGAACCGATCGCCACCCGCATCGGCATCGGTGAGCCGACGGTCTTGGTCACCACGCGGCAGATCTACCGGCTGAAGATCGCGCCCATCCGCAGTCGACTGTCCTCCGTTCGGCACATCCTCGTGGTCGACACCGACGACGGTGGAGAGCCTCCAGGCACCCTGAGCTTCTGGGACTGGATGGCCGCCGCCGACGAGGATGCGCCGATTGCCCGGACGACAGCCGAGGATGAGGCACTACTGCACTTCACCAGTGGAACGACCGGTACTCCGAAGGGGGCGCTCCACGTTCACGGTGCCGTCGCGATGCACTACGTCACCGGTCTTTATGCGCTGGATCTCCATCCGGATGACATTTTCTGGTGCACCGCCGATCCCGGCTGGGTCACGGGCACGTCGTACGGGGTGATCGCGCCCCTCTTGCACGGTGTTACGTCAATCGTGGACGAAGGGGATTTCGATGCCGAACGCTGGTACCGGGTTTTGCAGTCGCTGAACGTCAACGTCTGGTACACCGCCCCGACCGCGATCCGGATGCTGATCAAGGCCGGCGCCGACCTTGCACACGGGTACCAGTTCCCAGAATTGCGATTCGTCGCCAGTGTCGGGGAACCGCTCAATGCGGACGCCGTGTGGTGGGGCAAACAGGCTCTGGGACATCCCATACACGACAATTGGTGGCAGACCGAAACCGGCGGAATCATGATCGCCAATACACCGGCATTCGACATCAAGCCGGGCTCGATGGGAAGGCCGTTGCCCGGTGTCGACGCGTACGTCGTCAAGCGAAACGCCGATGGTCGCCTCCTGCTCGTCGACAAGCCCGGTGAGGAGGGCGAGCTCGCACTGAAATCAGGGTGGCCATCGATGTTCCGCGGCTACCTCCACGAAGACGAGCGCTATCGGAAGTGCTTTCACGATGACCTTTATCTGACAGGCGATCTCGTCAAAGTTGATACCGACGGCTACTTCTGGTTCATCGCGCGGGTCGATGACGTCATCAAATCCGCGGGACACCTGATCGGGCCCTTCGAAGTCGAGAATGCACTCACCGACCACCCTGCGGTTGCTGAGGCCGGAGTAATCGGTAAACCGGATCCGATCGTGGGTGAGGTGGTGAAGGCTTTCGTGACCCTCAAAGCCGGTTTCGTGGCAAGCGACGACCTCAAGCTCGACATCCTCGGCCACGCCCGCAAGCGACTGGGAGCCACGGTGGCACCCAAGGAGATCGATTTCGTCGCTACGCTCCCCCACACCCGCAGCGGGAAGATCATGCGGCGCTTGCTCAAGGCTCGCGAACTTGGGCTGCCTGAGGGCGACGTATCCACTGTCGAAGCGGACACTGTCGAAGCGGACAGTGATGTCAGGCAGGTGGCACAGTGACCGATCATGCGCTGACCCAGGAGCTGCTGTCCGACATGATACGGGTTCGCCGCATGGAGGAGAAATGCGCAGAGCTATACGGGCAAGCAAAGATTCGCGGGTTTCTTCACCTCTACGTCGGCCAGGAGGCGGTTGCGGCGGGATCGCTTCGAGCCCTTGCCGAGGGTGATGCGATCGTCGCGACTTACCGCGAGCATGCTCACGCATTGTTGTGGGGTATCCCCATGAAATCGATCATGGCCGAGATGTTCGGCAAGCAGGAAGGATGCTCGCGTGGCAGAGGCGGATCCATGCACCTGTTCGACGCGGCGACGCGCTTCTACGGCGGCAATGCCATCGTCGCCGGCGGACTACCACTCGCCACCGGCTTGGCCCTCGCCGACAGGCATCTCGGTGAAACGCATCTGACGGCATGCTATTTCGGTGACGGTGCGGTCGCCGAGGGCGCATTTCACGAGTCGCTGAACATGGCGGCGTTGTGGCATCTGCCAGTGCTGTTCTGTTGTGAGAACAATCTTTACGCGATGGGCACACGGCTGGACCGCGCTCAGTCGCAGACTGACCTCACCGTCAAAGCAGCCTCGTACAACATCCCTACGCTGTCGGTCGACGGCATGGACGTTCTGGCGTGCCTCAGCGCCACTCAACAGGGCTCCGCAGACATCCACGCACGCGGCGGCCCCTTCTTCATCGAGTTCCGCACGTATCGTTTCCGCGCGCATTCGATGTTCGATCCGGAGCTCTACCGCGACAAGGCCGAAGTCGAACGGTGGCGTGAGCGCGACCCGATTGCGGCGTTTCGAGACCAGTGTGTCCGCGACGGCATCCTGACACCCGGCGAGGTGGCGGCCATCGAGACAGCCGCCGATCGCGAGGTGGAGGAGGCGGTGGCCTACGCGGACGCCGGAACGTGGGAAAGCGTCGAGGATCTGGAACGTGACGTCTACACGCCGGGGAGCGTCGCATGAAAGTGAGCTATCGAACCGCGGTACACGACGGTCTCCGCGACGCGCTCGCCCGAGACCACCGAGTCATGCTGATGGGCGAAGACGTCGGCCGCTACGGCGGCACCTACGCCGCTTCGAAAGGCCTTCTCGAGGAATTCGGGCCCGAGCGGGTGCGTGACACCCCGCTGTCGGAACTGGGTTTCGTCGGTGTCGGCATCGGAGCAGCACTCGGTGGCCTGCGCCCGATCGTCGAGATCATGACCGTCAACTTCAGCCTGCTCGCCCTCGACCAGATCGTCAATACCGCTGCCGCGCTGCGACATATGTCCGGCGGTCAGTTCTCGGTACCTTTGGTTGTGAGGATGGCTACCGGTGCCGGCCGACAACTGGCGGCGCAGCACTCACACAGCTTGGAATGCTGGTACGCCCATATTCCGGGCATCAAGGTACTGGCCCCGGCGACTGTGGAGGACGCCTACGGTATGTTGGCTGCCGCCCTGGATGATCCTGACCCCGTGGTGATTTTCGAGCATGTCCAGCTGTACAACACCTCAGCTGACGTGAACAGACTCGAACCGACCGATATCGGCCATGCCATGGTCCGACGGACAGGGCGTCATGTCACGCTCATCACATACGGCGGCAGCCTGCCCAAAACCCTTGACGCCGCGGACCGACTCTCTGTCGACGGAGTCGGATGCGAAGTAGTCGACCTGCGAGTACTACGTCCCTTGGACACCACGACGATCATCGAATCGCTCGAGAAAACGCACCGCGCCGTCATTGTCGACGAGGGCTGGCGCACCGGGAGCTTGGCCGCAGAGGTCAGTGCGCGCCTCTCCGAAGAGGCGTTCTACAACCTCGATGCACCCCTCCTGCGCGTCTGCAGCGCCGAGGTACCCATCCCCTACGCCCGACACCTCGAGCAGGCAGCGTTGCCACAGGTATCCACGATTGTCGACGCCGTGAATCGCGTGTTGGGAAAAAACTCATGATCGAGTTCACCATGCCCGCACTCGGGTCGGACATGGACGAAGGAACCCTGACGGAATGGTTGGTGAAACCTGGCGACGTGGTTAACCGAGGCCAAGTCGTGGCAGTAGTCGAGACCACGAAAGCCGCTGTTGAAGTGGAGTGCTGGCAATCCGGCATTCTGCACGAACTTCTTGTGCCGGTGGGCGAAACGGTCCAGGTGGGAACGCCATTGGCGACACTTTTGGCCGAGGGCGAGAGCGCTCCGGCCGAACCGAAGCGTCACCGTCGGGCCCGGGAAACATCCTCGTCGCCTCCAACCCCACGACGGCGGTGGGTATCACCTGCCGCTCGCCGCGTTGCGGCCTCGTTGGGAGTCGATGTCGAGAAGGTCGTCGGCACTGGCCCCCAGGGCGCGGTCACGATCAGCGATGTCGAACACACCGCTGCAGCCGCTGGCCCGAAAGCACCGGAAAGCACCGGCACAGCTGAACGCGCGGCGCAGATGCGTAGATCGATAGCCGCCGCCATGAGCCGTTCGAAGCAGGAGATTCCTCACTACTACCTGACCGAAGAAGTACCGATGCACGCAGCACTGTCGTGGCTGACGGAGTACAACAGCCAGCGATCGATCACGGATCGCGTGCTGCCGGCGGTGTTGCAGTTGAAAGCTGTTGGCCTGGCAGCCAAGCGTTTCGGCGAGTTCAACGGGCGGTGGACCGACGGTGAGTTTCAACCCGCAACCGGAGTCCATGTGGGGGTTGCTATTTCGCTTCGAGGTGGCGGACTGGTAGCGCCAGCCATTCACGATGTCGCCGACAAGCCCATTGACCAACTGATGCGCGAGCTCACAGACCTGGTTGCCAGGGCACGCGCCGGATCTCTTCGCAGTTCCGAGATGTCCGATCCGACGATCACGGTAACCAACCTGGGCGATCAAGGCGTTGATTCGGTATTTGGTGTGATATACCCACCACAGGTCGCATTGGTCGGCTTTGGCAGGACGACAGAACGAGTCCTCATCGTGGACAGCGGGATTCGGATCATGGCCACAGCGCACTCCACCTTGTCCGCGGACCATCGGGCCAGCGACGGGCACCGCGGCGCACTGTTCCTGGCGGCCGTCAACGAGACATTGCAGCACCCCGCCACGCTGTAGGAGCGAGATGACACATGCTCACTGACAAAGGTATTCGGGCAGAAGTCCTCGAAGTGCTGACGCGCATTGCGCCCGAAGTGGAGCCACACACCATTTCTGACGACGCGTCGCTGCGCAGCCAGGTCGATCTCGATTCGATGGACTGGCTGAACTTTCTGGTCGGTGTGCATCGGCGACTTCACGTAGCCATCCCGGAAAAAGACTATGCCTCGCTGCAAACACTCAACGACGTCGTCGGCTACATCCAGGCGCATACTCAGGACGGCTGAGGGTCTGCCCGAAGCCGGCTCCCCCCCTTCGGGGCGGTGGTCCCAGCAGGTGTCGTTGGAATCCACGCAACCAGTGGCTTCGGGCAGACCGCCGGTATGACCGGCACCTTCAGACACTTCCATCCGGCGTCTCCGGCAGGGAGTGCCGAAGGTCCCATATTCGACCGGCGAAAGTCGGTCACACATCTGAACGAGGAGGTTGCCTTACGCGGGATCGGATGACACGCGGCCCCCTCATGGGGTGACATAAGCCTCTACCTCGACCGCTGCTGCCACCGACACCATGAATCGCGGGTGGATCTGCAACTCACCTGCGGTAGGCGAATCCAGGAGGTTGACGAATGGTAGGCAATCGCGCGCTCGAAGCCATCAAGCGGTTGTTGACAGCGGACGCTTACATCCGGTCCCACGACCAGCCCGCTCAGCGCGGAACAAGCACCGCCGTCCCCGAGAACACACTGGAATCACCTTCGGTCGCGACCAAAGAGGTCACGCCGCGGCCCGAAGTGAGCTGATGTTTTCCTGAGAGGGATGCCCACTGCCGGATTACCGAGCGCTACGCTCCGTCAGACGCTGACAGCTGCGCAGTGGGTCTCCATCGATCCAACCAGTTAGTCATCGTCGATGACATGCACTGCGGCTTCCTCGGCGGCAGCCTCTCCCCCACTGAGGCCGGCATCTTCAGCGATCAGTTCCGCCTCGGTGTCCTCACCGAAACCCTTGTCGGGAGCAACAAGTCGGCCGGCGCGTATCCGGCCCACCTCGTCGCGTCGAGGAAACTCTGCTTCCCGCTCGGCCTCATCGGCGCGGCATTGGTCATCGGTGTCGAGCGGATCCCCGATTCGCGATGCGGGATCTGGATCCTCCTCGGCGAGCCGCTGATCCGCGCTTTCAGACGGGCCGAATGCACCGGGTCCGTATGGCCGTTCCGGTGGCGAATATCCTTCGTCCAGCATGTCATCGACGCCACGGTCCACGAGCGTGTCCTGCGGTTGCAGCTGGTTCTCGTCCTCCCTACTGGTGTATACACCCGCAGCCGGTCCAGTAGCGAAATTCCGATCGTCCATGACTCGATACCTTCCTGCGAGCAATCAGGTCGGTCGCACTAGCGTGGGCGAGCGACGATCACCGGCACCCAGCTCTCCTGGGTGACAACGGTACTGACGGATCCGAGCAGCATCCCGGCGAATCCACCCCGGCCACGGCTGCCAACGACAACCAGCTGCGCGCGGACAGACTCATCCAGCACCTGCTGGGCCGGTCGGTCGTACCGGACGATGCGGTGAACGGTCACATCAGGGTATTTCTCCTGCCATCCGGCAAGGCGCTCCGCCAGGGTCTCCCCTGCCACTTGCAGTTGCGCCGACGTCTCGAAACTCGGCAAGGAGGACATATCGGCGTCACACCACACGTGAAGCGCCACCAAATCCACTCCCCGCAAAGATGCTTCCTCGAAGGCGATGGACGTCGCCAGCTCGGACGCAGTCGAACCGTCGATACCCACGAGCACCGGCAGCCGGCCGATCTCAGGTGACTCTTCCTGGTCAGGTACGACCGCTACTGGACAGTGTGCGTGGTGGAGCAGCCCACCGCTGATCGATCCGAGAAGACGGCGATGCCTCGCTGACCGGCCCCGGGAACCGACCACGACCATCTGAGCGTCCCTGGACACCTCGGCGAGAGCTGCTACTGGTGCACCGATGAACAACTCGCCGGTGATTTCGATGTCATGGGTGCCGACACTGTTTCGGGCAGCCATTGTCGCCGAGGCGATGAAGTCTCGACCCTCGGCCTCTTGGATCTCCAGAATCTCCTCGGGAACTCGGCCGGCGGGCCAGCCCAGTGTCGACGCTGCGACCGGCAACGACGCGAGCACGTGCACGATCGTCAATGGCACGTGTCGCATCGCCGCCTCTCGCGCGGCCCACCACACCGCCGCCTGTGCCGACGCGGATCCGTCAATTCCGACAACTACTCCGTGATGTGAGCTCCGCTGCGCCATCTCGCACGCTCCTCGCACTAGGACCCAACGACAGTGACGTTACGAACTACCGTGCTGCTGCGCTGGAGGCGTTGGTCCCACCGGCGATGGCCATACGGCCCTTAGTACCGTGATTCAAGCCTCTATTCCGAGGCACGCCACAGTCATAGGTTCCGGGTATGTCGGCAACGAAAGACGGCGGCCAGGTTGGCAATCGGCCACTACCCTGCCGTCGGATGCCGTCGTGGCCCCGGGATATCGGTCCAGCGGTCCGCCCCGTTGCCAGAACGGTCGGCTACTACGCGCGTGCATGGCGCCGATACCTGAGCGACGAACCGCGCGACCTTCCGATCGCGCGGCCCACCCTCGCCCTGGCGGCACACGCGCTACGCGATGAGATCGTCCTCCTCGCGTTACGCGCACGCCGTCCGGTTAGCGATGTCCGTACGTTCGAGCGAATCGATGCCGAGGTTCTCGCCGCACTCGACTTCTACCGAATGAAGGGATGCTTGGACAGCCCGGCCCGGTTCTTCACGAAGCCGCCGGCTTTGACAGAAGTGACCATAAGGCCCGTGCGGGTACTCGGACGGTCCTATGAGCGCCTCTACTTCAACAGCGGCTATCACCCACGGGCCGGAGAACCGGGACGGCAACGGTGGCTCAGCTACACCGCCAACGATCGAGAGTTCGCGTTGCTGTTGCGCCACAAGGAGGCTCGCCCGTGGTTGGTGTGTGTTCACGGTGCTGAAATGGGCCGGGCCGCCCTGGACCTGGCGCTCTTCCGGGCATGGCACCTGCACCACGACCTCGGACTGAACGTGCTCATGCCGGTCCTACCGATGCACGGCCCTCGATCACGGGGCCTACCGAAGTCGGCGGTTTTCCCCGGCGAGGATGTGATGGACAATCTGCACGCGACCGCTCAGGCGGTCTGGGATATCCGGCGGTTGCTGAGCTGGATCCGACATCTTGAGCCCAACTCCCCGATAGGGCTGTACAGCATCTCGCTCGGTGGATACGTATCGGCATTGGTCGCCAGCCTGGAAGACGGCCTGAGCTGCGCCATTCTCGGTGTACCCGTGGCCGACCTGATCGAACTCCTGGGTCGCCACGCAGGATTGAGCGCTGACGATCCGCGTCAGCGAACCGTTGAATTGGCTGCGCCCCTGGGACGAATGGTGTCGCCGCTGTCTCTGCAACCGAAGGTGCCCCTGCCCGGCCGCTTCATCTACGCGGGGGTGGCGGATCGGCTCGTGCACCCGCGTGGACAAGTCGTCCGGTTGTGGGAGCACTGGGGCAGGCCCCAGATCGTTTGGTATCCGGGTGGCCACACCGGATTCTTCCAGTCACAACCCGTCCAACGATTCATCGACGGTGCGCTCGTGCAATCAGGTCTCGTCAGCGGCGCGGCCGGTGAACCACCGTCGGACCAATCGGCCTGAAACAAGGTCCGTCATGGATTGGCTTGATCCCCTGGACGCCGCGATGATCACCGCGGACATGGTCTCCAATCCGCTGAACATCGGCGCTGTGCTGATCCTGTCCCCGCCACCGGGCGCGGACCCCGGGTATGTCGACGATGTCTACCGCGACACTCTCCTGGCCGGGGAACCGCTGGACCCCCGGTTGTGCCGATTCCCACATCGCGGCGTGGACACCGCCGGTTGCTGGGTGTGGCGCAAAGCCGGTGCGATCGATCTACGACAGCACTACCGGCGTCGAACCGTGGCGCCCGGGACCGATCGTGCCGGGATGTGGGAGCTGATCGGTGCGCTACATGCCGAGCCTCTCGACAAGTCCCGCCCTATGTGGATGGCCTACTTGATCGATGGACTGGACGACGGTCAGTTCGCTTTCTACATCAAACTTCACCACATCGTCATGGATGGCGTGGCCGGCTTGCAGACACTCACCGGCGCGCTCAGTGCTGACCCAGAACGGCGCTCGATGCCGGCATTTCATTCAGATCGGTATGGCCCAGCCGACGAGCCGTCCGGGCACCGTGGCTCGTGGATCCCCAATCCGCTTGCCCTGCTGCACTCGGTGCTAGACACCGCAACCTCGAGTGTCGCGCTCGCGGAGCGCGTCGTCACCGGCCAGGTGACAAGTGCCCTGGCGGGGCTGACCGGCGACACCACGATGCCGCCGGTGGCCGCTCCCTGCGTCCGGTTCAACAGTCGCCTCGGCCCTGAACGAGCGGTCACCGCCGCCACCTGGCCGAAGAGCCGCTTCCAGGCGTTCGCGTCGACGGCCGGCGTCACCCCCAACGACGTGGTAACCGCGGTGATCGCCGGCGCCTTGCGCCAGTGGCTGCTCGACCAGGGTGAATTGCCCCGCCGATCTCTGGTGGCCATTTGTCCGGTCACGGTCCACGGTCATGAGCTCAGCCGGTCCGAACGCCACGGCAACATGTTCGGTGCCTGGCTGTGCCCGTTGGGTACCAACCTGTCCGACCCTGCAGAGAGGCTGCATCTCATTCACCGGTCGATGTCGGAAGGAAAACGTCGTGTCGCGGCCCGTGGCGCGGCAGCGTCATTGTTGCTGCTCGCGACGAGCATTGCGCCGACGGTCCTGCTGCCGATGCTGCCCTTCGCACCGAAGTTTCGGGTCGGCTACAACCTACCGATATCGCACGTGCCCGGACCGAGGTGCGAAATGTATTGGAACGGAGCACACATCGATGAGATCTACCCGATCTCGGCGGTCTACGACGGGCAGGCACTCAACGTCACAACATGCTCCTACGCTGATCGCATAGGATTCGGTTTCGTCGCGGGACGCGAGATCGTGCCCGACGTCCCCGACCTGATCCCCTTGACGGAACGAGCCCTCACCGAACTTGAACACGCCGTGGGTATCGACTGAGTCCTCTTGTCCGCGCACCGGATGACCAAATCCCATATCCGGCTCCGGTACGCATCGGCAAGCCTGGGCAGATGAAGCCATTTGACGATCCCACCGACAGCCGGTCGGCATACCGAGACGAAGAAGTTCAAGTTCTCGCGGACCGCGTCTCGGTCGCGGGGCACCTCACCATTCCTGAAAGTGCTTGTGGCGTAGTCGTATTTGCTCACGGCAGCGGCAGTAGCCGCCACAGTCCGCGCAATCAGTACGTCGCACGAGTATTGAACGAAGCTGGTTTCGGCACGCTGCTCTTCGATCTGCTGACTCCGGAGGAAGAACGTAACCGTGCCAATGTCTTCGACATCGAGCTGCTCGCATCCCGGCTCGTCGACGTCACGGTCTGGCTGACCGACCAGCCCGACACCGCAACGCTGCCCGTCGGGTACTTCGGTGCGAGCACCGGGGCCGGAGCCGCATTGGCGGCCGCAGCCGAGCCCCGGGTGAACGTAGCAGCGGTCGTATCGCGCGGAGGCCGGCCAGACCTCGCAGGCGAAGCGCTGCACAACGTCTTCGCACCGACGCTTCTGCTCGTGGGAGGGCGGGACGACGTGGTCATCGAACTGAATCGACGAGCCCGGGCCATGATCCCTGCCCATTGCGAATTGGCGATCATTCCGGGCGCCACCCATCTGTTCGAAGAACCAGGCGCTCTCGAGCGGGTAGCCGAGCTCGCACGCGACTGGTTCATCGAGTACCTGGTCACCCACCCGACGACGGGGTGATCAATCCGTAGTGCCCGTCGTAGCGTTGATACAGCACGCTTGCGCGGCCTTCAGCCGCATCGATATAGAACAAGAATGGCAAACCCAGCAGGCCTAGCCGCTCAATTGCTTGGTCCTGGGTCAGACATGGCACCGGTTGCGAGCTGATCGTGACCGGTTGCTGGTACGGGCTGAGCAGATCAACGGGGACAGGAGCAACCAGCGCCAACCGATTGCCCGCGGAGCCAACTCGATACAGGACCGCGGCAAATCCCGTGCCTTTCTCGGTGAAGAGATGAAAGTCGTAGTCGAGCATCTCCATCTCGAACACCGCTTCGTCCACGGTGCAGGGCGCCATGGTGAACGACTTTCGCCGAATGATCCGACGCTCCTCGGGCGGACGGGGAAACGAGGCTGCCCGCCGCGATGCCTCGGATTCATGACGCCATTCATGCGGAGTCTTGACGGGTAACGTGCCGCGGAGCGCCTCCCAGTGCTGAGCGTTGCGCTCCAGCTGGCTCCGGAGCCGCGTCGTCAGGCGGTCGATCGCATCGCGGGCATTCACACCCTCCACCTGAGCCCGCACCGGACGACCATTGACGTCAAGATTCGCCTGCGCGACGACTGGCCGCTCGACCGCGGGGTCACCATGTCTGGTCAGCCTGGCGCGAGCGTGTAGCACCGGCCGGTGGCTGAAGCGGCCGAGCTCGCCGATTTTGCGGCGTGCGTAGTCGGCGGCGCCGGGAAGCTCACCATCGGTCGTCACTTCGACGTCGACTCTCGATGCGGGCTCCGCTTTCTGACGCATGTCCTCAACCTCCCTGGAGCCCGCTATTTGTTGTCGCGCGCGATCGTCGACTGCACTACGCCGAAACGATGCTGGGCCCGCTCATCGGCTGCACGCTGCTCCTGGGCGGTGACGACGACCGCGTCCGGACCGGGAAACACCACCGCGGTGTGGTCGTTGGCGAGCCAGCGCACCTGATAGGGCGGCGCGCCGTCGGATGAGTGCACCTCAGTGATCAAACCGCGTTGATCGGACTTGTCCACCGTAGTGCCTTTGATGACCAGCCAGTCGCCGACTTTTGCCTTCATGAACTCGCCTTTCCATGGTCAATCGTGGCTGCCTCGGCCAGCGATCAGAATGGGCAGGGGTGCCGCATCGAAGTGCCGAAAGTACTTTCACACCGTGACACTTTTGCCCACCGGCACCGATATGAGGCCGTCAGCAATGTGCGCAGCCCCGCTTATTCAGTTGATCGGCAATACCTTTCGCCCACGATGCGATCGCGGACCAATTCCGAAGATCGCCGTATCCAGGCCCGCCCATCGCGCGGTATAGAACCCGGCTGATGAAAGTGGTCTGCGTACGATCCCAGACGCCGGCAAATTCTCGATAGTCGCACGGGGAAACCACGTCTCTGACGGCCGCGATCTTTCTGGGCAGCCGGGCACCAATCCATGGCCCGATCGGCCCCTTCAGCGCCGGCCCCACCCCGACGCTGAACATCCACACGGGCGTGTTTGTCAGGTAGCGCAAGTGGAGATAGGCGTAGTGGACCGCTGCAGGCAACCACGCGCGGTGGTGGATCGCGCTTCCGATCACGACCGCCGTGTATTCGTCCGGATCGGGTTCCGTGACTACCGACCGTACGTCGACGGAGAAACCGATGTCAGTCAGCAAGGCTCCGATGAACTCGGCTATTTGTCTCGTCGAACCCGCTTCGCTCGCGTAGACGACGAGGATCTTGGGTGCTGTCACCATCGCAGCATGCCGCGCAGGCGCGGCATCGCGACAGGGTAAGAAGTCATCAACCGTCAGTGGATCGGTGATCATCGACATCGTGCCCGCGGTCAGGTGACTTCGGACCCTGCCGACATGGCGGCGGCCGAGGACAGAGTTGCGGAATGGAGCGGTTGACAGCGCTCGACGCCGCCTTTCTCGAAGCCGAGGACGCCGATAGCAAGGTGAGTCTCGCTATGGGCGTCTTGTCCATCGTGGAAGGGCCGCTCCCCGACTACCCCGCCGTCCTCGACGGCATCGCCGAACGGTTGACGCCGGTGCCCCGTTTCACCCAGGTGATCCGTAGGCAACCTTTTGATCTGTCGGCGCCGAAGTGGGTCGACGACGACAACTTCAGCGTCGAACGCCACGTGCGTCGCATTGCCGTTCCCGCCCCCGGCGACGATGCCGCGTTGTTCGGTGTCGTGGCCGATCTCATGGAGAGACGACTCGACCGAGATCGGCCACTCTGGGAATGCTGGGTCATCGACCGCCTCGTCGCAAACCGGTGGGCGATCTTGATGAAAATCCACCACTGCATCGCCGATGGGATTGCCACCGCGCAACTGTTGGCACGTTTGTCCGACGAGAGTTCCGGCGATTCGTTTGTCTCCGACATTCGCGCAACCAAAGAGCCGCCGCATCACCGGATTCCGATTCTGGAACGGACGTTGAGCCCGGTTCGCCTGGGGCATGAGTTATGGGACACGGCCTGCTCGTTCACACAAGCCACAGCTCAGGCCGCTCAGGGGGCGGTCCAGATCGCGACTGGCTTACTCAGCGCGAATTCGTCATCGCTGACCGGTCCGGTCACCGGGTTGCGGCGCCACGCGTCGGCACAAGTTTCGCTTGCCGACGTCGGGCGGATATGTCAGGCGTTCGACGTCACGATCAACGATGTCGCACTGGCAGCGGTCACCGATAGCTATCGGGCCGCGATGATCAGGCGTGGCGAGCAGCCCCGCGACGCATCCCTGCGCACACTGGTGCCGGTGTCCATGCGTCGAAGCGATGCCCTTGACAGGACGGACAATCGGGTTTCGCTCATGTTGCCCTGTCTGCCGGTAGACGAATACGACCCGGTTCGGCAATTGCGTGTTGTTCACCGCCGCCTGCAACGAGCCAAGAGCAGTGGGCAGAGTCAAGCTGGAAGCCTGTTCGTCTCGGCGGTGAGTCTCGTTCCGTTCGGCGTGACGGCCATGGCGATGCGAGCGTTGATCCGGTTGCCCCAGCAGAGCGTCGTCACGGTCGCGACCAACGTGCCGGGACCGCGTCAGCATCTGCGACTGTTGGGGCACCGGGTTGTTCGAGTTGTACCGATTCCGCCGATCGCACTGGGCCTTCGCACCGGGTTCGCCATATTGAGCTACGCCGACGATCTCGTCTTCGGCATCACCGCCGACTACGACGCCGTCCCCGATGTCAACACCTTGGCTGCCGATATCCAGCGGGCCGTGGCACGGTTGGCTGCGCTGGCCACGGGCAGTATGACTCCCGGCCTACGAGAAGGCGACCAAAGGCCCTGACCACGGAGACACTGTCGACCTAACGTCCTGTACTGCCGGGCCGCAGCGACACGAGCGCGGCACTACGAAGGAGATGAGTCATGGATTGGCCCACGGCCGCAGTGTGGATCGCCGGCATCATCGCCGTGATGGCGGTGCTGAGCACCCTTATCGCGGGACGGTACTCGAAGAAGTGACTATGCCCTGACGCACACTGTCGGAGCTTGGATCTTGTGCGATAGGGCATTACGCTTGAGGGAAAATGAAATGTCAAGCAGCACAGCTAATTACGGAATGCTCGTCGGGGTCGACGGATCGGCGGAATCCGATGCCGCGGTGCGCTGGGCGGCCCGAGAGGCCGCGTGGTACGGCGCTCCGGTCACGCTCATGCACGTCATCCAGCCCATGTTCGCCAGCTGGCCGATCGGCCAATACGAGGCCACCGTCGTCGACTGGCAGGACGAGAACGCTCAAACAGTCATCGAGCAGGCCCGAAAGACCGTACGCGCGTGCGCGGGAGAATCTCGCCTGCCGTCGGTCCGGTCCGAGATCCGCAAGGAAGTGGCGACTGGAGCACTGATCGAGGCGTCCAAGCGTGCGCAGATGTTGGTGGTCGGCCGCCGCGGTGTAGGGGCGCTCGACCGTGTGGTGCTGGGTTCGGTCAGCACAGGCGTGCTGCACCACGCCCGGAGTCCGGTTGTGGTTGTCCATACCGACGATGACTGGTCGCGAGAGAACGGTCTGCCGGTCCTGTTGGGTGTCGACGGATCGCCCGCGTCTGAGGAAGCCACCGCACGAGCATTCGATGAGGCGTCGCGCCGCGGCGTGGACCTGGTTGCGCTGCATGCGTGGAGCGACACCGGGGTATTCGTTGCTCTCGGGATGAACGAGCGCGAGTTCGAAGACGAAGGTCAGGAGTTACTCGCCGAACGATTGGCAGGCTGGCAAGAACGCTACCCCGACGTCGAGGTGCACCGGCGCATCGTGTGCGACCGACCGGCCCATCGGCTGCTCGAGGAAGCCGGCCGAGCACAACTGGTGGTGCTCGGCAGCCACGGCCGCGGTGGATTCGCCGGCATGCTGTTGGGCTCGGTGAGCAGCAGGGTTGCCCAAACTGCCTCGACGCCGGTCATGGTGGTTCGCCCGCGCTAGTTCTTCGTCTTCGGAGCTCGCGTCGTGCGCCAAGGGACGGGACTGGGCCGTTTGGCCCATAAAGAGAGCCAAACGACACTACAGTTTGCCAGCGGCGCAGTCCTACGTTGAGATCGCCGGGTCCCCAACCGGGTCCGATACAGGAATCGACGCAAAGGAACAGTCACCATGACCACCGCCCGCGACATCATGCACACAGGTGCCATCTGTGTGGGCATCCACGAAACCATTTCAACCGCAGCGCAGTATATGCGGGACATGGGGGTAGGAGCACTCCCCATCTGCGGGGACGACGACCGTCTGCACGGAATGCTCACTGACCGCGACATCGTCATCAAATGTCTGGCCGACGGCCTTGACCCTGCCGTGACCACGGTCGATCGGTTCGCTCAGGGCGACACCTACTACGCCGAAGCGGACGCAGATCTCGAAGAGATGCTGATCACGATGGAAGAGCATCAAGTGCGGCGGTTACCGGTCGTCGAGAACCATCGCTTGGTTGGAATCATCAGCGAGGCAGACATCGCTCGTCATCTGCCTGAGCACGCCATCGTCGAGTTCGTCAAGGCTGTCTGCTCCCCCAAAGCACTTACCAGTCACTGACAATGCCCTAGAAACAGTTGGTGGGCGTCATGATCAAGCCGGTCGTGGCCCGCGCGGTGATCAGCGAGGCCGTTGAGTTGGCTTGCCGAGCGCCATCGCTGCACAACAGCCAGCCATGGCGATGGATCGACAACGGCACCGTCATCGACTTGTTCGAGGACCACCATCGGATCGTGCGTTCGACAGACAGCTCTGGCCGCGAATCGCTCATCAGCTGCGGCGCGGTGCTCGATCATTTCCGCGTGGCGATGGCAGTGTCCGGGTGGACAATCAACGTGAATCGCTTTCCGGATCCCGGTCGACTCGAACACCTCGCCTCGATTCACTTCAGTCCCCTCGGTTCCGTCACGCAAGCCATGCATGATCGCGCTGAGGCGATACGCCGCCGGCGCACCGATCGTCTGCCCTTGCGCGCACCGACACAGTGGGAGACCGTCGAGCCCGTGCTGCGCGCCGCGGTCGGCAACGATTCGGTAGCGCTCGATGTGCTCGATGATGACGCCCGCGCCAAACTCGTCGAAGCCACGCGACTCACCGAATCGCTGCGCCGATACGACGAGTTCTACCATCGCGAACTCGATTGGTGGACAGCCGGTTTCCGGAATTCTGATGGTGTGCCGAAAAGCGCACTCGTCCCACCGGCTGAACGTGATCGCGTTGAGGTAGACCGGACATTTCCCCCCATCGGCACCAGCGAACGTCGCTCCGCGGTCACCAGCGACGAGGCCAGGATCTTGGTGCTGTCCACCACCGACGACACCCGCAGGGCGGCCTTCGGCTGCGGAGAAGCGCTATCGGCGGTTTTAT
The DNA here is from genome assembly GCF_002102345.1 of Mycolicibacterium peregrinum. Lineage (GTDB taxonomy): Bacteria > Actinomycetota > Actinomycetes > Mycobacteriales > Mycobacteriaceae > Mycobacterium > Mycobacterium peregrinum. The sequence goes on from NZ_LQPP01000072.1 coordinate 22,334, forward strand.
TGGAATGCACCATGGCGGGGCTGGGCACGTGTCCACTGACCCACATCACCGAGATCGAGGACAGTCGCCGCGTCATCCGTGAGCTGATCGGTACCGCAGCGATGCCTCAGATTCTGGTTCGGGTCGGGACCGCACCTCCGACCGACAAGGTCGCACCACCAACGCCACGCCGGCCAGTAACCGAGGTTCTGGAATTTCGCCGCTAGCCAGATCGGGGCTTCCATCGTGATCAGTGGGACCGTCAAGTAACGGCGAGCTCTCCGGGTGCCGGATAATACAGCGCGGCGCCTGCGGTAATCCCGGCTGCTCCGGCAACGAGCAGCACGGGCGCCCCGGTACTGGGGCCGTTCGCGTCGAGGAATGCCGCTGCCAGTGAAGCGGTGTGCATTTTCGGATCATCGGCGATCGCGACGCGCGATTGTGGTATGGCGAGCAGGTTCGCCATCGCCGCGCGGTATCTGCGCCGGCCCGGCGCGGCGATGACCATCGAGAGATCGTCTGGCCCCAAAGAGGATTGGGACAGGCAACTGCGGGCCGCCCGGGCGCTGACTCGCGCGAGTTCGACATCGAATGCCGCCGATTCGCTGAACCGCAAGACATTGCGGGCGTCGTACAGTCCCACACTGGCCCGGAAGCTGTCTCCGTCGTCGACGGCGGCCGACCAGTGCACCGATCCCAGCCCGTAGTCCGCGTCGGTCCACCGACACAGCAGCGCTGATCCGACGGCCGAAAATGGAAAGTGCTGGCTCATACCGAATCCCGGGTTGGCATCACTGGCCACCATCATGGCGCAATCGATGACGCGGGCACGGAAGAAGCCGTCGACGATCTGCAGCGCGGTCAACACACCGCATGTCCCGTTGGCGACGTCGAAGGAAAATGTGCCGTGGGCCTCACTGTGCGGATCGTGTGGATTGGCCCCGACATGCTGCTGGATGAGCGCCGCCAAGGCGGGCTCCCCGAGATTCCTGTCGCGGTAGATGCCGACGTTGACGAGCAGATCGATGGCATCGGCTGGGCACCGGGCTTGGCGCAGGCAGCTTCTCGCCGCGGCGACCGCAAGACCGAGTGCGCTGTGCCGGTTACGCCAGTGGGCCGCAGCGATTTCGACGTGTTCAATGATCGTGCCCATACCGTTCCACCAGATCATCATCGACAGTGAGCAGGATGACGCCGATCTCCAGACCCGAGGCCAGCGCGATCAGAGCGACAGTGTCACCAGGCTTGATGCGCCCGGCTTCAAGTTCTTCAACCAGGGCCACGGTATGGGTGGTTGAAGCGGTGTTGCCGTAGCGGTCGACCGTGATCACAGGGTCGTGCCGTGGATGGTCACCAATTTCTGCCGACACCGCTGCCATTCCTCTGCGGATGGCGCGTGCTGATGTTTGGTGAGTGATCACGTGATCGATGTCGTGCAGGGAGATGCCTGCCGCGCTGAGTACTTCGTGTAGCAACACAGGCGTGTCGGATATGGCGGCGCGATGGATCGCGCGGGAATCGGTGAACATACGGGCACCCGGGTCACGGCCTTTGGGATAGGCCAGACACAGTCGGCTGTAGTCGGCGATGGTGGTGAACCCGGCCAGGGTGATACCGCCGGATCCCGCGGTCGCACGCTCCAGCAGCAACGCTGCACCCGCGTCGCCGAGAGTCAGCGATGCGAGTTCTCTGCTCATAACGGTACGAATGTGCTTGGCGGCGTTTTGGCTGAGCTGCGAGATGTATTCGCCGCTGACCACCAAGCCGCACGACACGATGCCTTGCCGAATCCAGTTGTTGAGCACGGTGACACCGGTGAGCATTCCCGCACACGCGTTGGACACGTCGAACGTCATGGCATTGTCCGCCCCGATGGCATGCGCGACCGCGCTACTCATAGTCGGTTCGAGCCATTGCGTGAGGCCGCCGCGAAACTTGGTGATACTGCAGTTGATCACCACCTCGACAGCGGCGGCGGTGCGCTCGGCCCTGTCGAGACAGCTCGACGCTGCCTTGACGGCGAGGCTGTAGGAGTCGTCCTCGCCCCGTGAGATGCGACGCTCACGGATACCGGTCAGCCGTTCCAGATCAATATGGGTGTGATGCCGTGTCCCGGCCATCAACTCGCGCGTACTGAGCCGAGTCGTGGGCAGATACCGGCCTGCTCCGGCGACCCGGGCGCGGAATGGCGCCGCCGTGGTCTCCAATGAGTCCATTACCAGCCAGTGCGTGCCCACCTGTGCATGATGCGTCGTCGCTCGGGTTGCACCGTAGTGCCGTTAGACCTCGAATGCAGGTTCACCGGCGTAGCGCCGATGGGGACTTTCGGCCCTTGGGGGGCGAAGCGACGCCTCATAACATCGCTGAATGGGCAGGCAACGCCCCCGGTTGACAGTGACGACGGTAGCGCCACAGCGCGGCGGCGTTCGGCCGTGGATCTCTGGATGGCGTGCCAGTTCGATTCTGCACGTTGTCGTCCGCAGCCCATTGTGCGTGTGGTGGCGTAGTTCTATCGTCGTGTTGTCCGGGTGAGAATGCAGGACTGCATGCACGAATTGGCGATAACCCAAAGTGTGGTCGACGCGGTGTGCCACCACGCCGCAGGCCGTCATGTGCACAGCGTGCAACTGCAGGTGGGCGCATTGTGCGCAGTTGTCCCCGACTCGATGCGCTTCTGCTTCGACCTGGTCACTGGCGGAACGGTGGCTGACGGTGCTCGCCTCGATCTCGACGTCCGCCCCGGCTCTGCGCACTGCCGGGTCTGCGAGACCGACTTCGACCTCTTCGACCTGGTCTTACGTTGTCCGTGCGGGAGCACCGACGTCGAAGTCACCGCTGGACGGGAGCTGCAGATCCTCTCCATGGAGGTGTGCTGACATGTGCGGGACCTGTGGATGTGCTGACGGGCGAGCCGGCATATCCCCCACCGGCCATGACCATTCCCACTCTCACGACTGCCCGCACACCGAGACCATTTCGCTGAAGCAGAAGGTGCTCGCCAAGAACGACCTGATCGCTTCGCAGAACCGGCAGCGGTTGGCTGAACGGGGCATTTTGGCGCTCAATATCGTCAGCTCGCCCGGGGCGGGTAAAACCACACTGCTCGAACGCACCATCCGCGAGCTTGGAACGCGCCGGCCCGTCGCAGTGATCGAAGGCGATCAGGAAACCGCGCTCGACGCTGATCGGATTCGCGCCGCGGGAGCACGCGCAGTCCAGATCAACACCGGCGCGGGGTGCCATCTGGATGCGTCGATGGTGCGCCGCGCACTCGGCATCCTCGATCCCGCTCCCGGCACCGTGCTGTTCATCGAGAATGTCGGCAATCTGGTCTGCCCAGCCCTTTTCGACCTCGGTGAACAATGCAAGGTTGTTGTCGTCTCGGTGACGGAAGGATCCGACAAACCGCTGAAGTATCCGCACATGTTCGCCGCCGCGCGCCTTGCAGTCATCAACAAGATGGATCTCCTGCCCTATGTCGACTTCGACCTTGAAACGTGTTGTAGTCATGCGCGATCCGTCAATCCCGAATTGGAGATCCTGGCAACGTCGGCCACGAACGGCGATGGCATACCGGCGTGGTACGCATGGATCGGTGACGCCGCACTGCAGGGTCCGCAACCATGAGCGCGCGACACCGGCTTCGAGCGGGTGTGCACGGTGCGGTCCAGGGCGTGGGTTTCCGGCCGTTCGTCTACACCACGGCCGCCGCCCTCGGCCTGACCGGCTCGGTGCGCAACGACACCTCCGGTGCGATCATCGAGATCGAAGGCGAGGACGTCGCGATCCATGAATTCCTCCGCCGGCTACGCCGGAATCCCCCGCCGCTGGCGGTCGTCGAATCGATCGAGACCGAGAACATTCCGGTCTCCGGTGGCACCGGGTTCGTCATCGCCGACACCACTGAAGCCGACGGTGGCCGCACTCTGGTATCACCGGACGTCGCTATGTGCGACAAGTGCGCCGCCGAACAGCGAGATCCGGCCGACCGCCGCTACCGGCACGCATTCGTCAACTGCACCAACTGCGGCCCCCGGTTCACCATCATCGCGTCGCTGCCATACGACCGGGCGGCGACGACGATGTCGCCCTTCGAGATGTGCGTCGACTGCGCGCGCGAGTACGCCGATCCCGCTGACCGGCGCTTCCACGCACAACCGGTGTGCTGCCCGAACTGCGGCCCGTCCCTGAGCTTTTCCGAAGGCGCCACCCGCACCCGCGGCGAGTCCGCCTTGCAACGCGCCCGAGCACTGCTGCGCGACGGTGCCATCGTCGGTGTCAAGGGCATCGGCGGATACCATCTGGCTTGCGACGCGGGTAATCACGCCGCCGTCACGGAGATTCGGCGCCGTAAGCGCCGTGGCGACAAGCCTTTTGCCCTGATGGTGCCCGATGTGGCCGGCGCGCGCGGCATCGTCGAGCTCGACGCGGTTGCCGCCGGACTGTTGTGTAGCCCCACCCGTCCGATCGTGGTGCTGCCGCGCCGCACCGACGCATCGGTTTCCGAATTGGTCGCACCGCGCAACCCCGATCTCGGAGTGATGCTCGCCTACAGCCCTGTCCATACCCTGCTGTTCGGCCTACCCGGCGACGAGCCGGTCGCCGACATCCTGGTGATGACATCGGCCAACTTGAGCGGTGAACCGATCTGCTGCACCGATGCCGATGCGTTGGGCCGGCTTGCGTGGCTCGCGGACGGGTGGCTGAGTCACGACAGGGAGATCCTGGTGCCGTGTGACGATTCAGTACTGCGTGTCGTCGACGGCAACGAGTTACCCGTCCGACGGTCCCGCGGCTATGCACCGCTACCGGTTGCACTACCGGTGCCGGTACCACCCACGCTCGCGGTCGGTGCCGATGTGAAGAACACCCTCGCCGTGGCCGACAATCGCTACGCCTGGTTGAGCGCACACATCGGAGATGTGGACGACCTCGCGACGCTGACCGCATTCGGGCGGACAGCGCACCACTTGACCACGCTGACCGGTGTCGACCCCGAAGTAATTGTGGCGGATGCTCATCCCGGGTACCGATCCACCGAATGGGCATATCGGAACGCAAACGGGAGACCGGTGCGTACGGTGCAGCACCACCACGCGCATATCGCTGCGGTGATGGCCGAGCACGGCCTCGCCGGTCCGGTGCTCGGGTTCGCCTTCGACGGCACCGGATACGGTCCCGACGGGGCAATCTGGGGTGGTGAGCTACTGGAGGCCGACTACAAGGGCTTCGTCCGGTTGGCACAGCTGAAATACATACCGTTGGCCGGCGGTGACCTCAGCGTGCTGCGGCCATACCGGATGGCGTTGAGTCATCTGTGGGCAGCCGGCCTGAGATGGGATACCGACCTGGCCCCGGTGCGGGCCTGCCCACCCGCCGAGCGCCGTGCCCTCGAACATCAGCTGCATACCGGAGCCGGTTGCGTACCGACGTCGAGCATGGGCCGGTTGTTCGACGCGGTTTCCGCGCTCATCGGCGTGCGGCAGACCGTGGATTACGAAGCCCAGGCCGCGATCGAACTCGAGGGTTTGGCGCGCTCCGCGGACGCGGATCAGACTGGGTACAACTTCGCGTTCGACACCGGGCGGTCGCCGATCGTGTTCGACCCGGCACCGGTTCTCGAGGCCGCGCTCGTCGACCTGCGTTCCGGCGTCCCGGCCGCGGTAATCGGCGCTCAGTTCCATCGTGCAGTCGCCGGCCTGATCGCCGAACTCGCTGTCGCGCGGGCCGCGCCGGGGCAAGTGGTGGCGTTGTCGGGTGGTGTCTTCCAAAATGTATTGCTCGTGCGCCTGACGTTGGACACGTTGCGGGCCAAAGGTTTCGAGGTGTTTACCCACCGACAGGTGCCGCCGAACGATGGTGGTATCGCCCTTGGGCAATTGCTGGTGGGGAATGCCACGTGAGAGGAGTAGCCCGTGACCGTTGCCGCGCAACCGTTCATCGACGCCCAGCTGGCGGCTGACCTGGCCTCCACTGCACTGGTCGCGGCCCGAAAGTTCCACGACGGGGCCACCCTGTGGGTCATCTCCCCGCAGTGGGAACCACATGCCCACCACGTGGCCGTCGAGTTCGTCCATCCGGTGATCATGGGCAAGCCGGCCCTGCCGTCGGTCGCCCTGGTAGGACCCGATCCCGTGGCACAGGTCAGGGTGGTCGGCCAGCCCGGCGACCTGTTGCTGGCGGTGGCATCCGCAGATGAACCCGCAGTCGTGGATGCCATGCGCCGAGCACCGGCGTGGGGTGTCACCACCATGTGGATCGGTTCGGGCCCGCGTCCACCCGCGGGCGCTGCGAACCACATCCTGTGGGTCGATTCACCAGACCCGATGGTGCCCGCGACAGGACATTTCGTCCTGATGTACCACCTGCTGTGGGAGCTCACCCACGTGTGCTTCGAACACCCGGGGTTACTGAAACACGATGCCGACTATCGCAGCGAGGAGGTATGTGAGACGTGCAGCGACAAGGGGCGACTTGGTGAAGTCGTTCTGGTTTCTGAGGATTCGAGTGACCAAGCCCTGGTGCGCACTGCCACCGGCGAGGAATGGGTCGACATGACGGTGCTCGGAGCGGTCTGTGTCAACGACCTGATCCTGGTACACGCAGGCAGCGCGATCGCCACGTTGGAGAAGGAGCCGGTCGGATGACGCACAACGACACCGAAAGCACCGGATTCCTCTATCCGTTCATCGAGTCCGAGGAAACCGACACCACCGCCCTGCTGGATGACCTGGCCGCCTCGGCACGGGCGAAATCGTCCGAAAGCGCTCGGCTGCAACAGGAATCGTTGCGGGAATACGATTCCGGCCTGACGGAGGCAGGTCGTGCCATGGCGGAGCGGTTCGCGCGCGGCGGCAGGCTGTACACGCTCGGCAACGGCGGCAGCTCCACCGATGCCGCCACACTGGCGTCGCTGTTCAGCCACCCCGCACGAGGACGACCGGTGGCAGCATGGTCACTGGCCGCGGACGAAGCGGTAGTGACGGCCTTGGGCAACGATGTCGGATTCGAGCTGATCTTCAAACGCCAGATCATCGCCCACGCACGCGACCGCGACATCGCCATCGCACTGTCGACTTCGGGCAATTCGGACGATCTGATGACCGCGATCACCGAGGCCAAACGACGCGGACTACTCACCATCGGATTCGCCGGCCACGACGGGGGACGCATGGGTACTACCGAGGATCTCGACTTCTGTTTCACCGTACGGAGCCAGAGCATTCACCGTGTTCAGGAGAGCCACGCAATGCTCGGCTATACGCTCTGGTCGGTCACCCAGGAGCACCTGACCCGAGCCCGAGAGCACTCATCATGAGTATCCCGACTCAGACGCAGCGCGAAGAGCGGGTACTGGAGCGCATCGACAAGTTCCGGCAGCGCCGGCCCCGGCTCCTCGACGATGTGGTGACCCTGGCGCACGGCGCGGGTGGAAAGTCATCTGCCGCATTGGTCGAGGCGGTGTTCATCGACGCCTTCCGTAACCCCGAGCTCGAGCAACTCGGCGACGCGGCGGTCTTGACCACCCCCTCTGGGGACCGGCTGGCATTCTCCACCGACTCGTATGTCGTCTCACCGCATCGATTCCCGGGCGGATCGATCGGACATGTGGCGATCCACGGCACGATCAACGATCTCGCAGTCTCCGGAGCCCGCCCGGGTTGGATCTCGGCGGGATTCGTGATCGAAGAGGGCTTCCCGGTCGCCGAGCTGCGCGAGATCGTCGCTGACATGAGTGAGGCGGCCGCGCGGGCCGGCGTTCAGATCGTCACCGGGGACACCAAAGTGGTGGGCAGAGGCGCGGCTGACGGCGTGTACATCTGCACGGCGGGCGTAGGCGTGATCCCCCAAGGACGTAGGTTTTCGCGCGAATGCGTGCGACCGGGCGACAAGGTGCTGTTGTCGGGGACCATGGGCGAACACGGCATGGCGGTCATGCTGGCCCGAGGCGATCTGGCGATCGACGCCGACATCCAATCCGACACCGCACCAGTCCACGGACTGGTCGAGGCCTTGCTGCAAGCGGCGCCGTCGACCCGATGGATGCGGGACGCCACGCGCGGCGGCGTCGGCACGGTGTGCAATGAGCTCGTCAAGGATATGCCGTTCGCGGTGATCATCGACGAAGCGCGGTTGCCGGTCCAGCCGCAGGTTCTCGGAGCCTGCGACATGCTCGGCATCGACCCGCTCTACGTCGCCAACGAGGGGAAGTTCCTCGCGGTTGTTTCGGCAGACGAGGCCGACGCAGCGGTCTCGTCCCTGCAAGCCCACCCACAGGGGGCGGACGCTGCCGTCGTGGGTGAGATCGTGCCCGAGCCACCCGGGATCGTTGCGTTGCGTACGGCATTCGGTGGCAGCCGGATCGTCGACATGCTTGTCGGCGATCCTCTCCCCCGGATCTGTTGAGAGGAGTGGGCCATGTGTCTCGGAATACCCGGCAGAGTGGTCGACATCGTCGACGTCGAGGCCTATCTCGCCAACGTAGACGTCAACGGCGTGCGCAGAATCATCAGCGTCCGGCTTCTCGCCGATGATCGTCTGCGGGTCGGCGACTGGGTGCTGGTCCACGCCGGTTTCGCGATAGCGAAGATCGACGAAACCGAGGCAAAACTGACGGTCGATCAAGTGCAGAAGATGGGAGCCGAATACCTCACCGAGATCGATGCGTTCATCTCGTCCACGATCACTTGAGTCGAAGGGGCCGACGCATGAGATTTGTCGACGAGTTCCGCGATCCGGCCGCTGCACGTGCCCTGGTGAGGACCATCACCGAACTGGCGAGCGACGGTGAGTACAAGTTCATGGAGGTGTGCGGCGGGCATACGCACACGATCTACCGGCACGGGATCGAGCATCTGCTCCCCGAATCCGTCGAACTGGTACACGGCCCCGGCTGTCCGGTATGTGTAATTCCGATGGGCCGCGTGGACGATGCCATGTGGCTTGCCGAACAACCCGGGATCATTTTCACGACGTTCGGCGACATGATGCGTGTTCCCGGTTCCCGCGGCAACCTCGTCGAGGCGAAGGCCCGCGGCGCGGACGTACGATTCGTTTACTCGCCGCTCGACGCCCTCAAGATCGCCAGAGACAACCCGGACCGACACGTGGTGTTCTTTGCGGTCGGCTTCGAGACGACCGCACCGTCAACCGCGGTCACCCTGATTCGGGCCCGCACGCTGGGTGTGACCAACTTCAGCGTGTTCTGCAACCACGTCTTGATCGTCCCGCCCATCAAGGCCATCCTGGAGTCCCCCGATCTGCGCCTGTCCGGATTCCTCGGCCCCGGTCACGTTTCGACCGTGGTGGGGCTGCGCCCATACCGGTTCGTACCGGCCAGCTATGGAAAGCCGATGGTGGTCTCCGGGTTCGAACCCCTCGACGTACTGGCGTCGGTTCACATGCTGTTGCAGCAGATCCGGGATGGCCGCTGCGAAGTGGAGAACCAGTACGCCCGGGTGGTGCGGCCCGAGGGCAATCGCCAGGCACTCGAACTCATGGCGGAGATGTTCGAACTGCGACCCCACTTCGAGTGGCGCGGGCTCGGCTTCATCTCCCAGAGCGCACTGAGGATCCACCACGACTACGCCGAATACGATGCCGAGCTCAAGTTCGACATGCCGGGTATACGAGTGGCCGACCCCAAGGCCTGCCAATGTGGCGAGGTGCTCAAAGGCGCCATCAAGCCGTGGGAGTGCAAAGTTTTCGGCACGGCGTGCACTCCGGAGACTCCGATCGGCGCGTGCATGGTGTCACCAGAGGGTGCTTGTGCCGCGTACTACAACTTCGGCCGTCTGCACCGCGAGACGGCACAGCTGCTTATCAGGCGATGACGGCGTCAGCGCTCGAGTTCGGCGAGTACCGCTTGGACTACCGCGGGTACCGCCGCGGCGACCGCCGGGGTCAACCCAACGCCATTTCCGGTGTCGGCCACGTCAACTGTGAGCACCACCAGCTCGTCGGGAATCCGCCCCAGCGCCCGCCCCAGCGCGTAGGTCTGCGCCAGCCCCAGGGCGTGTGAACTGAGCACCACAGGCACGTCGCCACCCGGTGTCCAACGCTGTACACGCCCGGGCGTCGATCCGGCACCGGTCGCCGCGTCGACCACCACTGCCAGTTCCGCGCCACCCCAGGTGTCAAGCATCGCAACCGGCTCAGCGATCGCAGCCAGCACGCACACACCCGGGAGGTTGCGCCGAGCCACTTCATCGGCCACGACCATTCCCACGCCGTCGTCACGGCGGAAGCTGTTGCCGATACCGATGACGATGCGTCGGGTCAACGTCCATCGACCGTCAGTGTGAGAAAGTGCGCCGAGCACGAGATACACGGGTCGTAGTTGCGAATCGCTCGCTCGCACAGAGATGTCAGCGTCGCGTCGTCAAGCGACAGATTAGCGGCGACCAGCTCGGCCATGTCGTGTTCGATGGCCGCTTGATTCTGGGATGTGGGTGGGATGATCGTCGCCGCCCGGATCAGGCCGTCGTCACCGATTTCGTAGCGGTGGTACAGCAACCCGCGCGGCGCTTCGCTGACACCGTGTCCGACGCCGGCCCGGGCCGGCACGGGCACGAAGGGCCGGTGCGGTCGCTCGTACTCGGCGATGATGCGTAGGGCTTCCTCGATTGCGTAGACCACCTCGACCGCTCGTACCACAATGCTGTGGAAAGGGTTTCGGCATTGATCGCCGAGTCCGGCGTCGGTTGCCGCCTGCCGTGCGATCGGTGAGAGGCGCGTGGAGTTCAGCGAATACCGCGCCATGGGACCGGTCAGGTAGCGACGACCATCGAGGGTCGCGTGGAGCGCGGTCGAGTGCCGCACCTGGGATTCGACGACATGGTCGGTGAATTCGGCGACCTCGAACCCGGGTCCGGCACTGCGCCGTATCGCACCGTTCTCGATGGCATAGGTGTCCGGGTCGGCGAGTGCAAGCAGCTCGTGATCGAATTCCACATCAGGGAAGTCGAATTCGGACACCATACGCACTGTGTAGAGCGCATCGTCCATCGCGCGGTGCAGCATCTCGGCCAGTGGTTTGAGGTCCGTGGACGACGGCACCGAGTAGAAACCGCCCAGGCGGACGTTGATCGGGTGAATCGCCCTCCCCCCCAGCTGCTCCATCAGCCGGTTTCCGGCCTTCTTCAGGGCGAGCCCCCGCTCGATGAACTCGGGGCGTTCCTTGGCGAGGCTGATCGCATCCGGGTGGCCGAGAAAGTCCGGTACGTGCAACAGGTAGATGTGCAGGACATGGCTGTGGATCCACTCACCGCAGTACAACAGGCGCCGCAACGCAAGGAGCTCGCGGTCGAGGGTGACCCCACACACGTCTTCGAGGGCATTGCAGGCGCTGACTTGATATGCCACCGGACAGATCCCGCACACCCGCGCGGTGATGTCTGGTGGCTCCGTATATGCGCGCCCGCGCAGGAACGCCTCGAAGAACCGAGGCGGTTCGTAGATGTTCAGCTCGACGCGATCCACGACGCCGTCGGCGAGCGTGACGTGCAGCGCGCCTTCGCCTTCCACGCGAGTCAGGGCACCGACCGCGAGCGTGCGGGTCTGCGGGTTCACCGGTCGTTCCGCTCAGTCGCGAAACTGGCCACGTTGAAGGTCGAGAACACGCGCTCGACATCGCCGTCGGACATGCCGTCGCTGCGCAGCACCGGAATCAGGGCGGCGGTATTGGGCGTGGCGGCTGGGCCGAAACACCCGTAGCAGCCGCGGTTATACGACGGGCACAATGCGCCGCATCCGGCATGTGTCACCGGGCCCAAGCATGGGATACCCTCGGAGACAAGGACACACGTCACCCCACGCAGCTTGCATTCGGTGCACACCGTCTTGGCCGGTAGCCGCGGTTTGCGTCCGATCAGCAGCGCCGCGAGGGTATCGAGCAGCTGGCCGCGGTCGATCGGACAACCCTGCAGCTGGTAGTCGACCGTGACATGCGCCGACGCGGGCGTGGAGGTGGCCAGCGTGGCGATATATTCCGGTTTGGCGTAGACGACGGAGGCGAATTCGTCGACATCGGCGAAATTGCGCAACGCCTGCACACCACCGGCCGTGGCGCAGGCACCGATCGTGACCAGAACCGTGGACTGTGCGCGAATCTCGCGGATCCGCCGTTCATCGTCGGGCGTGGTGATCGATCCCTCGACGAGCGACACGTCGTAGGGGCCGCCGACGATCGCGCTGGACGCTTCGAGGAAGGTGCTGATCTGGACCTGGCCGGCAATCGTGAGCAGTTCGTCTTCGCAGTCCAGCAGTGTCAGTTGACACCCGTCGCATGACGCGAATTTCCATACCGCCAGTTTTGGTGTGTTCATCTACAGCTCCGCAACCCGCAGGAGCGGCTCGGCAACGTCATAGCCGACGACCGGACCATCGCGGCACAGCAGCAGCGGGCCCAACTGGCAATGCCCGCAGCGTCCGACCCCACACTGCATATTGCGTTCCAGCGAAACCCGAATGTCGCTGTGGGACATTCCCTTGTCAAGGAGTGCCCGTGCGCTGAACCTCATCATCGGTTCCGGCCCGCACACGAACGCGGCGGTCCGGCCGGGATTCAGCGTGAGGCTGCGTACCGGCTCGGTGACCAATCCGACCCGCCAGGGCCAGCCGGTCCCCGCGTCGTCGACAGTCAGTTCAGTGTCGAGAAGCGGGTTACCCACCCATTCATCGGCCTCGTCACGAAACAGGAAATGCCGTGGCGTTCGCGCCCCGGCGATGATCGTGACCCTGCCGAACTGCGACCGCGCCTCAAGCACGGCCAGTATCACCGGCCGAAGCGGGGCCAATCCGCAACCGCCGCTGATGATCACCAGATCGTGCCCGATCGCGGAGGCCACCTCCCAGTCGGTGCCGAATGGGCCGCGAACTCCGACGATCGTGCCCACTTCGGCATCGTGGAGAGCCTGGCTGACCAGCCCAACCGACCGGATGGTGTGTGCGACGACGTCGTCGTCGCACGTGGGCACGCCGCTGACCGACATCGCGATCTCACCGATACCGAAGGCGTACAACATCATGAACTGGCCGGGCCGCGGCGGCGGCAACCGATGTTCCACCGGTTCCAGCCAGATGGTCGCCGCCTCAAAACTCTCGATGGCCCGGGCGCGCACCCGATGCGGCACCGGCTCCATCGCCGAGGTCGGCGATGGCCATGTCGAGACCTCAGTCATCGCTGTCCCCTGCGAGTTGGGCCAGGACGTTCATTTCTTCGGTGATGTCGATTCCGGTGGGACACCATGCGATACATCGCCCGCACCCCACGCAACCGGAGGTGCCGAACTGGTCGTGCCAGGTTCCGAGCTTGTGGGTTATCCAGTGCCGGTAGCGTGACTCGCCGGACTGGCGCACGCTGCCGCCATGGATGTAGGTGAAGTCGAACTCATAGCATGACGCCCACTGCATCCACCGTTCGGCATGCTCTCCGGTGAGGTCGGTGACGTCCTCGGTGCTGGTACAGAAGCACGTTGGGCACACCATCGTGCAGTTACCACAGGTCAGGCACCGACGGGCCACGTCATCCCAGCGCGGCGACTCCCGCGACTCGATCAGTAGTTCACGGTGGTTGACATCCGGCATCTGTCGGCCCATGTGCTGCGCCGCCTCGGCCACATCCTCTCGGGCCGACTCGATCTCGGTTTGGCCCGCCTCGCGGTGCGGTATTGCGGCCAGCACGTCGGCGCCGTCGTCGCTCCCCACGTCTACGACGTAGCGGCAACCGTCACCGTCGATGCGCTCAGTGAGCGCCAGGTCATAACCTGGTCCGACAGCCGGGCCGGTGCCCATCGAGGCGCAGAAGCACAATCCTCCCGGCTCGGTGCAGTTCACCGCGACCACGAAGATTCGCCGCAGCCGACTGACGAACCCCTCATCGGGGTATGCGCCTGCACCCAACACTCCGTTGAGGATCTTGATCGCCGACAGGTCGCACGCCCGTACCCCGATGAATGCGTAGCGCGGGGTCTCCTCGGGCTCGACGCCGGCGGACGACCACAGCCTCTGCCGTGGTGGGTGCAGGTATTGCTTCCACGACTGTGGGCCGGCCGAATGACCGAACAGCGCGTCGTCCTGACGGCGACGCAGACGATAGCGCCCGGGGCCGACATCAACGCCCCAGCCCCGGGGCAGATCGTCGGCGGAAGTCAGCTCGGTCAACTCGATCGCGTTGTCCGACAAGGTCGGACCAACCACCCGATACCCCCGGTTGACCAGCGTCGACACCAGTTCCTGCAGCCCCGCGGCATCGATCACCGCACTGCTCATAGCACTAGCATGCGCCTGCACCAGCGCGATACACAGCAGTTCGGGCAGGGAAGTCTCGAGGACGGGCCGTTCGGCCATCGGAGTGGGGACTTACGCCTCCTGCCAGCCGGTTCCGCGACATCTAAGTTCATCGGTACCAGCCAGGATCGGCGGTACGCACGAGCCCCCCTGGTGGTGCAGCGCGTGGGCGGGCGTCCGCAACGGAGGAGACCATGACCGGCGATTCGGTTCTCGTACCTCGATCCGGCGGTACGCAGACCCTGGCGATGCAGTTCTTCGACCGTGTCGCGATTTCCGGTGATCATGAAGCATTTCGATACCGCCAAGGCGACGGCTGGGTCGCTGTCACATGGTCTGAGACTGCCGACCGGGTGATTCGGCTGGCGGCCGGCTTACTCGCACTCGGTGTCACGGCCGAGCAGCCGATCGGTATTGCTTCGAGCACACGTTACGAGTGGATCCTGGCGGACCTCGCCAACATGTGCGCGGGCGCGGCGACCACCACCGTGTACCCGAGCACCAACGCCGGCGACGCCGCATACATCCTGGCCGATTCGGAATCGCGAATCGTCTTCGCCGAAGACGAGGTCCAGCTGGCGAAACTGACCGCGCGTCGGGCCGAACTCCCTGACCTCAAGACGATCGTGGTGTTCGACGGGCACACCGACGGGGACTGGGTGATCACGCTGGCCGACTTGGAGGAGATCGGCGCCAAGCATTTGATCGAACACCCCCGATGCGTGCGTGACGCATCGGAGGCGATCCTGGCTGAACAGCTGGCAACGCTGATCTACACGTCGGGGACCACCGGTCGCCCCAAAGGCGTGCGACTTTCCCATCGGACCTGGGTCTATCAGGGCGCCGCCGTCGCGGCGCTGAATCTGCTCGATGACAACGATCTGCAGTTGCTGTGGTTGCCGATGGCGCATTCCTTCGGGAAGGTGCTTCTGTCGGCACAACTGGCATGTGGATTCGTCAGCGCGATCGACGGCCGGGTGGACCGGATCGTCGACAATCTTGCGGCGGTGAGACCGACATTCATGGGAGCCGCACCGCGAATCTTCGAAAAAGCTCATGCCCGAATCGTCACGACCCAGCAGGCCAACGGCGGCGTTGGCGCCAAACTCTTCGACGCGGCGTTCACGTTGAGCCGCGCCGTCGATGCTCGCCGTATCGCCGGACATCGCGTGCCGTTGCGAATGAATCTGCAACACAAACTGTTTGACCTGTTGGTGTTCCGTCGGATCCGTCGGGCCTTTGGCGGCCGAATCCGGTTCTTCGTGTCAGGATCGGCGCCGCTGAATCTGCAGATCGCCGAGTGGTTCCACGCCGCAGGATTGCTCATCCTCGAGGGATATGGTCTGACCGAAACCGCCGGCGGCGGCTTCATCAATCGGCCCGACAACTACAAGTTGGGGACGGTGGGATTGCCCTTCGACGGCACCTCGGTACGCATCGGCGATCAAGACGAAGTCCAGATATCCGGCCCGTGCGTGATGGCGGGCTACCACCACATGCCCGAGGCCACCATCGCAACGTTCACCGCCGACGGCTGGCTGCGCACAGGCGACATGGGTGCGCTCGACGCCGACGGTTTCCTCACGATCACCGGCCGAATCAAAGATCTGTTCAAAACCACCGGCGGGAAATACATTGCACCGAGCGCGATCGAAGCAAAATTCATGTCCCTCTGCCCTTACGCGAGTCGGTTCCTGGTCTTCGGGGACGCACGTAACTACTGCGTCGCGCTGATCACGCTCGATGGCGACGTCATATCCGACTGGGCTGCCAATAACGGGCTCGAAGGCGCCTCATATTCCGAAATGGCGCAGGCTGCGGCCGTGCGTCAGCTGGTCGACGGCTATGTGGACCAGCTCAACACCGGTCTCAACCGCTGGGAAACGATCAAGAAGTGGGCGCTGTTGGACCATGACCTCACCATCGAAAGCGGGGAATTGACGCCGTCGCTGAAGGCGAAGCGCGCCGTCGTCGGCGAGCGATACCGGGAAGTGCTCGACGGCTTGTACACGTCGTGAACTGAATGCACGACGCCGGACAGGAGGATCACCATGCCGCGCACCACAGTGAGCACTGACGTCGTCACACGGGCACTGCGAAGAGCTTGCCGGGCACCGTCACTGCACAACAGTCAGCCGTGGCAGTGGGTCGCACAGGATGACACTGTCCAGTTGTTCCTCGACAAGGACCGGATCCTGTATTCGACCGACCACTCCGGCCGCGAGGCCGTGATCGGTTGCGGTGCCGTCCTGGACCACTTCCGGGTGGCGATGGCCGCTGAAGGTTGGACAGCAAATGTGGATAGGATGCCGAATCCGAACAATCCGCTGCATCTGGCTTCAGTGGATTTCAGCCCGATGGAACTGGTCACCGACGGCCACTTGCGGCGGGCAGACGCCATCCTCAGAAGGCGCACCGACCGCCTTCCCTTCACCGAACCACCCGATTGGGAATCCCTCGAGCCGAGACTCCGCCGAACCGTGGTCTCCGATGCCGTGGTCATCGACACGATCGCAGACGATCTTCGATCCGATCTGGCTCAGGCCTCGGCTCTCACCGAATCGCTCCGCCTCTACGACACGTCGTACCATTCCGAACTAAGATGGTGGACAGGACATTTCGAAACAAGCGACGGCATTCCTCACAGCGCGTTGCCCTCGTCATCCGAACGCGATCGCGTCGACGTCGGTCGAGCTTTTCCGGTCTCGCATCACAGGGACAGCCGGCCGGGAGTCGGGCATGACCGTTCCAAGGTCCTCGTGCTCTCGACCTTCGACAACGACCGATCGAGCGTGCTGCAATGCGGTGAAGCATTGTCGGCGGTTCTGCTTGAGGCCACCATGGCAGGGCTCGCGACATGCACGCTCACGCACATCACGGAGATCGCCGCCAGCCGTGACATCGTTGCGTCGCTGATCGGCCGCACTACCACGCCCCAGCTTCTGATCCGGGTGGGGCTCGTGGCGATTGACGAGGACCTTCCGCCAGCGACTCCGCGGCGGCCGTTGGAAGAAGTGTTCAGCGCAGCGTCAAGCGAAAAGTAGGGACTTTTGGCCCTAGCTACGCACCGTGGCACGGATAGCGTCAGACTTATTCGTGTTGGACCGCTTCAAAAGGGGTTCCCAATATGGTCAACGTTTTTCTGGTCGACGACCACGAATTGGTTCGGCGTGGTCTGATCGATCTTGTCAGTGCCGATCCCCAGCTCGACGTCATCGGGCAGGCGGGCTCGGTATCAGAGGCCACAGCGCGGATCCCCGCGCTCCGGCCCGATGTCGCAGTCTTGGATGTGCGGTTGCCCGACGGCAACGGCATCGAACTGTGCCGAGAACTGCTTTCCCGGCTTCCAGAGCTTCGCTGCCTCATGCTCACGTCCTTCACTTCCGACGAGGCGATGCTGGATGCCATCCTCGCCGGCGCCAGTGGCTACGTGATCAAGGACATCAAGGGCATGGAACTGACGTATGCCATCAAGGAGGTCGCCGCCGGGCACTCACTGCTCGATAACCGAGCGGCAGCCGTTCTGATGGCAAAGCTGCGGGAGGCCGCAGAGCACTCGGATCCCTTGAGCGGGCTGACCGATCAGGAGAAGGTACTGCTGGAGCTGGTCGGCGAAGGCCTGACCAACAGGCAGATCGCGCAACGAATGTTCCTTGCTGAACGAACCGTCAAGAATTACGTGTCGCGGTTGCTGACCAAGCTCGGGATGGAGCGCCGGACCCAGGCGGCGGTGTTCATCTCCAGGCTCGACCAGTCACGACATCATTCCGACGAGTGAGTCGAACGGTACTCGGCGAAGGGTTCGCGTCGAGAAGGGCGATGCCGGCCGGCATCATCGATTTCCCCACGGTCCCTTCTGCCGGATCGATGTCAGTTCGCGGTCCCATTCCGCGAAGCGCGCCCGATCGAATCGGCGGTATACCAGAGCAGCGACAACAGCAGCACCCGTCGCCGCAGCTACCCAGGCGAACAACCCGACGAGTACCGCTTCGCCAACCGCGCGAGCCGGTGACTGCGGCGCGCGGACGGGTACACCCTCGGCGTTCACCCAGATATCTTGCTGAGCACCAACTTTCGGTCGAGTCGGCCACCCAACAACACCGTCATGCACCCGACCGTCATACTTCCATGTCGCCCTCGCCGTAAACGATGCCTTCCGGCTCCCGATGCCCCCTTGGCCGTCCTCGATCGCCGCGGCCGTCACCTGATGGCTCGCGCATGCCTGCTCGAGGTACGCGCGAGCACGTGACTCATGCACAGCGGTGCCCGCCGCCGCGGCAATCGGCAGTGCCAGCACGCACACGGTGGCGAGAACGACGAAAACAATCGCCTGAAGTCGATCTATGCTGCGCACCAGCGGGTTTCGTCCGAGCAGGCGTGTTCCCCAGCAGCCCAGACCGATAGTGAAGGTCTCCATCGTTCCTCGCTCATTCGTCGCGAAACTTCGGTTACCCGTCATATTCGCGGCTGCGCCCCCCGAGGCCCAGAGTCCAAGTGCCCTCAGTTCAAGGCCACAAGTCAAGTAACTGTGGGCAGTCCGATCCGCTGCCGAAATGGGACCTTCGGCCCCGGACGATGGACCAACGGCACCGGCCAGGCGGCCGCTTCACCGGTTAGCGTGCACTCGACGGTCGTACCAACCGCTCCATGACGTAGGAGTTCGATCATGTGGAATTCGTCCGCGCCGGTGACAGTATGCACAGACGGCTCCAACGCCGCGATCACCGCAGCGAAATGGGCGATTGCCGAAGCATTGAGCCGTGATGTGCCGCTTCGTATCGTCCACGTCATTCCTGAAGTGTGCGATGCCGAGGACCAGCCGGGTCAGAGCGACCGGTTCCGTCTGGAGATCCAGTATGCCGAGTCCTCGTTGAGGCAGGCAGTCGCGACTGTCGAAGCTGCGGACAACTCCGTGAAGGTTGAAACGGAAATACTCTGGGGCCCAGTAGAGTCTGTGTTGATCGAAGAGTCAAGCCACTCCTCGATGCTCTGCATGGGGACGGTCGGAATCGGGCCGATCGCCCGCGCCTTCCTCGGTTCGACTGTGGCCACGGTCGCAGCGAATGCACACTGCCCGGTCGCGATCATCAGACACCACGATGAGACGCCGCGGCCGCTACCGCAGTGGATCGCGGTCGCGGTCGAGGATCGCGCCGACAACGAACCGGTGATCGAAACCGCGTTGAAGGAAGCGCGATTACGCCGTTCTCCGGTCCTGGCGGTCGGCATCCGACAGCGCGACTTCGGCGATATCACCTACGACGAAGTCGACCGCCGAGTCGCGGAATGGAAGCGACAGTATCCCGACGTCCAGATCCAAGCTCTGGCGTCTCCTGGAGGAATCGCCGGCTTCCTAGCCGGGTACGGTGACGATTCCATCCAGTTGGCAGTGGTCAGTCGTGTTGACGCCAACACCATTGCCCAGATCATCGGCCCGCACGGTCACGCTGTCATCAGACACAGCGACTGCTCGCTCCTCGTCGTACATTGACCGCTCGGCATGGATACCCGACCGGCTTTCCCGAAGGACCACGTCAGGCTCGACGACGGCGCCGATGTCGCGATTCGTAGCCTGGGACCAGATGACACGGACCAGGTCGTGGCTCTCTACCAATCGCTGACCGAGGACGAATGCTACTTCCGGTTCTTCACGCTGCATCCGGCCCAACTGCAGAATTGGGCAAGATCCCTCACCGAACCGTCGGCGGATCAGCACGCCATCGGCGCGTTCGAATCCGATGCGCTGCTGGGTGTCGCCAACTACATCACGAGTAATGAGGCCGGCTACGCGGAAGTCGCTGTGGTAGTCGCCCACAACGAGCATCTCCGTGGGGTGGGTACCGCACTGCTTCAATCCCTAGGAGAGGTGGCAGTGCACAACGGTATTCATCATTTTGTCGCCGATATCCTGGCGGAGAACCACCTGATGCTCCGCGTCCTCGCCGACTGTGGGTGGCCGTGCCGCCGTCATCTGGACGATTCAGTAATCCATGTCGAGATCGACTTGAACGAGCTCACCTGACAAGCAAGCGCGAAGTCAGTGGAGCGGCGATCCATCAAGCCGCACTGCCACCTCCGCAATACTCCTGCGCGGGGTCGGAGGCAGCGGATCGGCATTCAGTGGTGCCCATCCAATGCGCAACAACATCTGTGGATAACCATCGTTGCCGAAAATGTCGCGACGAAGTGCGGATCGAGTGTCAGCTACTTCCAACGGTTCGGTTATCGGGCAACTGGCCAATCCGAGCGCGGTTGCGGTCAGCAGGATCAGACTTGTGGCTTCTCCGGCACGCAGCCGGTCCACGTCATCGTCTTCAGCCGTGCCGAGCGCTATCACCACGGCATTGTCGTCGTCCGCCGCCAGTCCTGGGTCCTCCAGCAATGCTGGTCCGGCGAAATGCCGTGCCGGTAACGGATCTGCCGGGTTGGGTTCCGGTGTGCTGCGGGCGGGCACACCCGTGGTTTCAGCATGCCGTCCGGTCCACATCGTCTGTTCCGACTGGTACTCCGCGTCGTTGGCGTGCTGCCAGGCCGCCTGCGCCACCAGCCGGCGGAACTCATCCAGTTCGTTCAGACGACGCATGGTGACGCCCGCGCGCGCCGCTCGTGCTCCCATGAGTGCGATGTCCCCGTGGGCAACCGGCCAGGAGCTGTAGTGCCGCCGGTCCGTACGCCGACGCGGGATCGCCGCGGCAAGCGATATGTCCGCCTCTGCGGCCTTGTATCGATGCAGCTCGATCGAGGCGACATGACTGAGGTCCGCCGGGTTTGGAAGGCGGTGGACTTTGGAGCCCCAGCCCAGCGCAGCAAGTGCCACCACACAGTGATTGAGCCCCGCACCGCAGCTCAGGATGAGATCACGCGAATCCGGGTCCGTTCGTTGGAGATGGACGGCCGTGTTTGCGTACAAGTGCAGACTGCTTTCCCCGACCCGCCACAGCCACGGTTGCGTGTTGTGCACCGACGGTGCCCGCACAGCCAGCGACAGTGCCGACCGAATGGTCGCGGCATCGGGAAAATGTGCGTTCATTGGTTCACAACCTTGATCGTCCAGCACTCCATTCCATCCACCGTGGCACCCGATACGGAAGCCAGACAGAGCCGAATGACACTGATGAGTAGGGGCGTACGGACGTTGTCTCAAGCACCGGTGCTCTCCGAGATCCACCACGTACGGAGGATCACTATGGCGGATTCTCGATTCATGAACGGCAGGCGGATCAAGCGAACAAGCATCCCTACGGCGATGACGATGCAAGGATGGCCTGCATGACTGTGGTTCTCGTGCACGGCAATCCGGAGACGGACGCGATCTGGGGTCCACTCGTCGATGCGCTTGGTCGCGATGACGTGGTGCGGCTGTCGCCACCGGGATTCGGTGCTCCACTCCCCGAAGGCTTTGCCGCGACCTTCCTTGCCTATCGTGATTGGCTCGAAGGTGAGCTGGAGTACATCGACGAACCAGTCGATATCGTCGGGCATGACTGGGGCGGCGGCCATGTGATGAGCGTCGTCATGCACCGACCCGAACTGGTGCGCAGCTGGGCCACCGATGTCATCGGTGTCCTCGACCCCGACTACGTGTGGCACGAGATGGCCCAGGTCTGGCAGACACCCGGAGAAGGCGAGGAACTCGTCGACACCATGCTCGGCGGGACCATCGAAGATCGCGCCGCCCAGATGTCCGCGTTGGGCATCCCGCTCGACATCGCGACCTCGATCGCCGGCGAGCAGGGACCAGAGATGGGGCAGGCAATCCTCGCGCTGTACCGCTCGGCCCGCCAGCCCGCGATGGCAGAGGCCGGGCGAGCGCTGGAGAACGCTCGGGCCCGCCCGGGCCTTTCCCTGCTCGCCACCGACGATCCCTACATCGGTTCCGACGAAATTCGACAGCGTGCGGCGACGCGGGCCGGTGCCCGCACGGAGGTACTCGACGGACTGGGACATTGGTGGATGGTCCAGGACCCGGCTGGGGGCGCGGCGGCCCTCACCCGCTTCTGGGACGGCCTCGGCTGAAGCTGTTCGGGACGTCGCGGTCCTGACGAACATCTGTTCGCGCTCGGGTTGCCGTCCTTTGTAGGCTGCGAACATGCCGTTAAATGCCGGTGACGTCTTTGCCGGGTACACCATTCAGCGGCTCCTTGGCGCCGGTGGCATGGGCGAGGTCTACCTGGCCCAGCATCCTCGCCTTCCCCGTCTGGACGCACTCAAGATCCTCTCGGTGAGCACCACGCGCGATGAAGAGTTCCGCGCCCGGTTCAACCGAGAGGCGGAGTTGGCCGCATCGTTGTGGCATCCACACATCGTCGGAGTGCACGACCGGGGCGAGTTCGACGGCCGGCTGTGGATCTCGATGGACTACGTCGAGGGCACCGACGCCAAGCACTTGATCGAGCAGCACCCGGCTGGGATGCCCTTGCAGGATGTGGTGGAGATCGTCACGGCAGTCGCCGAAGCGCTCGACGTCGCTCATGAACGGAACCTGCTGCACCGCGACGTGAAACCGGCGAACATCCTGGTCACCACGCCGTCGGGAAGTGCCCGGCGACGCATATTGCTCACCGATTTCGGCATCGCCCGAGAAGCCGACGACGCGAATGGCCTCACGGAGACCGACGTGGCCATCGGCACCGTCGCGTATGTGGCGCCCGAGCAGCTCACCGGGAAGACGCTCGATGGCCGAGCAGACCAGTACGCCCTGGCAGCGACCGCCTTCCATCTGCTGACCGGCTCACCTGTCTTCGAAGACACCAATCGCATCGTCCAGGCCGGCAACCACCTCTATGCGCCACCGCCCCGGCTGTCCGAGCGCCGTCGCGACCTCGCCCATCTGGACGCGGTGATGGCGAAGGCGCTGGCCAAGCAACCCGACAAGCGCTATGCACGGTGCCTGGACTTCGCCCGGGCGCTGGGCGGGAGCACGGATGTGTCGACCGCGCCCCAGCCGGTGGCGCCCGCTACGGGCGTTCACACCGCCCCGCTGGAGATGCCCGACGTCCACGAGCGGAGCAGGTCCCCGGAAACCAAGCGGTTGGCCATGCTCACGATTCTGGGCACTGCCCGCGGCGTGCAAAAGACACCGGCCGGGCCTGACGGCGAGGAAGAGGTCTGGACGTTCCGCGTGGAGCGGTACGAATCGACCGGTGAAGCGCACACCGTCGTGCCGGTCGAGCTCCGTGGCAACTCCATCACGGGCGAACTCTCCGACGGGGATGTGGTGGAGGTCAGCGGCCCCTGGGACGACCGAACGCTGTTCGCCGACTCGGTGGTCAATCATTCGGCCGGCACCCGTGGACGCCGACGGCGCGACTCGTTCGAAGTGAAGTCAGGCAATCGCCGCCGTGCATTGACGTCGCGTCCGGTGCGCATTCTGTTGGTTCTGGCCGTGGTCGCGATGATCGTTGCGACGTCCGTCATTCTCGTCCGCGGTTTGGGCTCGTCGGAGCACAACACCACTCCGGGGTCGATCGTGAAGCCCCAGAGAGCGGCAGTGTTCTCCCCCGGCGGCTCACCAGATCATCCGGATCAGGCGAGTCTGGCGATCGACGGCAACCCGGATACGTCGTGGTCCACCGACATTTACCAGGATGCCGCGCCGTTCCCGGCCTTCAAACAAGGCGTCGGACTGCTACTTCAGCTCCCCTCGCCCATCGCTTTGAGCGAGGTGACGATCGATGTGCCCAGTACCGGAACAGAAGTCCAGATTCGTGCGGCCAAGAGTGCCCACCCGAACAGCCTGTCCGACACCACCGAGCTGACGCCGAACGTGGCGCTACAGCCGGGCGACAACACCATCACCGTCGACAACCAGACGGAAACGTCCAATGTGCTGGTGTGGATTTCGAAGTTGGGCACCCTCGACGGGCAGAGCCGCACGAACATTTCAGAGATCACGCTGCGGGCTGCGGCCGGTTGATCAGGCTTCCGGCTCGAGCAGACGCTTCGGGTGCATGCCGTCGACCTGACCGATGAACGGTGGGTGGATGCTGTAGCCGAGCATGCGGCGGATGTCCTCGGAGACGGCCCGCACGGTGTCGCGGGTCATCGACAAGGTGAATGCCTCCTGCGGACGCAGCCACGGCTCGCAGTACTGGGCCGTCAGGGCCAGGCGTGGGTTCGCAGAACGGTTGGCGCCACCGCCGTGCCACAAGGTGCCGACGAAGAATACGCATGACCCGGCGCTCATCACCACCGGCTCGCGCTCGGCGGGCTCGGGCAGTCGATCACCCCACTGGTGGCTGCCCGCGACGATGTCGGTGGCACCGTTGTCGGCGGTGAAGTCGTCGATCGCCCAGATCGTGGCCGCGCCCAGGGCCTTTCGCGGTCGGGGCAGCGGATAGAAGCCGTCATCGGTGTGCAACATCTGGGCCTGCTCCCCCGGCAGGATGTTGATCACCTGCAGCATGGACAACAGGTAGTTGGGCATGAACAACCGATCCAGCAGCGCCAGCACCCGCGGATGGTCGGCGATGCGGTCGCAGCTTCGGGTCTTGTTCAACACGCTGTACACTCGCTGGGTCGCGTGCCCTTCAAACCCGTTGCGGCCCAACAGGTCCAACAGCGGACCCACGGACTTCCGAATCTCGTCGAGCTCGGCCTCGCTCAGCAGGTCGGGCAGGATCACATATCCGTCGCGCAACACTGCCGCCAGGTCCGCGTCTGCCACGGCAGGGTCCACCTGCTCGCCACTGCTGCGGGTGCGCCGATACGTACCGGCCAGGTCGCCCGTCAACTCCGTCAACGAGGTCACTTCAGTGCTCATGGTCGCCCTCACTGAAACATAACTGATTTCTGTTATGGTTCGGACTATGGCACGCGCCCCGGTCGGACGTCAACAACTGATCGATGCCGCGCGCGACGAGCTCGTGCACGGAAACGGCGTCTTCGAACTGAGCGGGCTGACCCGTCGCGCCGGCCTCAGCACCGGCGCCCTCTATCACCACTTCGGATCGAAGAGCGGGCTTCTGACCGCGATCTATGACGGCTTCTACGACGGGTTGCGCCACGCGATCGCCGATGCCCACCTACCCGACGGCGATTGGGCAACTCGCGAACGCGACCGCACCCACCGCTTCGTCGCCTATCACCTCGCCGACCCGCTGGCACCGATTCTGCTCAACCGCACCGCCAGCGACCCGCAGCTCACTGAACTCGGGGAGGCCTACATTCACGACCTCATCGACAACGCCGCCGCCAACATCCGCCATGGACAGCAACTCGGTGAGCTCCCAACGGATCTGGACCCCGACAGCGCCGCGGCGTACGTGATCGGAGGTCTGCGCCACGGCATCGCGCAGCAGCTCCGTGTCCTCCCGACGCCCAATTCGGATCAAGCCACACGGACACTGTGGCGCTTTACGGCTGCCGTCCTCGGCATCACCTAGACCGACGGTCCTACCGCGTCAGTCCCGGTCGTCGCGACCGCGCCCGGTGATCCGGTTAAACGCGGAGACGCCCGGGATGTTCGTCAACATCCGGAAGACGTCATTACCCGTGTTGATCAACGATTCCAGTTGTGGCAGGAGGCGGTCCAACGTCCGGAACATCGGGTCGGCCATGGCCAGGTACCGTTCGGTCCGATCGATGGTGGTGTTGAGCCGTTCCGTCGCGACCGCGAGGTTCTCCAGCAGATCGGGTAACTGGGCGGCGAGTTGAGCCGACGCCGGCGGAATACGCATCGCGCCGCTCGCCACCGCCTGGGCGGCGCCGACGGCGGACTGGGCCGTCTCGACGGCTGCCTGAGCGGCCGATTTGAGGTCGCTGGGTTTAGGTACCTTCTGGCTACTCATATCGCTAACTGTCCCCCCACACCTGCTACCCCGTCAGCAATATGCTCGAGCTGACTCGCACGAGAGGACTCCCCATGGGCACAGCCCGTACGCCGATCGATCCGGACGCGCCGGTGCTCGTCACGGGCGCCAGTGGTTACATCGGCAGCTGGATCGTCAGGTGCCTGCTCGAAGCGGGTCACACCGTCCACGGCACGGTGCGCAATCCGCAGAAGGCCTCCGGTTTGGAGCATCTGCACAAGCTCTCCGCCGATCATCCCGGCCGGCTGAAACTGTTCAAGGCAGACCTGCTCGAGCCCGGCAGCTTCGACGAGGCGATGAACGGTTGTCAGCTGGTCATGCACACCGCCTCGCCGTTCCTGCTGTCCGGTTTCACCGATGCGCAGGAGGCGCTGGTCCGCCCGGCACTTGAGGGCACCCGCAATGTGCTGGACTCGGTCAACCGCACCGAGAGCGTCAAGCGTGTGGTGCTGACCAGCAGCGTGGTCGCGATCTACGGAGACGCCTGTGAATCACGGGATGTCCCGGGTGGTGTCTTCACCGACGAGCACTGGAACGCCACCAGCAGCGTCGACCACCAGCCGTATCCCTACTCCAAGACGGTGGCCGAACAGGAGGCCTGGCGGTATCAGAAGGCGCAGGAGCGCTGGGACATGGTCACCATCCGCCCGAGCCTGGTGCTCGGCCCTGCGCTGACCAGCGCCAGCGACTCGGCCAGCCTGAGCACGATGAAGCAATTCACCGACGGCACCCTGCTGGCGGGAGCGCCCGCGCTGACCATGGGCGTGGTGGACGTGCGTGATGTCGCCGACGCCCACCTGCGTGCCGGGTTCACCCCCGAGGCGCATGGCCGCTACATCATCAATGCGGATTCGCTGACGCTTCTGGAGATCGGCAAGATACTGCGCCGCCGGTTCGGCCCGTTCTACCCGTTCCCGAGGATGACAGCGCCGAAGGTGCTCGTGAAGGCCATCGCCCCGGCGGCCGGGCTCACCCGAGAGTTCGTCGAGCGCAACGTGGGATATCCATTGGTGTTCGACAACAGTCGCAGCCGCAACGAGCTGGGATTGACCTACCGGCCCGCCGCGCAGACGGTCACCGATCACTTCCAGCAGATGCTCGACGACGGGCTGGTCCGCCGCATGCCGGGCAGCTAGTCCGCGGGTTCGGGCGGAAGCCCGTACTGCACCGCGATACCGGTGAGCAACATCGTCATTCGGTGCTGAAAGGCGGTCTCGCTGAACGGATCGAATCCGGACTGTGCGACTGCGCGCAACGTCGGATAGTCGGACGCGGAACGTTTCGCCGTGAGTTTGAAGATCCGTGCCAGCCAGGGCTGTCCGCTTTCGGCGTGAAGGTGTTCACGGTGCGCCTCGGTGACGCTGCCGATCGCCATCGCGCTCACCGCAGCCCATACCGCCATCGCGTCGTCGGGCGACAGGCCGTGACCGGCCAGCGCTTCGACCGCGTCGCCGTTGCACTCCATCTCCATGTCGTCGCGTACGCCGCCGGTGACGAACTTCTCGACCAGTGCCGGCTCCGAGGCCAGGACCGTCCTGATGTAGGACGCATAGCTGCGCATCCAGGTCGCCCAATGCTCGCCGGCGTACCGCGGGGGCGGTGACATGACCAAGGCGCTTTCGGTCGCCAGTCGCAGCAGATCGTCCTGGTTCTTCACGTGGTGATACAGCCCGGGAAGGCTGACGCCGAGGTGTTCGGCCACCCGGCGCATCGTGACGTTTTCGGTGCCGATCTCCCGCACCGCTGCGACAATGGCGCTGTGGTCGATGCGGGGTGGCCTCCCTCGACGCGGCGTTAACTCGTTGGCGCTCATGTCATCCCGGTAGTTTCTCCCGCGGGCCTCATGGGTGTCCTCCCGCCTGGCGAGACACTTTCAGTCTGGGGCTTGACGATAATCGATATGCATTCTAAGAATCAATATGAAAATTCGGATGGCCACCTCGATCCTCCACAGAAATGAGCAGCGACATGACTGACTCCGCGCACCGCCAGAACCGTCAAGTCCTGTTGCGCCGCCGCCCGAATGGGCTGGTCTCCCCCGAGGACACGGAAATGGTGACCACCGCCGCACCCGTTCCCGCCGACGGCGAGGCGCTGCTGCGGACAACGTATGTGGGCATCGACGCGGCCGCGCGCACCTGGCTGGACGGCGAACCCGGCTACCTGCCGGCTCTCGAATTGGGCGAGGTCGTCCGAGTCGCCGGCATCGGCGAAGTTGTCGAATCACGTTGCGATGCCTACAAGGTCGGCGATCTGGTCACCACGCTGACCGGGCTGCAGGACTATGCCATCATCCGTGACGACCTCTTCAGTACGCCGGTCGTCGGCTACACCGATCCGCTCGCGGTGATGTCGATCTACGGACCGACGGGCGCCACGGCCTACTTCGGGATGAAAGGCGTCGGCAAACCGCGGGCCGGTGAGACGGTCGTGGTGTCGGCCGCAGCGGGCGCCACCGGATCGGTGGCAGGCCAGATCGCCAAGATCGCCGGTGCCAGGGTGGTCGGTATCGCGGGCGGCCCCGAAAAATGTCGGGCCGTAGTCGAGGATTTCGGCTTCGACGCCTGCGTCGACTACAAGGACGGCGACCTGTCCGCCGCGCTCAAGGAGCAGTGTCCGAACGGGATCAACGTCTATTTCGACAATGTCGGCGGAGACATCCTCAATGCGGTGCTCGGTAACTTGGCACACAAAGCCCGGGTGGTGATGTGCGGCATCATCTCCAGCTATCTCAACGGCGATCACCCAGGCCCGTCCAATTACGTCAACCTGCTTGCCACGTCTTCCACGATGCAGGGCTTCATCGCACTCGAAGAGTGGGCGCACTTCGATGAGGCCTTCGCCGCCCTGAGCGAATGGGAACAACAAGGGCTACTCGTCCATCGCGAAACCGTCTACGAGGGACTCGAATCCAGCATCGACGCCCTCAACGGACTGTTCACCGGGGCCAACATCGGCAAGATGCTCGTCAAGATCAACGAGCCGGAAAATTGACACCGTGCTCACCCCTTTTGATGACTACCCCATTCACGCTTCGGCCGACCCGGTCGCCACACCGGTCAGCGCCGACCCCAACCACTACGACCGCTACTGGTTCAACGGTCATCAGCGTGACGGCGAGTTCTACTTCGGCGCGGCGATGGGCCACTACCCGGTTCGCGGGATCATCGACGCGGCCTTCAGCCTGGTCAAGGACGGGGTGGAACATTCGGTCTTCGCCTCGGGGGCCATGCCTCTGGACCGATCGGCGACCATCGGGCCGTTCCGTATCGAGGTCGTCGAACCACTGCGCACCATCCGCTACCTCGTCGATTCCAACGATCACGGCATTTCCTGCGACCTGACCTTCCGCGCCACCACCGTCGCCATCGAGGAACCTCGCCAACAGCGTCGTACCGCCGAAGGCATCCTGCTGACCGACCACACCCGTCTCACCCAGTGGGGATCTTGGGACGGAACGATCTGTGTCGACGGCGAGGACCTGAAGGTCGAGGCCGGTGCCGTACCCGGAACCCGCGACCGGTCCTGGGGAGTTCGGCCCATCGGCGAGCAGGTACCCACGCTCCGTCAGCCGATGCCATTTCAGGTGTTCTGGCTCTGGGCGCCTTTGCATTTCGGCGATCGGTTCACGCACTACGCCTTCCACGAGCACGAGGATGGGCGCCGTTGGCTGGAGACGGCGCAGATTCTGGATCCGATTCCGGCGGGCGCCTCGCCGTGCAGCCGGGTGGGTGTGCGTGAGTGCTACGACATCGGCTACGAACTCGAGTGGGAGCCGGGGCGGCGGGAGATCCGGCGCGCCCACCTGTGGTTCACCGATCCCGTCGACGGTGAAACCCACATCGAAGTGGAGAAGCTCTTCACCTTCCGGATGCGCGGGATCGGCTACTGGCATCCGCATTGGGGGCATGGATCCAACCATGGGCAGTTCGAGATCGACAGGGAGTCCATCGATCTCGATGCCTTCGAGCCGACCGACTTCGCCTCGATTCACCTGCAGAACGTCGTCAAGGCCACCATGGGTGGGCGCACCGGGATCGGTGTCGTCGAGCAGATCGCGATCGGACCGCACGAACCCTCAGGGCTGAAGGGATTTCTCGACGGCTACCAACCCTGAGACTGCTGCGCGTCGGCCAACAGTTTCATGACGCGCAAGGTCTTCGGTTCGTCGGCATCGTCCAGAGAGAGCCCGCGCGACATCACTTCATCGGTCAGTGCCTGTTGCCGTCCAAGAGCCTGGTGGACATCCGTAACGCGGATTGAGAGCTCCAGAAAATCTGCTCCGGCGACCGTCCATCGTTCCGCCGAAACATGGTCAACTACACCGATCGTCGCATTCTTCCACTGGATGGCCGAGATGTCTTGACACACCGCAGGCCCACGTCCGAGCGCCGGGACCGATACCAAAACGCAACCTACGCAATGAATTACCACTGTGGAATTTGATAACGGATGGGGCTGATGTGGCTATCGTGACCTATAGTACGTACGTACGTAGTTACTACATAGTTCCCGTGAATGCGGAGGCTGTCTCCGCCACGGCTATCGCAAGGCGGAGGGGGATGCGTGACCATGCCTTCCATGCCCCACGGGCGTCCCCTCTGCTGGGATCGTCGAACACTCCTGCGTACAGGGATCCTCGCCGCGGCAGCGTTGGCAGCCATGGGTACTCCCCTCGCCCACGCGGAACCCAACGCCGGCCAGTGGGATCCCACCCTGCCCAACCTGCTCAGTGCGGGAGCGCCGGGCGATCCTGTGGCCATCGCCAATGCATCGTTGCAGGCGAGCGCTTTTGCCGCGCAGACGACGTTCGACATGGGCCGAAAGTTCCTCGGCAGCCTGGGGCTCGCCCCCGCGGACACCGGCGCGGCCCCCGTCGTCCGCGGCAACCGCGTGTATGGCAGGCAGGCAGTCGAGTACGTGATCGGGCGGGCCGGCACCCAACTCGGAGTGCCGTATTCGTGGGGTGGTGGCAGTCTGACCGGACCCAGTCGCGGAGTGGATTCCGGTGCCGGCACCGTCGGCTTCGACTGCTCCGGGCTCACCCGTTACGCGTTCGCCGGCGTGGGTGTCCTGCTCCCCCGCTATTCGGGCGATCAGTACACAGCGGGGCGCCACCTGCCGCCGTCACAGGCCAAGCGCGGAGATCTGCTGTTCTGGGGGCCTGGTGGCGGTCAGCACGAAGCGCTGTATCTCGGCGGCGGCCAGATGCTTGAGGCGCAGCAGACCGGCGTTCCGATCAAGATCTCACCGGTCCGCACCTCCGGGATGACGCCGTACGTCACTCGCATCATCGAGTATTGACCTCAGCGACAGAGCAGGCCCGATGCCCCCAACACGAACGTCGCGACCGGAACCAGGGCGATCACCGCCATCGCCCCGAAGAGACCAGCCCCGGCCCCGACCCGGATCCACGGCGCCGGCGGAACGGCA
The DNA here is from genome assembly GCF_002102345.1 of Mycolicibacterium peregrinum. Lineage (GTDB taxonomy): Bacteria > Actinomycetota > Actinomycetes > Mycobacteriales > Mycobacteriaceae > Mycobacterium > Mycobacterium peregrinum. The sequence continues at coordinate 53,845 of NZ_LQPP01000072.1, forward strand.
AGGCGCTCAGCCCGGTTCAGCAAGGCCACGTCGGCGGCGCCGAGGGCCTGGGCCGGCGTGGCTCCGGCGAGTGCCATCAGCCCGGACAGAAGCGTGTGCTGCCCATGGCGGCGGGCCGCGACGTCGTCGGCGCACATTTCCAGGAGCCGACCGACATCGGCGGCGCCCCGGGTCATCAGCCGTACCCGTGGAAAGACCATCGCCAGCCCACGCAATGCGGTCACGATCTTCGGATGACGTCCGTCGAGATGCGCCCGCTCATGGGCCAGTACGGCCCTCAGCTCGTCCTTGTCCAGTGCGGCGATCGCCCCGGTGGTCACCACGATCGCCGGCGGCTCCCCCGCCACGCAGTACGCGGTGCGCTCACCGGTGTCGACGATGAAGACGTCGCGCTGATCGGTCGGGCGTCCCACCAGACGCACCGCCTGGGCGTGACCGTGGGCATGAGAGCGCAGCCGCCGGATGGTGTGCAGGGCTTTGGTCCCGACCCGGACCAGCGCCGCGACCAGCGCGACTGCCCCGACCATCACCGCTGCTTGCGCCACGATGCCTGCGCGCCCGGCCGCGATGTCGCAGAGGAACTCCACACATGACGCCAGTAATGACGTGCGCCGGCCGCCGTGGAAGACCACGTCGAGGATGACCAACACCGGAATGACGATCCAGGTGGCCAGGACGCTGACGACGGCCGTCAACCATGCCGCCACACCAAATCTCGGGGCGGACCCGCCGCGGGTGAGGGCGCCGAGCAGCGTCGGCGCCAGCACCATCATGGCCACGCTGTAGACCAGCAGGCCCGCGGCGACGTTCACCGCTTTTTCGTCCTTGTCGACCGTCTGGCCAACGTGCGTAGCGCGGCGCGCAGTCGATCGGAATCCTGCGGGTCGATCTGCTCGATGAAGTAGCTGAGCACCAGATCGGAACGGCCGCCACCGTCGAGCGCCTCGCGCATCAACTGAGCGGTGTGCTGCTCGCGGTTCAACCTCGGCCAGTACCGATAGGCCCGGCCGTCGCGGTCGCGTTCTAGCCAGCCCTTCGTGTGCAGATTGTCCATCGTCGACATGACGGTGGTGTACGCGATTCGACGCTCTTCGACGAGCTCATCGAATACCTCGCGCACAGTGACCGCCGCGGGACCGCGATTCCAGATGCGGTCCATGATGTCGGCTTCGAGTTCGCCGAATCCTCGTACGCGCACAGCATCCCTCCAAGATCGGTGATGGGAGCGTACCCCGCGCCAGGGCGCCGCAGCGGTCTCGACGCGGTGGCGGTATCTACTACATAGGCCAGTACGTAGTACTGGCCTATGTTCAGCCGGTGTAGTCGACACGGGTCATCATCCCCGCGTCCTGGTGGTATGTGTTGTGGCAGTGGAGCATCCATGCGCCGGGATTGTCAGCGGCAAACACCACGCGTATCCGCTGCATCGGCAACACGATCAGGGTGTCCTTCCGGGCGCCGGGCCGACCGTCGTCACCCACCACCTGAAAGGTGTGGCCGTGCAGATGCATCGGATGCCACATCATCGACGAGTTTCGGAATGTCATTGCCACCCGTTGCCCTTCGCGCACGGTCAGCGGCTGCGCTTCGGCGAAGGTGCGGCCGTTGATGGTCCACGTGTAGGTCGCCATTGAGCCGCCCAGCTCGACGGGCAGCTCGACATCTACCGGCTTGGAGTCGAAGGTGGCCTCCGGAGTTGCGGTGAACACGTTGACCGTGCCGAGCCGTCCCCGCAACTCCGGCGGCGCGTAGTCCGGCGGCGGGGTCGAGCCATCGGCGGTGATCAGCAAGGCCCGCGTGGACGCATTCTTCCCCTCGGCAGCCGCTACGAGGGGAAACACCCCGTCCCCTGCGGTGACCACCACGTCGTAGCGCTCGCCCATTCCCAACAGAAGCGCATCCACCTCGGTGGGAATGACAGGGAAGCCGTCGGTGTGGGTGACGGTCATGGGGTGCCCGGCCAATGCGACCCGGAACGCCGTATCGGAACCGGCGTTGATCAACCGGATTCGAACCCGTTGGCCGGTACGCACCCGGAAGCTGGTGGGATTCTGGGCGTTTCGACCGTTGGCGACGTACATCGGATAGTCGACGTCGCCGGCATCACCCCCGAGGGGTGAATTTCCGCGACCGGCTGCCGGCCCCATCATGTCGTGGCCGCTCATGCCCGGCAAGCCACCCATGCCCGGCATGTTGTGTCTCCCGCTCGACGGCATGCGCAAGCGGTCGTAGATCTGGGCAGGGCTTTCGCCGACGCCCTCGGTCCAATCGTCGAGCATCACCACCCACTCGGCGTCGTATCGGCCCGGGTCATCGGGGTCATCGATGATCACCGGGAAGTACAGTCCGGTGTCGGCGTCGAGTCCGGTATGCGGGTGTGCCCAGTAGGTTCCGGGATGCGGCGCCGAGAACCGGTAGGTGAAATCACCCCCGTCGGGGATATCCGGGGTGGCTGGTGCCGCCCCGTCCATGTCGTTGCGGAGCGCCAGGCCGTGCCAATGCGCCGAGGTGGGTCGGCCGAGTCTGTTCCGCACCGTGACCTCCAGCCCATCGCCGACCGATGCCCGCAACAGCGGCCCGGGCACCATGTCGTTGTAGGCGATGGTCTCGGCGATCCGACCACCGAGATCGACTTGCGTGCGCTGTGCAGTCAAAGTGGTCGAAACGGTGCGGCCACTGTGCGGGCGGCGAGCCTCGGCGGCGATGGCATCCCGGGAAGTCGCGGAGGTCGAGGTGGCGACGGCGTCACGCTGATACGCCGCCATGGCCGCCGCACTCAAGGCGGCCGTGGCCATCAGGAATCCCCGGCGGTTTAGACGCGGCAGGCTGGTGGTGTCGGGCATGGTCGGGCTCCAGTGGTCTGACGTGACAGGTGCGTGAGTGCTTTGCCTCCACCTGACCACCGGAGAACCGTGAATCGGTATGGGTTGTATGAAGGTTTGTTGAAGAACTGCGCCTCAGCGGTGACAACACCAGGTCGTCGTAGGAACCGAAACTCATATCGAACGCAAAGCGTTACGCCCGTTACTACGTGTTTATTCCGTATGTGATGCCTACGTACGGGATGATCACGCAGGTCAACGCTGTGATCGGTGCGCACTACGCATTACGGCATCTTCACAAAAGTGATGGAAAACAACCACTTTCGACGGGTGCGCGCGCTGACGATCAGCCGCTCGCTCGTTGCCACGATCTACTATCCCCGTACGTAGCTAGTAGACTGGTCGCGCAACCATGAATCCGCCCGGGCGGACGTGGTCATCAAGGACACCTGTCGATGGAGGCCTCGTGCAGCACCGCACCAGTTACCTGTGGATCACCGCGATCGCGGCGACCGTCATGGTCACGGCATCGAGCGTGACCGGCACTTCCGCACTGGCGGAGCCGGCGGGACCCCCACCACCCGTCGAGCCGGCGCCCCACCTCGCGCCCCAGATGCCGTGGCCCACCCCCTTCGGCGCGGCCGCTACTGTCGGCACCCCGGCCGGGCAGAACCCGTTGCCTTTCACCGGCGAACCGCCTTTCTTACCACCCGCATTCAATCCGGCCAACGGTGCCACGGTCGGTGTCGCCAAGCCGATCTACATCACGTTCCAGCGGCCGATCGCAGACCGACAGATGGCCGAGGATGCCATCCACATCTCGTCCAACCCTCCGGTGCCCGGCAAGTTCTACTGGATGAGCAATACTCAGGTCCGTTGGCGTCCCATCGATTTCTGGCCGGCCGGGACCGTGGTCAACATCGATGCCGCCGGCACGAAATCGAGTTTCCGCGTGGGCGATTCACTGGTAGCCACCATCGACGACAACACCCATCAGATGCAGATCCACCGTAATGGCGTGCTGGAGAAGACCTTCCCGGTGTCCCTGGGCAAGCCTGGCTACGAAACCCCCAACGGCACCTACTACGTGCTCGAGAAGTTCTCCGACATCATCATGGACTCATCAACCTACGGGGTCCCGGTGAATTCGGCCGAGGGTTACAAGCTCAAGGTCCAAAATGCTGTCCGCCTCAGCAACACCGGGATCTTCGCGCACAGCGCGCCCTGGTCAGTTGCCGATCAAGGCAAGCGCAATGTCAGCCACGGCTGCCCCAATCTCAGCCCTGCCAACGCTCAGTGGTTCTTCGACCACTTCGGCAGCGGCGACCCTGTCGTCGTCAAGAACTCCGTCGGCCTCTACAACCAGCCGGACGGAGCCCAGGACTGGCAGATCTGACGCGGGTTCCGATATCGAAGTGCTGCTGGCACACCGGTCACCGCGTAGCAGCAGCGCGCGGATAGTGCACGAACTTCGAAGCTCGGCGTTCGATGCGATGGTGGCGGCCGCGGGTGCGTACCGGCGGCCCTGCCAGATGTAGCGGGTCGGCGTAGAAGACCTTTTTGGTGAGCTCGACCATCACCAGATAACCCACCGTCAGTAGAACGAGCGCGGCGAAGAACTGCCAAGGCAACGGCGTGAATCCCAACCGAGAAGCTAACGGCGACAACGTTAGTGCGACCCCTACCGCGATCGCGCCCAAGGTTGATACCACCAGCGGTCCACTGGGTCGGCTTCGAAAGAACGGAGTGCGCCGGGTCCGGATCACGAAGATGATCAGTGTCTGAGTCGCCAGCGACTCCACAAACCAGCCGGTGCGGAACTCGGGAGGCGCAGCATGAAGGACACCGAGCATCAATCCGAAGGTCAGGAAGTCGAACAGCGAGCTGATGGGTCCGAAGGTCAGCATGAAACGCCGGATGAACGCGATATTCCAATGGGACGGAGCATGCAACTGTTCTGGATCGGCGCGGTCGGTAGGGATCGCGAGCTGGGAGCTGTCGTAGAGCAGGTTGTTCAGCAGGATCTGGCCGGGCAGCATCGGCAGAAACGGCAGCACCGCGGAGGCCGCGGCGGCGCTGAACATATTGCCGAAATTACTTGATGTACCCATTAATACATACTTGATGGTGTTGGCGAAGATGCGGCGTCCCTCCGACACGCCGTCGGCGAGAACCCCCAGATCCTTCTCGAGTAGCACGACGTCGGCCGCATCTTTTGCCACGTCGGTGGCTGAATCCACCGAGATACCCACATCGGCGGCATGAAGCGCCAGCGCATCGTTGACCCCGTCGCCGAGGAAGCCGACCGAACGCCCGTGTTTACGTGCAGAGGCGATCACTCGGGACTTCTGCTCTGGGGTGACGCGGGCGAAGATGGTTGTCTCGGTCACCATTCGATCGAATTCGTTATCGCCGAGCTTGTCGATCTCGATACCGGTGACTGTGCCTTTCGACACGAGACCGATTTCAGCGCAAACTTTCTCGGCCACTCGCGGGTTGTCCCCGGTTGCCACCTTTACCTCGATCTCCAGCGAGGCGAGCCGGGCCAGCGAGTCCCGTGCGGCCGATTTCGGATTGTCTGCGAAGGACAGGAACCCGGTCAACGTGAGGCCGCTTTCGTCAGATGGCGTCACCACCGCCAATCCAGACGCGGTCTTGGTGGCGACTGCGACGACACGACGGCCTTGGGCGAAAAGTCCATCGAGCGTCTGGTGGGCCACCGCAGGCACGTCGACACAACGGGCGAGCACCTGCTCGGGTGCTCCCTTGGTGATCAGCATGCGTTCACCGCGGCCCGGGTCGTCGACCAACGTGGTGGTGGCGCGCCGCATGTGGTCGAACGGTAATGCTGCTACCTGCCGAACTCCGGCGGTCAACGCTCCGGAGTCGACTCCCTCTGCCTGCCAGAGTGCTGCGTCCATCTCGTTGCCGCTGACTCCTCCGGCCGTGGGATCCACATCTGTGGCAAGCATGCCGCTTCGCAACACTTCGCGGGACTGTGCGCCGGTGACGTCGACGGCATCGATGAAGCTGATGTGGCCCTCGGTCAGCGTTCCGGTCTTGTCAGTGATCAGAACGTCTATGTCTCCGAGATCCTCGATGCTGACCAGACGTTTCACCAGGACTTTGCGTTTGGCCAATTCTCGCGACCCTGAGGCCAGACTGCTGCTGACCACAGCCGGCAACAGTTGCGGGGTGATACCGACCGCGATCGCCAGTGCGAAGAGCACCGAGTCGATGATCGGACGACGCAGCATCAGATTGGCCAGCAGAATAAATACCGTCAGAGTCAATGCCACATAGAGCAGTAGGTACGAAAAGCGCCGCAGACCCGCCTGGAAATCCGTCTCAGGCGCACCCTGGCCCAGACCGACTGCGATCCTTCCGAATTCAGCGTCGGCACCGGTCGCGTAGACCACGCCGACCCCGGTGCCCGCACTGACGATGGTGCCCATGAAAGCCAGATCCGTGGCGTCGGCAAGGGCGGTATCCGCGGACACCGTGTCTGCCGACTTCTGCGCCGTCATCGACTCTCCGGTCAGGATGCCTTCGTTGCACTCCAGGCCACTGACAGTCAAGAGCCTGACGTCGGCAGGAACGGCCTCCCCCAGCGTGAGCTGAATGACGTCGCCTGGTACCAGATCAGTCACGGCCACCTTCACGGCCTTGCCGTCACGGCGAGCTACTGCGGTGTGCTGGACCCGTGAATGCAGGGCCTCGGTCGCTCGTTCGGCTCGGTATTCGTTGAAGAAGCCGAGTCCGATGCTGATCACCAGAATGATGCCGATGATGGTCGCCTGCGTGGCGTCTCCGAGGAAGACCGACGCCACAGCGGTGACAGCCAACAGAATCAGCACGGCGTTGTTGAGTTGACGTCGTAGTACTGCCCAGGCGCTCACGTGGCGGGTGCGCACGATGTTGGGGCCATGCTGCGAAAGGCGGGCCGATGCTTCCGCCGAAGACAGACCACCAGACTGCGTGCGCAGGTTCGACATCAGCTCGCCCAACGGAGCTGATGCGGCCTGGCCCGCGGTCATCGTTTCGATGCTGACCCCCGCGGTCTCACCGATGGCATTTGCCTAAGTGAGACCTCCGTAGCAGTGCGTTCGGCTCAGCCGTCGGCGAAGCCGATCGTGAAGTAGGGCACCACTCTATGCCGCTCGAGGCCGCTGACGCGGGACAAGGCTATGACGAGTCGCTAGATTTTGCCGGCCCCCACGTTCGTTTGACGGCTTCGCCAATTTATGCTGTGAATTATCCGAATAAAGACAGCGCAATTTATCCCCACGCCTGGCAAATGTTCAGCGATTACACATGAGGTCGACGTACGCAGTCGTATAACGCACGAGATTGTTCACATTGCCAGTCGGCCCGCGCTGCACCCACGAGTGTTTGACGTCGGTGCCCTGCCGTACTGCAGTCACGGTGCATTGATTGATGGGTGCATTGCCCACCTTGTTGAGGATCACGCGAAAACCCTGCGCTTCGAGGTCGCTGATGGTCGCCTGAGCCGACGTCTGATTCCTGAGGCGTCTGACATCGAGCCTAGTTGCGAATACGAATCCAGGGCGAAACTCATATGCGACGCATAATTAGCCGCATACGCGTTTCATGACGAGTTCAGGTCGAATTCAGATATGACGGCCAAGCCCGTCAGAAATTCCCGTCCAGGAACTCCGCGTACGCCGGCAGGTCGAGCTGGCCGTGACCCGACAGCCCGATCACGACCACCTGCTCGGCCGGATCATCGGCGACATGCCGGGCAGCGGCGGCAATCGCGTGGGTGGCTTCCGGTGCCGGGACGATGCCCTGGGTGCGCGCGAACAGCACCCCCGCCGAGAACGCGTCGTGCTGCCCGACGGCGACGCCGTCCACCAGGCCCAGTTCGACGGTGTGGCTGAGTGCCGGCGCCATCCCGTGGTAGCGCAGACCACCGGCATGGATGGGGTCGGGCACGAAATCCATTCCGAGCGTGTGCATCTTGAGCAGCGGAGTCAGGCCCGCCACGTCACCGTGGTCGTAGCGGTACTCCCCCTGTGTGATCGACGGGCACGCGGCAGGCTCGGCGGCCACGACCTTCGGATTCGACCGTCCATGGATCTTCTCGCGCAGGAACGGGAAAGCCAGCCCGGCAAGGTTGGAACCGCCACCGGCACAGCCGAAGACGACGTCGGCGCCGTCCGGCTCGACGGCGGCGAGCTGCGCCACGGCCTCCTGACCGATCACGCTCTGATGCAGCACCACGTGATTCAGCACGCTGCCCAGCGCGTAGCGCGTGTCCGGATCGCCGGCCGCGACCTCGACCGCCTCACTGACCGCCATTCCCAGGCTGCCGGTGGTGTCGGGGGTCGCTGCCAGGATCGCGCGTCCGGACGCGGTGAGATTCGAGGGGCTGGAGTGCACGGTGCCGCCGTAGGTGCGGATCAGGTGACCTCGGTACGGCTTCGACTCGTAGGACGCACGAACCTGCCAGACCTCGATCTCCAGACCGAACTGGGCCCCGGCGAACGCCAGCGCACTACCCCACTGCCCGGCGCCGGTTTCGGTGGTCAGCTTCCGGACCCCGTCGATGCTGTTGTAATAAGCTTGCGCCACAGCAGAATTGGTCTTGTGGCTACCGACCGGACTGACGCCCTCGTACTTGACGTAGATGTGGGCACCCGTATTGAGTGCCTGCTCGAATCGCCGGGCCCGGATCAACGGGGACGGTCGCCACATCGAGTAGATCTGACGCACGGCATCCGGGATCGCGATGTAGGGCTCAGTAGACACTTCCTGCGCGATCAGCCCGCTCGGGAACAGCGCAGCCAGGTCGTCCGGGGTGACCGGTTCCTTGGTTCCGGGGTGAAGGTACGGCGGGATCGGCTGATCGAGCTCGGCCGGCAGGTTGTACCAGTGCGTCGGCACCTCGACGGTGACCAGATCGGGATGGGCGGCGTCGGCGTGCAGCGTCATGCGGACACTGTAGCCAGGCCTGCCCCGCTGCTCTGCGACCTGGCAACCCAGCGCCGCCGGGCCCATGTGGCAAGTAGTGCGGCGGCAATACCCGCAGGCAGCGCGATCGGCGCCACGTGCGGCGATACGCCAATGAGCATCAGGAGCCCGAATCCGATGCCGATTGCCAGCAATGACAGCCGGTGCGGCGTCCAATGCGAATCAGACCGGAACCGGATCGACAACAGAATTCCGAGTGTCAACGCGACTGCGTGGCCGCTGGCGGTGAAATCCGACCCCGCGACCGCGACCACCAGCGCGGTGGTCACCCAACCGCCGACCCATGCCGGGCGCCACCTCATGGGTATCGCCGCGGTCAGGGTGCCGAGGACTGCGAGAGCGCCGTAGCTCAACCCGACATCGTTGGCGTGTGCGACCGAAATGGGCAGCCACCCGAGTTTGATCGCGGCGGCCAGTCCTGCGGCGACGATCAGGGTGGCACCCAGATGACCGAGAGCGAATGCCTGGATCAACCGCCTGCTGCGCCAGAGCAGCTCCGCCAACGCCAGCAGGCACACCAGGCCTGGCAACAGCAGATACGTGTATCCCTCAGCGGTGACGAAGGCGCTGCCGAGGAGAGTTCCCAGATGACCCCGCCCGAGGTTCTCCAGGTTGGTGCTCAGGTGGCCGACCACCCGGTCCTGCACCTGGGGCCCCAAGATCAGCAGCAGAGATGCGATCACGAACAGTGCCGTCGCGTAGCTGAGGGTCACCCGGACCCGGAGCAGACTGGAGAAAACGCGCGACAACATCTCGATACAGCATACCGGCGCCGAAGCTACCGAAATGTGCTGGTCAAATGGGTCGAACGATGTGGAGTGAGTTCCAATGTCAGCAATGCGGCCGCGGCCGGAATGACATCGATCAGTGGCAACAACACGTATCGCCGCTCCGCCATGGCGTCGAACTTGCGGACGTACCGATACAGCGACTCCAGCTTGATGAGCCGGTCGCCGACGTGCGCAAGGCTCCGTAGCACGCGCACGATGACCTCACCGCTGCGGTCATCGCCGAAGAGCTCGGGGAACGGCGCGAAGGCCAGCGAGACGCGTTCACCCTTGTGCGACCGGGCCCACGTGATCATGTCCACGGTCAGTCGCTCGTCGATCCCATTTGGCGCGCCTGATCGCCGCCACGGCAGGTCAAGGCTCAGCTCGGTGCCACCACCGGCACCCACATACCGCTGAAAGGCCTGAATCCGTCCGGCACGATCTCGCCCGTAGATCAACCAGACGCCGGGGTATCGGCCCGACAAGGTGCCGCCGAGCATCATGGAGAACCCACGCTCGGCGGTGACGGCCTTTCCCGACTGCCGCATCACGTCGAGAAGTTCTTCCCGCAGCACACCATCGATGTCGGATTCGGCGACCACCTCGGTGCTGACACCGGCGTTGTGAGTCCGCTGGACCGCCTGCCTGAGGTTGCGGCGGTGGCGGCCGACGAGGTCGAAATCGTTGACTTCCACCACGACGTCACGCCCGATCGGAACGGCCCGCAATCTGCCGCCCGTCACGGCTCGGTCACGCCACAACGTCAACCGACGTTCCGAGGCGCCCAACACCACCATTCGCCAACCCCGCGCCCGGCACAGGGCCGCAAACGTGGCGACCACTTCGCCGTAGCGGGCCCGATATCCGATCGGATCCCCGCTGACCACCGCCATCCCGGCCAGGGCGCGGTAAGCCAGGGCGGCTGTCCCGTCCGCGGAGAACACGTAGCTCTTGTCAGAACACATCGCAAACGGCGCCAGTGGATCGCGCGTGGTCCGGTCGACCAGCGTTGACACCGCGGGCAGAGCGCCTGGCTGTGCTTTCGAAGCCCTCGGCCTGACCAACATCGCCGCTGCGAGCACGAGGCAGATCCACCCGTCCGCCGGGTGCCCGATCACCACCGCAAACGCCCCCAGCATCACCGCGGCTGCTGCGGTGGCGCCGTGCGCCACGGTCATCGGACGTCCGAGGAGCAGACCGTGGAGCAGAATCGTCGCAGCCAATGACACCGCGACCAGACTCATCAGCGCCGACTCGTGACCGATCCGGCCCGTGTCGTGATCGACCAGCAGTGCCGCCGTACTGCCCGCGAGGGTCAGTACGACCACGACCAGCAGTAGGTGCAGCCGTAGCCTGCGGTGGGCACTTATACCGACACCGACAGCGTCCGGTGTCACGCCGGTAGTTGGGCGTGAGGCCGGTGCCGGTGACGAAGTCACATCTACGATCTCCCCGTGCTGGCCGAAGTTACGTATCAATCCCTTACCAACCAATATACGAACCGGGACTGAATCGCGCCGCCAGAAAAGTCCGATCGGACGTCAATGGCGTGGATCCACGGGACCGGTTGCACACGAACAGGTTTCAGCGTCGCCCCGAAGGGCGGTTGGATCTGGCTCGGTGCCGCCTGACGGCGTCGCGGTTGGCGCAGCCGTGACTGCAGTACTTCTGTGTGCCGGGTCGGGTGAAGTCGACGAATGCCGTGGCGCAGTCATCCAACGCGCAGCGGCGGATACGTTGCATCCCGCGTTCGGTGAGAAAGTGGGCTGCTGCAGCGCTTGTCGCGCCGGCCAGCGTGGCGGCGAAGCCCGCGTCGGCGTCGCGGTAATGCAGATGCCAACCACTGCCGTCATGATTGGTGATCGACGGACCAGTGGCGAACCGAGCCAGCAACTCGTTGAGGATGAGCACCCGGTTCTCTTCGGTATCGGCATCGATGACGTCCGTCCAGCGTTCGAGAAAATCGCCCACCAGTCGGAGGTCGGCGCGCGTGATGCGACAGTGGATCGGCATGCCCAGACCTGTCCAACGCCGTTCCAGATCACCTGGCGTCGTCGCCGGGCGATTGACCAGATCGAGCGCATTCCGCAGCAACGGCTCGATGTAATGGTTTACATGCACAAGGCCATTACAGCAGGGTCGGGTCATGCCGTCGACCTTTCCCAACTCCCTCCCGGTTCACGATGCCGCGGGCGATCGCGACATCGATTGGCGCCCGTTGGTGACCTGCTCTCTCGCGACGTTCCTACTGCTGGCGTTCACGACCGTCGTGACGGTCAGCGCCGAGTCCATCGCAGGCCGGCTCGGCGCCGGATTTGCGGTAGCCCAATGGATCATCGACGCCTACACCCTCGCGCTGGCGGCGCTCGTAGTGGCGATGGGCACGCTCGGGGACCGGCTGGGACATCGCCGGTTGTTCTTGAGCGGGCTGATCCTCTTCGGGGTTGCATCGGCGGCTTGTGCGACGGCAACCAGCGGCGGGCTGCTGGTTGCGGCGCGGGCCGTTCAGGGTGTCGGCGGTGCCGCGATATTCGGTACCGTCGTCCCGTTGTTGACCCAGCACTACCACGCCCGGGCGCGTGGGATCGCATTCGCGGTGTGGGGTGCAGTCGCCGGGATCGGCAGCACCGTGGGGACCATTGCCGGCGGAGCGGCAACCCAATTCATCACGTGGCGTTGGTTGTTTCTGGCGGCGCTGCCGATATGTGCGGCTGCCGTGGCCACCGGCAAGCGGTCGCTGTCGCGTGACCATCGCGCGACCGTACGACTCGATGTCCCGGGATTGGCACTCATCACCACGATGATGACGGGGGCGACCTACGTGGTGATCAACGCCGGCGAGTCCGGGTGGGCTTCACCTGGAACCATCGGCGCCGCCGCGGTGAGCCTCGCCGCGAGCGGGATGTTCGTCCGGGTCCAACGCCGCGCCACGAATCCGTTGTTGTCTCCGGACCTGTTCGCCACCCGCGGTTTCCTCGCCGTCCTCATCGCCGGATTCGCTTACTACTTCGCTGCTTTCGCCGCGCTGCCGGTCCTGTCCCGGTGGTTACAGGCCAGCGCTGGCATGTCGCCGCTGCGGGCTGCCCTGGTATTGACGGTGCAACTTGCCGCCTTCGTTCTGGTTTCGCTCGCATTCAGCGCGCGATTGCACCATGCGCCCCGCAGCTGGGTGCTCGGTGGCGGGACAGTACTCATCGGCCTGGCCTGCCTGACCGGCGCCGCACTGCTGCTGCGCCCGAGTTGGACTTCGCTGATCGCGATGCTCATCGTCACCGGGATCGGGGCGGCGGTCGTGTCCCCCGTGCTTCCCGCGGTTGCGGCAACATCGGTCCCGCCGGCGCGGGCGGGAGTAGCGGCCGCGGCTGCCAATGCCGCGCGCCAACTCGGTCTGACCATCGGTATCGCATTGTGCGGCACCATCAGCCAGTCAGCACAGGCCGGCAGCGGCCCCACAACGGGTGTAGTGGTGACGGCACTCATCACCTCTGGTGCGGTGGGGCTCTGTGGCGGTGCGCTCAGCGCCCTGTTGCTCCGTGACCGACGGCCATTGAGTGAATGAAATGGTGTCCCGAGAAGCGGGACTGCCAAAGGCACGGTGTTCAGAGACCCGTAGGTTGGTCGGCATGACCCAGCTGGAACTGAAGCAGATCGACACACCCGCCGGAGTCCTGCGGTATTACGACACGGGCGACGGGCCGACGTTGCTGTTCCTGCACGGCTCGGGCCCAGGGGTCACCGGCTGGCGCAACTTCCAGGGAATCCTGCCGACCTTTTCGAAGCAATTTCGTTGTCTCATACTGGAATTCCCGGGATTCGGGGTCACCGACGACATCGGCGGCCATCCCATGGTCACCGCCCAGGGGGTGGTGGGGCCATTCGTGGATGCCCTCGGCGTCGACCGCGTCCACATCGTCGGCAACTCCATGGGCGGTGGCGTCGGGATCAACTTCGCCATCCGCCAACCCGATCGCATCGGCAAGCTCGTCACGATCGGCGGAATCGGAACCAACGTGTTCAGTCCAGGACCCAGCGAGGGCATCCGGCTGCTTCAGGAATTCACCGAGGATCCGAGCCGCCAACGCCTGGTCGACTGGCTGAACTCAATGGTCTACGACCCGGCACTGGTGACCGACGAGTTGATCGAACAGCGCTGGGAGCTGGCGACCGATCCCACGACGCTGGCCGCGGCCAAACGGATGTACGGCAAGGCGGCCTTCGCGGGAATGATGGCCGCCATGCGATCGTCCGACGCCCCGATGCCCTGGGCGCAGATGCACAAGGTGGCCGCGCCGACGCTGCTGACCTGGGGCCGAGATGACCGGGTCAGCCCCCTCGACATGGCCCTGATCCCGATGCGCACGATCCCGAACGCCGAACTGCACGTGTTCCCCAACTGTGGGCACTGGGCGATGATCGAGGCGAAAGAAGCGTTCGAGCAGACCGTGCTGGGCTTCCTGACCCGCAGTTAGGGCTCTCGCGCCTCCGCCTCGGACAGCTGCAAATTCATCATTGAATCTGCGATACAGCTATGTATATTAATCGTGTGTGCCACGCCACACGAGCCGCTGGCCTGCCTTCACCGCTCCTCCAACGGAAAAGGACCTCAATGGATCTGGTCGATCGAATCGCCAAACACCGCCGTATGGCCGAGAGCTACCGGGACAAATACGTACTGCGGAAGGTCCAGGAAGGCGAGTCCTACGACGAGTGGGAGTTCACCGACGACGCCGTGTACACCTCGCCCTACTTCGTAGCCGGACAGGAACTCGTCCTCAAGGATGTGGCGACGTCCTTCGACGTCGCAGCCACCGTCGAGGCCAAGGCCTACTCGGTGGTCTTCCCGGACTGGAAACCTGTCGACCACAAGTTCTGGCCTGCCGAGAACGGCCTCGTCATGCGCTACCGGTGGGAAGGCACGACGGCCGACGGCGAGACGATGGGCTTCTACTCGATCAGCTTCATCGACACCAACGAGGACGGCCAGATCACCCACTGGTCGACCTACGTCAACGACGAGGAGTACGGCCCCTTTCTGGAGAAGGCGATCGGCGCTCGCGGACCGTTCCACGGCGACGAATACATGGAGGCGCTCGCTCGCCACTTCGAAAAGCGCAACCTGACCTGGTGAACGTGGGCTGCCGGCCCGAATCTGAGAGTCGCCTGTCAGCGCTCAATGGCATTGAGTCCAAGCAGTTTTCAACCCGTTACCGACTGCACAGCGCCCACCAATCATCAGCACAGGGCAAACACAAGCGTCCGAAATAGCTTTGCTCTCCGTGCGGCACTGTCGTCGCACTGGTCAGAAACGGAGTAGAGCAATGGGTTTCAAGAGATCCGTGGGCATATCGGCGATGGCGGCAGGAATCGGCATGGCGGGGCTGCTGGGCCTCGGCATCGGTACCGCCGGCGCCGACCCGGGCCCCGGTTGCGACCGACCGGGCGCGCCGCAGTGTGACCGGCACGACGACCGCGGCGCCAGGCCCGACGACTGGCACGGCCGCGGCATCGACGAGGGCCGTCGCGATCACCAGCCCTTCGAATGGAATGGCCAGCGGGTGACCCCGATGCCCTCCGGTGACGGCCGCGGCTGGGGCTTCTGGTTCCTCGATCGTTGGGTTCCGATGTAGAGAGCCGATTCTGGTGGGGCACTCATCCCCTAGTGCCCCACCAGAATCCGGAATCAGACGCTCAACGTGGTGTGGAGCAGACTGCTTTCACTGCGCCGTCCATTGCGGTGGCCGCGGTCCAGTCCTCTTGGTCTGGCGGCTCGAACTTCGGCAGCTTCGCGGCGTAGGCGTCCGTGTACCGCGACTGCGCCCGCAACAGACCGGCCAACAGCGAATCCGAGGCCTTGTCTGCCAAGCGGCGCATTTCGGCGGCTTCCTGATGCAGAACCGGGATGACTGACATCGTCACCGCCCGTTGCTTGCGCGACCAGCGCGAGGCCGGAATCCGATGATCGGTCTTGACCCAGGCCTGCTGCTTGCCGTCGTACCCGGCGCTGGCCCGCTGCCACTGTGCACAGACCGGATCCGGCTTGGCCGCGGCAAACGCCTGCGCAGGCTTGCTGCCGGGGTCATCGGTCACGGTCGATGCAACCACTTCAGCGGGAACAGTCTTCGCAGTGGACGGGGGCGGTCCCGCGGTCTGCTGCTCAACGTCACCGGAGACGGTGACCGCTACGACGCCACCGACGAGCAATGCGGCGGCGGTGGTCGCACCCATCGCTTTCCACATCCGCGCACCGGGCATTCTGGCGCTCAGTTGCCGGCGGCCGCCACCCCCGCCGGCGCCGAGTGCCACGTTGAAGGCTGCGTCCGGCCGTGCCCGCAGCTCGGTGACAGCCACTTCAACGGCTGCGGTCGGCGTTCCCAGATCCGTGAGTGCCTTGACGAACCGCGCGACCGTCACGAGATCGCGTCCGTAGAGATTCGTTTGCGGTTGGCCCGCCGGGAGGAACCGCTCGACCAGGTCCTCACGCAGCTGCGACGCCCGGGCGATTTCTGCCGCGGTCAGCCAGTGCCCCGGAACATCTTCTGTCCCAAACCCGGTCATCGTTTCGCCCTTCCCACCCACACCTGAAGATTGGTACCGGATCCTGTGCGCGCTCGGCAACCGGAAAGCGGTCCTACGTCACCACGTTGCTGTCACAAGTTGGCCACCGAAAGATCACGGCCCCTCCAAACCGGGGCGAAATGGGATCGCCTGGCAAACAACCACTCTCAGTCAGTGCGCGGGGTTCACGACGGGAAGTGCACCACCTGGCTCGAGAACAAGGTGTCCGGGCGGCTGATGTAGTTGGCCGCGGCGGCAACTGCTGCCCGAGTCTTCACATCGTGGTCCCCGTACTCATCGACGCACAATGATTCGAGGGTGTCGCCCGCGATGTGTCGACGACGGTTCAGGCCCGGAACGATCAGGACCTGGCCCGGGGCCGGATCGATCGACGCATCGAGATTATTGGCGTTGGCGACGACGGCTGCGAGGTGATCATCGCCATACCAGCGGCCGGCCAATCCGGCGAAGGTCTCCCCAGCGGCGACCGTGTGGTGTCCGACGTTGGTCAGATCGGGCAACAGCAACCACGTGCCGCGATGGATCTCCCGCTGCGCCACTCCCTGACCACTGGCTGAACTGGATGGCAGCGCTCTGTGTCCCATAGAAGGACTGCGTGAGCTGTTGCCGGACAGCAGTACCGTCATCGGCGGTGAACAGGTACCGATAGGTGACGTACGGGATCAGCAGCTCCTGCCCGATGTCGATCAAGGCCGGATTGCTGAGGTGATTCTGTTCGGCGATCACGGGATAGAGACCGCCATCGCCATATTCGCGCTCGGCGATCCCGAACAGGGTGTCCCCTAGGGCATGTCTCATAACCGTTTGAGCCAGGCCACGATGGCATTGAGGACGACGCCGCCCCGGTAGTTGAGGTTGG
>NZ_LQPP01000073.1 GCF_002102345.1 Mycolicibacterium peregrinum
GGGACTGCCCCGAGTTCGGTTGACTCGGGGAGTGTGAATTTCAGGCCGCGGTTGCGACTGGTCTGTGGAGCAGTTCGAACTCTATCGGGGTGAGCTTGCCGAGGCTGCGTTGCCTGCGGCGTCGGTGGTAGGTCCGTTCGATCCAGGTGACGATGGCCAGGCGTAGTTCGGCTCGGGTGGACCATCGTTTCCGGTCGAGCACGTTGCGTTGCAAAAGCGCGAAGAACGACTCCATGGCCGCGTTGTCCCCGCAAGCACCGACGCGGCCCATAGATCCGTGTAATCCGTTGTGCAGCAGTGCTTGGACGAACTTTCGGGACCTGAATTGGCTGCCCCTGTCGGAATGAACGATCGTGGCGGCAGGTGAGCGCAGCGCTACCGCGTGATCCAGGGCGGCCACCGCGAGCGAGGACTTCATGCGTGAGTCGATCGAGTAGCCCACAATCCTGTTGGAGTACACGTCTTTGATGGCGCAGAGGTAGAGCTTGCCTTCGTCGGTGGGATGCTCGGTGATGTCGGTCAGCCACACCTGGTTGGGGCCGGCTGCGCTGAATAAGCGATCGACGAGGTCATCGTGGACTGGTGGCCCGGATCGACGGTTTAGTCCTCGTTTCTTGGCGAAGATCGACCAGATCCGCTCCTGGGAGCACAATCGTGCGACACGGTTCTCGCCGGCGGTGATTCCGCGCCCAGGTAGCTCGTCGGCGATGAACCGGTACCCGAAGGCCGGGTCGTCGGCATGGATGTCGCGGGCGGCGTTGATCAGGTGTGCATCGTCCCAATCACGCTGCGACAGGGGTGCTTTGCGCCATTTGTAGAACGCCTGGGTAGAGAATCCCAGGACCCGGCAGGTCACCGTGACGGGAACTCCGTCTGCGGCAAGGTCGAGGACCAGCGGGTACATCATTTTGGGTTGGCGTCCCGGGACAGATAGCCGACTGCGCGGCGCATCACCTCGGCCTCCTGCTCGAGGAGTTTGATCCGCTTGTGTGCTTCGCGCAGCTGCGCGGCCACATCATCAGAGGCTGCCGCAGACGCGGGCCGGTCGACACCGTCTTGGCGGTCGGCGATCTTGAGCCAGCGATGCAGGCAGGCCTCCGAGATGCCGAAGTCTTTCGCGATCTGGCGCAGCGGCGCCTCACCCTTGCGGGCCACGGCGATGACGTCGGCGCGGAACTCGGCAGGAAACGGTTTCGGCACGAGATTGATCCTTCCAGCAAGGACGAATCCTCACAGGTCAGGAGTCAACCAAACCGGGGGCAGTCCC
>NZ_LQPP01000074.1 GCF_002102345.1 Mycolicibacterium peregrinum
GAAGCAAAGAGGCGCCGTCGGGGTAGCTCCCCGACGGCGCCTCACCTTGCCTCTTGACAAACTTCACTACATATCAGGTGTTTCTGATCTTGCGTGCGGTCACCACCGCATAGGGCGCGTCGAAGGCGACTCGGCCGTCGTCGTCGGTCTGCGCGCTCAGCGCCGCGGTGAAGGCGTCGAGCAGCCGGGTCCGCGTCGCGTCATCCAGCCGGCTGAGCAGGTTGACGTGCATCGGCGATTCGTCCGAGATGAATCGGACCGCCGAATCGACAGAGTCGAATCGCCATGTGTGTGAGTCGGTTTCGAAATGGATACCGTCGAATCCGGTGCCGAGGCGCGAGTGCACGACATCGGGATCACCCCACTGATCGGGCGAGTAGGCCGCTGCCGGCGGCGCGCCGAGGGTTTCCACGATCGGGTTGAAGAACGGGCTGCCGGCCTCGTCACGGATCCAGGTGGAGAACGCGAAGACCCCGCCCGGGGTCAACAGCCGGGTGACCTCGGCGACCAGGCTGGTGGGCTCGACGAAGATGATCCCCATGTTCGACACCACGGTGCCGAATCCACCGTCGGGCAAACCGGTATGCGCGGCGTCGGCGACCACCCACTGCACTGCGTCGGCTCCCGGGCGCTCTGAGGCGATCGCGATGAGCTCAGCGGTGAGATCCACGCCGGTGACAAGGGCCCCGGCCGCAGCGGCGGCCAGTGCAGCGCTTCCGGTGCCGCACGCCAGGTCGACCAGGCGGGAGTCACGGACCGGCCGCAGCCGGTCGGCGGTGCTGACGACCTCAGCGGCGATGACGGCAATCTGTTCGGCGACGGCTTGGTAGCGGCCGGCGGCCCAGTTGGTGGGTTGCGGATCAGACATGCCGACGAGCCTAGATGGGGTATACCGAGCGTCGAGTGGCCAGTTATTGCACGGTGCCCGCGTATCGGTGTGCGATAACAGGCCACTCGGCGTCATGCTCGGGCATTACGGCTGGACGTATCCCGGCGGGTTGGGGGTGTCCACCCACAGGTCGACGCCGAGTTCGGACCCGGGCACGCAGTCGTACACCGACAGATCGGTCACGCCGTTCGCGAGCAGTACGTCCTCACACAACAGGCTCTGGCCGGTGTACTCGCGTGCGGGCTTGTTGAAGATCGCGTAGGCCGCGTCGGCGTAGACATCGGGTTTGCGGGCCCGGCCCATGGCCTCGTCACCGCCGAGCAGGTTCTGCACCGCCGCGGTGGCCACCAGGGTGCGCGGCCACAGCGTGTTCGATGCGATACCGGCCTCGCGCATCTCCTCGGCGATACCCAAGGCACACAACGTCATTCCGTACTTGGCCATCATGTACGCGGTCGGTTTGAGCCACTCCGACTCCAGGCGGATCGGCGGGGACAGCGTCAGGATGTGGGGGTTCTCCCGGCCCTTCATGTGCGGGATGCAGGCCTGCGACACGGCGTAGGTGCCGCGGATCTGGATCCCGTTCATCAGGTCGAAGCGCTTGAGCGGAACTTCCTCGATGGAGCCGAGATTGATCGCCGAGGCGTTGTTGACGCAGAGGTCGATACCGCCGAATTGGGCGACCGCCTGTTCTACTGCTGAGGCCACCGAGTCGCCGTCACGCACGTCTCCGACGATCGGCAGGGCCTGCCCGCCGGCCTCTTCGATCTCCTTGGCGGCCGTGTAGACGGTGCCTTCGAGCTTGGGATGCGGTTCGGCGGTCTTGGCGACCAGCGCGATGTTGGCGCCGTCGGCGGCGGCCTTCTTGGCGATCGCCAGGCCGATGCCGCGGCTGGCGCCGGAGATGAACATGGTCTTCCCGGACAGAGTCATAGAGACACCCTAGGCCGACCCAGTTGTATTGATCTGCCCGGTCAGCCTCCGGTAGGGGGACGATGGAAGTGTCGACAAATTGGAGGAGACATGAGTGTTGTCCCTGCAGGGTCTGTCCTGACCTGTGCCCACGAGGGCTGTGGCTGCCGGATCCGCGTCGAGTCCGAGTGCCACTGCGAGGGCCCTGAGAGCAGCTACAAGTGCACGTGCAGAGCCGACATGGTGCCCGTCACCGAATAGCTCAGCCCGCCGCGTTGGGTTGCAGCGGTGGGCAGTTGCCGGCCGGGTCGGCGACAAGTTCGAAATGCCACAGCTCGTTGGCGTAGATCTGGCAGAGCCCGAAGCGGGCACCGTTGGCGATCAGCCAGTGATCGGCCTGCGGACCGCCGACATCGACCGCCTCGCCGGTCACGTGCCGGGACGCGGCCGGCGTCTGCACGTACTGACGGGCCGCCGCCAGGCTGCCATACGTCTGCACCGCCTGATCGAGCAGTGACTGCTGGAAGTCGGCCGAGCGCCACCCCGAATTGATCGTCATGGTCACGCCTTCGGCGGCCGCGGCATCGGCGGCGTTCTGAATGGCGGCCAGCAGACGCGGGTCCAACCGTCCGATCGCCGGATTCTGCACGTCGTACGGGGTCAGGACCTGCCCGTCGGGCAGCGAGCCGTCCCCCTGGGTCATCGGCACGGGGTTGTCGACCAGCCGGATCTGCGGTCCGGCCGGTGCCGCCGCAGGCTGGCCGAGCAGGGCCGCCAGGACGGCGATGCTCGAGGCCACAGTGGCGCCCACCAGCTTTGGTATCACTGGGCCCACACTACTGCGCCCGCCCTCGGGCCAGGCCGACCGCCAGGACCTCCACCAGCGCCTCGATCTCGGCGGGGTTGTTCAGGCGGTCAGGCACCCAGGCCAGAGCGATCCGGGCCGGCGACCAGGTGCTCTCGTCGATCGGTACCAGCGTGAATTCCGGTGGCGAGAAGATCTTGCCGATCAGTGACTCGGGTGCGTAGGGCACCACCGCGACGAGGTGACGGTTGAACACCTGCGCGGCCATCTCCAGTTCGCCGCCGAACTGGTTGGTGGTGCGCACGATGCGGGTCACCCCTCGGGCATTGAGCGCACGGGTCAGGCCGGCCAGCATGACGGGATTGGGCCGGGCGAAGTCGATGACCACATCGCGATCGCGAAGCTCCTCGATGGACACCAGGTCGCGGGTGGCCAGTGGGTCGTCGAAACGGACCGCCACGGCGCCCTGGAAGGTGGCGACCACGCGGTACTGCAGCCGCTTGTCGGCGGTGGGCAGATGGATCAACCCGAGGTCGAGATGGCCGGACACCAACTTGGCGGTCACCTCGGCGGCCGAACCGGGAACGCTGAACTCGGTCGGTGCCGGCAAGTTGGCGACGGCCGTCTGGACCTGCGCCACGAAATCCGACGGCGCATAGGCGGTGGCACCGACCCGGACTGTGGCGGCTCCCTCGGTGAGCCGGGTCGCGGTGGCCTTCAATTCCTCGACCTGGCGCAGGATTTCGCGTGCGGGGCCGAGCAGTTTGGCGCCCAGCGGCGTCAACCGGACCTCGTGATAGTTGCGCTCGAAGAGCTGCCCGCCGAGTTCTGACTCCAGCAGCTTGATCTGCTTGCTCAACGGGGGCGGCGTGATCATCAACCGGTCGGCGGCCCGCTTGAAGTGCAATTCCTCGGCGACCGCCACGAAGTACCTGAGTCTGGTGAAGTCCATGCGGTCTTTTCCGGCGTGAGGGCGAGGGGACCCACGAATCGTACGAGGGACACCCGATCAGTCGCCGGCAGGCGTGGTGTTCAGCCTGCCGGCACGGCGCTCTGCGGCACTTCGAGCACTCCGGCCTCGATCAGCTCGTCGATGTCGGCGTCGTCGAGGCCCAACAGTTCGACGGCGATGTCGCGGGTCTGCTCGCCGAGCAACGGCGCCTGGATCAGCGGTGGATCAGCGACGCGATCCGAATGGATCTGCACGTTCTCCATGGTGAACGGCTCGTCGGCGTGCGGGTGCAACTCCTCGCGGAACGCGCGGCGCTGCACGTAATAGTCCCAGCCGGCGATGTCGTCGGCATGCAGTACGGCGCCGGCAGGCACCCCGGCCGACTGCAGCAGCTCCATCGCGTCGGTCGCCGGGCGCTGTGCGGTCCAGGACCGCACTACGTCGTCGATGCGGCCACGGTGAGCGTCCCGGCCACTGCGGGTGCCCAGTTGCGCGTCGGCGAGGAGGTCCGGACGGCCGATCACCCCGCACAGGGCGTGCCAATCAGCGTCATCGCGCACAGTGACCGCGAGCCAGGCGTCCTCACCGGCAGCCGGGAACAGGCCCCACGGAGCATCGTGGACGGGTAGAGCCGAGGATTCGTGGCCGCGGCGCACCAGGACCTCCGCCGCGATCTCGCCCGCCAGATGGCTCAGCATCACCTCGGACTGCGCGACGCTGGCCGATCCACCGGTTCCGGTGCGTTCGCGCCGCAACAGCAGCGCCAGCGCTCCCAGCGCGCCGATCCGGGCGGCCACGTGATCGGGGTAGACGGTGACGGTGTCGCAGAACGACTCTGGCTCATCCGGGTACACCCACAGGTCGGTGAACCCGGCGGCCGCCCGGACCAGCGGGCCGTAGCCCATTCGCTTGGCCCAAGGTCCGGTGGGCCCGAAGGCCGAACTGTCCACCACCACGACGCCGGGGTTGACGTCCCGCAACGTCTGGTAGTCCATTCCCAGCGTCTCGGCCACGCCCGGTTTGAAGTTGGTCAGCACGACGTCGGACATCGCGACCAGCTGGTGCGCCAATGCCCGGCCCCGCGGCGTCCGCAGGTCGATGCCGATCGAGCGCTTGTTGCGGTGGCCGGCAGCGTACGTCGGCGACATCGAGGTCAGGTTGCCACGCAGGCCGTCCGGGAAAGCGGAGTTCTCGATCTTGATGACGTCGGCGCCGAGATCGCCGAAGAGTCTCCCCGTGTCGGACCCGACGACGATCACGCCGAGATCCAGCACCCGCACACCTTCGAGCGGAAGGCCTTCGTTACGGCGGTCGCGGCCGGCGAGCAGCGGTGCCACATCGATGTGGCGCGGATGCCGGCCGGCTTCGTGGTCGGACCGGGTCAGCGCGTTGGCCCGGTGCCCGTCGATCTCGACGACGCCGGCCGGCACGGGCGCCGTTGTTCCCGGGGACAGCTCCACTTCGTGGAAGTAGCCGCGGCTCATGACCTGGTCGGCACCGAGAGTTTCGGCCAGTGTCAGCACCGCCGCCGTCGGAACCCCGTGACGCTGCCCGGCGACCTCCAACTCGGCCCGGGTCTGACCGGCGCAGAACCGGCCGACACCGGCCAGCAGCTCGGGCGAGCTGAGCCGCACCTTGAGCCGGTCGAACGAGGGATCGGCGAACTCGTCGGGTCGGCCCATCCACTCGAACATGCCGTGCCACTGGCGTTTTGCCAGGAGACAGATTCGCACGTGCCCGTCCTTGCACGCGATGATCGGGTACCGCAGTCGTTCGGCGTTCCAGTTGCGTCGCTGGCGGCTCAACGCCACTCCGGCCGAGGCCGTCCCCACGGTCCCGTGCGGCGGATCGAGGGTCTGCATGGCGCCGTCGAGAATCGAGAAATCGATGAGATCGCCTTCGCCGGTACGTAATCGGTCCAGATACACACTGACGGTCATCACCGCGGCCTGCGCTGCCGCCACGTGATAGGGCAGCTGCGCCGCTGGCGGCACCAGGGGCTCGCGCCCCGGGATGCCCGAGCGGGACAGCTCGCTGGTCAGCGCGTGCAGCACCGGGGTGGTGGCGTGCCAACCGCGATAGCTGGTGTCGCGGCCGAAATCACTGATGGACAGGATCACCAGGCCCGGGTGTTCGGCGTGAATGTTGCGCGCAGCCAAGGCTTTCTCGGCCGCCGAGCCCGGCGGGGTTTCCTCGATCAGGATGTCGGCCCCGGCCAGCAGGTGAACCCAGCGACTGCGGTCGTCGGGGATCGAGAGATCGATGACCACGGTCTTCATGCCGTACCGGTTGATCGCGACGCTCACCGATTCGGGATCGACTCCGGCACCCGAGGCGAGGCGATCGTCGGGTTCCTCGGTGACACCGGGCATGTGCACCCGGGTCACCGAGGCGCCGAGATCGGCCAGCAGGCGGCCGACCGCCGTCATCGGGCCGCGGGACAGGTCGAGGATGCGTACCCCGGCCAGCGGCGGGTCGTAGTCGTCGGGGTTGGTCATCGCTCAGCTCCGGCGGGCCTGGCGGAACGGGATGTCCCGATCGACCTCGGGTTCCTTGGCCAGGCCGAGAACGCGCTCACCGATGATGTTGCGCTGGACCTGGTCGGTGCCACCGCCGATCGAGGTGAAGAACGCATTGAGGGTCAGGAAGTTGATGTCGTCGGCCTCTGGGTTCTCGGGACCGGCCAAAAGTGCTTCGGCGCCGATGATCTCGGTCTTGAGGCGCGCCTCGGCGTGCAGGATGTTCGACATGGCCAGCTTCCCGAGCGACATGATCGAGCTGGAAGTCCCTTGGGCCGCAGCGGCCTTGGCGCGGGCGTTGTTGAGCGAGTTGAGTTCGCGCAACGCCAGCACATCGGCCAGTTCCTTGCGGACTGCCGGATCCTCCAGGCGGCCGTGGTCGCGGGCCAGGCCGATGAGGTCATCGGCCCGGGTGCGGTTGCGTGAGCCGCGCCCGCCGTCGCCCATGATCGACCGCTCGTAGGCCAGTGCGGTCTGCAGCACCCGCCATCCGTTGCCTTCCCCGCCGAGCAGGTAGGCGTCGGACACCCGCGCGTCGGTGATGAAGACCTCGTTGAAGTGCGATTCGCCGGTGATCTGGACCAGCGGACGCACCTCGATACCGGGCTGGCGCATCGGAATCATGAAGAAGCTCAAGCCTTTGTGCTTGGGCACATCCCAGTCGGTGCGGGCGATCAGTAGCGCGTACTCGGACGTGGTGGCGCCCGAGGTCCACACTTTCTGGCCGTTCACCACCCACTCGTCGCCGTCGCGGACCGCGGTGGTGCGCACGGCGGCCAGATCGGATCCGGCCCCGGGCTCGCTGTAGAGCAGGCAGGTGCGGGCCCGCTCGGTCAGGAACTCACGCACCAGGTCGTTCTTGAGCCGATCGGTGCCGAACTTGAGCGCGGTGTTGGCCGGGATGCTGTATTTGTCCTGGCGCGCACCGGGTGCCTTGACCGCCCGGAACTCCTGCTCGATCACCGCCGCCAGTGCGTTCGGGTACGCCCGCCCGAACCATTCGGTGGGGTAGGTCGGCACCGCGTAGCCCGCGTCGAGCACCTTCTCCAGCCAAGCCACCCGCTCGGGGGAGCTGACCCACGGATTCGTGGATTTCGGTAACCCTGACCAGTTCTGGGCGAGCCAGTCGCGCACCTCGGTGCGCAGTTGATCGGCGCCGGGCAGTTCGGCGGTGGTCATCGTCAGGCGCCTTTCGACGAGAGGTAGCGCTCGCGGTGCAGCCCCGAGCCGCCGAGCAGGTGCAGGCCGGTACGGGCCCGTCGCAGGAACAGGTGGGCCGGGTGCTCCCAGGTGAACGCGATGCCGCCGTGCATCTGGATCGCAGACAGGGCGGTCGCGTGATAGGCCTCGGCGCAGGTAAACCCGGCCAGACCGATTGCACCACTGGCCGTTTCGCTACCGACGGCAAGTTCGGCCGCGGCATGCTGGGCGGCCGAAGTGGCTGATTCAACCTGAATCAGCAAGTCGGCTGCCATGTGTTTGAGGGCCTGGAAGCTGCCGATGGGGCGGCCGAACTGGATCCGGGTCTTGAGATAGTCCACGGTGATGTCGAAGATTCGCCTGGCGCCGCCCACCTGTTCGCCGGCCAGAGCGACCAAACCGAGGTCGAGGGCGCGCTGCACCGCGTCCCACCCGGCGGTGCCGACGCGACGGGCCGGGGCGGCGTCGAAGGTGTAAGTCGACAATGGGACAGTCGGGTCGAAAACCGTTGCGGCCGTGCGATCGAAACCGTCGGCTTCGGGTGCGATCTGGAAGACGCCGAAGTCTCCGTTGATGCGGGCCACCACCAGGATCACGTCGGCAACCTGACCGTGCATGACGTAGTGGGCGTTGCCGGTCAGCGTGTGGTCGGTGCCGTCCGGGCCATCGGTGACCGCGGCGGCGCGAACCGCGACGCCCTCCGGCGCCCACGTTCCCCGGGAGCCGGTCACCGCGACGGTGCCCACCGACGTGCCCTCGACCAGACCCGGCAGCAGCCGCTGCTTGTCGGCGTCGGAACCTGTCGCGTCGATCAGGGCCGACGCCAGCACCGCACTGGACAGGAACGGTGCCGGCAGTAGCGCGGCACCGGTCGCCTCCGCGACGGCCTCGAGTTCGAGGGGGCCCAGGCCGACGCCGCCGTACTCGGTGTCGACCAGCAGACCGGTCACCCCCTGGGCGGCGAGCTTGCGCCACAACTCGCGGTCGAACCCGTCGTCGCTGTCCATCACCTGCCGTACGTCCTGCTCGGTGCATTCGTCGTGCAGCAACGCGGAGACCGCGGCGGCCAGTTCTGCTCGCTCGGCCACACTGATCGTCATGGGCACCCGCCTTCCTTGTCGGGTCCATGCAATCCGGCGGGGCTCGTGATGTAAATCACGGATTCGGACACCGGTACGTTTCCGGTTGCGACATGCCGACGGGCGGGGCGGCCTCAGCCGGTGACGGCGATATCGGCTGTCACCGCCGATGTCGCGCGGATCAGGTCCTCGGGGCAGAGCGCGACGTCCAGGCCCCGCTTGCCAGCGCTGCAGAGCACCTTGTCGAAGGCCAGTGCCGAGGTGTCGACGACGGTGGGCAGGGGCTTGCGCTGGCCCAGGGGGGAGATCCCGCCCACGACGTACCCCGTGGACCGCTGAGCGGCCGTGGGGTCCGCCATTTCCGCCTTCGGAACCCCCAGTGCGGCCGCGGCGGCTTTCAGCGACAGCTTGTGCGGTACGGGCACGACCGCTACCGCCAACCCTTTGGGCAGTGCGATCACGAGCGTCTTGAGCACCTGTTCGGCGACGATGCCGTCGGCCGCCAACTGGGCCACGGCCTCGTCGCCGAACGATTCGTTGCGAGGGTCGTGCTGGTAGGCCACCACTTCGTGCTCGATGCCTGCCGCCACCAGAGCTGCGATCGCGGGTGTCGCTGCGCGTGCCACGGCGCTCAGAGTAGCCGGGAACATCATGGCCCCTGCATGCTGTTATTGCTCTCGACACCTGCTCAGCGCTACTTGTCGGTAGCACGCTCTAGGATCTAAGGAGGATTCTGGTGCCAACCGTATGCCTGGAACGGCCGGCGGATACCCAGTGGTATTCCGTGCCTGTTGGTGGCGCCGCGACAGAAGGGAAGGTGTTTCCCACGATGACTGACGTCGAGCAGGCCGAGCCTGACACGCCGCAGCCGACTGAAACCGATGCCGAGCTGACCGCACGGTTCGAACGCGATGCCATCCCGCTGCTGGACCAGCTCTACGGCGGTGCGCTGCGGATGACCCGCAACCCCGCCGACGCCGAGGACCTGCTGCAGGAAACCATGGTCAAGGCATACGCCGGCTTCCGGTCATTCCGTGAGGGCACCAACC
Organism: Mycolicibacterium peregrinum; assembly: GCF_002102345.1. Taxonomy (GTDB): domain Bacteria; phylum Actinomycetota; class Actinomycetes; order Mycobacteriales; family Mycobacteriaceae; genus Mycobacterium; species Mycobacterium peregrinum. The sequence continues at coordinate 9,406 of NZ_LQPP01000074.1, forward strand.
TCAAGGCGTGGCTCTACCGGATCCTGACCAACACCTACATCAACAGCTACCGCAAGAAGCAGCGCCAACCTGCCGAGTACCCCACCGACGAGATCACGGACTGGCAGCTGGCCGCCAACGCCGAGCACTCGTCGACCGGTCTGCGATCGGCGGAGGTCGAAGCCCTGGAGTCGCTGCCCGACACCGAGATCAAGGCAGCGCTGCAGGCGCTGCCCGAGGAATTCCGGATGGCGGTGTATTACGCCGACGTCGAGGGCTTCCCCTACAAGGAGATCGCCGAGATCATGGATACTCCCATCGGGACCGTGATGTCCCGCCTGCACCGCGGCCGCAAGCAGCTACGTGACCTGCTGGCCGATGTGGCCAGGGATCGCGGCTTCATCCGAGGTCAGCAGCTTGGTGAGCCGGAGGAGGTGTCCTCATGAGCGGGGACCGTGAGTCGAATCGCGAGGACGAGCGCTGGAGCCCGCCGGTGGGACCCGTGGACCCCGAACATCCGGAGTGCGCCGCGGTGATCGCCGAGGTATGGACGTTGCTCGACGGCGAGTGCACGGCCGAAAGCCGGGACAAGCTCAAGCACCACCTTGAAGAATGCCCGGCGTGCCTGCGTCACTACGGGGTCGAGGAGCGCGTCAAGAAGCTCATCGCGGCCAAGTGCAGCGGTGAAAAGGCCCCTGAGGGGCTGCGGGAACGGCTGCGGATCCAGATCAGCCAGACCACCATCATCCGGGGCTGACCAGGCGCTCAGCCTGTGTGGCCCGACGACAAACCGCCCGATCTCCGAATGGAGTCGGGCGGTCACAGTCTGCCGAAGCGGCTAGCGCACTGACTTCGAACCGGCGTTGGGGCGCTTGCCGTGGTTCGCCTTCGAGTGCTTGCGGTCCCGCTTCTTGCGGCCACGCTTGGCCATGATGATCCTCCAGATGGTGTAAGAACTTGCTCCCTAGTGTCTCATGCCCCGGGGGCGGCGCTGTCCACCCGGGGTTGTGGTTCGATATAGGCCGCAGAAGTAGTCGGGTTAGCGCCGGAGTGAAGTGGGGTGAAGATGGCCGAGGACGTTCGCGCCGAAATCGTGGCCAGTGTGCTGGAGGTCGTGGTTCACGAGGGCGATCAGATCGGTGCGGGGGACACCCTGGTGCTGCTCGAGTCGATGAAGATGGAGATCCCGGTCCTCGCCGAGGTCGCGGGCACCATCACCAAGGTCAACGTCGCCGAGGGCGACGTGATCCAGGCCGGCGATCTCATCGCGGTGATCGACTGACCCGGTTCGTTTCCCTGCTCCCGGTGGACGTTGGCTGATGTCCACCCTCGGTGATCTGCTCGCCGAACACACGATGCTGCCCGGCAGCGCCGTGGACCACCTGCATGCGGTGGTCGGGGAGTGGCAGCTGTTGGCCGATCTGTCGTTCGCCGACTATCTGATGTGGGTGCGCCGCGACGACGGCGTACTGGTGTGCGTCGCGCAGGTCCGGCCCAACACCGCCCCCACCGTCTTGTTGGCCGACTCGGTCGGCACGCTGGCCGCGGCCGCAGACCTCCCCGTCGTCACCACGGCCTTCCAATCGGGTGCGATCGGCCGGGGAAACGGTGGCACACAACGACATTCGCCGGACCTTCCCGGTCTGAACGTGGAAGCGGTTCCGGTGCGGCACCGCGATCACGTGGTCGCGGTGTTGACCCACCAGACCGCGCTGGCCGCCCGTCGGATGGCCAGCCCGCTGGAGGGCGCCTACCTGGACTGTGCGAGCGATCTGCTCCACATGCTGTCCGAGGGCACCTTCCCGAACGTCGGCGATCTGGCCATGTCGCGTTCCAGCCCACGGGTGGGCGACGGTTTCATCCGCCTCGACAAGGTAGGCGACGTGGTGTTCGCCAGTCCCAACGCCATCTCGGCGTATCACCGCATGGGCCTGGCGTCCGAGTTGGACGGGCACAATCTGGTCACCGTCACCCGGCCGTTGATCTCTGACCCGTTCGAGGCCCAGGAACTGGCCAACCATGTCCGTGACTCGCTGGCCGGAGGCTCCAGCATGCGCATGGAGGTCGACGCCGGCGGTGCGGCGGTGCTGTTGCGGACCCTGCCGTTGGTCGTGCATGGCGCCGCGGTCGGAGCCGCCGTCCTGATCCGCGACGTCACCGAGGTCAAACGGCGTGACCGCGCGCTGCTGAGCAAGGACGCCACTATCCGGGAGATTCATCACCGGGTGAAGAACAACCTGCAGACCGTGGCGGCCCTGTTGAGACTGCAGGCGCGCCGGACCAACAACCTGGAGGCCCGCGAGGCGCTGATCGAATCGGTACGACGGGTGTCGTCGATCGCACTGGTGCACGACGCGTTGTCGATGTCGGTCGACGAGGAGGTCAACCTCGACGAGGTGATCGACCGGATCCTGCCGATCATGAACGATGTCGCGTCGGTGGATACCCCGATCCGGATCAACCGCGACGGGGCCCTCGGCGTGCTCGACGCCGACCGTGCGACGGCGTTGATCATGGTGATCACCGAATTGGTGCAGAACGCCATCGAGCATGCCTTCGACGCCGATACGCCCCAGGGTTGCGTGACCATCCGGGCCGAGCGTTCGGCCCGCTGGCTCGACGTCGTGGTGCACGACGACGGACGTGGCGTGCCCGACGGGTTCAGCCTGGAGAAGTCCGACCGGCTGGGCCTGCAGATCGTGCGAACGCTGGTCACCGCGGAATTGGACGGCTCGCTGGGGATGCACGATGTCCCGTCCGGGGGAACCGATGTGGTGCTGCGAGTGCCGATAGGCAGGCGCAGTCGCGGCATCCAGTGAGCCCGGCCGCGAGCCACAGGGCGTTCACAGTGGGACACCAGTACCACTGAAGCAATTACCCAGTTGCGTCAATAGAAGATGTGATGACAATTACGCAATTTGCTGTAGCGAATTGTCCAAAAAATAAGCTATGGCCCCGACATTGTCGGGGCCATAGCTTGCGTCGTGATCTGAACCGAAAGGTCAGACTCCGGTGCGGGCCTTGGTGCGGGCGTTGCGACGCTTGAGCGCACGACGCTCATCCTCGCTCATCCCGCCCCACACGCCGGCGTCCTGGCCGGAGTCCAAGGCCCAGGTGAGGCACTCAGTGGTTACGGGGCAACGGTTGCACACCAGCTTCGCGTCGGCGATCTGAGCAAGCGCCGGGCCACTGTTTCCCACGGGGAAGAACAGCTCCGGATCTTCGTCGCGACAGACGGCCTTGTGGCGCCAATCCATAAGATCAAACTCCTCGTTAGACATGTCATGTGTGCGCGGCAAAGCGCACCAGATTTTCTTCGGCTGTTAACGCGTGCACACGAATGTTTCTGCACTGTTGCATTGATGCTTTCACAGGCTGAACAGATGTCAATAGCATTGAGTTAACACGTGGGCAATGTCACTGGGTGGGGCGGTGACCAGAACCCTCACTCCTGTGTACTACACTCTGGATCTAGCTGCGCCCTAATTCCACCCTAGGCGGTGTGTTTGCGCAGGTCAATCACTTTTATTCGTCGGCGCGACGACGCAGAGCGCCTCGGGAACCGACGTGAACGTCATGGTTTCGCGCGTGCCGATGTAATCTCCGTCAATCTGGCAGGCGGCTGGCGTGGTGCTCGTCACGGTGACCGACGAGACGTTGTCATCGCGGATCAGATGCTTGGCTTCGAGGCGGGGCTTGCGGGACACCATCTGACGGACCAGTCGCAGATTCGACCAGACGTTCATGCTCGTGGTGGCGAACACTCCCAGGCCGGTGTCGAATGTGGTTTCGGGGTTCGTCCACACCGGGCGGCTGTTCGCATACGTCCAGGGACTGGAGTTCGACACGAACGCGAAGTGCACCCCGGCAACCGGGTCGGCGCCAGGCAGGTGCAGCGTCAACGTCGGTTCCCGGCGTGCAGTCGTGAGGAACTCCCGCACAGCCACCCGGATGTAACGCGAGGCCGTGACCCTGCGTCCCTTCGCGCGTTGGGCCTCCACGGCCGCCACCACGTCACCGTCCACGCCCATCCCTGCGGTGAACACGCCCCAGCGCTCACCACAGTCCATCAGGCCGATGCGGCGCCACGGACGTCCCATCCGGTAACCGCCGAGCAGGTCGACGAGCTGGTTGGTGGCCTCGATCGGATCGGGGCTGATGCCCAGCGCCCGGGCGAAGACGTTGGCCGAACCGCCGGGCACGACGGCGACCGCGGGCGCCAGGGCGGCGTCGGGACGAGTTCCGCACTCACCGAGCAGGCCGTTGACGACTTCGTTGACCGTCCCGTCTCCACCGTGCACGATCACCACGTCCACACCGTCGCGTGCGGCATCGCGGGCGATCTCGATGGCGTGACCTCGGTGATTGGTGTGTTCGACGGTCAGCGTCACCCGACTCTCCAGCGCGTGGGCGAGCAGGTCACGCCCGGCCGGGGTGGTCGAGGTCGCGTTCGGATTGACGATCAGCACGGCACGCACGGGGCATGAGCCTAACCGGGCAAGGTGTACGGCAGTTATTCGTGAATCTGTCCATCCAGGTAGCGCCACCGGCCGCCGACCCGCTCGAAACGGCTGCGTTCATGCAGGATGTGCCGGCTCCCGTCGTGGACGTACTGGGCGCGAAACTCGACGACGCCTTCGGTGTCGTCTTCGCCCCCCGACTCGGTGTCGACGATCTGCAACCGCCGCCACACGATGTCCTCGTCGAGGGAGAGGTCGGCGGGACGGGTGTCGGGATGCCAGGAGGTCAACAGATAGCCGACGTCGCCGATGGCGAACGCGCTGAACCGGGACCGCATCAGGGCAACGGCCGTGCGGGCCTGCTGCGTGCCGGTGTGCAGCGGCCCGCAGCAGTCGGCGTAGGCCAGGCCGGTGCCGCACGGGCAGGGGTGGTCGGTCACGTGGGCAAGTATCCCGGGCTGTCCTGGGGGCCCGCCCCACACGCCGTCCTGAGCGCCGAGATCGACGTAAGGGTCGTGTTTTCTGCCCGGCCGCGACCCTGGCGTCGATCTCGACGTCGAAAACCGCGCGGGCGTCGGTACCGTACAGGACGTGACCGCACGCCGATTACTGCTCGTCAACGGACCGAATCTCAACATGCTGGGCACCCGGCAGCCCGAGATCTACGGCTCCACCACGCTGGCTCAGATCGAGCAGCGGGTGGCCGAACTGGCGGCCGAGTCCGGTTTCGAGGTCCGCCCCGTGCAGAGCAACCACGAGGGCGCGCTCGTCGACGCCATTCAGGCGGCCCGGCAGGACTGCGTCGGCATCATCATCAATCCGGCGGCCTACAGCCACACCTCGGTGGCGATCCGCGATGCGCTCAGCGCCGCCGAACTGCCGGTGGTCGAGGTTCACCTGAGCAACATCCACACCCGCGAGGCATTCCGGCACCACTCGTACGTGTCGGCCGTCGCCGAGGTCGTCATCGCCGGCGCTGGCCCGGCCGGCTACGAATACGCCGTGCGGTACCTGGCGGAGCGGAAGTCGTGATCCAGCCTCCCGCCATCCGGTACGCAGGTTTTCTCACCGCGGCCGAAGGAATCGCCGCGCTGATCATGGCGGTCGTGCTGCTGGTCCGGGCGCTGGGCGGTGCGGATCAGCACATCGTCAGCGGGTACGGCACAGCGATCTGGTTCCTGCTCATCGGTGGTGGGGTGCTCGCGGGTGGCTGGGCGCTGATCACCGCGCGGTACTGGGGCCGGGGGATCGCGGTGTTGGCCAACCTGCTGTTGCTGCCCGTGGCCTGGTACGTGATCACCTCGCACCACGTGGTGTACGGCGTGCTGGTCGGGCTGCTCGCCCTGATCACCCTGGGGCTGCTGTTCAGCCCGTCCTCGGTGGACTGGATCGCCCGCCGCGACTAGCCGCGCTGCTCGGCGGCCAGGGCGGAAAGCTCTGGGCCCGATACCCGGTAGGTGGTCCACTCGGTCTGCGGCTTGCCGCCCACGGCGTCGTACAGCGCGATGGCGTTGACGTTCCAGTTCAGCACCGCCCAGGTCATCCGGGTGTAGCCCTGTTCGACGCATTCGGCGGCCAAGGTGGACAACAGCTTTCGGGCCAGTCCGCGGCGCCGGAAGGCTGGACGCACGTAGAGGTCCTCGAGGTAGAGACCGGCGACCCCGTCCCAGGTGGAGAAGTTCAGGAACCACACCGCGGCCGCGGCGACCTGCCCGTCGACCTCCAGCATGTGCGCGTAGGCCACCGGTCGGTCGCTGAAAAGTGCTGTGTGCATCTGCTTTTCGGTGACGGTGCACTCGTCGGAAGCGCGTTCGAACTCGGCCAACTCGCGGATCATCGCGGTGATCTCGACCTCGTCGCCGGGTCGCGCCCGGCGGATCAACTCGCTCATGTCGCCCCTAGTCCAGTCAGGATGGTTCTGAATTTCGTGGTGGTCTCGTCGACTTCGTCATCGGGATCGGATTCGGCGACAATACCGCCGCCGGCGCTGGCGAGGGCCGTGTATCGATCCGCGGACAACACCGCACACCGGATCGACACCACCCAGCGTCCGTCGCCGCTGCTGTCGCACCAGCCCACGGCGCCGGCGTAGAACCCGCGATCGCCTTCCAGTTCGCTGATCAGTGCGGCGGCGCGGTCGGTAGGAACCCCGCCGACCGCCGGGGTGGGGTGCAGTGCGAGCGCCAGATCGATTGCTGTGGTGCGCTTTTCGCGCAGCCGTCCGACTACGGGGGTGCTCAGGTGCCACAGTGCGTCGGTGCCGTGCAACTGTGGTTCCTCGGCGATCTGCAGGTCGACGCACAACGGCTCCAGCGCCTGGCGCATCACGTCGACCACCAGCTGATGCTCGTGACGGTTCTTCGCCGACGCCGCCAGCGCGGTCGCGTTGGCCGCGTCCACGGCAGGATCGGCCGAGCGAGGTGCCGACCCGGCGAACGGCTGGCAGATCACCGTCTCGCCCTCGCGCGCCACCAGCAATTCGGGGCTCGCGCCCACCAGAGCGGTGCCGGCGTTCGCGCCGCCCGCCGGAGACAGATCGGCCAGGTAGACCGTGGCGGCCGGGTCGGCGTCGGCCAGTCGGCGCAACACGGTCCGGACGTCCCATGCGGAATCGGCGGACAGGCGCAGCGAGCGGGCCAGCACCACCTTGTCGATCGGGATCTGCGGATCCCGCAGGCGCCGGATCGCCTCGGCCACCCGCTCGCGGTGCACCGATCCCGGGGGCAGGGTTTCGCGCTCCACCGCCGCCGGGGGCGGATTGACGGGCCAGTCGGGAAGCGCATCAGTGAACCGCACCGCATCGGGTTCATACAGGGCGGCTGGTGTGGCCGGATCGAATGGCAACGCGCCCAGCACTATTGGTGTACCCGACCGCAGCGCGGCCTGGGCATCGGCGATATCGGCGAATCCGGTGCGTACGCCCTCGGCCAGGACAGCGCCGTTCGGCCCGGCCAACACGAATGACGGGTTCACTGCGACAGGCACGGGTTGGGGTGGCCGGTCAGCCCGAGCGCGGTGATCTGACGCACGCCGTGCTCGAATCCGCAGACTGCCAGCGACGCCGGCACCATCGACAGCCGGATCCCTTCGGACACCGGTAGTTCCGCCCAACGGGTCAACATGGCACGGGAGAAATGCCCGTGCCCGACGAACACCACGTCCCGGGTGGCCAGATGCTCCAGCGCCGTGGCGACCGCGCGGTCCGCACGGGCCGAAACCTGGTCGACACTCTCGCCGCCGGGACAGCCATGGGTCCACACCAGCCAGTCGGGCACGCTCTCGCGGATCTCAGGTGTGGTCAGTCCCTCGTAGTCGCCGTAATCCCACTCGGACAGCTCGGGGTCGATCTCGTCGACGTGCAGTCCGGCCAGTTCGGCGGTGTCGAGCGCGCGGCGCCGTGGGCTGCTGATCACCAGTGGCTCGGTCAACTGCAGCTCGGCGAGTGCCGGGCGGGCCAGCACGGCCTGCTCCCGTCCTGTTTCGGTCAGGTCCTGCTCGGTGCGGCCGGTGTGCCTGCCGGTGGCCGACCACTCGGTCTCGCCGTGGCGGAGCAGGATCAGGCGGTGCAGGCGGTCGCTCACACCGGCGATTCTGCCGCACGTTCCGGCAATGCCGCCGGGAGCGTGCTTGGATGAAGGTGTGACGCGAGTATTAGCGGTCGCCAATCAAAAGGGTGGGGTAGCCAAGACGACGACAGTGGCGTCGCTGGGTGCGGCGATGTCCGAGCAGGGTCGGCGGGTGCTGCTGGTCGATCTGGATCCGCAAGGCTGTCTGACGTTCTCATTGGGTCATGACCCGGACAAGCTGCCGGTGTCGGTACACGAGGTGTTGCTCGGCGACGTCGAGCCGGGGGCGGCGCTGGTCGAGACAGCCGAGGGCATGACGCTGCTGCCGGCCAACATCGATCTGGCCGGTTCAGAGGCCATGCTGCTGATGCGGGCCGGGCGGGAGTATGCGCTCAAGCGGGCTCTGGCCAAGGTTTCCGACGATTTCGACGTGGTGATCATCGACTGTCCGCCATCTCTGGGCGTGTTGACGCTCAACGGCCTGACGGCTGCGAACGAGGTGATCGTGCCGTTGCAGTGCGAGACGCTGGCGCACCGCGGCGTGGGCCAGTTCCTGCGCACGATCTCCGACGTGCAGCAGATCACCAATCCCGAGCTGGCGCTGCTCGGTGCGCTGCCGACGCTCTACGATTCGCGCACCACCCACAGCCGTGACGTGCTGTTGGACGTCGCCGACCGGTACGAACTGCCCGTGTTGGCGCCACCGATTCCCCGCACCGTGCGGTTCGCCGAGGCCAGCGCATCGGGATCCTCGGTACTGGCCGGCCGCAAGAGCAAGGGCGGGCTGGCCTACCGGGAGCTGGCCCAGGCCCTGCTCAAACACTGGAAGTCCGGCAAGAAGCTGCCGACCTTCGCACCCGAGGTGGTGTAGGGAGCAGTCCCATGGACAGGCCAGGTTGCCGAGGCGCGCACAGCGGAGTTGCTCTGCGGAGCAGGCAGGCCTGTCGCCGGGGTCGCCGCATTCCGACTGGAGGCGCCGGTCAGCAACGGGCGGGCGGGTGAACAGTGCCTTTTCCGGTGGCAGGGGGTCGCCGGAGCGACGAGAGGACGATCTCCATGGCTTCGGTGTTACGGTCCGCGACGGCCACCGATCAGGGCCCGGTGCGGCAGAGCAATCAGGATTCGCTGCTCGCCGACGGCATTCTGTACGCGGTGGCCGACGGTTTCGGGCCCGAAGGTGACCACGCCAGCCGGATCGCAGTGGAAGCGCTTGCCGCCGGTTTCACCGCCGCACCCGACCGCGACGGCCTGATCGGGGCGGTCCAGCAGGCCAACGAGCAGGTCTTCGCACATGTCAGCGCATCGGGAACCAGTTCGGGCGCCACCCTGACCGTGGTGGCCATCTTCGGCGACGAGCAGGGCGGGCCACTGGCCATCAACATCGGGGATTCGCCGCTCAACCTGATTCGGGAGGGCGCCATGAGTCAGCTGACCAATGATCACAGTGTCTCCGGGGAGCTGGTGCGGGCCGGTGAGATCACCCGCGAAGAGGCCCGCTTCCACCCGCACCGTCATCTGCTGACCCGGGCGCTGGGTATCGGCCCCGTCATCCGGCCCGATCTGTTCGATCTGGAGTGCCGTCCGGGTGACCGGTTGTTGATCAGCAGTGACGGATTGTTCGCCGGTGCGGATGATGTAGACATCGTCGACGCGGCCGCGGCGGACGACCCCGAGGTCGTTGCGCAGCGGCTGGTCCAGGTCGCCAACGACGCCGGCGGCAGCGACAACACGACGGTGATCGTGATCGATATCGGCTGAGCCGGACGCCCGGATCAGTTCGCGCCGAGGGCCACCAGTTGCGTGCCGCGCTGTTCGAGCACGGTGTCGCCGGCCGCCACCGGCACCACCGGCGACACGCTGGGGGTACGCGGCAGTGCGATGTGGCGCTGGCCGGCACCGGTCTCCTGATCGAAGACGTCGTAACCGTCGCTGACCGGAACCAACAACCGACCGGCCATCACCGTGGCGGGGCCGACGGGAAGGTGCGGACCCGACGGGGTGACGGTGAACTTGTACTGAAGGCCGGAGCCTCCGTTGGTGCCGAACACCAGGACCGAGTCGCCGGTCCACCAGGTGATCAGGTCCCCGGCCCGGGTGGGCGTCGACTGCGGCGCCGCCGGCTTGGCCAGCGGCAGGCTGGCAAGCGTCTTTCCGGTCTCGTCGATGACGTTGACCATCGGCCTCGGTGTGGGCAGGTACACCGCGGTCGTGGTGCCGGACACCGCGATCACCTTGGCTCCAGACTCATCGGTGATGTCCTGCAGTTCGACGTAGCGCACCTCGGGAGTGTCTTCTTCGTCGGCCGGGCGCAGCAGCGTCAAGCGGATGAACTTGCTCTTCGGGCACGATTCCAGCACCGACACTGCCGAGGAACTCGCAGCTGCCGACAGCTGGCGGCATACCGGTGATGCCGGCACGTCGGGCTTGATGCGGGCGTCCAGCGTACCGTAGGACAGCATCCGGACCATGTCCGAGCGCCACAGCTCAAGGCGGCTGTCCCCGGCCGAGAGCACCGTGGAGCCATCGGACGACAGCTTGACCTCGGGGTCGGCATAGGCGGTGCGGGCCGGCCCGCGCCTGCCGGTCTTACCGTCAACGGTGCTGACCTGTCCGCAGCCGCGAGCATCGGGATACACCGCAACCGCGTACTGGTACACCGCCGTCGCACCGCACAGTTCGCGGTCGCGGGCATAGCTCCACAGCACGGCGCCACTGACGGGGTCACGGCCCGCGACGGTGGACCCCTCGGCGGTCACCACCGAGCCGCCGGCGAGCACGGGCTCGGTGGTCCGGGGGCTGTCGGCGGTCCACAACTGTTGCAGGCCCGCCGGTACCTCGCGGGCCGGCGTCAGGTAGGGGACGGGTGCTGCAGCGGGCCTGCTGATGGTGGCCCGGGCGTCACTCGTCCACCAGATCAGGCCGGCCGCCAGCGCGACGATCGCGACGATTGCCGCCGCGGCGGCCATGTCGCCGCGGGTGCGGCGTTCGGGTTTGACCACTGACCGGTCTTGTCTGGCGTGCGCCGGTCAGCCGGCCGTGGCGGTCTCGGTCTTCCGGGGGCGGCGCCTGCGTCGACGTCGTCCGGCGGACGACGCCTCGCCGGTGGTGTCCTCCGACACGGTGACCGGTGCAGCATCGGCGCCCTCGGCTGCCGGAGCGGTGCCTTCGGGATGCCCGGTGGCCGCCTCGCCGCCGCGGGTGCGGCGCCGGGTGCGGGTCCGGGTCTTGGCCGGTCGACCCTCGGAGTCGGCCGAGGAGATGCGCTTCTCGTCGGGACTGCGCTTGGCCTTGGCCTTGGCCTTGACGGGCTCGCCGATGGTGCCCGTGGCGTCGGTCGGGATGCCGAGCTCTTCGTAGATATGCGGTGAGCTGGAATAGGTTTCGGCCGGATCGGGGCAGTTCAGGCTCAGCGCCTTGTCGATCATTTCCCAGCGGCCCAGTTCGTCCCAGTCGACCAGGGTGATGGCGACACCGGTCTTACCGGCGCGGCCGGTGCGTCCGATGCGGTGCACGTAGGCCTGTTCGTCCTCGGGGCACTGGTAGTTGATGACGTGCGTGACGTCGTCGATGTCGATACCGCGCGCGGCGACGTCCGTCGCGACCAGCACATCCACGGCGCCGCTGCGGAACGACTTCAGAGCCTTCTCGCGGGCGCCCTGGCCGAGGTCGCCGTGCACGGCGTCGACCTTGAACCCGCGCTCGGCGAGCTCGTCGGACACCTTCTGTGCGGTGCGCTTGGTGCGGGTGAAGATCATCGTGGCGCCGCGGCCCTCGGCCTGCAGGATCCGGCTCACCAGCTCGGACTTGTCCAGAGCGTGGGCCCGGTAGGCGAACTGCTCGGTGGTGTCGTGGGTGGCCGCGGAGTGCGGGGCCTCGGCCCGGATGTGGGTCGGCTGGTTCATGAACGTGCGAGCCAGCGTGATGATCGGGTCGGGCATGGTCGCCGAGAACAGCATCGACTGGCGATCGTCCGGGGTCAGCCGCAGGATGCGCTCGATGTCGGGCAGGAAGCCCAGGTCCAGCATCTCGTCGGCCTCGTCGAGCACCAGCACGGACAGTCCGCCCAGCTGAAGGTGCCCCTGCTGGGCCAGATCGAGCAGGCGGCCCGGGGTGCCGACGACGACGTCGACGCCCTTGCGCAGCGCCTCGATCTGAGGCTCGTAGGGACGGCCGCCGTAGATCGAGGTCACGGAGAATTTGCGATCGCCTGTCGTGACGTACTTCGCCGCTCCGGCGAGGTCGCCATAGACCTGAATGCAGAGCTCACGGGTGGGCACGACGATCAGGGCACGGGGGGTGCCGTTGAGCGGGCGGGCCTCGTCGGTGGAGATGCGATGCAGCAGCGGGATACCGAAGGCATAGGTCTTGCCCATGCCGGTGCGGGCCTGACCGATCAGGTCGTCGCCGGCAAGCGCGAGCGGGAGGGTCAGTTCCTGGATGGCAAAGGGGTGTTCGATACCGGTCTCACGGAGGGCGCGGACGATTTCGTCGCGGACGCCGAGCTCGGCAAATGTCTTATTTACATGGGTCATGGTTGGAAGAGGTGGCCTTTCACTGTCAAACCTCACGGGCATCCAGCGCACACGGAGTTTTGACGATGAAACAACGGTCGGGTTCACCCGGATACGGGTCGTATCCATCGGCGCTGCCGATCCGCTGGGCCCAGCTCTACAGGGCGGGCCAACTGCGTGCACGCACATTTCCTGGTAGCGGTTCGGGCGCTGAAACAGTCGGCTCGAAGCCGTTACCGTCTGCCATTGTAGCTGGTCGCGCGATGTCAACCGATTTGCCAGCCGATCCCGGTCTCCCGACGGCGTCTAGAGTTGGCGTCATGAATTCGCCTCAGCCTGCCGCGGAACGGATCGCAGAACCGGTCGATTCGGGCGTGACGGCGGATCATCCCGGGGTCAACGAGTTGTTCGCGGTGCTGGCCTACGGTGAGGTCGCGGCGTTCTACCGGCTCACCGAAGAGGCGCGGATGGCGCCGAACCTGCGCGGCCGGATCAACATGGCGAGCATGGCCGCTGCGGAGATGGGTCACTACGAGTTGCTTCGGGATGCGTTGGAGCACAGGGGAGTTGACGTCGTTTCAGCGATGACAAAGTACGCCTCGGTGTTGGAGAACTACCACCGGATGACCACCCCAAGCACCTGGCTGGAGGCGTTGGTCAAGACCTACATCGGTGATGCGCTGGCCGCGGATTTCTACCTGGAGATCGCTGACGCGTTGCCCGAACAGGTAGCCAAGGTGGTGCGCGCGGTGCTGTCCGAAACCGGGCATTCGCAGTTCGTGGTCGCCGAGGTGCGCGCGGCGGTGACTGCCAGCGATCGCCAGCGGCACCGACTCGCGCTGTGGGCGCGTCGACTGCTCGGTGAGGCTGTCACCCAGGCGCAGTTCGTGCTGGCCGATCACGACGAACTGGTCGACCTGGTGATGTCCAGCGGCGAGGGCCTGACCCAGCTGGCCGAGTTCTTCGGCAGGCTGCAGAACACCCACCAGTCCCGGATGCAGGAACTGGGCCTGGCGTAGATATCCGCCAGACCCAGTCGCCGCTGAGAGGTTCTGTCTCTACTGCGTGCAGGTGGTGATCATCGTGTTGTTGTTCTGCGCCATGATCACGCCGCCCGCCGCGTCGGTGATCGAGCAGTTGAGCTGACCCGCGACGCTGGTCGCGGTCACCGACTTGAGCGTGACGCCGGGGTTGAGCACCACGGTCTTGGCCCACGGCAGGGCAACGTTGATGTCGGTCTGCAGGGCGCCCTGCGCGTCGGTGTAGACGATGGTCACCAGGTCGATGAGCTGCCGGTTGCCGGTCACCCGGTAGGTGATGGTGTTCGGACTCACCGCGGCTGCGGGCGGGGCCGCCTCAACCGGCGGGGCGACGGGCGCAGGCGCCGCGGTGGCGCTGGGCGACGGCGTCACCGTGGTCACGGTTTCGGGGGAGAGCGGCGCCGTCGGTGCTGCGCGCGGCGGGACCGGCTTGGAGGTGGCGTCCTGTGCCGGTTGGGTGGTCTGTGTCGGCTGGGCAGCCGGTGAGGTCAGGGTGGCCGACACCGAACCGCTGTCGCCGCCGCCCAGGATCACCACGGTGCAGATCACGGCGACCAGCAGGACCGCGCCGGCCACGACGGCCACCCAGATCCAGCGCCGGTCGATGGGCTCCTCGTAAAACGTGACCTCGTCGTCATAGTCCGCGTCGTAGTTGTCGTAATCGACCGGGTAGTCCGACTCTGGGCTGTAGTTGTAGCCGTCGGAGGTGCGGCCGGAGTAGCCGTCGGGCTCGTACGGGTGATCCCCGAAGCGCTCGGTGGCGGTGGTGTCATACGGCGAATAGTGCCTGGTCATGCGGCTGTCCCAGTCGTCTCGTCCAATATCGAAACTGATGCTATCGAGACGGATGTGACAGATGAGGTTGAGCTCGGTGCGTGTCGGTCACGGTCCGGACTCGGTTCGGTATCTGTGTTTCGCGCACGGCGTACCTCCGGTCCAGCCCCGCTCGCGGCAGGCTGGTCCGCCCGTCCACTAGCCTGCTCAGGGAAGTCGACAAACGTTGTGAGAAAGAAAGAAGGGTCCAGCGTGGAGGTCAAGATCGGTGTCACGGACAGCCCGCGCGAGCTCACCTTCAACAGCGCGCAGACACCCACCGAGGTGGAGCAGCAGGTCACCGACGCACTCGCCAAGGATTCGGGTGTGCTGGCGTTGACCGATGAGAAGGGACGGCGATTCCTGGTGCAGAACAGCCGGATCGCCTATGTGGAGATCGGCGCCGCCGACGTGCGTCGGGTCGGTTTCGGCGTGGGGGCGGAATCCGCCTGAGTTCTACGACCGTGTGAGCGGCACGTGTGACAGTCCGCCCCAGGCGAACTGCACCGTGCCGTCCACGGCGGTATTCCGGTCGATCGGCCGTTCATTGGTCAGCCAGTACCGCGCCGAGTCGACGCTGATGGCCACCAGTCCGACCGCGATCATCCTGGCGCGGTGCGCCTCCAAGCCCGAATCGCGGCTGATCAGATCGAACACCGCATCGGTGCAGGCCTCGGTCGCCACCTTCACCTGAGCCGCCACCTGCGGCTCGCTGACGTAGTCATTCTCGAAAATCAGCCGGTATCCCTGGCTGTCGTGCTCGATGAAATCGAAGAACGCCTCGACCGCGGCGCGCAGCCGCTGCCGGTTGTCGGTCGTGGTGCGCAGGGCCTGGCGCACGCCGGACACCAGGTTGTCGACATGGCGCTGCAGCACTGCCAGATAGAGCTCGAGCTTCGACGAGAAGTGTTGATACAGAACGGGTTTGCTCACGCCTGCGCGTTCGGCGATCTCGTCCATCCCCGCCGCGTGGTATCCGCGTTCGACGAACACCTCGCTGGCGGCTGCCAACAGCTGTCCGCGCCGCTCGTCACGAGGCAGGCGGTTGCCGCGCCGACCACCGGTCGCAGGCTTGTCGCCTCTCCTCTCGGCGGTGTTGGCGAGATCGCTCATCAGGTCCTCAATCTGTATTGCTCTGGCGCACTTGGACATGTTCATCCGAGCCGCTGATCGCACCGACACTACTACCGTGACGCGCCACTGCCGTCGCGCGGGCGACGTGAAACGGCATGGATTTCGAAATGACACCGGCGAGGTCACGGCATAGCTGCGCTCCGAACCGATCCACAGGACTCTGTGCCATTCTGGTCCGGTGACCTACGACCCGGGACGTCGCGGGGGTGGCCGTGTCCCGGCGCTGCGCAACGAGTGGCGGGAGCCGCTACGCGCTCAGCGAGATCCGATTGCCTCCGATTCAGGACGAGCCAGATCCAACCGCGACGACCACCAGCAATGGCGTAAGCAGACGTGGATCGGCCGCTTCGTGTCCACGTACGGCTGGCGCGCGTATGCGCTGCCGGTCCTGATCGTGCTGACTGTGGTGGTCATGTACCAGACGATCACCGGCACCAGCGCGCCGCACTCCGCGCAGGAAGAGGAGGGCCCGGTTCAGGGCCCGCCCACGATCGATGTGGCCAGCACGTCGATCATCGGCGCGCCGCCCAAGGGTCTGACCCAGTTCGACGCGAACCTGCCCACCGGGATCCTGCCGGCGGGCGGTGTTTTCACCGAGAACGGGGCGAAGACCTGGCGGATCGTGCCGGGCACCACCCCCAAGATCGGTGAGGGCACCACCAAATCGGTCACCTACACCGTCGAGGTCGAGGACGGCGTGGACACCACGTCCTTCGGAGGCGACGAGGGCTTCGCCCGGATGGTCACCGAGACCCTGGCCAACCCGAAGAGCTGGACGCACAACGGCCTGTTCGCCTTCACTCGGGTAGATGCGAGCAGCGGCGTCGAACCCGATTTCCGGGTGTCGCTGACCTCGCCGATGACTGTGCGGGAGGGCTGCGGCTACGACATCGAGCTGGAATCGTCCTGCTACAACCCGTCCTACGACGGGAATCAGCCCAGGGTGTTCGTCAACGAGGCCCGCTGGGTGCGCGGTGCGGTGCCGTTCCAGGGGGACATCGGCTCCTACCGGCAGTATCTGATCAACCATGAGGTTGGTCACGCCATCGGCTACCAGCGGCATGAGGCCTGCGAGGCCAACGGGAAGCTGGCACCGATCATGATGCAGCAGACGTTCTCGACCTCGAACGACGACGCGGCCAAGTTCGACCCGGGAACCGTCAAGGCCGATGGTTTGACCTGCAAGTTCAATCCCTGGCCGTATCCGATCGCCTGACCACTGCAGTTGAGGCGGGTTTTGCCGCGGCGGAACGGGCATCGACATCTGCGGCTGGACGTGCGGTGGGTGCGATCGCGGTGGGCGGGGCACGGGAAGCATCGGCACCGGATTACCGTTGTGGGTACGAGCAGCTGGGACGATGAACTGATCATCTGAAACTGAGGAGACATCCGGTGTCCGCGAATTTGGACGTGTCGTTACCGCCGTTGGTCGAGCCGGCCGCCGAGCTGACGCGCGAAGAAGTGACGCGCTACAGCCGGCACCTGATCATTCCGGATGTCGGCGTGATCGGGCAGAAGCGGCTGAAGAACGCCAAGGTGCTGGTGATCGGGGCCGGTGGGCTCGGTTCACCGACACTGCTGTACCTGGCCGCGGCCGGGGTGGGCACCATCGGCATCGTCGAGTTCGACGTCGTCGACGAGTCCAACCTGCAGCGCCAGATCATCCACGGTCAGTCCGACATCGGGCGGTCCAAGGCACAGAGCGCCAGGGATTCGGTTCTGGAGATCAACCCGCTGGTGACGGTGAATCTGCACGAGTTCCGGCTGGAACCCGACAATGCGGTGGAGCTGTTCAGCCAGTACGACCTGATCCTCGACGGCACCGACAACTTCGCCACCCGCTACCTGGTCAACGATGCAGCGGTGCTGGCAGGCAAGCCCTATGTGTGGGGTTCGATCTACCGGTTCGAGGGCCAGGTGTCGGTGTTCTGGGAGGATGCTCCCGACGGCCTGGGGCTGAACTACCGCGACCTCTATCCCGAGCCACCGCCACCGGGGATG
Organism: Mycolicibacterium peregrinum; assembly: GCF_002102345.1. Classification (GTDB taxonomy): domain Bacteria; phylum Actinomycetota; class Actinomycetes; order Mycobacteriales; family Mycobacteriaceae; genus Mycobacterium; species Mycobacterium peregrinum. The sequence continues at coordinate 26,910 of NZ_LQPP01000074.1, forward strand.
GTGCCCTCGTGCGCCGAAGGCGGCGTGCTGGGCATCTTGTGCGCCTCGATCGCGTCGGTGATGGGCACCGAGGCAATCAAGCTCATCACCGGTATCGGCGAGCCACTGCTGGGCCGGCTGATGGTCTATGACGCGCTGGACATGACCTACCGCACCATCCGGATCCGCAAGGACCCGGCGACTCCCAAGATCACCGAGTTGATCGATTACGAGGCGTTCTGCGGCGTGGTCTCGGACGCCGCTGCGGAGGCCGCTGCCGGGTCGACAGTCACCCCGCTGGAGCTCAAGGAGCTCATCGACTCCGGGAAACCGTTGGCGCTGATCGATGTCCGCGAGCCTGTCGAATGGGATATCAATCACATCGAGGGTGCCGAGCTCATCCCGAAGCCGACGTTCGAGTCGGGTGACGCACTGGCCAAGCTTCCGGTGGACCGGACACCGGTGCTGTACTGCAAGACCGGGATCCGATCCGCCGAGGTGCTCGCCATCGTCAAGAAGGCCGGTTTCTCCGACGCAGTGCATCTGCAGGGCGGAATTGTGGCCTGGGCCAAGCAACTCGAGCCCGACATGGTGATGTACTGACCGCTGGTTTGCCGGTCAACACCTTAGGCTGAGGTTGTGAGTGTGGAACGGCCGCCGGAACATGTGCTGGCGGCGTTCGGCCTGTCCGGGGTGCGCCCGGTACCGCTCGGCTCGGGCTGGGAGGGGGGCTGGCGCTGCGGCGAGGTTGTGATGTCGATGGTGCCCGAGCATGCCCGTGCGGCGTGGTCGGCCAAGGTTCGGGAATCGCTGTTCATCGACGGCGTGCGGCTGGCCCGCCCGGTCCGGTCGACGGACGGCCGCTACGTGGTCGCCGGGTGGCGTGCCGACACCTTCGTCGCCGGAACTCCCGAGCCCCGTCACGACGAGGTGGTGTCGGCCGCAGTGCGATTGCACGAGGCGACCGCGAAACTGGAGCGGCCGCGCTTCCTGACCCAACCGCCCGTCGCGCCATGGGCCGATGTCGACGTGTTCATCGCCGCCGACCGGGCGGCCTGGGAGGACCGGCCGCTGCATTCGTTGCCGCCCGGCGCGAGGGTCTCGCCCGGTTCATCGGACGGTCAGCGCTCGGTCGAACTGATCAATCAGTTGGCCGGCCTGCGCAGGCCGACCAAGAGCTCCAGTCAACTGGTCCACGGTGACCTTTACGGCACAGTGCTTTTCGCCGGGACGGCCGCGCCCGGAATCACCGACATCACCCCGTACTGGCGCCCTGCCCCGTGGGCTGCGGGTGTCGTGGTGATCGACGCTCTGTCCTGGGGCGACGCCGACGACGGGCTGGTCGAGCGGTGGCAATCGCTGCCCGAATGGCCGCAGATGTTGTTGCGGGCATTGATGTTCCGCCTCGCTGTTCACGCGCTGCACCCGCGGTCCACCGCCGCGGCCTTCCCGGGCCTGGCCCGCACTGCCTCGCTGGTCCGGCTGATCCTGTAATCCGCCTGCCCCGGCCAGAACCGGTGGCGGTACTCGGCCAGCCGGACCCGCCCGTCGACGGCCAGCACTCCTTCGGCGCGCAGCCGCTCCAACTGCCGGGTGGCCAGGTGCGGCGCCGGGCGTCCCGATGCCGGGATCACCCGGTGCCAGGGCAGGTCCGAGGAGTCGGTCCGCATGATCCAACCGACGATCCGGGGACTGGAAAGCTCTGCGGCATCGGCGATGTCGCCGTACGTGCACACGCGGCCCGACGGGATCGCGGCGACGAGTGCACGCACGGTTTCCACCTGTTCCTCGGTGACGGCCGGCACGTCAGCCCAGTTGCTCGAGGATCAGCTTCGCGGTCTCGGCGGGCTTGGCCTGGGCCACCATGTGATCGCAGTCCCAATCCAGCAGCGTGAAATCCGGGCCCAGTTGTGCACTGAGCGCGGCGATGAGACCGTCCCGCGCATACGGTGGGCTCGTGCGGGTGGCGCGGACCAGCACCGTGGGTGTGCCCTTGCGCGGCAGCGCAACCGGGCGGGCCAGCTCGCTCCAATACGACATCATCGCCGGGATGCTGATCCGCCACCCGTAGTGACCGCCGGGTAGTTCGACGAGGTGCTCGTCGAGGTCACGGTCCAACTCCTCGGGTGCTACCTCGCCCCACGAACCGTTGGCCTTCTCCGCGCGCGCCTCGGCGCGGTCGGGATAGTCGGGCGAGGCCAGCATGGAATCGGCGATGTCACGCATCCACCCGCCGTCGAGTTCGACCGCGGGGTCCAACAGCACCAGCCCGCTGACCAGATCAGGATGTGCGGCAGCCAGATTGAGGGCCACCGCACCGCCGAACGAATGCCCGGCCACCAGCGTCGGGCCGTCCAACAGCGACGCCAGGGCCTCGACATTGGCGTCGAGCGTCCACGGGGCGGCCCACGATGAGCGCCCATGCCCGAGCAGATCCGGCGCCAGCACGGCCACCTCGGGTAGGTGCTGTTCGGCCAGTGTCTTCCAGCGTTCGCCGTGCCCGGTCAACCCGTGGATGAGCAACAGGCGGGCCGGATCGGCGGGACCGTAACGGTGGACGTGCAACTTCTCGGCTGACATTCGTTCATGCTGCCAGGAGTCGCGGCTCCGCTACTTGTCGGGCCGCTACTTGTCGGTCCCGTCTGGTGTCATCTCCTCCATGACCACACACCACATCGAACCGGCATTGACCGGCACCGAGCTGCTGGTACCAGGGCGCGGTGGTGTGGTGCGGGTGTTGGGCGGGCCGGGCACCGGCAAGAGCTCGCTGCTGATCCACACGGCGGTCGAGCACATCGCGGCAGGCACCGATCCGGAGTCGGTGCTGTTGCTGACCGGTTCGGCCCGGTTGCGGGGTGAGGCCAGGGCCGCCATCACCGCCAGCCTGCTCGGCGCGGGCACGCACGGTGTCGTGCGGGAACCGATGGTGCGCACCGTGCATTCGTATGCGTTCGCGCTGCTGCGGCTGGCGGCTCAGCGCAACGGTGATCCGCCGCCGCGCCTGATCACCACCGCCGAACAGGACGGCATCATCCGGGAACTGCTGGCCGGAGATATCGAGGACGGCGCGGATTCCCTGGTGGGCTGGCCCGAGCAGCTGTGGCCCGCGCTGAGTACCGCAGGCTTCGCCACCGAGCTGCGTGATCTGATGGCCCGCTGCACCGAGCGCGGCGTGGATCCGCGTGCCCTGCAGCGGCTGGGCCGTTCGGCGGGACGCCCGGAATGGTTGGCGGCGGGCCGGTTTGCCCAGGCCTACGAGCAGATCATGTTGTTGCGGTCGGCCGTCGGGATGGCCGCACCGCAGGCCACGGTCCCCGCGCTGGGGGCGGCCGAACTGGTCGGTGCGGCGTTGGAGGCGCTCGGGACCGACGCGGATCTGCTGGCCGCCGAGCGGGCGCGGATCAGCCTGCTGCTGGTCGACGACGCCCAACACCTCGACCCGCAGGCCGCGTTGTTGGTGCGGGTGCTGGCCGCCGGGGCGGGCTTGACCGTCATCGCGGGCGACCCGGACCAGACGGTGTTCTCCTATCGCGGCGCCGATCCGGTGCTGTTGAGCGACCATGGCGGGGAGGATGCCCCGGCGATCATCCTCACCCAGTCGCGCCGCTGCGCCCCCGCGGTCGCTGCGGCGATCTCGGGTATCGCCCGCCGGCTGCCCGGGGTGGGCGCCGGGCGCGCGATGGAAGGCAACCCGGAGCATGGACAGGGTGCGGTGACGATGCGGTTGGCGGCCACGCCGCATGCCGAGAACGCCTACATCGCCGACGCACTGCGCCGTGCTCATCTGGTGGACGGGGTGCCCTGGTCCGAGATGGCGGTGGTGGTGCGTTCGGTTCCGCGGGTGGGCGCGGCACTGGCGCGGGCACTGAGCGGCGCCGGGGTGCCGGTGCACGCCACAGGCGCCGATCTGGGGCTGGCCCAGCGGCCTGCGGTCGCGGCCCTGCTGGCGGTGTTGGAGGTGACGGCAGCCGGGAGACTCGACGGCGACAGCGCGCTCAACCTGCTCACCGGACCGATCGGACGCGTCGACCCGGTGACCCTGCGGCAGCTGCGACGGGCGCTGCGCCGTGCCGATGGTTCCACGCCACCAAGGGATTTCACCGATCTGCTCGTTGCCGCGATCGACACGGAGCCGGCCGGGTTGTCGGCCGAACACGTCAAGCCGCTGCGCCGGCTGCGGTCGGTGCTGGCCGCCGCCCGTCGCAGCCGGCGGGACGGCGCCGATCCGCGCCACACCCTGTGGCAGGCCTGGAACGCCTGCCGGTTGCAGCCGCGCTGGTTGGCCGCCAGTGAGCGGGGCGGCACGATCGGCGCCCAGGCCGACCGTGACCTGGACGCAGTGACCACGCTGTTCGATGTGGCCGATCAATATGTGAGCCGCACGGCGGGGGCATCACTGCGTGGGCTGGTGGACCATGTGGCGACCTTGGGCTCGTCGATGTCGGCCTCGGATTCGAACGCCAGGCCCGACGCGGTCTCGGTGCTCAGCGCACACGCCGCACTCGGCCGTGAATGGGACTTCGTGGTGATCGCCGGAGTGCAGGAAGGACTGTGGCCCAATACTATTCCGCGCGGCGGGATCCTGGGTACGCAGAATCTGGTGGATGTGCTCGACGGGGTGGCCGCGCCCGATGACCGCGCGGTGTCGACCCGGGCCCCCCTGCTCGCCGAGGAACGGCGGCTGTTGATGGCAGCGATGGGGCGGGCCCGGACCCGGCTGCTGGTGACCGCGGTCGACAGCGATGGCGGGGACGAATCGCTGCTGCCTTCACCGTTCTGTGCCGAACTGGCCGAGGTGGCAACGGAATCCGTGCCGCTTCCGCCATTGGCCGCCCCGCGGGTGCTGCTGCCGTCGGCGGTGGTCGGCCGGCTGCGGGCTGTCGTGTGCGCGCCGGAAGGCGCCGTCGACGACGAGTCCAGGTCCTGCGCGGCAACCCAATTGGCCCGGCTGGCCGCAGCCGGGGTGCCGGGCGCGGATCCTTCGCAATGGCACACCATGACGGCGTTGTCCACCGAGGAGCCGTTGTGGTCTGAGACCGATGGCGTGGCGCCTGAGGTTGTGTTGTCGCCGTCCACGCTGCAGATGCTCACCGACTGCCCGCTGCGCTGGCTGCTGGAGCGCCACGGCGGCAGTGACGGGCGCGACGTGCGTTCGACGGTCGGGTCGTTGCTGCATGCACTGGTCGCCGACTCCGGAAAGACCGAGAGCCAGCTGGTCAACGACCTGGAAAAGGTCTGGGAGGACCTGCCTTTCGAGGCGAGGTGGTACTCGGACAACGAGTTGTCCCGTCACCGGGAGATGCTGGAAACCTTCACCCGCTGGCGCGCGGACTCCCGGGCACAGCTGACCGAGGTGGCGACCGAGATCGATGTCGAGGGCGTGCTCGTCGAACCGGGGCCCGACGGGCCGGGCGTTCGGGTGCGGGGCCGGCTGGACCGGCTGGAGCGGGACCAGGCGGATCGGCTCGTCGTGGTCGACCTCAAGACCGGTAAGAGTCCGGTCACCAAGGACGATGCGCAGAAGCACGCCCAGCTGGCCACGTATCAGCTGGCGGTGGCCGCGGGATTGCTGCCGCAGGGGGATCAGCCGGGCGGGGGCCGGTTGGTATACCTGGGCAAGGCAGGCGCGGCGGGCGCCACCGAACGCGAACAGGATCCGATGACTCCAGACACTCGCGCCGATTGGTTGGGCACGGTCAGCAGTGCGGCTGCGGCCACCGCCGGCCCGCAGTTCGTGGCCCGGGTCAACGACGGTTGCGCGAACTGCCCGGTGCGTTCGTCGTGCCCGGCCCAGGCTGCGGGGGACCGGTCATGACGCAATCCACACCGGCCGGCGTGCGCTACAGCCCGGCCGAATTGTCCTCCGCGCTGGGACTGTTCCCGCCGACCGAGGAGCAGGCTGCGGTCATCGCCGCACCGCCGGGGCCGTTGGTGGTCATCGCGGGCGCGGGCGCCGGTAAGACCGAGACCATGGCGGCCCGGGTCGTCTGGTTGGTGGCCAATGGCTATGCCACCCCGTCACAGGTACTGGGCCTGACCTTCACCCGCAAGGCCGCGGGACAGTTGTTGCGCCGGGTACGGACCCGGCTGGCCCGCCTTTCCGGTGCCGGTCTGGCGCCGGTGTCCGGTGGCGCCGATGAAATCGCCACGGTCAGTACCTATCACGCGTTCGCCGGCACCCTGCTGCGTGAGCACGGGCTGCTGCTCCCGGTCGAGCCGGACACCCGGCTGCTCAGTGAGACGGAGCTGTGGCAGCTGGCCTTCGACGTGGTGTGTGCGCACCCGGGGGAGTTGGCCATCGAGAAGACACCGGCCGCTGTCACCGGCATGGTGCTGCGCCTGGCCGGTGCGCTGGCCGAACACCTGGTGGACACCGATCAACTGCGTGATACGCACGTGGAGCTGGAGCGGTTGGTGCACACGTTGCCTGCCGGGCCTTATCAGCGTGACCGTGGGCCCAGCCAGTGGCTGCTCAAGATGCTGGCCACCCAGACCGAACGCACCGAGCTGGTGCCGTTGATCGACGCGCTGCACCAGCGGATGCGCGCCGACAAGGTGATGGATTTCGGTATGCAGATGTCCGCGGCGGCGCGGCTGGCCGCGAATTTCCCGCAGGTCGGTGAGCAACTGCGGCAGCGTTTCCGGGTGGTGCTGCTCGATGAGTACCAGGACACCGGGCACGCGCAGCGGGTGGCGCTGTCCTCGCTGTTCGGCGGCGGCGTCGACGAAGGTCTGGCGCTGACCGCGGTCGGAGACCCGATCCAGTCGATCTATGGCTGGCGGGGCGCGTCGGCGACCAACCTGCCCCGGTTCACCACAGACTTTCCGCTGACCGACGGGAGTCCCGCCCCGACGCTGGAACTGCGCACCAGTTGGCGCAACCCGCCGAGTGCCCTGCATCTGGCCAACGCGGTGTCGGCCGAAGCCCGGCGTCGTTCGGTGACGGTGCACGAACTGCGGCCCAGGCCCGATGCCGAGCCGGGCGCCATCCGGTGTGCGCTGCTCAATGATGTCGAGTCCGAACGTGATTGGGTCGCAGACCATCTGGCCCGGATCTACCACGGGGCGGTGGCACAGGGGAGGGCGGCGCCGACCGCAGCGGTGCTGGTGCGGCGTAACGCCGACGCCGCGCCGATGGCCGAGGCGCTCAGCGCGCGCGGGGTACCGGCCGAGGTGGTCGGGGTGGCCGGACTGTTGGCGGTACCCGAGGTGGCCGATCTGGTCGCGATGCTGCGGCTGGTGGCCGATCCCGCCGCGGGGTCCGCGGTGATGCGGGTGCTGACAGGGCCGCGGTGGCGGTTCGGCGCCCGCGACATCGCCGCGCTGTGGCGCCGGGCCAGAGAACTCGACGACCGGCCGGTGGGTGAGCCCAGCGCCGCGGAGATCGTCGCTCAGGCCGCTCCGGATGCGGATTCAGCCTGCCTGGCCGACGCGCTCTGCGATCCCGGTGCCGCCGAACACTATTCGCCTGCGGGCTACCAGCGGATCGAGGCGCTGGGGCGTGAGCTGACCATGTTGCGGGCACGTCTGAGCCACCCGCTGCCCGAGTTGGTGGCCGAGGTGCGACGGGTGGCAGGGCTGGATGCCGAGGCCCGCGCAGCCCGTCCGGTGGCGGCGGGTTGGACGGGGACCGAGAACCTCGACACGTTCTGTGATCTGGTCGCCGATTTCGCCGGGCGGTCGGGTGGGTCGGTGCTCGCGCTGCTGGCCTACCTGGATGTGGCGACCGAGGTGGAGAATGGCCTGGCACCCGCCGAGTTGACGGTGTCGCACGACCGGGTGCAGATCCTGACCGTGCACGCCGCCAAGGGGTTGGAATGGCAGGTGGTGGCGGTGCCGCACCTGAGCGGCCGGGTATTCCCGTCGACGGCATCGGCACGGACCTGGCTCACCGACTCGTCGGATCTGCCACCGCTGCTGCGCGGTGATCGTGCGACCGAGTCGGAGCTGGGTGTGCCCGTGCTCGACACCTCTGACATCAACGATCGGAAGATCCTGTCGGACAAGATCTCTGATCACAAGCGCAGCCTCGAACAGCGGCGCATCGACGAGGAGCGCCGGTTGCTCTACGTTGCGATCACCCGCTCGGAGGACACCCTGCTGATCTCCGGGCATCACTGGGGCGCTACCGAGAGCAAGCCGCGTGGCCCCTCGGAGTTCCTGTGCGAGATCAAGGCCATCGTCGAGGATGCGGCTGCGCAGGGGCAGCCGTGTGGCGAGATCGAACAGTGGGCTCCCGACCCGTCGGCCGGTGAGGTCAACCCGTTGCGGGACAAGGCTGTCGAAGCGATCTGGCCGGCAGCCCCGGCCAGGGAGTCCGACGTCGACCGGGGTGCGGCGCTCGTGGCGCAGGTGTTGGCCGACGGCAGCCGGGCGGAACCGGGCTCGGAGCAGACCACTGACACTGGCACTGACACCGCCGACGACGTCGACGCCGACGCGGAGGGCTGGGCAGCCGATGTCGATGCGCTTCTGGCCGAGCGGGATCGTGCGCCACAGGTCGCTCCGCTTGAGTTGCCCGGCCAGGTGTCGGTCAGCACCTTGGTGGAGTTGAGCCGTGATCGGGAGGCTGCGTTGCAGCGCCTGCACCGGAGGTTGCCGCAGCGCCCGGATCCGCATGCGCTGCTGGGCACCGCGTTTCACGAGTGGGTGCAGCGGTTCTTCCATTCGGAGCGGCTTTTCGACCTCGACGACATCCCCGGTGCGGTGGACAGTGACAGCGGACGCGCAAGCGCCGCCGAACTGTCCGAATTGCAGGACGCCTTCGTCATGTCGTCGTGGGCCGCACGCACCCCGATCGAGGTGGAGGTGCCCTTCGACATGGCGATCGGAACAACGCGAACCACCGTCGTGCGCGGCCGTATCGACGCGGTGTTCGCAGACGAGGACGGCACGACCACCGTGGTCGACTGGAAGACGGGCGAGCCGCCGGCCACACCGGAAGCCATGGCGCAGGCCGCGGTTCAGCTTGCGGTTTATCGCCTGGCCTGGGCGTCGCTGCGTGGGTGCGCACCAGAGTCGGTGCGGGCCGCGTTCCACTATGTGCGCTCGGGGCGGACCGTCTGCCCGGATGCGCTACCAGGGGAAGACGAGTTGGTTGCTCTGCTGAGAGAACCCATGCCCGCGACGGTGGATCGGGGACACGAGTTCTAGCCCTCGCCGGAGCGCGCCAGATTGGCGATCTCGGATCCCCACACCGAGCGCGCGCCGAGGTCACCTATGCGGTAGATCTGGACCATCGAGGCGACCCCCACCACAACGGCGACCACGGCGACGACCCCGTGATAGATCAGCCGCTGGCTGTGGTCGCGCCGTTCGGCGAAGTGCAGGCCCACCAGCGCCAGCGCGACCACCAGTAGGGCGAGCGAGAAGTAGATCATGGTGTCGCCGAGCTCGGCGTGTTCCTGCAGGACGGCGTCCTGCGCGGGTCGGAGATCGTAGAGCCATTCGCCGGCGTACGTCGTGAGTGGCGTCAAACCCGTTGTCACTACGGCCAGGATGAGCGTGAGCCACAGCAGATGCCCACGCCGGGCGGCGGGCCACAGCGCGCAGAGAACGACCAGCGCCGCGGTCAGCGGTGCGAGTACCACCAGCGCGTGGACGAGCAGGACGTGGGCGGGCAGACCGTCGATCACTGTCACGGGAACTCCTTGGCCGGGCGGGATGATGCGAACGCCTCAGGTGATGGTGGTGCCCACCAGAAGGCCGATCAGATAGGTGATCACCAGGGCCAGGCCACCGCCGATCACGTTGCGCAGCACCGCGCGTCCCTTCGGTGCCCCACCCAGCCCGGCAGATACCGCTCCGGTGAGCATCAGCGCCAGCAGCACCGCCACCACGGTCACCGGGATACGCCACGTCGTCGGTGGGATCAGGATCGCGATCAACGGCAGCAGCGCACCGATGGTGAAGGACAGCGCCGAGGATGCTGCCGCCTGCCACGGATTGGTCAGATCCTTGGGATCTATACCCAATTCGACCTCGGCGTGCGCGGCGAAGGCGTCGTGGTCGGTGAGTTCCTCGGCCACCGTGCGCGCGGTCGTCGACGACAGACCCTTGGCCTCGTAGAGTGCGGCCAACTCGTCCAATTCGGCCGCTGGATCATCGCGCAACTCACGGCGTTCCTTGTGCAGCAGGGCGCGTTCGGTGTCGCGTTGCGTACTCACCGAGACGTACTCGCCCAACGCCATCGAGACTGCGCCGGCGGCCAGGCCTGCGATGCCGGCGGTCAGGATCGGCGCTTGCTCCACCGTCGCCGCGGCCACACCCACCACGATGCCTGCGGTGGAGACGATGCCATCGTTGGCGCCCAAAACCCCGGCGCGAAGCCAGTTCAGCCTGGACGACAGTGACCCGACGTGCGGCTCGGAGGGATGGCTGGGGTTCGTCACGATCCCGACCATATCGGTCGAAATCGCGGGCCACCAGCAACGATAGCCTTGCCAAACTTTGGTTCGGCAGGGGTTCGAATCCGGTTCGTGCGGTGAAACCCGTTGGTGGCCAGGTGCTCTGGTAGAGAGGCTACGAGTTGCGGTACACCCGCAGTGCGGTGGTGATCATCGGGATCTGCAGCGGCAGCCGGGCGATCGCCACGATCCGCATCGGCCAGGGCTTGTCCCACCACAGCCGGACCATGTTCACGTTGCCGGGGAACACTGCGATGAACAGGGCCACGGCGGCCAGTGCGCCGAGGCGCCGGGTACGGGGCGCGGCGAGCAGGGCACCGGTGGCCAGCTCGCCGACGCCGGAGGCGTAGGTGTAGAAGCGGGCGCTGCCGGGCAGTTCGGCCGGGATGATCGAGTCGAAGGGTTTGGGCGCGACGAAGTGCAGCGTGCCCATGCCAAGGAGCAGGGCAGCCATGCGTTGGGCGGTGGGTGCGGAGGAGATCCGCTGAGCCTGGGGTGCGGTCATGGTTACATTGTGGCGTGCGTCTGATCGGAACGATCCCGGCACATCCCGGGGTGCTTTGCTCGATGATGGGGTCGCGTGGCTAAAGGCAGGCTGCGGCGCCGACTCGCCGCGATGGACCCGAACCTGACTTCGCGCCCGGATGCCGCGCTCGTCGATGTGCTGCGCATCCCCGAGCCGTTCGTCAGTCCGGCCCGCAAGATCTTCATGCGGGTGCTGTACGCGTTGGGAGCGCTGTTCGCGGCGGTGCTGATCGTCTACGCGGACCGCTACGGGTATCGGGACAACGACAGTGTCCCGGATCCCGACAATCCGTTGACGTTCCTGGATTGCCTGTACTACGCGACGGTGTCGCTGTCCACCACGGGCTACGGCGACATCACGCCGTACTCGGATTCGGCCCGGCTGGTGAACGTCATCGTCATCACGCCACTGCGGGTGGCCTTCCTGATCGTTCTCATCGGTACCACCGTGGAAACCCTGACCACCCAATCCCGGCAGGCGCTGAAGATTCAGCGATGGAGGAACAAAGTGCGCAACCACACCGTCGTCATCGGATACGGCACCAAGGGCCGGACGGCGGTCGCCGCAATGGTCGGCGACGAGGTCTCCCCGGCCGACATCGTCGTCGTCGACGAGAACGCGGCCGCGCTGGAACGCGCCAAGGGCGCTGGGTTGGTGACCGTGCACGGCGACGCCACCAACTCCGGTGTCCTGCGGCTCGCGGGCGCCCAGCACGCCAAGTCGATCATCGTCGCGGCCGACAACGACGCCAGCGCGGTACTGGTCACGTTGACGGCCCGCGAGTTGGCTCCCAAAGCCAAGATCATCGCGGCGGTGCGGGAGTCGGACAACCTGCACCTGCTGAAGCAGTCGGGTGCGGACTCCACGGTCGTGTCGTCGGAGACCGCCGGCCGCCTGCTCGGTATCGCGACGCAGACCCCGAGCGTGGTGGAGATGATGGAGGATCTGCTGACTCCCGACGCCGGGTTCGCCATCGCCGAGCGCGAGGTCACGCCCAAGGAGGAGGGGGGATCTCCGCGCCATCTGCACGACATCGTGCTGGGTGTGGTGCGTGGCGGCCGGTTGGTGCGGGTCGACGCGCCGGAGGTCGATGCGCTGGAGGCCGGCGACCGGCTGCTCTACATCCGCAGCGCGGACGCCGAGCGATGACGCATAGAACATTCGGCCTGCGCAACGTTCCTCTGCTCTCGCGGGTCGGTGCCGACCGCGCCGATGCCCTGCGCACCGATATCGACGCCGCGACGGCAGGCTGGAAGGACGCGCTGCTGTTGCGGGTCGACCGGCGCAATCAGGTGCTGATCTCAGGTGGCCAGGTGGTCCTGGGCAAGGCTTCGAGCCTGGGCACCGACAAGCCGCCGGAGCACGCGGTGTTTTTGGGACGGTTGGCAGATGGGCGGCACGTCTGGGGCATTCGCAGCGCACTGGAGGGACCCGAGGACCCGGACCAGCCGGTCGAGGTGCTCGACCTACGCCGGGCGGGCGAGGTCTTCGACGATGTCAGCGCCCAGTTGGTGGCGACTGCGACGGCGTTGCTGAACTGGCACGATCGGGCCCGGTTCAGCGCGGTGGACGGTGGCGCGACCAAACCGGCCAAAGGCGGTTGGTCGCGCGTCGACCCGGTCAACGGCCATGAGGAGTTCCCGCGCATCGACCCGGCGGTGATCTGCCTGGTTCATGACGGCTTCGACCGCGCGGTGCTGGCCCGGCAGACGGTGTGGCCCGAGCGGTTGTTCTCGATCCTGGCCGGTTTCGTCGAGGCCGGTGAATCCTTCGAGACCTGTGTGGTGCGGGAGATCGCCGAGGAGATCGGCATCACGGTGACCGATGTGCAGTACCTGGGGAGTCAGCCGTGGCCGTTCCCGCGGTCGCTGATGGTCGGCTTCCACGCCGTCGGCGATCCCGAGCAGCCGTTCTCGTTCAACGACGGCGAGATCGCCGAGGCCGGGTGGTTCACCCGGGCCGAGATCCGCGAGGCGCTGGACCAGGGGGACTGGGGTGCGGCCGACGGCGATTCCCGGTCACGGTTGCTGCTGCCCGGCTCGATTTCGATCGCTCGCGAGATCATCGAATCCTGGGCGGCGCTGGACTGAGGCGGCTAGCCGAGTTTGGCCTTGACCTGCTTGATGGTCGGGTTGGTCAGCGTCGACCCGTCGGCGAACTTCAGGGTCGGTACCACGTGGTTACCGCCGTTGACCGACCCGACGAACTCGGCGGCGGCCGGATCCTGCTCGATGTCGACCTCGGTCCAGGCGATGCCCTCTGACTTCAAAGCCATCTTGAGTCGCGAGCAGTAGCCGCACCATGTCGTGGTGTACATGGTCACAGTGGGTGTAGCAGTCATAGTGCACATAACGTAGCTGAACGGCTGCCTGATCCCCGCGGTGACGCAGGTCTCCGGCCCGCAGCGGTAAGTTGCCAATCTGCGATGGGACGGAGCCGAACATGACCCGATTGGTACCGCCGGTGGCCGGCGACCCGCATGCGCTGGACGAGCTGCGGCTACAGGTGCGCGCGTTCGTCGCCGAGCAGCAGCGGGCAGGCAGGATCGGCCGGTATGCCGACAGTTGGCTGACCGGTTGGGACGAGGACTTCAGCCGGGCTCTGGCCGCCAACGGGTGGTTGGGCATGACGGTGCCGGTCTCCTATGGCGGGCACGGGCGCAGCCACCAGGAACGTTTCGTGGTCACCGAGGAGCTGCTGGCGGCCGGGGCTCCGGTGGGGGCGCACTGGATCGCCGACCGGCAGATCGTCCCGTCACTGCTCAAGTACGGCACCGAGGAGCAGCGACGAAAGTTCTTGCCCGCCATCGCCAAAGGCGAGTGCTATTTCGGAATCGGCATGAGCGAGCCGGATTCCGGTTCGGATCTGGCCAGCGTGCGTACCAAGGTGGTGCAGGTCGACGGGGGTTGGGCGATCACCGGTGCGAAGGTGTGGACGTCGGGAGCGCATCTGGCCCACGCGTTCATCTGCCTGGCGCGCAGTGCGCCGGTGGACCCTGCGCACCGCCACGACGGCCTGAGCCAGTTCATCGTCGACCTGCGTGCGCCGGGCGTGGACATCCGGCCCATCATCTCGATGAACGGCAAGCACCATTTCAACGAGGTGATCCTCGATGAGGTATTCGTGCCCGATGCCATGGTGTTCGGCACCATCGGCGACGGTTGGCAGCAGGTGACCTCCGAGCTGAGCTTCGAACGCAGTGGACCCGAGCGCTTCCTGTCGACCTTCCCGCTGCTGGCCGACCTGGCCTCGCACATGCGCGACGGACCTCTACCGCGCCACACCGATCTGGGACGCTATCTGGCCCGCATCACCGGACTGCACCAGATGTCCATGGCGGTGGCAGGAGCGCTGGAGCGGCATGAGCCGGCCGACACGGCGGCGGCTGTGGTCAAGGTGCTCGGGACGTCCGCAGAGGGCGATATCGCCGATTTCGCCGACGTTATCGGGGAGACAGGGGACGAGAGCTACGACGCGATGCTGGCCGATGCCGTGGCCCAGCGACCGGGGTTCACCCTGCGCGGCGGTACCAACGAGGTGTTGCGTGGGGTCATCGCGCGGGGATTGGGGATGAGATGAGTGTCGACACCGAACTGGTCGAGATGATGTCGGCGGTGTTCGCCGCCCACCGTGAGAAGTACGCGCCCGGTGAGGGTGTCGCCGAACTGTGGGACCAGCTGCGGGAACTCGGGCTGGTCCGGCTGACCGGAGCCGAGGAATGCGGCGGTAGCGGGGCCGGGTGGGCCGAGGCCGCCGAGTTGCTGCGCGCGGCCGCCGGGCACGGCGTGACGATCCCACTGGCCGAACACGATCTGCTGGCCTGCTGGCTGCTGGAGACGGCTGGGCTGGGGGTCGACGACGCGCGACGCACCGCCTGTCTGCTCGACGCCGACGGTGCGGCCCGCGGGGTGCCGTGGGTGACGGAATCCGAGCGGGTGGTGGTGCTCTGGCGCGATGATGCGGGCTACCGCGTGGCCGACGTGGACACCACGTCGCTGACGGTCATCTCCGGCCACAACCGGGCGGGGGAGCCACGCGATGACATCAGAGCAAATCTCGCCGCCCTGAGCGGAACGCCGCTGCCCGACAACGTGTTTGAGCAGTTCACCCGCCGCGCCGCACTGGTGCGGGCGATTCAGGTGTGTGCCGCGCTCGACGAGATCCTGGCGATGTCGGTGGCACACACGACGGAGCGCACCCAGTTCGGCCGGCCGCTGGCGAAGTTCCAGGCGGTGCAGAATCTGGTGGCCGACATCGCCGCCGAGTCGGCGCTGGCTCGCGCGGCCACCGACGGCGCGCTGGCCGAGGCGCTGCGTTCGGACTGGTCCTCGTCACAGTTGGATTTCCTTGTCGCAGTCGCACGTTCCTGTGTCGGCCATGCGGCGTCGGCGGTCGTGCGCAACGCTCATCAGGTCCACGGCGCGATCGGTACCACCCGCGAGCACAGGCTGCACGAGTTCACCATGCCGGCGTTGTCGTGGCGTTCGGAATACGGGTCGGTCGCGCAATGGGACGACAAGCTCACGGAGTACGCCGCTCGGGCGGGAGCGGACGGGTTGTGGGCGTTGGTCACTGGTGCCGGCGAGTAGTTCCCGAGCCACGACGAGCGTATCGCCGATCGGAATGTCGACGATATGACACCGGCTGTCCTATGGGACTATTAGCCGAATTGGGTATTCTTCGTCGTGGGCAGGAGATGTTATGAGCGCTCTGTTGCGTGCTGTGCGCCAACAGCGGGGCATGACGCTTGAGGAGCTCGCCGACGCGACCGGATTGACCAAGAGTTACCTGTCGAAGGTCGAACGTCAGCGTTCCACCCCGTCGATCGCGGTGGCGATGAAGTTGGCGCGTGCACTCGAGGTCGATGTCGCACAGTTGTTTTCCGAGGACCCAGCGGTCACGACGTTGTCCATCGACCGTGCAGGCGAGCGGGGCAACAGTCGTTATCACGCCGTGGCCGCGGGAATGCTCGGAAAGTCGATGTCGCCGTTCATCGTGCGACCGACACTCAAGTTCGCCGAACACCCGCATCCAGAGCACGCCGGACAGGAGCTGGTGTTCGTCCACGCAGGTGTCGTGGAGCTGCGCTACCAGGACGACCTGGTCACCCTGGAACCCGGCGACTGTGCGTATTTCGACGCGTCGCTACCGCACCAGCTGCGGCAGCGGGGGAACACACCCAGCGAGGTTCTGGTGATCACCCACACCGAGTACGGCCGTAATCGCTGACTTCCGTTCAGGACTCGCGTGAGCACTTGAGATTCACGTGCACGGTGGGGATGGGCTCCAGATCCGGCAGGCCGTGGATGGTGACCGTCTTCGCCTGCGGCCGTAAGACCACTGAGCGGACATCGGTCACCGTGCACTGACTGAGCGGGCCGCTGCCGACCCGGTTGATGATCACCCGCTTGCCTTCGGCCTGTAGTCGCGCGATGGTTTCGGCCGCCGACGGGCCGGTCGGGGCCGCCGCGGCGACCGCGGCGCCGAAAGTAAGGCCGCCGGCGACTGCGCCCATAGAAAGCGCCGTGATGGTTGCGATGTGCTTCATGGCTTTCCACTCCTTTTCGATGGTCTGAGCAGTACGCCTCCAAGCATAGGACACAATGTGTCATGAAGGAAACTTATTGATGGACCCGCGGCTGTAGGGGTGGAAGCTGCGCGTTTGGACCGGGTTTTCACCCGACGGAGTCGTGCCTAGGCCGGTGCTCCCGATGGAATGCCCGCCACGTTGCGTCGGTACCAGGGGCGGCCGTGCCAGCGCTGGTAGTGCCAGACTGTGCTCGGTAGGAGGCCGCGCTTGTGTAGCCAATAGCCGCTGGGCGTGGACAGGCTGGGATCTTGGCGACCGACTGCGATCTCGCCGAGAATCACACCCTCGCCTTCCTTGGCCCGTCGCTCGGCGACGATCTCGCCTGATGCCGTGGTGATCATGGTCGAGCCCTCGAAGTGGCCGCGGTATGTCGCCGGTAGCCAGGGCATTGAGCATTCGAGCTGGCCCGCGTGGGCCGCGTGGATGCAGGGTGCGCCAACGTAGCGGGAGAACGAGGCTGCCGCTGTGCGGGCTGTGAGTCGGTTGTTGTGCTCAAGACGGTCGAACACGGCATGTGGTTGCCCAGCGCGGGATCGACCACCAGCCCGAACCGGTCATGAGCAGGTCCACGCGACCCCGCAGGCGTCGGACCGTGCCCGTGCGCATCAGCTCCCAGCACACCGCGGCGCCGACCTGGTACCCGCCGGTGTTGATGACGCCGTCGTCATTGCCGCCCACGTAGAACGCGTTCTCCCACATCGTGGGAAGGTCCTTGTCGTGTCGCCCGATGACGCCGGTCGGATCGGCGAGAAAGTACGCGTTGCGGACGTGTCCGTCGGGGTCGCGGCACAGGAAAGAGCCGCCGACCAGGGCTGAGTGCCGACGTGCGAGCGTGGCGAGAAGCTGTGTCGCGGGGCCGTCGGGCGGTAACGCCGCGTCGGCCAGCGAGGCTGCGAAGCCGATCCCCGTGGAGAAGAACTCCGGTAACGCGATGATGCGTGCCCCCGCATGCCCGGCCTCATCGCCGAGTCGCTCGCAGGCGGCCAGGTTTGCCGGAACATCGGCGAGTGCCGCGTCGAGTTGGACTGCCGCTGCCAGAACCATGATCGAACACTCCTTGGGTTGTGAATGCACAGTGGACACATGGTGTCACCTGCTGGCAAGCGTAGCTGGCGCCGACCATTGTTGACATGAGGACACAACGTGTCCTACGGTCATTCTTGTGTCGCTGGTCCCTCCACAGAGAAAGGCAGGCCGAGATGACGACTACGCTTGGTGATTCGAAACAGGTTCTGATGCAGCGGGCGCTCGATGGGTTGTCGACCCATATCGAGGAGTCCGCCCTGACGACGCGGCAGAAACTGGCGTTGACGTGTCGAGCGCTTTTCGATGCGGGCCACGACTCCGGCCTGGCCGGTCAGATCACCGCGCGGGCCGGCAAGCCAGGTACCTACTACACCCAACGACTGGGGCTGGGCTTCGACGAGATCTCCGAAGACAATCTGCTGCTGGTCGACGAAGATCTCAACGTCCTCGAGGGTGAGGGAATGGCCAACCCCGCCAACCGATTCCACACCTGGATCTACCGCGCTCGGCCCGACGTCCAGTGCATCGTGCACACGCACCCGTTCCACGTCGCGGCGCTGTCGATGCTGGAAGTCCCGCTGCAGGTATCGCAGATGGATATCGCGCCACTGTACGACGATTGCGCCTTCCTGGCCGACTGGCCCGGCGTTCCGGTCGGCAACGAAGAGGGTGAGATCATCAGCGCCGCACTGGGGGACAAGAAGGCGATCCTGCTGGCCCACCACGGCCATGTGATCGCCGGAGCGAGCATCGAGGAATCATGCTCGCTGGCGATGCTGATCGAGCGCGGCGCCAAACTGCAACTGGCTGCCATGGCGGCGGGCGCGATCGCCGAATTGCCGCCGCGACTGGCGCGCGAGGCCCACGACTGGACGCTGCGGCCCAAACGCAGCCAGGCCAACTTCGCCTACTACGCCCGGCGCGCGCTGCGCAATCACCCCGACGCGCTCACCAGTTGAGCATCCCCGCACGCCTCAGCCCCGATCCCGATTCGAACCGCAAAGGAACAACCAGAATGACCGCCAACACTGAGATCCACGGAATTCTCGCCTATCCGGTGACTCCGTTCACCGACGACCACCAGATCGACACGGGCAAGCTGGCTGCCCTGATCGAACGCCTCGTGGCCGGGGGAGCGCACGGTATCGTCCCGCTGGGCAGCACCGGCGAGTCGGCGTACCTCACCGAAGCCGAGTTCGATGCCGTCATCGACACCACGATCGGCGTGGTCGACCGTCGGGTGCCAGTCATCATCGGTGCCTCGGATCTGACCACGGCCAACACCATTCGCCGGGCTCAGTACGCCGAGCGGGCCGGTGCCGACGCGGTCATGGTGCTGCCGATCTCGTATTGGAAGCTGTCCGAGCGGGAGATCGCCCAGCACTATGCGTCCATCGGCGCCGCGATCGGCATTCCGATCATGGTCTACAACAACCCGGCGACCAGTGGCATCGACATGCGACCGGAGCTGCTGGTGCAGATGTTCAACGACATCGACAACGTCACCATGGTCAAGGAATCCACCGGTGACATCACCCGCATGGAGCGACTGTCCGAGCTCACCGACGGCCGGCTGCCGTTCTACAACGGCAGTAATCCCATGATTCTCAAGGCATTCAAGGCGGGAGCCAGGGGCTGGTGTACAGCGGCGCCGAACCTGTTGCCGCAGCCGTGCCTGGATCTCTACGCAGCGGCACAGGCCGGAGACTGGACGAAGGCCGAGGCCATCTACACCGAACTCAAGCCCTTCCTGGAGTTCATCGTCGCCGGTGGTCTGCCCACGACGATCAAGGGCGGCCTGGAACTGGTGGGACAAAGCGTCGGCGTGCCGCGGTTGCCGTTGCTCCCGCTCGACGGCGAGGGGCGCGAGGAACTGAGCCGGCTCCTGTCGGTGTCGTGAGGGGCGGCGGCATGGATCGCGCCACCCCGGCGTTGGGCAATGCCACCGCGACGACGTTGCTCGCGGCCGGGCTGATCTTCCTGCTGGCATTGGCACTCGGAGTATGGAAGTACCGGCAGATGGCCACTTCCGCGCGGCACGTCGCCCATCCGTATGTCGACATCGCCCATCGTGCGTCGCTGCTGTACGCGTTCGCGACGCTGCTGACCGCGGTGTTCGTCGAACTCAGTGCGTGGCCGGACTGGGTCAACCTGACTGCGGCGATGGTGCTGGTGTTCTTCTTCCTCGCCGCGATCATCAGCTACATCGTGCATGGCGCCCGGCGGGACACGACGAATCAGTTCGAACACCCGAATGCCGGGATGCACGTCTCGATGGCGCTGCTGATCGCCGGTGAGATCGGTGGATTCGCGGTTCTGCTCGTCGGATTCGTGATCGGACAATGGGGCTGAGTTGACCGGGCAGGGCTCGATCCGGCTAGGTGCCCCGCCTGCCCAACAGCTTTCGGGTGCGGGCCGGCGCTGCAGCCGGGATGTCGGCGAGGATGTCGGCAAGCGTGACGTCGTCGAGGCTGGCCCGCCAGGCCTGGTGCGCCTCAGCCATTTTCACGGCCAAGATGCACTCGTGGCGGCACCAGGCGGCGGGTAGGGCGCCGCGGCCCTGCTGCCGGATCTCGCGGCATTCGTAGGGAGCGGCCGCGCCGTCGACGGCTTCGACGATCTGCAGCAGCGTGATGTCGGCTGGTGCCCGCCCGAGCCGGAACCCACCGCGCGGGCCGGTCGTGGCGGTCAACACGCCCGCACGGGTGAGTGCCTGTAGCTGCTTGGCGAGATAGGCCGCGGGCAGGTCGAAGTACTCCGCGAGATCAGCGGCCGATGCGGTGGTCCCGGCCTCGAGCTGCGCCAGCGACGTCGCGCAGTGCAGCGCCCACTCGGTGGCCACGGGAAGTTTCACGGCCCATAGTTTATTACAGATATCAAGGACCTATATAGTCCGAGATATTTATCGGCCAGGACAGGAGTCGTCATGCGGATCGCAGTTGCCGGGGCTACGGGAAACATCGGGGCGCGCGTGGTCGTGGCGCTGCAGGGTGCTGGACACGACGTGGTGGCGATCAGCCGCTCGAACGGGGTGGATCTGTCCACCGGGGACGGCCTCGACGCGGCGCTGGCCGGGGTGCAGGCCGTTGTCGACGCGATCAGTGCCCCGCCCGCGGACCGGGACAGCACCGTGGACTACCTGGGCACCGCCACCCGCAACCTGCTCGCGGCCGAAGCGCGCGCGGGAGTGGCGCACCATGTGCTGCTGTCCATCGTGGGAATTCACGACATCGAGGGCAATCCGCACTATGCCGGAAAACGCGAGCAGGAGCGGCTGATCGAGGCCGGGTCCGTGCCGTGGACGATCGTGCCGGCCACCCAGTTCCACGATTTCGCCGAGACGGTGGTGAGTTGGACCGAGCAGAACGGGCGTGCCGAAATCGCCCCGTTGCTGGTTCAGCCCATCGATCCCGACGACGTGGCCGCCGTGCTCGCGGAGGTGGTGGTGGGGGACCCGCAGGGCCGCCACGTCGACGTGGCGGGTCCGCAGACCCAGGATCTGGTGGACCTGGCCCGTCGGACCCTGGCGGCCCGCGGCCGTGAGGTGACACTGGTGCCGACGTGGTCGTCGATCTTCGGGCTGTCCATGTCGGGCAATGCCTTGCTGCCCGCTGAGAACGCCCGCATCGCGCCCACCACCTTCGACCAGTGGCTGAGCCGGCAGCGGTAGGTCGGGGGCACGCCGGGCCCGGTGATGTCACAGGTTCCTGCCATCATGGACGGCATGCCGTTGGAGGCTCCCTCGCCCGCCCTGGGCGACCTGGACGATGAGCAGCGGGAGGCAGTCCTGGCCGCCCGCGGTCCGGTGTGCGTGCTCGCCGGCGCAGGTACCGGCAAGACCCGCACCATCACCCGCCGGATCGCGCACCTGGTGGCCGGCGGCCACGTTGCCCCCAGCCAGGTGCTGGCGGTGACGTTCACCGCGCGCGCGGCCGGGGAGATGCGGAGCCGGTTGCGCCAGCTGGGCCAGGAGTCCGGGGTGAACACCTCCGCCGTGCAGGCGGTGACGTTTCACGCCGCCGCGCGCAGGCAGCTGCAGTACTTCTGGCCCCGGCTGGTCGGCGACACCGGATGGGAGTTGCTCGACAGCAAGTTCTCCGTCGTCGCACAGGCCGCCAACCGGGCCGGGATGCAGACCAGCACCGACGATGTCCGTGACCTGGCCGGCGAAATCGAATGGGCCAAGGCATCTTTGATCACCCCCGAGGCCTATAGCACGGCGGTCGCGAAGACCGGGCGTGACATCCCGTTCGACGCCTCCAAGGTGGCGGCGGTCTATTCGGGCTACGAGGCGCTCAAGGCCCGGCGTGACGGCTCAGCACTGCTGGACTTCGACGACCTGCTGCTGCACACCGCCGCGGCCATCGAAAACGACGCCGCGGTCGCGCAGGAATTCCGCGACCGCTACCGCTGCTTCGTCGTCGACGAGTACCAGGACGTCACGCCCCTGCAGCAACGGGTGCTCGACGCGTGGCTGGGGGAGCGCGACGACCTCACCGTGGTCGGTGATGCCAACCAGACGATCTACTCGTTCACCGGGGCCACCCCGCGGTTCCTGCTGGATTTCTCGCGACGTTTCCCCGACGCAGCGGTGGTGCGGCTGGAGCGCGACTACCGCTCGACGCCGCAGGTGGTGTCGTTGGCCAACCGGGTGATCGCAGCCGCACGCGGCCGGATGGCCGGCAGCAAGCTGCATCTGGTGGGGCAGCGCGATCCTGGTCCCGAGCCGACGTTCTCCGAGTATCCCGACGAGGTCGCCGAGGCCAATGCCGTCGCCCGCTCCATCAAGAAGCTGATCGAAAACGGAACGGAGCCGGCCGAAATCGCGGTGCTCTACCGGATCAACGCGCAGTCGGAGGTCTACGAGGAGGCGCTCACCGAGGCGGGGGTCGCATTCCAGGTGCGCGGCGGCGAGGGCTTCTTCAGCCGCCAGGAGATCCGCCAGTCACTGGTGGCGATGCAACGCTTCGCCGAACGCGACATTCCGGAGGACAACCTGCCCGCCCTCGTGCGTGAGCTCCTGGAACCGCTGGGGCTGACGGCCGAGCCGCCGGCCGGTACCAAGGCGCGGGAACGCTGGGAAGCGTTGACGGCGTTGGCCGAACTGGTCGACGAAGAGGTCGCGGTGCGCCCGGAACTGGATCTGCGGGCATTGGTCGCCGAATTGCGCCAGCGGGCCGACTCGCGGCACCCACCGGTGGTGCAGGGCGTGACCTTGGCGTCGCTGCACGCCGCCAAGGGGCTGGAGTGGGATGCGGTGTACCTGGTCGGCCTGGCCGACAACACTTTGCCGATCTCCCATGCGCTCGCGCACGGACCCGACAGTGAACCGGTGGAGGAGGAGCGTCGGCTGCTCTATGTCGGGGTCACCCGCGCCCGGGTACACCTGGGGCTGAGCTGGGCGCTGGCCCGGACCCCGGGCGGGCGGCAGGGCCGACGGCCGTCGCGGTTCCTCAACGGCATCGCGCCGCAGCTGCAGAACGGGGGCGGCTCGAGCCCGGACCGGTCGCGTCGTCAGCGGGGGCCCGCACCGCGCTGCCGGGTCTGCAATGCCGCGCTGACAACTCCACCCGCGATCATGTTGCGTCGCTGTGAAACGTGCCCGTCGGACTTGGACGAGGAGCTGCTCACCGAGCTCAAGGAGTGGCGGCTACGCGTCTCCAAGGAGATGAAGGTGCCGGCGTATGTGGTGTTCACCGACAACACTCTGATCGCGATCGCCGAGTCGCTGCCAACCGACGAAGCCGCACTGGTGGCGCTTCCCGGGATCGGTGCGCGCAAGCTCGAGCAGTACGGCCCGGACGTCCTCGAGTTGGTACGTGGCCGCCAAGATTCGTAAAGATCGTGCCAAAACCGCAGGTAGAAAATAGGTTGTGCGATCTGGCTGTTAGGCTTTAGCCTCGTAACACAGCTCTGGTAACGAGACGGAAGGAGGGCGCCCGCAATGGATAACAACATCGAATTCAGCGGTGTAGCGGTTGCTGGCATGCCGTCGTCCGTGCTCGCCGTCGCCGTTGCCGCGGTTTCCCCGGCAGCCCGTCGGTACGCCGCATCCGCTGCCCCCGCCGCCGGATGGCCGGCCGCCGCCGCTGCTGCCATTGCGCCGCAGCATAAGCGCCGTCCCGCCGCCGCGACTGGCGCGTCCGTGGATCGGAGCTCCTTCTAGGAAGAGCTCCCATCACAGCCAAATGGCCACGGACCCGCAGTCAACCGGATCCGTGGCCAATGTTTTTGGGAGTTGTTCCAACCCTCGAAACCTGGTCGCAGATCCCTCGAAGAGACAGATCGCCGACAACAACGACCAGGAAGCAGGGGGATAAGCACATGTCCATTGCGATGACCGCTCCGGAGATGAGCGTCGCGCCGGTGACATGCGAAGAGCGGCTGCCGGCGGTGCCATGCCACATCGGGAATCCCGATCTGTGGTTCGCCGAGAGCCCAGTCGATCTGGAGCAGGCCAAGGCACTGTGCGCGGATTGCCCGATCCGTAACGAGTGCCTGGCCGCCGCGCTGGAACGGCAGGAGCCGTGGGGCGTCTGGGGCGGCGAGATCCTCGACCGCGGAACGATTGTGGCCCGCAAGCGGCCGCGTGGCCGTCCGCGGAAGAACGCCGCGGGTAACCCAGCCGCCGCGTGAGTGCGGCGGCCGGGCCGCCGTACCCGCCCGCACTGACGCGCCCGCAATTGTCACGCTGGAGTGGCGCCCGACGCCGGGCGTCACTCCAGCGTGACGCTCGGGCCGTAACGGGCGCTACTCAGGCTGCTTCGTCCGCGAAGCCCGGAACCAGTTCGGTGGCAATGGCTTTCATCGGCACATGCGCGTCCAGCTGACAGCACATGGCGATGGTGGAGGCGATCACCCGCAGCGGGATGGCCAGGTTCGGCGGCAGATCCAGCTGGCGGGCGGTCCTGATCTGGGCCACCCAGTTGTCCATCTGTCCGGCCGCCATCCGCTGAATCCAGCGGCGGTTGTAGTGGAACACGTCGACCTCGATCGGTTCGACGTACTGGCGCAACATGTCGTCGACTTCCTCGATCGAAACCTGTTGGCCCTTCTGGATGAAACCGGCTTCCTCCATGGTGGGCAGCAGCTCGTCGTAGTTCTCGTCCCGGGCCAGCCGGATGCACTCACCCAGAGCCGTCGGGAAGCCGTCGGGCAGTGGCGCGACAGCACCGAAGTCGATGACGCCCATCCGCCCGTCGGGCAGCAACATGAAGTTCCCCGGATGGGCATCGCCGTGCATCATCTGCAAGCGCTTGGGCGCATCGAAGGTGAGTTCGGACAGTCGGGTGCCCATCAGGTCGCGCTGTTCGGGTGTGCCGTCGCGGATGATCACCGACATCGGGATGCCGTCCATCCATTCGGCGATGACGACCTTCGGTGCGCTGGCGACGATGGCCGGAATGCGGAAGTGCGGATCGTCGCGATACGCCTTGGCGAACGCACGCTGATTCTCGGCCTCGAGCCGGTAGTCCAGCTCCATGTCGGTGCGTTCGATCAGCTCGTCGACGATGCCCTGGATGTCGACACCGGGGGCCAGCTGCTTGAACACGCCGACCAGGCGCTGGATCGTCTTGAGGTCCGCGCGCAGCGCCTCGTCGGCACCGGGGTATTGGATCTTGACGGCCACCTCGCGGCCGTCGGACCAGATCGCCTTGTGCACCTGGCCGATGCTCGCCGAGGCCACCGGGGTGTCGTCGAAGGAGGTGAACCGCTCCCGCCATTTGGTGCCCAGCTGTGCATCGAGCACGCGGTGCACCTTGGCGGCCGGCAGCGGGGGAGCTTCGCGCTGCAATTTGGTCAGTGCTTCGCGGTACGGCTTGCCGTACTGCTCGGGGATGGCAGCCTCCAGCACCGACAGTGCCTGGCCCACCTTCATCGCTCCGCCCTTGAGTTCACCGAGCACGGCGAACAATTGCTGAGCGGCCTTGTCCATCAGTTCGGCAGTGACTTCGTCCTTGGACTTGCCGGTCAGACGCTTGCCGAAGCCCAGTGCTGCCCGTCCGGCCATGCCGCCGGCCAGACCGGCCAGCTTCGCATTCCGTGCGACGCTTCCCCGTTTGATGTCGGTCACCAGACCATCATCCACGATGCTCCTGAATGCGCCGCAACTAACTGGCAACATTCGTTTTCAACACGGGCAGTCGGGGTGACGGGACCAATGTCTGGCGGCGATCGCGTACCCGTCGGCGTCGAGTTCGAGTGTGGTGTTGAGCGTCGGCGGCGCCTCGGGCGCCGGCTGCGTACCCCCGGAATGGCTGACGGCACGGATCACCAGATCGACCTGACGCATTGCCAGGGCGGCGGTGGCCAGGATGGTCGCGCGGCTCGCACTGCCCACGGCACCTCTGAGCTGGGTGGCCACGGCCGGCCACGCCGCGTCGCGATCGGCACGGTGCAGATCGGCGCAGTGTAGGCAGCTGGTCAGGCCGGGGACCACCAGCGGCCCCACCAGACCGGCGCCGTCGCGGACCCGCACCGGCAGGTGGGCGATCCCGCCGCGATGCAGTTCTTGCAGCAGCCGCGGGTCGGACATCTGGTAATCGGCCAGCACCACGAGGTCGGTGGAGGCCGCCACATTCCTGGTGTGCGGGTGCGTGCTGTGCCTGACCCGAGCGCCTGAGCAGCGCAGGCCGTTGGTCAGCAGTTCCGACAGCGGGCCGCGCCCGTGCACGCGGATGGAGGCCGACCGGGTCGGCCGTGGCGGGGCGGCCGTCAGTGTCGTGAGCATCCCCGCTTCGGTCAACGCGCCGATGAGCTCGTCGATCCCCTCGGCAGCATCATCGAATGTTCCTGCAGCCGTAAGCAATTCGTCGTGGGTGGCGCCGGCCTGCAGTGCCCGCAGCAGATCGGCCAATTGCGCCTGGCGCATTCCGGCCGGCGGCCGCACCAGTACCGCGCGCCGCGGATCCCAGCCCAGCTGCACCGAGTCGTCGGGACGCAGCAGGATCGGGCGGCCTGCGGCGAGCACGTAGCGCGTCATGCGATGACTCTGCCACGGCGGCGGACACCGCCGTTTCAGTTATCCACAGGGCCCGCGACGGTCAGTTGTTGCCGTCGTCGCCCTTGTCGTCGTCGCCCTCGCGCTGCTCTTTCTCCAGGTCGGCCTCTTTTTCAAGATCAGCCAAAGCCTGTTCGAAGGCACTGTCGATGCCGGAGGTGTCGCCGCCGATCATCCGGTCGATGAAGCCGGCCGGCTCGTCGAGATCGGCTGCGGTCGGCAGCAGGTCGGGGTGCTGCCACACGCTGTCGCGGACATCGGTGCCGACGGCCTCGGTGAGCCGTTCCCACAGCACCGCGGCTTCGCGCATCTTGCGGGGGCGCAGTTCCAGGCCGACGAGCGTGGCGAAGGTCTGTTCGGCGGGGCCGCCGGTAGCACGCCGACGGCGGAGCATTTCGGCCAGCGCGGAGGTACCGGGAATGCGATCGCCCAGCGCTGCGGTGACGACGGTCTGCACCCAGCCTTCGATGAGGGCCAGCAGGGTTTCGAGCCGTTCCAGGGCGGCTTCCTGTTCGGGTGTGGCCTTGGGCTCGAAGATGCCTTGATTGAGCAGCTGTTCCATCTCCGACGGGTCGCCGAGGGAGGCCGGGTTGAACCCGCGGGCGAAGTCCTCGATGCCCGACATGTCGACCTTCATGCCCTTGGCGAAGGCCTCGACGGCGCCGAGCAGCTGGCTCGACAGCCACGGCACATGGCTGAACAGCCGGTGGTGGGCGGCCTCGCGGGCGGCCAGGAAGGTCAGGATCTCGCTGCGTGGTCGCTCCAGCCCCTCGGCCAGAGGTTCGATCGCCTCGGGCATGAGGGCCGCGACCCCCTTGGGGCCCAGCGGCAGGCCGACGTCGGTGGAGGTCAGCACCTCGCGGGAGAGCTTGCCCAGCGCCTGGCCCAGTTGGGAGCCGAACGCCATGCCGCCCATCTGCGACATCATCGCCAGCAGCGGGCCGGCCATGCTCTTGGCTTCTTCGGGCAGCGCCGACGCCCACACCGAGGAGATCTGCTCAGCCACCGGGTCACACAGTCGCTTCCAGGTGTCCAGCGTGTTGTCCAGCCAGTCGCTCGGGGTCCACGCCACCGACCGGGTGGTGCCCGCGGGGAGCGGGGTGACTCCGTCGAGCCAGGTCTCGGCCAGTCGTACCGCGTCGGCGACTGCGCTCGCGGTCTTCTCCGGCACCGGGGCGACGAATCCGATCGAGTTGGACGCCAACTGCCGGGCCAGGTCGTAGTTCACCGGACCGGATTGTTTGCCGCCCATGGCGCCGCCTGCGCCGCTGAACATCTCCCCGAGCTTGGTGAAGATCTGCCCGAGATCGCCCATGTCGAAGTTGGCTCCGCCCATGCCGAAACCGAACGGATCCGACCCCGGACCTGGCCCGGAGTTGCCGGAACCGGATCCCGAATCGGGGTCCTTCTTGTCTTTGTCTCGGTCGGGGTCGTTCCCGGCGGAGAAGCCGAAGGGCAGGTCAGCCATACCCACAACGGTACTCATGACGAGGTGCCCGGGTGTGCCTGTGGGTCACGCTGTGGGTGAACACGGTGGTTCAGGCTTTACTGTGGGCGGCGTGAACAGGCGGATTTTGACGCTGCTGGTTGCGCTGGTGCCGATTGTGGCGTTCGGCGTCCTGCTGTCGGTGGTGACCGTGCCCTTCGTCTCGTTGGGGCCCGGTCCGACGTTCAACACCCTGGGCGAGGTCGAGGGCAAGCAGGTGGTCGACATCAAGAGCACCGAGGGCCCGGCCGATCTGGTCCACCCGACGTCGGGGCACCTGAACATGACCACGGTGTCCCAGCGTGACGGTCTGACCCTGGGCCAGGCGCTGGCGTTGTGGATGTCGGGCCGCGAGCAACTGGTGCCGCGCGATCTGGTCTACCCGCCCGACAAATCCAAGAACGAGATCGACGAGGCCAACAACTCGGATTTCAAGCGGTCCGAGGACAGCGCCGAGTACGCGGCGCTGTCGTTCCTGAAGTACCCGGTGGCGGTGACCGTGCAGAGCGTCACCGATCCGGGCCCCTCGGCGGGCAAGCTGCGCGACGGTGACGCGATCGACGGCGTCAACGGGGTACCGGTGGCCAACCTCGAGGAGTTCCAGGCCATCTTGAAGAAGACCAAGCCGGGCGAGCAGCTCGTGATCGACTTCCGTCGCAAGAACGCCCCGCCAGGGGTCGCGACGATCACGCTCGGGGACAACCCGGATCGGGACTACGGGTTCCTGGGCGTGGGTGTGCTCGATGCGCCGTGGGCGCCGTTCGCCATCGACTTCAACCTGGCCAACATCGGCGGCCCGTCCGCCGGGCTGATGTTCAGCTTGGCCGTCGTCGACAAGCTGAGCACCGGCGATCTCAACGACGGCAAGTTCATCGCGGGCACCGGAACCATCACCGGTGAGGGCAAGGTCGGGTCCATCGGTGGCATCACGCACAAGATGCTGGCGGCCAAGGAAGCGGGCGCCACGGTGTTCCTGGTGCCGGCCGACAACTGCACCGAGGCGCGTTCTGCGCCTCAGGACGGCATGGAGTTGGTGAAGGTGGACACCCTGACCCAGGCCGTCGATGCGTTGCACACGATTTCTGCCGGTGGCGAACCGCCTCGTTGCTGAAACCCGCGCGCAGCCTGTGGATGGCTAGAGTTGTAGAAAATCGGGCGGCCCCGTCGGGCATGCCACGAGTCCACCGAGGCTGAAACGGGAGTTCACGAGTGGGGATGCGGCCCGCGGCGAGGATGCCGAAGCTGACGCGACGTAGCCGGATACTGATCGGCCTGGCACTGGTGGCAGTGCTGGCGCTGCTGATCGGACCTCGGGTCGTCGACGGCTATGTCGACTGGTTGTGGTTCGGCGAGCTGGGGTACCGCTCGGTGTTCACCACGGTGCTGGCCACCCGGCTCATCGTGTTCCTCGTGGTCGGTCTGCTCATCGGTCTGGTGGTGTTCGCCGGCCTGGCCCTGGCCTACCGCACCCGTCCGGTGTTCGTGCCGGCGGCGGGCCCGAACGATCCGGTGGCGCGTTACCGGACCACCGTGTTGGCCCGGCTGCGCTTGTTCGGCATCGGGGTGCCGGTCTTCATCGGCCTGCTGGCCGGCGTCATCGCGCAGAGCTATTGGGTGCGCGTGCAGTTGTTCCTGCACGGCAGTGACTTCGGGATCACCGATCCGCAGTTCGGTCGGGACCTGGGCTTCTACGCGTTCGACCTGCCCTTCTATCGGCTGGTGCTGACGTATCTGTTCGTCGCGACCTTCCTGGCGTTCATCGCGAATCTGCTGGGGCACTACGTTTTCGGTGGTATCCGTCTCGCCGGTCGCAGCGGAGCGCTGAGCCGCGCCGCGCGCATCCAGCTGATCAGCCTGGTGGGCTTTCTGATCCTGCTCAAGGCATTCGCGTACTGGCTGGACCGCTACGAGTTGCTGAGCAATACCCGCGCAGGCAAGCCGTTCACCGGTGCGGGCTACACCGACATCAACGCCGTGCTGCCTGCCAAGCTGATCCTGCTGGCGATCGCCCTGATCTGCGCGGTGGCGGTGTTCTCGGCGATCGTGCTGCGTGACTTGCGGATTCCGGCCATCGGCGTGGTGCTGTTGCTGCTGAGCTCGATGGTGGTCGGCGCGGGGTGGCCGCTGATCGTCGAGCAGTTCAGCGTCAAGCCCAACGCCGCGCAGAAGGAAAGCGAGTACATCAGCCGCAGTATCACCGCGACCCGGCAGGCCTACGGGCTCACCGACGACACGGTGACGTACCGCAATTACGAGAGCAACGGTCAGACCACCGCCGCGCAGGTCGCTGCGGACCGGGCCACCACGTCGAACATCCGGTTGCTCGATCCGACGATCGTGAGCCCCGCGTTCACCCAGTTCCAGCAGGGCAAGAACTTCTACTTCTTCCCGGATCAGCTGGCCATCGACCGCTACGCCGGCCCCGACGGCAACCTTCGTGACTTCGTCGTCGCCGCACGCGAACTCAATCCCGACCGGCTGATCGAGAACCAGCGCGACTGGATCAACCGGCACACCGTCTACACCCATGGCAACGGCTTCATCGCCTCGCCGGCCAACACGGTGCGCGGTATTGCCAACGACCCCAACCAGAACGGTGGTTACCCGGAGTTCCTCGCCAGCGTCGTCGGCGCCAACGGCAAGGTGGTCTCGCCGGGGCCGGCACCGCTGGACCAGCCCCGGGTGTACTTCGGGCCGGTGATCGCCGACACCTCGGCCGACTATGCGATCGTCGGCAAGAACGGTGACGTCGACCGCGAATACGACTACGAGACCAACACCGACACCAAGAACTACACGTACTCGGGCACCGGCGGTGTCCCGATCGGTAACTGGCTGGCCCGGTCGGTGTTCGCCGCCAAGTTCGCCGAGCGGAACTTCCTGCTGTCCAACGTGATCGGTGAGAACAGCAAGATCCTGTTCAACCGGGATCCGGCCGAGCGGGTGGAGGCGGTGGCGCCGTGGCTGACCACCGACACATCCGTGTACCCGGCGATCGTCAACAAGCGCATGGTCTGGATCGTCGACGGCTACACCACGCTGGACAACTATCCGTATTCGGAGTTGACGACGCTGTCGAGTGCGACAGCCGACTCCAACGAGGTGGCCGTCAACCGGTTGGCACCGGACAAGCAGGTGTCCTACATCCGCAACTCGGTCAAGGCCACCGTCGATGCCTACGACGGCACGGTCACGCTGTACGCCCAGGACGAACAGGATCCGGTGCTCAAGGCCTGGATGAGCGTGTTCCCCGGCACGGTCAAGCCGAAGGCGGACATCTCTCCGGAGCTGCAGGCGCACCTGCGCTATCCCGAGGATCTGTTCAAGGTTCAGCGGTCGCTGCTGACCAAGTACCACGTCGACGACCCGGTGAAGTTCTTCACCAACGCCGACTTCTGGAACGTGCCGCTGGATCCCAACCCGACGGCGAGCAGCTATCAGCCGCCGTTCTACATCGTCGCCAAAGACCTGGTGAACAACGATGGTTCGCCGTCGTTCCAGTTGACGAGCGCCCTGAACTGGCTGCAGCGCGAGTTCCTGGCTGCCTATGTCAGTGCCAGCTCGGATCCGTCGACCTACGGCAAGATCACGGTGCTGACGATCCCCGGCGAGGTCAAGGGTCCCAAGCAGGCGTTCAACGCGATCAGTACCGATACCGCGGTGACGCAGGACCTCGGTGTGATCGGACGCGACAACCTGAACCGGATCCGGTGGGGCAACCTGTTGACCCTGCCGGTGGCCGACGGTGGATTGCTTTATGTGGCACCGGTTTACGCGTCACCGGGAACCAGTGACGCCGCCTCGACCTATCCGCGGTTGATCCGCGTGGCCATGCTCTACGGCGACAAGGTCGGCTACGGCCCGACCGTCGGTGCCGCGCTGACCGAGCTGTTCGGGCCGGGTGCCGGCGCCACCGCCACCAATGTGGCTCCCACCGACGGCAAGCCGCAGTCTGCCGGGACGCCGGAAGCAGCACCGGCGGCGCCGCCACCGGCCAATGCCGACGGCCAGGCACCGCAGGTCGTTGCGCCTCCGGCCGCGATCCCGCCGGGTGAGTCCGTGCAGCTGTCCCCGGCCAAGTCCGCGGCGCTCAAGGACGTCGAGTCGGCGCTGTCGGAGGCACAGGACGCGCAGCGCAGTGGCGACTTCGGCAAGTACGGGCAGGCGTTGCAGCGCTTGAACGATGCGATGAACAAGTTCAACACCGCCAAGTAGCGGAGCGGATTGGCGCGACGGTTACGCCAAGTAGCGGAGCGGATTGGCGCGACGGTTACGCCAAGTAGCCGTCTGCGCTCCATCGAATATTGGTGCATCACCGGGCCGCTCCGGTGGGTGACAATGGACCAGTATTCGGTGGACGTCGCGCGGGTGGGGAGTCGCTGGTGGCGGTGACGATTTCGCAAGTGCTGGGCAGCCATCCCGAGCAACTGGTGTCAGCCGCCGGTGACGTGGCCTCGGCGGCGGGTGACATCGACAATCAGATCGCCCGCGAGCGCCTGCAGTTGACCAGGTTGGCGTCGGACTGGCGCGGCACCTCGTCGGACACCGCACAGGGTCACGCCAACGAGATGTTCGGCGATCAGGAGCTTTACCGGGACAGGCTCAAGTTGCTGCACACGGCGATGTCCTCCGGCGGTGCGGAGCTCGGCAGCATCCGCACCCGGGTGTCGGATCTGGTGTCGAGTCCGGAGGCGGACCTGTTCGACATCTCCGACGAGGGCCGGGTCTCGCTGGGATGGCGACTGAAGGCCCTGGTGGCGGTATATCCGGTACTGGCGCTGAAGTGGGGGATGCGGCGGCTGGCGTTGCAGACGTCCATTCAGACCGCCTTGGCCGAATTCGACGCGGCGGACAAGTCGACGGCCAGCAAGATGGACCGGATCAACAAGGGGCTCGTGAAATGACGCCCCGGGCCGTCGGCTGCGTGACATGAGTGACGCCACGCTCTACGTCGATGAACAGACAATGCGGGAGACGGCGTCCACTTTCGACAGCACGGGCCATGACGTCAGCGGGAATCGCGCCGGTCCGGTCATTTCCGGTGCCGCCGGGTCGATGCCCTCGCTGGCGGTCGGGGCAGCCTGCGGGGCGGTGGGATCCGCACTCACCGAGCAGGCCAAGATGCTGGGCGGCGATGTGACGGTGTATGCGCAGAAGTTACGGGTGGCTGCCGACCGCTACGAGCGCGGTGACGACGAGGCGGCCGAACGCATCGACTTCACCGGGACGGCCGAGCTGCCCGACGCCGGCGAGCATCCACCGGTCAGTGATTACGAGAAAGCGTTGCGTGATGCCGGGCTTCTCACCGGCCCGGTGGTACCAGGATCCAAATACGCGCAGTGGCTGGAGAATGCGTCCAAGCACGGGGTCGACCCGCAGACCATGGTCGACATCGCCCGCGCACAGAACATCACCCCGCAGTCGTTCGACGTGCTCAACGGACTGCAGGAGGTCAAGGACAAGGACGGCAAGTCGTTCTTCATCCTGCCGCCCGGTTCCAGCAAGGAGGACGCGAAGAAGGCGGTGGTGATGACCTACATCCTCAACGCAGGCACCGACTACGACGCCGCCGAGGCCGGTGCGGACGGGAAGCTGGGTACCGCCGATGACGTTCACAACGACTTCGAGGAAACGCCCTACTCGGCCGCCGAGGTGCAGCGCATCGTCGATCGACAGAATGCGAACTCCTGGAGTTATGACCAGATTTTCGACAAAGGCGGCGGGGGATCATTGGCGACGACACCCAACGGCATGCTGATGGGGTTGGGCGGGCCGGTGATGGACAAGATCGGCGTCCACGGTGGGACGACCTACGGCGATGTGTTCGTGATGAACATCGACGGGTCCAAGGATCCGGCAGACCAGCTGAGCAAGATCATCCAATCGGGGGCCAACTGGGGACAAGACGACAGCGGTGTGCCGTTCCAGAGCGCCCTCGACCTCGACCGCTTGTTGCACCACGAGGAGCGCCATTCCGAACAGTGGGCCCAGAAGGGATTCGTCTGGATGGCACGGGATTACGGGCTGGGTGCGATCATCGAACAGAAGACCGGCATCAACCCGCTGGAACGCGATGCCGGCTTGTCCGACGGGGGTTATTCGTGAGGTCCTGGCTGGCCGTGCTGTTGGCGCTGCTGGTGGCGGCGGGGCTCACCGCTTGCCGGAGCGGGGAGCGCCCGTGGTCGGATGCGCCGTCCGCCGCCCCGATGCGGCCGGCGTTCGGTGCCCGGGTCACCGACGGCAAGCTGGAGATCTGGATGCCGCCGGGCTGCGCCGGGGTGCGGTCGGTGGAGGTCGGGTTCGGATTTGGCCCGAAGCTCGTG
The DNA here is from genome assembly GCF_002102345.1 of Mycolicibacterium peregrinum. GTDB lineage: Bacteria > Actinomycetota > Actinomycetes > Mycobacteriales > Mycobacteriaceae > Mycobacterium > Mycobacterium peregrinum. Next base: position 61,247 of record NZ_LQPP01000074.1, read on the forward strand.
TTGACCGATCCCTCCGGTACGGCGACTCTCGACCGGTTCACCGTCGGTGGACCCTATCCGGGTCTGACCGTGACGGAAGCGCCGCCGCCTGACTTCGATTGGCGTACAGAAGAATATTTGTTCCTCAATGTGCAGTCCACGCCCGGGGGGTACCCCGCGACCGCTCGGACGGCCGAGGTCGCCGCCGGATCGAACAGTCACCCGGCCGGGACTTTCTACTTCGAAGGCGTCGGTTGGCTCGACGCCGCGGGTGTGACGGAGAAGGAAGGCAAGGAGTTCGCAGGGGTGTGCAGGCCGCAAAAGAAGTGATGCGGCGCAGGTCTACTGCCGCGCCACTGCCTCTCTGAACTGGCCGCCAAGTCAACGCCAAGTCGGCTAGGCGATGCTGTGTGGCGAGTATCTTGCACGACTTTCTGCGCTCATCTTGAGAGGACCCCGATGACCCTGACCGATGTCGCCCACGACGGCCTGGACGACGCGTTGAAGGGCCTGCGAGCCCACGTCGCCGCCCCCGTGGCGCTACCTGGGGAAGCCGGCTATGAACGGGCCACCCCGTGGAATGCGGCGGCCGTTGTCGAGCCTGCCGCGGTGGTGCTGGCGGCCACCGCCTACGACATCGCCAACACCGTAGGCTTCGCGGCGGCCAGAGGCTACCGGGTCGCCGTCCAGGCCACCGGCCACGGCGCCATGGTGGTGGCCCCCGACACGATCCTGGTGCTGACCTCTGAGATGACCGATGTCACCGTCGATCCCGTGGCGCGTACCGCGCGGGTGGCGGCCGGGGCCACGTGGCAGCAGGTGCTCGACGCGGCCGCCCCGCACGGTCTGGCCGGGCTGGGCGGTTCGGCCCCCAGCGTCGGCGTGGTGGGATTTCTCACCGGCGCAGGCATCGGGCCGTTGGTCCGCACTTTCGGGTTGTCGTCGGACTACGTGCGGTCGTTCGAGTTGGTCACCGGGGCGGGGGAGTTGCTGCGCGCCACGCCGGAGGAGAACGCGGAGTTGTTCTGGGGGCTGCGCGGCGGAAAGTCCACGCTGGGTATCGTCACCTCGGTCGAGATCGATCTGCTGCCGATCGCCGAGTTCTACGGTGGCGCGGTGTATTTCGACGGTGCAGACGCCGGCGTTGTCCTCCGCGAGTGGGCGGGCTGGTGTGCCGACCTGCCGGAGTCGGTATCGACATCCATTGCACTGCAACAGCTCCCGCCGATGCCCGGCGTTCCGGAACCGTTGGCCGGCCGCCTGACCGTGGCGGTGCGGTACGCGGCCGTCGGCGATTTCGCCGAGGCCGAGCGGTTGCTGGCGCCGATGCGCGCAGTCGCGACCCCGGTGCTCGATACCGTCGCGGTGATGCCCTATGCCGCTATCGGCGCCGTGCACGCCGATCCGGTGGATCCGATGCCGATCTTCGAGCACCACACGCTGTTGCGGGAACTGACCGCGGAGACGGTCGAGGTGCTGCTGGCCGCGGCCGGGCCTGATTCGGGCTCGGTGCAGACGATCGTGGAAGTCCGGATGTTGGGTGGGGCGCTGGCCCGTGAGGGACGGCACCGCAGCGCGTTCTGCCATCGCGACGCCGCTTTCGCGGTGAGCACCATCGGGGTCCTGGTGCCCCCGATGGCCGATGCCGTGGTGCCGCAGGCCGGCGCGCTCATCGTGGCCCTGTCGCCATGGTCCAGCGGCGGCCAGCTCGCCAATTTCGCACCGTCCGAGGATGCCGGGCGGGCTACCCGCGTCTATGACGAGGACACCCGGCACTGGTTGGCCGCACTGGCCGACCGGCACGACCCGGCCGGGGTGTTCCGGTGCGGTCAGGTGGTGCGTTTCGTGGGGTGATTTCCGATGGTTTTTCGGAGCAGAAACCCCTCTGAGCACCCGATTTGGAGCTCTGCGTAAGACCCCGGTAACCTTGTATTCGCAACGCGGGGTGGAGCAGCTCGGTAGCTCGCTGGGCTCATAACCCAGAGGTCGCAGGTTCGAATCCTGTCCCCGCTACCAAGAGGAAATGGCCCTCGGACTTCGGTCTGGGGGCCATTTTCATTGCCGTGATGGTGACGAGCTTCCGCTTCGATCTCAGCTCTCGAACGCTGCAGCGGACGTATCACCCAGAGATCCGAACGGGCACTTTTTCGCCATCCTCCCATCGGATCGATCCGGCCGAACACGATGACGCCGAGGGCATGCCCAAGCCACGCGGCGAGCCTGCGCGCCCCCGACGTCGGGACCCCGACGATCGGGCGGCATAGTTGAGCAATTCCGGTATTGGCGCGCCCGGCACTCAGGCAGCGTCCTGCACCTCTTGATCGCTGCGTGCGCAGGACCCGCACTCGGGGGAATCGATGTCGAACTCGCCGCAACTCGGGCAAATGAAAGGAATCACAGCTCCGCCCAACCTTTCTCGCTTCTTGGCGCCTCCGTGGCGCCGCGCTGCCTGCCTGTACCCCACGAGGCGCGCATTCCAAACCTGCGTTCGCGACGTGAATCTCCGGGCCCTGCGGTCGCGAATACCGCTTCCGGCGGCGCCGGGAACGGTCCAAAGCCCACGCAGCCACGCCAACCACGGGCCACGCGACGGAGAGGGGTCAGATCACGTATGGCGCAACGAGCGTGGTGGCGCCCAGGACCACCACTCCGATCAGGAACGCGACGACCGTAAAGCCCATCACCTGACGGACATTGAGTTTCGCAATCGCCAGCAGAGGCAGTAGCCAGAACGGCTGGATCATGTTCGCGACACCCTCGCCGACGGCCACCGCCATGGAGATCAGACCCAGGTACGCCGGCGAGTCCTGACCGATCGCCAGCGCAGAGTCGACGGCGATCGGGCCCTGTACCGCCCAGTGCCCACCGCCCGACGGCACGAACAGGCTGATGATCAATGAGCCGATAAAGGTCAGGAACGGCAGTGTGTACTGGGACGCGCCGTTCACGAACGCCTCTGCCAGCAGCGTCTGCAGCGGTTTGGCACCCTCCACCGCCTGATAGCCCAGCAAGCCGACCAGACCGCCGTACAGCGGATACTGCAGAAGCAGTGGGCCGGACACCTTGGCGGCACCGGTGAAGGCCCGGATGAACCGGATCGGCGTGCGATGCAGCAACGCACTGGTGATGGTGAACAACATGATCATCGATGAGATGTTCAGTGCGAAGCCGCTGAGGACGAAATAGGCGATGCCCGCGGCGAATACCAGGACATTGAGGATCCACAGGTTTTCCAGCCATTCGGCGAACGACTTCTTGCCTTCCGCCGACGAAGCCGCCGGGCCACCCACGTCCTCGGGCGCATCCTCGTCCTCGAACACCGCGGGATCGGGTGCGAGGCTCTGCGTCGGTTCCATCCGCCAGATGGCGAGCGCGAGCAGCGCCAGCACGACGATCACCGACAGCCAGCTGTAGGGCTGGAAGATCGTCAGGCTCAGCGGCACGGTGATGCCGGTGATCTTGTGGATCACGTTGATCGGGCTGGCGCTGTCCGTGTTCGCCAGGGCGATCGACGACGAAAGCCCCTGCGTCCACACGATGAAGCCCATGAACGCCGCTGCGATGAGGTAGCCGAAATGCGCGTCGGTGAATCGCTTCGCAACCTGCCGGGCGACCAGCGCGCCGGCCACCAACCCGAGTCCCCAGTTGAGGAGGGAGAGAACAGCGCTCACGCCGAAACAGAGGAAGGCGCCCTGAACCTGGTTGTTCGGTTTGGCGGCGATGGCGACGATGGCCCGTTTCAGAATCGGCGCCTCGGCAAGGGTGTAGCCCGTCACCAGGATCAGAACCATCTGGAAGGCGAACGTGAAGATGTTCTGCGATCCCCACACACCGCCGTACCACGCCTTGAGCATGCCGTCGGGTGTTGCACCGTGCACCAAGAAGGCGACCAGGCCGGCGACGATGAGGGTCAGGATGACCGCGAACAGATATGGATCGGGCATCAGACGCTCGACATAGCGGACACACAGCCCGGTGAGGGACTGCATGATGCCGCGGCGCTTGGTCCGCGGTTCGTCGCTCGTGGTCATTGATCCACCTCACCGTTTTGGTGCTCATCGCTGCCGCGATCGGCAGCAGCCGCCGCGGTTCGGCACGGACTCTAGTCTTCGGAACACTCCGCAGTGGGCGGTTGGCCGGGAAGGATCGACAGAGACCACTTGCCGGCGAACTGCCGGGTGGATGGTGCCCACTCGATGCGAATACCGCACTGGCCCAGCGCTTCGTGCGGCGTGGCTGCGATCCTCTGCCGTCGCATTTCGCGGCGGCTCGATGGGCGAGCACCGCCTGCGCCGGTCAACCGCAGCACAAAAATCGGTTTCCCTGATGTCGGGTGTCCGACCTACCCTGGGTGGCTGCGCAGGCAAAGCTCGGGGGAGCTAGGAGAGTGGGACACAATGACGGGCCCGAGCACGGGGGAGATCGCGGCGCAACCGCGTGCCCAGTCGAGCGCCAATGTCATCATCGCGCTGTTGGTCAGCTCGGCGTTCGTGATGATCCTCAACGAGACCATCATGAGCGTCGCTTTACCTGCCCTGATCGTCGATCTGGACATCTCGGCGAGCACCGCGCAATGGCTCACCAGTGGCTTCCTGTTGACCATGGCCGTGGTCATCCCGATGTCGGGTTCGCTGCTGCAGCGGTTCCCGGTGCGCAGTATCTACCTGGCGTCGATGTCGTTGTTCTGTACCGGCACGCTGGTGGCCGCGCTCGCGCCGGGTTTCACGGTCCTGCTGGTCGGACGCATCGTGCAGGCCTGCGGTACCGCGGTCATGATGCCGCTGTTGATGACGACGGTCATGACGCTGATTCCCGCCGACCGGCGCGGCCAGATGATGGGCACCATCTCGATCGTCATCGCCGTCGCACCGGCGATCGGGCCGACGCTGTCTGGGTTCATCCTCGGCTCACTGGACTGGCGGTGGATGTTCTGGATCGTGCTGCCGATCGCCCTGCTCGCGTTGAGCGCCGGTCTCGCGTGGCTACGCGTCGACGACGAGCGGGAGCATCCGACCCCGATCGATCCCGTCTCGGTCCCGCTGTCGGCGATCGCGTTCGCGGGCTTGGTGTTCGGGCTGTCGCTCATTGGCGAGTCCGCTCACAGCCGACAGGCGGTGCCCGCTTGGGTGCCGATGGTGATCGGTGCGGCGGCGATGGTGGCATTCGGTGCGCGGCAGATACAGCTGCAGCGACGCGACCGAGCGTTCCTGGACCTGCGGCCGTTCACCTATCGACGGTTCTCGGTGTCGCTGAGCCTGGTGGTCCTCGGCTTCATGGGGTTGTTCGGCGCGATCATCATGGTGCCGTTGTACGTGCAGGATGTGTTGAAGCAGAGCGCGCTGGTGGCCGGGTTGGCGACACTGCCCGGCGGGCTGTTGATGGGGTTGGCCGGGCCGCTGGTCGGGCGGGCCTATGACCGTCACGGCGCCCGTCTGCTGGTCGTGCCCGGGTCGCTGATGCTGTGTGTGTCGCTGTGGGGTTTCACGCTGCTGTCGGCGGCGTCGCCGGTCTGGGAGCTGGTGGTCTTGCAGTCGGTCATGATGCTGGGCCTGTCGATGATGTTCACCCCGTTGATGACTGACGCGCTCGCCGTCCTGCCCGACCGGTTCTACTCGCATGGCAGTGCCATCCTGACGACGCTGCAGCAGGTCGGCGGCGCGGCGGGCACCGCGCTGTTCGTGACGGTGATGACCAAGGCGTCCCACTCGGGTGGGGCGCCGGATCTGCCCGGCGTGCATGCGGCTTTCACCGCCGCCGCGGTGATCAGCGTGTTCGCCGTGATCGGGTCTTTCTTCACCGCCCCGCGCCCGAGCCCTGCGGGTGGCACGCCGACACATTAGGCCAGTCGAGTAGTGCACTACGCGTGCGCCGCGCCGTGACCGTGGCCGACAGTGGAGGAGCCCATCGACCAGGGCATCGGCACTCGACGTGGGAGTTCAACCATGAGCTGGAGATGGACGGGCAATCACCAGGACGCCCCCTCGGCGGCGGCTGCCGCCACCGCCTCGGGAGCGGGACCTGGGGAGGCGATTTTCGAGGTCAATGACGGCGGCACCGTCGGCCTCTACATCTTCGACAACCACACGGGTACCGCGGGCCGTGCGTGGAACTGGACCGGCAATCACGCAGACGCTCCTTCGGCCGTGGCCGCCGCCAATGCGGCCGGCGCCGGTCCCGGTGAGGCCGTCTATGCGGTGAATGACGGAGGCACGGTAGGCCTCTACCTGCTCCGCTGAACTCCCTCGCCTCAGCGCAGCCGGCGATCCCGGATGCGCTGAGGCGAGGTCGGGCACAATCGGGCGCATGGGCAAAGTCGTGGTCATCACGGGCGCGGGTAGTGGTATCGGCCGCGCGACGGCCCGGGCTCTGCTGGACGCCGGGCATCACGTGGTGCTGGCGGGCCGCCGCGCCGCGCCGCTGGCCGAGGTGGCAGGCGGGAATCCGAACGCCCGCGTCGTGCCTACCGACGTCACGGATTCAGCCTCGGTGCGGGCGCTGTTCGCCGACGCGGTGTCGACCTTCGGGCGCGTCGATGTGTTGTTCAACAACGCAGGGGTGTTCGGGCCGTCGGCGTCGATCGCCGACCTCGACGACCAGCAGTGGCACGACACATGGCGCACCAACGTCGACGGCGCGGTGTTCTGTGCCCGGGAAGCCGCTCGAGTCATGGCCGCCCAGCTGCCGCGCGGCGGACGCATCATCAACAACGGATCGATCTCGGCACACCGGCCCCGCCCCCGAAGCCTGGCCTACACCGTCACCAAACACGCGATGAGTGGGCTGACCGCGTCAATGTTGTTGGACCTGCGCGATATCGACATCTGCATCACCCAGATCGACATCGGCAATGCCGCGACCGACATGACTGCGGGATTCAGTCATCAGAGCCTGCAGGCCGACGGAAGTCTCGCGGCTGAACCGACTTTCGACGTCGGGCATGTAGCCCGCGCGGTGGCGCACCTGATCGATCTGCCCCTGGAGGTGTCGGTGCCGTCGCTGACGGTGATGGCGCGGTCCATGCCGTACTTCGGCCGCGGCTGAAGGGTCGGACGAAGATCAACCGGCGACCGTCAACCCGCCGAAAACAACAGAGCCGGAGGCCTTCGGGCCACCGGCTCTGTACAGCGGATTCGTCATCTCAGTGATCTGCATCCTGAAGCTCGTGCCGCTGAACAACTGCGATCAACTCTTCGCGAACCGACGAGTTCGGCAGTTCGTTGATCCGCGCATAGAGGCGGCGCCGCATGTTGGCGCGCTTCTGGTTGGCGCGAAACTGTGCGAAGGACATACTTCTCACTCCTCGAAAGTGCCCCGGATCACGGGTACTCGTTGTTTGTTGACGTCCACACCTCGGGGATCGCCCGAGCGAACTGGACGTCTCCCATGCTCCTCGCAGCGACTGTCTAAAAGCAATTCTTAGAGTGTGAGTTTCGCTACAGCTCAACCTGTTTCATGCGTGTGGAGTGGGCACGGTCACAGTCAGGCGCCGAGGTGGCGCCGCCGACCGTGGAAAAGGAGTAAGACTTCTCCTGTGGCGCTCACCGTGCGGGATCTGACCGAGGCCGACAGTCTCGGTCTGGTCCTGGTGGCCGGAGCGCGCGGCGCTGACCGTGAGATCTCGTGGGCGCATGCGATCGAGTTGCCCGACCCGGCTCCGTATCTGGCCGGCGGCGAGTTGGTCATGACGACCGGCATCAACATCGGAGCGGATGCCGACGCGCAATTCGCCTACGTGGCACGCCTGGCGGCGGCCGGGACCGCGGCGCTGGCCGTCGACACCGGCACCACGATTGCCGACATCCCGCCGGCGGTACGTGCCGCCGGCGATCAGTTGGGGATTCCCGTGCTCGAAGTGCCCGCCTCGACGCCGTTCATCGCGATCGCACGGGCGGTGATCGACGCGCTCAAGGCCGACGAACTGCGCTCGGTGCAGCGCGTGGTCGACGACCAGGAGGTACTGGCCCGCGCGACACTGCGGGGTGGTATTCCCGGGGTGGTCGACGCTTTGGCGGATCGTCTGTCCGCGACTGTGGTCGTGGTGGACAACGACGGCACCGTGCTGGCGGCCGGGGGCGACGACCAGGAGCGGCTGATCGCCGTGCTCGGAGAGCAGGTGCAGCCCGCGCGTCGGCACGGCGGCGCCCATGTCACCGCTGACGGGGATGCCTACGTCACCATCCAGAATCTGCGCGCCGCCCAGCCCGTTCGCGGACGGCTTGCGATACGCACGTCCGAGCCGATGTCCAACGCCGACCGGCTCCTGGTCGCCCATGCCGTGTCGCTGATCTCGATCGCGATCGAGAAACCGGCCCGGGTGGTCGACGCCGAACAGCTACTGCGGACCGCGGTGGCCCGCGAGATGATTTCCGGCACAGGTGCTGTCGACGGTGCGGTGTTGCGCTACTTCGGTTTTGAGCCCGGCGGTGACATCGTGGTGGCGTCGTTCACCGGTGCGGGCCCGCTGCTGGCCGCGCAGCACGTGCTGGGACGGGTGCTGACATCGTTTCTGATGGCCCCGATGGGTGACGAGATCGTGATCATCGTGCCGGCGGCCGGGAGCCGACGTCGCATCCGCGCGGTGATCGAGGAACTCGAGCAGAAGACGGGCATCACGGTCAGCGGTGGGATGAGCCGGACTGTCGGGCCGACCGATCTGTCCACGGCCTTGGAGCAGGCCCGCATCGCGGCGCATTCCGGCAGCGGGCGGTTCACCGAATTCGGTGAACTCAGCCCGATGGGTGTGCTGCTCGAGGGCCGGAGCACGGCCGAACTGCGGGTGCTGGCAGCACCATTGGATGCACTGGCGGGTGGGGAGGATCTGATCCCCACCCTCGCGGCCTTCCTCCGTCGTAACGGTCAGATGGAGGCGGCGGCCACTGAGCTTGCGGTGCATCGCCACACCATGCGCAACCGGATGCGGCGGATCTCCCAACTGTTGGGTGACGACCTCGAATCGGCCGATACCCGGGCACAGTTGTGGCTGGCGCTCAAGGCCTGGCAGCTGCTGGCATCTCGCCGGCCGGGCTGAGAGAGTCGTCGCCCGCGCCCAGACGAGGTGGTCCACTGCGGTAGGTGACCGGGGTCGCCGACAAGGTGATCGGGTTGGCTACTTGAGGTGTGGGTGTTCCGGGCACCGCGACCGTCGCTTCCAAGCCGAGTCGGTGGGCGAACGCGAATGCCTCCGACAGGTCGTTGATCGGGCCGGCCGGCACGCTCGCGGCGGTCAGCGCGGCGTACCAGTGATCGGCACCGTGTCTCTTCAGCGCGGTTTCGATGATGGCGCACAACGCATCCCGGTGGGCGACTCGGTCCGGGTTGGTAGCGAACCGGGGGTCCTGGGCCAGCTGCGGTTCGCCGATGGCGGCGGAGAAGGACCGGAACTGTTTGTCGTTGCCGACGGCTACCGCGATGGGTCGGTCGGCGGTGTCGAACGTCTGGTACGGCGAGATGCTCGGATGGCGATTGCCCATGATCTGCGGCACCGCGCCGGCACCGAGGTACCCGGAAGCTTGATTGACCATGGAGGACAACAACACCGAGAACAGATTGGTGTCGACGCGCTGTCCGACTGCGGTGCGGTCGCGGTGCGCCAGCGCCGCCAGGATCCCACTCAGCGCGTGCAGGCCGGCCAGGACGTCGACCAGGGCCACGCCGGCCTTGGTCGGATCGCCCGGTTCGGTTCCGGTGACACTCATCAACCCGCCGACCGCCTGCACCAGTAGGTCATAGCCCGGCAGCTCGGCGCCGCCGTCCCGGCCGAATCCGGTGATCGAGCAGTAGATCAGATCGGGACGGATCGCGCGCAGGTCGTCGTAGCCCAGACCGAGTTTCTCCATGGTCCCCGGCCGGAAGTTCTCCACCACGATGTCGGCGCGGGCTACCAGGGATCGGGCGTGCTCGCGGTCGTCGGGGTCGGTGAGGTCGAGCGTCACCGAACGCTTGTTGCGGTTGACTGCGTTGAAATACGTTGCCACGCCGGTCGAGTCGTACGGCGGGCCCCACGCCCGGGTGTCGTCGCCGGTGCCCGGGCGTTCGACCTTGATGACCTCGGCGCCGAAGTCGCCGAGCATCATGGTCGCGTACGGCCCGGCCAGCACACGGCTGAAATCGACGACGACGACTCCGTCGAGGGCACCCATGCTCACGCTCATGCTCCCGGCCGCCCGCCCCGCAGGTACACCGTCGTGGTGTGGGTGAAGAATTCCCGTGCGGCGCCGCCCTGCTCCTTGGGGCCGAGCCCGCTCTTCTTCGCTCCGCCGAACGGTACGTGTGGATCGGCACCAGCCGACTCGGAGTTCACGTGCAGCACGCCGACGTCGATCTGCTCGACAGCCTGCAGTGCCCGGGTCAGATCTTGGGTGAAAACCGCCGCCGAGAGCCCGAACTCGCTGTCGTTGGCGAGTGCGAACGCGGCGTCGGCATCGGCGGCCCGCTTCACGGCGAGGACCGGTCCGAACAATTCGTCGGTCCACACGTCGGCGGCGGCGCCGTTGAGTTCGACGATGGTCGGTGCGATGAAGTAGCCCTCGGCCAGTGGCCCGTCGGCGTAGGGGCGTCCGCCCGTCAGGACCGTGGCGCCCTGCGCGGCTGCGGTCTGAAGTCCTGCCGAAATAGACCGGTGTGCAGCGTCGTTGACGACAGGTCCCATCTGGGTTGCGTCGTCGGTCGGGTCTCCGACGGTCAGGGATGCCGCGCGATCGGCCAGCGCGGCCAGGAACTCGTCGGCGATCCCGTCGGTGACGATCAGGCGGGACGTGGCGGTGCACTTCTGACCGGTCGAGCGGAACGCGCCGAGCATCACCTGCTCAAGGGCCAGTTCGACATCGGCGTCGTCGAGGACGACGGCGGCGTTCTTACCACCCATTTCGGCCTGTGCCGGGACTCCGCGCGCCGCCGCGGCCGCGGCGAGGCGCCGCCCGACCCCGGTGGACCCGGTGAACGTGATTCCGTCGATCCCGCGGTGGTCGACGATCGCGTTGCCGATGTCGGATCCGCCGATCAGCAGGTTGAGCACACCGGCGGGCAGGCCGGCCTCGGTCAGTGCCTGCGCGAGCCGGATCGCCAGCAGTGGAACGGTGCTCGCGGGTTTCCACACCACGGTGTTGCCGTAGATCAGCGCGGGCGCGATCTTCCAGGCCGGGATGGCGATGGGGAAGTTGAACGGGGTGATGACCCCGACCACGCCGAGCGGTTTGCGGGTGATGAGGATCTGTTCACCGGCCCGGGGCGACGAGTAGATCTCGCCCGCCTGCCGATCGCCCTCATTTCCGTAGTAGCGCAGGATCTGCGCGGCCCGTTGAACCTCGCCGATGCCTTCGGCTTTCGTCTTGCCCTCTTCGCGGGCCAACTCCAGGCCCCACTCCTCGGCATTGCGGTCGACGATGTCCGCGGCACCCAGCAGGACTGTGCCGCGCTGGTGCATCGGGGTGGCGGCCCAGGCTGGCAACGCTGCGGCGGCCACACCCACCGCGGCGTCGACGTCGGACGCGCGGGCAGTACTTCCCTGGGCCACAACCAGACTCGGTTGTGCCGGGTTCACGCTGAGCAGCGTGTCGCCGGTGCCAGGTACCCACTGCCCGCCGATCAGGTGCTCGATGGCAACGGTCATCAGCGGAAGGCCGCCTGCCCGGTCAGTGCCTTGCCGATGGACAGCAGGTGCATCTCGGAGGTGCCCTCATAGGTGAGGACGGATTCGAGGTTGTTGGCATGGCGCAACGGTGAGTATTCGAGGGTGATGCCGCTGCCGCCCAGCAGGGTCCGGCATTCCCGGGCGATGGCCAGCGCTTCGCGGACGTTGTTGAGCTTGCCCAGACTGATCTGCTCGGGCCTGGCCCCCTGGGCATCTTTGATGCGGCCCAGGTGGATCGCCAGCAGCATGCCCTTGCCGAGCTCGACGGTCATGTTGGCCAGTTTTTCCTGGGTGAGCTGGTAGCTGGTCAGCGGCTTGTCGAACACCTCGCGCGAACCGGCGTAGTCGATCGCGGTCTCCAGGCTGTCGCGGGCCGCGCCGAGGGAGCCGAACACGATGCCGAACCGGGCCTCGTTGAGACATGACAGCGGGGCGGACAGACCTTCGGCCAGCGGCAGTTGCGCCGAGGCCGGCAGCCGGACGTTGTCGAGCACGAGCTCGGAGGTGACCGAGGCCCGCAGGGAGAGCTTGCGGTGAATTTCGTTGGCGGTGAATCCCTGGGTGCCGGTGGGCACCAGGAACCCGCGAATGCCGTCGTCGGTCTGGGCCCACACGGTGGCCACGTCGGCGAGGTTGCCGTTGGTGATCCACATCTTGGTGCCGTTGAGCACCCAGTCGCTTCCGTCGCGGCGGGCGCGGGTGCGCATGCCGGCCGGGTTGGAACCGAAGTCGGGTTCGGTCAGGCCGAAGCAGCCGATCGCATCACCGGCGGCCAGCCGGGGCAGCCATTCGTTCTTCTGTTCCTCCGAGCCGTAGCGGTAGATGGAGAACATCGACAGCGAGCCCTGGACGGAGACGAAACTGCGGAACCCGCTGTCGCCGGCTTCCAGCTCCGTGCAGGCCAATCCGTAGCTGACGGCGTTGGTGCCCGCGCAGCCGTAGCCCTGCAGGTGCATGCCGAGAACGCCGAGCTTGCCGAACTCCTTGGCCAGCTCCCGGGGCAGGGTGGCTGATTCGAACCATTCGCCCACGTTGGGCCGCAGGCGGGTATCGACAAACTTGCGCACGGTCGCGGCGATCTCGCGTTCGTCGTCGTCGAGCAACCGGTCGGTGTCGAACAGCTCCAGCGGCCGGTAGGTGGACTTCTTGGCAGCCGGTGTGGCGGTGGCGGTCATGACTCAAGGCTAGATTTGCCTGCGCACATGTGCCTATGGCCGTTTCGTACAACAAGTCACTACTACCTGTCCGATAGGGAGTATTCGGACGCCCGGTTGCTGGACCTGACCACCCGGTTGGGTGGCCTATGCTCGGTGCGGCGAACGGCGTGGCCCCAGGGTGTTCCGTCGTCAGTGACCGGCGAGACAGCCCAGGGAAAGTTCAGCGTGCAGGTGATTGTTGGCGATCCGGTTCTCGTTCCCTCCGTTGCGCGGCGGGTTCGTGACGACCTGATCGGGTTGAGTGGTGTGGCCATCGTGATGGTCGTCATCTGCCATTTCTGGTTCGGCCGGGCCTGTGGCGGGCTGGATGTCCTGCTGGTTCTGACCGGCTTCTTCCTCGGTGGTCGCGTCCTGCGCAGTCTGACGAGCCCCACGGCGGTGGTCGCAGAGATGTGCCAGCTGGCGCGCAGGGTGGTGCCGCCGTTGGTTCTCGTGCTGGCCGTGTGTGCGGTGCTGACTGTGCTCGTCCAGCCGGAGACCAGGTGGGAGGCCTTCGCCGATCAGACCCTGGCCAGCCTGGGCTTCTACCAGAACTGGCAGTTGCTGGGCTCGGCCGACGACTATGTGCAGGCGGGCGAGACGGTGACCCCGCTGCATCACCTGTGGGCGCTCTCGATGCTCGGCCAGTTCACTCTGGCCTTCGTTGGGCTGGCCGGGGTGATCATGGCGGTGACGGTGCGTCGGGGACGCCTCGCGCGACCCGCAACTCTGGTCGGGGTGTCCGCTGCCGCGTTGACGGCCTCGCTGTACTACGCGGTCACGACGCAGTCGGACAGCCCGATGCTCGCCTACTACAGCACCTTCGCCCGGGCCTGGGAGGTGTTGGCCGGGGTTCTCGCAGCGGCCCTCGTGGCCGGGCCGGTGGGTCGACTTCGGTGGCCGGGTTGGCTGCGCGCCGGTGTCGCCGCGGCCGGTCTGGTGGCGATCCTGGTGTGCGGCGTGCTCACGGACCGGACGGTGCAATCCCCGGGCGCCTGGGCGTTGATTCCGGTGGCGGCGACGGTGCTGGTGATAGTCAGCGCAGCTCAGGCGATGCCGCCGAGGGCGAACGAAATCCTGCGCAGCGGCCCGCTCGTGGCGTTCGGATCGATGGCCTACCCGCTGTACCTGTGGCACTGGCCCTTGTTGATCTTTTGGCTGGCCTTCATCAATGACGATTCGGTCGGCGTGGCCGATGGCGCCGCTGTCGCTCTGGCCGCCGTGCTGATTTCCTGGCTCACCGCATGGTCAGCCAGGGCGCAATGGCAAGCCCGGTGGTATCGGCTTGCCCGCACGTGGGCCGTGCCGGGTGCCGCGGTTCTGCTGGTGACGGTGATGCTCGTGGCGTCGTCGCTGATGTGGCGCGGACATGTCGCGCTCGCCCGGGCCAGTGGCGCGGAACTGGGCATGCTGTCGATGCGCGACTACCCGGGCGCGCTCGCGCTCACCGAGAATCACCGAGTCGCCAAACTGCCGATGCGCCCGAGCGCGCTGGAGGCCGATGACGACATCCCGCCGTCCTCGATCGACCATTGCGTCACGGGATTCACCGGTGGTGAGGTCGTCACGTGCGTGTACGGAGATCCCGACGGAGCCCACACCATCGCGTTGGCGGGTGGGTCGCATTCCGAGCACTGGCTGACGGCGCTACATCAGATCGGACGCCAACACGGCGTCAAGGTGACCACCTACTTGAAGTTCGGCTGTCCGCTGACCACCAAAGCCGTGCCGATCATCGCGGGGTCGTTCGAGAAATATCCGTCCTGCCGGACGTGGTCGGACAACGCCTTGGCGCAGATCATCGCCGACCGGCCGGACTACGTGTTCTTCACCTCGACGCGCCCGATCCTCAACGGCCCGGGCGACTATGTGCCCGATTACTATCTGGGCATATGGGATGAGTTGTCCGCCAATGGAATTCCGATGCTCGGCATGCGTGACACACCGTGGATGCTCCGTGACGGCTGGTTCTTCTCGCCCGTGGACTGTCTGTCCAAGGGGGGTGACGTCGAGTCCTGTGGAGTGCCCCGCAACGAAGCCCTGGCGCAACGCAATCCGACTCTCGATCACCTGGCCGACTATCCACTGATGAAGGTCCTCGACCTCACCGATGCGGTGTGCCGGCCCACGATCTGCCGCGCCGTGGAGGGCAACGTGTTGGTGTACCACGATGCCCACCACCTGTCGGCGACCTACGTGCGCACACTCACCACCGAGTTGGCGCGGCAGATGTCCGACGCCCTCGGATGGTGGTAGTCGTCATTCGACGATGAAGACCGGAATCTGTCGGTCGGTCTTGGTCTGGTATTCGGCGTAGGGCGGGTAGGCCTCGACGGCCAGCTTCCACCAGTGCTCGCGCTCGTCACCGGAGATTTCGCGGGCGGTCAGCGCGACGGTCTTGTCGCCGTCCTGCACCGTCACGGCGGGGTTCGCCTTGACGTTGAAGTACCACGACGGATGCTCCGGCGCGCCACCCTTGGAGGCCACCATCGCGTAGCGGCCGTTCTCTTCCACGCGCATCAGCGGCACGTACCGCTTCTTGCCGGACTTGGCGCCCGTCGTCGTGAACAGCACGATCGGGCGGTCGAGCACCTCGACGCCCTCGGTGGTGCCTTGTTCCAGGATGCGTTGGGTCTGGTCGCGTACCCAGTCGGTCGGGCTCAGTTCGGCATGTTCACTCACGCACCCCGCAACACCGACACCGGCGCTATTATTCCCGGGTCACCGCAGCTTCAGTACCACTTTGCCCTTGGCGCTGCGGTTCTCCAGCGACGCGATGGCCGCTGCGGCCTGCTCGAGCGGAAACACCTCGGGCTGTGGTGCGGCCACCGCGCCGGAGGCCAGCAGCGGCTGTAGTTCGGCCCACTGCTCCTGCAGGTAGCCGGGGTGGGAGAACGTCCAGGCGCCCCAGCCGGCGCCGACCACGTCGACGTTGTTGAGCAACAGGCGATTGACCTTGACCGTGGGGATCTCACCGCCGGTGAACCCGATGACCAGGAGCCGTCCGCCCACGGCCAGTGAGCGCAGCGAGTCGGTGAAGCGATCCCCGCCGACCGGGTCGACCACGATGTCCACGCCCCGCCCGCCGGTGAGTTCCTTCACCGCATCGCGGAACCCGTCGGCGAGCACCACGTCGGAAGCACCTGCGGCCCTAGCGATCTCGATCTTCTCCTCGGTGGACACCACGGCGATCGTGCGTGCGGCTCCCAACGCCGGGGCCAGTCGAAGCGCCGAGGTGCCGATCCCACCGGCGGCGCCGTGCACCAGGACGGTCTCGCCCTCGGCCAGCCGGCCACGGGTGCGCAGGGCGAACTGGACGGTCAGGTCGTTGAACAGGATGCCGGCGCCGGCCTCGAACGACACGGCGTCCGGCAGGGGGAACACGCGCTCCGCGGGCAGTGCGACGACTTCGGCCATGCCGCCCGACAACATGGTCAGGCCGAGCACGCGGTCACCGGCGGAAACCTGGGCATCGGCCGGTGCGCTGCGCACCACCCCGGCGATTTCGGCACCCGGGGTGAACGGGAGCTCCGGCTTGTACTGGTAGAGACCGCGGGTGAGCAGGGCGTCGGGGAAGGCGACTCCAGCGGCGTGGACGTCGATCACAACCTGCTCGGCGCCCTCGGCGCTGGAGGGCTCCTCCACCTCGGCCACCCGCACCGCGTCCGGACCGTCGAGTCGGGTGATCTGTGCTGCACGCATCGTTGTCTCCTTCTGGTGGGTCGCCAGCCAATTGTGACAGGTGTCAAGTGAGTGGCTTAGCATCACCGGATGCTCAACGCCCGCGCTGCGGTGGTGCTCGACGCCGGAGCCGATCCCCAGCTCACCGACGTGCAGATTCGTCCACCCCGCGGCGACGAAGTGCTGGTTCGCATCGACGCCGTGGGCATCTGCCACACCGATGTGAGCGTCGCGGCGCGGTTTCGGAAGCTGCCGATGGTGTTCGGTCACGAAGGTGCGGGCACGGTCGTCGAGGCCGGACCGGATGCTGTACCCGCGGTGGGGGACCAGGTCGTTCTCACCTTCGCCAGCTGCGGCGCCTGCTCCAACTGTCAGGCGGACACCCCGGCCTACTGCGAGCGTTCCACCGACCTGAACATGCGCGGCACCCGCGGTGAGTCCGGCGCTCTGCACGCCGACGGGGGCCCTATCGGCGGCGGCTTCTTCGGTCAGTCCAGCTTCTGCACGTATGCGATCGCCGGCAGCCGCAACGCTGTGGTGCTGCCCGAGCCGATCGACCCCGCGCTGGCCGCCCCGCTGGGCTGCAGCGTGCAGACCGGGGTGGGCGCCGTGCTCAATGTGCTTGCACCGCAACCCACGGACGCACTTGTGGTGTTCGGGGCCGGAGCGGTGGGGCTTTCCGCGGTCATGGGTGCCCGCATCGCCGGTTGCCGGGCCGTCGTCGCCGTCGACCCGATCGCCGAACGACGTTCGCTGGCAACCGAGTTGGGTGCCACCGCCACGATCGATCCGACCGCCGGTGCCGATGTGGCCGCGGCTGTACTCGAGCTGACCGGGGGAGCGGCGGCGGCGGTCGACACCACCGCTCGCCCAGATGTCCTCATGACAGCGATCGCGGTGTTGCGCGAGCGCGGCACCCTGGCGCTACTGGGCCTCGGCGCGTTGACGGCCGAACTGCCGGTCGCCGCGATCATGGGCAAGGGGCTGAGCGTGCGTGGCGTGGTCGAGGGCGACAGCGAACCGCAGACCTTCATCCCGCGCCTGGTCGATCTGCACCGCCGTGGCGAACTACCGCTCGACAAGTTCGTCAGCCGCTACCCGTTCGACGACTTCGGCCACGCGTGGGCCGCCGCAAAGTCCGCTGACGTGGTAAAACCCGTGCTGATCACCCAAGCGGTAAGCTCGTAATCCCTCTGTTTCACCCGGCAACGACGCCAACGATCGGAGCATCATGACCCTTCCCCAGCTACCACCGGGTCGCACTGTCGAGGTGCGCGCCGTCGACGGCGTGCGGCTGCATGCCGAGGTGTTCGGACCCGAGGACGGCTACCCGATCGTGCTGGCTCACGGCATCACGTGTGCCATCGGCGTCTGGGCGCACCAGATCGCCGATCTGGCCACGGACTACCGCGTCATCGCCTACGACCATCGCGGACACGGCCACAGCGAGACCCCACGGGGGCGTAACCGCTACAGCCTCAACCACCTCGCCGCCGATCTCGACGCGGTACTCGACGCCACGCTGAGGCCTGGTGAACGTGCCGTCGTCGCCGGGCATTCGATGGGCGGTATCGCGATCACTTCATGGTCGCAACGCTATCCGGGCCGGGTGCCCGCCCGTGCCGACGCCGTCGCACTGATCAACACCACCACCGGAGACCTGGTGCGCGATGTGAAGCTGTTGAGGGTCCCGGCCCCGCTGGCATCGACGCGGGTCCGGGCGGCGGGTACGGCGATCCGGACCTTCGGCGGTACGCGGATGCCGCGAATCATCGAGCGTCCCAACAAGCGTTTCGTCGCCCGTCTGGCGGTGGGCCGTGACGCCGACCCGTCGGTCGCCGAATTCGTCTATCAGCTGTTCGCCGAGACTCCGGCCGCCGGACGCGGTGGCTGGGCCCGCACGCTGGTGAACGGGCTGGGACCACAACACATCTCGCTGCAGAACCTGTCGGTGCCCACGCTGGTGATCGGCAGCTCCAAGGACCGCTTGCTGCCCATCAACGCCGCCCGCCGGATCGCCGCAGATGCCCCGAACCTGCATGCCTTCGTCGAGATGCCCGGTGGGCACTGCGCCATCCTGGAATGCCCGTCGCAGGTGAACGCCCAGTTGCGGGCGCTGGCCGAATCGGTCGCGTCGTCCCGGGCGGTCAATCAGTAAGGCGGCCCGCGACTTCGGCGGCCGCACGCTGACCGGACCGCACCGCCCCGTCGAGAAATCCGGTCCACTCATTCGCGGTTTCGGTGCCGGCCCAGTGGATCGCGTCCACCGGTTCCCGCAGCCACTTGCCGTACTGAGTCCACGATCCCGGCGGTACCGCCGCCGTCGGCCCGCCCGGTGCGAATTGTTCTGCGCTCCAACAGTGGTCGACGTAATCGATCGGTTGCCGGGCCGCGTCGCCGAACAGGGTGGCGAACCCGGACAGGGCCTGCTCGCGCCGCTCTGCGGGTGACAACCGGTCGAAGGTGCGGGCGTCGGTGAAACCGAGAAGGATTCCGGGGCCGCCGGAACTGCCGTCGGCCGGGCTCACATCGAAGGTGATGAACACGGGGCCCTCGTCGGACAATGCCTCGCCTGAGCAACCGTTGGTGCGCCAGAACGGTCGTTCATAGGCGGCGTATGCCTTGCTGAGGTTGCCCTGCGGCCAGTTCGCGGCCAGGTCGGTATACGGCTTGGGCAGCGCCGGGCTGAATTCGATCCCGGTTCGGTGCTGCGGCGGGATCGCGACGATCACCGCACGTGCCTGCACCATGCCGGAGGGACAGGTCACCGCGACGGTGCCGTCGTCGTGGCGTTCGATGCGGACCACCGGTGCGTCGAGCACCACTCGATCTCCGAGTTCCTCGGCCATCTTCGACGCGATCTGCTGGGTGCCGCCGGGAAACCGGTCCTGTTGGGCGCCGCCACGGACGTCGAGCATGCGGTCGAGCCCGCCGGCGGCCTTGACGTAGCGGGCGGCGTGCAACATCGACACCTCGTCGGGCTCGGCACCCCACGTGACCCGGGACATGATCGCCATGAGGTTGCGCGTCGAGGCGTTGGCCCCGGCCGAGCGCAGCCACTGCTCCAGCGTGAGCCCGTCGAGCGTCTCGGCGTTCGAACTCTTCCACGGCTCATTGACCCGGATGAGCCGGCAGAGCCGGTCGAAGCGCCACTGGATGCGGGATACGTCGAACAGTTCCATCATCGACAGCCGCGGGATCGTGCTGCGGTAGGCCCGGACCCGGCCGTGCCACAGAATCAGGTTCTTGCCGCGGTCGTAGGTGGGCACGGTCCGGCACCCGAGTTCGTCGGCCAGCGCCAGCACCGCGTCTTGGGTGGGGCCGACGAACGTGCCACCCAGGTCGACCGGCACCCCGGCGATCGTGGTGGTCGACGATCGTCCGCCCACCCGGTCGCGCCCC
Organism: Mycolicibacterium peregrinum; assembly: GCF_002102345.1. Taxonomy (GTDB): domain Bacteria; phylum Actinomycetota; class Actinomycetes; order Mycobacteriales; family Mycobacteriaceae; genus Mycobacterium; species Mycobacterium peregrinum. Next base: position 81,134 of record NZ_LQPP01000074.1, read on the forward strand.
TCGAGCACCACCACCTCGTGTCCGAGCCTGGTCAGGGCGCGGGCAGCGGACAGGCCGGCGAAGCCGGCACCGACGACGACGACGTCGGTGCTCGTTGGGATGCTCACCTGTCTAGGCTCTCACGCGTGAAGGTCATGACAGCGTTGTTCGGGCCGCGCGACGCGATGGGTCGGGCTGCGGCCCTGCGCGAGGCCGGTGCCAGTGGAGTGTTCACGTTCGAGGGACCCCACGACGTATTCACCCCGCTGACGCTCGCCTCCACGGTCGGGGATCTCGACCTGATGACGAATGTGGCAATTGCGTTTCCCCGTAACCCGATTCACCTGGCGCACCAGGCCATCGACCACCAGATCCTGTCCGGTGGAAGGTTCACGCTCGGGCTCGGTACGCAGATCCGGACGCAGATCGAGAAACGCTTCGGCGCGGACTTCGACCGGCCGGTGGCCCGGATGTCAGAGTTCGTCGCGGCGTTGCGGGCGATCTTCGCTGCCTGGGACACCGGGGAGCGGCTCGACTTTCGAGGCGACTACTACCAGCACACTTTGATGACACCCACGTTCACCCCGCGGGACAACCCGTACGGTCCGCCGCCGATCTATGTCGGTGCGCTGGGCCCGCGGCTCACCCGGGCCACCGCGCAGTTCGCCGACGGCCTGCTGGTCATGCCGTTCGGGTCGAAGCGGTTCCTGCACGAGGCGACGTTGCCCGCGGTACGTGACGGGCTCGCCGCCGCCGGACGTGACGCGGGGGAGCTGGCGATCGTCCCGGAGATCATCGTGTCGGTCGGATCCGAAAATGACCCGACTCACGACGCGACGCGACGGCTGCTGGCCTTCTACGGATCGACGCCCGCCTATCGCCCGGTGCTGGACGTGCACGGCTGGGGCGACCTGCAGCCGGAACTCAACGCGCTGTCCAAGCAGGGCCGCTGGCAGGAGATGGGTTCGCTGATCGACGACGAGGTGCTTCACACCATCGCGGCATGCGGTAGCCCCGCCGATGTTGCCGCCCACATCCGCGACCGCGTGGCCGGGGTGTCCGACCGGATCTGCCTGTACCAGCCCGGCCCGATCGCGGTGGAATCGCTTGCCCAGATCGTCGACGCGCTGCGCGACTGAACGCCTAGGGTGGGTGGTACTCGTCGGGACCAAAGGAGGTTCGCCATGGGCGGCGATCGCCATGCGGCGGATCCGGACTATTCGGATGTGCTCATCATCGGGGCCGGGATCTCGGGGCTGGGCGCGGCCTATCGTGTCTACGAGAAGAGTCCCGGGCTGACCTACACCGTGCTGGAACGCCGGGCAAGAATTGGCGGAACCTGGGACCTGTTCCGGTATCCGGGGATCCGCTCGGACAGCGACATCTTCACCCTGAGCTTCCCCTATCAACCCTGGACCCGGCCCGAGAACGTCGCCGATGGCAGCGATATACGCGACTACCTGACCGAGACCGCCAGGGAACACGGAATCGACCGCCATATCCGGTTCAACACCCGTGTGCTGTCGGCGGATTGGGATTCGGGCACCGACACCTGGACGGTGCATGCCGAGCAGGACGGCCAGGCCGCGACCTTCCGGTGCCGGTACCTGTTCTGCGGCACCGGGTACTACAACTACGACGAGCCCTACACCCCGGAGTTCCCCGGCATCGAGACGTTCGAAGGCGACGTCGTGCACCCGCAGTTCTGGCCCGAGTCACTGGATTACTCGGGCAAGCGCGTCGTGGTGATCGGCAGCGGGGCCACCGCGGTCAGTCTGGTGCCCGCGTTGGCACAGCAGGCCTCGCACGTGACCATGCTCCAGCGCTCACCGACCTACATGGTGGCCGCGGACCGCATTGTTCCCTCGGTGCAGGCGATCCGTAAGTTTCTTCCGCGCAAGCTATCTCATCAGATCGTGCGGTTCCGCAACGCGATGATCCACGTGCTGAGCTACTTCTTCTTCCGCAAGGCACCCGACCTCGGTCGCCGGTTCCTGCGCAGCCGGACGGCGGCCCTGCTGCCCGAGGGATATCCCGTCGACGTGCATTTCAAGCCGCGATACAAGCCGTGGGATCAACGGTTGTGCCTCGTGCTCGACGGGGACCTGTTCGAGCACATCAGCGACGGACGGGTCGACGTCGTCACCGATCACATCGACCACATCGATGCCTCGGGCATCGTGTTGAAGTCGGGCGGGCGCGTTGATGCCGACGTGATCGTCACCGCGACCGGACTGCAACTACAGGCCCTCGGCGGCATCCGGTTGTCGCTGGACGGTCACGAGGTCAAGCCGACCGAGCGGTATGTCTACAAGGAGTTCCTGCTCGAGGATGTCCCGAACCTGGCTTGGTGCATCGGCTACACGAACGCGTCGTGGACGCTGCGCGCCGACATGACCGCGCGGGCGTTCGCAAACCTGTTGGCCTACATGGGTTCTCACGGCTACACCCACGCCTACCCGCACAAGGGTGCGGCGCCGATGCCGGAGAAGCGGACCTGGGATCTGGAGGCCGGCTACATCCAGCGTTCCGAGCATGCGCTGCCCCGTTCGGGCACCAAGCGGCCGTGGCACGTGCGGCACAACTATGTGCTGGATGCCATCGACCACCGCTTCGACCGCATCGACGAGTCGATGGTGTTCGGCCGCGCCCCGGCCGCCGAATCGGTGGCTTCCTGATCGTCACGGCGTCCGGATACGAAGACCCGTCGAGAGCAACTGCGTCGCTGACAGCCCAAAGGTGGTCTTGAAGCTGTCGGCCAGGTGTGACGGGCTGGCGAACCCGGCATCGGCGGCCGCGGTGGTCAGATTCTCACCGGCCGCCACGGCAGTCCCGGCGCCGACCAGCCGGCTCCAGATCCGGTAGCGCCGCAGACTGGTTCCTGCCTCGCGGCGGAACAGGTGCAGGAACCGCGATTCGGAGACACCCGCGGCGGCTGCGAGTTCGCGTGCGGATGCCGCTGCGGCGGGATCCTCGCGAATCTGCTTGGCCACCAATTCGATCCGCGGGTCGATCCGATGCGGGGTATCCGGGGCGGCCAGGTCCAGCCAGCGCCGCGCGGCGTCGTCGTCCTCCGGCATTGCCGTCAGTCTGGTCTCAGCGGCATGACCTACCCCGATGCCGTCCCGGAACTCGGTGAACTGCTGCCGGCACGATGCGCTGCGTTGCGAACTGGGATCGAGGTAGCTCGACACCAACCCACCCTGCATCGAAAGGTGATGGGTGAGCCGCGGCGGGATCAACACGCTGCGTGCGACGGTTACGCTGCCCTGCAGTGTCACGGTGAGTGGTCCGTCGACGCCGACGGCCAGGCACCACACCGATCCGGAATGCGGCTCAAGGCCGAGTCCCGGCCCGGCGTAGAGCGCCTGCCCTGGCCACAGCCACACCGTCGGGCAGCAGGTTTGTGGAAGCGCGGGCACGGGTTCGGGCGGCATGCTGGCCTCCTCATCAATTGATCAGGAGGCTACCGTGGTCATCGCAGTGATCGTCGTGGCCGGGGTGTTCTTCCTCGGCATGGGTGTCTACGCCCTGGCAGCTCCGCAGACGATTCTGCGTCCGTTCGACTACGACCTCAGAACGGCCGCGGCCCGCGCGGAAGTCCGTGGCGTGTATGGCGGTTTCGGTATCGCGATCGCCGCGGTGCTGACCTACGCGGCCGTGACGCCGGGGGAGGTCCGCACCGGGATCCTGATCACCGTCGCCGCCGCGCTGGCCGGGATGGCGGTCGGCCGCGGTGTATCGGCGGTGTTCGACGAACGTACGTCGTTCTACCCCAACTGGTTCTACTGCCTGGTCGAGGCGATCGGCGCGGGCGCGTTGTTCTGGGCGGCCTGAGTCAGCGGGTTTTCTGCCGCGCTTTCCCGCCGCATTGTCACGCCAGAGTGGCACTCGAGCCCGAGCGTCACGCCAGCGTGACGCTGTGGCACGCGCCCCCATTGCATTGTCACGCCAGAGTGGCCGCCGGCGGCGACAGCCACTCTGGCGTGACAAATTGCCAGCCAGAGAGTGACAAACTACGGGGCTACGGGGCTAGGGCGTGTCTCATAACCATTTGGTGATTGGTTTGGCAGTCTCGGTGATGTGTCGAGGACGCAGGTGCTGTCTGA
>NZ_LQPP01000075.1 GCF_002102345.1 Mycolicibacterium peregrinum
CCTACAGCGCGACGACAGCTTCGCCGAGACCTACAGACACTGGCTCCAAATCGCTTGACATCAATAGGAGCATCAAGCCCGCCGAACTGGCATTCCGTCAGGAGAAGTGCGAGTAAGGCCCTGCTGGAATGCCGTTTCGGCGGAGGAGTGGGCCAATCAGGCCATCGCGCGGCGGCCGGCCAGGGCGCGGCCCAGGGTGAGCTCGTCGGCGAACTCCAGGTCACCGCCCATCGGCAGGCCCGAGGCGATGCGGGTGACGGTCAGCCCGGGGATGTCACGCAGCATTCGCACCAGATAGGTCGCAGTGGCCTCACCCTCGGTGTTGGGGTCGGTGGCGATGATCACCTCGGCCACGTCGACGCCGTCGACGCGTTCACCGATCCGGTTGAGCAGCTCCCGGATGCGCAACTGGTCCGGTCCGACGCCCGACAACGGATCCAGCGCACCGCCCAGCACGTGATAGCGACCGCGGAATTCCCGGGTGCGCTCGACAGCCTGGACGTCCTTGGGCTCCTCGACGACGCACACCAGTGAGGCGTCGCGGCGCGGGTCCTTGCAGATACGGCAGCGTTCCTCGTCGGAGACATTGCCGCACACCGCACAGAACGTGACGCCGTCCCGGATGCGGCCCAACACCGCAGTCAGCCGGTCGATGTCCGGCGGCTCGACGCTCAGCAGGTGGAAAGCGATCCGCTGCGCGCTCTTGGGCCCGATGCCCGGGAGCTTGCCGAGCTCGTCGATCAGATCCTGAACCGGGCCTTCGAACACTTACAGCCCCGGAAGTCCGAACCCGCCCAAACCGCCGGCCAGCGGACCCAACCGGCTCTGGGCCAGGGTGTTCACCTGGTTGGAGGCATCGGCGAGGGCGCCGACGATGAGGTCCTGCAGGGTCTCGGGGTCGGCGGGATCGATCACCTTGGGGTCGATGGCCACCGCGACGACCTCACCGCTGCCCTTGACCGTGACCTGCACCAAACCGCCACCGGCCTGACCGTGCACCTCGGAATTGGCCAGCGCCTCCTGCGCCTCCATGAGCTGCTGCTGTACCTGCTGCGCCTGCGCAAGCAGGGCCGACATGTCGGGTGTGCCTCCGGGTTGCATGACTGGGTCCCCTTGCCGTGTTGATTGCGTCTTGGTCTCGACTTGGTTGCTCTCGCCTGTCGGCGGCGATTCGGACTTTCAGCCTAGTCGGCGGGCGGGCTAGCGTGGCGCCCGTGCGAGTCCCAGCCTGCGTGCGTGTCGGCACCGCCATGGTCAGCAGCGTCATCATCGCTGCGACCGCATCGGCGGTCGTCGACGCTCCCCACGCCACCGCAGCCCCCTCGAACATCGCCGGCATGATCGTCTTCCTCGATCCCGGCCACAACGGCGCCAACGACGCATCGATCAGTCGCCAGGTGCCGACCGGCCGCGGCGGCACCAAGGACTGCCAGGCCAGCGGCACGTCCACCGCGGACGGATTCCCCGAGCACACCTTCACCTGGGACACCACCCTGCGGCTCCGCGCCATCCTCACCCAGATGGGGGTGCGCACCGCGATGTCGCGCGGCAACGACAACGCCCTGGGCCCGTGCGTCGACGAACGCGCATCGATGGCCAACGCGCTGCGCCCCAACGCCATCGTCTCCATCCACGCCGACGGCGGCCCGGCCAACGGTCGCGGCTTCCACGTGCTCTACTCGTCGCCGCCGCTGAACAACGTGCAGGCCGGACCGTCGGTGCAGTTCGCCAAGACCATGCGCGACCAGCTGTCCGCGTCGGGCATCCCACCGGCCACCTACATCGGTTCGGGTGGCCTGGACGCCCGCTCGGACATCGCCGGGCTGAACCTGGCGCAGTTCCCGTCGATCCTCGTCGAGTGCGGCAACATGAAGAACCCGGTCGACTCCGCCCTGATGAAGACCCCAGACGGTCAGCAGAAGTACGCCGAGGCCATCGCCCGGGGCGTCGCGGCCTATCTGGGCACCCAGGCGGCCGCTGCCCCGGCCCCGGCCCGCTAGCTCTCGACTTCCTTCTTCAGGTTGGCCAGCACCTCGTCCTGGATCTTGCGCAGGCCGAGCGGTGCGAACGTCTTCTCGAAGAAGCCCTTGATCCCGCCGGCACCGGTCCAGCTGGTCTTCAGATTGACCGACGATCCGGTGCCCGCAGGGGCGACAGTCCAGTTGGTGACCAGGCTGGAGTTGGCATCTTTCTCGATCACCGTGTGGCCGGCGACATCCACCGATGCCTTGATGTCACGCACCCGCGACTCGGTGGCCTGCAGCTTCCAGCTGGCCACGGTTCCTGCGCCCTGACCGCCCTCAAGCACCTGGTAATCGCGGTAATGCGAGGAAAGGATCTTGGGGCGCACGGTCTGGTAGTCCGCGATCGCGGCGAACACAGCGGCCGGCTCGGCGTTGATCAGAACCGTGCTGACCGCACTGACCTGTCCCATGACTGAAACTCCTTTAACTCGTGTCTGCGGTCGCATCGTCGGCAACCTCCGACTAGCGTATATGTGTGTCTGTTGTTACGACTGACGCACAAGCTGTCCATGCCATGGGCGTGCAGCGCCTATTGGACAGTTACCGCGCCATACCGCCCAATTCGACGGTGCGGCTTGCCAAGCCCACGTCGAACCTCTTTCGTGCGCGAGATCGCAGCGATGCCAAAGGTTTGGACGTCTCGGGTCTGACCAATGTGATCGCGGTCGACGCCGAAGCCCGCACCGCCGACGTCGCAGGTATGTGCACCTATGAGGATCTGGTGGCCGCGACGCTGCCGCACGGCCTGGCCCCACTGGTGGTGCCACAACTCAAGACCATCACCCTGGGCGGTGCGGTCACCGGTCTCGGTATCGAATCGACGTCGTTCCGCAACGGCCTGCCGCACGAATCGGTGCTGGAGATGGACATCCTCACCGGGGCAGGCGAAATCGTCACCACGTCACCGGACCAGCATTCCGACCTGTTTCGGACCTTCCCCAATTCGTATGGCACGCTGGGTTATTCGACCCGGCTGAAGATCGAACTCGAGCCCGTCGCACCGTTCGTCGCGCTCCGCCACCTGCGCTTCCACTCCCTGACGGACCTCGTCGCGGCGATGGATCGGATCATCGAGACCGGTGGCCTCGACGGCGAACCGGTCGATTACCTCGACGGCGTCGTGTTCAGCGCCGACGAGAGCTACCTGTGCGTCGGATTCAAGACGACGACGCCGGGGCCGGTCAGCGACTACACCGGCCAGGACATCTACTACCGCTCGATCCAGCACGCACAGGGTGAAAAGCACGACCGGCTGACCATCCACGACTATCTGTGGCGATGGGACACCGACTGGTTCTGGTGTTCACGCGCTTTCGGCGCGCAGAACCCGACCATCCGGCGGTTCTGGCCACGCAAGCTGCGCCGCAGCAGTTTCTACTGGAAGCTCGTCGGCTACGACCAGCGGTTCAACATCGCCGACCGGATCGAAAAGCGCCACGGCCGCCCACCTCGGGAGCGGGTGGTCCAGGACATCGAGGTGCCGATAGAGCGCTGCGCAGAATTCCTCGACTGGTTCTTGCAGAACGTTCCGATCGAGCCGATCTGGCTGTGCCCGCTGCGGTTGAGGGAAGACGGCGGCAACAAGAGCAGGGGCTGGCCCCTGTATCCGCTGCGCGCCCACCACACCTACGTCAATGTCGGGTTCTGGTCCTCGGTTCCGGTCGGCTCGGTCGAAGGCCACACCAACAAGATGATCGAGACCAAGGTCAGCGAGCTCGACGGGCACAAGTCCCTGTATTCGGATTCGTACTATCAGCGTGAGGATTTCGACGAGCTCTACGGCGGCGAGACCTACAAGACCGTCAAGAAGTCCTACGACCCCGATACGCGCTTGTTTGACCTGTATTCGAAAGCCGTCTTGCGCCGATGAACGGAGAACAGCGATGACCACCTTCAAGGACCACGCGACGCACAGTACCGACCACAAGCTCAGCCTGGCCGAGATCCTGGAGATCTTCGCCTCGGGCTCGCTGCCGCTGAAATTCACTGCCTACGACGGCAGTTCCGCAGGCCCGGAAAGCGCCACGCTCGGCCTGGATCTCAAAACCCCGCGCGGCACCACCTATCTGGCCACCGCCCCTGGCGATCTCGGCCTGGCCCGCGCCTATGTGTCCGGCGACCTGGAGCCGCACGGTGTGCATCCCGGTGATCCGTACCCGCTGTTGTGCGCACTCGCCGAGAAGATGGCGTTCAAGCGCCCACCGGCCCGGGTGCTGGCCAACATCATCCGGTCCATCGGCATCGAACACCTGAAGCCCATCGCGCCGCCGCCACAGGAGGCCCTGCCCCGGTGGCGCCGCATGATGGAGGGCTTGCGGCACAGCAAATCCCGCGATGCCGACGCGATCCATCATCACTACGACGTATCGAACACCTTCTACGAATGGGTGCTCGGGCCGTCGATGACCTACACCTGCGCGTGCTACCCGGATGCCGATGCGAGCCTGGAAACCGCGCAGGACAACAAGTATCGGCTGGTTTTCGAGAAGCTGCGGCTGCAGCCCGGCGACCGGCTGCTCGATGTCGGCTGCGGCTGGGGCGGCATGGTGCGTTACGCCGCGCGCCACGGCGTCAACGCGCTCGGCGTGACCCTGTCGAAAGAACAGGCCCACTGGGCCCAGGCTGCCATCGACAAGGAGGGCCTGGCAGACCTGGCTGAGGTACGCCACGGCGACTACCGCGACATCACCGAAACCGGATTCGACGCGGTGTCCTCGATCGGCCTGACCGAGCACATCGGCGTGCACAACTACCCCTCGTACTTCGGTTTCCTGAAGTCGAAGATGCGTCCCGGCGCACTACTGCTGAACCACTGCATCACCCGTCACGACAATCGATCCGGCTCGGCCGCCGGTGGGTTCATCGACCGCTACGTGTTCCCGGACGGAGAGCTGACCGGTTCCGGGCGGATCATCGCCGAGGTGCAGGACGTCGGCCTTGAGGTCATGCACGAGGAGAACCTGCGCAACCACTACGCGATGACGCTGCGCGATTGGTGCGCCAACCTCGTCGAGCACTGGGATGAGGCGGTCGCCGAGGTCGGTCTCCCCACCGCGAAGGTGTGGGGCCTGTACATGGCCGGGTCCCGGCTCGGTTTCGAGACGAATGTGGTTCAGCTGCACCAGGTTCTGGCCGTCAAGCTCGACGAGCAAGGTAAGGACGGCGGCCTGCCGCTGCGGCCGTGGTGGACGGCCTAGCGCCGCGACTCTTACCTAGCTCTCGATCTTTCGCGCGCCCAGTTCGTTCTGAAGGAGTTCCAGCGCAACCTCTTCGGGATCACGACGGGGCCCGGCCTCGCTCTGCGAAGCCTCGGCGAGCATCTCGGCCTCTTCCTGCTCCGGGGACGACGGCGGTTCCGGGGCAGGCTCCGGCTCAGGTTCGGGAATGACGCGGCCCGGCCGGGTGGGGACCCGTGGCGGGGGCTTACTGGCCTTCGGCGCGGGCGGCGGGGCCGCCTCCGCGGTGCCGATCTCACAGCGGATCTGCCAGTCCACACCGAGCGCGTCCTTCAACGCATCCCGGATCACGTCGGCATTCCGCGATTCGGTCAACCGCTTGGCCAGCGGCGGTGAGTCATGGGACAGCACAAGGGTTTTGTCCTCGACGGCCCGCACGATCGCACCCGAGAGCATGACCTCTGTGGTCCGACTGCGCTCGCGTACCTTCTCGCGCACCGTCGGCCACATCGAGCGCACCGCAGCGGCGTTGGGTTCACCCCCGGGAGTCACCGATGCCTGCAGCGGTTCCGGCTCGGGTTCGGGCTCCGGAGGGGGCTCGGGCTCGAAGTCCGGCTCCGGCGGAAGCGGTGGCTCGGGCTCGGGCTGGGGTGCGGGTTCTGCCGCAGGGGGCGGCGGTGGCGGCGCCGAGACAGGTTCGGGCGCGGACGCCGGTTCGGGTGCACGCTCAGGCTCGGGAGCAGGGGCGGGGTCAGGCGCCGGGGCCGGAGCCGGTACCGCTTGGCTGCGGCGGGTGAAGGTCTTGGTGGGCTCGGCTGGGGGCACGGACGGCTCGGCGGCCGAGGCGGGCCGGGCCGGCGCTGAGTT
>NZ_LQPP01000076.1 GCF_002102345.1 Mycolicibacterium peregrinum
TTCCCAGCTTCGAACCCCTCTGGGACCCAGAACCCTGCGCCCTGGAAGCCGTAGAGCCGGAAATTCCGCTCGGCTGGACCCTACTCGACTACCCCGACCCATGGCAGCCCATAAGCAATGGCAATGCCGTCAGCGGCAAGGCAGTACGCGGACCCTAGGTCTCACCCATTGCCGCGGTGACCGCCTGCGCGATGAACCGCACCGCCTCGTTGCGGCTCACTGAGGCCATCAGTTGTGCGGCAGCCTGAATCTCGGGACCCACCAGGCACGTTGGTCCCTCGGTCAGGTTGGCGAATGCCGCCGCCACGACATCATCGACGGCGGCCGCACCCGGCGGAGTGTCCTCGGGTGAGGAGATCTGGCCTCGCTCGTGTTCCAGCTTGCGCAGGGCAGGAGTGTCGGTTTTACCGAGAATCAGCCCGAGCACGTCGACACCCGAGGAATGCAGCTCGGTCCAAAGTGCCTCGGCGAACACCATGTCGAAAGCCTTGCTCGCGCCGTAGGCCACCATGTTCGGCCCGCCGGCGAATCCGGCCCCGGACCCGAAGATGACGATGCCGCCACGGCCTCGCTCCACCATGGGCTGTGCGTAGTGATGGCACAGTTGCATCGGCACCAGGCAGTTGCGTTGCACCAGGGATTCGGCGTCCGACAAGGGGCTGGACAGGAACGGCCGGAAGTTCGGATCGGCGCCCGCGCAGTAGACCAGGAAGCCGATGTTGAGATCCTCGGTCGCAGCGATCACGTCACCGGCAGCCCCTGGCACAGCCAGATCTATTGCCAGCGTTCGGGTTTGCACTCCGGTACGCGCCGTGATATCCGCTGCCACGTCGTCGAGAACCTCCTGCCGCCGGGCCAGCAGCACCACGTTGAGTCCGCGCCGCGCCAACTCTTCGGCCATTGCCGAGCCGACCCCGTCGGAGGCGCCCGCCACCAGCGCCCACGGCCCGTACTGGTTCGCGAAGTCAGACATTGGCGATCCGCACCGCGGTGAACTGCCGTCGCGCGATCTGCCAACCCGCTGTGGTCCGGACCAACTCGTCGTCGTAGAAGCCGATGCCGTTGACACCGGAGCTGTTGTCTTGAGCCATGATCAGCGAGTCCACATACGTTCGGGCCGTTGCGGTGTCGCCATCGACTGCGATCGCATGGTTGCTCAGCCGGTGCAGAGTGTGCCCGGCCATCGCGTGGACCTGGTCCATGAACTCGGTGACGGCGTCCACTCCATCCCACTGGCCGATCTCGCCGTAGTCCAGCACGCAGTCATCGGTGAAGACGGTGCGGAACAGCGGCCAGTCCCGACGGTCGATTCCGGTGGCGTAGCGGACCAGTACGTCGATGATGTCCAGGCGGTCTTCGTGGGTGGTCATGTGTGGTCTCCGTTCGGATGCACAATGATTCGTGCCGGACCCGCCGACCGGCGGGCCAGGTCGAGGGCATCGGGAACTTCGTCGAGCGGTACCACCATGCCGATGCTGGGTGTCGGGTCCAGGTCTCCGGCGACGATGGCATCCAGCGTCCCGTACCAGTCCTGCGGCCACGGCCCGCCGCCGAACTGCAAGGTCACGCCCTGGCGGGTGGCGGTGGTGATATCGAGGGTGTCGCCGGTGTACCAACCGCCCGCGCAGTAGATCCGGGTGCCCATCTCGGATTCCTCGACGATCTTCTGGATCAGGCCCGACGCTCCGACACATTCGAACACCACCGCCGGACCCCACAGGTTGCGTTCGGCGCGTAGCTCGCGCCAGACGTCCATCGGTGAGCGTTCGGCCGGGTCGACGGCGACGTGGGCGCCGAACTCCTTGCAGGCCAGGGCACGTCGGTCGGCCTGGAAGTCCGAGACGATGATCGGTTCGACGCCGCGGCGGGCCAATGCCGCGACCGCGGACAACCCGATCGCCCCGGCGCCGATCACGATGGGGATCTCGCCGGGCTCGAGCCGGGCGGAGCGGACATAGAACTCGCCGACCGCGAAAGCGTCCGTCAAAGCGACGGCGTCATCGGAGGCGTCGCTGGTGACGGGACGGGCGATCGATTCGGCCACCACCAGCAGTTCAGCGAAACTCCCGGGGGTGTCCGGGTGCTGGCCGATGATGTGGGCGCCGTCGGCACCACCGTTGACCAGCCTGATGGGGATCGACGTGGCTCGGGTACCTACAGGGAACTGATCGCTGCAGCCGGGCCCGTGACCGATGACCTCTCCGATGAACTCATGACCCAGCACGACGTCACGGTCCGCATCATAGAGCGATCGGCCGGTCGGATCGTCGATCCCGAGTTCGGGGTGGTCCATGAAGTGGACGTCGGACGCGCAGATCGCGGTGCTGAGCACCCGCAAGAGAAGCTCACCGGGACCCGGTACGGGATCAGGGATCTCGCGGACCTGGAGTTGACCGGCCCGGAGTACGACTGCGCGCATCGCACCTACCAATTCTCTAATATTCGAGATAGTCTCTCGAATTGACAAGATCGACTGTAGGAACCGTCCAGAACGGAGTCAAGGGTGCGTGGTGCGGGCTCGGCCCCGACCAATCGGGTGCTCGATGTGATCGAGTTGCTGGCGGGTGCCGGGGATAGGCGATTGCGGTTCTCCGATGTGGTCAGCGCGCTGGACCTGACGCAGGCCACCTCGCACGCCATCCTCAAGACCTTGTGCGACCGCGGCTGGCTGATCCGCGATCCCGCTGACAAGACGTTCGCTCTCGGACCGGGCCTGGCTGTGGTGGCGTCCCGAACGGAGGCAGCGCGACCCCTGGCGCATGCGGCCCGCATTGCCGCCCAAGAACTTTCAAAAGAACTGGACTGCGCAGCCTCGGTCGTCGAACGGCTCGATGACGAGCTGGTGATCACCGCGTTCGAGGGGGCGGGCCGGCAGCCCGCCTCGGCGCCGGGCGACCGGATCCGATACGCACCGCCGTTCGGCGTCGCGTTTGCGGCCTGGGGCGGCTCAGATGAGCAACGCAGCTGGATCGAGCGGGCGCCCGGCCTCAGCGAGGAGTTGGCCGGCCGCCTCGAGGAGGTGCTTGCCCAGACCAGGGAACGTGGTTACGACATCGACTGGACGACACCGGACCTCACCCGGGCGGCACAACTGGTCGGCACGTTGTCGAGTGACGGACTGCCCGACCATGTCCGCGGCATCACCGATCAACTGCTCGCCGAATTCGCCACCATCGGTCTGGTGCCGTCCGGCGGGATGGCAGGCAAGGCGCAGCCGGTGGCCACCATTGCCGCACCCGTCTTCGATGCCGACGGTCGGGTCGCGCTGATCCTGTCGGTACACCCGCTGCGATCCATGACCGCCCGCCAGGTGGACACCGCCGGCCAGCGGGTCAGGCGGGCCGCCGATCGGCTGGGCCGATCGTGAAGCTGAACTCCGCGACTCCTCCGACGCCACCGGAGATGACGTCACCGGGCTGCATCGGCCCGACCCCGGCGGGGGTTCCGCTGTAGATCAGGTCGCCGGGGGCCAGGTCGACGGCCGCCGAGATCGCACTGATGACCTCGGGTACCGACCAGATCAGGTCCTTGAGATCGCCGTGCTGCTTCAGCTCACCGTTGACCCGCAGCCAGACCTCGCCGCTGTCCGGGTGACCGACCTCTGAGACCGGATGGATCGGGGTGCACGGGGCAGACGCGTCGAAACCCTTGGCCCAATCCCAGGGCCGGCTCAGTTTCTTGGCCTCGTCCTGCAGATCGCGCCGGGTCAGATCGACACCCACGCCGTAGCCCCAGACCAGCCCCAGCGCGTCGTCCGGTGCCACCCCGCGGCCACCGGAGCCCAGCGCCACCACCAGTTCGATCTCGTGGTGAAACGACGACGTCAGCGACGGATACGGGACGGTGCCCGCGGCGTCGATCACGGCGTCGGCCGGCTTCATGAAGAAGAACGGCGGTTCCCGGTCGGGATCCTTGCCCATCTCACGCGCGTGCGCGGCGTAGTTACGTCCGACGCAGAACACCCGCCGCACCGGAAAGCGGCCATCCCCGGTACTGACCGGGAGCGACGCCTGCGGTGGAGGTGGGAACACGAAGTCGGCCATGGGAACCATCTTCCCCGGGCCGGTGTCAGAATGCGTCGTTGTCCAGCTGCATGACGTCGCCGTCGACCGATTCCACGATCTCCCGTACCGCGGTCAGCAGCGGCAACATGTTGTGCGCGAAGAACTTCGCGACCGCGATCTTGCCTTCGTAGAAGGCCCGGTCGCGATCGCTCGTTGTGTCCAGTGCCGCCTGAGCGACCTGCGCGCCGACCAGCAGCCGCCAGCCGATCAGCAGATCGCCCACCGCCAGCAGGAACCGCACCGAACCGAGGCCGACCTTGTAGAGCTGCTCGGGCTGTTCCTGTGCCGCCATGAGGTAGCCGGTGAGGGTGGCGGCCATCGACTGCACGTCGTTCAGCGCCGTGGCGAGCCGGGCGATCTCGGGCTCCAACCCATCCCCGGCTTCCAACGTTGCCGAGATCTGGGCCGCGACGTGGGCAAGCGCGCTGCCCTGGTCGCGGACGATCTTGCGGAAGAAGAAGTCCAGCGCCTGGATTGCGGTGGTGCCCTCGTAGAGCGAGTCGATCTTGGCATCGCGGATGTACTGCTCGATCGGGTAGTCCTGCAGGTAGCCGGATCCACCGAGGGTCTGCAGCGATTCGGTCAGCAGTTCGTAGGCCCGCTCGGAGCCGACGCCCTTCACGATCGGCAGCAGCAGATCGTTGACGCGATGGGCCAATTCGGCGTCTGCGCCCGAGACATGTTGAGCCACCACGGAATCCTGGTGCGCGGCGGTGTACAGGTACACCGACCGGAGACCCTCCGCGTAAGCCTTCTGGGCGAGCAGGCTGCGTCGCACGTCGGGGTGCTCGATGATCGCGACTCGCGGTGCGGTCTTGTCGGTCATCTTGAGCATGTCGGAGCCCTGGATCCGTTCCTTGGCGTACGCCAGGGCGTTGAGGTAGCCGGTGGACAGGGTTCCGGCCGACTTCACCCCGACGGTCATCCGGGCGTTCTCGATCACGCGGAACATCTGGGCGATGCCGTTGTGCACGTCGCCGACGAGATAGCCGACGGCCGGAGTGCCGTGCGCGCCGAAGGTGACCTCGCACGTCGGCGAGGATTTGATGCCCATCTTGTGCTCGAGTCCGGTGACGTACACACCGTTGCGCTCCCCGAGTTCGAGGGTCTCGGAGTCGAAATGGAACTTCGGGACATAGAACAGGCTCAGCCCCTTGGTGCCGGGCCCGGCGCCCTCGGGGCGGGCCAGCACCAGGTGGAAGACGTTCTCGGCGGTATCGCCGACGTCGCCGCCGGAGATGAAACGCTTCACCCCGTCGATGTGCCAGGTGCCGTCGGGCTGGGCGATCGCCTTGGTGCGCCCGGCTCCCACATCAGACCCGGCATCGGGCTCGGTCAGCACCATGGTGCCGGCCCAGCCCTTGTCCATGCTCATGCGTGCCCAGCGCTGCTGCTCCTCGGTGCCGACCTCGGCCAGCGTGTGTGCCATCGCCGGGCCGAGACCGTAGAAGAACATCGCCGACGGATTGGCGGACATGATCATTTCCTGGATCGCCCACACCAACGACGCGGGCGCCGCTGTGCCACCGGCGTTCTCGGCGAGCCCGACACGCCACCACTCGGCGTCCTTGACGGCCTGCACGGTCTTGGCGAGTGGTCCCGGCACGGTGATGTCGTGGGTGGCCGGATCGAACTCGGGGGGGTTGCGGTCGGCGTCGGCGAACGATTCTGCGACAACACCTTCGGCAAAGCGCGCCACCTCGTCGAGCATCGTGCGCGCGGTCTCGGTGTCGAGGTCGCCGAATGCGCCCGAGTCGATGACCGGCCCCAAGGCCAGAACCTGGAAGAGATTGAATTCGATGTCGCGAACGTTCGCGATGTAGTGACCCACGATCCGCCAGCGTCGACCAGTCCCGACGGGGTACGCAAGCGTAGGTTGCAGCAACCTACGGCTACGGAACCGGAGGTTGCCAGTTCAGTCTCGGAAGTGATCTACATCACACGGGGTCGTGCCCCTATCCTTGACCGAGTGTCCGAACCGTCAGTCGCCGAGCTCCGCTCCCGCCTCGACGGGCTGACCATTCGCGACGCGGACCGGCTGCGCCGCCGCTTGCGGAATCTGCGCGGTGGCGAGACCGCCAAGATCGCCGAACAGATCGCGACCGCTGAGGGCCTCGTACTCACCCGCCAGGCCGCGGTCCCGGCAATCACCTACCCGGACCTGCCGGTCAGTGAACACCGCGACGAGCTCGCCAAGGCCATCAGTGAGAATCAGGTGGTGGTGGTTGCCGGCGCGACAGGGTCCGGCAAGACCACGCAGCTTCCCAAGATCTGCCTGGAGCTGGGCCGCGGCATTCGCGGCACCATCGGCCACACCCAGCCCCGCCGGCTGGCCGCCCGCACCGTCGCCCAACGCATCGCCGACGAACTCGGCACACCGCTCGGCGACGCCGTCGGGTACACCGTGCGGTTCACCGACCAGGCCAGCGACTCCACCCTGATCAAACTGATGACCGACGGCATTCTGCTCGCCGAGATTCAAAAAGACCGCCGGCTGCTGCGCTACGACACCCTCATCCTCGACGAGGCCCACGAGCGCAGCCTCAACATCGACTTCCTGCTCGGCTACCTGCGCGAGCTGTTGCCCCGCCGCCCCGATCTCAAGGTCATCGTCACCTCGGCCACCATCGAGCCGGAGCGGTTCGCGGCGCACTTCCATGGTGCCCCGATTGTCGAAGTCTCCGGGCGCACCTATCCGGTCGAGATCCGGTACCGGCCCCTGGAAGTCGCGGTCAGCGGCGCAGACGACGACTCCGAGGATCCCGACGACCCCGACCACGAGATCGTCCGCACCGAGGTCAGGGATCCGACCGAGGCCATCGTCGACGCGGTTCGCGAGCTCGAGTCCGAGCCCCCTGGAGACGTCCTGGT
Organism: Mycolicibacterium peregrinum; assembly: GCF_002102345.1. GTDB lineage: Bacteria > Actinomycetota > Actinomycetes > Mycobacteriales > Mycobacteriaceae > Mycobacterium > Mycobacterium peregrinum. Next base: position 6,936 of record NZ_LQPP01000076.1, read on the forward strand.
CTTCCTGTCGGGCGAACGCGAGATCCGGGACACCGCAGAAGCATTGAAGGATCTGAGGAACACCGAGGTGCTGCCGTTGTATGCACGGCTACCCACCGCCGATCAGCAGAAGGTGTTCCAACCCAGCCACAGCGGGCGGCGAATCGTGCTGGCCACCAACGTGGCCGAGACCTCACTCACCGTGCCGGGCATCCGCTATGTCGTCGATCCCGGGACCGCGCGGATCTCCCGCTACAGCCGCCGCACCAAGGTGCAGCGCCTGCCGATCGAGCCGATCTCGCAGGCGTCGGCCGCCCAGCGGGCGGGTCGGTCCGGGCGTACCGCGCCAGGCGTCTGTATCCGGCTGTACTCGGAGCAGGATTTCGAATCCCGGCCCCGCTACACCGATCCGGAGATCCTGCGGACCAATCTGGCCGCGGTCATACTGCAGATGGCTGCCCTGCAACTCGGCGACATCGCGGAGTTCCCGTTTCTGGATCCCCCAGACGCTCGCAGCATCCGCGACGGGGTCCAATTACTGCAGGAGCTCGGTGCCTTCGACGCCGCGGGTGCGCTCACCGACGTCGGACGACGGCTGGCCCGGCTGCCGCTCGATCCCCGGGTGGGCCGGATGATCCTGCAGGCCGACACCGAGGGCTGCGTGCGAGAGGTGCTGGTGCTGGCCGCCGCGCTGTCGATACCCGATCCCCGGGAACGCCCGAGTGACAAGGAAGAGGCGGCACGGCAGAAGCACGCCCGGTTTGCCGATGAGCACTCGGATTTCATCTCGTACCTCAACCTCTGGAACTATCTGCGCGAGCAACGGAACCAGCGCTCCGGCAATGCCTTCCGGCGGATGTGCCGCGAGGAGTTCCTGCACTACCTGCGAATCCGGGAGTGGCAGGACCTGACCGGGCAGCTGCGCAGCATCGCCCGCGACATCGGGATCCGCGAGGGTGACGAGCCGGCCGAGCCGGCGGCCATCCACGCCGCCCTGACCGCCGGCCTGCTGTCCCACGTCGGCTTGCGCGAGGGTGAGTCCCGCGATTATCAAGGCGCCCGCAACTCCAAGTTCGTGCTGGCACCCGGCTCGGTGCTGACGAAGAAACCGCCGCGCTGGATCGTGGTGGCCGACCTGGTGGAGACCAGCCGGTTGTTCGGCCGGATCGCGGCGAAGGTCGAACCTGAGGCCATCGAACGGGTCGCCGGACATCTGGTGCAGCGCAACTACAGCGAGCCGCACTGGGAGGCCAAACGCGGTGCGGTGGTGGCGTTCGAGCGGGTCACGCTCTATGGGCTGCCGCTGGTTCCGCGCCGGAAGATCGGGTACACCCAGATCGATCCGGAGCTGTGTCGCGAGTTGTTCATCCGGCATGCCTTGGTCGAGGGGGATTGGCAGACCCGTCACCATTTCTTCCGCGACAACGCGCGGCTGCGGGCCGAACTCGAAGAGATCGAGGAGCGGGCCCGTCGCCGGGACCTGCTGGTCGGCGACGACGACATCTACGCGCTCTACGACGCCCGCATCCCGGCCGATGTCGTCTCGGCGCGTCACTTCGACGCGTGGTGGAAAAAACAGCGGCACAAGACACCTGACCTGCTCACCTTCACCCGTGACGATCTGCTGCGTTCCGAGGACGGCGCGGACAATCCCGATACCTGGCAAGCCGGCGACCTGGAACTGCCGCTGACCTACCGGTTCGAGCCCGGGGCAGCCGACGACGGCGTCACCGTGCATGTGCCGGTGGGGGTGTTGGCCCGGCTCGGTGGTGACGGCTTCGCCTGGCAGGTACCGGCCCTGCGGGAGGAACTGGTCACCGCACTGATCAAGTCGCTGCCCAAGGACCTGCGCCGCAACTTCGTCCCGGCGCCCGACACCGCACGGGCCATCCTGGGTGACATCGATCCGTCCGCCGGGTCCCTGCTGGACGAGGTGCAGCGTGAACTACGCAGGCGCAGTGGCATTCTGGTGCCGATCGATGCATTCGACCTGAGCAAGATCCCGGACCATCTACGGATGACCTTCGCCGTGGAATCGGCCGACGGCAAAGAGGTGGCCCGCGGCAAGGACATCGACGCGCTGCGTGAGCAGCTCGCGGTGCCCGTCGCGCAGGCCGTGGCCGACGCACTCGGCGGCGACCTGGAACGCACCGGGCTGCGGGCGTGGCCCGAGGATCTCGACGAGCTGCCGCGCACAGTGGAGAACGTCAGCGGCGGTCACGCGGTCAGGGGCTATCCGGCCTTCGTCGACACCGGGAAAGCCGTCGATATCAAGGTGTTCGCCAACCCGGCCGACCAGGCTGCGGCCATGCGGCCCGGCCTGCGACGTCTACTGCGGCTGAGCACACCCTCGCCGGTGAAGGCGATCGAACGTGGCCTGAGCACCCGAACCCGACTCGGGCTCAACGCCAATCCGGACGGTTCGCTGGCCGCGTTGCTCGATGATTGCGCCGATGCGGCCGCTGACGTGTTGGTGCCCAAGCCGGTGTGGACCAAGGCGGAGTTCGCCGGGGTTCTGGCTCGGGCCGGCAAGGAACTCGGCCCCACCACCCAAGCTGGGGTGAACCGGGTGGAGAAGGTGCTGGCCGCGGCGCACGAGGTGCAGGTCGCGCTGCCCGACAAGCCGTCAGCTGCCCAGGCCGACGCGGTTGCCGACATCCGGTCTCAACTGGAACGACTGTTGCCCAAGGGTTTTGTCACCGAGACCGGGATAGCGCGGCTGAACGACCTGACCCGATATGTCACCGCGATCGCCCGCCGGCTCGAGCGGTTGCCCCAGGCGCTCGGCGCCGACCAGGACCGGATGTCGCGCGTGCACGCGGTCGAGGATGCCTATGACGAACTGGTTCAGGCGCTTTCGCCGGGCCGGGCCGCGGCGGCCGACATCCGTGACATCGCATGGCAGATCGAGGAGTTGCGGGTGAGCCTGTGGGCCCAGCAGCTGGGTACGCCGCGCCCGGTCAGCGAGCAGCGCATCTACAAGGCCATCGGCGCCGCAGCCCGGTAGTCAGGTGATCCGGTGTTCGATGCGGCCGATGTCGTCGAGCGTCAGCGTCACGGTGTCGCCGGGGCGCAACCAGTGCCCCGTCTCCATACCGCTGCCCCCGGGCAGCGTCCCGGTGCCGAAAAGCTCACCCGGATAGAGCGGTTCGCTGCGTGACGCATGCGCCAGCACCTCGCCCAAGCCGTGCTGCATGCCGACGCTTCTGACGGTGCTGACCACCGACCCGTTGAGTGCCACCGAACCGGTGAGGGTGTCGATGCGCGGCAGTATCTCGTCGGCGGTGACCGCAGTGTCCGACATCGAGCTGGCGAAATGCTTGGATTTCTGCGGCCCGAAGCCGCTGAGCATCTCGGGTCGCTGCACATCGCGGGCGCTGAAATCGTTGAGTACGACGAACGCTCCGATCGCCTCGGCGGCCTTGTCGGGGGTCGCGTTGAACAACGGTGCGGCCAGCACGAATCCGATCTCCAACTCGAAGTCGAGCGCCTGCGAATAGTCCGGGACCGGAACCGGGGTACCGGTCGGGACGAAGGTCTGCGCGTTGGACATGTAGTAGATCGGCTGCTCATAGAACAGCGGCTTCGGCTTGAACTGCGGTACCGGGCGACCGGTGACGCGTTCGTACAGCGACGTCACCCGGTAGAGGCCGGGGTGAAAGCGCCGGATCAGCCCGCGGGCCGCGTCGATGTTGTGCTGTTCGTACAACATGAAGTCGCGAAATGACACCGGCTGGAACGGCAGGAGATGGTCGCTGTGTTGCAGCTGGCGGTCGGCCGCTGCTGTCAGCCAGGCCTCGTCGAAAACCCGACCACCAAGGGGTGTGAGGTCTGAGTGCTCAGACCAGTCACCTTCGGAATCAAGGGATTGCACACTCAGGCCGGTGGCGGTGCGGATGCGGCGCAGTTTCACCGAGTCCTCCCGAGCTGCCTGCGCAGGAACTCGGTGAGGTGTCCGGCCACCGTGTCCGGTTGCTCGAGCCATGGCCAATGACCTGTCCCCGGCACCGGCTGTACCTCGCAGCTCCGGAAGATCCTGCGGTACTCGTCCGTCTGCGCGTACGGCACGTAGTGGTCATCGGCGCCCCACACCACGAGGACATCGCCGGTGAACTCGGTGAGCCGATCGGTATACGGGGCAAGGGCATTCGGGCCCGTGGATCGGTACAACTTCAACACCGCATCGGGTGTGCCAGGGGCGAACATGTGCTCGGCGATCGACTCCAGGGCATCGGTCGGTAGCCCCGGATCGCGCATGGCGAGCACGCGACGTAGCACTGCCGGGTTTCCGATCCGCGACAATGCCTCGGCCAGTACGGGTGTCCGCCACAGCTTGGCGGCGAAGTGGTTGATCACCACGGGGGTGTTGATCAGCGTGATGCTGGCTACCGAGTCGAGATGGTCGACCGCCCAGGCGAGTGCCCACGGGCCGCCGAAATCGTGGGCGACGAGGTGGATGCGCTCGACGCCGAGTTGGTCGAGGATCGCCCCCAGATGTGCGGCGTAGGCCGGCACGGTGTACGGCCACTGGGCCGGCTTGTCAGCCGCACCGAATCCCGGCATCTCCGGGGCGATCACCCGAGCGATACCGGCGACCGGCATCAGCAACTGGTCCCATCTGGCTCCGGCGTTGTTGCCGTGCACGAAAACCACTGCCTCGCCGGCGTCCGGTCCCGCCGCGCCGGCGACTAGCACCGGCGACCGCACCCCGTCGACCGCCAGCGTGCGGTGCTCGACGGGGTGCTCCATCAGCGGGATTTTACGGTCGCAGAAGGCCCGCCGCGTCTTTTCAGGAGATCACTGTGTGCCCGTCGCCACCCACGGGACGCGATCGGCCGGGGCATCGTCGAGTACGAGGTCGGCCACGCGTGACCGGTGGGCTTCTGCACTGCCCAACAGAGCGGCATCGGTGGTGGCCCGCTTGAAGTACAGGTGCGCCTGGTGTTCCCAGGTGAAGCCGATCCCGCCGTGTACCTGGATGGTGTCCGCCGCGATCTTGGCAAATGCCGCCGACGCGGTGGCCTGCGCAATGCTGGCTGCCAGCGCTGCGTCATCGGTGCCGTCGGTCAGTGCCCACGCTGCGTGATAGGTCGCAGACCGGGCGTGCTCGAGGTCGACGAGGTCATCCGCCAACCGGTGCTTGACGGCCTGGAAGGACCCGATCTGCCTGCCGAACTGAAGCCTCGATTTCGCGTACTCGACGGACAGATCCAGCAGATGCTGTGCGGCTCCGATCTGTTCGGCGGCCAGGAGTGTCGCCGCCACCTGGAAAGCGTGGGTGATGACGCGGTCGGCCTCGTCGGGTCCGGCCACCAGTTGGGCGGGCGCCGCGGTCAAGACGATGGTGGCTTGCGGCCGGGTGAGGTCGAGTGTGGTCAGCGGGGTGCGTTGCACTCCCGCGTCTGACGCCTCGACCACGTACAGGCCGACGCCGCCGGATCCGGCGGCCGCCACCAACAGGGTGTCCGCGGCGTCGCCGTCGACCACGCGCTCGACCGTGCCGGTCAGCGTCCCGTCCTCGGCGACAGTCACATTCACCGCAGTGGGGTCGAACGCGCCCGCCCGATCCGGGACTGCGAACGCCGCGGTGCGGGTGCCTTCGGCGAGTGCGCCGAGCAGCTCGTCGCGCACCCGACCGGCCGAGGCGGCGACGAGCGCCGGGATGGCCAGCAACACGGTGCCGAACACCGGACCGCACGCCAATGCCGCCCCGAGTTCCTCGACCGCGATGGCCTGGTCGACGAGCGTGCCGCCGGCTCCGCCATCGGCCTCGGGAACCGCCAGGCCGAGCACGCCGAGCTCGGCGCCCAACCGGGCCCACACCTTCGGATCGAACCGGGGTTCGGACTCCATGAGCGTCCGCACCGTCGGCTCGGAGAAGTTCTCGGCACAGAACTTTCGGACCGCGGTGCGCAGTTGGGCCTGCTCGTCGGTGAACCTGAACTCGCCTTGGTCCTCAACCACATCTTTGGGTTGATCCGCAAGCTTCTCAACTTGCTCGTCGGGTTGATCCGCAAGCTTCTCAACCACGCGGGATCTCCTTCCACGGCATTCCGGCATCGGCGCGCAGATCACCGGGTAGCCCGAGGATCCGTTCGCCGAGAATGTTGCGCATCACCTCTGAGGTGCCGCCTTCGATGGTGTTGGCCTTGCTGCGGAGGAAGCGCTGCTGGAGGGGGCCGCGCCAGTCCTTGGCGCTCTCGTCGTCTTCGCGGTCACCGGATCCGTACCCGTGATACAGGATCCCTTCGGGTCCAAGAAGATCCATGCACCACTGGTAGATGTGCTGGTTGAGCTCGGCGCCGACGAGCTTGCCGATCGAGCCTTCGGGTCCCGGCCCGCCGACGGTGGCGGCCGTCCGGGACCGCTCGGCGGTCAGCCGTTGGGCCTCCGATCGCAGCCAGAGCTGGCTCAGCCGGTCCCGCAGCACCGGAGTCCGCAGGTCCGGGCGTGATGCCCACAGCGCCACGGCATCCGAGATGGTCCCGGCTCCGCGCCGATTGCCGCTGCCACCGAGCGCGCTGCGCTCGTTCATCAGCGTGGTCATCGCGACGTTCCAGCCATTGCCCACCGCACCGAGCCGGTGCGCATCGGGGATACGGGCGTCGGTGATGTACACCTCGTTGAACTCGGCCTGGCCGGTCATCTGTCGCAGCGGCCTGGTCTCGACGCCCGGGCCGTGCATGTCCAGCACGAAGTACGTCAGGCCCTTGTGTTTGGGCACATCGGGATTCGTACGGGCCAGCAGCAGACCCCAGCGGGCGCGGTGCGCCAGACTGGTCCACACCTTCTGTCCGTTCAGCACCCATTCGTCGCCGTCGGGCACCGCCGACGTGGCCAGCCCGGCCAGATCGGATCCGGCGCCCGGCTCGGAGAACAGCTGGCACCAGATGTGTTCGGTGCTGGCCAGCGGCCGCAGCCAGGATTTCTTGAGCTCATCGGACTGGGCGTGCTCGCGCACCGTCGGTGCGGCCATGCCGTAGCCCATCGGGTTCAGGCTCAGCGGGATGGGCCCGCCGGCGCCCTGCAGGATGCGGTCGGCCACGGCCTGCAGACCACGTGACACCCCGAGACCACCAAGGCCCTCGGGGAAGTGCACCCAGGACAGGCCCGCGTCGTAACAGGCGGCCAGGTATTCCGGGATCGGGACTTTCTTGGGGTCGTGGTCGGCCACGACCCGGCGGGCGAGGTCGGCGACCCGGTCCGCATCAGCGACGCTGCTCATCCAGCCACGATAGGGAAAGGGGTCTGCCGGCCTGCACGCGGGCGGTAGCGTCCACGGTCGTGGACCGAAAGCGCGTGGTGATTGCGGGACTCGGCGACACCGGCGTGCTCACCGCGATCCGCTTGGCGCGTCGCTTCGACGTCGTCGGTATCTCGGTCAACCCCGGCCTGGTCAGCGGTCAGGAGCTGGGCACCCGGTTGGCCCGGCCCGAAGACTGGGCACGCAACTACTGGATCGGCTTCGACCGGTTCCGCGAACTCGACCGGGTCCGCACCGTGCACGGCACGCTGGCAGGCGTCGACCTTTCGGCACGCACGGTCGGCCTGCGGGATGCCGACGGCGCCGAGCAGGTGGAACCCTATGACGCGCTGGTCATCTCGACAGGTGTGACGAACGGCTTCTGGCGGCAGGCAGTACTGCAGTCGGCCGGGGATGTCGATGCCGGGTTGAGGGCTGCGCACGAGCGATTGGGTTCGGCACGTTCGGTTGCCGTCATCGGTGGTGGCGCAGCGGCGGCCAGCAGTGCGGCCAACATCGCCGTCCGGTGGCCGGGCATCCGGGTGGGGCTGTACTACCCCGGCGAACATCCTCTGCCGCAGCACCATTGGCGGGCCCGGAAGCGGGTCGAAGGCAGGCTGGCGGCGGCGGGCGTGACCCTGCACCCGGGGCATCGCGCCCTGGTACCGGAGGGCTTCGACTGCGCGGCCATCACCTCCGAACCGATCCACTGGAGCACGGGCCAACCGTCGGTGCAGGCCGATGCGGTGCTGTGGGCCATCGGTCGGGTCCGGCCAAACACGGACTGGCTGCCGGCGGACGTCCTCGACGAGCGCGGGTTCGTGCGGGTGACACCGGAACTGCGGGTGCCGGGACACGATGGCGTCTTCGCCGTCGGCGACGTCGCGGCCACCGATCCGCTGCGCTCCTCGGCCCGAAACCGGGCCGACGGCCTGTTGGCCCGAAACGTGACCGCCCACTTCACCGGCGGCACGATGCGCAGCTACCGTCCACCATCGAGCCGGTGGGGCTCGGTCCTCGGAGTGCAGCCCGATGGGTTGGAGGTGTTCGCTCCCAACGGATTTGCCTTCCGATTCCCGTCCTGGTCGATCGAACGGGTGCTCCAGCCGTGGATTGTCCGCCGCGGCATCTACCGTGGCGTGCGGCCGGGGGATCAATACATCGTCACCAACGGCTGATCGGTGGGCACCACATAGGTGGAGAGCATCAGGGTCCGCACGGTGCCGACGTTGTGGGCGTTGTGCACGACGCCCGCCGGGATGAGGAACGGGTCGCCCGAATGGAGGTGCTGGGTCGGCCGATCGTCGAACACCATGTCGACGTCGCCCCGGACGATGTAACCCACCTCAGGTCCGGGATGGCTGTGGCGGCCCGACTCCTTGCCCACCGGGATCTCGAAGCGGGTCTGGATGATCTCGAAACCCGGTGTGGGAGCCGCAGAACGCTGAAGTTCGGTGCGGGAGACCCCGGCAGTCGGATCGTCGGCGAGCGCGGCAGGGGCGGTGAGGGTGGCGGTGGCCGCGGCGATCGACGCGAAGGCGGCCAGCGTGATGCGGGTGCGTGTCATGCCTTCTATGACAGTCGCATCAGACCATCAAGTCCAACGATGGTTTTAGATGGTTTTGATCTGTATCGGTGATGACACTGTCCCGTATGTAACGCCCCGGCGAGATCTCGGCTGATTTTCCGCCGTGGCGTTACGAACGTGGCTCAGGCCCGGGGCAGCGCGACGGGCACGGTCTGCAGTCCTGGGCTCACCGGGGCCACGGGGGCCGGAACCACTCCCGGCACCCCGGCGGCGCGAGGCACGGCGGCGACACCGGGAACCTGGCCGGGCACTCCGGTCGTGCCGGGTATCGCGGGTGCAGCAGGAGCTGCCGCGACGCCGGGCACCTGAGCGACCTGACCGGGCACCTGAGCAACCTGGCCGGGCAGGGCAGGAGCAACCTGACCCGGCACAGCCGGCGGGACCTGACCCGGCACGGCCGGAGCCGGAGCAGCCGGAGCGGGGGGAGCTGCGGCCGCCGCAGCGTTCTGACTGAGCACCCGAAGCAGATCGGGCTTCATCTGCTGCAGTTGGGCTCCCCAGTAGTTCCACCCGTGGGTCCCGTTGGGCGGGAACTCGAACTTCGCATTGCGCCCGCCCGCGGCCACGTACTTCTGCTGGAACTCCTTGTTGGAGTTGATCGTGATGTTCTCCAGGAACTGGGCGCTGTACAGCGTGCCGAAGTTGCCGCCGGGGTCGTCGAGTTCGGAAGGAACACCGTTGCCGCAGTACACCCAGATCGCGGTGTTGTTGGCCACCAGCCGGTTGATGTTGACCGTGGGGTCGTTTCGACGCCAGGCCGGATCGCTGGAGATACCCCACATGTCGGTGGGGTTGTAGCCACCGGCGTCCTTCATCGCGAAGCCGATCATGGTGGGCCACAGGCCCTGCGACGGGTTCAGGAAGCCGGACAGGGCGCCGGCGAAGATGAACTGGGCCGGATGCCAGATCGCCAGGGTCAGGGCCGCGCCGCCGGACATCGACAGCCCGACGACGGCATTGCCGGTCGGCGCGACGTCGCGTTTTGCCGCCAGGTAAGCCGGGAGTTCCTGGGTGAGGAAGGTTTCCCACTTGTAGGTGGTGGTGCCCGCACTGCCGGCCGCGGGCCGGTACCAGTCGCTGTAGAAGCTGGACTGCCCTCCGACGGGCATGACGACCGAGATGCCCGAGTTGTAGAACCACTCGAACGCGGCGGTGTTGATGTCCCAACCGTTGTTGTCATCCTGGGCGCGCAAGCCGTCGAGCAGGTACAACGCGTGCGGCCCACCGCCCTGGAACTGAACCGTGATATCGCGGCCCATCGCGGCCGACGGCACCTGCAGGCGTTCCACGGGCAGGCCATCGCGGGAATAGGCCGCGGCGGTCGGTGTGGGCGCAGCCATCACCAAAGCCGGCAACATCAAACCTGAAATCGCCGCAGCCGCCACGCGGCGCGACACCCGACCGAACATTCTCAGTCTCACACCGGCACGCTAACAACGCCTGAGCTGCGACTACCGGGGCCGCGCCCGGCGTAACCCCTCCGTTATCAAGGTGATTCAGTTCTGATGCCCGTAGCCGCGCCGCCACTCGCGTGGTGACACGCCGTGCGTCCGGCGGAACTGGCGGCTGAAATATCCGGGGTCGGCTATTCCCACCCGCGCGGCGACCTCGGCGACAGCCAGGCCCGTCTCACCCAGCAGGTCGCGTGCCCGGCTCATCCTGCGCTCGTTGATCCACTCGCCGACCGTGCGGCCGGTCCGCCGGCGAACCAGCGTGGTGAGATGACCCGCTGTCATCCCGACCTCGTGAGCGACGTCGCTGAGCGACAGGGGCTCGGACAATCGGCGGTCGATCACCGAGAACACCTCGGCCAGTAGCGGCTCTCCGCTGCGGCGCAGGTCGCTCACGACGTCGTCGGCGAGTCGGGCCAGATCGATGAGCAGCAGGGTCAGATGAGCGAGCGACGCTTGACGGTAGCCCTCGCGCCGGGCGGCCAGCTCGTCCTCGATGGACCGGATGGTGTTGTCCCACAGTGGCTGTCGGTCCACCGGAACGTCCAGTTGCAGCAGCCCGCCGGACCGGCCGTGGAGGAACGGGAACAGCAGGGGATGAGCCTGCCAGGTGGGCCAGGGCGATGCGGCGTCGTGCCCCAGCGCAGCGGGGTCGAAGAACACGCCGATGCCGTCGGCCTCGGCGGTCAGCGGCCGTGGGTCGATCACCTCGCCTGCCGCGACCACGTAGATGACCCCGTCGGTCGGTACATACCAGAGCACCGGAAAGTCGTGTATGTGTGGCCGGTGTTCGGGGAATTCCGCACGCCGGCCGCGGGTCACCGACACCGGCGGCGCGTCGCGGTCGGTCCAATATCGGTAGACCGGGACACCACCGCGGTGGCGTACCAATCGGGACGTATCGGACATAGCGCCAAAGATAATCCCGATATCGCCAAGCTTCACTCAACTATCCCTGCCCAGAGCGCTGAATCATGGAAAGCATGACCGAACATCGTCCACATCTGTTGAAGAACCGGCATGACTACCTGCCTGCAGCCGGCCGTGACGCGTTCCTCCCCGGTTACGACCTGCTGACCCGGGTCCTGGGGATGGGCCCCGCCTATCGGGAACTGGTCACCCAGGCCGGGCTGACAACCGGCCAGCGGGTCGTCGAAATAGGTTGCGGTACCGGAAATCTGACTGTCCGCGTCAAGAAAGCCTGTCCCACCGCCGATATCGTCGCCACCGATCCCGACCCACGGGCGCTACAGCGGGCGCGGCGTAAGGCCAAGGAGATGACCGGTGTCCGCTTCGAGCGTGCCTACGCGCAGGAACTACCGTTCGCCGACGCTCAGTTCGACCGCGCTCTGTCCTCGATGATGCTGCACCACCTGGACGAGGCGACGAAGGCGGCCGCCGCCGCCGAAGTGTTTCGGGTCCTGCGGTCCGGCGGCGTATTACACGTCGTCGACGTTCGCGGCGACGCCCTGCCGCAGTTGTTCGAGAAGGCCGGATTCGATTGCGCGGTAGTGGGTTACGGGCACATCCGGCTGGCCGGCAAGCTTACGTACCTCCGCGCTACTCGTCCGGCGTGAACGCGGCGGGCTCGGCCAGCGGGATGAGCAGACTCGACGGTGCGTCGCCCCCCTGACGGATTCGGTACGTTCCGGCGACCAGTGCCTCCCGCGCGGGCTGCGTGGGGACCAGGTGCGGGAAGTCGTAGGTGGTCAGGGTCAGCCGCAACCGGTGGCCCGGTTCGATCGACGCGGCCGTGGGGAAGATCTCCAGGTCATACCGGGTGAGCTCGCCACGTACGACCGGTGCGGTGGCGGCGCGGGTACTGATGTGATGCGCCCGCAGCACTTCTCCTTCTGGCCCATCCGGCGTAAACCAGGTCTTGTCCGGATCCAGAGCCCGATGCGAGCCGAGCAGCGCACCCTGGGTCAACGGCCGACTGGCCCCGTCCGGGGCGACGTCGTCGAGATGGGCCACCCACAGGGTCTCGGTCGTGTCAGCCGTCGCGTGCACGGTCAGAGTGACCGGACCTGCGATCAGCCGGGTTTCGGTGAACTCTTCTGTGGTGTAGGTCAGGGCCTCACGCTGCAGGCGACGGTTGTCCAGGTCGTAGCGGATGCGCCGTCCGGTCTGGGCGGCCATGAAACTGCCCATGCCCAGCGTCCACTGTTCGAGGCTGCGGCCGGAAATGGGCCCACGCACCGCATAGCGCAGGACGGCGTCGGTCTGCTCGGCAGTCGGCTCGGTGACGAGGTGCCCGCCGTCGGCCAGGTACAGCCGGGTCGGCGTGGCTTCAGGGAACGGGTAATCCTCTGCCTGAAACCATTTCGAGCTGCCGATGGCCTGGAAGCGGATGGGCGGGCCGGTCAGCGCGGCATCGGTGTCGTCCTTGAGCCAGCGGTCGAACCAGCGGAGCTGCAACGCATGGACGTGCAACCCGTCCATGTCCGAGACGTGGTACCAGGGCCCCATCATCAATTGCACCCGGTCCGAGAGCGGCTGGCCGGGCTCCATGGGAGCGTTGGGCGGCCGGCCGGTGTAGGCGTTCTGCAGCGCGGTGTAGTTCAGCGGAGCGCCGCGCTGGAAAGCGTCGTGCCAGCCGCCGATCAGGAACACGGCGACCTTGTTCTTCGCGATGTCGGGCAATACGTCCGACGCCCGCATGGTGTCCCAGAACGGCCCGTCGAACGCGGTGTCACCGCCGGCGGTGGCGTCGCCGATCATGGTCTTGAAGTACTGCCGCTGGTCACGTCCGCGTTGGCGTACCGCGGCCAGGCCGCCGGCGCGAGGCCGTTCGTGAGTGCCGCGTTTGGCGAACTCCAGCACCGGGTTGACGACGTTCAGCAGTGAGTAGACAGCCCCGTAGGCGCGCACCGTGCGCATGTGCGGCACCCCGCCCATCGTGACGACATCGCGGTAGAAGTCATTGCCTGCCATCACCGGGAAGATCGCCTTCAACGGTGAGTCGGGTCCGACCGCGGCGGCGGTGAGGAGCTGGTTGATGGCCAGGTAGGAAATGCCGAACATTCCGACCCTGCCATTGGAATTCGGCAGCGTTGCAGCCCAATTCACCAGGTCGACGCCGTCCTGGACCTGCACGGCGCCCAGCATCTCGAACGATCCGCCCGAGGCTCCGGTGCCCCGGACGTCGGCCATCACCTCGATGTAGCCGCGCCGGATCAGATACGGGGTGGCCCCGCCGCCGATCTGGGCGGCCGGCGGCGGGGCCTTCTTGCCGTAGGGGGTTATGGACAACAGCACCGGGAACGGTCCCGGAGCCGGCGCCCCGGTCTCGGGAATTGTCGGATAGTGGATATCGGCCCGCAGCACGGTGCCGTCGGAGGCGCGGATCGCGACGTTGTGGTGGACGCCGATCCCATAGCGAGCCGGCGGTGGTGTCCAGGCCGGTTCCAGCGGAGACGGGTTGCGCTTACGGACGCGCGTCGCCGTTTGGCCGGCCACCTTCTTGCCGCGATTGCCTCGGACCGCCTGCCACGGGTTCGCCATCCGTCCTCCTTGACGTGTGTCGGCTTACCTCCACGCTATCCAGTGGACTACCCGGCCATGAACTCCGAGTAGGCCGAGGCGAGTTCGGGGGAGAGCGCCGTGACGTTGCATGCACGCTGCGTGTCCCCGATGGGAGCCAGGATGCCGCGCAGGTCGTTGTACTCGCCCGGATTGGCGGTGAAGTAACCGCGCAGCGTGGCCGCGGCCTGCGGACGCGGCTGGCCGAACGCGGTGGTCACTGCCTGGTTGGCGCCCGGGTGACTGTCCAGGTAAGCGCGAGCGGCACCGGTGGTGCTGCTGACGGTGCCCGCCACCCCGCTGGCGCTGCAGTCGGGTGCGGCAGCTGCGCTCGGTGCGCCGATCATCGCGGCGGCGACGCCGCCGAGCAGACCCGCGGCACAAGCGCCGGCAATTCCACGGCGCGCGGTGATACCAGTGAATTTCATGATCATTTTCCTTCGGGATTCTGGGATTCTCATTGGGTCGCGATCCGTGATCGCTCTCCCCGGCCCGAATTCGAAAGTAACCGTATCGGCGTCGAGCAAAACCTCTGCGCTGTGAAACGGCTGTGACAGGTGTGGATGTGTTACGGCGGGCGGCTGTGAATTACGCCTCAATATCACCCAATTGGGGCCGATGATCTTGAAATGTCTCAGAGACCGGGCGCCATTCTTAATTGATCGTGATGTGCGGCTACGGGCGTAGTGACCGAATCGTTATCCGGGCGACCTTCAGCAAACCCCCGTGGTTCACCGTTTGAGCGTTAGCCCGGCAAGCGAGTTTCGCAGCCCTCCATCGCGGTAGATCTGCACGGCTGCCACGGCCAGCATCACCGCAGCGGTTGCCAGGTGCACGATCGCATCCGTGGTGTTGTTGGGGAAGGCGAATATCAGGGCCACCTGATTGGAGAAGAACGCCCAGATTCCGGGCAGCGCCCCGGCCACCGCGGCCAGCAGGAGATAGAGCACGGCCCATGATTTTCGCCAACACAGCATCAGGCCCGGGCCGAACAACGCCAGGCCGGCCACCGCATGCCAACCGTTGTAATCCATGCCCAGAATCGGTGTCGTCGGCGCATCCGGTCCGATGGCGAAACTCGGCTCGGCAATGAACCCGATGATTGCCTGGACGACGTGAAACAGCGAGATGATCAGCAGTCCCCATTGCGCGAAACTCCACTGCCGAGCCCGCACGCGAGGAAGACTGTTGGACACAGTCCGGACGTTACGTCTACTACAGCGTGTAGTCAACGGTTGGGTCGTAGGGTCGGATGGGTGCAGATCCGCGCCGCCAGTACCGATGACATCGCCGACATCGCGCCGTTCTTTCGTGCGATCGTGGCCGACGGCGAAAGTTACACGTACCCAGAAGGCCTGACCGACCAACAGATTCGGGACGCCTGGCTGGCCCCTCAACCCGGTCACACCATCGTCGCGGTGGTCGACGGAGCCATCGTCGGCACCGCACGGATGGGACCCAACAAACCCGGACGCGGTGACCATGTGGGCACCGCGAGTTTCATGGTGGACCCGGACGCGTCGGCACGCGGGGTCGGGCGGGCCATGGCGCGGTGGGTGATCGACTGGCACCGGGACAACGGATACCGCGCGATCCAGTTCAATGCCGTGGTGGAGACGAATACGCGGGCGGTGGCGCTGTGGCAGGACCTGGGATTCCGGATCGTCGGCACGGTTCCGAAGTCCTACCGGTCACGCAGCCACGGCCTGGTGGGGCTGCACATCATGTATCTGGAGTTGTGACGGTCACCAGGTGTCGATGAACCGCGCACGAGGTGCGGGGCGTTCGTGCTGCGCGGCCGCGGCCAGTGTGGCCGCGATCAGTCCTCGGGTTTCGGCCGGGTCGACGACGTCGTCGATCTCGAACAACGATGCGGAGTTGAGTGCCCGCGCGTTCTCCTCGGCGGCCGCGGTGGCCGCCCGCACGGCCTGCTCGCGTTCGTCGTCGTCGGCGATGGCCTCCAGTTCCTTGCGCAGGCCCAGGCGGACAGCACCCTCCAATCCCATCGGGCCGAGGTGCGCGCCGGGCCAGGCCACGGTGAGCAGCGGTTCATGGAGGCTTCCGCCGCACATCGCCTGTGCCCCAAGCCCGTAACCGCGCCGCAGGATCACCGCCACCAACGGCACCGTCAGCGCTGCGCCGGCAACCAGCATCCGGGAACCGCGCCGCACCAGGGCTTCGGCTTCGGCCGCCGGGCCGACCATGTAGCCGGGACAGTCCACCAGCGACACCACCGGCAGGCCGAATGCGTTGCACAGCTGCAGGAACCGGGCGGCCTTGTCGGAGGCCGCGGCGGTGATGGCGCCGGCCATCACCATGGTGTTGTTGGCGATGACGCCCACGGGCCTGCCGTCGATGCGGGCCAACGCGGTCACCATCTCCGGGGCGAACTTCTCCCGCAGAAAGGTCACGGTGCCGGCGTCGGCCAGTGTCTCGATGATCGGCGCCGCCGGATAGGCGCGCCGGGCCCGCTCGGGAATCATTGTGCGCAGGGCGGTTTGATCGACGACGGGACCAGGTCCGGCCGGTCCGGTGAAGTATCCCATCAGCTTCCGGGTGGCAGCGACGGCCTGTGCCTCGTCCGCGACCACGACGTCGACGACGCCGTTGGGCGCCTGCACCGAGATCGGGCCGACGTCGTCGGGGGCGACCTCGCCGAGGCCACCGCCGGCGATCATCGCCGGTCCGCCCATCCCGATCGAGCTGTCCTGGGTGGCGACGATCAGATCGGCGGCCCCCGCGATCACCGCGTTGCCCGCGAAGCACCGGCCCTTGACCACGGCGATGCGCGGCACCAGACCGGACAGTCCGGCCCACAACGCGAACGCCCGGATCTCCAGCGACGAGACCGTCGGGATGTCGGTGTCACCTGGGCGGCCGCCCCCGCCCTCGGCGAAGAACACCGTCGGCAACTTGAGCCGCTCGATGATCTCGAACAGTCGGTCCTTCTTGCGATGGCCGATGGCGCCCTGGGTTCCGGCCAGCACGGTGTAGTCGTACGAGAGCACCGCGCATGCGGCGCCGTCGATCCGCGCGGTTCCGGCCAGTAGGCCATCTCCTGGGGTTCGTTCGATGAGGTCGTCGGCGCTGCGACGCTGTTTCTGAGCCGCGATCGCGAACCGCCCGTACTCGACGAACGACCCGTCATCGATCAGGTCGGCGATGTTCTCCCGGGCGGTGCGGCCACCGGCGGCGTGACGGCGACCGACCGCGTCGGGCCGGCCGGCATCCTCCGTCAGCGCCCTCCGGCGCAGCAGTTCGGCGAGATCGTCGCGGACAGCGTCATCGGGCATCGGCAGGCTCCTGGAATAGCGGGCGTGCGGTCGGCGGTTGCGCACACATGTGACCGCCACCTCATCTAACCCCGCCACCAACCTGTTCGATCCGCATGAACTGTTGGCCGAGGCCTGCCTCGGCGTGTTGGCCACCATCAAGGCCTCGGGCATTCCGCAGCTGTCGCCGGTGACACCGTTCTATGACCGGTCAGCCGGCGTCATCTACGTGTCGATGACCGAAGGCCGGGCCAAGACGGTCAACCTGCGCCGCGATCCCCGGGCCGCGCTCGAGGTGACCAGCCCGGACGGCTGGGCCTGGGCCACGGCCGAAGGGCCGGTGACTCTCGCCGGGCCGGGGACCGATCCGCACGGCCCCGAGGTCGAGGCGCTCGTCGACTACTACCGCAGCGCCGCTGGGGAGCACCCCGACTGGGACGAGTACCGCTCGGTGATGGTCTCCGATCGTCGGGTCCTGATGAAGCTGACCGTCGAGCGGGTGTACGGGGAGAAGCTGCGCTGACCTGAGGGACTCAGCCGACCGGCATCTCGGCCGCGATGCGGTCCAGCACCGCGGGATAGCGGTTGGCCTCGCGGTGCGCGCCGGGCTTGCCGCTGCTGACGATCGCGGCGGACAGGCTGCGTTGCGGATCGGCCCATACCGCGATGTCGACGAGGCCGGTGTGGCCGAACGCCGAGGGAGTGTTGCGGCCGAACGGCCCGAAGCGCTTTCCACCGAGCATGTACCCCGTACCCCAGCGCATCGGCTTGAGGCCGGTCGCCACATCGGGACGCATGCGCCGGCACGGCGTGATGGCGGCCTGCAGGGTCTCCGGCTTCATGATCCGGACCCCGTCGAGTTCGCCTCCGCGACGAAGGATCTCGGCGAACCGCGACAGTTCGTCGGCGTTGGAGACGGTGGTCGACGACGGGATCACGCTGGTGAGGAACAACGGGGTGTTGCTGAGCGGGATGATCCGGTCCAGTGTCCCGCCCACTGCCGCCCGGAATGCCGCGGCGATCGGCGCGGGCAGCGGCTTACCGGTCACGTGGCTCGGCGCGACCAGCGGAACCTCTTCTGCGGCAACGCCGTAATTCGTCCACCGGAAACCCAGCGGGTCGAGGATCTCGTCGGCCAGGATGTCGCGGATGTTGCGCCCGGTGGCCGCCGAGACGATCTCGCGGATCAGTGGGCCCCAGGTCAGCCCGTGGTAGATGTGCACCAGGCCCGGCCGGTACACCGGCTTGAGCAGCGCCAGTTGCTCGCGGGTGTATTCGCTGTCGTCGACGCGGGTGACGTCGGGACGCGGACCGGTGTGGATCGGGACTCCGGCGCTGTGGGTCACCACATGCCGGATGGTGGTGCGGTCCTTGCCGTGACTGGTGTAACTGGGCAGATAGTCGCAGACCCGGTCGTCGAGGGAGAAGTGACCCTGTTCGACGAGCATGTGAACCACGGTGGTGCTGATCGCCTTGGCCGCCGAGTAGACGCAGAAGGGGGTCGAGGTGGTGACGGGGATCTTCTCGGCGTCGGGTGCGTCGTCGGGGCCGTTGCCCCAGCCGTGGCCGATGGCCCGGTTCAGCACGGTTTTTCCGTTGCGCCGCAGGCACACCTGAATGGCCGGGTGCATGCCGGATCCGTACCAGTACCGGACCGATTCCCAAACGCGCTCGACGGCCTTCGGGTCGATGTCCGAATGGTCCTCGTCGCCGATGTCGGTGACCGCGTCAAGGTCGGAGGGGAGGGCGATCTTGCCGTCTGAGCTCATGCGGTCTTCCTGGTCAGGGTGGCGGACAGGTGGTGCTGCAGTGGTTGTCCGACCGCGCCCATCTGCAGGTTGTACGTGAGTTCGTCGCCCGCCACCTGGATGGAACGCGACAGTGCCGCAACGTTTTTGGCCGAGGCGGACAGTCCGATGGTGGTCGCGGCCAGCTCCATGTCGATGCGCCCGTCGACGACGTGCACGGTGCCTTCCTGGATCTCGGTGATGCCGGTCGGATGCGCCAGTACCCATTCGACCCGCCCCGGCGCCGGGACCCGCAGGTATCCGGTCTCGGCGTGCAGCGGGCGGCCGTCATCGCGGGCCGTGGTGCGCTGACTGTAGGTCAAGAACGGCTTGCCGACGTGGCCGAAGCTGATCTCTTCGAGGTACTCGAACGACTCGATCGTCGGATACTCACCGGCGCCGGGACCGGACCAGGTGCCGAGCAGGGGAGCCAGCGCGGACAGGTTCGGGTGGAGGTCAGGCACACCGACAGGGTACGGCGGTGGTCTGGCCGCACCCCATCACGTCGCGTCCGCCCAGGTCAGCCACCGGTGTACGCCGCGGTGGTGCGATCAGCTGCGGCGCGTGCCCGAGCCGGATCCTCACCGGCCGCCAGGTCGGCCTGATACCAGAGTTCGCCGGCGGAGGTCATGAACGCGCGGCCCTCGGCGCCGGCCGCCCAGGCGGCGCCCTCCTCCGGCGTGATGCGGTCGCCGCCGCTGAGGTATCCGGCAAGCCCGAGAAGTGCGGAGTCCCAACCGACTCCGACCGCCCCGGGACCGAACTGCAACCAGAACTCGTCGTCGTCACCGGAGTGCATGATGTGGTCCAGCGTGAAAGTGGCCCGGTCCTCGCCGGCCTCGGTGATGGTGACCTCGACCCAACTGGTGGCGCCCATGGCCTCCCACGTGGTCGTGAAGGAACGGGGCGGTTCGCAGGTCAACACCTCTCCCGAAGCGTTGCCTTCCAACTGGAAACGGCCGCCCACCTGCAGGTCGCCGGTGATCGGCAGGAACCAGCGCGGGATCCGCTCGATGTTGGTGCAGGCATCCCACAGATCGGCGGCGTCGGTGGGATAGGTCTGGCTGACGCTCACGACCCGTGCCTCCCGGGCTTCGAACGTCGTACGGCCCACGCTGCGGCGGACCTCGTTGAGCTGGTGTTGGACGTCGATCACTGGGAAGCCTCCTTGTTCGTGGTTCTTCTTCGTTCCCGCTTGCCGCGCGCGATCTCGGTCGCCAGCGCATCGAGGTGCGGTGTCCAGTTGCGCCGGAACCGCTCCAGCCACTGGTCGACCTCACGCAGTGGCGCGGTGTCGACGCTGTACAGCCGACGCGTGCCTTCGGCCCGAACATTGGCGAAGCCGTTGTCTCGCAACACCTTGAGATGTTGCGATACCGCAGGCTGGCTGATATCGAACTCGGCCCGGATCACCTCGGTGATGGCGCCGGACGACAACTCACCCGCCTGGATGAGCTCCAAGATCCGCCTGCGCACCGGATCTCCGAGGATGTCGAAGGCGTGCACGTGCCCAATGTAGAAGCTCGGACTTATATAAGTCAAGAGTGATAATCAAGAGGTGTGCGCGATGACCATGGCCTGGGCTGTGGGCTCATCGAGCTGGGCCTGACGCGCCCGCATGGTGGTCGCGTACACGGTGAACCCCGTCGCCTCCAGGGCAGCGCACACCGCGGCGGTGTCATGGCGCAGGAACGTCAGCTCCACGTCGCGGCCGAAGGCATGGTCATAGACCGCGGGCTCGCCGTCGGTCTGGAAGCCGAGCAACACCCACCCGGGTTCGGTCAGGACCCGGCGGTACTCGGTGAACAGTTCCGGCAACGCCGCGGCGGGAGTGTGGATGATCGAGTACCAGGCACAGACCGCATCGAAGGTTTCCGGCGCGTACGGCAGGTCGAACATGTCGGCGGTCCGGAACCGTACCTCCGGCCATTGCTGCTCGGCGAGCGACACCATCGCGGCCGAGCCGTCGATTCCTTCGGTCTGCAATCCGCACCCGGCGAGCTCGGCGGCGGCCTCACCGGGCCCACAGCCCACATCGAGGGCGGTTCGCCCGCCGGCCCGCGCCACCAGGTCGGCGAAGGACCGCAGAACCGCACGGTCGAAGGGCCGGGATTCGAATTCGCCGGCAAAGGTCCGGGCGTACTCGGAGGCGATCAACTCGTACTGGTCGTATGCCGGGCTACCCACAGGATCACCCTAGGGCGCCACGGCAGCTGCCCTGCTCAGACTGCACGGTAGGGTTCCGCAGGTGAGCACGTCTGCCGAGCATGCCGCGCGCCTGCGCGGTGGTCTTGTCGGCGCGTGCTCGGCACTGACCGCGACCGTCGCCCATACCGCGGCCGGGGGCATGGCTCCGGCCAGCAGCCCACTGATCGTGCTGTTGTTGCTGTGTGCGGTCCTCGGTGCCGCAGTCGGTGGCGTGAACCCGCAGGCGCGCTGGGCCAAGACCGGCTTGCTGATCGCCGGTCTGGGCGCCGGGCAGTTGCTCGGTCACTTTGCCCTGGCCACGGCCGGCGGACACCATCACGCGGCCGCGTTGCTCACCGCCCCCATGGTCGGTCTGCACGCCGCTGCCGCGGTGGGTCTCGGCCTGGTCATCGGTCTGGCCGAATACCTCTACGTCGTGTGCGCCTCGGTGCTGTCCTGGCTGCGGATCTTCGCTGCCGCCAGGATCCGCCCGTCGGTCCGCGAGCTCTGGTGGCCTTCGAATGTGGTTGTGGCGCGGCCTGTTCTGCTGCGCACCGGGCTGGGGATGCGGGCACCGCCCGCGGTGCCCGCCATGGGCAACTAAGGCCCACTCCTTCAGCTGAGCCCGTCGTCGGTGACGGGCTGTTCCGCGTTGTGCCCCGTGCGCACCTCTCCACGGGTTCTCCTGAGCGAAAGCGTCACCATGACCATCACCCCTGACGATCAACTACGCGAGGAATCCCCTCCGCCCGTCAAACGCCATTCGATCCGCCCGCTTCTGGTGCGGTTGCACTTCTATGCCGGCGTATTCGTCGGACCGTTCATCCTGATCGCGGCCGTCACCGGCCTGCTCTATGCGCTGATCCCGCAGATCGACACATTCGTCAACCGGCACGAGCTGACGGTCGCGCAGGTGGGGACCGAGCGCCTGCCACTGTCCGACCAACTCGCTGCGGCGCGCCATGCCCATCCCGAGGGCACGGTGGAGAGCATCCGCCCGCCCGCGGCGCCTGACGAGACGACCCAGATCAGCCTGCTGGTGGGACCGGAGTTCAAGGACATTCCGCCGGACTACTCGCGCACGGTGTTCGTCGACCCCTACACCGGCGAGGTGCGCGGGGCGCTGACCACCTACGGGCAGTGGATGCCGGTGCGGGCCTGGTTCGACGAGTTGCACCGCAACCTGCATCTCGGGGCATTCGGCCGCAACTACAGCGAACTGGCGGCCAGCTGGATGTGGGTGATCGTGCTGGCCGGGTTGGCGCTGTGGATCATGCGGCGTCGGGAGAACCGCGCGATGCGCGACCTGGTCCTGCCCGACCGGACTACTTCAGGACGACGACGCACGCTGTCCTGGCACGGCGCGGTCGGCGTGTGGATAGTGGCGGTGCTGCTGGCGCTGTCGATTTCGGGTATCACCTGGTCCCGGTACGGCGGTGAGACGGTCAACGGCATCCAGGCGCAGCTGAACACCACGGCGCCGGCCGTGGACACCGCGCTCTCCGGAGCCTCGGCCGCCGAACCGGCCCACCATGGCCACCACGGCGGCAGGTCCGAGTTGCGCGGCGCGGACACCGTGCTGCGCACCGCCGAACAGGCCGGGCTGCGCGGCCCGATGTGGATGTACCCGCCGGCCGAAGCCGGTCAGGCCTGGAAAGTGGCCGAGCGCAAACGTGATTGGCCCACGCGCGCCGACGCGATCGCGGTCGACCCCGATACCGGCAAGGTGACTGATCGGGTGAACTTGTCGCAGTGGCCCCTGCTGGCCAAGCTCACCGACTGGACGATCGACGCCCACATGGGCCTGTTGTTCGGGGTTGCGAACCAGATCGTGTTGGCGCTCACCATGGTCGGCCTGATCTCGGTCATCGTGCGTGGTTATCGGATGTGGTGGCAGCGCCGGCCTACCCGGGGTTCGGCCTGGGCGGTGGGTCGCGCACCGCTGCGCGGCACGCTGCGCCAGTTGCCGCCCTGGGCAGGCGTGGCCGTGGTTGCGATCGCCGTCGGCATCGGGTGGGCCCTCCCGTTGTTCGGGCTGAGCCTGCTGGCTTTCCTGTTGGTCGATGTCGCCGTGGCGTGGTGGAAAGGAAGATCAAATGTCTAGGGTTGCGGCTGTTTTGACGGCGACCGCCTTGACCGTGGCGGTCGGGTTGGCGGCCTGTACCGAGAGCCATCACGAGGAGAAGATGGCCGAGACGGTTCAGGTGAGTGAGCAGTGGGCCAGTGCGACAGACGGTGGAATGACCGCGGTCTTCGGCAGGCTCACGAACACCGGGCACCACGACGCCCGCATCGTCTCGGCGATCTCGCCCGCGGCCGGCACGGTGGAACTGCACGAGGTCGTCGGCGACGGTAGCGGTTCGAAAACCATGCGGCCCAAGCAAGGTGGGCTCGCCATCGCGGCCGGGTCTACGCACGAGTTGGCGCCCGGCGGGGACCACCTGATGCTGATGGGCCTGAAGGCGCCGCTACAACCCGGTGCGGACGTTCCGATCTCGCTGGTGTTCGAGGACGGCTCGTCGCTCCCGCTCACGGCCCAGGTGCGTGATTTCGCCGGGGGTAACGAGAACTATCAGCCGCCGTCACCTCACGGACATGGCTGATCGGTCGCGTCTGTCGGTCACCCGGCGCCGCCTCCTCGCCGGAGGTGCCGCCGCCCTGGCCGGCGGCGCGGTGCTGAACCAATCCGGTGCAGCCCATTCCGCCACCCTGCGCAACGGTTTCGGGGTCGACGTCGAACCGTTCTACGGACCGCATCAAGGGGGCATCGCCACCGCACCGCAGTCACATGGGCTGTTCGTGGCGTTCGATCTGAACGACGGCGGAAGGACTGCTGCAGGGCGAACCGAGCGGGAGACCGTCGCCGCGATCCTTCGGTTGTGGACGACGGATGCGGCCCGGTTGACGCAGGGCACGCCCGCATTGGCCGACACCGAACCCGAACTCGCCACCCGCCCAGCCAGATTGACCATCACGGTCGGCCTGGGGGTCGGGCTGCTCGACCGGATCGGCGCGGCCGGTGCCCGGCCGCCGTCGGCGCGTGAGTTGCCGTTGTTCGACGTGGACCGGCTCGAACGCCGGTGGTCCGGGGGCGACCTGCTGTTGCAGATCTGTGCCGACGATCCGGTGACGGTCGCCCATGCCAACCGGGTACTGACCAAGAACGTCCGGTCGATGGCGGCCCCGCGGTGGCGGCAGGCCGGATTCCGCAATGCCCGCGGGGCCGACGCCGGCGGAACCACCATGCGCAACCTGATGGGGCAGGTCGACGGCACCGCGAATCTGGCCGCCGCCGACTTCGACGATCTGGTCTGGATGTCGGGCCCGGCCCACCCGGGACTGGTCGGTGGCACGTTAATGGTCATCCGACGCATCGCGATGCACATGGACACCTGGGACGAGCTGGACCGCCAGAGCAAGGAGTTCACCGTCGGCCGCACCCTGGATTCGGGTGCCCCCCTGACCGGCAGCCGTGAGCATGACGAACCGGATTTCGCGTTGACACATAACGGGATTCCGGTCATCCCGCAGAATTCCCACGTCGCGCTGGCCCATCATCGGGGCACCCGCGAGCGGTTCCTGCGCAGGCCCTACAACTACGACGACCCGGCAGAACCCGGCCAGACGTCGAACAGCGGGTTGATCTTCGCGACTTTCCAACGCGACATCGACGAGCAGTTCCTCCCGGTACAACGGCGTCTCGCGCAGTTCGATGCGCTGAACCAGTGGACCACCGCGATCGGGTCGGCGGTGTTCGTGGTGCCCCGCGGAGTGCGGACACCCGACGACTACCTGGGACAGGAGTTGGTCGGCTGAGTTGAGGCCGCCTGGTGCGAGAAATGGACCGACTCTGAGCTGACGATTGCACTGCACAGAGCACGGACCGCTGATCTACGCTCGCGGTATGACCGATCACGACAAAGCCGCGGCGCGGCGCGAAATTGCCGACGCTCTGCTCAACGCCCTGAACCGGCGCCACGAGGTGCTCGACGTGATCGTGGACGCTGACGATCGCGCGGCCGCCGTCGAAGCGGTCGCCCAGCTTCTCGGTACCTCGCACCTCGCGTCGGAGGCCGTGGTGGGGCTGTCGTTCGCGCAGATCACCAAGGATTCGCGACGGGGGATCGCTGCCGAACTCGACGACTTGAACAGCCAGCTCAGCTTCACGGTGTCCGAGCGTCCGGCAGCCTCGGGTGAATCGCTGGAGTTGCGGGCGTTCTCCGCCGATACCGACCGCGACATCTTCGTCGCCCGGACCACTGACGTGGGTGCTTCCGGCGACGGATCGGGTGCCCCGGCGGCCGATGTCGACGACGAGATCCGCGCGGCGCTGCGCCGGGTGGACGCCGAAGAGGCCGCCTGGTTCGTGGCGTTGGAGGGCGACGAGAAGGTCGGCATGGTGTTCGGTGAGCTGACCCACGGCGAGGTCAACGTCCGGATCTGGATCCACCCGGGCTTCCGCAAGCGCGGCTACGGTACCGCCGCCCTGCGGAAGTGCCGCTCGGAGATGGCGACGTACTTTCCTGCCGTGCCGATGGTGGTGCGGGCACCCGGGGCCGAACCTCGGGCCTGAGGGGCCTGACCGTCTGACCTCAGACGGAAGGCGGGCGGAGCAGGCTCGCGACGATGGTGCGCGCCATGGTCTCGGCGCGCTGCCGCGAGTAGCTCTGTCCTTCGGAAAGCACCGGATAGACCACACCGCCGAGCAGCGCATCGGCAGCCGCTGACGCCAGGTCGGGATCGATCTGCTCGGCGAGCAGTCGGGTGCGCACCGAGTCGAGCAGGGGATGGCTGAAACCTGCCCGCAGCCGTGCCGCGGTGTCCTCGTGTTCCAGTGAGGCGGCGGTCAGGATGCGCAGCATGGCGTTGCCGCGTTTCGTGGTCAGGGCCGACGCCAGCGTACGGGCCCAGGAGACCAGGTCCGCGGTGACGTCATCGGTGCGCGGCATGGTGGCCAGGATCTTGTCGGCGTCTTCCAAGAGCACGTCGGCGACCAGTGCGGGCCGGCTCGGCCACCAGCGGTAGATGGTCTGCTTGCCGACCCCGGCTCGGGCAGCGACGGCCTCGATGCTCAGCCCGTCAAAACCCCGCTCCAGCAGAAGTGCGCGGGTGGCCTCGATGATGGCGACCCGCGACTTCTCGCTGCGGCGTCGCGGGGGCTCAGAGTTTGTCGGCACCGCCTCGTCGGCAGTGGGGGTCATCGGCACGTCCTCGTCGGTCCTTTGCAGGGATCTTTACACGGAAAGCTACCCACCGTAGTCTCCCACAAGACGAGACGTAGCGTCTCGTTAATTCGGAGAACGACGAACGCAAGGGCGCATGGCAACAAAGAAACTGGTCATCGGGGCCAGCGGTTTCCTCGGATCGCATGTCGCCAGGCGACTCGTCGAGCGCGGCGAGGATGTTCGGGTGCTCATCCGCAGCACCAGCTCCACTCGCGGGATCGACGACCTCGACGTCGAGCGGGTCTACGGGGACATCTTCGACCCTGAGTCGGTGCGTGCGGCGATGGACGACTGTGACGTCGTGTACTACTGCGTAGTCGACGCCAGGGCCTGGCTCAGCGACCCTGCCCCGCTGTGGCGAACCAACATCGAAGGGCTGCAAGAGGTTCTGGACGTCGCGGTAGAGGCCGGGCTGAGCAAGTTCGTCTTCACCAGCTCGATCGCCACCATCGGCATCGCCGAATCCGGGCCTGCCACCGAGGATCTGCCGAACAACTGGCTCGACGTCGGCGGCGACTACGTACACACCAGGGTGCTCGCCGAACAGATGGTGCTGCGCTATGCCCGCGAGCACGGTCTGCCCGCCGTCGCGATGTGCGTGTCCAACACCTACGGACCCGGCGACTGGTTGCCGACGCCGCACGGGGGTCTGGTCGCCGCGGCGGTACGGGGCAAGATGCCGTTCTACGTCAAGGGCGCGGCAGCCGAGACCGTCGGCATCGCGGACGCCGCCGAGGCGCTGGTTCTGGCCGGTGAGCGAGGCCGGGTCGGCGAGCGTTACATCGTGTCCGAACGCTTCATGACCGCTCAGGAGATCTACCAGACCGCCTGCGCCGCAGTCGATGTCGAGCCGCCCCGGCGTGGGATTCCGGTCCGTGCGCTGGCGGCCGCAGGTGCGGTGGTCGATCCCCTGGCCCGGCTGCGCAAGAAGGAGAACCAGCTCAGCCCGCTGACCGTGCGGCTCATGCACGTGATGTCGCCGATGGATCACGGAAAGGCGGTCCGCGAACTCGGATGGCAGCCGAGGCCGACGACGGAGTCCATCGCTGAGGGCGCCCGTTTCTTCGCCACCAGGAGGCGCGCATGACCCACGTGTCCATCGCTCTGACCCCGGAGCAACAGCAGCTCGGTCAGGCCGTCGAGCAGTTCGCGGCCAGGCACGCCCCGATCGATGCGACCCGGGCCGGGTTGGACGATCTGGCTGCAGGCCGCCCACCATCCTGGTGGGACACATTGGTGCACAACGGATTCCATGCTGTTCACCTACCGGAATCGGCCGGCGGTCAGGGCGGCGGACTGGAGGACATGGCCTGCGTACTGGAAGCCGCGGGCTCGGCGCTGCTGCCGGGGCCGTTGCTCACCACCGCGATCGCCGGGGCCGCGGTGGCAGGCTTGGAAAGCGCGGCCGCATCGACGCTGCTCAAGGAGATCGCCGCGGGCGCACGCGCGGTCGTGCTGTCCGGTGAGCACTGCGCCTTCGCGGCCCGGCGTGACGGTGGCGGGTGGCGCCTGACCGGGTCGTCCGGGCCGGCCCTTGGGATCTGCTCGGCGCAGCGTGTCGTGGTGCCGTTCACAGACGAGTCGGGCGGCCTGGCCTGGGCAGTGCTGAATCCGGCTGAGGCGCAGGTCGAATCGCGTCGGGGCACGGATCTGACCACTGATCTGGGCATCCTGCATCTGCACGATCTGGCGGTACCGGCCGATGCGGTCCTGCCCGGGCTCGACGCCGGTCGGGTCAGTGATCTGACCGTCGCGTTCACGGCGGCGACAGCAGCGGGCATCACCCAGTGGTGCGTGGACACCGTGACCGAGCATCTGCGCACACGAGAACAGTTCGGCAAGCCGATCGGGACGTTCCAGGCGTTGCAGCACAAGGCGGCGATGCTGCTGGTGAACAGCGCACTGGCGACGGCAGCGGCCTGGGATGCGGTGCGTGCCCTCAACGGACCCGCGGACACCGACCAGCATCGGCTGACCGCCTGCTCGGCAGCGGTGAGAGCGGTCATGCCGGTTCCCGGCCTCGTGCTTGAGACGCTCACCATGCTCGGGGCCATCGGGTTCACCTGGGAACACGACCTGCACCTGTACTGGCGGCGGGCCACCAGCCTGGCCGCCTCGATCGGTCCGATCTCGCGCTGGACCCGCGAACTCGGCGTGTTGTCGGCCACCGTGGCCCGCGACGTCACGGTGCACCTTGGCGACTCCGATGCCGATTTCCGAGCCCGGGTCGCCGACGTGCTGGACCGCGCACTCACCCTGTGCGACAGCGGTTTCGGAGACCAGGACGATCGCGGTGAGTCCCCCGTGGGAGACCGGCGCAACCTGCTCGCCGACGCCGGCCTGATCACTCCGCACTGGCCCGCGCCGTGGGGATGCGACGCGACCGTTCGCCAGCAGCTCATCGTGGACGAGGAGTTCGGCAAGCGAGCCGGCCTCGTTCGGCCTTCGGTGGGTATCGCCGAATGGATCCTGCCGAGCGTCATCGCGGCCGGAACCCCGGACCTGCAGGACCGTTTCGTGCCCGCGACTCTGCGCGGGGAACTGTCCTGGTGTCAGCTGTTCAGTGAGCCGGGCGCCGGCTCCGACCTGGCCGCCCTGAGCACCCGGGCCGTGCGGGTCGAGGGCGGTTGGCGCATCAACGGGCACAAGATCTGGACTTCGCTCGCACATCGGGCCGATTACGGCGCGCTGCTGGCTCGCACCGACCCGGACGCCCCCAAGCACCGCGGCATCGGCTACTTCATCCTCGACATGCGTTCACCCGGAGTCGAATTCAAGCAGATCACCCAGTCCAGCGGGCGAGCCGAGTTCAACGAGGTGTTCCTGACCGACGTGTTCGTGCCCGACGAGATGCTGCTCGGGGACCCGACTTCGGGCTGGCAGTTGGCCATCAGCACCATGGCCCACGAACGGGTGGCGATCAGCGGCTACGTCAACATCGACCGGATGGGCGCACTGCGTGAACTCGTCGCGGTCAGCCCAGATCCCGATCCGGTCCTGCATGCCATCGGCGAGATCGACGCCTACACCAACGCGCTCAAGGCGCTGGGGGTCCGCGAGACGTTGCGCCTGCTCGACGGGCAGCCCCCCGGTCCGGCGTCGAGCATCGCCAAGGTGGCCACCAACGTGATGCTGCGCCGTGCTGCCGAACTCACCCTCGGCCTCACCGGACCGCTTGCCCTGGAACAGGACAGCCAACCGGCCGTGGTGGCGCCCTACCTCGACCTACCCGCCGAGTTGATCGGCGGTGGCACCACCGAGATCCAGCTCAACATCATCGCCCAGCTGATCCTGGGACTACCCCGCAAGTGAGGAGTGAGTATGAAGCCGCGTAGGGGATTACAGGGCGACGCCGCGATCGTCGGCTACGTCGAGTTGCCGCCCGAACGCCTGTCGAAAGCCTCACCCGCCCCATTTACCTTGGAACAATGGGCACTGCTGGCAGCAGCGGCCCTGGAGGATGCCGGTCTGTCCGCCGAGGAGGTCGACGGCATCGTCACCTCGCACCTGGGCGAGTCGGAGATCTTCGTACCGTCGACAGTGGCCGAATACCTGGGCGTGCGAGCGAACTTCGCCGAGTTGCTCGACCTCGGTGGGGCGAGCGCCGCAGGAATGGTGTGGCGGGCGGCCGCCGCCATCGAGCTCGGCCTGTGCGACGTGGTGCTGTGTGCCCTACCTGCGCGTTACATCACCCCGTCCTCCGAGCTGAAGCCGAAGACGCTGACTGATGCGGTGTTCTTCGGCTCGTCCAGCAACCAATTCGGCTCGCCGCAGGCCGAATTCGAGATCCCCTACGGCAACCTCGGTCAGAACGGGCCGTACGGGCAGGTGGCCCAACGTTATTCCCACGAGTACGGCTACGACGAGCGGGCGATGGCCAAGATCGTGGTGGATCAACGGGTCAACGCCAACCACACCGACGGCGCCATCTGGAAAGACACCCCGCTGAGCATCGAAGACGTGCTGGCCAGTCCGGTGATCGCCGATCCGCTGCACATGCTGGAGATCGTGATGCCGTGCGTCGGTGGGGCAGCGGTCGTCGTGGCGAGCGCCGAGGTGGCCGCTCGTTCCCGCAACCGGCCGGTGTGGATCAAGGGTTTTGGTGAACACGTGCCCTTCAAGACCCCTACCTACGCCGAGAATCTGTTGGACACGCCGATGCGCAAGGCGGCCGATACGGCGTTCGGGATGACCGAGCTGACGCGCGACCAGATGGACATGGTGTCGATCTACGACTGCTACACGATCACGGTGCTGCTCAGCCTGGAGGACGCCGGATTCTGCGAAAAGGGCAAGGGCATGTCCTTCGTGTCCGATCACGACCTGACCTTCCGCGGAGATTTCCCGCTCAACACCGCCGGCGGTCAACTCGGTTTCGGACAAGCAGGATTGGCCGGCGGCATGCACCACGTGTGTGACGCCACCCGCCAGATCATGGGCCGTGCGGGCGCGGCCCAGGTCAGCGATTGCAATCGCGCGTTCGTGTCCGGCAACGGCGGCATCCTGTCCGAGCAAACCACTCTGATCCTGGAAGGCGACTGAAACCGATGACCGGATTCGCCCGGCCGATGCCGGTGAAAACCCCTACCAGCGCGCCGTTCTGGGATGCGCTCGCGCAGCACCGCATCGTCATCCAGTACTCGCCGTCGACGCAGGCCTATGTGTTCTACCCCCGCGTGCTGGCGCCCCGCACCCTCGCCGATGACCTGGAGTGGCGCGAGATCTCGGGGATGGGCACCTTGTATTCGTTCACCGTGGCCCGCCGGCCGGTGGGCCCGCACTTCGCCGATGCCGTTCCGCAAATTCTGGGTATCGTGGAATGGGATGAGGGTCCGCGGTTCTCGACGGAACTCGTTGAGGTGGCACCCGAGGAACTCGGTGTCGGGATGCGGGTCAAACCCGTGTTCTGCGACTACCCGGATGCATTTGCTGGGACCGGTGTGACAATGCTGCGCTACACGCGGGCTTGATCACATCACTTGGCAGGAGGCTCACAGGAGAGGAGTATGGAGCCATGCTAACCATACGAAAACTCATGGGGTCAGTGTTCGTAGCGGGAGCCGCGGTGGCGATTGCAGCAGGACCGACCGCCGCACTTATGACTGACGCGCCCGCGACGACGATCAGTGCTCAACCCAGCGGTGGCGGCGACGCCGGCGGTGGCGGTGGCTGCGACAGCGGCCCCGGCTGGAATGGTTGCGGTGGCTGGAACCCGGCCCAGGGTGGCTGGGGCCACGGCTGCTTGAACGGCATCTGCGGTGGCTGGGACGGCCAGCGCGGTTGGGGCAACTGACACCCCGCGGTGACCATCCCGGCATGAGCCTGCCGGGACGGATCACCCTGCCATGACCACACATTGGACGCCGAGTCGTCTCGGCGACCTCACCGGCACCCGCATCATCGTGACCGGCGCGACCAATGGGGTGGGCCTCGGTACGGCCAGGGCACTGACGCGCGCAGGCGCGCACGTGATCCTGGCCGTCCGTAACACAGCCCTGGGCGCGCAGCGCGCGGCGGAGATCGGTGGATCCACCGAGGTGATCGAACTCGACCTCGCGGATCTGTCCTCGGTCCAAGCCTTTCCTGGCCGCCTCGAAGGTGACGTCGACGTCCTGATCAACAACGCCGGCGCGCTGAGTCAGCACCGCACGGACACGGTCGACGGTTTCGAGATGACCATCGGTACCAACCTGCTCGGACCGTTCGCGCTGACCAATCTCTTGTTCGGCAGGATCCGAAGACAGATCGTCAACGTCGGCTCCGAAGCGCACAAGTCCGCGACGCTGCATCTCGACGACATGCACCTGCGCCACCACAAGTGGACGGTGATGGGTGCCTACGGTCGGTCGAAGCTGGCCGTCATGTTGTGGGGCCTTGAACTCGACCGCCGCCTGCGTACGGCGAACTCGCCGGTGGTCACCCAACTCACGCATCCGGGGTGGGTCGCGTCCAACCTGCCGAACGTCTCCGACAGACCGTTGATGAGCGCGGTACAGCGCGGCGTCAAGTCGGTGGCCGAGGTGTTGGCCAACGACATCGACGCGGGGGCGGCGCCCACGCTGTACTGCCTGAGCGAACCGATCCCGCCCGGCAGCTATGTCGGGGTCGACGGCAAGTTCGGACTACGCGGCGGACCCGTACTGATCGGGCGGTCGGCGGTGGCCTGCGACTACGAAATCGGTGCCCGGGTCGTCGAATTCGCCGAACGTGAGACCGGCACGGTCATTCCGGTCTAGCCGGTCTGGGTCAGGGCCGCGACCGCGGGACCGAACATGCCCTGCTTGATCGCACCCAGGGTGCCGGAGTCCTTGCCGCCCAACGGCCGCAGCAGTTCGGTCGCCGTGATGGTCACCGAACCCTCGGTGGCCGTGGCGTCGACCAGGCCGTACGCCTTGGCATCGATGCCGCCGAACCGCCGGCCCGTGGTCATCGACGCGACCGCGGCCTGCGGGGTCAGCTTGGCCTGGATCAGCGCGGCCATGCCCGGGGTGAACGGAATCCGGATGTCGACCTCGGGGAAGCAGAAGAAGCCGCGGTCGTCGCGCATCACCCGGAAGTCGTGGGCGATGGCGAGCATCGCGCCCGCCCCGAAGGCGTGCCCGACCACGGCGGCGGCCGTCGGGATGGGCAGCGTCAGCATGCGGGCCAACAGGCCCTGTACCCGGCCGACATACCAATCGCCCTGATCACTGTGGGCGCCAAGCCAATCCAGATCGAGACCGTTGGAATAGAACTTGCTGTCCGCGGTCGTCACCAGGCCGTGTGCGCCCCTGGCGAGGACCGCGTCGAGCTGTGCATCGACTTCGTCGAGGAATTCCGGGGAGAACCGGTTCTCGTCGTCGCCGAGATCGAGGATGGCGATGTCGCCGTCGTAATCAAGATTTGTGGCCATGGGATTCCTTCCTTCGGGGGTTGGGGGCAGGTCCTACCGCCAGCACGGCCGCCACGGCGGCACTGAGGTGGTGGCGGGAAGTCGGATCGTCGAGGCGGTTGCGGTGCAGCAGGATCGCGGTCGGTAGGTCGACGATGCAGGTCGTCACGGTGTCCACCGCGGCCCGGTCGCGCCGGTCCCACGTGGCCATCGAGAGTTCGATCATCAAGTCCACCAACTGTTTTTCCAGCTCGCGTATCTGCTCGATCAGCTCGGTGGGAAGGTCATGGCCGAGCACCTGGTCGCGACTGACCTGGAGCAACAGTCGCGCGGAGGCTCGGTGGCGTTCGGCGAATATCACCGGCGCGTAGGCGGCCGCGGCGATCGCGTCGGCGCCGCGGTGCGCCGCGGTGACCAGCTCACGCTGCAGGGCGAGGAATCGGCGCCCGGCCCGGAGCCAGACCTGGCCGAGCAGTCCGGACCGTGAGCCGAAAGAGTGATACAGCGCGCCGTTGGAAACGCCGACGGCCTCGCTGATCGCGCGGATGGTCACCGACGCCGGTCCCGAGTGCACGGCCAGGGCTTCGGCGGCGTCGAGCACCGAATCCGGGTCGTAGACGCGAGGACGTGGCACTCGGCCACCATAACAGAGCAACCGCTCTGTTATCTAAGAGGCGGGTTGACGCGGACTAAGGTGACCCTTAGTTTGTGGGGGTAACTTTCCAGTGGAGGTAGTCGTGGCCGGAACCGGTGTCCCCGCGCGCGTGGGTGGGCGCCCGCCGCTGATCGCGGTGTCCGACATCGTCTCCGCCGGTCGTGAGCTCGGCATGCGCAACCTGAGCATCAATGCCGTCGCCGCCCGGCTCGGGGTCTCCGCAACGGCGCTGTACCGCCACATCAGCGGCCGCTGGGAACTTGAGCGTCTGGTCGGGGAGAGCCTGCTTGCCGAGCTGGAGTTCGTCGACGATCCGGCCCGGTCCGTCGAAGACCATCTGCTGGCATTCGGGGTCAGCCTGCACCGGTTCACCCTGGACAATCCGGGCCTGGCCACCTACATGCAGGTGCTGTTCCCGCGCGGGGAGGCCGGGGCCCAGCTGCTGACCGATGAGATCGCCGCACTGGGCAGGCGCGGCTACACGGCCGAGGGGGCAGCGCTGCTCAGCAGTTCGGTGGCCGTGCTCGCGATCGGGCTGGCAGCCCAGCACGAACTCAAGGCCGAGGCCGGCGGCGGCGACGAATTCGTGGTGGAACGCGATGCCGCCGCCCAACGACTGGCCGGTGACGCGGCGCTCGGGCCGGTGCACACGGCGGGTATGCAACTCGGTGGCCCACAGTATCTGGAACTTCTGATGAACGCGCTGATCCGGGGACTGCTGACGTCTGTGGTCCCGGGCAGGCCGATGACCGACATCGTGGCGGATCTGACCGCCCGGGGAGAGGACCGCTGATGGCACGCGGATTTCAGGGAGTGATGATGCGCGGCTTCGGCGCGCGCGATCACCAGGCGACCGTGGTCGAGACCACCTATCTGACACCGAACATGCTGCGCCTGCGCCTGGTGTCGCCGACGGTGTTCGAGGACGCCATCGCCGAGCCGACGTCGTACCTGCGTTTCTGGGTTCCGGACCCCGACGGCTCGAAGACCGAGTTCCAACGGGGCTACACGATGTCCGAAATGGATCCCGACACCGGGCATTTCGCGGTGGACGTGGTGCTGCACGAGCCGTCGGGACCGGCGTCGAAGTGGGCGCGCACTGCAAAGCCGGGCGACACGATCCCGGTGATGGCCCTGGGCTCCACGGGATTCACCGTGCCCGACGATCTGCCCGCCGGCTACCTGCTGATCGGTGACGCGGCGGCCATACCCGCCATCAACGGGATCATCGGCGCCCTGCCGCGCGACATACCGATCGAGGCCTATCTCGAGCAGCACGACGATAACGATCTGCTGATCCCGATCGCCGAGCACCCACGGCTGCGGGTGCACTGGGTCAAGCGCCACGACACGACCTCACTGGCCGCCGCGATCGAGGCCAGGGACTGGTCGGACTGGTACTGCTGGGTGACCCCGGAGGCCGGTTCGCTCAAGCACCTGCGGGCGCGGTTGAAGGATGAATTCGGCTTCCCCAAATCCGAGCTGCACGCCCAGGCCTACTGGACCGAGGGCCGGGCCATGGGCACCGATCGCACCGAAGCCGAGCCCGGCCCTGAGACCGCGTCCGAAGCCGCTGGCTCCGAAACTGCTGTGGCCGAGCCTGTTGCCGCCCCAGCCACGGCTGCGCCCGCACGTGGCACCTGGCGCGCACAGGGTGCGGGACGGCTGCTGGCCCCATTGAAAACCCCGCTGATCGTGTCGGGTGTGTTGCAGGCGATCATCACCCTGATCCAGCTGGCGCCCTTCGTCCTGCTGGTCGAGTTGGCCCGGCTGCTGCTGTCCGGCGCGGACGAATCCCGATTGTGGACCCTGGGGTTGACGGCGGTCTGGCTTCTGGGCCTCGGCGCCCTGCTGGGCGCCGGCCTGACCTTGTGGCTGCACCGGCTCGACGCCAAGTTCGCACGTGAGTTGCGGACCCGGCTGTTGACCAAGATGGCCCGATTGCCGCTCGGCTGGTTCACCGCCCGCGGTTCGGGCTCGATCAAACAGCTGGTGCAGGACGACACCCTGTCACTGCACTACCTGGTCACCCACGCGATCCCGGATGCCGTTGCGGCGGTGGTTGCCCCGGTGGCCGTGCTGGTCTACCTGTTCACCGTCGACTGGCGCTTGGCGCTGGTGCTGTTCATCCCGGTGCTCACCTATCTGGTGCTGATGTCCGTGATGACCATCCAGTCCGGCGCCAAGATCGGCCAGGCGCAACGCTGGGCCGACCGGATGAGTGGAGAGGCCGGCGCCTACCTGGAGGGCCAGCCCGTCGTCCGGGTGTTCGGCGGTGCGGCGTCGTCGAGCTTCCGCCGCCGGCTCGACGAGTACATCGGATTTCTCGTCGGTTGGCAGCGCCCGTTCACCGGCAAGAAGTCGCTGATGGACCTCGTCACCCGGCCCGGCACGTTCCTGTGGCTGATCGCCGCCGTCGGCACCCCGATGATCATCGGGGGCTCGATGGACCCCGTCGATCTGCTGCCGTTCCTGTTGCTCGGCACCACATTCGGCGTCCGGCTGCTCGGTGTGGGCTACGGGCTGGGTGGGATCCGCGGCGGCATGTTGGCCGCCCGCCGCATCCAGAACGCGCTCGACGAGGCGGACCTGGCGCTGCTCGAGCACCCGGACGAGCCGGGTGCGGCGGCCGCAGTGGTGTTCGACGGCGTGACCTTCGGGTACCGGCCGAGCGTTCCGGTGATCCAGGATGTCTCGCTGACCCTGCGTCCGGGTACTGTCACCGCGCTCGTCGGTCCCTCGGGCTCGGGCAAATCCACCCTGGCCGCGCTGCTGGCCCGGTTCCATGACGTGGGTACGGGATCGATCCGCCTGGACGGCAAGGACATCCGGTCCTTAACGGCTGACGAGCTGTACCGCCAGGTCGGGTTCGTCCTGCAGGAGACCCAACTGGTGGCGGGTACCGTCGCCGAGAACATCGCGCTGGCCGACCCGGACGCCGACCAGACCCGGATCGAGCAGGCCGCGCGCGACGCCCAGATCCACGAGCGGATCCTGCGCCTGCCCGACGGATATCAGACGGTGCTCGGGGCGTCGTCGGCACTGTCCGGCGGTGAGCGGCAACGGCTCACCATCGCCAGGGCCATCCTGGCCGACACCCCGGTACTGATCCTCGACGAGGCCACCGCCTTTGCCGATCCGGAATCGGAATACCTTGTGCAGCAGGCGCTCAACCGATTGACCAAGGACCGGACCGTGCTGGTGATCGCGCACCGGTTGCACACCATCACCCATGCCGATCAGATCGTGGTGCTCGACGGCGGCCGCATCGCCGAAACCGGCACCCATGAAGAACTGCTCGCCGCCGGTGGGCGCTACCACCAGCTCTGGCAGACCGGTCAGTCACTGCATCCCAGCGACGCCGTCACCGCAGGAGAGGCCGCACGATGATCCGCACCCTGATCGCTCTCATCCCAGCGGACCGCCGCAGCCGGGTTGGCGTCTACGCCACGCTGACCCTCGTTTCGGTGGTGATCCGCGCGGCCGGCACCGTGCTGCTGATCCCCCTCGTGGCAGCGTTGTTCAGCGATGCGCCGCGTGACGCGCTGCCGTGGCTGGGCTGGCTCACGGCCGCCACGGTCATCGGGTGGATCATCGACACCGCAACGTCACGGCTCGGATTCGATCTGGGCTTCGCCCTGCTCGACAACACTCAACACGATGTGGCCGACCGGCTGCCCGGCATCCGGATGGACTGGCTGGGGGGCGACAACGGGGCGAACACCGCCAACGCCCGTCAGGCGATCGCGGCGACCGGCCCCGAACTGGTCGGCATGGTGGTCAACCTCCTGACGCCATTGATCGGGGCGATTCTGCTGCCCGCAGCCATCGGCATTGCGCTGCTGTTCATTTCGGTGCCACTTGGGTTCGCCGCGCTGGCCGGTGTCGTGATCCTGCTCGGTGCGTTCTGGGCTTCCGGCCGGCTGAGCCGCAAGGCCGACACAGTTGCAGACGAGACCAACCGGGCGTTCACCGAACGCATCATCGAGTTCGCCCGCACCCAGCAGGCGCTGCGCGCCGCCCGGCGGGTGGAGCCGGCCCGCAGCATGGTCGGCGACGCCCTGGCCGCCCAGCACGGCGCCAGCATGCGACTGCTGCTCATGCAGGTGCCGGGACAGTTGCTGTTCAGCCTGGCCAGCCAACTGGCACTGCTGATCCTGGCCGGCATGGCCACGGTGCTGACGGTGCGCGGCGATCTCGGCGTGCCCGAGGCGATCGCGATGATCGTCGTCGCCGCGCGCTACCTCGAGCCGTTCACCTCACTGTCGGAGCTGGCCCCGGCGATCGAAACCACCCGCGCTTCCCTCGGTCGGATCCGGGCCGTCCTCGATGCCCCCGTCATGGCCACCGGCAGCGCCACGCTCGACACAACCGCCGCGCCGCGTATCGAATTCGAAGGCGTGAGTTTCGGTTACGGAACCACCCCGGTACTGAAGGACGTCAGCTTCGTCTTGGAGCCCGGCGGCACCACCGCGATCGTCGGACCGTCCGGCTCGGGCAAGAGCACGATCCTGTCGCTGATCGCGGGCCTGCACCAGCCGACCGCGGGGAGAGTGCTGATCGACGGTGTCGACACCGCCCAGATGAACACTGAAACCCGCAGGGCGGCAACCAGTGTGGTGTTCCAGCACCCCTATCTGTTCGACGGGACGATCCGGGAGAACATCCTGGTCGGCGACCCGGAGGCCGACGCCGGGCAGCTCGCCACCGCGGCGCGCCTGGCCCGCGTCGACGAGTTGACCGCGCGGCTGCCAGACGGTGACGGCGCCAAGGTCGGTGAGGCCGGGACGGCACTGTCGGGCGGCGAACGTCAGCGGGTCAGCATCGCGCGTGCCCTGGTCAAACCGGCGCCGGTGCTGCTGGTGGACGAGGCGACCAGCGCGCTGGACACCGAGAACGAGGCCGCCGTGGTGGATGCCCTGACCGCCGACGAGAAGTCGCGCACCCGCGTCATCGTCGCGCACCGCCTGGCCAGCATCCGGCACGCGGACCGGGTGCTGTTCCTCGACGGCGGAATGATCGTCGAGGACGGCAGTATCGACGAGCTGTTGGCCGCGCGCGGACGGTTTGACGAGTTCTGGAACCAGCAGCGGGAGGCCGCCGACTGGCAGATCAGCCACTAGCCCGTCGATTTCGTGATCGGCGGGCCGGTTGCGCGTTGCTAGGGTCGGAGGGTGACCGACACCCGGCCTGGTTTCCGCGAATGGCTGCGCCAAATGCGCTGGTGGCACTGGGCTATCCTGGTTTTCGGCGCTGCCTGGATGGGCGGGCTGCTGTGGTTGATGACGGGTCTGGCCGACGAGGATCCCGCTCAGGGACTACCTTCGCCTGTTGTTTATTCGGGTGATGTCGGCGTACCCGGTCAGGTGCTGTTGCCGGCGCTGCGCCGGCAGCCGGTGCCGGGCTGGCGCATGGACCTCAAGACGTTGCTGGCCGATGTCACCAGACCGCAGGTGGAACATGTCGGCGATGTCGGGGCACGCGCCTACTTCACCGTGTCCGGCACCGAGCGGACCACTGGCCGGCGTAGTGCGTGGCTACTGGGTGTCGATGTGGCGCAAGGGGTTCCGTCGTTCGCGCCGGTGCGGATCGAGAACCCGATACAGGTCACGTGCCTTCTCAACGGTGCGGCCAGGGTGCTGTGCCTCAACAAGGCTTACGGCGGGGCGCCGGGTGAAGCATGGGTGCTGGACTCGCAAACCGGAGCGGTCGTCTCGCGCACGGTGAGCGCTCTGCAGTTCGACGCCGGCAATGTCGACGACACGGCCAGAGTCATGCAGGTCGGTTCCTACGCGGTGGCCTACGAACCGGGGACCGGCTGGCACGGTATCGACGATCAGGCGCGGTTCACCTGGACGGTCAAGGCTGTTGCAGGCGACATGACCGTGTTGGAACGGCAACCGGGCATGCCGCCGAGCGATATCGGGGTGGCCAAGATCGACAAGGACCGCAGTGCGGCGTTCTCGGCAGCCGACGGCACGGTACTGAGGAAGTCAGGAGGCAAGCTGCTGCCCATGGTCGGTGGCTTCGTGGAGCAGGAACGCGAGAACAAGGCTTCCCGGCGCAGTTCGGCCTCATTCGTGGTCTTCGATGAAAGCGGCAAACGGGTTGGCCGATATGACGACCAGACCGGTGGCCCCGGACTTTTCAACCCTCACCTGTCGAGCACGGAGTTGCCGGTGTTGTCGCTGTCGTTGAGCGATCAGATTCTGGTGCTCGACAACCGCGGCACGCCGATGACGGTGATTCACGACGAATCAGACGGTCCCCAGGCCTCGATCAGGTTCCTCGGCACCGGCATGTACCTCACCGAGAACCACTGGAATTCGGGAGACAAATCGACGACGTGGCGGAAGTTCGATCTCCGCAATGGCAGTCGGGTGTCGTCGTGTACCGGTCTTCCGATGGAGGAGGACCGGTTTGTCGGTTCCGATGGGACGGTGGTGGTCGCGCCGCAGGCGGGCTTCGACGACGGCGAGGCGCCCACGATCGGGGTCGATCTCGATACCTGCGCAGTGCTGTGGAAGATCCCGGAACCGGGACCGATGTGGGCCGTCGGGTCGACGTTGGTGCAGGCCTTGCCGGGATCCGGTGAGCTGATCTCCCTGGTGCCGCCCGTGCGCTAGGTGGCCGTAGTAGCCGATCGGATACTTGATCCCGACCTACTGTAACTATTACAGTTGGGCGTCCCACAATGATGTCGGGGCGGGTTGGGTGTTCCGGCGGGAGGCCATGTTGACGACGGCGCAGGTGGTGTTCGACCCGTTCTCGGCGGATTTCTTCAACGGTCCGTACGAGACGTATCGGCGTATGCGGGAGGAAGCCCCGGTCTACTACAGCGCCGAATACGACTTCTACGCGCTGACCCGGCACGTCGACGTGGCGGCCGCATTCAAGGACTTCGAGACCTACTCGTCGGCGTACGGCGTCGACCTCGCCATGGTCCGGACAGGGCAGAAGGCGCCGGCGAAGATGATCATCTCGCTGGACCCGCCCGAGCACCGGCACATGCGCAGCCTGGTGAACAAGGTATTCACCCCCAGGGCGATCACCGCGTTGCAGGACATGGTGTCCCAGCAGATCGATCGCTATCTCGCAACCGTCGATCCGGCGGAATTCGATGTGGTGTCCGACTTCTCGGCGTACTTCCCGGTCGAGGTCATCACCACCATGCTCGGGGTCCCGCCGGAATCACGCCAGCAGGTGCGGCTGTGGATCGATGCCTCGCTGCACCGGGAGCCGGGCCAGATCGAGATGTCGGAATCCGGGATCGAAGCGATGGCGCAGTCCTGGCTGTTGTACTACGACCTGATCAAACAGCGCCAGGCCGAGCCACGCGACGACATGATCAGCCGGCTGATCTCGGCCGAGATCGAACGCGAGGACGGGGAGCTGACCCGTCTGCGCAACTCCGAAATCGCGGGATTCGCCACACTTCTCGGCGGTGCCGGGGCTGAGACGGTGACCAAGCTGGTCGGTGCGGCCACCGTGATGTTCGCCCGCCACCCCGAACAATGGCAGCGTCTGCGCGAGGACCGCAGCAAGATACCGGCCGCGATCGAGGAACTGCTGCGGTACGAGGCTCCGGCTCAATACAACGTTCGGCGTTCGCAACGTGAGATCCAGCTGCACGGTGTGACGATTCCGGCGGGCAAGCCGGTGTTCCTGGTCGGCGGTTCGGCCAACCGTGACCCCGCTGCCTGGACGGACCCCGACGTGTTCGACATCGACCGGGACCGTACCGAGGCGCAGAACCTCGGATTCGGATACGGGATCCACAGCTGCCTCGGTGCCGCACTGGCCAGGTTGGAATGCGGCATCGCCCTGGACAAGCTCCTGGACTTCATGCCCCGCTACGAGGTGGCGTGGGACCGTTGCGAGCGAGTGAGTATGCAGAACGTCGCGGGATGGGCCCACGTCCCGGTACGGGTGCTGCGATGAAGAGCGAAAAGACTTGCGGAACGGTCGGATACCGCATGCACGTGGTGGCCCGGGACGCCGCGGAACTGGCGGCCAATGCCGGCGGCCTGATCGTCGACCGGACGATGAGTGGTTGGCGGGTCACCGTGCAACTCCTCGAGAACGCCGAAGCGCCCGGGGACACTCGCCCGGTCCAGATCCTCGGCGCCGAGCTCGTCGATGGGGCGACATCACCCGGGCTCCCGGACGAGGACCAGTGTGTCCTGGTCATGGGTGCCGACGCGTATGCGCGCGCGATTTCCGGTGATGGTCAACAGCTTCCGTCCGGGTACGTGGAGGCACTGGTCTGGGGAGAATCGCCGGATCCGGCCCACCTGTTCGGGCACAGCCTGAGCGCGGCGGCGCGGGCCTTCAAAACCCTGGCCGTCACCGCCGCCTGCATCTCTGCCGACGAGGTGTCCGCCGCCGAGGCCTTCACGTCGGTGAACGCACAGGGCGGCGGCGTACCTCTTCGCGCCTGACGGGTCAGGCCTTGGCGAGCCGCTTCTGCTCGTAGAGGCGGGCCCATTCCGCGCGCGGGCGGATCGAGGTGTCGACGTCGGTGGCCTTGGCGCGCAACGCACCAACGGTGGCCTGATCGCGCGGGGTCAGCGCGAACGGATCCCAGCCGAAGAACCGTGCCGAGTTCTCCCAGGTGATCTTGTTGATGTCGGAATCGCTTGCGCCGGCGGCATTCAGCTCGGCGAGCACCTGCTCGGGGGCGTCGGGCCAGAAGCAGTCGCTGTGGGGGTAGTCGCACTCCCAGGCGATGTTGTCGATACCGATCTCGTGACGCAGCTTCAGCGAGGTCTTGTCGGTGACATAGCAGGCCAGTGAGTGTTCGCGGAACACGTCTGACGGCAGCTTGTCGCCGAAGTCACGGCGCAGCCACTTCTGGTTGGTGTAGTGGCGATCGCTTCGATCGAGATAGAAAGGAATCCAACCGATTCCGCCCTCGGAGAAGGCGAACTTGAGGTCGGGGTAGTTGCGCATCGCGGGTCCCCACAGCAGGTCCTGCGCGCACATCGCCGAGACCTGGGTGGCCAGGATGATCAGGTTGTCGATCGGCGCGTTGGGCGCCATGCTGATCGCCCCGAAACCCGTGCCGATGTGCAGGCACATCACCACGTTCTCCTCGGACAGGGTGCGGAACACCGGGCCCCAGTAGTCCTCGTCGTGGTAGCTCGGCAGACCCTCGAGGTGTGGCAGTTCGGGCATCGTCACCGCGCGGCAACCCTTCGCGGCCACGCGGCGGATCTCGGCGCACATCCCCTCGGGAGTCCACGTCGGCAGGATCGCGATCGGGATGAAGCGCCCGGGAGCCGAAGCGGCCCACTCGT
The DNA here is from genome assembly GCF_002102345.1 of Mycolicibacterium peregrinum. GTDB lineage: Bacteria > Actinomycetota > Actinomycetes > Mycobacteriales > Mycobacteriaceae > Mycobacterium > Mycobacterium peregrinum. The sequence continues at coordinate 50,015 of NZ_LQPP01000076.1, forward strand.
CGATGTGCCAGTCGTTGTAGGCCGACACCATCACCAGCGTGACGTCCTCACGCGTCATGTTGAGGTGACGCGCGGAGAACCCGGTGAAGGTCGGGAAGCACATCGAGGCCAGGATGCCGTTGCGGTCCATGTCGCGGACCCGCTCGTGCGCGTCATACACACCGGGACGCATCTCGGCGAACCCGGCCGGATCGCGACCCCACTCCTCGGCAGGCCACGACACCACCGCGTTGAGACCGGACACGCCCTGCGGACGCCCCTGGTACATCCACTGATCGACGCCCTTGTCGTCGGTCACCACGATGGGTGCCTCGGACTTGTACTTCGCCGGCACGTGGTTGAGGAACATGTCGGGCGGCTCGACGACGTGGTCGTCGATGCTGATCAGGATCAGGTCGTCAGGGCGCATGATTCAACTAGTACCCTCGGACGGTGTGACCGTCTCTGCACTTTCGGACAGAGGTTTGACTGAACCGGCCAACATGCCCCGGCCGGTCATCGAACTGCGCCGTGGCGGACATGCGCTGGCCGGCAGCTACCTCTATCAAGGCGACGGGCTGATCACCGGCTGGCACTCCCACGAGGTACACCAGATCGAGTACGCACTGCACGGTGTGGTCGAGGTCGAGACCGACGCCGCGCACTATCTCCTTCCACCGCAGCAGGCCGCGTGGATTCCCGCCGGCCTGCAGCATCAGGCCGTGATGAACCCCGACGTCAAGACCGTCGCGGTGATGTTCGATGCGGAGATGATCGCCGATGGCGGCGACCGGGCTCGGATCATCGCCGTGTCCCCGCTGATCCGCGAGATGATGATCTACGGGTTGCGCTGGCCGGTCGACCGCGCCCATGGCGATGACACGTCCGACACGTTCTTCCGAACGTTGGCCAACCTGGTCGTCGAGGCGCTCGATCACGAAGCGCCCCTGAGCCTGCCGACCACCGATCATCCGATCGTCGCTGCCGCGTTGGCGTACACCAAGGAGCACCTTGCCTCGGTGACAGCCGAGGATGTCAGCCGGGCGGTCGCGGTGTCCGAACGGACGCTGCGCCGCTTGTTCGCCGATACGATCGGAATCTCTTGGCGGACATATCTTCTGCATGCTCGGATGCTGCGGGCCATGGCATTGCTGGCCGGGCCCGATCAGTCGGTGCAGGCGACCGCGACGGCGGTGGGGTTCGAGAATCTCAGCTCGTTCACCCGGTGCTTCACCCAGTTTTGTGGTCAGACGCCGTCGGCGTATCGGAACCGCTCGCGTGAGGAGCATCAGGCGTAGCCAACCCGGCCCGTTCGACACTGAGCAGGCTCTCGGTGTGATGCTCGGCGCGGTACGCCTCACCGCCACCGTTGATCCCGAAAAGCCTTTTGCTCCAGAGCAACCAGATTACTGCGGCCAGGTTGATCACGAGTGCGCCCAGACGCAGGGCGGTCACCTTCTCGGTGAGCTCGTAGATTTCCAGCGGCAGGAAGACGCCAGTGGCGATCACCGCGAAGTACTCGCCCCATCGCTTCATCAACCACAGGCCGACGGCCTCGGTGAACTCGACCAGGGCATAGGCGGCGACGCCGACAGCGATCCACAGCAGGGTGGCCGACGACAACGTGAACGCCTCGCCGATGTGCCGCACGATTTTGGAATCGTCGATGTTCCAACCGATTTGGTCGGCCAGCGGCCGCATCAGCGGAATGTCCTTCTCGAACGCGTCCTGCAGCTCACTGCGCGATGCGCGCACCTTGAGGATGCCCACTGCCAGCAGCGTGAACACGATCCCGCGCACCGCCCGCTCGGCGGCGAGCAGTCGCATGATGGTGCGGTCTCGCAGCAGCCGGCCGCGGGGGATCTCCGGTGCGGTGTCGGCAGGCCCGCGACCGCGGGGAGCGCCGACCACGAACGTCTCGCACCGCAGACAACGCCACGCCTCCCCGACAGGGGTGTCTACGCGCAACCGGTCGCGCAGTTCCGGTTCGTCCGGGGCAAACGTGGCGTGACCGCGCAGCCCGCATGACCGCAGCGCGAAATCGACCATGTCAGCACCGTAGCCCGGCCGAACCGGCTAAGCGCGGCAGCTGAGCTCCATGCTGTCGCTGTCGCGGGCCAGGAAGTTCACGCTGACATACCCGTTGGCCGGCTCGCGGACATGGTCCAGATACGGCTGGGTGTCGGCCATCGACGTGTTGTCCGCGACCAGCAGTGCGCCCGTGGCTAGCTGGGGCTCGAGGAGTTCGAGCACCGGCAGATAGAGCTCCTTCCAGCCGTCGAGCAGGACGAAGCCGATGTCGCCCGTCACCGTCTTGAGCGTCTGCAGGGCGTCGCCCTCCAGCACGGTGATGACGTCGTCGAGGCCGCTCTCGGCGAAGGTCTGTTTGGCCGCGGCGATCTTCGCGGCACTGAGCTCGGTGGTGAAGACCCGCCCGGTTCCGTTGTCGCGCACCGCCGATGCCAGGTGCAGCGCCGACAGACCGAACGACATCCCGAACTCGACCACGATCGCGGGCTTGGTGGCCCGAACCAGGGAGTAGAGCAGCCGGCCGGCCTCCCGCGTCACCGGCATGTAGATGTCGCTGAGCGCATCCGCACGTTCCTGGGCGGAGGCGCCGGACAGATCGGCGAACCGGCCCGAACCGCCCTCCCGCAGCTTCGTGAACTGCTCGTCGGAGGCGGTGTACATCCGGTTCAAAGCGTCCGCGACGCGGGCGTCGTCGAGAGTGGTAGTCACGCTGACGAACCTACGCCGAAGGGTGAATTATGGCCGGTGTGCGAAAACTACGAGCACTCCCGCTGTCCGCTGCCATCGTTCTTGTCCTCGCCACGCTGCTGGCGCCGGTCGCGGCCGCGGGCGGCTACCGCTCCATCACCCTGACCTTCGTCCGGCACGCCCAGTCGGCGGGCAACGCCTCAGGACTCATCGACAGCTCCACGCCGGGGCCACCGCTGACCGATCTGGGCCGGCAACAAGCCATCGCCAGTGCAGGACGCCTCGCGCCGAACCACTACGACGGCATCTTCGCCTCGACCATGATCCGGACCCAGCAGACCGCGCAGCCGATGGCCGACACCCTGCACGAGTCGATCACCGTGCTGCCCGGACTCCACGAAGTAGAGGCAGGTATCTACGAGGGACAACCCGAGGCGAGTGCGGTCCAGACGTACTTCACCGCCCCCGAGCAGTGGCTGCGAGGGGACCGGACCGCCCGGATACCCGGCTCGATCGACGGAAACGAGTTCGACGCCCGGTTCGACGGGGCGGTGCAGCAGATCTACGACAGCGGCGACGACGATCCGGTCGCGTACTCGCATGGCGCCGCGATCATGTTGTGGGTGCAGATGAATGTCCGCAATCCCAATCCTCAGCTGCTGATGCAGCACCCGCTCGACAACACCGGCTACGTCGTCATCAAGGGCAATCCGACCGACGGCTGGACCCTGACCGACTGGGACGGGGCGGGAAGCTAGCTGCCGAAGTGATCTACCCGCCATAAACTGGCGGAATGCGGCGCCGGTCACGTCTGGGTCCGACCATGCCCGGGCGCGGTTACTGTGTGCCAAGGCAAGCGGAGATTGGGAGCGCGGCTATGAGGTTTCTGTCATGAGGTTTCGGTTGTTGCCTTACGTGACTGTCGAGGTCGACGACCGGGTACGGCTGCGGGCACGCCGGGCCGGTGAGCGGCTCCGGATCAATCTCAGGGCCTACCTGCGTAGTGCCGCCGACGAGGTCGAGACCGCCAGCGGCCGGGTCCGCGACATGTGCGACAACGCGGTGAACCGCGTCGACCTGGCCGTGGCCAGCGTCAACGACAAGATCGCTCCCGCCCCGCCGACCGCTCCCACAGACTCTGCCGACGAGCCCCCGAAGCGGCATCTGCAGGTCGTCTAGCCCGGAGCAGCGCGCAGCGCGTCCGCGCTCTACGGTTGAAGGGCACTGGCCTTCTCTTCTCGAGAGGTCGACACATCGGCCCGGGAGGGGTTGACGAGGCTTGCTCGGCAACAGTCTTGCGGTGCTGTTCGCCCTGTGCGCAGCGGTCTTCGCGGCTGTCGGCATTGTGGTGCGGCAGCGCGCCACCATGGACGTTCCGCCCGAAAAGGGCGTCAGCACCGTCATGCTGCGGACCCTGCTGCGCCGCAGGCTGTGGTGGGCTGGGACCGCATCGGCGGTGGCCGGGTACGTGTTCCAGGCGCTGGCACTCGGATTCGGCTCGCTGCTCCTTGTCCAACCGGTGCTGGTTTCGGCACTGTTGTTCGCGCTTCCACTCAGTGCCCGCCTGGCCCACCGCAAGGTCAGCCGCGCCGAATGGCTGTGGGCCCTGCTGCTGACCGGCGCGCTGACCGTGTTCGTGGCGCTGGCCAGGGCCAGCACCGGAACCTACGGGGTATCGGTGGCCACCACGGTCACCGTCGTCGTGGTGTGCGCCGCGGCCGTCGGCCTGTGTGTCCTGGCCGCCACGCGGAGCACCGACTGGCGCCGCGCGGTGCTGTTGGCACTGGCCGTTGGCGTGATGTTCGGCGTGGTCGCGGTTCTGACCAAGATCGTGATGCACACGATCGCGGTCGACGGTGTGCTCGCGGTACTGACCACCCCGGCCCTGTACCTCGTGGTGACCCTCGGGGTGATCGCGACGCTGTTGCAGCAGTCGGCATTTCACGCCGGCTCCCTGCAGACCTCGGTGCCGACCATGCTGGTGCTCGAGCCGGTCGTGGCAGTCGTTCTCGGTTCCGTGGTGCTGGGGGAGCACCTGTCGATCACCGGGTGGGAGCCCGTCGCACTCGCGGTGGCAATCGGGGCGATGGCCGCCGCCACCATCGCGCTCGGCCGGGACGAGGGTGCGTACGAGGAGAAGCTCGAGGCCCAACTGGAGGTCAAGACCACTCGGCCCGTCTGAAATTGGTGCGCCGAGCGGCCCCGCTGGCCCGTTACGGTACCGCTATGCAGCGAATCAGCCGGAAGCTCAGCAAAGTGGCGGCGGCACTGCTGGCTGCCACGGCGGTGCTGACCGGATGCACCGATGACCCGACCGTGACGGTCGACTCGTCATTGACCGGACTCTTGGTCACCGGTAGCGACTTCCCAGCCGGTTGGCATGTGGAGGACGTCAGCCAGAAGATGGCCGAGGAGTCGGGCAAGTCCGGCACCGGCCCGGCCGACCCTCCGGAGTGCGATTCCTCGGACAAGACGTCGCTCTCCAGCGGGGTCGCCGCCATGGTCACCGAACGGCAGGGCACCCCCGGGGTGATCGCCACCCTCAGCCGTGAACCGGGCTCCGGACTGGTGGCGGTGACCGAGAAATGGCTGAGCCAGTGCCAGGCGTTCAGCGTCGAGAAGGACGGTGTGAAAGCCGAAGCGACGGTGCACCGCCTCGAACCGCCGGCCAGCAAGGCCGATGCCCAGGTCGGCTTCGACATGACGTCCACCGCAGGCGTCGTCGGCGAGACCATGAAGATGATGATCAAGGGCTACACGGCGCAGGTGGGCGACATCGTCGTCATGTGCGTCGCGGTGGGCGGCGAGTCGAGCAGCCGCAGCGTCGTGCCGGATGTCGAGATGCTCAACGCGGTGTTCACCGAGCAGGTGACCAAGGTCCGTAACGGCTGACCGCTACGGGTTGATCGTGTTCTCGCCGATCTGGCGGCCCCACACGTACTCGGACACGAGCGGCTGGCCGAGTTCGAAGTGGTTGTACGGCGCGATCGAGGCACCGATGTCCATGACCAGGTAGGGAGCCGGCCACAGGTCCTTGGTGATCGGCTGCCAGCAGCCGGGCCGCCCTTCGGGCCCGCCGGTGGCGTTCACCCGGGGCAGGTTGTCCGGATAGACCCACGCGTTCGGTGCACCGACGAGGAAGTCCTGAAGCTCGAATCCATAGCCGTTACGGGTCTGCTGGGCGAACTTCGGTGCAGCCTCGGCGTAGTTGTGGATCATGCAGTACAGCGCCGGGCTGTTGCGGTCCAGCATCGCGCTGACCGGTAGCAGGTCCTGGGCGCCGCGGACGAGGTACGGGCCGCCGCGCTCGAAGATGTCGCCGCCGGTGTTGCCGAAGCCGACCGCGGCCACCAACGCCTGGTCGAGGTTGCCGCGCTGCTCGTTGAGGGTGCGGGCGGTGGTGACGGCGTTGGTCAAGCCGTCGAACAGGTCTGGGGCGGCGTTGGCGTAGACCTCGCCCAGGTCGGCCAGACCGGCGATGTCGCGGCGGATCTGGGGCATCCGCGGATTGAGATCAGCGAGGATGTCGTTGCCGTTGACGATCGACTGACCGAACTTGTCCCCCAGCCCGTCGAGGGCCTGCGCGGTGGCGGTCAGGGTCTCGTTGAGCTTGATCGGGTCGATCTGCTCGGAGATCGCGGTGATCGTCTCGAACAGCGTGTTGAACTCCGTCGTCACACCCTTGGCGCGAATCGGGATGGACGGGTCGATACGTGCCGGCGATGGATCGGAGGGTGCGACGAACGAGATGTACTTGTTGCCGAACACCGTGGTGGCCTTCAGTTCGGCGGTGACGTTCTCAGGGATCAGCTTGAGGTATTTGGGTTTGATGTCCAGCGTGAGTTGGGCCTGCTGCTCGCCGTCGACATCCGCCACGTCCACCGCGGTCAACCTGCCGATCGGCACTCCGTTGAACGTGACCTTCGAACCCGGATCCATCGACAGACCAGAACGGTTGGACAACACCGTGAGCTGCGTCTTTTCCTCGAACACGCCGCGGAACTGCATCCACGTCAACACCAGCACCGCGATCAGCACGATGACCATGCCCGCGCATGCACTCTTGTACGGCGGGTCGTACCGCCAGTGCTTGAACCGCTGTTGGAAGCGGTCCCGCACCGTCGCGGTGGATGAGGCCACGCGCAAACCTCCGACATATTGACGCAGCCAGCTAGTAAGTGAGCAAAACTGTCGCAAACAACCAGAGACAACTGCAACTACAGGCCGCCCAGTGCGGCGAACATCAAATTGCCAACTCTGGGAGACCCCCGTCACAGCGTAAGCGCTGATCAGGTATTTCTGCCGCCGTTCACGCCGACGACCTGGCCGGTGATGTAGCCGGCCTCCTCCGAGATGAGGAACGAACACGTTGCTGCAATGTCCTCCGGCCTCCCTATCCGCCGTACCGGGGTGGCGTCGATGGTGTTCTGGATGTCGCCCAGCTCGCCACGAGATTCGGCGGCGCGCAGCATCGGCGTGTCGATGAAACCCGGCGGAACGGCGTTGACCGTGATGCCGGCCGGGCCGAATTCCAGGGCCAGCGACTTGGTCAGACCGTTGACGGCGGACTTGGCGGCCACGTAGTCCGACATGTACGGCACGCCGGAGTGGGTGCTCGACGAAGAGATGTTGACGATGCGGCCCCAGCCGGCGGAGATCATGTCGGGCAGTGCCGCCTGGACGACATGGAAGACACCGTTGAGGTTGACGTCGACCACCTTCTGCCAACGCTCGAACGTGAGTTCGGTGAACGGCGTGAAATTGCTGAGACCGGCCGAGTTCACCAGGATCGTGACGGGGCCCAACTGCTCGCGGACCGCCTTGAAGACCGCGTCGACCTGGGCTCGATCGGTGACGTCGGCCGCGTAGGAGTGTGGGTCGTCGGTGGTGTTGAGGTCGAGGGTGGCCACCTGGTGCCCGTCGGCCGCCAGCCGGTCGGCGATCGCCTTGCCGATTCCGGAGGCGCCCCCGGTGACCAATGCTGTCTTGACTGTCATCCCTGTTCCTTTCGGTGAACCGTGCGGGTGATGCGCAGGCCGAGGGCGCGGCGAGCCGCCTCGGTCAGATGGTCGGAGAGCTGCTCATCGGTGAGTCCTGCCGAGGCGATGCCTGCGGCCCCGGCGATCCCGGAGAACACCAGCGCCGCCTTGACGGTGCCTGCCGGCCCGGGATCGACATCGGCCAGAAGTGCCATCTGGCGGTCGATGACCGTGTCCCACTCGGGCCGGGTGCGCAGGGCCTCGTTCACGCTCGGGTCGGTGCCAAGTACCGAGACCATGGCGCGGTTGTGCACGGCCAGGTCGACATAGCCGCGCACCATGCGATCGGCCCGGTTGTATACGCCGCGGAGGCTCTCGGCCTCTTCGACGATCTGCTGCATCTGCTCCAGGAGCGGGTCCAGCACAGCCGTCAGCAGCTGTTCGCGGGTACGGAAGTGGTAGTAGATGGCGGCCTTGGTGAAGCCGAGTTCGTCGGCGATCATCTGCAGCGACGTGCCCGCGAAGCCGTGTCGGGTGAACAGCCGGACCGCGGCCTCGACGAGGCGGTCGCGGGTGGTGCTCGAGCCGGCCGGTTCGGCCGTGGCGGCGTCCATCGGTGCTTCCCCTCGTGTGCGCTGCGGCAAAATCTCCTTTACGATCGTAAAGGAGATTACTAGTCGATCGTAAAGTGGGGCCATCGCATGTTGACGCCGTTGCCGGCCGAGGACTGGGACGATCAGGCACGCGAGGCGCTGTCCTCCACGGTGCCGCCGGAGCGTCGCCGCCCGGACAAGGTGGGCAACGCGTTGTCGACGCTGGTGCGTCATCCCGTGCTGGCCGGCGCCTTTCTGCCGTTCAACACCTACCTGCAGAAGGACTCCACGTTGCCCGAGCGCATCCGGGAGTTGGTGATCCTGCGTACTGCCTTTCACCACGGCTGTGTGTACGAGTGGGGTCATCACAGTGCAATGGCGAGGCGGGTGGGCCTGAGCGAGGCCGACGTCGAGGCCGCCCGAAGTGGTTCGGCGACAGATGAATTCGACCAGGCCGTGCTGGACGCGGTCGATGAACTGCACGCCGGATCCCGGATATCGGCCGGGGTCTGGGAGCGCCTGGGACAGCGACTCGACGACCGGCAGCGGATGGACCTGATGTTCACCTTCGGCGGCTACAGCACACTTGCCTTCGCCCTGAACACCTTTGACGTCCAGCTTGAGGACGGCGCAGGCAGCGACGAGTTCTACGCCACCCTCGCGAACTGACCGACGACTACGCGGAGCGGCGTACCCGGGCGGCGGCCGATTCTGGCATCGGCTCATAGCGGGCGAACTGCCGGGTGAACGTCCCGGCGCCATGCGACAGTGACCGCAGGTCGATCGCATACCGGGTCAGCTCGACCTCGGGAATTTCCGCCTTCACCACGGTCCGGTCCTCGTCGGCCTTGTCCGTGCCGAGTACGCGGCCGCGCCGGGCGGCCAGATCGCTCATCACCGCGCCCACGAGATCGTCGGGCACCACCACGGTCACGTCGTCGATGGGCTCGAGCAGGTTCACGCCGGCAGCTTCGGACGCCTCCCGCAACGCCAGGCCGCCGGCCATCTGGAAGGCAAAGTCAGAAGAGTCGACGCTGTGTGCCTTGCCGTCGACCAGGGTCACCCGAATGTCGACGACGGGATACCCGACCTCGGAACCGACCCCCTTCTCCATCTGCGCGCGTACGCCTTTCTCGACGCTCGGGATGAACTGGCGCGGTACGGATCCGCCGACGACCTTGTCGACGAACTCGAACCCGGTGCCCTCCGGCAGCGGCTCGACCTCGATGTCGCAGACCGCGTACTGACCGTGCCCGCCGGACTGCTTGACGTGCCTGCCGTGTCCTTTTGCCTTGCCGCCGAGCGTTTCTCGCAGTGGTACCCGCAGCTCGACCGTGTCCACCGACACCCCGTAGCGCCGCGACAATCCGTCGAGCACCACCCCGGCGTGCGCCTCACCCATGCACCACAGCACGATCTGGTGCGTTTCGGGATTCTGCTCGATGCGCAGCGTGGGATCCTCGGCGGCCAGCCGCTGCAACCCGACCGAGAGCTTGTCCTCGTCGGTCTTGGCGCGTGGCTGCACCGCGATCGGCAGCAGCGGGTCGGGCATGGTCCACGGGCGCAGCACCAGGGGATCAGCCTTGTCGCTGAGGGTGTCACCGGTCTCGGCCCGGCTGAGTCGCCCGATCGCACAGATGTCTCCGGCCACCACCGACGGGGCCGGGCGCTGCTGCTTGCCCAGCGGGAAGGACAAGGTGCCGATGCGCTCGTCCTCGTCGTGATCCGCGTGGCCGTGGGATCCCTCAGGTGCCACAGCGTCGTTGAAGGCAGAAAAATGGCCCGACACATGCACGGTGGCGTCGGGCCTGATGGTGCCGGAGAACACCCGGACCAGGCTGACCCTGCCGACATAGGGATCCGACGTCGTCTTCACCACCTCGGCCAGCAGCGGCCCGGACGGGTCGCAGGCCATCGGCTTGCGGGCCGCGCCGCTGGCCGCGAACACCTCGGGCAGACGGTGCTCGGGCGGCGACGGGAAGCCGCGGGTGGCGATCTCCAGCAGCTCCAGCGTGCCGACCCCGGATCCACTGCACACCGGGATCACGGGGAAGAACGAGCCGCGGGCCACCGCCTTCTCTAGGTCGGCGATCAACACCGCCTCGTCGATCTCCTCGCCGCCGAGGTAGCGCTCCATCAGCGTCTCGTCCTCCGACTCCTCGATGATTCCCTCGATCAGGGAGCCGCGGAGCTCGGCGATCTCGTCGTCATAGGCGCCGTCGGGCGGCCGGGTGGTGCGGGTGCCGTCGCTGTAGCAGTAGTAGGTGCGGGTGAGAAGCCCGATGACTCCCTCACCGGCAGGGAAGTACAGCGGCGCGACCTTGTCACCGAACGCCTGCTGGGCGCCGGCCAGGGCACTGGCGTAGTTGGCTCGGGCGTGATCGAGCTTGGTGATGACCACCGCCCGCGGCATCCCCACCGCCGTGCATTCCTGCCACAACGCCTTGGTCGGCTCGTCGATGTCCTCGTTGGCCGCGATCACGAACAGTGCGCAGTCGGCGGCGCGCAACCCGGCGCGGAGTTCCCCGACGAAATCCGCGTATCCGGGGGTGTCGATCAGATTGACCTTGATCCCGTTGTGCTGCAACGGGGCAAGCGCCAGCCCGACCGAGCGCTGCTGGCCGATCTCAGCCTCGTCGAAATCGCAGACCGTCGATCCGTCGACCACCGAACCCGCCCGGGTCAGCACACCGGCGGCGACCAGGAGTGCCTCGACGAGGGTGGTCTTGCCGCCACCCGACGGGCCGACGAGCGCCACGTTGCGAATGGCGGCGGGGCTGTCCGCGGTGGGAACAGCCCCGTTGCCGGCCGAATGGGTCTTGTCCGCCATGGCACTCCTCCTGGTGTCCCCGGGGCGCCCCCTGCGGCCCGCCGGACCTGCTCTCCACCATTCCCCGATGTGATCTGGAGCACAAGGGCTGCCCGGTCGGGCCGCAGGTGAGCATTCCGAGGAAGTGCACAGCAAGCTGTCAGAATGTGGCCATGACGCATGCGCTGGATGCGGTGGGCACTGTCGCGGTGGTCGATCTCGAGGCAGCGTGCGAGCTGTACGGCCGCGACACGTTGCCGTACCCGTTGGGCCGTAGCCGGCCGGTGGGGTCGGTATGGCTGCTCACCCGAGACGTGGGACCGATCGAAGACCGTCTCAACGGTGGTGATCTTGCCCGCGTGCGCGCGTGGGTGGAAGCCTTTGTGCGGGCTGATGTTTGCGTCGGTTGTCGGGTCAGCCTCTCCGGTCGGGACACCCCCGATCTTCGGTTGAACGGCCTGCTGGCCGGTGACTTAGGTTTTGTCGCGGTGCAGCACAGTGACCCCGATGGCGTCGACGCCGTCGACGTCTACGCGGTGTCACCGGGGGCCGTCGGCGCGGTGATCGCTGATTCGGTCGGCTTGGCCGGTGCCGGTTCCCATCTGCGTATCGCGGTGGCAGGCCTGGACGATCGCCTTCCGGCTCCACCGCCTGGGGCGGTCGACGAATATGACGACCTCGGCTTCCTGATTCCACATGCCGAATCGGACGGTCCGCCCGTCCATGTGGTGGACGGGCGTGATGTCGCAGCGATCGGGACAGTGCAGTCGCTCTCCGGTTCGACTCGGTACTGGGTCACGGTCGACGATGACGGCGACTACCTGTACGCGCCCGGCGGTGCCGGTTACGCCGAACCGCTCGATGCCGAGACGCTGCGTGCGTGCCTCGATGGAACTGTCTCCGATGCCATTGTCGATGTGGGCGGCGAGATGTCAGGCCAGTGGGACGATTCAGTCGGGTGGGACGAGTGATGCCGAGACCGGATCCCCGGAATCACCGGATGGTGAACTTCTCGTCGTCAAGCCGCTGTAGCGCCCGACCATCGGCCAGTTCGTCGCGACAGTCGGGGTGCTTCCGGTAGAACCGCACCCACTCACGCAGTGCGTGGCTGTTGGCGGTGATGGTGCCGGAGCCCAGCTTTGCGCTGCGACCTTTGGGGAGGACGAAAACGATCAGATCGGTGAATGACGCCTTGCCCTTGAGGGGGTGATCCAGAATCTGCTCGATTTCGTCCCAAGTGCCATGTGCGGATGAATTCCACTGACCATCCCACACCTCGAAACCGCGGGGATCTAAGCGCAGGTGCTTTCCGTCCTGGTATCGGTAAATCCGATAGAGGACCGGCAGGCCGTAGATCACGTAGAAAATGCAACCGGCCGGCAGAATCAGCCGATTGGTGCCGGATGGAATGAAATCGACCATATCGAACTGTGCAAATATGAGAAATGCACCCGCAGACAAGACGCCTATCAAGAGGCCGACACTGAAGATCAGATCGGCATATCTCTGCGGACGTATTTTTGTGCCTTCGGGTCCGTACTCCACCCTTGGATGAGCTGCCCCTGAGATTGGGTAAGCAAGGTGAAACAGCAAGCTGAAAAGGAGCAGCGATGCGCCAAGACAGAGAGCGGCGGTCAAATAGCTGCCGCGGATGAGCCAGATGACAGTCCAGACCAAGGTGAAGCCGGCGCCGCCGATCAAAATGGCGCAGACCAACGCCAGGCGCAGACAACCAGAGGTCTTCATCGAGGACAAAATGTATTGCCGATCCAGTTGCCGAGGGCTTCGCCGCCGAGCGCCGCAGTCAGGCCGATTGGTATGGCCAGCGGACCCGTCTCCGACGCCGCGATTCCCGCGAGCGTACCGGCGGTGACCGAGGTGACGCCCTCAGCCGTGGCGACGCACTTCTGGAAACTCGTCTCTGCCACGGCTATGTCCCACAACGAGGTGGCAATACTCACCCCCGGACCGAAGTATTTTCCCGTCGCGCCGAGCGGGCTCAAAATGGGATGGTCGATGAGATTGACGGGAACATCTGCCTGACGGCCGTCGGGTGTGCGGACATAGGCGGTTTCCTTACCGTCCGGCCACTTGGTCACCTCGGCGATCGTGCCATTCGCGTATTGGGTGGTGCTGATGGTCTTTCCGGCCATACCGTACTGAGCCCAGTCCGCAAAAGTCACAGTCGTTGTCCTGGAAACCTCGTTCCCGTTCTTGTCGATGTGCACGTTCGTGGTGAGCGGCCCTCGATCTGAGAAATTTGGTTTGGCGTCGACAGTCTCGATGTGCTTGCTGCCGTCCATCATGTATCTGGTCGTGGTTGTTCCGACCGCTTCTCCGGTGGCGGGGTTGTATTGCGTCTCGACTTTGGTTTCCCGGACCGTTTGCGACATGTCGGTGTCGCGGAGCATGCCCTGCTGCAGCATGCCGAGCGTCGACAGCGGGTTCGGCACCTCGTCGCCGGGTTTCTGGATCCCGGGAACCAGGCTGCCCAGGCCGCCTGGGTTGGGCACCTCAAATCCATGCTGCTGCGCCGCGCTCGTCACTTTGCCGGCCGCCTCCTCGTCGGCCGCACCTACCTTCACCAGCAACAAGTTGACGTTGGCCTGTTCGGTTTGTGCACGCTTCTCCAGCGCTGCCGCCTGTTCGACGGTCATCTGACCGCCTTTGACCAGGACCACCCACTGGTCGCTTACGTGCAACTGGCCGCTGTTGTCGATCTCGTCGGCCTTGTTCAGCAGTGCGGTGCGGGCGCTACCGATCGGGCCGGCGGCGCCGCTGAGCGCATCACCCACGGCCGTGGTGTAGTTCGAGAAGTCGTCGGTCTGTTTCTTCGCCCGGTCGAACATCGCCGTGGCTGCGTTGTGCGCATCACCTGACCACGCCTTGGTCTCGGGCATGGTCTTGAGGTTGTTGTTGATCCGGGATACGGCGTCACCGACTGCCGTACCGGAACTCTTGATGGCTTGTCCCGCGGGAGTCAGCGAGTCCGGGTTCCAGCCTTGGAGGCGGGGGCGTGAGGGCAACACCGGTCAGAAGATCCCTTTGAAGCTGCCTGCAAGGTCAGCGTCGCTGACCTCGTAGGTGCCGGCCGCACCGCGGACCGCGGTGCCCATGTTGTTGACATTGGTGGCGATTTTCTCGGCGACCTCTTTGACGTGCGCACCGACGAGTCGGGCCGCCCACTGTGTGGTCGATCCGTCCAGGCCGTCGGCTGCGGTGGCGACCTTGTTGCCGACGTCTGCTTCGCGGATCAGCCCCGACGCGATCTCCACCTGACCGGCGAAAGCGCGCAGGACCTCGGGGTCGACCTCCATGACAGCTCCGTTCGGCCGTGGGTTCGTTGCGTCATCAATGATGTTAGGGCAGGTAGGTGGCCCCGCTGATCGCCAATTTGGCCGCTCCGGGCGCTGTCACACCTGCCAGGACGACCAGCGCGTGACCTCGACGGTGACGACCGGGCCGTTCAGCGCAATCCGCTCGTACTGCGGATACTTCGCGCGCAACAGCCCGTAGCCGGTGGCCATCGCGTCGCCACCGTGATGGACGGTGGCCAGTCCGTCGGCTCTTACCCACCACAGGTCCGCCCACTCGTCGGTGTAGTGGTCGACCAGCAAGCTGACGCGGGCATCGTTTTCGATGTTGGCCAGTCGGCGCAGTCGCTGGGTGGACTTGGGTTTGGCGTCCACAGCGGAGTAGATGGTGTCGCCCCCGGTGAAACGATGCACGGCAAAGACCACCGGGACCAGGTGAGGCGCGCCGTCCGGTCGCAGTGTGGCCAGGACGGCTGTGGGTGCAGCGGCGAATCGAATTGCGGCATCGAGATCAGCCATCGCTCGAGACTAAGTGGCTGACACCGTCGACGCCTCAGGGCGGCGGGACATCGCCGGGCACCGCAGGGGCGTCCGGCAGTGGCGGCAGCTTCATGAGCTCGTCGTAGTTCGCGTCGCCCTCACCCGGTGGCGTGGGCAGGCTCGGCATGACGATCGTGGGCCGGTAGTCCTCTGGTGGATTCTCGACGGGCGCGACGCAGCCCACGCCGTATTTGGTGTCGGCAGGGACTCCGGCGTTGTCGACGCAGCAGGTCGTGGCGACGGAGTCGATGTTCTGGTCGGGACCGGGCGCCGCCGTCGCGGTACACGTCTCATATCCCTGCACGTCGAAGGCCGCCGAGGCCGGTGCGATCGCCGCCTGACCTGCGGCGCAGACGGCCACGAAGGCGGCAGCCGTGGCGAGCGGACGCCGCCGACTTGTGAGGCGGATGCGGATGGACGTCATGGGCGCCAACCCTAGCGCGATGCCTCTCACGTTCGGCGAGGTCACGATAGGGTGCCGGTGCGCGCGCTTGGTGGCCAACGGAGGGTTTGGTAATGATCACGTCCCGAATCGTGACAGCATCTGCGGCTCTGGCCGCATCGGCACTCGTCGCGGTGGGTCTGGCGGCGTGCGCGCCGCCGCAGAAGGGCGCTGCCGGTGGTGACACCGATACCGGCGTGAAGGTCGCCGAGGCCAAGTCTGCGGCCGACTTCGGCGGGATGGACAAGCTCATCGCGGCGGCCAAGGCCGAAGGCGAGCTCAATGTCATTGCGCTGCCCCCGGATTGGGCCAACTACGGCGCCATCATCAAGGCCTTCGAGGAGAAGTACGGCATCGAGGTGAACTCCGCACTGCCTGACGGCTCCAGCCAGGAAGAGATCAACGCGGCCAACCAGCAGAAGGGCAAGAGCACCGCACCCGACGTGTTCGACCTGGGACAGTCGGTCGCGCTCGCGAACACCTCGATGTTCGCCCCGTACAAGGTGGCCACCTTCGACGACATCCAGGAGAACCTCAAGGACCCGGATGGCACCTGGGTCAACGATTACGGCGGCTTCATGTCCATCGGCTTCGATTCCACGAAGGTTCCACCGATCACCTCCGTCGAAGACCTGCTCAAGCCCGAGTACCACGGCAAGGTCGCGCTCAACGGCGACCCGACCCAGGCCGGCGCGGCGTTCGCCGGGGTCCTGATGGCCGCGGTGGCTCAGGGCGGGTCGGCCGACGACATCGCCCCCGGCGTCGCGTTCTTCGAAAAGCTCAACGAGGCAGGCAACTTCCTGCCGCTGGATCCGACCCCGGCCACCATCGAATCGGGGCAGACCCCGGTGGTGATCGACTGGAACTACCTCAACGGCACCGAGAGCCAGAAGGTCCCGGGTTGGCAGGTGATCGTTCCCCACGAGGCACTGGTCGCCGGGTACTACTACCAGGCGATCAACAAGGATGCGCCGCATCCGGCGGCCGCCCGGTTGTGGCAGGAATTCCTGTTCAGCGACGAGGGGCAGAACCTGTACGCCAAGGGCGGAGTTCGCCCGGTGCGCGCCGACAAGATGATCCTGGCCGGGACCGCCGACCGCGCGGCGTTCGGCCAGTTGCCTCCCATCGACGGCCCGGTGACCGTCGCCAGCCAGGCCCAAACCGACGTAGCCAACAAGTATCTGGCCGACAACTGGGCCAAGGCGATCGGCTAGGTACGCCAGTGCCGGGTAGTACAACTCGTCGGGATCTCCGCGCAAACATCCGTGACGCGCTGCCATTGCTGCCGTTCGTGGCGGTGGTGACAATCTTCCTGATCGTCCCCACGGCGACGGTGATCGTCATGGCGTTCTTCGCCGACGGATCCTTCTCACTGGATCGGATTGCCGCGCTGTTCTCCGGTACCGCCCTGGCGGCTCTGGCCAAAAGCATTGCGCTGTCGGCCAGTACGGCGCTGATCGGCGCGGTGCTGGGCGCGGTGCTGGCCTGGCTGATCGTCAGCAGCCCACACGCCTCGATGGTTCGTCGCACGGTGCTGGCCCTGTGCAGTGTGCTGGCTCAGTTCGGCGGTGTGGCACTGGCTTTCGCATTTCTGGCCACCATCGGGCTCAACGGCGTGCTGACGCTGTGGGTCAAGGAGAACCTCGGCTGGGATCTGGCCGGCTCCGGCTGGTTGTACGGACTCGGCGGGCTGATCCTGGTGTACAGCTACTTCCAGATCCCGTTGATGGTGATCGTGTTCCTGCCCGCCCTCGAGGGGTTGCGTGAGCAGTGGCGCGAGGCCGCCGTCAGCCTCGGCGCGTCACGGTGGCAGTACCTGCGGGAGGTCGCGGTGCCCCTGCTGACCCCGGCATTCTGGGGCTCGGCGTTGTTGTTGTTCGCCAACGCGTTTGCCGCCTACGCCACCGCGGCCGCACTGGTCAGCCAGGGCAGTCCGATCGTGCCGCTGTTGATCCGCGCCGCACTCACCAGTGAGGTCGTGCTGGGTCAGTCCGGCTTCGCCTATGCGCTGGCCTGCGAGATGATCGTGGTGGTGGCCGTGGTGATGATCGCCTACAACGCCCTGGTCCGCCGCACGGCGAGGTGGCTCAAATGAACCGCGCTGCCCGCGTGGCGCTCTGGGTCGTGTTCGCCCTGTTCTTCCTGTTTCCGCTGTACGCGATGGCCGACTTCTCCACCCGGAACCTCATCGCCGGGGGGCGCACCGGCGCGGCCTGGCGCAATCTGGTGGCCGACGAGGCTCTGTATCACGCCATCCTGATCTCATTGCTGCTCGCGGTGTTCACCGTCATCGCGATGCTGGTGTTGCTGGTGCCCACGATGATCTGGGTGCGCGTGCGGGTCCGCTGGGCCGCACCGCTGGTGGAGTTTCTGTGCCTGCTGCCGCTGACCATTCCGGCCCTGGTGATCGTGGTGGGCCTGCGCAACGTGTACCTGTGGGTCACTTACCTTCTCGGCGAGTCGGCGCTCACCCTGACGTTCGTCTACGTGGTGCTGGTCCTGCCGTTCGCCTACCGGGCGATCGATTCCGCGCTGTCCGCGATCGACCTGCAGACCTTGTCGGAGGCCGCCCGGTCGTTGGGCGCCGGTTGGATATCGACCATCACCCGGGTGATCGTGCCCAACATCTGGTCTGGGATCCTGTCCGCTGCCTTCATTTCCATTGCGGTGGTGCTCGGTGAATACACCGTCGCCTCGCTGAGTGGTTTCGAGACGCTTCCCGTCCAGATCGTGGCGATCGGGAAGAGTGACGGCGCGACGTCGGTGGCGGCCTCGCTGGCCACGCTGCTGCTCGGCTTCGCGCTGTTGTTGGTCTTGGCGGCGCTCACGCGGGGCCGCCGCCGGACGTTGGGAGTTCAGACATGAGTCTCGGGGCCGGTGTGCGCGTCGAACTTCGTGACCTCACCCGCACTTACGGCAACGTCCACGCACTCGACGGGCTGAGCCTGTCCATCGAGCCGGGGGAGTTGGTCGCGTTGCTCGGCCCGTCGGGCTGCGGCAAGACCACGGCGCTGCGCATCCTGGCCGGGCTGGAGGAGGCCAGCTCCGGCACCGTGTTCGTCGGCGGCCGTGACATCAGCTCGGTGCCGGCCAACAAGCGGGATATGGGCATGGTGTTC
Organism: Mycolicibacterium peregrinum; assembly: GCF_002102345.1. Lineage (GTDB taxonomy): Bacteria > Actinomycetota > Actinomycetes > Mycobacteriales > Mycobacteriaceae > Mycobacterium > Mycobacterium peregrinum. The sequence continues at coordinate 68,508 of NZ_LQPP01000076.1, forward strand.
CAGGCCTACAGCCTGTTCCCGCACCTGACTGTGTTGGACAACGTCGCATTCGGTTTGAAGATGCGTGGAATGTCCAAGCAGGACAGGCTGTTTCGAGCCGCAGACATGCTCGATCTGGTGGGCCTGGCAGCGCACAAGGGCAAGTATGCGAGCGAGCTGTCCGGGGGTGAACAGCAGCGGGTCGCGTTGGCTCGGGCCCTGGCGATCGAGCCGAGGGTGCTGCTGCTCGATGAGCCGCTGTCGGCACTCGATGCGAAGGTGCGCTCGCAACTGCGTGACGAGATCCGGCGGGTGCAGCTCGAAGTCGGCATCACGACGTTGTTCGTCACCCATGACCAGGAGGAGGCCCTCGGGGTTGCGGACCGGGTCGGAGTGATGAGCCACGGCAAACTCGAGCAGCTCGCCACTCCTGCCGTGGTCTATGCCCGCCCCTCGACGCCGTTCGTCGCCGAATTCGTCGGCTTGCACAACAAGGTGCGCGCGCGGGTGGCGGGCGGACGGGCCAGACTGCTGGGTGCCGAGTTGCCGACGCTGCCGGGATCGATCAGTTCCGGGTCGGGCATCGCGATGGTGCGCCCGGAATCGATCCGGGTGCGCGCAGATCCGGACGGGCCCGCGGTGGTGGAATCCGTGTCGTTCCTCGGCCCGACATCGCACGTGTACATCTCACTGCCCGACGGCTCGCTGATCCACGCGCAGCTGCCCAGCTCGCGGGCCCGTGCCTTCGGGCCCGGCGTCGTCGTCAACCTTGCCCTGGAGCGGGCGCCGGTCCTGGTGATCTAGGCGTCTCGCCGACCCTCGCCGCTTTCTACCGGAGGGCGGTAACTCTCGTGGATATGCAGCCGTGGCGTGGAAATCGGCGGCGGAAAATGCTCCGGCCCTAAACGTCCTTGACCGGTTCGATACCCAGATCGCGGTAGGTGACCAGCGCCGCGAACGGCACCCCGCGCTTGGCGAATCGTCCGGTCGCGACATCGCCGCGGTCGACCATCGGGATGACGCCGGTGACGACGGCGCCGACTGCGGTCACGCGTTCGTAGGCGATCTCGGTGGAGCCACCGGTGCTGATCACGTCGTCGACCAGCAGCACGCGGGTACCGGGCTCGAGCCGGGTGCCCTCGATCCACTGCTCGCGGCCGCGGGACTTCTGTTCCTTGCGCACCGAGAACCAGGCCTTGCCGGTCACCATCGCGACCCCGTGGGCCAGCGGGTCGGCGCCCATGGTGAGCCCGCCGACGGCGTCGAATTCGATACCGCTCGCGGCGGCCAGATCGGCGACCGCGCGGCTGACGATGGCCATCCGCTCGCCGGTGTCGATGGCGAACTTGCCGTCGATGTAGTCGTGGCTCAGCTGCCCGCTGGCCAGCCGGAACGGCTCCTCGCGGTGTTCGTAGCCGCGGGTGCGGATCAGGTCGAAGGCGGCTTGCCAGGTCTCCGGGCGCTCAGGCATACCCGCGATCGTATTGCACGGGCTGACGCGGTCGCGGGGCCAGCCGGCGCGGTGCGCCGATCAGGCCTGAGCGCGCCGGGCCAACTCGACCGTGGCCGCCCGCAACTCGCCGTACGAGCTGATCGGTGCGGCGTAGCCGACGCGGGTGTAGGCCATCCCGCGCTCGGTGGTGACCCGCAGATCCAGGCCATAGCGGTCGGCGCCGGTGCACACCGCCGTGGTCGTGTCGGGGTAGCCGCCGAGGGCGCGGGCCATCTCTGCCAGCGAATCGGCGTGGTCGGCGTTGAGGTGCTCGATCGCACCGGCGGCGTGCGGTGCGACGGGGTCGGGCCCGGCGGCGGCATAGGCCTCGCCGGTGGTCGAGTCCATCCGGCCGTATCCGCCCACCCAGCGCACGCGCTGCACGCGCAGCACCCAGAGCGAGAAGTCGCTGAAGTCGATGTAGTAGCGGGCGGCGGCGACCGCGTCCAGATGGGCCTGGCGGGCCGCGGCGAGCTCGTCACCGCTGGGCCGCTCGGCGACACCGGCCAGCGTGATGCGGCTGCCGGCCAACGGATCTGACCCGGTGTCGGGGGCGACGACGGAAATGCTGGCCCGGGGGTCGCCGGCGAGGTTGCGGCCGTGCTCGGCCATGTTCGACACACAGAGCACCGGTGCGCCGGCCAGCAGTCCGTAGGTGACGAAGGATGCCCACGGGTCGCCGTCGGCGGTGAGGGTGGCCAGCGTGCCGGCGTTGGTCGATGCGGCGACTGTCCGGGCTTCCTCGGCTGCAGACGGACGTGCCCCCGCGATCACCTCCGTCAGTGGCGGAGGAACCGAGGGGGCATCACCGGGGTCGCCATGATCGCGCGTCACGCAGCGACCCTACCGCCGGCTATCCGCCGAGCGCGGCGATGAGGTCCTTGATCTGAGCGGTCTCGGCTTCGGTCGCGGGCTCCTCGGCCTCGACGGCCTCGATGAGGTCCTTACGCAGCCCGACGCCGTTGGCGGCTTCCTCGGTGGACAGCTTCGCTTTGCCGCGCGCAACGTAGAGACGCTGACCGAGCGTGGCGCCGGGGCCTTCGGACGCGGTCGTCATCAGCTCGTCGTAGCGGTGCCGCACACCGCTGAGTGCCACGATCACCGACGGGGTGACGCGGCTGCGGCCCGCCGCCTCCGACAGGGACGTCTGCAGCTTGCGCAGACCGCTGAGGACGACTGCGGCGCGGTCGGCGTACTCCGGGTCGCCGACCGGCGGTAGCGCGTCGATCGCGGCGACGTACATGTGCATCGCCGCATCAGAAAGTCCAACGATTACTGGTGCTTCACCGTCATTAGGTGCCGACTCACCCACAGGCCATCCCTCGTCGAAAGTTTGTGCTCGCCGGCCCATGGCCGACGAGGAGATCAAATGCGGGAAAAACGTAACCCGTTGCTGTCTCTTATTCAACCGTTAGTTTTTCCGCAAACACCCGCTCGGTGGCGAATCACGTTGCTGCAGGATCCATTCGGATCGCCACGTCCGGTGCGAGGTTTCGTCCAGGTGTCGATGCCGGACTAAGTGGGTACGTTGGGAAGCTGATGGACAACGTTCAAGATGAACACTCACTGGTCGAACATCCGACCGCCGAGGACTTCGGCCATGCCAGAACGCTGCCCACCGACCGCGACTGGTTCAAGCGGGCGGTGTTCTACGAGGTGCTGGTCCGGGCGTTCTACGACTCGAACGCCGACGGCGTCGGCGACCTACGGGGTCTGACCCAGCAACTCGATTACCTCAAGTGGCTGGGTGTGGACTGCCTCTGGCTACCGCCGTTCTACGATTCGCCGCTGCGCGACGGTGGCTACGACATCCGGGACTTCTACAAGGTGCTACCCGAGTTCGGCACCGTGGAGGACTTCGTCGCGCTGCTCGACGGCGCGCACCGCCGGGGTATCCGCGTCATCACCGACCTGGTGATGAACCACACCTCCGACTCCCACGCGTGGTTCCAGGAGTCACGGCAGAACCCCGACGGCCCCTACGGCGACTTCTATGTCTGGAGCGACACCAGCGACCGGTACGCCGACGCGCGCATCATCTTCGTCGACACCGAGGAGTCCAACTGGACCTTCGACCCGGTGCGCCGTCAGTTCTACTGGCACCGGTTCTTCTCGCACCAGCCCGATCTGAACTACGACAATCCGGCGGTGCAGGAGGCGATGATCGACGTCCTGCGGTTCTGGCTGGATCTCGGCATCGACGGTTTCCGGTTGGACGCGGTGCCCTACCTCTTCGAGCGCGAGGGCACCAACTGCGAGAACCTGCCCGAGACCCACGCCTTCCTCAAACGCTGCCGCAAGGTCGTCGACGACGAATACCCCGGCCGGGTGCTACTGGCCGAGGCCAATCAGTGGCCTGCCGACGTCGTCGAGTACTTCGGTGACCCGAACACGGGCGGCGACGAGTGCCACATGGCCTTCCACTTTCCGTTGATGCCGCGGATCTTCATGGCGGTCCGGCGGGAGTCGCGGTTCCCGATCTCGGAGATCCTGGCGCAGACACCGGCGATCCCGGACATGGCGCACTGGGCCATCTTCCTGCGCAACCACGACGAGCTCACGCTGGAGATGGTCACCGACGACGAGCGTGACTACATGTACGCCGAGTACGCCAAGGATCCGCGGATGAAGGCCAACGTCGGTATCCGTCGTCGGCTGGCCCCGCTGCTGGAGAACGACCGCAATCAGATCGAACTGTTCACGGCGTTGCTGCTGTCCCTGCCCGGATCGCCGATGCTCTACTACGGCGACGAGATCGGCATGGGCGACATCATCTGGCTCGGTGACCGCGACAGCGTGCGCACGCCGATGCAGTGGACGCCGGACCGCAACACCGGGTTCTCGACAGCCAACCCCGGCCGGCTGTACCTGCCGCCGAACCAGGATGCGGTCTACGGCTACCAGTCGGTGAATGTCGAAGCGCAGCGGGACAGTTCGACGTCGCTGCTGAACTGGACCCGCAGCATGCTTGCCATCCGCGGCCGCCACGACGCGTTCGCCGTCGGGACCTTTCGTGAGCTGGGCGGTTCCAACCCGTCGGTACTGGCCTACGTTCGCCAGATCGAAGGTGACGGCGCAGCGGTGCTCTGTGTGAACAACCTGTCGCGGTTCCCACAGCCCATCGAACTGAATCTGCAAGAGTGGAGCGGATATACGCCCATCGAGATGTCCGGCTACGTCGAGTTCCCCAGTATCGGTCAGCTGCCGTACCTGCTGACCCTGCCCGGGCACGGGTTCTACTGGTTCGAGCTCCGCGAGCCCGAGCGGGAGGCTGCACAGCAATGAGTCTCGAATTCGCCGACTGGCTGAGTCAGCAGCGCTGGTACGCCGGCCGCGGTCGCGAATTGGCGACCGCCACACCGGGTCTGGTGCTCGACTTGAACGAGGATCTCGACCTGACGCTGCTGCAGGTGTCCTACGCCGACGGAACCGCCGAGCGTTACCAGGTGCTGGTGTGCTGGGATGCCGACCTGATCGAGGAATACAGCTCCGTGGCCACGATCGGCAGCGACGGCGGGCGGAGGGCCTACGACGCCCTCTACGACCAGGACGCCGCGCGGTATCTGCTGGAGATGATCGACCGTTCGGCCACCGTGGGCGGGCTGACGTGCAGCAAGGAGCCAGGGGCCACCCTGCCGCTGGAAGCGCTGCCCCGGGTGTCGGCGGCAGAGCAGAGCAATACCAGCGTGGTGTTCGGGCAGGATGCCGTGCTCAAGGTGTTCCGCCGGATCACCCCGGGCATCAACCCCGACATCGAACTCAACCGGGTGCTGGCCCGGGCCGGTAACCCGCACGTGGCCAGGCTGCTCGGATCGATCGATATCGATTGGGAGGGTGAGCCGTTCGCGTTGGGGATGGTGACCGAATTCGCCGCCAACTCCGCCGAGGGCTGGGACATGGCCAACGCCAGCACCCGTGACCTCTTCGCCGAGGGCGATCTCTATGCCGACGAGGTGGGCGGTGACTTCGCCGCCGAGTCCCACCGGCTGGGGGAGGCGGTGGCCTCGGTACATGCCTGTCTGGCCGAGCAGCTCGGCACCGAGTCGGTGCCGTTCCCGACCGAGCTGATGACCGCCCGGCTGGCCACCGCCGCAGAGGCGGTACCCGAACTGCGCGAGCATGTCTCGCTGATCGAGGACCGCTACCGCAAGCTGGCCGACGAGCAGGTGAAGGTCCAGCGGGTGCACGGCGATCTGCATCTCGGGCAGGTGCTGCGCACGCCCGAGAACTGGCTGCTGATCGACTTCGAGGGGGAGCCCGGCCAACCGCTGGAGCTGCGGCGCAGCCCCGACTCGCCACTGCGTGACGTCGCGGGCATGCTGAGGTCTTTCGACTATGCGGCGTATGCCCGCCTGGTGGACCTGTCCACCGACGACGACCGGGCCCGGCAGTTGGCGGCCAGGGCCAGGGAGTGGGCTGACCGCAACAGCGCGGCCTTCTGTGACGGCTACGCCGAGGCGGCCGGGGCCGACCCGCGCGAGCATGCCGCGCTGTTGGCCGCCTACGAGCTGGACAAGGCGGTGTACGAGGCCGCCTACGAGGCCAGGTTCCGGCCGAGCTGGCTACCTGTCCCACTGGGATCGGTGACCCGCCTGATCGGCTGATATCTTCCTTAGCATGCCTAATCAGCCTGCGCGCCGATCGGCGTCCGACGGGCTGCTGATCGCCGTCCTTGCGGCCGCCGGTATCAGTGTCTCGCTCATGCAGACCCTGATCATCCCGTTGATCCCGCAGTTGCCCACCTTGCTCGACACCACCGGGGCCAACGCCTCGTGGGCGATCACCGCGACCCTGCTGACCGGTGCGGTCGCGACACCGATGCTGGGCCGTCTCGGGGATATGTTCGGCCCCAAGTGGATTCTCGTGTTGTGCGCCGTCCTGCTGTTCGTCGGATCGGTGATCGCCGCCATGACCACCTCGCTGATCCCGTTGATCATCGGGCGTGGGCTGCAGGGGTTCGGGGCCCCGGTGATCCCACTGGGCATCAGCGTGCTGCGCGCCGCCCTGCCGCCTGAGCGGGTGGCCTCGGCCATGGGTTTGATGAGCGCGTCGCTGGGCGTCGGCGGCGCGCTGGGCCTGCCGTTGTCGGCGGTGATCGCCGAACAGTTCAACTGGCACGCCCTGTTCTGGTGTGCGGCCGCGCTCGGCCTGGCCTCGGGCATTCTGTTCGTCCTGTTGGTGCCCGACCTGGAACCGGTGTCCGCCGATCACCGGTTCGACCCGGTCGGCGCCGTCGCGCTGGGAATCGGCCTGGTGCTGCTGTTGCTGCCGATCTCCAAGGGCGCGATGTGGGGTTGGGCCAGTGCCACCACGTTGGGCATGTTCGCCGCCGCGGTGGCGACCTTCGGCGTGTTCACCTGGTGGCAGTACCGGGTGCCCTCACCCATCGTGGACATGCGCACCACGTTGAAACGGCCTGTACTGCTGACGAATCTGGCCTCGATCGCGGTGGGCTTCGGCATGTTCGCGCTGTCGCTGGTGGGCCCCCAGTTGCTCGAGATGCCGCGGGAGACCGGATTCGGCCTGGGGCAGAGCATGGTCGCCACCGGTCTGTGGATGGCACCCGGCGGACTGGCGATGATGGCCGCGGCGCCGGTCGCCGCACGGGTGGTGTCGGCACGCGGGCCGAAGGTCGTCCTGGTGATCGGCAGCACGATCATCGCGGTGGGCTACCTGGCCGGCACCCTGATGCTCGGCAGCCCCGTCGGCCTGATGGTGCTCGGCCTGATCGTCAGCTTCGGCGTCGGTTTCGCCTTCGCCGCGCTACCCGCCTTGATCAACGCCGCGGTGCCGGTGTCGGAGACCGCGTCCGCGAACAGCATCAACTCACTGGCCCGCTCGCTGGGGACCTCGACCTCCAGCGCGGTGATGACCGCGGTGCTGGCCCAGATGACCATCACGTTCGCCGGGCACGCGCTGCCGTCGCCGGCCGGGTTCCGCACCGCGCTGCTGATCGCGGCGGCCGCGGCTGCCGGTGCCGCGCTGATCGCCCTGGCGATACCGAAAGCGCCGGCCGGCCGGGACGTCGTAGAAGAACCGGACGAGGCGCTTTCAGAAGCCGCTGAGCGGTTGATGTCAAAGCGTGGCGATCTCGTAGCTGTCGAGCTGGCCGACCAGCGTCCGTAGCTGATCCGACGACGAGCCCAGGGTGTGCTCGATCGCGGTCAGTCGCGCGGCGTAGTGGCCGACGGGGTACTCCGCGGTGACGCCGATACCGCCGTGCAGCTGAATCGACTCCTGCGAGATGTGCCGACCCGAGCGGCCGATCTGCAGCTTGGCGCGCGCCGCGATCACCGGGTTGAGCTCGCCGTCGGCGATCGACATCGCGGCGTAGGTGCCCATGCTGCGCGCCAGTTCCAGCGACATGTACATGTCGGCGGCGCGCTGGGTCAGCGTCTGGAACTTGCTCAGCGTGACCCCGAACTGCTTGCGCTGCTTGAGGTAATCGGTGGACAGCCGCAGCGATTCCTCCATCACTCCGACCGCCTCGGCGCACAGCGCCGCCGAGATCCGCACCAGGGCGTTGGCGATCGCCTCACCCGCGTCGGCGGCCTCGCCGAGCGGCTCGGCAGGCGTGGCATCGAAGGTGATCTGGGCGCCGCGCTGGCCGTCGAAGGTGCGGTAGCCGGTGCGGGTCACATTCGCGGCGTCGACCAGGAACAGTCCGGTCCCGGCCTCAGCACCCTCGCCGGGCAGGGCCGCACTGACGATCAGTGTGTCGGCGACGTCGCCGGCCAACACCGGATTCTTGGTGCCGCTCAACACCCATCCGTCGCCGTTGCGCGTCGCGGACGTCGTCACCCCGGCCGTTCCCCGCACACCAGGCTCGGCGTGCGCGAAGGCCAGGATCCGCTCACCCGCGGCGACCTCGTCGAGCAGGGCGCGCTGGGCGTCGGTGCCCACCTCGGCGATGATCGCGCCGGGGCCGATCGCGCCGTGCAGGACGGGTTCGGGTGCCAGCCGGCGCCCGATCTCGTTCAGCACCACCATGATCTCGATCTGGCCGCCGGAGTCCTCATCGAAACCCAGTCCCAGAACGCCGATCTCGGCGAGCTGGCCCCAGACCTGGCGGTCGAATCCCGGCTCGGACTCCACCACCTTGTTGCGCTTTTCGGTGTCGTAGCCCGACAGCAGGTCACGGGTGGTGTCCGCCAGCAGGGTCTGTTCGTCAGTCAGCTGAAAGTCCATGGCTCAACTCACAATCCGAGAATGGTGGACGAGATGATGGTGCGCTGCACCTCGTTGCTACCGCCGTAGATCGAGGTCTTGCGGTAGTTGAGGTAGTGCGGGGCGGCGTGCTGCGCCCACTCCGGTGAGGCGATGTCGCCGGCCTCGTACGGTAGCGCGTCGGCGCCGGCCACCTCGACGAGCAGCTCGGTGGCGGTCTGCTGAAGCTGGCTGCCGCGCAGCTTGAGCACCGAGGATGCCGGGCTGGGCTTGCCGTCGGCCGAATCCGAGGTCACCCGCATCTGGGTGAGTTCCAGTGCCAGCACGTCGTTCTCGGCCTCGGCCAGGCGGGCGGCGAACAGCGGATCGGCCAGCAGGCCGTTGGCCGCGGCACGTTCCTTGACCTCGGCGAGGCGCACCTTGGTGCGGGCCACCTGGGCGATGCCGGTCCGTTCGTTGCCGAGCAGGAACTTCGCATAGGTCCAGCCCTGGTTCTCCTCGCCGACGAGCTGGTTGGCGGGCACCCGGACGTCTTCGAAGAAGACCTCGTTGACCTCGTAGCTGCCGTCGATCAGCTTGATCGGGCGCAGCGTGACACCGGGGGTGTCCATTTCGAACAGCAGGAACGAGATGCCGGCCTGCTTCTTGGGCGCCTGCGGGTCGGTGCGGACCAGGCAGAAGATCCAGTCCGCGTGCTGACCGAGCGTGGTCCACGTCTTCTGGCCGTTGACGACGTAGCTGTCGCCGTCGCGCACCGCGGTGGTGCGCAGCGAGGCCAGATCGGAGCCGGCCTCGGGCTCGGAGAAGCCCTGGCACCACCAGATGTCCAGTGCCGCGGTCGGCGGCAGGAAGCGTTCCTTGACCTCCTGCGAGCCGAACTCGGCGATCACCGGTCCGACCATCCGGGCGTTGAAGGTAAGCGGCTCGGGGACGCTGGCCAGCTGCATCTCGTCGAGCCAGATCTGATGCTGGTTGGGCGTCCAGTCCTTGCCGCCCCACTCGACGGGCCAGTTGGGCACCGCCAGGCCGTGTTCATGGAGGATTTTGTGCGCCGTGATGATGCCCTCTTTGCCGATCGGCAGCCCCAGCCGGTTTCGTTCTCGAAGCTCGGCGGGAATCTTCGTCGTGTAGAAGGTGCGCAGCTCATCGCGGAAAGCTGCTTCCTCCGGTGTGAGCGCCAGTTGCATGACCGTCTCCCTGTCGGTGGATCTGAGTGCACACTAAACCACCCGGTTGGTTGGGGGCACCTGGGTCCGGGTTAGCGCACCAGCCGGCGCAGCAGCGACGAGGCCACGACGACTCCCAGCACCGCGGCCGCGATCAGCACGCTGATGTCGAGCGCCCAATTGGTCGGTGTGCCGATCAGCAGCCCGCGTAGCGCGTTCACCTCATAGCTGAGCGGGTTGACCGTGGACAGCCATCGCAGCCAGGTCGGCATGATGTCGACGGGATAGAGCGCATTGGACGCGAAGAACAACGGCATGGTGATGGCCTGGCCGATGCCCATCAGCCGGTCCCGTTTGCGCACCAAACCGGCCAGGGTCATCGACAGACACGCGAAGAACGCCGCACCCAGCGCCACCACGGCCATCGCGGCCAGGATGCGCAGCGGATTGACCGTCATCGCGATGCCCATCAGATAGGCGAGAAGCACCACTCCGAGCACCTGGACCACCGAGCGCACGCCGGCTGCGAACGCCTTGCCCGCCACTAGTGCAGAGGCCGGCGCGGGAGTAACCATGAGTTTGGCCAGAATGCCGGCGTCTCGGTCCCAGATGATCTGGATGCCATAGAAGATCGAGATGAACAGGGCCGACTGGGCGATGACGCCCGGCGCCAGGAATGTCAGGTAGGGAACGCCACCGGTGTCTACGAGATGCAGCCGGCTGAAGGTCTGGCCGAAGATCAGCAGCCATAGCGCGGGCTGGACCATGCGGGTGAAGAGTTCGGTGCGGTCGTGGCGCAGCTTCTGCAGTTCGACGAGGGCGAAGGCCGACATCCGCAGTGCCATCGCGCGGACCCGTCGCATCCCGCGCGGCGCCAGGACCAGGGACTCAGCTGGCACGGCGGGCCGTCCTGCGGGTCGCACGCACCTCGCGCATGGCGCCGGACTGTTGCCCGGCGTCGGTCAGGTCCGAACCGGCGTAGTGGCGGAAGACGTCCTCGAGCGTGGCGTCGGGGGCATCGGTGGCCTTGACCACCCGCTCCTTGAGTTCGGCGGGCGTTCCGACCGCCTGCAACCGGCCGTGGTGCATCAGTGCCACCCGGTCGCACAGGGCGTCGGCTTCGCCCATGTAGTGCGTGGTGAGCAGCACCGTCATCCCGAACTCTGCCTGCATCCGGCCGACCTGCGTCCAGACGCTGTCGCGGGCGATGGGATCGAGTCCGACCGTGGGCTCGTCGAGGATCAGCAGCAGTGGACGGTTGACGAGGGCCTGGGCCAGCTCGAGGCGGCGCACCATGCCGCCTGAGTAGGTGCCCGCCACGGCATCGGCGACGTCGAGCAACTGCATCGACTCCAGCGCCTGGTCGACCCGCTCCCTGCGTTCGGCCCGCGGCACGTCGTAAAGACGCGCGAACAACTCGACGTTCTGTCGGCCGGTCAGTGCCGCCTCGATCGAGAGTTGTTGCGGCACATAGCCGATGTTGTGCCGGATGTCCATGGTGCGCCGCTCGGCGTCGAGGCCGAAGATCCGCACCTCGCCCTCCTGGACCGGTGTCAGTGTGGTCAGCACCCGCACCGCTGTGGTCTTGCCTGCCCCGTTCGGGCCGAGCAGGCCCAGGGTCTCACCGCGATGTACCTGCAGGGTGAGGTCGTCGACGGCGGTGAAGGTGCCGTAACGGTGGGTCAGGTGCCGGCAGTCGATGGCCGGGTCGGTCATGTGTCCCCCTCGTGCAGGAGGCGGGTCAGTTCGGTCATCACGTCCAATCCGTTTGCCAGGTCATTGATCTGGTCGGCGTCGAGTCGTGCCAGCACTGCCGACAGCGCGGCGCGGCGGGCCGCCCTGGACTCGTCGGCGATCGCCTGTGCGGGCGGGGTGAGTCGTAGACGGACCACCCGCCGGTCCGAGTCGTCGGTGGTTCTGGCCAGCAGTCCGTCGCCCACCAGCCGCGACACCAGCGTGGACGCGGAGTTGGGCACCAGGCTGAGTTCGGCGGCCGCTTCCCGTACCGAGATGTCGGGCCGTCGGCCGACCAGGCGCAACAGTTCCCCCTGTGACTGGGTCAACCCGGTGGCGTCGAATCCGCCGCCGGTGGACCGACGTAGCTGCCTGCGGAACCGGCCGACGACGGTGAACAGTTCGCCGACGAGATCTCGATGTGGGTCCACGCCGACAGAATACCTCTGTAACAGAGGTATTGCATGGTGCGTGACGATGAAATGAAAGTCGAATGAATCCACTCGGGGGCTCGAAAGGGGGGCGCGGCAAACCCGCTGAGACGCCGCAGCCGTGGCCGCAGGGTAGTTGCCGCCGCTCTTCGGCTCGTACCCCCCAGCCCGCCCGGCCGGTGACATCAAGCAAGCGCTCAACGTCTACTTAGGCGGCCACGGCTGCTACATGTCCAAGGTACCAGATTTCCTGGTTAGGGCACGGACATTGGGCCAATTAGCAACGCTTTGAATTGACGCTCAATCTGATTCGGCCTGCAGCACCAGCACGGCGCGTGCGTCCACACTGACGGTGTTGCCGGCCGGGGCGGCATCGCGTGTGGAGTTTGCCGAAGTGCTGATCGCGGGAATCCAGCGGGCCCCGAATTGCGCCGGTGGTAACGCGAACTCGATGGGCTCGTAGTGCGCGTTGAAGCACAGCAGGAACGAGTCGTCGACCACGCGCTGGCCCCGGACGTCCGGGTCGGCGATGCCCTGACCGTTCAGGTACACGGCAACCGACTTGGCATACCCCGTCTCCCAGTCCTCGGCGGACATGTCGGAGCCGTCAGGGGCGAACCAGGCGATGTCGGGCAGTGCGGCCGCGCCCGCCTCCCGTACCGGTCGACCGTCGAAGAACCTGCGGCGCCGGAACACCGGATGCGCCGCCCGCAGCGCCGACACCGACCGGGTGAACTCGACCAGGTCGAGATCAGCTGTGGCCCAGTCGATCCAGGAGATCTCGTTGTCCTGGCAGTAGACGTTGTTGTTCCCGCGCTGGCTGCGGCCCAACTCGTCGCCATGGGAGAGCATCGGAACACCCTGGGACAGCAGCAGGGTGGCCAGGAAGTTGCGCTGCTGTTGCGCGCGCAGGGTGTTGACCGCAGGATCGTCGGACGGGCCTTCGGCCCCGCAGTTCCACGACTTGTTGTTACTTTCCCCGTCGCGGTTGTCCTCGCCGTTGGCCTGGTTGTGTTTTTCGTTGTAGGACACCAGATCACGCAAGGTGAACCCGTCGTGTGCGGTGACGAAGTTGATCGAGGCGAACGGGCGACGGCCGGTCTGCTCGTACAGATCGGCCGAACCCGTCAGCCGGTAGGCGAACTCGTCGAGGGTGGCCGGCTCGCCCCGCCAATAGTCGCGCACGGTGTCGCGGAACTTGCCGTTCCACTCGGTCCACTGGGGCGGGAAGTTGCCCACCTGGTAACCGCCGGGGCCGACATCCCACGGCTCGGCGATCAGCTTGACCTGGCTGACGATCGGATCCTGTTGCACCAGTTCGAAGAACGCGCTCAGCCGGTCCACGTCATAGAACTCGCGGGCCAGCGTGGCGGCCAGGTCGAAGCGGAACCCGTCGACATGCATCTCCGTCACCCAGTACCGCAACGAGTCCATGATCAGCTGCAACGAGTGGGGATGACCGACGTTGAGGCTGTTACCGGTGCCGGTGTAATCCATGTAGTACTGCTTGTCGTCGTCCACCAGCCGGTAGTAGGCGGCATTGTCGATACCGCGCATCGACAGCGTCGGACCCAGGTGGTTGCCCTCGGCCGTGTGGTTGTAGACGACGTCGAGGATCACCTCGATGCCGTTGGCGTGCAGTTCACGCACCATGGCCTTGAACTCCTGCACGTGACCGCCCGGGGTGCCGGCCGAACTGTAGCGCGGGTCCGGCGCCAGGAACCCGATCGTGTTGTAACCCCAGTAATTCGACAGACCTTTGTCGACCAGGGTGGAGTCGTCCACGAAGTGGTGCACCGGCATCAGCTCGATGGCGTTGACCCCCAAGGCTTTCAGATGCTCGACGATCACTGGGTGGGCAACGCCTGCGTAGGTTCCACGCAGTTGCTCGGGAATGTCGGGGTGGGTCTGGGTGAGGCCCTTGACATGGGCCTCGTAGATGACGGTGTCGGCGTACTCATGGCTGGGTGGGTGGTCGACGCCCCAGTCGAAATACGGGTTGATCACCACGGCTTTCGGCATGTGGGTCGCCGAATCCTCGTCGTTGCGCGTGTCAGGATCGTCGAAGTCGTAGGAGAAGAGTGGCTGGCCCCAGTCGAAGGCACCTTCGATGGCCTTGGCATACGGGTCGAGCACCAGCTTGTTCGGGTTGCAGCGGTGCCCGGCTGCCGGATCGTACGGGCCGTACACCCGGTAGCCGTAGCGCTGGCCGGGCTCGATCCCGGGAATGAAACCGTGCCAGACGAATCCGTCCACCTCGGGAAGCGTCACCCGCGTCTCCTGCAGGGCCCCGGACTCGTCGGGATCGAACAGGCACAGCTCGACCCGGTCGGCGACCTCGCTGAACAACGCGAAATTGGTACCTGAGCCGTCATAGGTCGCACCGAGCGGGTACGGCTTGCCCCGCCACATTTCCAGAGAGCTTCGGTCAACTTGATCCGTGGAGGTCACAAATTCGACGATACGGCGCTCGGGGATCTGCGGCCGGACGAACGGGCGGCGGTACCTTACGACCTGTGCCCCTTCGCTCCGAACCGCCGGAATACCGGACAGTGCGGCTCGCCGTCGACGACCAGGTCGCGGTCATCACACTGGACCGTCCAGCGCAGCGCAACGCCTTCGGCGGGGGGATGCGCGAGGAGTTGGCCGATGCCTACCTGCGATGCGACGCCGACGACGCAGTCCGGGTGATCGTGCTCACCGGGGCCCCACCCGCGTTCTGCGCCGGTGCGGATCTCGGCGCGGGGGAGCAGACCTTCACCGAGCCGGGGCAGGAGTTCAGCGCCGCCGGGCTGGCCGTAACGGCCTGGACTCTCGGCAAGCCGGTGATCGCGGCCGTCAACGGACATGCCATCGGTATCGGCCTGACTCTCGCATTGCAGTGCGACATCAGGTTTTTCGCCGCCGGTGCCCGGTACGGCGTGGTGCAGGCCCGGCGCGGCATGGTCGGCGACGCCTACTCACACTGGGTGCTTCCCCGGCTGGTGGGCCTGGCCAATGCCGCAGAGATCCTGCTGACCGGAGCCACATTCGACGGACATCGCGCCGTCGAACTCGGCCTGGGTAGCCGGGTGCTGCCGGCGGAGCAGGTGCTGCCCGCCGCACTGGAACTCGCACACGACATCGCGGTCAACACCGCGCCGATGTCGGTCGCGGCCAGCAAGCGGCTGCTGTGGGATTCATATGACCTCGACCGGGCGGGTGTCGGCGCCCGGGAGACCGAGATTCACCTGGAGTTGATGGCACACGACGACGCGCGCGAAGGCGTGCGTGCCTACGTCGAGCGTCGGGATCCGCGCTGGTCGGGCCGGCCCGTCGATCCGACTAGATGACTTCCACTCCGGCACTGCGAAGTTCATCGATTGCCGCAGCGCTGCTCTCGGCTGCCACGCCCGCGGTCAGGCCGGTGAGCACACGGGTGCGCAGGCCCGCCTTGGCCGCATCGGCGGCGGTGGCCGCGACGCAGTAGTCGGTGGCGATGCCCACCACGTCCACCGCCTCCACGCCCCGCCCGGCCAGCCAGTCCGCCAGCGACGTCCCCGAAGAGTCGACGCCCTCGAAGCCGCTGTAGGCGGCCGAGTGGTGCCCCTTCTCGAACACGGCCTCGACCGCGGCCGGATCGAAATCGGGGTGGAACACCGCACCGGGCGTGCCGGCCACGCAGTGCCGCGGCCACGACGTCCGATAGTCGGGGGTCTCGGAGAAGTGGTCTCCCGGGTCGATGTGGAAATCCTTGGTGGCAACCACATGGTCGTATCCGTGGTCGGTGGCGAGCAGTGCGGTGATGTCCCGCGCCACCGCCGACCCACCGGTGACCGCCAGCGAGCCGCCTTCACAGAAATCGTTCTGCACGTCGACGACGATGAGTGCGCGGGACGTGTGCATGATCCCGACGCTACCCGCCGAACAGCAGGTAAAGACCGGTGAAGGTGTAGCCGACCATCACCAGCATCGTCGCGAGTTGGCCGGTCAGCTGATGCTGTTTCGGCAGCAGGCGCAGGGCCCGGTCATGCGCCGCGATCACCCCGGCCACGTGTCCGGCGAGCACGAACCCGACCTTGAGGGTGGCCAACAGCGTCGGATGACCGGACAGGAAGTAGCTGACTTGGACGTCGTGGAGCCCGAAGAGCAGGATCACCGTCTGCTGGCCCCGCTCGACCAGATATGACAGGTAGTGCGCGAACACGTAGCCGATGACGATCGGGATCAGCGAGTGCGCCATCAGTCCGGGCAATTGGCGGCGCAGCAGGCGGTCGACCCCGCCGGTGGTGCGGGTGGCCGCCCAGAACGTGACCGCCACGGTGGCAGCGAACACCAGCAGGCCCACGGTCCGGATCAGGCTGGAGCCCAGTGGCGATCCCGAATGCGCGTCGACGAAGTTGCGCCACTGCGGCATCGCCGAGAAGCTGTCGAACGCGGTGGATCCCAGGAGCACCGCCAACACGGCGACCAGTCCCGGCCGCACCGTGAGCGACGGCAGGTGATCGAACGGGTTGCCCAGCACGAACCGGCCGTCGTGGCGGCGCACCGGCGAGAGCTTCGATGCCACGGTGCTGTACACCTCGAACGGGTCGGCGTTCTCCAGCCAGCGCGGACCGCAGCACAATGCTCCCGCGAGTGTCACCGCCAGGTAGGCCAACAGCCAGTTGCGAATCGCCACAACCGATCCCGGGTCCGGGCTGGCCAACTCCAGCCATACGAACGCGAACAACCCCGCGGCGGCCGGCCAGTAGCCGAGCCGCTCGGGGTAGTGCCACCGGGCGGTAACCGGGATGAAGCGGAACAGCGTCCGGACCGGAGAGATGAGCCGCCACACCGGGCCCAACAGCACCGAGGCCGCGACCAATCCAACCCACAGCAGGACATAGAAGACACCCGGCAATGGATTGGCGCCCGCCGCCCGGGCGAAGCCGGTGTAGGCCACCCACCCGGCGAGGGCGAGCGCCAGCAGGCCCACCACCCAGCGCGTCACGGCGGCGTCGACGGCCGTCGTCACCCAGGACGGCAAGGGCACACCCGGCTTGCCCGGATCGAATCGGGGCCGACGCCAGGCCAGTGCCACCACCGCGAAGGTGAACGTCAGCGTCCACGCCGCACCGATCAGCGCATAGGTGTAGGGGATCGGGAGATCGGTCGAACCGCCCAGACCATGGGCCAGTACGGCGGTCGACCCGGACGTCACTGCTGTACTTGCACGCTGGCGATCGTGCGGTTCAACTGATGCAGTTCGATGTCGACCGTGCCGGGCACATCGACGGTGAACTGGAACTGCTGACCGTTGCGGGGCTCGATCTTGAAGCTGTGCTCGGGGTTGGAGTGCACGTGCAACTCATCGGCGGCGTCGCTGTTGACCCGCACCACGATCGGCTCGCCGACCTTGCCCTGCACGCGCTCGTTGGTCGGGGTGACCTCCCCGCCCTTGATGGTGACGTCGATCAGCAGCCGGGCGGGTGCCTGCTGCTCGTTGGTCATGTCCGACGGGTTCACCGCGGTGACCGAGGGAGTGGCCGAACCGGCTGAGCCGTCGGTCTTCTCGGACTCGCCGGAGCCGCCACAACCGGCCGTCACCAGGGCGAGGGCGGACGCCAGGACGATGACACTGCTTTTGAGGTTGATCACGGTGAACCATCTTCGCCTGAGGAGTCCATACCTTCATCTCGAACGTCGTCTTGGTTCGCGTCGTTGTCCTCGCCGCGGCGCCTGTCCCGCATCGCCACGTACACCACCACGCCCACCACGACCACCGCCGGAGCGAACGCGGGCAACGCCAGCAGCAGCGTGTGGTCGGCCTGATACGTCATGTGAGCCCGGCGGGTTCACGGCCCGCGGCCAGCTCCCTGGCGTTGATCCGGCCCGCACCCCACGTCAGCCCGGCGATCAGGATCAGGGTGCACACCAGCACGACCAGCGAAGCCGCGTTGTACAACCAGGACGGATGATCGAGATTGCGTTCGCGCTGCAGGATCTCGATCTCCTGCACGAACTCTCGGTTGCTGGAGGCGAGTGCCGGGGTTTCGGGGGCACCGATGCCGGGGTCGGCGGGCAGGAAGATCGGTACACCGGCCATGGTGGTTCCGTCCTGCACCCGCAGCAGGGTCTTCCATTTCCCGGATACCGGAATGGGCTGTGTCGAGCGGTAATGCCCCGGGCCGACCTGCTCCAACCGGTTGATCATCAAACCGCGATCGTTGGCCAGACCGCCCTGCCACGCCAGGATCGAGACCCACTCCGGGTTGTCACTGACCAGGTCGGCCGGGGTGATCTGGACATCGGCCGAGGCCATGCGCTGCCCGTCCTGGGCCGGGAGATCGGTCAAAGTGACGGTGGCAGTGGCATTTTGCGGAACCTCGGTGCGCAACCCGTTGGCCACCGCGCCGCCGATCACCAGGACAGTGAGCACCACGATGGAGATTCCCACCGCGGGCCGGGGTAACGGCTGCCCGGTGAGGACCAGGGCCAGCAGCGCGCCGCACAGGCCCATCGCGACGGCGACCGGGATCGCCATGGCCAGCGCCTCGCCCCACATGCTGGTGGGCCACGGATAGTGGTAGACCGCGCCGATCCACAGCGATTCCAGCCAGAGTCCGACGGTGGCCACACCGAGACCGGCCACCGCGCCGAACAGGATGGGGCGCTTCACAAGTGGGGTCAGCGCGATGAGTTCGACCACCAGTGCCGGGCCCAGGTAGAGCGCGAACCAACTGATCGGCGCTCCCAGGACCGGGCCGACGATGAAGGCCACGGCGCCACGCAACGCGATCGCGAATGCGGCGGCGATCAGCGCGGCACCCGGGCCGAGGACCAGGCGTGCCGCGACCGCGGCGAAGGCCGCCGCGGCCGCGATCATCATCGGCTGCAACACCAGGCGGAACTGCTCGACGCCGAAGTCGTATTCGATCTGGAACACCGAGAGCCCGATGAACAGGCCGCCGAACGACAGGAAGTAGAGGAACTTGTTGAACTTGCTGTCCTCGGCCATGCCGTCGGGGCCCATGGCCACCCGGCCCTCGTGTTCCAGCAACAGCACGGCTATCAGAGACAACCCCGCCCCACCGATGAGCATCAAATGGGTTGGGCCCCAAAGGGTGACATCCTGCCCGAAGATCCGGTGCCAGATGTCGTCGAGCGGGAAACCGATGAGCGCGTACAGCCCGCACAGCGCCATCAGCACACCGCCGACCGGGGCGTACCAGGTACGGGTGATCCGGATGGCGGCCGGACCGGGCTTGTCATACGGCAGCACGATGGCCATCGACCCGGCGATGAACAGCAGGAACAGGCCGATCAGGATGAAGTAGTGCGCGGGGTTGGCCAGCGGGCCGGCATCGCGCCCCTTGCCGATGTGCAGGCTGACGTCCCAGATGAAACCGAACAGCGCGCAGATGATGGTCGCGGTGAACAGGAACACCTGCAGCGCCACCCACGGCGGCCGGTGGAACTTACGGCCCAGCCATTCGGCGAAATTGTTCAGCCAGGTGATGCGCCGGTTGCGGTGCAGATAGCCGATCCACAGCAGCGCGACCGTGACGATCAGGGCGACCACCGACATCCCGATCACCTGATCGAGTGCGGCACCACCGCCTTCTGTCCCGGCGGCCGCGGTGAGCGTGACGTCCGATGGGCCCATCATGACCTCCGGTCAGCTGACGTTGGTGTCGGTGTCAGATGTTGCCAGAACCGGGCGGCCGCAAACAGGTGTTCCGTCAGTCCTGCGCCGTCAGCTCCATGCGGTGACAGGACGATCCATCCGCTCACCGTCGACGAATACGTCGACCCGCTCGTCGAAGAAGCAGATGTGGTCGCGGACCGGCACCGCCTCGATCAGCGGTTCGTGATAGGCCCAGGCGACATCGGCAGGTCCGCCGGGCAGTGAATAGTAGGCGGCCCGGCCCTTGTACGCGCAGTAGGTGACAGTGTCGCTGACGTCGAGATCGGCCGTCACGTCTTCGCGGGGAAGGTAGTGACGGGTGGGCAGCCCGGTCTCGAATAGCAGCATGGGACTGCAGGATTCGGCCAGCACCTTCCCGTCGAGTTCGATGCGGATACGTCGGCGGCTGCGCCGGACATCTATCCGGTGGAACGGGTCGTGCGGGTGCGCGACGATCGGCTCATCCTCTTCACGCCATTCGAACGTCGCAAAGTCCAGGATCACGTAGGCGGTCAGCTCCGGGTCGTCCGGCTGGAACGCCGCAGCGGCACCGGTTTCCTCCCCGGCGATGACGTCGAACGCCGTGCCCGGACAGGTGTGCGCGGTGAACGGCACCGACGGGTCGAGGAAGCCGGGGATCTCGTCGTCCCCGACATCCCCGCCGGCCGGAACGAGTTGCGCCGTCAACGCAGAGCGCGGCACCGCGTACGTCGGGACCACCCGGCGTGGCTCCCAGATCAGCACGGCTTCAACCGTGTCGGCCACCGGCTCACCGCCGAGACAAACCCGAATTCGCTTGGGCGTGGGCTGATATCGCAGAGCGCCCAACTCGCTGCCGAGCAGGTCCGCCACCTTCACTGCCATCGCATCATTATCGACGCCGACGGTAGCGTCTGTCTGCTACTTGACGTCGACGTAAACCGTGCGCTGCGTGACCGCGCTGAGAGTGTCGGTGCGGCTGAAGTTGGGACCCGGCCGCACGGCCACGACGGACGCCTGATCCAGCGGTGACGAACCCACGCGGTTGACGATCACCGTGTACCCCTGCGACTGCAGCTCTTTGATGGTCTGCTGGGCATTGCTGGGGCCGTTGGGCGCGGCCGAGGCCACCCCGGCCGAACCGATGATCGCGGCCACCGCAACGCCCAGCGCCGCGGCGACGATCCGAGAGTTTCCGATGGTGTTTCGCACTGGAGTGTCCTTACTTCCGATAGTCGCTTACGCTGCCATGTACCGGTAAGAACCGGCAGTTCAGACGCTTTAGTTCCGATGGCAGAAATTGAACGCTTACTGGCGGCCTTGACGCTGCGGCAGCGCGACGGGGTCACGTGCGGCCCGACCGTGGCGGTGGTGGCCGGTGCGCTGCTGGATCACGCGTATCGCGCGGAGTTGCTGAGCCCTGACGGGCACACCTGGTTCGCTGCGGAACAGGGGCGAATTCACGCCGCTGTCAACCGGATCTGGCCGCGGCAGCTCGGGACCACACCTGCGGGCATGGCGCGCGCATTGACCGATCACAGTGCGAAACGTGGAGTGGCATACCGGTGGCGGCGGTTTCGGGGTCCCCGCGACTCGTTGTCGGATGTGCGGCGTGCCGTCGCGGAGGGCTGGCCGGTGGCGATGCTGATCGGCGAGCGCGGCATCCCGCGGCACTGGGTGTTGATCGTCGGCCAGGGCCGCGAGGTTCTGGAGTGCTACGAACCGTCGTCGGGCAAGGTGCTGCCGATCGATGTCGCGGATGTTCGGGGAGCCAGGCTGATCGGGCTGGGTTTCCCACGGCCCTTCGCCTTTGTCCTACCGTCGAACCATGACCAGAAAGTACGCGACCGCTGACACCGTAGGGATCGACGAACTCCTGGACTTCGTGCGCCACAGGCACCACATGGTGTTGACCACGTTCCGGGCCGACGGCTCACTACAGACGTCACCGGTGACCGGTGGGGTCGACGAGCAGGGGCGCATCGTGATCGCGAGCTATCCGCAGCGGGCGAAGGCAGCCAACCTCAGGCGTACGCCCCGGGCCAGCGTGACGGTGCTGTCCGACGAGTTCAACGGTCCGTATGTGCAAGTCGACGGGGACGCCGAGGTGATCGGACTGCCTGACGCGGTGGAACCGCTGGTCGACTACTTCCGTGCGGTGGGGGGTGAGCACCCGGACTGGGATGAGTACCGGCAGGCGATGGTGGATCAGGGCAAGTGCCTCATCCGGGTCACGCCGGTGCGCTGGGGCCCGGTTGCCACGGGCGGCTTTCCTCCCGGCTGACCGCCGGCCGACGCGTTGCGTTGGCTAGCAGGTCAAACTATAGTCTGGACACATGTCCAGAGGGTTCGGAGTCGACGCGTGAGCGTGTATTCCCAGCTCAGCACGATTCCGGCCGTCGGGTGATCTGATTATGCGTATCGCGTTGCTGTCCTATCGGAGCAAGACTCACTGCGGTGGCCAGGGCGTCTACGTGCGCTATCTGAGCCGCGGGCTCGCCGAACTCGGCCACGAGGTCGAGGTCTTCTCCGGCCAGCCCTACCCCGAGGGCCTGGACCCCCGGGTCAAGCTCACCAAGGTCCCCAGCCTCGATCTCTACCGCGAGCCGGACCCGTTCCGAGTGCCCCGGCCCAGCGAGATCCGCGACGGTATCGACGCCCTGGAACTGGCCACCATGTGGAGTGCCGGGTTCCCCGAGCCGCGCACATTCACCATGCGGGTCGCCAGGATTCTGGCCGAGCGCCGCGACGAATTCGACGTCGTCCACGACAACCAGAGCCTGGGCTCGGCGCTGCTGAAGATCGCCGACAGCGGCCTGCCCGTCGTGGCCACGGTGCATCACCCGATCACGCGTGACCGGGTCGTCGAGATCGCCGCGGCCAAGTGGTGGCGCAAGCCGCTGGTACGGCGTTGGTACGGGTTCGCCGAGATGCAGAAGAAGGTGGCCCGCAAGATCCCCGAGCTGCTCACCGTGTCGTCGTCCTCGGCGGCCGATATCGCCGAGGACTTCGGGGTGACGCCGGATCAGCTGCACATCGTGCCGTTGGGCGTGGACACCGAACTGTTCAAACCTGCCGAGCACCGGGTGCGCGGACGGATCATCGCGATCGCCAGCGCCGATGTCCCGCTCAAGGGCGTCAGCAATCTGCTGCATGCGGTGGCGCGGCTGCGGGTGGCCCGCGATCTCGACGTGCAGTTGGTGTCGAAGCTCGAACCGAACGGGCCGACCGAGAAACTCATTGCCGAGCTCGGCATTTCCGACATCGTGCACAGCTCCAGCGGGCTGAGCGATGAGGAGCTCGCCGCGCTGCTCGCCTCCGCCGAAGTGGCCTGCATCCCGTCGCTCTACGAAGGCTTTTCGCTGCCCGCCGTGGAGGCCATGGCCAGCGGCACCCCGATCGTGGCCAGCCGCGCGGGGGCACTGCCCGAGGTGGTCGGTGACGACGGTGCCTGCGCCCGGTTGGTGCGCCCCGCCGACGTCGACGAGCTGACCGCCGTCCTGGGTGAACTGCTCGACTCGCCGTCGGAACGGCGCAGACTCGGCGCCGCCGGGCGACAGCGGGCGCTCGACGTCTTCAGTTGGGAATCGGTTGCCGCACAGACGGTATCGGTGTACGAGATGGCCCGCGCTCGGGTCGGGAAGGTGACGTCATGCTGACCGTCGATTTCGATCGTCTCGGTGTCGGACCGGGCACCACGGTGATCGACGTCGGCTGCGGTGCGGGCCGGCACACATTCGAGGCGTACCGGCGCGGAGCGTCGGTGATCGGCTTCGACCAGAGCGCGTCCGACCTCAACGACGTCGACACGATGCTGCAGGCCATGCGGGCAGAGGGCGAGGTTCCGCTGTCGGCCAAGGGCGAGGCCGTCAAGGGCGACGCACTCGACCTCCCGTACACCGACGCCAGCTTCGACTGCGTCATCGCCTCGGAGATCCTGGAGCACGTCCCAGAGGACGAGCAGGCCATCGCCGAACTGGTTCGTGTACTCAAACCCGGTGGCTCCCTGGCCATCACCGTGCCGCGCTGGCTCCCGGAGAAGGTGTGCTGGCTGCTGTCGGACGAGTACCACGCCAACGAGGGTGGACACATCCGCATCTACAAGGCCGACGAGCTGCGCGACAAGGTCTTGGCGCACGGGCTCAAGCTCACCCACACGCACCACGAGCACGCTCTGCACGCGCCGTACTGGTGGCTCAAATGTCTAGTCGGCACCGAGAAGAACGACCACTTCGCGGTCAAGGCGTATCACCAGCTGCTGGTGTGGGACATGATGGGCCGACCCTGGCTCACCCGCACCGCCGAGTCGCTGCTGAACCCGGTGATCGGCAAGAGCGTCGCGCTCTACTTCCGCAAGCCGGAATACAACGGGTAGGCCTCCGCGGTGCTATTGCCTGAGATCCCCGGTGTGCCCGGAGTTTTGACGCCAGACGACTGCGTGCAGACGGCACGGTCGATCGCCGCGACCCAGGAGTCCTCA
The DNA here is from genome assembly GCF_002102345.1 of Mycolicibacterium peregrinum. Taxonomy (GTDB): domain Bacteria; phylum Actinomycetota; class Actinomycetes; order Mycobacteriales; family Mycobacteriaceae; genus Mycobacterium; species Mycobacterium peregrinum. Next base: position 92,584 of record NZ_LQPP01000076.1, read on the forward strand.
GGAGCCCTGCCGTGGTTCGACGGCGGCCACACCGACCCGTGGGACCACGTCGAGAACGCCATGGCGCTGACCGTGGCCGGACTGATCGAACCCGCCCGCGCGGCGTTCGACTGGTGCCGCACAGTGCAACGCGCCGACGGCTCCTGGCCTATCCAGCTGCGCAACGGTGTGATCGAGGACGCCAACAGCGACAGCAACTTCTGTGCCTACGTGGCCACCGGTGTCTGGCATCACGTGCTGATCACCGGGGACCGGGCGTTCGCCGAGTTGATGTGGCCGGTGGTGACCCGCGCGCTCGACTTCGTCCTCGGCCTGCAGGCCTCCGGCGGCGAGATCTACTGGGCCGCAAGTCCCGCGGGCCCGGTCGAGGAGGCGCTGCTGACCGGCTGCGCGAGCGTCTACCACAGCATCCGGTGCGGGCTGGCGCTCGCCGACTACCTCGGCGATCCCCAACCGGAGTGGGAGGTCGCCGTCGGACGTCTCGGCCACGCCATCGCCGCGCATCCAGAGGCTTTCTCCGCCAAGGACACCCATGCGATGGAGTGGTACTACCCGGTGCTCGGCGGTGCGCTGCGCGGGGCGGCTGCCCAGGCACGGATCGACGATCGGTGGGGTGACTTCGTGGTCCCAGGACTGGGCATCCGCTGTGTCGATCACCGGCCCTGGGTCACCGGCGCGGAGACGTGTGAGCTGGTGATGGCGCTGGATGCGATCGGTGACAGCCGGAGGGCGAACGAGCAGTTCGCGGCCATGCAGCACCTGCGCGAGGATGACGGATCCTATTGGACCGGACTGGTTTTCGCCGACGGCAAACGATGGCCCGAGGAGCGCACCACCTGGACCGGCGCGGCCATGATCCTGGCCGCCGACGCGCTGTCGCAGACCACCGCGGCCAGCGGCATCTTCCGGGGCGTCGGGCTACCGCGCGGCCTGGAGGGCGAGTACGACTGTGAGTGCGTCGGCGGGAAGGCCGGCGACCGCTAGTCCAGCTGACCCGGCTCGCCCGAGGTCCGCTCCAGGACCCTCATCGATCCCATCGCGGCGACCTCGTCGAAGGCACCGGTGGCCAGCGCACGCTGGTAGATGTGGAACGGCGCCTGGCCGCCGTCGTTCGGATCCGGGAACACGTCGTGGATGATCAGCGCGCCGCCGACCTCTACCCAGCGGGCCCAGCCGTCGAAGTCCCGCTGTGCGGCCTCTTCGGTGTGGCCGCCGTCGATGAACAACAGCCGCAACGGCATTCGCCAGCCTCGTGCCACCACGGGTGAGCGGCCGACCACGGCCACCACATGCTCGTCCAACCCCGCGGCGTCCAGGGTGTGGCGCATGGTGGGCAGCGTGTCGAACAACCCGGTGACCGGGTCGACCATGGTGGTGTCGTGGTACTCCCAGCCGACCTGGTGCTCCTCCGAGCCGTGGTGATGGTCGACGGTGTAGAGGACCGAGCCCGTCTCCTGCGCGGCCGCGCCCAGCATCACCGTCGACTTGCCGCAGTAGGTGCCGATCTCCACTCCGACCCCACCGTCGAGGTAACGCACCCCGGCGTCGTAGAGGGCACGACCCTCGTCGGCCGGCATGAAGCCGATGACCTGCTCGGCGAGGGTGAAAAGGCGCTCGGCGCGGGGCGGCAGGGCGGTGTCAGCGGTGCTCATGAATGCTCAACCTACCGTTGCTGGCCTGAGGCGGTTGTAGTAGCGTCCGGACACGTGTCCGAGACGGCTCTGGAGTCGACGCGCCGCCGTCTGAGTGCACGGCAGGCCGATACTGTCGAGCGCCTGGGTAAGGCGGCATTACAGCTGATCACCCGGGACGGATTCGCCGGACTGACCGTGCGCCGCGTGGCCGCCGAGGCCGGGGTAGGGGCAGCCACGGCGTACACCTACTTCTCGTCGAAAGAACATCTTGTCGCCGAGGTGTTCTGGCGCAGGCTTTCCGCCGCGCCGCCGGCCGCTCACGAATCGGCCGACCCGGCCACGCGGGTGGTCGAGGTGCTGCAGCACATCGCCTCGCTGGTGGCCGACGAACCGGAGTTCGCCGGCGCGGTCACCAACGCCCTGCTCGGCAAGGACCCCGATGTCGATGTGCTGCGGCAGCGTATCGGTGCGGATATCCGGGGCCGCCTGGTCGCGGCCCTCGGACCCGACGTGGACCTGGACGTGATCGAGGCGCTGGAACTGCTCTACACCGGCACCCTGGTGTGGGCGGGCATGGGGTACGAGAACTATCCGGGCGTCGTGCGTCGGCTGGAGAAGTCAGCGCGGTTGGTGCTGAGCTGAATTCGCAGTCATGATCGCCGTCGACGCGGCGACCGCTGGCCCGTAGATCTCCTGGATGTCCCTGCCGTCCTCGACGATCAGCGCGGTCAATTCGCGAAGTCCGCCCAACAGGATGATGGCCATCGGCTCGGTGAGCCGGGGCAGACCGGCGCGCTCGAACCCGGCGCTGCCGCTGAGTTCGATGAGTAGATCGGTCAGTTCGCGTAGGGCTGCGCGTTGCAGCGGTCGAGCTCTGCTGCCCAGTGCCGGCAGTTCACGGATCCAGCTCAACGTGATGGCCGGGGCGGACGCGATGTGGTCGACGTAGGCGCCTACCGCCTGGCCGATCTGGTCTTGCCAGGGCGCCTCGGGGTCGACAGCGGTCTGGATGCCGTCGACGAGCGCGGCGTTGTTGGCGCGCAACAGCTCGAGGAAGCCGTCCTCTTTGGTGCCGAACTGGTCGTAGAACGTGCGCTTGGAGGTACGGGCGTGCCGGACGATGTCGGCCACCGTGGTCTCGCGGTAGCCCTTGTCGTTGATCGCCGCGGCGAGACCGTCGAGAAGTCGCAGCCGGTAGGTCATCATGGCCGACCCCCTTGCTTTGCCTGGTACCTGGGAGTACCGTACCTCATAACCCATTGGTACCGAGCGGTACCAGGACCTGGCTGGAGATGGTATGACCGAGCTGGCAGCAGCTGAGAAGACCACCGAGAAATCCACCTCGACCACTGCAGCGGGGCGCGTGCCGCCCGACGCGCGGGTTCCGAAGCCGTTGCAGGCCATCGGCTTCGCCCTGGCCAGGCGCCGGGTGGTCAAACACATCGCCCGCCGTCAGGGCGATGTCTTCAGGCTCAAACTGCCCATCTTCGGGCCCACGGTGATCGTCGCCGATGCCCAGTTGGCCAAGCAGCTCTTCACTGCCAACACCGACGACGTCGGCAACATCCAGCCGAACCTGAGCCGCATCCTGGGATCCGGATCGGTGTTCGCCCTCGACGGCACGGATCATCGTCGCCGTCGCAAGCTGCTCACCCCGCCGTTCCACGGCAAGAGCATCAAGAACTACGAGCAGATCTTCGAAGAGGAGACGCTGCGGGAATCGGCGAACTGGCCGCAGGGGCAGGAATTCGAGACGCTCGAGCCGATGATGCGGATCACCCTCAACGTGATCCTGCGCGCGGTATTCGGTGCCGACGGTGAGCAACTCGACGAGTTGCGTCGCATCATCCCGCCGTGGGTCACCCTGGGCTCTCGGCTGGTGGTGGTGCCGACCCCGAGCCGCACCTACGGCCGGTTCAGTCCGTGGGGCCGGTTGGCCAGATACCGCCAGCAGTACGACGCAGTCATCAACCGGCTCATCGACAAGGTCGAAGCCGATCCGGACATCGACCAGCGCGACGACATCCTGGCGCTTCTGTTGCGCAGCACCTACGAGGACGGATCGGCCATGTCCCGCAAGGACATCGGCGACGAGCTGCTGACCCTGCTGGCCGCCGGGCACGAGACAACGGCGTCGACCCTGGGCTGGGCCTTCGAGCGGATCAGCCGTCATCCAAAGGTGCTGGCCGAGCTGGAGGCCGAGGCGGCGACCGACGGCAACGAATACCGTCAGGCCACCATCCTCGAGGTGCAGCGCAACCGCACCGTCATCGACTTCGCCGGCCGCCACGTCTACGCGCCGTCGATTCGGCTGGGGGAGTGGGAGATTCCACGCGGACACTCCGTCATCGTGGCGATCTCGCAGATTCAGGAGGCGGAGAACGAGTTCTCCGTACCAGAGCGGTTCGATCCACAGCGATTCGTCGGCACCCGGCCCGGGCTGGGCTGGCTACCGTACGGCGGCGGTACCCGTCGCTGCGTCGGGGCGGTATTCGCCAACGTGGAGATGGACGTGGTGCTGCGAACAGTCTTGCGCCACTTCGAGATCGAGACCACCACGGCACCGGGCGAGAAGGTGCACTCTCGCGGCGTGGCCTACACCCCAGCGGCGGGTGGGCGCATGATCGTGCGTCGCCGCGCCACGCCGCTGGGGGACTGACCCGCTATCCGGCGGTCTGGCGCTTGGGAAGCTTCCAGCCCGCGCGTGGGAAATGGCAGGTGTACCCGTTCGGGTAGTGCACCAGATAGTCCTGGTGCTCGGGCTCGGCCTCCCAGAAATCGACGGCGGGCGTCACCTCGGTGACCACCTTGCCCGGCCACAGACCGGACGCGTCCACATCGGCGATGGTGTCCAGCGCAACGCGCTTCTGCTCGTCGTCGAGGTAGAAGATCGCCGACCGGTAGCTGGTGCCGACGTCATTGCCCTGGCGGTCCTTGGTGGACGGATCGTGAATCTGGAAGAAGAACTCCAGCAGTGCCCGGTAATCGGTCTGCGCGGGGTCGTACTCGATCTCGACGGCCTCCGCGTGGCCCGGATGGTTCCGATAGGTCGGGTGATCGTTGCGGCCGCCCGTGTAACCCACCCGGGTGGAGACGACTCCGGGCTGCTTGCGGATGAGGTCCTGCATGCCCCAGAAGCAGCCGCCCGCCAAGATCGCTCTCGAATAATTGCCCATGTGCCCCATTGTGCTCCGTGGTTACCGTGGTGGTCATGCGTGTAGTTGCAACCGCGGGCCTGGCCGGTTTACTCCTGCTGGCCGGAAGCCCCAATGCGACGGCCGATCCGTCTCAGGTCGTGGTGCCGGAGGTGCCGCCCGATCCGGCGCGCACCCTGTTCGTCGACAACCCGGCGATCGTCGACCCGCACCTGACCCGGATCGAATCCTTCAGTCGTGAGGGGGAACGTCTGCTGGTCAACTTCACCGCAGGGACCCCGGACTGCTTCGGCGTCCACGTGACCGCACAGGAAACCGCCGATGCCGTCACAATCGACCTTCGTGGCGGGACACCGCCGGAGGCCGTCGGCCGAATGTGTATCGCCCTGGCGGTGCACGGCAGCGCCGAGGTGGCCCTACAGGCCCCGCTGGGTACCCGGCAGGTGCTGGCGGCGCAGTGACGGGTCTCGACAAAGGTCGGTAGAACGTGTTCTAGTTTTGGGGTGACGAGCAGGTCTTTCAGCCGCGATGAACTCGCCGCTGCCTTTGAAACGTTCGAGCAGACCGTCGACCGGGCCGCGCAGACCAAGAACTGGGATGTGTGGGCCGACCACTACACCGTCGACGTCGACTACATCGAACATGCCGTGGGCACGATGAAGGGCCGCGAGCAGGTGCGGCCCTGGATCTGGAAGACCATGACCACCTTCCCCGGCAGCTACATGACCGCATTCCCGTCGCTGTGGTCGGTGATCGACGAACCCACAGGACGCATCATCTGCGAGCTGGACAACCCCATGCGCGATCCCGGTGATGGCACCATCATCACCGCCACCAACATCTCGATCCTGACCTACGCCGGCGACGGCCTGTGGTGCCGTCAGGAAGACGTCTACAACCCGCTCAGATTTGCCTCTGCCGCCCGTAAGTGGTGCCGTAAGGCAGCCGAACTCGGCACCCTCACCGACGAGGCCGAGGCGTGGCTCAAGAAGTTCGGGGGCGGCGGCAAGTGAGCGCCAAACTGGTCATCGGGGCCAACGGTTTCCTGGGCTCGCATGTGCTGCGGCAACTGGTCGCTAGCGCTGACGGCTCGGAGATCCGGGCCATGGTGCGCCCCAATGCCGCCACCATCGGGATCGATGACCTCGACGTCAAGCGGATTCACGGCGACGTCTTCGACAAGGAGGCCCTGCGCGAGGCGATGACCGGTTGCGACGTCGTCTACCACTGCGTGGTCGACGCCCGCGGTTGGTTGCGCGACCCCGCACCCCTGTTCCGCACCAATGTCGAGGGCACTCGCAACGTGCTCGACGTCGCCGCGGAAATCCCCGGCCTGCGCAAGTTCGTCTACACCAGCAGCTACGTCACCGTCGGACGCAAGCGTGGCAAGCGCTCCACCGAAGCCGACACCGTGGACGTGTCGAAGGTGACGCCGTACGTGCGTTCGCGGGTGCAGGCCGAGGAGCTGGTGCTGCAGCACGCGCGTGAGCGTGGCCTGCCTGCCGTCGCGGTGTGCGTGTCCACCACCTACGGCAGCGGTGACTGGGGCCGGACCCCGCACGGCGCGATCATCGCCGGAGCGGCCTTCGGCAAGCTGCCATTCGTCATGAGCGGGATCGACCTGGAGGCCGTCGGGATCGACGACGCGGCCCAAGCCATGCTGTTGGCCGCCGATCGGGGCACTCCCGGTGAGCGCTACCTCATCTCGGAGAAGATGATCAGCAACGCCGAGGTGGCCAGGCTGGCCGCCGAGGCCGCCGGTGTCGCACCCCCGCAGCGATCCATTCCGCTACCCGTGTCCTATGCGCTGGCCGCAGCCGGCACCCTCAAGGGCAAGCTGCGCGGCACCGACGAGCGGCTGTCACTGGAATCCCTGCGGCTGATGCGGGCCGAGGCCGAGCTCGACCACTCCAAGGCTGTGCGTGAACTTGGTTGGCAGCCAAGGCCGGTCGAGGAGTCGATCGCCGAGGCGGCAAAGTTCTGGGTGGGTCTGCGGGCGGCCAAACGCGCACAGAAGAGCAGCTGAACACCACGCCGAGAGGTGTTAAGCCACTGGGCGGCAACCGTATTGCGGCCTAACCTGGCGATATGACCGACAAGCTGAAAGTCGACCTCACCGGCGCGCCGCAGACCATGTTGGCGACGTTCTACGCCAAAGCGCTCGATGCCGGGATGCCCCACCCGATCCTGGGCGACCAGCTGGCGAAGGAGATCGCCGACCGCATCGACTACGACTGGAGCCGCACCTCGATCACCGAGGCGACATCGCCTTCGGTGACCACCCGCAGTGCCCACTTCGACCGCTGGACCCGCCAGTTCCTGGCTGTGCATCCCGAAGCCGTGGTGCTGCATCTCGGATGCGGATTGGACGGTCGGTTCTTCCGAATCCAGCCCGGCCCCGGCGTCGAGTGGTACGACATCGACTACCCCGACGTCGCGCACCTGCGCGAGCAGTTGTATCCGCCGGCCGAGCACTATCACGTCATCGCCGCCTCGGTCACCGACCCGGCCTGGCTGCGCGACGTTCCCGCCGACCGGCCGACCCTGATGCTGGGTGAGGGGTTGACGATGTACCTCACCGAGCAGGACGGTGTTGCGCTCCTGCGGCGCATCGTCGACGGATTTCCTTCCGGGGAACTGCAATTCGACGCGTTCAACACCTTGGGTATCAAATCGCAGTGGACCAATACCGTCGTCCGCCGCTCCGGGGCCAAACTGCACTGGGCCATCGACAATCCGGAGGACATCCTGCGTGCGGTGCCGGGTACCCGGCTGCTGGCTCGCGTATCGCCGTTCGATGATCCGGTGTTCAACACGCTGCCCTGGTATTACCGGATGATGCTGGCGATCATGAAGCCGGTGCCGGTGCTGCGGTACATGGCGCAGTATCACCGGTACGCGTTCTGAGCTTTCCTTGAAAAGCAAAGAGGGGCAGCCCTTCCCGGGCCGCCCCTCTTTGTCTGTCGGTGTCAGCGGCCGCTGTGGCGAACGGTGGTGTCCACCTTGGGAACCATCGGCTTCGGGTGCAGGCGGTCGAGCCAGTCGAGCCGGTCGACACCCGCGGAGATGGTGACGCTGCTGGGGGTTGCGGTGTGAGCGGGCTCAGCGGCCAGGGCCGGTGCGGCCAGGCCCAGTACGGCTGCGCCCAATCCGCTGGCAGCGATGACGGCGAATCCGAACTTCTTCATTTCCCTGCTTCTCTCTGTCTCATGCCGGTTATGACTGTGTAAACCGAGAGCTCAGGGGATCAATTTCCGTTGGCAGTAATTGATCGACTCATGGCAGAAAGAAGGATGTTCAGGCGGTCTCGCGGGGCCCTCGCACGCCGAGAACAGGTTGGCGGGGGCCGCCTCGGTTGAACTCGGAACACCACGGTGAATGGCCGTGCTGGTCGTACCAGACGATCTGCAGCGCGCGGATATCTGGACCGCACAACTCCACCGCGAAGCCGAGATGGGCGGTGGGCTCGCTGATTTCGACGAACTCGGCGAACCAGTCATCGGGCAGAGTGATGGTGTCACCCGGGGCGGGTTCGGTCTGGTCCACCAGATATTCCGCCACGGTGTTCAGTAGCTTGCATGTCATCAGCGGTGACAGACCGGTGATCAGCAGCTCGGGGAGGCCGGCCTCACTGAGCCCGATCGTGTAGCCGAACGGCCTGCGGTCATGCTCGACGTAATGCACCGCCCAGCCGCGCTTGAAAGCCTTCTCCCGCAGGAGATCGAGATAGTCCTGTCTGGTTGCCTCGGGGTGGTCGCAGATCCAGCACATCAGGTTGCCCTTCCGTCGGTACTTGGCCGGCACTTGGCCGCCAGCGTGCTCCCCGGGTACGACATGCTCCGACAGGGCTCAGCGGTGCCCGAGGGTTGCCGTCAATCCTCGAAGTATTGTCGGACCGGCGTGGCATAATCGAACACATGTTCGATGTCGATTCCGATGTGGCGCTGATCGACCGGATCAGTGCCGCAGCCCGGGCGGAGTCGGTGGCGATCGCGGGGCGGCTGGCTGCGATCGGGGCGTTGGACAGCCTGCGGGAACAGGAGTTGGCCGAGTCGATCTTTTGGACCGCCGACCCGTTCGAGGAAGTGTCTGCCGAGGTGTCGGCGGCGTTGCGGATCAGTCGGGGCCGGGCCGGTACCCAGATTCATCACGCCCGGGTGCTGCGCGACAAACTCCCGTTGGTGGCGGCCCGGTTCGCCGCCGGGGACATCGACTACCGGGTGGTGCGGATGATCATCGCCCGCACCGGCATCGTCGATCCGGCGGTGTGGGTGGGGTTGGATGAGGAACTGGCGGCTCGCGCCGATAAATGGATGCGGTTCTCCGAACGACAGCTACGCGACCGGGTGGATCAATGGATCGCCAAACTCGACCCCAACGGGGTACGGGTCCCGCCCCCGATCGACGACGGCCGGTTCGTGCAGGTCGAGGCGAGCACCCCGGGCATGGCCTCGGTATGGGCCAACATCCACGCCGCTGACGGGGTCGCGCTGAATCAACGCCTTGATGCCGTCGCCGACACCGTCTGCCCACACGACCCCCGCACCCGCGAACAGCGCCGCGCCGATGCGGTGGGCCCGGTGGCCCGCCTCCAATCGCACATGCCGTGCCTGTGCGGTCGCGACGATTGCCCGGCCGCCCAGAAGCGGGCGGCCGCGGATGCGGCAGTGGTGCATGTGCTGGCCGACCAGTCCACCGTGAACGGCAGCTCGGATGATCCGGGGTATCTGGCCGGGCATGGCATCCTGCCCGCCGAGTCAGTCCGTGACCTGGCCGCTACCGGCAAGGTCAAACCCGTGCGTATGCCCGCCGGGAAGGCGCCCGCGCCCCCTGGGCCTGGCGAGCCGAAGGATCCAGGTGAGCCTTCCGAAGCGGCTGAGACGGCTGAGCCCGCTGCTGCCGGCGAGCCGCAGTACCGCCCCTCAGTAGCACTGTCGGAGTTCATTCACTGGCGCGATCTCACCTGCCGATTCCCCGGTTGTGACGCGCCTGCTGAACGGTGCGATATCGACCACACCGCGCCCTGGCCTGCCGGGCCGACGCATCCGTCGAACACCAAACTCTTTTGCCGGGCACACCATTT
>NZ_LQPP01000077.1 GCF_002102345.1 Mycolicibacterium peregrinum
CATAACTGGCAATCCAGGTGGTCCCATCACCCTGGCAAAATCAGCTCACACTGGTCCCATCCTCCTGGCAGACGACAGCTGGTCTACGAATCCGCAGTCCGTTGACCTGCAGGTTTCCTCGGCTTAGTGCCCCGTTTGGGGCACTAAGCGGGTAGGTTCTGGCGGTGGCATACGTGCGGAAGGTGCGCACCGCCTCGGGCGCTGTCGCGGTGCAGGTGGTGCGTAAACATCGAGGTCAGCGGACGATTCTGGCGCATGTCGGTTCCGCGCATACCGATGCCGAGCTGGGCCTCCTGCTCGAGGCGGGCCGCCGGATCGCCGCCGCCGATCAAGGTGCCCTCGACATCGAGGTGACTGCCCGTACCCAGCGCGTCGATGACGTCGCCGACTGGCGGGCCGGCACGCTGAACCTGCCCGCCGCTGGTGCTCCCAAAGGCGCCGCGGTGCCGTCGGGACGCACCACGGCGACGTGTTCGCGACTGCTCTACGACACCCTCGCCGCGGTGTATGACTGGCTGGGTTTCAATGCCGTCGATGATCCGGTGTTCCGGGATCTGGTGATCGCCCGACTGGTCGAACCGACGAGCAAGGCCGATGCCGCCCGGGTCTTGACCGATCTGGGCGCAGACACCGTGTCCTACAAGACAATCCAACGACACCTGGCCAAGGTCAACACCGGCAACTACCGGGATGTGATCGCCGGCAAGTGCTTCACCCACGCCGCCGATCGAGGCGGGCTGAGCCTGCTGTTGTACGACGTCACCACCTTGTATTTCGAAGCCGAGAACGAAGACGACCTGCGCAAGGTCGGCTACTCCAAGGAACGTCGCATCGATCCGCAGATCGTCGTCGGTCTACTCGTGGATCGGACCGGGTTCCCGTTGGAGGTCGGCTGTTTCGAGGGCAACACCGCCGAAACCACCACCCTGGTGCCGGTCATCAACGCCTTCCAATCCCGCCACGAGCTCGGTGACGCCCCGATGGTCATCGCCGCTGATGCCGGCATGCTGTCAGCGACCAACCTGACCGCACTCGACGACGCCGGGCTCGGGTTCATCGTCGGCTCACGGAGTGTGAAAGCCCCGATCGATCTGGCGTCCCATTTCCATTGGAACGGTGACGTTTTCACCGACGGGCAGATCATCGACACCGTCACACCCCGGCACGCGAAATCCGTCGTCAATGATCCCGCGCACCGGCGTGAGCCGGCCTGGAATCCCGACGAGCACCCCAACGCCTGGCGTGCGGTCTGGGCGTACTCGGCCAAACGCGCACGCCGCGACCAGAAAACCCTCTACGCCCAGGAGACCCGCGCCCGCGCCGTCATCAACGGGGAGCGTGCCGCCAAGTCCACCCGCTTCGTCACCACCCACGCCGGCAACCGCGTCCTCGACGAGGCCAGCCTGGCCCGCGCCCAATCACTGGTCGGCTTGAAGGGCTACGTCACCAACATCCCCGCCACCATGATGCCCGCGGCCGAGATCATCGCGAAGTACCACGACCTCTGGCACGTCGAACGCTCATTTCGCATGTCCAAGAGCGACCTTCGTGCCCGGCCCATGTTCCACCGCACCCGCGACGCCATCGAAGCCCACCTGACCATCGTGTTCACCGCCCTGGCCGTCGCACACAACGTCCAGGACCGCAGCGGCCTGGCCATCGCCAAAGTCATCAAATCCCTGCGGCCGCTACGCTCGGCGACCATCGCCATCAACGGCGCCACCCAGACCTTCCCACCGCAAATCCTGGCAGCCCAACAAGAAATCCTGACCACCCTCGGCATCCCAAAACCGGGGCACTAAGCCAAATGTCCTAACTCAGGCGATTCTGGATATTGTCCCCGACCTGCACCGCACGTCTTGGTCTCCTGCGACTCGTGAGGGCAGGCCAACCCTTCGTGCCCACTTCGGCATCCCCTCATGTGCCAGCGGGGTGAAAGGCGACAGGTAGCCCGTGCGGCCGGCCTGGATCTTCAATACTGACCTGGGTTTTCGACGGGTAGCCCGTGGAAGTCGCGAACAATGCAGCCGCCATCGGTTGCAACAGATTCGCGATTGCGGGGCGCAGGCTGGCTCCGGACCGCAAGTCGTAATCGACCCAATTGAGTAGTGGTAAGCGAGGTCTCGGAGGCTGCGAGTACCTCGTTGACGCCAGTTAAAGAACATGAGAACCCGTGGCCCCGTTCACTGCCGCTACTTTGTCGCTAGATAGGGGACATGACCGCTCGAATCGGTAGTGCAGTAGTGAGGTTCCGGGACCACAGGGTGTGACGGGCCAGACGGAAACTCAGCGGCTGGTCGTACGCTTCGGTCAGCGACCTGCACAACCGTGCGGTTTCGGCTTTGCCAGCTCCAAATGGAGAAAGTCGCTGCCAGAATCAAATGGAACTCGCCGAACCTGCAGCTCAGCGGAGTTTCATTGCCGGTGCAGTTCTGGAAACGACACCTGTGTCGGTTGTCGTTTCCAGTTCTCCGCTGGCAATTCCATCTTGGGTTCTGTGGGCGAATGCCACAGCGTCTAGCTGAGGAGTTGTTGATGCTGGTGGCGCGAGGCCCAACCCGATCTCCGGGTGGACTACGCGTAGCCGACCCACCCCCGGAAGTTGAACGCTAGGAAGAAGTCTGCGACGTTGGTGAAGCCGGCCTCCTCGAGGATGGTGCGGTCTTCCTCTGGTGATAGGACGGGGACGCCGGATTCGATTGCAACACGAGCCTTCTGAGCATCCGCGGGAGCGATGCCCGTTGCGACGAGGTATGCCACATGCCGGTCTATCCAGGTCTGTCGTTCAGCCTCATCGCGGTGCTCAATGCTGAGATGCATCATGACGAACGGTGCCCCGGGCGTCAGTCGGCGCCGTACCTCGGTCGCCGTACGCAGTCGTTCGTCGGGTGTAAGGAAGTGCAGTGTCAGCAGACTGGTTGCGGCGTCGAAGAGGCCAAGCGGTGCGTCGTCGATGTATCCGTTGTGCATCGTGACCCGCGACGCGTTTGATCCGAGGGTCTGTACCGCGAGATCCAGCATCGCAGCCGACGGATCGACCGCATCGAAGGTCCACCCTGGGTGAGTTTCCGCGAGTGCCTTCGTCTCCAGTCCTCCGCCGGCCCCCAGCACCAGCAGCCTCGCGTCAGACGGAGCGCGTTCCTCGATGAGGACGCCGACCAGGCGGTGAATGTCGGCCAGGGCGGGCACCATCTGCCCGGCGCGCTTGGCGTACATGGCGACGTGGGCGGGATCGTCAAATGGGTTCGGTGGTGTGGTCACGCCACCGAGGGTGGCCGCCTGGTGCCCAGATGGCAAGTGAACTTGCTATCTGGGCAATGTACCGCCGTCACGGTCGCGAGCAGCGCGCATGATGTCGTCGCCGAACTTAGTGCGCCGCGGCACCACACCTCAATGCGTTAGTCCACGCCTTGGTTCGATCATGCAACGACAACCTCGCCCGAACGTCTGGACCAAACAACCGTTCAAATCCTGGGCGGCATCGGAATCTACCGCACCAGAATCAACGACTCACGACTGGCCAGGAATCGCCCCAGCACCGCATCAGGGGCACGCGGCGGGCTCCGTAGAGTCGCTCGCATCGGTCCCTGTGCTGTGCCGGTCGATGTCTGAGTCGATCTGCCGATTCGCACGGCGGACCGCCCAGTACACCACCACGGACACCGCGCCGAGCAGTGGGTAGCCCATGGCGATCCGGGCAAGCGCCAGCCAGCCGGTGAATCCACCGTCGTAAAGCCATTGCTGCACAACGAATCGCGCCGAGAACAAGGCCACGAATGCCAGCGTGGCGATGTCGAACGCGTGCAATACGACGGTGTCGGCGCGCCATGAGCGATCGGGCCCGGCGCTACGCAGTAGGTTCCATATCACTCCGACCAAGGGGCGCCGCACCACGAGGGATACGGAGAACACGGCCGCCATCGCCAGACTGAGCCAGATTCCGGGGAGGAAGTAGTCTTCGGCGGACCCGGTGTAGTAGGCGATCAGCGCGGCGACGACGACCCCGAGCAGTCCCGATACCGCCGGCTGAAGTGGCTGCTTGCGCAACAACCGGAACACGATCAGACCGACGCTGACGCCGACCGATATCACGACCGCTGCGCTCAGACCCCCTATCGCGTTCGCGATGACGTAGGCAAACGTGGGCAGGCTGGCATACACCAGCCCGGACGCCCCGCCCACCCGCTCGAGCAACGTTGGTGAATGTCCTTGCCCCGGTCCGTTGGTCACGATTTCCTTCCCGCACCGATGTGCTCGGCGAGGAAGCGATCGACCGTCTTGTACATGTCAATCACGTTGTCCGGGTTGACGAATCCGTGCCCCTCGTCGTGTTTGATCATGTACTCCACCTTGACTCCGCGGGCGCGCAACGCCTCGACCAGGTTGTCGGATTCGGCCTGGACCACGCGAACATCGTTGGCACCCTGGATAACCAGCATCGGTGTGCGGATCTGGTCGACCTTCGTGATCGGTGAACGCGACAGCATGTCGGCCAACTGGTCCGGGTCGTCGGGGTTGCCGACGAACAGGTGCCAGTTGTTGGCCAGATGCGGGCGCGCGATCTCGGGTAGCGTCCGCATGAAGTTGCTCAGATCGGAGATGCCTACGTAATCGACTGCGGCGGCGAACACATCGGGTGTGAAGGTGACGCCCACCAGCGTCGCGTATCCACCGTAAGAGCCGCCGAAGATGGCGATCCGCTTCGGATCCGCATACCCCTGCTCGACGGCCCAGTCCACACTGTCGATCAGATCATCGTGCATCTTGCCGGCGAACTCACCGACCGCGGCCTTGGTGAAGGCCTTGCCGAAGCCCGCCGAGCCGCGGAAGTTGACCTGAAGCACCGCATATCCGCGGTTGGCCAGCAGCTGCACCGGCGGGGTGAACATCCAGCCGTCCCGGGTCCAGGGCCCGCCGTGCACCAGTAGCACCATCGGCAGATCCTTCGGCGGCACCCCGACCGGCAGGGTCAGATACCCGTGCAGATCCAGCCCGTCGCGCGAGCGGATGGTGACGGGCTCCATCGCCGCCAGGGCCTCGGGATCCAACTGCGGATGAGACCCGAACAGCAGCCGGCTGTCCCCGGTGTCGTGGTCGTAGAGGTAGGTCATCCCGGCTTCGCGGTCATGGGTGAAGCTGACCACCCAGCGGCGGCCGGTCAGGTCGGAGCTCAGGACGTTCACGTCGCCATCGGACAGCTTCTCCAGGTTTGCCAGCACCGCGGCGAAGTGCGGGTCCAGCGGCTGAATCACCTGACGCTCCAACAGGTACCGCACCCCGAGCAGATCGCCGGTGCGCCGGTCCAGGATCAGCGGCTCGGCCAGCGTGGTGAACACGCTGGCTCGGGTGTCCACGTCGTAGACCGGATGGCTGTCGACGTGGGTCTGCTCGCCGGTAAGGACGTCGACACGCACGATACGGGTCCGGTCGGTGCCGTCGTTGGAGCCGATCCAGATGCCGGTGCCGTCCGGGGTGACAACGATCGGGTACAGCCCCATCGTGTAGTCACGGCCGTCGAAGGTGACGATGGAGCGCAGCGTCTCGGTCCGCGGCTCCCACTGCAACAGCTCCACGTCACCGTCGGCAGTCAGTGCGGTGGAAAACAAGTCGCCGTTGCTGCTGGCCCGCCAGCCTGCTCCCGTGCCGGGGTTCTCCGCCACCATGGTGAGTTCACCGGTGGCGATGTCCAACTCGTAGGCGTCCATCAGGGTCGGTGTGCGCTTGTTGGAGTACACCATCGCCTTGGTCGGATCGCCGAGCAGTTCGTGGGCGGCCATCGCTCCCGGGAACGGGGTCAGATCGACCCCACCGGACTCGGGGTCCTGCGGGTCGGCCCGGAAGACGTGCCAGTTCTCGTCGCCGCCGGTGTCCTGCAGGTAGAGCAACCAGCGGGAGTCCCTGGTCCACTCGTAATGAATGATGCTGCGGGTGCTGTCGGCGGTAACGCGCTGCGGCTCGCCGTCGAGATCGTCCACGTCCTGGATCCAGATGTTGAGGCGGTCCCGCCACGGCGCCAGGTAGGCGATACGGGTGCCGTCGGGTGAGATCGATGCCTGCGCGCGGGCGGGCGGCGCGAACAGATCGTCGACGGAGAGCAACTCAGGTGGTGGCATGCCTCCATCGCACACTCGGACGTAGCGGCACAGTCAAGTCCCGGGCATGGGCATGATGGACAGGTGGCGTGGAGTACTCGGGAGATCGCCGAACTGGGCGGCACCAGTCTGCGAGCCGTCCGCCATTACCACCAGGTTGGTCTGCTCCCGGAGCCCGAGCGCCGGTCAAATGGGTACAAGCAGTACGGCGTGGCGCATCTGGTCCGGTTGGTCCGCATCAAACGGCTCGTCGACCTGGGGTTCTCGCTCCAGCAGATCGCGGCGTTGGGTGACACCGACGAGCATCCCGAACAGGCGTTGCGGGAATTGGATGCGGAGCTGGCGGCGACCATCGACCGGCTGCAGCGGGCCCGCGAGGAGCTCGGCGTGCTGCTGGAGAACTCCGCGCCCATGGATCTGCCGTCCGAGTTCGCGCCCGTGGACGCCGTCGCCAAGATGACCGACGCGGATCGCAAACTGGTGGTGGTCCTGAGCCGGGTGCTGGGCCCGCGCGGCCGACAGGTCTATGCCGATCTGATCAGGGACACCCTCGAGGATCCGGCCGCGTCGGAGCTGGACACGCTGTCCGCCGACGCCGATGAGGAGACCCGCCGGGACCTCGCCGAGCGGCTGGCGCCCTACATCTTGTCGGTCCGGCAGGCCCATCCCGGGCTCACCGAGGCCCGCGCCGACGCGCCGCGCGGTGCGAACTTCGTCGAGAAGGCCGTCGATGACGCGATGGCCGATCTGTACAACCCGGCGCAGCTGGACGTGCTGCGCCGGGCCGGTCAGATTGTGCGGGGGCTGGCTACGTAGGTTCGGCAGCGGTGCGAGCCACTGGGGCGATCCAGTTGGCGGGCCCGAGGTACTCAGCTTCCATGAGCAACGCGACACTCTGGCAAGCCTGCTCGCGCGAGAACTGCCGGCGAGCGGCTCGACGCGTTTCGCTGATCGCCGAGGCCGGCGAAGGTTTCGCTAGACCAGTCGTGATCCGCGCACTGTGGGATCAGATGAGGCCAAGCGGTCCGGCCAATGCGGTCAGTGAGGGAACCAGGTTGTCGGGTCCGGCCAGGACTTGCACAGGCACGTGGGTCGCGCCGGCAACGAGATGCTCGTTCAGTCTGGCTGCGATGGCATCGGTACTGCCATACGCGACGAGGGCGTCGATCAGGGCATCGCTGCCGGGGGAGGCAACGTCGGAGTCATTGAACCCCAATCGATTCCAGTTGTTCACATAGTTGGTCCCTTTGAGGTAGATGGCAAGAGCTTCGCGTCCGATGGCCCTTGCCTGGGCCGCGTCCCGGTTCAGCACCACCTTGTGCGCCGGGGCGATGAAAGCATCCGGCCCGACTATGGCGCGCGCCTGAGCGGTGTGTTGTGGGGTGGTCAGGTAGGGATGGGCTCCCGCGCTGCGGCGTGAGGCCAGCTTCAGGACCTGGGGGCCGAGCGCGGCGACGACGCGCTGGTCCTTGGGCACGCCGTATTCATCGAGCTTGTCGAGGTACTCGGTGAGCGCGTCGTAGGGCTTCTTGTACTCGGCGATCAGCTCGGGATGTCCGGCGCCGATCCCGAGCAGGAATCGTCCGGGGTGGGCCATCTCGATGCGGTGAAACGACTCGGCGACCCGACCGGCGGGCGCCGACCAGATGTTGACGATGCCCGTTGCCACCTTCAGCGTCTTGGTCGGCTCAAGGATTGACTCGACCCAGTTGAGTTCGGCCGGCGGCGAGCCGCCTGCCCAGATCGCGCCGTAGCCGAGCGCCTCGATATCCCTCAGTTGCGCGGCGGTCATTTGCTTCCACTGCTGGAAAAGACCGAATACGCCGAAGGTGCCCAGATTTAAGCTAGTCATGAGTCAGTCAATCAGTCGTCGCCCCACGAATATTCCGATATGTACTGCAGGACTTGAACTTTGATTTCGACTGGCATGGGTGTTCACTCCAACAGCTGACTGCAGGTGGGTGTGGTGGGCACGCCGTTGAAGCGGTCGGCGATCCAGGCGATGCTCCGCTCGCCGTCGACGAAAGCGGTCAGGAGTGAGTTGGTATCCGTCTTATTGAGGAAAGGTGGTTGCTCGTTGGTCCACAAGGTGACGTCGGCTCCTAGCCCGCACCAATCTCTCGCGGTCGCCACCACCGACTCATATGGCGCGAAAGAATCCCATCGGTTGTGTGAAAGGTACACCGGTCCGGTGGGTTTCACGTTTCCAATTCGCTGCATGGCGAGGATGGAGCTCAGTGGCTCCTCGCGCACCGATTGATAGAGGTCCTTCTTGAACCATGGTTGCAGATGGCGGAACGCGTAGTTGATGCCGGTTTGGATCATGCACTGCCGGCTGGTGTTGGCCAACATCTCCGCGCCACGTGGGGTGAGGGAATCTGCAATCGGTTGGGTCATATCGGGATACGCTTCCTGGATCCCTCGTAGCACCCACCCAAGGGATCCGGCGAGCTGGTTCCCGTCAAGAGGCGGCAACATGCTGGGGAGATCGGTAGTGGCGCCGTTGGCATAGGTTCCCACTACGTTGAGCTCGGGTGCGTATGCGCCGGCCAGCTCGGCCGCCGCCAACGCGGCGTGTCCGCCGCCGGCCAGCCAGCCCCAGAAGGCAACGGGTCCATCCGGATCCAACGTGGTATCGGGTAGGTGCATCGCTGCCCGCGCGGCATCGTTCAGTGCGGTCCCGCCTGCGACCCGGTTCAGGAACTGCGGTGCCATCGGACCGTGCACTCCCAATCCGACACCATCGGTGACCACTATCGCGAAGCCCCGTGCCAGCAGAGTCGCGATGAATCCTTCCTCGAGGTTGAACATCAGGTCGAAACCTGTGTCCAACGAGGCATGGATGCCTTGGTTGAACAGGCGGGACGGAGCACACTGCTCTCCCATTCCGTACGGGGCTGTGGCGTAGGCAAGCAACGGGCGGGGCCCGCTGCCGGGCCACGGGACATCAGGCTCGATGTAGGTGCCCGTGACCGCCACGGGATGACCCTGAGCATCGGTGCTGCGATACATGATTCGCGTTCCGGTTCCGACGAAGGAGCCCAGTTGTCCGGAAGGTTCCAGAACCAGCCTGGAAGGCTCCGTTCGAATGAGATCACCCGGTGCGCCTGCGGGCAGGGGGTCCGGCGGCGTGTAGAACACCCAATACTGTGATTCGTCAGCCCGGGCAACCGGCGTCGTCATCGAAAAAGCCACTGAAGCAACGATGCACAGGACGCTGATCGCCGACCTGACCCAGCTTCGCGCGCGGCGTTTCGGGAGGTGCGCAGATTCGTCACCCGAAAAGGGAATCATCGTTGGTTTCCTTTGGTTGGACTGGTTCGACGGCGGATGCGGCGCCGCAGGGAGCAAGCGCAAAGTCAGCACAGCCCGGCGCGGTAATAGCCTGGGCTGGCGCATCTTTGAATGATTTGTGAATACCGATGAGCCGGGGTCGGAAAGCTAGCTGAGCAACGCCGCGAGCTCCCTCGCGAATACGGTGATGGCGTGATCGCCGTCGTCGAGTACACCTGCCAGTAAAGGGAAGCTGTGCGGCATGCCCTCGTACTCGTGCGTTTGAACCTTGACTCCCGCCACGGCGAGTCTGTCACCGTAGCGGTGGGCGTCGTCGGCAACTGGATCGATCTGAGCACTGACGATCACAGCAGGCGGGGCTCCCACGAGGTTCTGCGTCAGCAATGGCGAGGCGAGGCTCGAACGACGGTCGTCCAGTCCGGGTACGTACATGTCATAGGCCCATGCAAGCGCGGATCGGGTGAGGAAGGGGCCGTCCTTGTGCCGTTCGACCGAGTCACTGCTCATGGTGGCATCGAGTGCGGGGCACAGCAGGCCTTGGGCCTTGACCGGAGGGCCTTGTTCTCGCGAGGCAAGCGCAACGCTCGCCGCCAGTGCACCCCCGGACGAATCGCCGGCGACTGCAAGGGCTTCGGGGTCGATGCCTAGTTCATCGGCATGCTCACTGACCCAAGAGAAAGCATCGGCGGCGTCGTGATGAGCACACGGAAACCGGTCTTCGGGAGCCAGGCGGTATGCCACAGAAATCACGATGAGTTCACCCCGCACGCAGAGTTTTCGGCAGAGCCGATCGTGGGTGTCGAGGCTTCCGCGTACGAATGCCCCGCCATGCAGATAGACAACGGCTGGAAGTGCCGGTGCGGCCACGGGTGGGTGGTAACTCCGCGCCGCGACCTCACCGTTGCGAACAGGGATCGTGAAATCGCCTACTGTGCAACGATCATCAACGTCGCCCGCCAGCGTGATCAACTTCTCCCCAGCTTCCCGGTAAGTCGCGATCGGCATCTCCCACGGCTGTGGGGCAGGTCGTTCGGACAGGGCGTGCAACAGCTGCTGAACCTGGAAATGCAGCGCGCTCATGCAACGACTCGGAAGACTTGGAATTCGACGACGGGTCCGGGTTGGATGCGTCCTTGTCCGACGAAGATGCTTTGGTTGACCCAGGCGTATTTGGGGTCTCCGGATTCCAGGCGTGGGGTGGTGACGAAGTAGTGGTCGCCGAAGTCGGTGCCGCTGCTGGCGCCGCCGAGGGCGCCTGCGGCGGCTTCGTTGACCTCTACCAGGCCTTGGTAGCTCATGTAGATGACGGCGCCGTCGTCGGTGTAGAACTGGGCGCGCACATCGAGTCGGCCGTAGCCGTCTTCGCCGGCCAGTAGCCAGTCCCCGCCGCCGGGGGCGGCGGTGCCGCGGAATCGGTTTCCGGTGACTTTGCCTCCCGTGACGGCCAGGACTTGGCGCAGCCCGTAAGGGCCTGGACCGACGATCTGGGGTTCGGCCAGCTCTGCGGTGTAGCTGAACTCCGGCTCCAATTTCACTGTTGGACCTCCATTTTCGAGCGGGCTGCTGTCAGCGCCGCGGTGGATCCGAGAGTGCACTATGAGTGGGTGATAGTCAACACATTGTCGAGTGTCAACTTGACGTTGCTGGGTGCGGCAGGTTTTTAGAAATGGACACTATGTTGACTAACACCGACTGTGAGTCTAGTCTCAAATCTGCCAAGGCCGTGACACCGCACACCGGCGTACGGCGCTACAACGACACAAGAGGATTGACATGGCCACGAGATCGGACGTCGACCAGATCCAACCGTCAACTTCACGCGACGGCGAGAGCTACGTCTCCCACCGTGAAGACATCCACTTCAACATGACCGGTGACTTCATGACCGGGGTGGATTTCTGGATTCACGCGACTGGTGAGACCACCAACGGTCAGCTGATCGTCATCGAGACCAACTGGGTGCGTGGTACCGAACCGGTCTGGCACATCCACCACCGCGAAGAAGAGGGCTTCTTCGTGATGGACGGTGAAATCAAGATTCACACCGAGGCCGGCTCCTACAACGCCAAGAAGGGCCAGTTCGTCTGGGGGCGCAAGGATCAGCGGCACACCTACGAGGTGGTCGGTGACGAAGCCCGGATCCTCGTGGTGTTCGTGCCCGGCCCCGACAGTGAGGGTTTCGAGCCCAACGGCGGTATCGACAAGTACTTCTACGAGGCACGCGATCGAGAGCTCCGGACGCCCGAGCAACTGCAGGCCGAGGTCGAGAACCTGAAGGTCAACTACGGCCTGGAGATGTTCCCCGAAATTCCGCATCCCCGCCAGAACGCGTGAGTGTGGTTGTCGTTTTGGATATTTGGCATTACTGAAGCATTGGAGTTGCTGTGACCATCGATGTATCTCTTGACACCGTTCCGCATTGGATCGGCGGCGCGGCCGTCTTCTCGACCGAGGGGCCACGAGCCGAGATCCATGATCCCGCTACAGGGAGCGTGATCGGGACCGTCGTACTCGGCGGTGTCGATGCCGTCGACGAAGCTGTCGCCAATGCCCGCATTGCGGCAGTCGGCTGGGCCGACACCCCCGGCCCGGCCCGCGCAGCGATACTGCATCGCTTCCGGGTGTTGCTGCACGAGCAGGTCGACGACCTGGCGTCGATCATCACGGTCGAACAGGGCAAGACGCTCGCAGACGCCCGGGGAGAGCTGGCGCGCTCGATCGAAGCCGTCGACGTGTCGCTTTCGGTGGTGCAGCAACTCAAGGGGGAGTACGCCGAGCAGGTTGCCAATGGGGTCGACACGTACTCCTTCCGGCAACCGCTCGGTGTATGCGCCGGCATCACACCGTTCAACTTTCCGGTCATGGTGCCGGTGTCGATGTTCGCAGCCGCGATTGCATGCGGGAATGCGTTCGTGCTCAAGCCAAGTGAACAGGTGCCATCGGCATCGGTGCGGTTGGCGCAGATCGCGAGCGAAGCAGGATTGCCCGACGGCGTGCTGAATGTTGTGCACGGCGGTGTGGAGGCAGCGGAGGCGCTCATCGACCACCCCGACGTTGCGGCGGTGTCGTTCGTCGGGTCCACCCCTGTCGCACGTGCGATCTACCGGCGCTCGGCCGAGGCCGGCAAGAAGGTGCAGGCTCTTGGAGGGGCGAAGAACCACTTGGTGGTGATGCCCGACGCCGACCTCGATGCCGCAGCCGATGCGCTGGTTTCGGCGGCCTACGGGGCCGCAGGCCAGCGATGCATGGCTGTGACGGTCGCGGTTGCGGTCGGCTCGGCGGCAGATACGTTGGTGACCAAGGTTGCCGAGCGAGCCAATGCGTTCAAGGTGGGCCCGGGCGCGGTGTCGGGATCCGACATGGGGCCGTTGATCTCCGAGCGCGCACTCGATCGGGTTCGAGGGGCGCTGGAACGCTCCGTCAAACAGGGTGGCCGACTGGTCGTCGATGGCCGTGAGCGGGCTGCGGACGGGGCGGGTTACTTCATCGGTCCCAGTCTCGTCGACCACGTCGGCGTCGAGAGCGACCTCTACCGCGACGAAGTGTTCGGACCGGTTCTGAGCGTGGTGCGCGTCGAAGACCTCGAGCAGGCCCTGCAGATCGTCAACGACAATCCCTACGGGAACGGCGCCATCATCTTCACCGGCAGCGGCACCGCTGCGCGTCGGTTCAGCCGGGGTGTTTCGGCAGGCAGCGTAGGGATCAACGTGCCGATCCCCGTGCCGATCTCCTGGTTCGGCTTCGGCGGATGGGGGGACTCGCGCTTCGGAGACGACGGGCTCAACTATGACGGCTACCGCTTCTACACGAGGTCTAAAGTCGTCACACAGCGTTGGACCGAGCCGAAGCCCGGCCTTGCTCCGCACTTCGTTGCAGCGGGCAGTCAATGACCTCGCCACCCGCTGCCGGCCTCCCTCGGCTCGACCACGTCGGCATCCTGGTACGCGACCTGGATTCGGCACTCGCGCACTGGTCGGATCGGTTTGGGGTGGAGGTTGCTCGTTCGGTAGAGGTTCCGGCCATGAGCCTCCGCGCGGCGTTCCTCAACGTTTCCGGCGCAGAGGTCGAGCTGTACACCCTGCACGACCTGGACGCGCTTGAGAGAGCCCTCGACGGAGCACCGGCAAAACTCGACCACCTGGCACTACGACTGCACCACGCAGACGGTCCTGAACTCGCGGGCTGCGCTATCCGAGGGCCTGGCCGCCCGGAGCCGATCGGGGCACCGATTCTGATGGGGGAGGCCACACATGTGTGGACCGAACCTCCCGGAATCGATGTTCTTCTCCAACTGATCAGACCGAGCGCGTGAGGTACCCAACTATATCCGTTGCACCACAGGCGGTCTCGCCGATCGGCCGACCGTAAACCAATCACCACGAGGAGTAAACATGGGACGCATGGAAGGAAAGGTCGCCCTGGTCACCGGAGCGGCCCGAGGCCAGGGGCGAGCACACGCCATCCGCCTCGCACAGGAAGGCGCGGACATCCTCGCCTTCGACTGCCCGGCGAATGGAGGGGTTCCCTATCCCGTTGGCACGGCAGCTGACCTCGAGATCACGGTCAAGGAAGTCGAGGCGCTGGGCCGGCGAATCATCGCGCACCAAGGCGACGTTCGTGAGCAGAGCCCGCTGGACAAGTTGGTCGCCGAGGGCGTGCAGGCCTTCGGCGGACTCGATGTCGCAGTGGCCAACGCCGGCATCTGGACTGTGCACCCGTTCGCAGACATTCCCGAGGACGAGTTCCTGGATGTGCTCAACGTCAACATCATGGGGCCCTGGCGCACGCTGAAGGCCGTAACTCCCGCCATGAAGACGCGCGGAGGTGGTTCGGTGATCATCACCTCGTCCGGCAACGGCGTCGAGGGATCTCCCCACTACGTCCACTACGTGGCATCGAAGCATGGCGTACTCGGCCTGGCGAAGAGCGCAGCACTCGAATTCGGTCAGTACGGCATCCGAGTCAACTCACTTCTTCCCGGGCCTACCGATACGCCCGCCCTGGACTGGCAAGGGGGCTACGACCTCTGCGCAGGCAAGGGGCCTGGTCAGGGTGTCAAAGAGGACTTGCAAGGCGCGAGGTACTGGGCAGTTCTGCGGGATGTAGGCCTGCTGCCGCCGCAGGCCATGAGCGAGGCCGTGCTGTGGCTGGCCTCCGACGAATCACGATGGACGACCGGTCTGGAGATGTTGGTCGAGGGTGGTCACATGCTCATGCCGGGGCTGAATATGACGAAAATGGCCTTGGACAACCAATAACGTTCGGCAACCCTACAGGTCAAGCAGGGTCCTCCCGGAAGACGTCGATCACGTCTTCGGGGAGGACTTGCGGCGTCTACTGGGCTTCTCGCGCGGCTTCCACTCAAGGCCGTAGACCGTTCGTAGCCAAATGGTGGTCACCGTTTCGGCCATGTCCTTCAACGGGATTGCGTTGTCGCTGCGCAGACTCATCAACGAGAGGTTGCGTTCACCCATCCACATCAACGCGGCAGCCAATGACCTGGCAGGTGGCCCGTCGATGGCCACGCCGGCAGCCCTGTCTCGCTCGATGCTGGCCGCCGAAGCGTCGATGAACCGACCGAGGATCGTGTCCCACTGCTTCTGCAGGTCCGGCTCGGCCGCAGCGGCGTCGCCGACTTCACGCAGAACGTGACCGTGCTGTTCCCACACCTGAATAACCTCGTTGACCGCGTGCTCGATGGCCGCCTCCGGCGGCATACCGGCCGGACGCTCAAAAATCAGTTGCGACGCTTGGAACACGTCGGCGGTGACCCGAGAGAGCAGGGCCGACAACAGCTGCCATTTGGACTCGAAGTAGAAGTAGAACGATGACCGCGACAGCCCCGCGCGCTTGGTGAGATCGTCGATGGAGATGTTGCGCAGCGGCACTGTGCG
Organism: Mycolicibacterium peregrinum; assembly: GCF_002102345.1. Classification (GTDB taxonomy): domain Bacteria; phylum Actinomycetota; class Actinomycetes; order Mycobacteriales; family Mycobacteriaceae; genus Mycobacterium; species Mycobacterium peregrinum. Next base: position 15,281 of record NZ_LQPP01000077.1, read on the forward strand.
CAGCATGTCGTAAGCACCTTCGAGGATGGCTTGCTCGCGTCTGTCACCTTTGATGTTTCGTCGGCCCACCCGTGTTTCTGTGGTGCTCAGGTTGAAAGATGAAGTGGACGCCATACGGAAGATGATAGGTCAGGCCAACCGTGAAACACGTGTTCCAGAGGCAGAAGTACCGGTTGTTTTCGACATTGTGTTGATTATCACCCACATGTAGTGCATACTATGAGCGTTGCATCGGCCTCGCCGCCTCTAACGTTCGTGCCGGCGCCGGCCGTCGCCTCGGATTCGGCCGCTGCTCTGCCCGCACTCAATTGCGATTCGCACGCCTGGCCGCGGAATGAAAATGCGAGCTCTCTTTCGAAGTAGGAGTCAACCGTGTCCAACCTCGCCGGCAATCTGGTCGCGACTGCGCACGAATACGGAGCCCGGCCGGCCGTGAAGCTCGACGAATACGTGCTGTCCTACCGGCAGCTCTACGACCACGCTTCGGCTGTGGCCGGCGATCTGCGAACCCAAGGTGTGCTTCCCGGCGACCGGGTGGGTCTGGTGCTTCCCAACGTTCCGGCATACCCGGTGCTGTTTTACGGCGTACTCCTGGCGGGCGCGGTCGCAGTTCCCATGAATCCGTTGCTCAGTGCACGTGAGGTCGAGTACTACCTCACCGACTCGGGTATGACGGCCGTGTACGGGTTGGAAGGCAGCGATTCCGTCGTGCCGGCCGCAGCGGAGAAAGTCGGAATTCGCTCGGTGTTGGTGCCTCCTACGGGTCCAATCAGCCTGTCCGGCACTCCAATCCATCAAGCGGTCGAGCGAACCGACAACGATACTGCGGTGATCCTTTACACCTCGGGGACCACCGGGAAACCCAAGGGGGCAGAACTCACCCACCGGAACATGTCCTCCAACGCCGCGACGACAGTGGACACATTGATCAACGTGGGCCCCGAAGACGTGATCCTCGGTTGCTTGCCACTGTTCCATGTCTTCGGCCTCACCTGCGGACTCAATGCCGCGGTCAAAGCAGGTGCTCTCCTCACGCTCGTTCCTCGCTTCGAGGCCGCTAAGGCATTGGAGGTCCTGGCCCGCGATCGAGTGACGGTTCTCGAAGGCGTGCCCACCATGTACGCCGCGATGCTGCACTCATCCGACGCGGATAACACCGACATGTCCTCGCTCCGCACATGTATAACCGGCGGTGCACCTATGCCTGTCGAGATTCTCAAAGCGTTTGAGCGCAAGTTCAACTGCGAGATCTACGAAGGGTATGGGCTCTCAGAGACGGCGCCCATTGCCTGCTTCAACCAGCCGGGGCACCAGCGCAGACCCGGCACCATCGGGATACCCGTACGGGGCTGCGCGCTGCGCATCGTCGACAACGGCGGCGAGGATGTTCCCGACGGCACACCTGGCGAGATCGCCATCCAGGGCGAAAATTTGATGAAGGGATACTGGAACCGACCTGACGCAACGGCCGAAGCCATCCCCGATGGCTGGTTTCGTACCGGGGACATCGCCGTTCGCGATAGCCACGGGTACTACACCATCGTCGACCGGAAGAAAGATCTGATCATCCGGGGTGGGTACAACGTGTATCCCCGCGAAGTTGAGGAAGTGCTCTACGAACATCCTGCTGTCGCTGAAGCTGCGGTGATCGGAATCAAACACGCAGACCTCGGTGAGGAGATCGGCGCGGCCGTTGCCCTCAAGCGTGGGGCGCACGCAGAAGCTGGCGAACTGAAGGCGTTCGTACGAGATCGCCTCGCCGCGTACAAATACCCCCGCGAAATCTGGTTCGTCGACTCCGTGCCCAAAGGCCCGACCGGCAAGATCCTCCGACGCGAAGTGCAACCGCCCAACCTCACCGGGACAAGGTGAGCACTACGCCTTTGCGAGATCATCCGATACTGCGGCGGTGGGGCGGCCGAACCAGCGCCTGCAGCGATCCACGTCGTCGCCGCGCCGCCCAACCCGCGTCTAACCACTGGTTGGGCGGCGCACTGTTCTGTTCCCTGATGGGCTAGGGGAGCGGTGCGACCTGGACGACCGTCTTGCCGCGCGCACCGCCGGAAAGTGCCTGATTGAGGGTTTCCCGAGCACTTTCCAGACCTTCGATGACGGTTTCGTCGTACATGACCGCGCCCTCGCCCAGCGCCGCGGCGAGTTTGCCGATGATCTCGCCGTACCGCTCGATGTGGTCGGTGACGATGAACCCCCGCAGGGTGGCTCGCTGCATGAGCAACTGATTTGCGTTGCGCAGGCCCGGTTGACCTCCGTCGTCGTTGTAGGTGTCGTACTCCGAGATCAGTCCACACAGCGCTACTCGTGCACCGACGTTTAACCGGCCCAGGACGTAATCCATGATCGGGCCGCCCACGTTCTCGAAGTCGACGTCAATGCCGTCGGGGGTCGCCTCGTCGAGTTGCTCGCGCCAGTCGTCCGCGTGCCGGTCTACGCATGCGTCGAAGCCCAGTTCCTCCACCAGGTGCCGGCACTTCTCAGCTCCGCCGGCGATGCCGACCACGCGGGCGCCTCGCTGCTTGGCCAGCTGTCCAGCGATCGAACCGACGGCACCGGCCGCGGCGGAAACGACAACCGTCTCGCCGGGCTGCGGATCGCCCAGCTCGATACCGATGAACGCTGAAATGCCGGTGTGGCCAAGTACTCCCAGGAACGCCGAAAGCGGCGCCGGCAGTGGGTCGGGCAGCACTGTGAATGGAAACTCCAGAACGGAATCGTCAGCGACACAGTATTCTTGCCAGCCGGTGAAGCCGAGGACGAATGCGCCTACCGGCAGATCGTCTCGCCGGCTTTCGATCACTTGTCCCACTCCGAGACCTCGCATCACGGCGCCCAACTCGACCGGCGGGATGTAGGAACGCAACTGGCTCATCCAGACACGGTTCGTGGGGTCGAGCGACAGGTACAGCGTGCGGATCAACGCCTGCCCCTCTGCAATATCGGGGATGGTCTCCTCGACCCACTTGAGATCTTGTTCGGTGACCTGGCCTTGCGGCCGCTTCTGCAGACGAAACAGCCGGTTGGTGGGTGTTTTCATGGTGAATCCTCGTTGTCGGCGGTGGCGGGAATCGTGGTCATCGGGGCGCGTAAACACCTCATCCGCAGAGTTCGCGGCAAGACCCGCAGTGATTTTAAACTCGACGTCGTCGGTAATCAACGATCTGTCGATTTTATGGGAGATTCTTCGGTGGACAGCCACGAGACATGTTCCGCAACAACGAGGCAATAATCTCGACAGACTGTTGACTATTAACGACGTATGGTGCACTCTCGGTTTTGGCATCCGACTGTGACGGCAGTCGACCGAGAGATGGAGGCGGGCGCATGAGCGTACAAACGGACAACCGCGCGACGGTTGAGCGATTCTGGGGGGCCCTCGATGACGGTCCTCCTCGTGGCGAGGCACTGGAGACGTGGAAGGACAACTTTGCGCAGGACGCCGTCTGGGAGATGCCCTTCGCTCCTGAGCCGCTCGCCGATACCGTGCCCGGCCGGCACCTGATCGGTCATTTCATCGACTGGTTCTTCGCTTCGGTGCCCGACCTTCGGATCGATTCGCTGACCGTGCACGACACGACCGACCCGGAGCTCTTCATCCTGGAGCTGCACGGAAAGGCGACGGTCACGCAGACCGGCAAGATCTACGCCAATACCTATTGCACCCATATGCGGATCCGGGACGGCAAGGTTGTGCTGATCCGCGAGTACTTCAATCCCAATGTTGTGCTCGAGGCCTTTGGCCGCGACGTGATCGCCGAGGGCATGTCAGCTGTGATGGCAGCCGCCGGAGTGGGGGCTGCCCAGTGAAGCTGGAGCCGGAGTTCAGCTACACCGCAGAGCTGGCCGAACCCCAGATCGTCGGTCCAGGCCCTTACGGGCTGCGCCAAGTCCTGGCCGTCACGGGAGGCAAAGTCACCGGAAACCGATTCCGCGGCACCGCCGCCCCCGGCGGCGGGGACTGGCTACTGGCCGGCGAAGACGGCTACGGCCGACTCGATGTGCGCGCCCAGTTCTACACCGACGACGGCGCCGTCATCTACATGAGCTACCAAGGCCTGGTAGAGGTCAACGAAGCCGCCGCAGGCGCCCTCGGCGGCGCCAGCAGCGGCACCGACTTCGGCGACCACTACTTCGTCACCACCCCACGCCTGGAATCCGGAGACCCCAAATACGCCTGGGTCAACCAAAGCATCTTCGTCGGACAAGGACGCATCCAACCCGGACCCGTCGTCGAATTCCAAGTCTTCCGAGTCGTTATCTGACCGGCAGGCTGGCGGCGAATAGATAAGGTCAACGCCGACATCGGGCGGGGCGTTCCATTCGATCCTGGCCGCGATTGTCGGCGTTGAGCCGGCGCCCTGTGGTGTGGGTACCGACCGCGCTGCGCCAGATTTCGACCAGACGGGGGTAGTCGTCAGGTGTGCGTGCTGCCGCAGGACAACGTTGTTGTTGCTCGTAGGCATCGCAGTTGGCGTCGCGAAAACTAGTTTGCCGTGGCTAATAGGGTTGCTGCGTGGCCCATCTCGACGTGTCAAGGATCAGCTACGGCCTACCGGATGGCCGTCCGCTTCTCAACAATGTCTCGCTGCGCGTCGGCGAAGGGGAGCGCGTCGCACTGATCGGCGCCAATGGTGCGGGCAAGTCGACTCTGCTGAAGATCGTGCTCGGGGAGATCGAATCCGACGAGGGTTCGATCGTCCGCTCCGGTGGCGTCGGAGTGATGCGGCAGTTCATCGAAGGTGACTCCGTGCGGGATCTGCTCCTGAGCGTCGCCCCGCCGCCCGTGGTCGAAGCCGCGAGAAGAGTCGACCGTGCCGAGCAGAGCATGCTTGAGACGGCTACCGAAGCGTCACAGATGAGGTATGCGAACGCGCTGACGGCATGGGGCGAAGCCGGCGGCTACGAGATCGAAGTGTTCTGGGACGTCTGCACCGACGCGGCGCTCGGTATCCCATACGACCGGGCGGCATCTCGTCGGGTGGAGACGCTGTCGGGTGGTGAGCAGAAGCGCCTCGTGCTTGAGGCCCTGCTGCGTGGCACCGACGGACTCCTCATCCTCGACGAACCGGACAACTTCCTCGATGTGCCCGGCAAGCGCTGGCTCGAGGACCGCCTGCTGGAGTCCGAGAAGGGCGTCCTCTTCGTGAGCCACGATCGTGAACTTCTGGCACGTTCGGCGACCGCCGTCGTCACCCTGGAGCTCGGCGCTGCAGGAAGCACCGCATGGACCCACCCGGGGAGCTTCGAGACCTATCACGCGGCTCGCGAAGCCCGCTTTGAGCGGCTTGACGAGTTGCGCCGCCGCTGGGACGAAGAACACGCGAAGCTCAAGGCCCTGGTGCTGATGTACAAGCAGAAGGCCGCCTACAACGATGGGATGGCGTCTCGGTATCAGGCTGCCCAGACACGTCTCCAGCGCTTCGAAACGGCGGGACCTCCGCACGAACTCCCGCGTGAGCAGCGATTCCAGATGCGGCTCGCCGGCGGGCGAACCGGTAAGCGGGCGGTGGTGTGCGACCAGTTGGAGCTCGTTGGTCTCATGTTTCCGTTCGATGCCGAGGCTTGGTATGGCGACCGAATAGCTGTTCTCGGGGCCAACGGATCGGGCAAGTCGCATTTCCTCCGGCTGCTGGCGGCCGGCGGGACCGACCCGGAACCTGAGCATGAGCCCTGTGGCGATCTTCCGATTGAGCCCGTTGAGTTCGAGGGCCGCGCCAGACTAGGTGCTCGAGTCCGGCCTGGGTGGTTTGCACAGACCCAGCGTCGACCCGATCTGGCGGGCCGGACCCTTCTGGAGGTCCTGCACCACGGAGACGGCCGCAGGGAAGGGCGCGACCGTGAGTCCGCCACGCGTGCGCTGGCCCGCTATGAGCTCGCTCATGCTGCGGAGCAAGTCTTTGACTCACTGTCCGGCGGGCAGCAGGCGCGATTCCAGATCCTGCTGCTCGAGCTCGGCGGTGCCACGCTGCTGTTGCTCGACGAGCCCACCGACCACCTCGACCTGGAATCGGCAGAGGCGCTGCAGCAGGCGATCGCCGCATTCGAGGGCACGGTCATCGCCGTGACACACGATCGTTGGTTCGCCCGCGACTTCGACCGATTCTGGATCTTCCAAGCAGACGGAGAAGTCGTCGAATCGTCGGTACCGGTGTGGGACGAAGGTCGCGTTCTCCGTCTGAGGTGATGGCGCCGAGGATTCCGCAGAGTGCCGACGCCCGTGCTCAGAGGGCGCGGCACGCCCTGAGGTAGCTGAGGAACGACGCCTGCAGGCCGGTCACGTGCGTTTCGCGCAGGATCTCGCTGGTGACCGATTCGTTGCGAGACTTGAGGCGGTGAAGGACGGTGGCCGTGTTTTTCGCGAGGCTTTGGTAGACGGCCAGGTCCCCGAGAAGCTCTCTGTCGTTGAGGGTTACGTGAAGATTGGTGGCGAGGCGGGTGTCGCCAAGCTGGTGGAGCTGGGCGAAGATCTGACTGTCTTCACTGATCACGCCGGGGCTACCGGCTCCGATGCTCTCGAAGAGGGTGCTGCCGTTGAGCCAGGTGTAGAGAGCGAAAAGTCCGCCGTAGGAGTAGCCGAAAAGCCCGTGACCGCTTGCGGCAGTGCCATAGTCGTGTGAGATCCGCGGATGTAGTTCCGCGGTAAGGAATCTCAGGAAATCGTCGGCGTGGGTGTTGCGCAGTTCGGCGAGGTAGGCGTCAGCTTCTTCGCGTGTCCTCGCGCCCATTTCCACTCCCAGCTCCAGGGCGTCGATGAGCTCCTGGGCGATGGGCTCGCCGGGCGGCACGAAGTCTCTGTTGCGGAGCCGGTCCCAGTCCTGCGCTTCCTCACCCGCGTACCCGACGCTGACCTGGATGTAGGGCTGGATCTGCTGCATGGGATCCATCTGGGTGACGATCAGCGGAGCCGTCAGGCCCACGGCAAAGTTGCCGTCGAGCACGTACACGATGGGCGCTTGTGTTGTGGCGCGGTCGTAGTCGGGTGGGGTGGTAACCCAGACGCCGTGGTCATGCCCACCGCTGGAACGCATCTCGAAGTAGTCGGTGTCCGCGAGACAGCCGTGCCACATGGCGCTCATCGAAGGTCCTTCACAACTTGGCCGGCGCGCCGCGGCGCACTCAGCGGGATTTATCCATTGGAAAAAGTATTATCCAATGGATAAAGTGTCGGAGTGACCTTGTCAAGCGCGGAAGCCAACGGCGACGCACGCGAGCGCCTTCTTGCGAGGCTTCTCGCGGCCTTCGGGGAGTCGCTTCCCTCGCCGGAGATGTCGCTGCGTGAGGTCGCCGCCCGGGCCGAGACCAGCCACGCCCTGCTGCGGTACCACTTCGGGTCGCTCTCGGGCGTCTTGGCGGCGATGCTCAAGGTGCAGCGATCTCGTGACAACGAGGTGTTTTTCGAGACCGCCCAGCACGGCACCTTCGGCGATCTCGTCGCGGCGATCTGGCGGGCCTACACTCGCCCGGAGCGGCTGTCGCGTATCCGCGGGTTCTTTCACGTCGTAGGACTTGCCGCATACAGCCCAGGGGACTTTCGTGAGTTCATCGACTCGCTCGACGACCTGACCATGATGCTGGCATCGCTCGCGGAACGCGACGGCCGTGACGCCGAGGAGGCGCTGAACATGGCCACCGTGGCCGTCGCCGCGCTGCGTGGGCTGCTCTTGCGTAAAGTTCTGACTCCAGCCGGCCAGGCGGAAGACGCGGTTGCCCTGATCCTGCGCTTGACCGAGGTCCGTTGACTGGCTTTCCGAGGGACTTCTGTCCGACAACCCGGCGTCAGAGTGTCAATGATTCCGGTGAGTTCGTTACATAACGTAGCCCCGGCCTCGTCGGCGCGCGGCCTAAGGTCTGCGTTGTGCGCGACGAGAGCGCACCGCAAGAGCGTCAGTTCGTCCGTAAAGGTTGCTTCATGAGTGGTGTTCTAGAGCGGCTGCAAACTGCCATGTATATAACGCTCACGGCAGCGTTCTTGGGGCTGACACTCTCGGCTCTCGTCGCGGTCCTCGTCGCTGCCGCGCCTCTCAAGCTCTTGGCATTGATCAACAGACAAGCTTGATCGGTTCTCGTCAAGTTCCGGGCGAGAGATAGCCCAACCCGCAGGGGGCTGGGCTATCTCAAACATGCCCGAATTACGGCCGCTGGTAAGCCTCTTGCCGCTTCTCGGCCGCCTTGGCTCCGGCCCGTGCCGCCTCTGCCTCGGCCTCCTTCTTCGCGACGTCCCTTTGAGCATCGGCCTTGTCTTGCTGAGCTTTGCCCTCGCGAACCAGATCGTCGCGACCGGTCACGGTGCCTACAGCTTCCTTGGCCTTGCCCTTGACATCCTCGACGACGGATTTGATGCCTTCTTCGGGACCTGAGTTCTTCTCGGTCATGCTTGCCTTCCGTTCCTGGTGTTTGGTGGTTCCACGAGGCCTCGGCCTCTCCAAGCGGCAGCAGGATTGCCCAAATGGCGTCGTAGTAAACGGCGGCCTATTCGGCTGCGACGGGATTCACACTGCTGCCGGCGATTTCCTCGACGTTCCGCCAACTGCCGGCAACTGCCAGGGCATCCCGATTACCCCGCCGCTGTTCTGGGTACGTACACCGCCGTGACTTCTGCGCCAATCCTTACCGAGCCCACGCTGCCAGACCCCCGTGGTCCGTTGTCGGCTGCGGTTATCAGGTTGTTGGGGGAGCGGGCGCCCTGTAACCAGCTGTCTCGCGTCGAGGCGTCGCTGGCCGACTCCGACCCCTTCGGTCTCGACCTACACCTGGCCCTTTATGTCTGCTACGAGCTGCATTACCGCGGCTTCGCCGGCGTGGACCCCGGCTGGGAGTGGAATGCCGGTCTGCTGCACTTGCGTGGGAAGTTGGAGCGGGAGTTCCTGACGGAAGTGCGGCGCGGCGTCGGTGAGATTCACCCCGGAGATACCGCGCTGGCCGAGATGGAGAAGATCTCGATCGAACCGGTCGACGGTGAAGGCCTGTCATATCACCTGCGCGACAAGGGAACCTGGGAGCAGATGCGCGAATACTTCGTGCACCGCTCGCTGTATCACCTCAAAGAAGGTGATCCGCACGCCTGGGCCATCCCGCGGCTGACGGGCCAGGCCAAAGCATCATTCGTCGCGGTGGAATTCGATGAGTTCGGCGGCGGCCGCGGGCCGCGGCTGCACCAGCAGTTGTTCGCCGACCTGATGGGCGCCGCCGGCCTGGATCCGAGCTACCTCGGCTATATCGACAACGTGCCGGCCGAATCGCTGGCCGCGGTGAACCTGATGTCGCTGTTCGGTTTGCATCGCAGCCTGCGTGGCGCGGCGGTCGGGCACTTCGCCTCCACCGAGATCACCTCCTCGCCGGGTTCGCGGCGGCTGGTGGAGGCCCTGCGGCGTCTTGGTGCTCCGCGGGAGTGTGTGGGGTTCTACGCCGAACATGTGGAAGCCGACGCCGTGCATGAACAGGTGGTCCGCACCGACGTGGTGGGCGATCTGGTAGCCCGCGAGCCCGACCTCGACGCCGATGTGGTGTTCGGGATTCGAGCCCACGCCCTGGTTGAGGACCGGCTGGCCGATCACCTGATGGGTCGGTGGGCCAAAGGTCAGTCCTCGCTGCGCTGTCCGCTGAGCTGAGTCATCGCCGGCGCCGGTGGCTGGTGTCGCACAGCGGATAATCCTTGCTGCGCCGGCAGGCGCAAATAGCCACCATGAAGCGGTCGGAATCCACCACCGTGCCATCCGGCATCTCGATTCGAACGGGGCCCTGCACCATCACAGGGCCCCCTTGCACCGGCCGCACTGTGCGGCGGTCGGCGTCACTCATGGCTTGTCCGCGCGGATCACCAGCAGTTCCTCCTCGCGTCGGCCGGGCTCGAGACGCCCAGTTTCTTCGAGCCACTCCGCGCGGGAGGACAGCACCGGGCCGAACGGAACCCACTGCCAGGCAACGATATCGGCGTCGAGGCCGGCAGCGGACAGATCCGCCAAAGTCTTACGGGGGTTGGCGAATTCCGATTGGACCAGCAGCAGGCTGCCGCCGTCGGCGAGCAGGTCGGGCGCCGCGGCGCACAGCGGGTCCAGAACCATCCGCCCGTCCTGACCGGCATCCCACGCGCGCGCCGGACCGGTCACTCCCGATAGCGCCGCGTCCTCCGGGTCGTGTGGAACGTACGGCGGGTTGCAGGTGATCAGGTCGAACGGGCCGAACTCGGCGGCCCGGGCCCAGGAACCCAGATGCACGTCGACGGTGACGTTGTGCGCCAAGGCATTGGACCGGGCGCACCGCACGGCGCGCTGGCAGATATCGAAGGCCGCGACGGCCGACGCTCCCTGGCCGGCCGCGTTGATCGCCACCACGCCACTGCCGGTGCACAGATCCGCAACGGTCCGGCCGACCGCCAGGCCGGCTTCTTCCATCACATCGACCAACAGCTGAGAATCTTCTTGTGGGGCATAGACACCATCTGCCACGACAATCGTGCCGATCGGGTGGGGCTCCGGGTTGTATGCGGTTGTCACATCGGCCTCTCAACGGTGAAGGGGTCAACACTGCCCGTGGTTAATGCCCGCTATCGCCGCTGTTCAAACGCTGTTGATCTCAGCTCAGCGTCGGTGTCCTACTTTGCGCGGGCGCGCCGAGTCGCCTTCTTGGCGGGAGACCGTTTACCCGATACCGACGGCGCGAGAGCCGGTTTCGACGGTGGAATGGCAGAAGCGGTGACTAGATCGGCGCGGTCCCAGACCCGGTGCAGGCCGAGGGCGGCGACGAGCTCGGCGGTGAACGTCTTGTCCGCCTCGCTGGCCAGCAACACACCGGGCAAGGTGCGGTCGATGCCGGCGGCGTCGAGCTGCGAAACTCCGTCACCCCAGGCGCCCAGCGCCTTGCAGTGTCGCAGCAGTTCCTGCAACAACACGATGGCCCGGACGTCGTTGGTCGGCGCGGTGCCCGCCGCGACGACGGCCGCGTCGAATTCGATCGAGCGGGCTGTGGCGAATGTGCGTTCCACCACCACCGATCGCCGCCCTGATTTGAGGGTGCCGCCATGCGGGGCAACGACCAACGCCTGCACGCCCAGTTTGTCCAGGGACTTCGTCAGCGTCGCGATTGCGGCCAGATCCGAATTCGCGTCGGCGATCACCGCGACCTTGCGCCCGGCCACCGGTCCCGGCTCGGTGACGATCTGGGACAACGCCGGTGAGATCAAAACGTCCTTGGGCGGGTTGCCCTTCGGGGCGGGCAGACCCAGACCGGCGGCCACCTTCTGGCAGAGTTCGGTGTCCACGTTGGCGAGCACCTGCAGCTCGCGTTCCTTGATGGCCTGCTCGTAGCACTTGCCGAGTTCGAAGGTGAATGCATCCGCGAGGTGGTCCTGCTCGATCCTGGTCAGGCTGCGGTAGAACATCGCCGCCTGGCTGAAGTGATCGTCGAACGACGCTGGTTGTGCGCGCTCGACCGGACCGTCCACGGCCCGCGGGATGGGGACGTAGCCGCCTTCGTCGGCATCAGCGACCAACGGTTCCCCACCGTCGATGCTGTTGGGTCGGTACGGCGCCTGGCCGGTGTGCACGGCGGTCTGGTGCATGCCGTCACGCAGCATGTCGTTCACCGGACAGTGCGGCCGGTTGATCGGCAACTGGGTGAAGTTCGGCCCGCCCAGGCGGGTGAGCTGGGTGTCCAGGTAGGAGAACAGTCGGGCTTGCATGAGCGGATCGTTGGTGACCTCGATACCGGGCACCATGTTGCCGGTGTGGAATGCCACCTGTTCGGTCTCGGCGAAGAAGTTGGTGGGGTTACGGTCCAGCGTGAGCTTGCCGATCAACTGCACCGGAACCAGTTCCTCGGGCACGATCTTGGTCGGGTCCAGCAGGTCGATGCCCTGAAAGGAGTCCGTGCCGTCGTCGGGCATCACCTGGATGCCGAGTTCGTATTCCAGTGGAGCTCCGGCCTCGATGCCGTCGGCCATGTCGCGCCGGTGAAAGTCAGGATCCACCCCGGCGGTGATCTGCGCTTCTTCCCAGACCAGCGAGTGCACGCCGGCGATGGGCTTCCAGTGGAACTTCACCAGGCTGGTTTCGCCTTTGGCGTTGACCAGGCGGAAGGTGTGGACGCCGAACCCCTCCATGGTGCGGAAGGAGCGCGGGATTCCGCGGTCGCTCATGTTCCAGAACACGTGGTGGGTGGCTTCGGTGTGCAGCGAGACGAAGTCCCAGAAGGTGTCGTGCGCCGACTGTGCCTGCGGGATCTCGCGATCCGGATGTGGCTTGCCGGCGTGGATGATGTCGGGGAACTTGATGCCGTCCTGGATGAAGAACACCGGCATGTTGTTGCCGACCAAATCAAAGTTGCCCTCGTCGGTGTAGAACTTCACCGCGAAGCCGCGGGTGTCGCGCACGGTGTCGGCCGAACCGCGCGAGCCGAGCACGGTGGAGAACCGGCAGAAGACCTCGGTCTGCTTGCCTTTCGTGCCCAGGAAGTCCGCTTTGGTGACGCCGGCGGCGTTGCCGTAGGCCTCGAAGGTGCCGTGCGCGGCGGCCCCGCGGGCATGCACCACCCGTTCCGGGATGCGCTCGTGGTCGAAGTGGGTGATCTTCTCGCGGAGGTGGAAGTCTTCCATCAGGGTCGGGCCGCGGCGACCGGCCTTGAGTGAGTGATCGGTGTCTGGGATGCGTACGCCCTGCGCCGTGGTCAGATACCGTCCGGTCTGTGCTCGTGAGTCCGACTGTCCGAGAAAACCTTCGGCGACGCCCGCGGGTCCGACGGGGGCGGGGGATTTCTGGTCTCGATTTCGTGAAGGGGGCATCGGACACTCCAAGCGTAGAGAGAGTTGGGGCTGTCAGCGCCACATCGCGGGCCGCACGGGACGGCGCGGCGGCTGCGCGCCGGGAGTTACCTAGTACCCGGCTGCATCGGATCGCAAACGCAGCGGGTCGAACGAGAGCCAAAAACCTACGGCGCCTGCGTGACCCGACCTCTAGGCGGAAGGGCCGTGGTGATCAGCATGGTCCACGACGCGTGAAGCGTCCCACGGATACCGGGCCCGGGCCAGGTCGACGCGCCCGGCCCGGATCGCGACCCCTTCGGATTCGAGCAGGGCGACAGCGTGACCGCCGCGGCAGGCTGCGGGTGTGCCATCCGCACGCACGACGCGCCACCACGGAACATCGTCAGGCACCCTGCTCACTTCGCGTCCAGCTTGTCGTGGCGAGATGCCCAATCGCCGGCCGACGTCGCCATAGGTCGCGACGAATCCCGGCTCGATGTCGTCCAGCACCGCGCGTACTGCCTCGTGGAGAGCCTCTCGCCTGGTCATGGTCGTTCTCCTGCGGCTGGATAGGTGACTGTGTCGGCAGGGCCGATGACGGCTCCGGCGCTGAGTTGCGCAGTATCGACATGACCCGGGCCGATGATGTGGCGCACCGTCTCGTTGTGGGAGAGCAAATGATCGGCAATGATCCGCCGGTGGCAGCGCCACCACACTGCCTCCGAGCACATCACGGCGATCCGTGAGGTGCGTCCCCACTCGCGTAACTCAGCGAGGGCGCGCCGGAACTCCTCGGACATCGCATAGTCGGCATAGTTGTGGAAGCCGCGGTTCGTCCACCACCCGTTGACCTCGAACGGCACTTCGGTGCTCACGGTACGGCGGCCGGTCAACGCCAGCGCGTACTGATATCCGACACCCACATCGCCCAGCATCGCCGAGAGTGTGTCTTGGTCGAACTGCGGATACCGAGTAGAGCCGGGGAGTTTACGAACGTCAACCACCAGTTGGACACCGCCGTCGCGTAGCAGCTCCGCGAATTCGGCGAACGTTCGCGTGGAGTGTCCGATCGTGAAGATGGGTTCACTCATCGACGAGCCGCAGGGCGCCGCCTTTGTGAGCGGCGACGTGGTCGGTCTTGTCGCTTTTGATCTCGTACTGTGGATCGTCGGTCGAGGCCCGATGGGTGTGGCCCTTGTACTGGAAATCCTGCGTGTGGACCTTAGTCACCGTGCCGGAGACGTGCCCGGCTTCCGAGTTCCACGTCACGTGGTCACCGACATTGAATCTGTCAGGCATAGCAGCCCTCTCTGCCGACCGCTGTCATCCATCGATCTATATGGGCATGCGGTAGCCATAGTATTCGTGGTCTTCGTTGTAGCCGCCCTGTCCCCATCCGATGGCACGGAAATCCGCGACGAACTCGATGGCGGTGATCCATTTGACTTGTTTGAAGCCGAGTTCCAACTCGTTGCGCAGGCGGAGCGGCGCGCCATGGGTTTCGCTGAGCGGTTGTCCGTTCATCTCATAGGCCAACAGCGTCATCGGTTCACGCATGTGCTCGATGCGGTGGCAGTCGTAGTAACGCCCGTGGCCGGGTTCTGCACCGTTGGCGAACGAGTAGAACACCACCCATCGAGCCTCGGGGAGCGGCTGCACCATCGACAGAATGTCGGCCATTCGGACCCCGCCCCATTTGGCCACTCCCGACCAGCCCTGAATGCAGTAGTGGCCGGTGATCTGTTCGTGTTTGGGCAAAGCCAGCAATCCGGCATAGGAGAGCTGAAGGGGAGTGGCCACCAAACCGTCGATGGGCAGCTGATAGTGCTCCCAGTTCCCGTCGCGCAACCTGCGGTAGTGCTCGGAGTCGGGAAGCGTGCCGTTGGCCCACAGGTAGGGCGAGATGTCCTTGTCTGTGTAGGACGCTCGGGGGTGTACGCGCTCCATCCAGGCTTTGGCCCAGCCGACGACGAACCGACCAGTGTTCTGCACGAGCCGGGGATAGCGAATTGTCAGCGGCGATGCGGCCAGCCACAGCGTGATCACCACCGCGGCTGCCAGGCCGAATATCGCCAGTGCCCAGTACGAGTGGGTATCGGTGCCCAAGGTCATATGGTTGAGGTTTTCCACTGCGCCGGTGGTCATCACCATGGTGACGTGGGCGGCGATGAAGATGACCATCCACAGCCAGACACCGAAATGCACGGTGCGCGCGACCTGGCGGTTGAGCGGCCCCCGAGCTGTGCCGAAGCGGGCGGCGACCGCGGGTGCTTGCAGCAGGCCGGTGGCGAAGGCCAGTGGTGCGGCGATGAACACCGTGATGAAGTAGGCCAGGATTTGCAGGCCGTTATAGGCGATGAACCCCTCGTTGTCCGGGAATTGCAGCGAGGCGTACTGCACCGCGGTCGACAGTGCATTCGGGAAGACGTCCCACGAACGGGGCACGATCCGCTGCCATTGCCCGGTGCTGAACAGCAGCACATAGAACAGGGCACCGTTGACGAGCCAGAGTAGATCGAAGCTGAGGTGCCACCAGCGGGCCAGGCCGACAGAGTGGCGAAAACCGGGTATCCCAAGCCATTTCGGCAGGGCCACTGCATCGTCCTTGGAGGTCCACACTCGCGGCGGAACACTCTTGTCCATCCGGTCGGGAGGTACTTCCATCCGCATCCGCATCCACTCACTGCCCGGACGGCAGCCCGAGTTCAGATACAGCCTCGGATGATCGGCCAGGATCTGCAGCCCCGATCGGAGGATGAACATCATGAACATGATGTTGAAGAAGTGTTGCCAGCGCAGCCAGGCGGGAAATCCGCCGCGTACCGGCGCCACAAAGGTCGATGACGTACCCGGATAGCGCGCGATGAAGTTCTGCATCCAGTCGTACTGACGAAGTTGTTGGGCTACCGCGATGACGACGATCAGCGCGGCGGCCCCGATCGGTACCAGCCATAACGCACTGAGCCAGCGTCTTCCGAACCGTATCGACGGAAACCGGGCAGGCACTTGGGGAATGCCGCCGCCGAACTGCTGTCGGTCGACGTGTTCGCACAGGACATTGCTGGGCCGGTGACGATCCAGCATTGTCTCCAGCCGATTACCCCTTGCCATTCCCCGACCTCCTGAGCGCTCCCGCGCCCAATTGCACTATTTCCCATCAGGATTGGGCCCCACTTGGCTGGGCCGATTGAACAGGCACTTCCTGGTGGCGCTGGACAGCCAGCCACATTCGGCTGTCCGACAACTTCGGAATAAACCCCTGCCTTGGGTGCCGCTACCTCAGCGGCGGGACATTGCCCCAGGGCCCATACGGGCCGTTGGCGCCGATGCCCATTCCTGGGTTGGTGCTTGGCGGGTCTGAGTAAACCTGCGCGTTACCCGGTGTCTGGCATACCACTGAACCGCCGCTATTCCTGCAATTCGCGGCTGGTGCCGACAAGGCGCTCGGCGCCACGGCAAGCCCCAGAGCCGCGGCGGCGCCTGCCAACGCCGACACCACGGCAACTGACTTTGACTTCGTCATAGTCCGTCTGGACGTCCTGTTCACGGTCCACGCTCCTTGATTGCTCGTCTCACGTCTCTATGTTCAGCGTTCCCCCGGTGCGCCCCGGTGTAACTGGTGCTGGCCCCCAATTGGAATCCGGACAGCCGGTATATCGACTCCAACTCCTGCCAACGGGGCATTAGGCGACGAGACGCCCACGTCGCGAGGAAAGTAGGGCAGAACGGGTATTTCCTGACGCCGACGACAATCGGTAGAGCGGAATCAGTGGAGGGGCGCGATGACGGATCCAAACGATGAACAGCCCGATTCAGTGAGCCCCATGGCAGCGACTCCACAGCGCGTGATCGTGGCCGGAGACGATGTGCTGTTCCGTGAGGGACTGGCGTGTCTTCTCGCACATTGGGGCTTCCGCATCGTGGCGAAGACCGGTGGTGTAGGCCAACTACTACCGCTGGTGCGCTCCACGTCGCCCGAGCTTGTGGTGATCAGCATCCCGATACCGGCTGATCATCCGGAAGAGTACGAAGCGGCTCGGTTGATCCGTACTGAGTTTCCTGGGACCGGCGTGCTGGTCTTGTGCGCCCATGTCGAGGTTCAGCATGCGATCGACGCGTTGTCCGGCGGCGGCGGAATCAGCTACCTGCTCAACAGTCGGGTAGCTGACGTCGAAGACTTTGTCGACATCCTCAAGCGCATTGCCAGGGGGGCCTGCATCATCGGCCCCGCGGTAGCTCAAGCACTGGTCTCAGCGCGAGAGAATGCTGACCCGCTCGTCGCCCTCAGCGGGCGGGAACACGAGGTGCTGCGACTGATGGCCGAAGGGCGCTCGAACGCCGGTATCGCGCGCCGCCTGTATCTGGCCGAAGGCACCATCGAGAAGCATGTGCACAGCATCATGACCAAGTTGGGGATCCTTGAGACGAAAGATGACCATCGGCGGGTCCAGGCTGTCATCGCCTTTCTTCATGGCCGGTGACTGACGACTTCGGGACTGTCGCCGTCGTGTGAACTCGCCACCGGAGCCGCATCCTCAACTGTGCTTGCTTGTCACCAATTCCGGTAATCGCACTGTGACACACAGCCCGCCGCCGGGGCGGGCAGCGAGGGTGAGTGTCCCGTCGTGGGCATGGATGATGCTGTTGACGATCGCCAGACCGAGCCCGACACCGTCGTGGTGGGTACGCACGCGTTCACTGCCGCGTTGAAACGGCTCGACCAGCGTGGAAACCATTGGTGGGGTCTGCTGCACGATCAGGTGACATCTGAGTTGGCTTGCCCGACGGGCGGGCTGGAAGGATGTTCCTGTGCCCAAGCCGTACCCCCGCGAGTTCCGTGACGATGTCGTGCGGGTTGCTCGCAACCGAGACGACGGTGTGACGATCGAGCAGATCGCCTCCGACTTCGGGGTCCACCCGATGACGCTGCACAAGTGGCTACGCCAAGCCGATATCGACGAGGGCACCAAACCCGGCACAAGCAGCGGCGAGTCGGCTGAACTGCGCGAAGCCCGGCGTCGGATCAAGCTCCTCGAGCAGGAAAACGAGGTCCTGCGCCGGGCCGCGGCCTATCTGTCGCAGGCCAATCTGCCGGGAAAAGGCTCTACCCGCTCGTAACTGAGCTCGCCGCCGACGGGATCCCCGTCGCGGTGACGTGCCGGGTACTCAAGCTCGCCCGCCAGCCCTACTACCGCTGGCTGGCCAATCCCGTGACCGGCGCCGAGATCGTCGAGGCCTACCGCGCCAACGCCCTGTTCGACGCCCACCACGCAGATCCCGAGTTCGGATACCGCTACCTGGTCGAAGAGGCCGGCGATGCCGGCGAGCCGATGGCGCAGCGCACCGCCTGGCGGATCTGCACCCAGAACCGGTGGTGGAGTGTGTTCGGGAAGAAACGCGGTAAGAACGGCAAGGTCGGGCCACCGGTGCATGACGACCTTGTCGAGCGCGACTTCACCGCTGATGCACCAAATCAGTTGTGGCTCAGCGATATCACTGAACATCGCACCGGTGAAGGGAAGCTCTACTTGTGTGCGATCAAGGATGTGTTTTCCAACCGGATCGTGGGCTACAGCATCGACTCGCGGATGAAGTCCAGATTGGCCACCGCCGCGCTCAGTAGTGCGGTGGCACGCCGCGGCGATGTGGCCGGTTGCATTCTGCATTCCGATCGTGGATCTCAGTTCAGGTCAAGGAGATTCGTCCATGCACTTGATCGCTACGAGATGCTCGGATCGATGGGCCGCGTAGGCGCAGCCGGCGACAATGCGGCCATGGAGAGCTTCTTTTCCCTGCTCCAAAAGAACGTGCTCGATCGCCGTCGCTGGAGCACACGCGAAGAGTTGCGGATCGCCATCGTCACCTGGATCGAACGGACCTACCATCGTCGTCGACGCCAGTCCGGCCTCGGCCGGTTGACCCCGATCGAGTACGAAGCCATCATGACCACACCGGCCAGTCAGGCCGCGTGACCGAAACTGTCACCTGATCGTGCAGCAGACCCGTGTGACGCCGCCTTCGCTCTGGCCGAGGACGCCGACCTGCTGGTGATCGAGGCGACGTTCCTGCACCAAGACGCTGAATTAGCCTCGCGTTACGGGCATCTGACCGCGCGGCAGGCAGGCGCGATCGCAGCCGAGAGCAACGTGCGACGGCTGGTGCTCACTCATTTCTCTCAGCGCTACTACGACGCCCGGCGTCATCATGACGAAGCGGCCGAGGTCTTCGGTGGTGAGGTGATCACGGCCGAGGACCTGTCCAGGATCCCGGTCCCCAAACGGGTATGAGGGGCGCCGGATACCGCCCACATGACATGAAGTTGATATGAAGTCATCGGCGGACGCCGTTATTGTCCGCAGAATGTCAGGGTGACGATGTCGGTCCCCTCCTGCGATCAGCAGCGTGCCGGCACTGCATTGATCCGAGCGCTGGGTGTTGCCGATGAGCCCGCGCGGTTCGACGCCATGGAGCGCGACGAGGTCGTCCAGCTGACCCGTCAGCAGGAGCTGCGGCAGGCTCGCTACTACCGGGGACTCCTGGAGTCGCAGCGGGCTGAGGTCGAAGAGGAGTTGGCCCGTGACTGCGAACTGCTCGTAAGACACTCGGCCGATGATCGCAACCGGCGTCGGATGCCACGCCTTCGTGAAGCCATCAGACGCAAACGCCGTGAGCAGTACCAGATTGACTGTCTGCTGGAATCTCTGAACATGAGGTTCTTTCGGCCACGGCCGATGCCGCTACCGGATCACCGCTTCACCATCGAGGTCGAACCCACACGGCACGGTTACCGGGTGCGGATCCCCGAACTCGATCAAGTCGTGACCGCCGTCAGCCGCGATGATGCTGCGATGACGGCCCGCGAGTACATCGCCGTGAGCATCGGCATCGCGATCAGCCGGATCGCCGTCACCCCAGGGCGCTTGGACACTTAAGTCCAGCGGGCGCTCTCGCCACATCCGTTTCGATGAGCGCTGGTCTCGCCTGGCGTCAGCGCATGAATTTCTATCGGTTTTCGCAATAGTGGTGCGGAAAATGCCTGTGGAGCAAAGCATTACGTCAGGGTGATGGCTTGCCATTTGTGGCAAATGGTTAATGTCCAGGCACAGTTTCTCCGTCATTCACCTGTGGGAAACGCTGTGTCCCAACTGTTTATAGGTAACTAGTCGATGGCTGGTGACACCGCTTTGCGGGCGCTGCTACGTTCCCTCGGGAAGAATCTTCGAATACTGAGAGGTCTGCCGTCGTACCATGCTCAAAACTCTTGTCCCACTGGCTGTCGCCTGTTCTCTCGGCGTTTTTGCTTCTCTTGGCGGTGCCAACCAGGCTGGAGCCCAGCCGATTCCAGCTCCGCCGGCACCCGATGTCGCACCTGCTCCGGCAGTCGAGAACGGCGCCGTCCCATCGGCGGCACCCGGGATCTTGCCGACGCCGGAGGGCTGGACGCTTTCGGTCAAGGCAGTCGACGAAACACAGCTCGACGTAGCTCCGTTGACCACCGCCATATCCTCGCGCGAATACTTGGTGGGCGGAACGTTTCTGGGCGAGGTCACTGGCTCGGGCAAGGCCGCGCTGGCCGGTGGAACGCTGGAGGCGGGTTACCAGATCGGTTGTGGCATCAGTGCCGATGTCGTCGATGCGAGGTTTGGCGGCAATATCACGCCCTCGCTGAGCTCTGCGGGCGTGCCGAGTGTCGGCGGTGGTCTCTTCGCGCAGATCCGCCCCACTCTCAAGCCGGGGACGGCGTCCGTCGTCCCCGTGACGAAGATCGACTATGAAGGCGATACGGCACGTGTGACGATCACCGGCCTGCGGATCAAGATAGACAGCTGCGTCGGCCAGTCCTTCATTCGCTCATACGCGACGTTCACCAGCTCCACCGCCGACACGCAGGACGTCGTCTCCTACGTGGGCGTGACCAAGGCCGTGTGAAGTCCGCGCCTCAAATTCTCACTCGCTCAATCGTTTACGTTCCGAGAGGTATCAAAAACCGACATGACCAAGATCCTTGCCGCGCTGTTTTTGGCCGGTGCGCTGGTGGTGCCGGCGCCCTACGCGACCGCCGCTCCCGAACCCGCCGTGCCGCCCGAGCCGAGCGCGGATGCTCTGCCGCCCGCCGCTCCCGAACTCGGAACCCCGCCGGACACCGGGGCCGTCGGCTCCGTGGAACCGTCCGTGGTCACGACGCCGGACGGTTGGGTATTGAAGCTCGCGGCCAAGGACGAGACGCAATTGCCGATCCCAGCCCTCACCACCGCGACGTCATCGCGTGAGTACCTGGCCGGGGGGACATTCACCGGCAACATCAGCGGCAGCGGGACTACGGCGTTGCAGGGCGGCACGCTCGAGGCGGGCTACCAGATCGGCTGCGGTATCGAGCTGAGTTCGGTTCGCTTGACCGGCAGCCTCGGCCTCTCCTCGTCGGTCAGCCGGACCGGCCTCGGCGGGCTCAGCGCACCGATTCAGGGCAATGTCGAAGTGCGCCCGAAACCGGGCGAGGTCATCGACGTCTCGGTCACCGAAATGAAGTTCAAAGGCAAGGATTCCCGGGTCACGCTCAAAGACGTGCACATCAAGATCGATGGGTGCGTTGGCCAGTCTTTTCTGCGGTCGTTCGCAAAGCTGACCAGCGCAGCCCCGGGGTCCCAGGATGTCGTCGCGTACTACGGAGTGACCAAGACCGTCTGATCCGCGTCGGCCCCAATCTGCGGATACGTCGGGTACTCGATGCCCGACAGGTACTGCACCGTGCGCACCACCTGGGACGAGTATCCGAATTCGTTGTCGTACCAGACATAGAGGATCACGTTGTCTTCGTCGACGATCGTCGCGTTGGCATCGATGATGCTGGCCGCACGTGAGCCGATGAAGTCGCTCGACACTGCGTCGGTCGCCGCGGTGTAGTCCAGGTTGCGGCTCAACGGTCCCGACAGGGACGCCTGGCGCAGGTACTCCAGGGCTTCTTCCTTGGTCGTCGGGCGGTGCAGCTGCATGTTCAGGATCGCCACCGAGACATCCGGGGTGGGAACACGGATCGAGCTGCCGCTGATCTTGGCCTTCAGGTCAGGCATGGCCTTGGCGACGGCGGAGGCCGCACCGGTTTCGGTCAGGACCAGGTTGAACGGCGCGGACCGGCCGCGGCGGTCGGCGTTGTGATAGTTGTCCAGCAGGTTCTGGTCGTTGGTGAACGAATGCACGGTCTCCACGTGGCAGCGGGCGATGCCGTACTCGTCGTCCATCGCCTTGAGCGGCGGAACGATCGCGTTGGTCGTGCATGACGCGCACGAGAAGATCTGCTGTTCGAGGTCGAGGGTGCGATGGTTGACCCCGTGCACGATGTTCGGGACGTCACCCTTGCCCGGGGCGGTCAGCAGGACCTTCGCGATGCCGGGGCGCAGGTGCTTGGACAGGCCGTCGCGGTCACGCCACTTGCCGGTGTTGTCGATCAGGATCGCGTTGTCGATGCCGTACTCGGTGTAATCGACGGTCGCCGGGTCGTCACTGTGGATGAACTTGATGACGTTGCCGTTGGCGATGAGGCTGTTGGTCTCGGTGTCGACCTTGATCGTGCCGTCGAACTGGCCGTGGACCGAGTCGCGACGCAGCAGCGACGCCCGCTTGGCGAGGTCGCCCTCCCCGTTGCTGCGGATCACCACGGCACGCAGGTTGAGGCCGTTTCCGGAGCCGGCCTTCTCGATCAGCAGGCGCGCGACGAGCCGGCCGATCCGGCCGAACCCGTAGAGCACCACATCCCGCGGACCCTGCGGTTCGCTCTTGTTTTCGCCGGTCACGTCGCTGAGGACCTGCGCGGTGAACTCGGGCACCGACAGCCCCTCATCGCTGGCGCGGTACGCCATGACCAGCAGGCCGAGGTCGATCTTCGACGGGCCCAGGTCCAGCTCGGCCAGCGCCTGCAGGAACGGGAAGGTCTCTTCGACCGACAGTTCCTCACCGCCGACCTGTCGCGCGAACCGGTGCGTCCGCAGGATCTTGATGACGGACCTGTTCACCAGCGACCGGCTGTGCAGCAGGACTGTCACGCCCTTTGCCCGGTACAGGGTGCCGATGATCGGGATCATCGCCTCCGCGAGTGCTTCTTGAGCATTCCAATGGGCGAGTTCTGGCGAGTTCAAATCAAGCGTCCTGTGGGTCGTGTGGGCTGGCCCCTCGGATGAGTACCGCCTTGATGGTAGCGATTGTCCGATCTCACAATGCGTCGCGGTTCGCCGGTGAGAACTTGCAGTGGCCCAGGTCACAGGGGGAAATGGCGGGCCGTTCGTTTCCACTTCCGGTAGTCGTCGGGCAGGCAGGCCGCGCAGGGTCGGTAGCCGGCTGCGACGGCGGTTGCCTCGTCGGCGACGAAGACGCGGTTGCGCACGTATCCGCCGGCCGCGATGGTTCGTAGCGCCGACGGGCAGTCCAGGCGGCCGTAGAGCTTGCCGCCCCGATGCCCACCCAGGGTTCCGGGTGTGACGCTGCGGTACGGACGCCCGTCCGCTCCCATCAGTGTGTACCGCTTGATGTTCGACGTCATGCGGCGTCGTGGAAGACAAGCCCGAGAGTGAATCGCGTACCGCTACGGACCACGGAAACACCGTGCCGCACCGGCGCTGCCGACCATCCGCGGGCCGAGGGCACCGGCCGGTCCCGGGTCGTGAAGACCAGGCCGTGCCCCTTCGGGATGACGGTGGCGGTGCCGCGGGACTGCGCGCGCGGCCGCTGTTCGTAGAGCAGGAACTCCCCGCCGGTGTGGTCGACGCCGGGGCTGGTCAGGTTGATGACCACCTGCAGCGGAAAGACCAGCTCCCCGTAGAGGTCTCGATGCAGGGCGTTCCAGTCGCCGGCCTCGTACTTGAGCAGGATCGCGGTGGTCTTGGTCTGCCCCGCTGCGTGGCACATGCTCAGCCAGTCGTCCAGATCGTCGGGCCATGGCGCTTCCCGGCGAAGTTTGGTCCACCAGTCGCGCGCGATCGGCAACAGCCGGGGATAGAGGGCGCGCTTGAGCGCCACGACCGGGTCGGGGTAGGGATCGGCGAAGTAGCGGTACTCGCCTTCCCCGAAGCGGTACCGGCTCATGTTGATCGTGGAGCGGAACCGGTGCTCGTCGGGGTAGAGCGCGGCGATCCGGTCGGCCTCGGCAGCGGTGAGCAGCGGACCGGTGAGAGCGCAACCCACATTGTCGAGGTCCGAATGGATCGCATCCCAGTCGGCTGCGGCCACGCGGCCTGCCCACGGCCCACCGGCGGCACTCATGCGGCGGACTCCAGGTCCAGCAGAACTCGTTTGGCTTCCACACCTCCGAGGTAGCCGCCCATCGCACCGTCGCTACGCACGACGCGGTGGCAGGGCACGACCACCGGCAGGGGATTGGTGGCGCAGGCCGTCCCCACGGCACGTACGGCTTTGGGGTTGCCGGCAAGCTGGGCCACAGCTGCGTAGCTGGCGGTATGCCCGTAACCGATCTCCGGGAGGCGGTGCAGCACCGTGCTGCGGAATCCCGCGGACAGCCGCCAATCCAGCGCGATGTCGAAGGTGCGGCGGATTCCGGCGAAGTACTCGTCGAGTTCCCGGGCCACGGTGTCGAGACGCGTCGGTGCGTGCAGGATGCGTGGGCTGATCTTGTCGGCGAGCTGCTGCAGGACGGCGTCGTGGCCTTCACTGGCATAGGCGACGCGCACCAGGCCCTGGTCGGTGGCGGCCACCAGCAGCGGGCCCACCGGGCTGTCGACGATTCGGTAGGCGACGTCGAGAATGCCGTCGCGGTCGGCGGCAACGGCCAGTCGGGTCCGCAGGGCGGCCATGCGGTCGGTGCCGTCGGCCATCTGCACCAGATCGTGGATGAGGGCACGGTCGGTGTTCATCGGGTTTCTCCTCTCCGGGAGGTACTGATGGCGGCGGAGCCGCTGCGATAGGTACGTCTGAGGGCCGCGATGCCGTCGGCGGCGGCGCGGCGGGCAGCATCGGTGCTGCCGCCGAGGATGGCCGCGACGTCGGCATAGGGCAGTCCGGCCAGGTAGTGGTAGGCCACGGCTTGCTTCTGTTTGGTCGGTAGGCGCTCGAGCGCATCGGCCAGGTCGTCGTCGCGGTCGTGCTGCGGTGCGGTGGGTGTCTCCGGCACCGTGTCGGTGGGGATCGCGTGGCGCGACCGGGCCCGGGTGATGTCGATCGCCTTGCGGTGAGCGACCGTCACCAGCCACGCTTCGATGTTCGCGTCAGCCGGAAGATCCGGATAGGCCTTCATCGCGGCCAGGAACGTTTCCGACCACGCGTCGTCGGCGTCGATCGGTCCGACGACGGCCCTACACACCCGCAGTACCGTGGGGCCGTGGTCATCGACCACTGCCTCGAAGGGCTGTTTGGCTTTCACGTTCTGTAGACGCTCCGACCGCGGGTTTCGTGAGATCCCAGTTTGGAATGGGCGGTCAGCTCGGCGGCGCGAGGCCGTTGAGGATGAAATCCATGACCTCTTCGGCGATTTCGTGCTGGGTCTTGGTCGAGTTGATGACGCTGTGCAGCGCGGCGGTCATCATGATCGCCCCGAAGATGCTGATCGCGGAGCCTTCGGGGTCGGCAAGACTTCGCAGTGAACCGTCGGCAGCCCCGGCCTTCAGCACGCGGGCGATGGGTTCATAGAAAGCCTCTTGCACTGCCGACGCGAGATCGGGCAGGCGGATGGCGCGCCCGAGGTCGCCGACGAGCGCCTGGCTGGTGCCCGGTCGGCCCATGGTGTGGGCAATCTGGACCTGGACCACTGCGGCCAAACGGTCTCTGCCCGGCCCGGGAGCATCGGTGGCCGCGGCAACGTCACGGGCGAGCGCATCGAGAGAATCCCGGAACAGGAAGGCGAGGATGTCGTCCTTGCCCTTGAAGTAGTAGTACAGCGTGGCCTTCGGGACGCCCGATGCCGCAGCGATGTCCTCGATCTTGGTCTTCTGCAGCCCACGAGTGGCGATGAGGTCCGTCGCTGCGTACAGCTTCTCGGCCACCGCGGGGGGCACGGTCCGCCCGGTCAGTTCAGCCACGAGCGCATTCTACGAGCTCCCTTGCGCAGAGTTTGTACTTTGAGTACAAACTAGATGTCTAGTTCGGTGATAACGATGTGCAGGAGAGTCATGGCAGAGGCGCAGACAACCGATGTCCTCGTGGTCGGATACGGAGCCGCGGGCGTCTGCGCAGCACTGGAGGCGCGTTCGAGAGGCGCCGATGTCCTGGCCATCGACCGGTTCAACGGCGGCGGCGCGACGCAGGTATCCGGCGGCATCATCTATGCCGGTGGCGGTACGTGGGTTCAGCGCCAGGCCGGGGTCGACGACGATACCGATGCCATGTACGCCTACCTGCAGGCCGAGATCGGCGACGCGGTGCGTCCCGAGACGCTGCGACGCTTCGTCGACGACAGTCCCGCGATGATCGACTGGCTCACCGAACACGGCGTGCCGTTCGAGGCTTCGGTCTGTCCGTACAAGACGTCGTATCCGAACAACAAGTACTACCTCTACTACTCGGGCAGCGAGAACTCCGGGCGCTTCCGCGAGATCACGCCGCCGGCGCAACGAGGTCACCGGGCCAAGGGGCCGGGAGCCTCGGGCAAGAAGATCTATCAGCCTCTCGCCGCATCGGCAGCCGCACACGGCGTACGCACGCAGTTCCTCACCCGCGCTGTCGCTTTGTTGACCGATCCCAGCGGCCGGGTGGTCGGTGTGCGGACGAGCACGCTGGCGCACGCACCGGCGTGGGTTCGGCGCCGCTACCGCGCGTACGCCGAGTTGGCGGTCAAACCGGGCATCTACTACCCGCCGCTGCGCGCCGCGATGGAAAAGCGGTTGAACCGCTTGGAAAGTCGGTACGCCCGCACCGTCGACATCCACGCGCGCAAGGCGGTCATTCTCAGTGCGGGTGGATACATCGCCAACCGCGAGCTGATCGCCGAGCATGCACCGGCGTACCGCGAAGGACTTCAGCTGGGCACCACCGGGGATGACGGTGCCGGCATCGCACTGGCTGCCGAGGTCGGCGCCGCGGTCGATCGCCTCGACAACGTATCGGCATGGCGCTTCATCACCCCGCCCAGCGCGTTTCTGGGTGCCCTCGTGGTCGATGAACACGGGCAGCGATTCATCGACGAGACCCGTTACGGCGCCGCGGTCGGCCACGCGATGATTGCCGACCACGGCGGACGCGGCTGGATTCTGGCCGACGACCGGCTGCTCAAGCAGGCGCGAGCCCAGCTCCCCGAGCAGGCCATCTGGTTCCAGCGCCTGCAGATGGAAGCCATGTTGCGCACCGACCGGGTCGTGGGCGATACCCTGGAAGAGGTTGCCGCCAAAGCCGGTGTCGACCCAGCGGGGTTGGTGGCGACCGTCGCGGCCCACAACGCCGCCGCCTCGGCCGGGCTGCCGGATCCGATGGGTAAGCCCGCCGAGTTCGTCAAACCTGTTGAACAGGGACCGTTCTCACTGATCTCGATATCGATCAGACGCAGCCTGCTCAATCCGTGCCCGATGTTCACCCTCGGCGGCCTGATCGTCGACGAACTCACCGGTGCGGTGACAACCCCCGCCGGCGAGTCGATTCCGGGTCTCTACGCGGCGGGGCGCACGGCCATCGGACTGTGTGTCAACTCCTACGTCAGTGGATTGTCGATCGCCGACTGTGTCTTCTCGGGCCGTCGCGCCGCAGAGCATGCCGTCGCGATGGAACCCACGCCGTCACCGTAGGGCGCTGCCGCCGAGCCACTTGTCCCACGGCACGCCCCAGTCGCCGTTCTGCCAGATGGGCAACGGATCGCCGCCGGTGTTTCGGACCTCGAATACGTCTCCGGGTTGGGAGAACTCGTAGAACCACCGACCGTTGTCGGCATTGACATTCAGGCATCCGTGCGACGTGTTGGTCTTGCCTTGCGCCCAGATCGTGCTGTCGAGTTGGTGGACGTAGATTCCGCTGTTGGTCAGCCGGACCGCGTTGTTGACGGTCACCTTGTAGCCCAGGCGTGAGGCGACGGGCAGGCCGTAGGTGGAGGAATCCATGACCACGGTGTCGGACTTGTCCATCACCGTATAGACGCCGGGCTGGGTCCAGAACGAAATGGTCTTGCCTGCAACGGTTTCTGATCCACCCATGCCCATGGAGGTCGGAATCGTGCGGATCAGCTCGTCATTGCGGTAGACGCGGATCTGTTTGGTGGCGTCGTCGGCGACGGATACGTGCGACTCCCCGATCCGGAAGGAAACCCGGCCGGCGCCGCGGTCGTCGGCGGTCGCGACCACCTCGGTGCCCGGACGATAGTAGTTCTGCGGCCGCCAGTGGGCGTGCCGGTTGTCCATCCAGTACCAGGAACCATCAACGGATGGAACGGTTTTCACCGACAGCCGCTTTTCCGCCGCCGTGCGGTCGACGACCGGTTCGTCGAAGTTGGCGACGATCACCGTGCCGACCCCGTAGGTCCGTCCGTCGACCAAGGCGGCGCCCGACGTCGTGGTGAAGCTGACCTGGGTCTGTTCACCGGCGGTGAGTCGGGGCATCGGCGCCGGTGGGGTCAGCCAGAGGGTCGCGCCGATGGCGGCGATGAGGGCCAGCGACAGGATCGGTAGTGGTCGCCTCCGCGGTGCAGCCGCCAACATCTCGGCGCCTCCCATCTGTCGGCCGCGTGCCGGCGGCGCAGTGTGCTAGAACGGAATACGTAGCTACGGCGTAGCTACGTAGGCGACGTTAGCATGGAGGTAGGCAGTGAGTGGACGGCGAGAGAGCGTCAAGAAGGACCTCGTCTTCATCGGAGGCCTGATTGTCATCGGCGCCGCGCTGATCGCCTACCTGCTGATACGTCCCGGCGCTGACGGCCTCACCGCGGCGCCCGCAGCGGACCCAGCGGCGACGTCACAGGCATCCGAGGCGGCGGGCGGTGATGCCGACCGGGGTCACAGTCCGGTGGAACGCCGCCAGTCCGGCGACCCGCTGGCGCTGGGGGATCCCGACGCGCCCGTGGCGTTGGTGGTGTTCTCCGACTATCGATGCCCATTCTGCGCCAAGTTCAGCCGGGACACCGAGCCCGAACTCGTCAAGCGCTACGTCGACGCCGGCCAACTCCGTATCGAGTGGCGTGACTACCCGATCTTCGGTCCGCAGTCCATGGCCGCAGCGCGGGCTGGACGCGCAGCGGCCGAGCAAGGCAGGTTCTGGGAGTTCAACCGGGCCGTCTACGCAGCTGCGCCCGAGCGGTCGAAGGCCGACCTGACGGACGAGGATCTGCTCGGTTTCGCCAGGCAGGCCGGTGTCCCCGATATCGACCGGTTCACCGCGTCAATGCGCGGAAATGCCTTCGACGACGCCATCAATTCCGATCTGGCGCAGGGCACGGGGATCGGCGTGCCCAGCACTCCGGCCTTCTTGATCAACGACGTGCCCATGCTCGGGGCGCAGCCCACGGAGGATTTCGTGCGGGCCATCGACGGGGCGCTGGCCAAGCGATGAGTGGCGTCGGTCTGCTCGGAGCCTTTCTCGGCGGGTTGGCCTCATTGCTCAGCCCGTGCTCGGCCCTGCTGTTGCCGTCGTTTTTCGCCTACGCCTTCGATCGGACGCGCTTGTTGGTCCAGCGCACTGTGGCGTTCTGGGTGGGCCTGTGTGTGGTGCTGGTGCCGTTGGGGGCCGGCGTCGGGGCGCTGGGCAGCGTCGTCACTCGCTATCGCAGCGAAGTCACCATGGCCGGAGGACTGGTCCTGATCGGCTTCGGTCTGATGACGTTGCTGGGCAAGGGGTTCGGCCTGTCAGGCATGCAACGGATGACGGCCCGGATCAACATCTCCGGCACCGTTTCGGTGCTCGCATTGGGCGCTGTGTACGGACTGGCCGGCTTCTGTGCGGGCCCACTGCTGGGCGCGGTCCTGACCATGTCGGCGATGGGCGCCGACCCGGCCTATGGGGCACTGCTGATGGCGGTCTACGCCCTCGGCATGGCGGCACCGTTGTTCTTGCTCGCCTGGCTGTGGGAGCGCTTCAACCTGTCCGGACGGACCTGGCTGCGGGGCCGGCCGGTGCGGTTGGGCCCGCTGGAGACCCACACCACCTCGCTGTTCACCGGGGTGATCTTCATCGTTCTCGGCGGGCTGTTCCTGTTCACCGACGGCACCGCGAATCTAGGTGGCCTGCTGTCCGTCGACGCGCAGTACGACCTGCAAGTCTGGCTGGGCAAGCTGTCGTCGGGGGTCAGTGATCTCCGGCTGATCTTGGGCGTCGTGCTGGCACTGATCGTGTGGAGGTCGATCCGCTTGTGGCGGAAGCGTGCCGAGACTGAGAGCACGACTCGATGAGCCGAGAAGCTACTATCGCGCTACATAGGTTTGATGCGCGGAACCACCAACTGGTGACGGCGCACCCACGCAGGCGGTAAATGAATATGGGAATCAAAGGATTTGGCGATCTCGAAGCTGTGGTGATGGAAGTGCTCTGGTCACGTGCGGAGCCGTCGACGGTACGCAGCGTGCACGACGAGCTCGTCACCAAGCGACAGATCGCCTACACCACGGTCATGTCGACCATGGACAACCTGTTCCGAAAAGGCTGGTTGGAGCGGGAGAAGGTCGGTCTGGCGTACAGCTACCGGCCGGTGATGACCCGTGAGGAGCACTCCGCGCAGCTGATGCGCACGGTGTTCGAATCCGGCGGCGACAGTGAGCTGATCCTCAACTTCTTCCTCGAGCAGATCGTCGATGACGACTCGAAGAAACTCCGGCAGGCGCTCAAACGGTTTACCGGGGAGCAGTCACGATGAACGCGGTTACGTTTCTCCTCGGCTACGCGATGGCGCTGAGCTGGCTGGCGCCGGTGGTGTTCACCGGCCCGATCTCGGCCAACGTGCATCCCAGGCTGTCGGTGGCGGGCTGGCTGGTGGTCGTCGCGACCGCGTCATTCGCCTGGGTGGCGGCGTTGGTGATCCTGATCGCCGGTGCCGCCCACAGCCTGATCACTCATACCGCACCGACGTTCTGCGTCGAGGCACTGGGGATCGCCGGCGCGGTGACGTTACCGCCCACCGTGGCGACGGTGTTGGTGGTCGCCCTGCTTGTGGTCACTGCCGCAGTGGCGACCAACACCACGCGTCGGGTGATCGTCACGTTGTACCGAACTCGGCGCGCCAATCGTGAACACGCAGAAGCGGTTCGGATCATCGGCCGGCCCACCGGTCACGATGGCGTCATCGCCATCCCGGCTGACCAACCCGCGGCGTACTGCGTGTCAGGCGGCCGGCACCGTGCGATCGTCGTCACGACGGCTGCGTTGGAGTTGTTGAAGCCGCCGGCGCTGGCGGCGGTCCTGGCCCATGAGCGGGCGCACCTGCGGGGCCGCCATCATCACGTCATTGCGACGCTCAACACCCTCGCCGCAGCGTTGCCGCGCCTGCCCCTGATGCGGGCGGCGGCCCGGTCGGTGCCGGCATTGCTGGAGATGTGCGCGGACGACGCGGCCACCCGCAGACACGGTCGTGAGCCGCTGCTGGCCAGCCTCGTCGCGTTGAGTACCCGGCATCGGCTTCCCGACGGCGTGCTGGCGGCGGCGGGGACCGCGGTGGCCGACCGGGTCACCCGACTCCTGCAACCTCAGCGAGCGATCTGGTGGCGCCCACAGTCCTTGGGGATGGTGCTCATCGTCATGGCGACGGCTGCTGCACCGGCCTTCGCGCTGACGTTGTGCACCCTGCAGCCGTAACTGTCGGTCAGATGTCGCCGCTGCTACTCGGCCCCGTGCGGGGGCCGTAGCGTTCGGCGTAGGCCTGGTGGATGTGCGCGTTCTTCTTGCGCGAGAGCTCATCGATGAGGGCCGGGTTCAGACCGTGCTTGACGAGCATGTGACGCCGCCACACCTTGTTCAGAGCGTGGGAGAAGTA
Source organism: Mycolicibacterium peregrinum (assembly GCF_002102345.1). GTDB lineage: Bacteria > Actinomycetota > Actinomycetes > Mycobacteriales > Mycobacteriaceae > Mycobacterium > Mycobacterium peregrinum. The sequence continues at coordinate 46,906 of NZ_LQPP01000077.1, forward strand.
GACGAACGGGATGAAGATCGGCACTGTCATGCTGGCGTGCAGGTAGAGCGACATCGGGATGAACCAGATCGGCGCCAGAACCAGGATTGCCGGGATCGCGACACGGACCATCATTCGGACGGTGGCGCCGGGGCCTGCAAGGTCGTTGGCCACCCACTCGCGCATGGAGTCGGGTAGCCGCTGGCCGTAGCAGTATCCGATGTACTGCAGCGGGCCCGGTTTTGTGCGGGGGGCTTGGCCGGTGGGCATTGCAGCAGGGTAACGCTCGGTATCATGGATTGCGAATTTCATCAATCCATCAATCATTGGGGCAGCGGTGACCGACAGCGTCCTAGATGGCCCCGAGCGGCCGTTGTACGAGATCAAGGCCAACCTGTTCAAGGCGTTGGCGCATCCGGCACGGATCCGGGTGCTGGAGATCCTGTCGATGCGCGACGGCCCGACTCCGGTCAGCGAGATTCTGGCTGCCAGCGATATCGAACCGACCCTGCTGTCGCAGCACCTCGCGGTTCTCAAGCGCCATCACGTGGTCAGCGGGCACCGGGTCGGCAACGCGGTGTACTACACGCTTGCGCACCCGAAGATCGCTGAACTGCTGCTCATCGCTCGAACGTTCCTTGCCGATACGCTCGCCGCCCAGCGCGATCAGATCGACGCCATCGGCTCGCTGCCGCCGATCGGCACCGCGCGATAGCGCGATGGTCGGCGTGGACGACGATCGAAACTCTCACTTTCTGGCGTCGACGGCTTCGGGTACTGCCGCGAGTAGCTTCGCGTCGGCGGTGAGCAGCGTGAGGCCCTCGACTGTCGCCTGGGCGAGCAGCATCGCATCGAACGGATCCTTGTGCGGCAGCGCAGTGATGTCTGAGGCGAGGGTGTGGCGTCGCGTAATGGGGAGGTCCTGTAGGCCGGATCGGCCGATCGCATCGTCGAGGGCGTCGGGCAGGGTGATCTTGCCGATCGCCGCCTTGATGCTCAGCTCCCACGTGCTGGCCGCGGAGACGAACACTGCGGGGCTCTGCGCGATGCGATCGCGCGCCGTAGCCCCCAATCGCGGGTTGTCTTCGAGTAGCCAGAGTAGGACGTGGGTGTCCACCAACACGCCCCTCATTCGATGCCGAACAAGGTGTTGAGATCGGTGTCGACGTCGTCGAAGTGTTCGGTATCGTAGCCGAATTGGCCTGTCAGCCCACCGAATGCGATGTCGATGCGCGTATGCGGGACCAGGTCTGCCACCGGTTTGCCCGCCCTCGCGATTGTGATCTTCTCGCCGTTCTCGACGCGCGTGAGTAGTTGCGACAGGTGTGTCTTCGCATCGTGGATGTTGACCGTCGACATGAATCCACCCTACCGGACTTAGTCTAGTTGGACTAGGGCACGAACGATGAGCGGGGAAGCTGGTCGAGCCAATCGGAATTCCCGTCGACAGCGTTGCCGTCGATGGCCACCAGCGGCACCCCGGGATCGGGGAATGCCCGAAGCAGCGGAAGGTTGTTAGCCCCGATGGTGTGTCCGTCGTAGGGGATCGGGAGTCCCAGCTTGATCATGTCCTGGGCTGACTGCGGTGCGCCGGCGCGGTTGGCCAGCCCGGCGAGCTGATCGTTGCTCAGATCCGTCTCGCCTTCTTCTTTCGGCTGTTGATCGGCGGAGAATATCTGCTCGATGAACTGCCAGGTGATGTCGCTCGATTGCGAGTGATCGGCAACCACGTGGGCGGCATAGATGGCACGGCTGTCGTAATTGCCACTGGCCGAGTACTTTTCGAGGAAATTGACGAGCCGCAGATTGATGTGGAGCTTGCCGTCCTCAATGCGCCGGCCGATCTCGGCGCCCTGGTCGCGTACCATCTTCCCGCTGTACGGGCACAGCGGGTCCAGGTAGAGGTCGATCTGACCCGGCGCCGCGGGATTGCCGATGGAGAGAACATCCCCGGCCGACGATGCCTGGGCCGCCTGCGCGCGACCGGCTCCGGGGCCCCACATGAACGCCAGCGTGAGCAGGCCGGCCAGCAGCAGGAGGTGAAACGTTCGGTACGCCGACCGATTCGCGGTGCCGGGTCCATTCAGGCTCACGTTCATGACTGCCATCTTGTCTGACCGAGACTCGAAGAACTCCGGTGAGGGGTGGGCACCGACTCGCCCGGCGGCATCGGCGCAGCCTGCGGCCGGTCACGACGTGTTGGTCGGCCGCCTACCGGGCAGATTCGGATTGACCGTCCCGGCTGACCGCTTCGCGTGCCAGTTGCGTCCGAGACGTGACGCCGAGCTTGGTGTAGACGTGGGTCAGGTGGGTCTGGACGGTGCGCGGGGAGATGAACAGTCGGGAGCCGACCTCTTTGTTGCCCAGCCCCTCACTCACGAGTCGTACGACGTCCCGCTCCATGGGGGTGAGCGCCTCCCACCCGGTCGCTGCTCGTTTCCGTGCACCACGGCCCCGCCGGGCGTAGGCAATGACGTCGTCAGCTGACAGCTGAGCGCCTTCTTCCCATCCCGACTCAAAATCTTTGTCACCCAAGGCAGTACGAACGCTTGACACGACGTTGTCGTAGCTCGGCTGGTAGATACTCAGACGAACTTCACCGGAGCGGTGTCGCAGCGAATCGGCAGCGCCGAGCATCCGGACCGACTCGACGTACGCCCCGCCCCGGGCTGCGACGGCCGCCAAACTTTCCAAGACACCTGGAAGTCCGAGATATCCTCCCGTTGCGGTCATTTCATCGATCGCGGCGTGCAGGTCCGACTCGCCCTGCGCGGTACCGTTCTCCTCCAACGCGATATGGGCGCGCGCAGCCAGCGCAACCGCCTTCTGCAAACCCGACGTCGTCCGCACCGCCTCGTCGGCCCATTCGTTGGCTGCGACAAGATCCCCGCGGGCGAGTGCGGCCAGGGCGATCCACGCACGACAGATCGCTGCGGATTCAGCGTGTTCGCTCACGTTCGTCCAGCACATTGTCAGGGCTTCGGTCGCTGCCCTCTCATCCCCGTCGGCAAGGGTGGCCATGCCCAGAACCAAATAACCGAGGCCCAGATGCCACGCGCCGAGTTGTTCCGCCCCCTTGATCGCGGCAATGGCGATGGTCCGCGCCCCATCGAAATCTCCGAGATAGGTCAGTGCCATGCCCTGAGCCCGCCGCGCGTTGACAGTCTGCAGCAGATCGTGGCTCAGCTCGGATTCAAGCACCAGGTCGTGCAATTGCCTGCTCGCCTCGCTGAGATTTCCTTTCATCATCTGGACCGATCCCAGGCACCAGCGACAGAGGCGCCCGGTGAACTGATCTCCGATGGGATCAGCGAGGCGGCGGCCCTCCTCGGCGGCCGCGCGGGCCTCCGCGGGATGGCCGGCGACGATCGCCCCGATGGCCTTCCAAGCCAGTATCAGGCTCACAGTCCACCCGTCGCCGATGTCGCGCGCCAGCTCGATCGCCTCGGAGAAGTATGTCGCAGAGACCGTCACGTCGTAGCCGTTGATCGCGCCGCAGGCAACCAACGCCCGCACCAACAACGCGGAATCGTCGAGTTCACGTGCGATGGTCAGCGCTTCCTCCGCCTGTGCCCGGTTACCCGTGGCGATCACCGACGCATCGAGCCACGCCCGGTCGGCCAGGGCCCGTGCGTACACCGCCGGTGCCACCCGGCCGGGGTCGTCCCGGTAGTCGGCCAAACCCGCGTCAAGCCAGGTCAGCCCCTCGCGTAGCCGGCCCCAAGTGAGCCAGAGTGCGTGCAGCCAGGACGCGATGGCGAGGGCGGTATCGACGTCGGCGTTTTCGCGGCTCCATTCGAACGCCGCACGCAGATTGTCGATCTCACGTTCGGTTTGCTCCAGAATTCGGCCATCGCCTGCGCGGACCAGAGTGTCCAACCGCTGCGCCAGCGCCGCATAGTGATCTCGGTGGCGGTCGCGCACAGTGTCGGCCTCACCGGACTCGCCGAGTTTCTCCTGGGCGTACTGGCGCATCGTCTCTAGCAGGCGGTACCGCGTTGCACCCCTCGATGTTTCGGATACCACCAGCGATTTGTCGACGAGAAGACTGAGTTGGTCGAGAACCTGATAGCGCTCCACCCCGTGCGCCGCCGCGACCGCCTGGGCAGCATCGAGGTCAAACCCGCCGAGAAACACCGCCATTCGGCGGAACATCGTCCGTTCGGTGTCGGTCAATAGCGCATGCGACCATTCGACAGACGCTTGCAATGTCTGTTGCCGGCGCACCGCCGTGCGCGAACCACCGGTCAACAACCGAAAGCGGTCGCGCAATCCCGCGAGGATTTCGTCCAGCGACAACGCGCGCACTCGTGCCGCGGCGAGTTCAATTGCCAACGGCATCCCGTCCAGGCGTCGGCAGATCTCAACCACGGTCGCGCCGTTGCCGTCAGGGACAACGAAGTCGGGCATCGCCAGACGGGCACGGTCAGTGAACAATTCGATGGCTTCGTCATCGAGTGACAGCGACGGCACCCGCCACGTCGCTTCACCGATCACCCCCAGTGGTTCACGGCTTGTGGCCAGCACCGCCACACGCGGTGCGTCACCGAGTACCGCGACGACGAGTGCGGCACTCGCGTCGAGCAGGTGCTCGCAGTTGTCCAACACGACCAGCATGTGACGGTCGCGGATGAACCCCAGTAGGGCGTCCAGGGTCGATCGGCCCGGCAGGTCGGGCAGGCCGAGCGCCCGTGCCATCGTGACCGGGACGGTGTCGGGATCGGTGATGGGGGCCAGGTCGACGTACCAAGCGCCCTCACCGAACTGGGCGGCCAGGTCCTCGGCGACACGCATTGCCAGCCGCGTCTTGCCGACTCCACCTGCTCCGGTGAGCGTGACCAGTCTGCTCACTCCGAGCGACTGTGCGATTTGTTTCGCCTCGTGGACACGTCCGATGAAACTGGTCAGGGCCATCGGAAGACATTGGGCAGCAGGTAGATCGCGCACTCTCAGTGGCGGGAAATCATTACAGACATCGGGATGACACAGCTGTACGACTCGTTCGGGGCGGGGTAGATCCCGCAACGGATGGACTCCGAGGTCGCTGAGCCAGGCGTCGGCGGGCAGCAGGTCGGCTACCAGGTCGCTGGTCGTGCCGGATAGTACGGTCTGGCCGCCGTGGGCTAGTTCGCGAAGTCGGGCGGTGCGGTTGATGGCCGGGCCGATGTAGTTGCCCTCGTCGCGGAGACGCACCTCCCCGGTGTGAATCCCGACCCGAAGCCGTATGGGCGCCAACGGAGCCCGTTGCAGGGCCAGGGCACACGCCACCGCATCGCTGGCGCGGGGGAACGCGAGCACAAAACTGTCGCCTTCACCCTGCTCGACGGGACGCACTCCGTGATGGGTTGAAACCAGCTTGGCCAGTACATGATCCAGATTCGCAAATGCGGCCGTCATCTCCGCGGGGGCATTCTCCCACAACCGCGTAGACCCTTCGGCATCAGCGAGCAGCAATGTCACTGTGCCGGTCGGAACAAGCTCGCTCACCGCCTCATTGCTCCAGTTCAGCGCCGGTGTCGCCGTGCGTGAATGAATCTCGCTCATGGTAGCCAGCATCGGTCCCGCGCGGGCCGCAAACATCGGCCAAGGCGCGTAGATCCTCCGCGTGGGCCCGCACGAATTACGCCACTTGGCCGATCTGGCTGCGGGTGACAACGCGACTGCGGTTGACCTATCGAACGCTGTCGGCCTGCAGGTTTGATCAATTTCTCTAGTTATTTAGAGGAAAAGTGGCAGAACGAGACAGTTTGTTGTTACTGTCCGGTAATGCGCAATGCCGGGGGGATTGTGGTCGTCCTCATGCTGATCATCGGGTCGCTCGTCGCATCTACGACGTTGGCATTTGCCGACACGGGGGATGAGCCGCAGTACGCCGATTTCTATCTCCCGCCGGACCGGTTGCCGGTCGGTGCTCCCGGCGATGTGATCCGTACCGAACCGAGCCGGCTGGTGCTCGAGCCGTCCGGTCAGTTGGGCGCCATCATGGCGACCGGAACGCGGATCATGTACCGCAGCATCGATTCTCGGAACAATCCGATCGCCGTTACCGGCACCTACTTCGAGCCGTACAACGACTGGCCCGGACAGGGGCCGCGCCCGTTGATCGTCTATGCGCCCGGCACTCAGGGACAGGGCAATCAATGTGCACCGTCGCGCCAGTTCAACCAGGGCATCCATTACTCGGGTGGCTGGGACATCATGGTCAACTACGAGGAGGCGTTCGTCGCGACCTTGGTGGCCCGTGGCTTTGCCATCCTGATGACCGACTATCAGGGTCTCGGCACCGACTCGATGCACACCTACGTGAACCGCCTGGCAGAGGGGCACGCCGTCCTCGACGCCGCTCGAGCCGCCATGAAATTGCCCGAGACATCGCTGGATCCGCATGGCCCCGTGGCCTTCTGGGGATACTCGCAGGGCGGTGGCGCAACTGCTTCGGCGGCGGAGCTGGCTTCGGCCTACGCGCCCGAACTGAACATCGTCGGCACCTATGCCGGCGCGCCGCCGGCCGACCTCAAGGAACTGCTGCCGTATGCAGACGGTAGTGCCCTGGTGGGGGTCGTCGGCTATGCACTCAACGGCGTCATCGCCGCCTACCCGGAAGCCGCCGACGCGATCCGGTCGAAGCTCACCCAGCGCGGCAGGGACATGCTCGAGTCGGTGTCACGCCAGTGCGTGGGGCAGACGATCGTCGACTTCGCCTTCCGGCATCTGCAGCCCTACTTCAACGAGGACATCAACAAACTCGTCAACGAGGAGCCGTTCAGCAGCTTGTTCGACCTGCAGAAGCTCGGCCGGTTCAAGCCGAACGCACCGGTGCTGATCAACAGCAACCGCTACGACCCGCTGGTGCCGTGGACCGCGGCCAACCAGCTGGGCCGAGACTGGTGCGCGCAGGGTGCCGACGTCGAATTCCGCACCAACGAGGAACCGCCGTTCCTCAACAAGCTGGTGATCAATCACGCGCTGCCCATGCTCGTGGACGGGGAGCCGGCCATGCAGTGGATCGCCGCGCGCTTCAACGGAGAACCCACCACACCCAACTGCGGGCAGTTCTGACGGTCGGGGCGATATCTCGGACCTCGAATGCCCGCTCGATAGACTGCTGGGCATCGCTGAACGCAGGAAGTACAACGCCGCCCAGCGTCGCCGCGAACTGGCTGACGCTGCCATCGAACTGCTCGGCAGGGACGGTTCGCGCGGTGTCAGCCACCCGAAGGTCGACAAGAAGGCCGAGGTTCCCGACGGCACGACGTCGTTCTACTTCCGGACCCGAGATGCCCTGATGCACGCGATCGCCGCGCGCCTCAACGAACTCGACCTAGCCGACCTGTCCCTGCTCACCGAGCTGACCGATGCCGATCCGACAGAGTTCGCCGGCACGCTCGGGTTCGCCACGCTGGTCATGTATTCGGCGACCGAACCATGGCTCACCCGGGCCAAGGCCCGCTACGAGTTGGCCCTGCAGGCCGGCCGTGACGACGAACTGGCTGCAACGCTCAGCGCCTCTGTCGAGGGGTTCTACGGGGTTGCGCGTGCAGTGGTGACGGAATGGCATGCCGCGGACGAGAATCCGATGGCGCCCGAGGTCATCGACGAGCAGGCCAAGACCCTGTTCTCGTTTGTCAACGGGGTGATGATGACCTTTGTCATCGGACAACCGCTGGTGGACAACGCCGATCAGCTCGACCGGCTGATCCGAGGAGTCCTGGCGGGCTGGCCGGTCGAGGGGACTGCCTGAACGGCGTTGTCGAACAACGGCGACGACAACAGCATGGCGCTCACGTGGTCGACGAACACGTCGTGGTCGGAACCGAGGTTGCCTTCCGTCCATTCGATGAACAGCGAGATGATGGCGCCGAAAACGGTGGCGTACTGCATCTTGACCCGCGCCGCCGCGGCGGTGTCCGCCCGGTCGGTCGGGGCCGTCAGCCCGCTCATCGCTCCGACGGCGTCGCGTACGAAATGACGAAGCCTGAGGTCAGCGATGGGTTCCACCAACAGGATTCGGCAGATCCGGGGATCGTCTTTGACGAGTTGCGCTGCTGCTCCCACTCCCGCGCGGGTCCGGGCGGGCAAGTCGGCGTCCGGGTCGGCGGCGGTGTAGATGACATGACGCGCGTGCTCGAACGTGCTGCGGTAGACCTCGTGGAGCAGGTCGTCGGTGTCGGTGAAGCTCTCGTAGAAGAACTTCTGGCTGAGCTCTGCCTCGCGGCAGACGGCGCGCATGGTCATCGCGGCGACCCCCTCGGTGCCGACCAGGTCGGCGCCTGCGTGGATCAGTCGGGCGCGGCGGTCCGCCGACCGTGCTTCGGCGGCCTGGCCGCGGTACGGCCTTGACATTCCGTGAGCATAGCGAGCACGATCCAATTCTGGAAGCAACCGCTTCCGGATTGTGAGGGGGATGCCCAGTGACCGCGGCCAGTGAGGGTGACGCAGACCGGGCCCGTCCCGAAGTCGCGGCGTGGACGGCGTTCGTCGACGGGCTACGCACGGCCGGTGAGCAACTCGCGGCAGACACCGCCGCACTGCCGGAATCCGAACGTGCCGACGGATTCCGCGCCCTGCTGCGGGCGGTGTCAAATCAACTGGGCCGCTGGGAAGTTGATCGCGACAAGCCTGAGTTCGTCGCATTCAACGGCTGGCGTCAGAAATTCCTGATGGACAATCCCGACTTCCAGTACTGGGTCGCTGATGTCCGCCCCGGCGGCCGCTACCTGATCCGTGGCAACCGCGGCGACGCCGCGTACGTGTCGATCACCGCCTATTCCGGTTCGGGTGGGGCGTCGGCCAAGGCGAGCTCCCGGATCGACAGTGATGCAATCACGTTCGACGCCAACGGCGATTACGAGGTGACAATCGGCGGTGACCGTCAGGCGAACGACTGGCTGGACCTGCCCCATCGCGCGATCGTCATCTGGGTCCGGCACTTCCACGATGACGCACAGACCGATCGCATCGGGTCGTGCGCCATCGAGCCGGTCGAGCCGCCCCCGGTCCCGGCGGCGATCGACCCGCTGAGGTTCGGCAAGCACCTGTCGAAGGCCTCGGCGGCCATCGCCGTGCTGCCGCGCATCTGGCATGGCGCGGTGGCCGCCGATCGCGAGTCGCCGAACCAGTTGCGCCACTGGACGGAGATGGCCGGGGGAGCGGTGTTCACCGAACCGGCCATCCACTATCTGCGCGGCGGTTGGCAGCTGGGTGCCGACGAAGCGCTGCTCATCGAAGGCGATCTGGTGCCGTGCCGGTACTGGAACATTCTGGCGTACAGCAGATTTCTCAACTCGCTCGATTACCGCCACCGGCGGGTCTCCTACACCGGTGCCACCGCGAATCTCGATGGCGGACGCTACCGGTTCGTGGTTTCGGCCACCGATCCCGGACCGGGCGCCGGAGACTGGATCGACAGTGAGGGCCGAGGGTTCGGCATCGTCGTGATGCGGTTCCTGCAACCCGAGCAGGAGCCCGACCTGCCCACGACGCGCATCGTGTCCCTGACCGATCTGGCGGAGCGCGCATGACCGGCTGGACCGCGCCCGCCCGCACACCGGAGGCGTTGCAGGCCTACGCGGCGGCTGAGGAGGATCGGGCCGCGCGCCCGGACCGCTACCAGCTCGGTGCCGATGCCATCGACATCGTCATCGACCGCGGCACCCGCGGTGCCGGTGTCGGCGTTCTGGGCGACCCCGACGAGTGGCGTCCGGGTGTGGAGCAGTACCTGGTCTCGGCCGAGGAGGACGGACGGCTCAACGCGCTCGGCGCGTTGACCGCCCAGCGAACCGTATCGGGGAGGCTCGCGGCCCGGATCGCGATGACGCGATATCTGAAGGAACATCCCACCACCGAGCGCCGTCCGCTGCTGCCGCCGGTGATCATCACCGGCGGCTGGCGCACCGGCACCACCTTCTTGTACCGGCTACTCGACCGCGACCCCCGATTGCGTGCGCCGCTGCCGGCCGAGCTGGGTGCGCCGTGGCGGCTACCCGGCGACCTCGACGGCGACGAACGCATCCGCCGCCTCGAGGCGGCTGCAGCCGGTCAGTACCTGCTGCACGTTCTCAACCCCACGATGGCCGCGGTGCACGACTCCGGACCGACCCTGCCCGAGGAATGCGTGCTCGGCATGGGCACCACCCTGCGCAACTGGGGCTTCACCGCCACCACGCGCCTCGATGGCTACGCGTCCTGGCTCGCCGGCCAGGACTTCGCCGCCGAGTACGCACAGCACCGGGCGATGCTGCAGATCCTCGACGCCGAGGACGGCCGCCGTTGGGTCCTGAAAGCACCGGCCCACACCGCCGAGCTCCGCCACGTCATCGCGACGTATCCGGGCGCCTGCATCGTGCAGTTGCACCGCGACATCGTCGAGACGGTGGCGTCGGGCGCCAGCCTGTTCGCGACCTACCGGTCCACTTACAGTGACGACGTCGACGGGGTCGACGTCGGCCGGTTTCAAACCGCACAGACGGAACTGTGGCTGCGCCGCGCCCTCGATGCCCGGGCCGGGGCGTCCACTGTCACCTGGCTCGACGTCCAGTACCGCGACCTGGTCGCCGACCCGGAGGCGACAGTGCGCCGCATCTACGCTGCGGCGCAAATGGAGCCGCCGGACATCCCGGCCATGCTCGCCGACCATCACCGTGCCAAACCCCACGGCGGGAAAGGCGCGCACCGGTACCGGCCCGAGGAATTCGGCATCAACCCCGCCGAATTACGCGAGCGGATGCACTTCTACACCCAGAGCGACTGGCGCTAATCGCCTCGCCCCATTACTTTCCCTGAGGTGATGTCCTCAGCCGTTGGCGCAGTCGCGCGGTCGATCGCTCCCTTCCTGACAGTCGCCTCGGTGGTCGCCGCAGGCCTCGCCACTGCTCCGGGGCCGACGGTCCGTCTGGCCAGCGACGGCAACCCGCTCGAGGGGCACTCGTTCTACGTCAACCCCTCGTCGAAGGCCGCGCGCGCCGCGCAGGGCAACCCGAGCCCTGAACTGCAGGCGATCGCCAACACCCCCACCGCGTACTGGATGGACAACGTCTCCAGCCCCGCGGTGGATGCCAAGTACATCGCGGCGGCGCAGGCCGCCGGCACCATGCCGATCCTGGCGCTCTACGGCATCCCGCATCGCGACTGCGGCAGCTACGCCGCGGGCGGCTTCGGGTCGGCCGCGGCCTACAAGGGCTGGATCGACGGTGTCGCCGCGGCCATCGGCGGAGGGCCGGCCGCGGTCATCCTCGAACCGGACGCACTCGCCATGGCGGACTGCCTGTCGGGTGATCAGCGCGAGGAGCGCTACAACCTGATGAGCTACGCCGTCGACACGCTGACCCGTAATCCGGGCACCGCGGTGTACGTCGATGCGGGGCACTCCCGGTGGACGGCCGCCGACGAGATGGCCAACCGGCTCAACCGCGTCGGCGTCGCCAAGGCGCGCGGATTCAGCCTCAACACGGCGAACTTCTTCACCACCGAAGAGGAAATCGGTTACGGCGACGCGATTTCGGGCCAGACGGGTGGCAAGCCGTACGTCATCGACACCTCGCGCAACGGTGCCGGACCGGCCGAAGGCGACATGTACTGGTGCAACCCGAGCGGTCGGGCCCTCGGCGTGGCGCCGACCACGGCGACCGGAAACGGCAACGTCGACGCGTTCCTGTGGGTGAAGCGTCCCGGTGAGTCCGACGGCGCATGCGGTACCGGCGAAGCCGCCGCGGGAACCTTCGTCAATCAGTACGCCATCGACCTGGTCCGCAAGGCGCACGGGTAGAGCGGACTACTGGGGCGGGGGAGCCTCCCCCTCGCACTCAGCGAGCATCGGTGTGGTGAAGTCGACCGATCCGACACCGCCGAGGGTCATGCCGTTGTCGCGCAGCGTCATCGTCGTCGTGTAGCGGCAGGTCTGATTGACCGTCAGCCCGGTGAGGAACTCGACGTCGTAGGTGTAGAGGAACGAACGCACGAGCTGGTTCGCGTCCCATGGCACATCAAGGGCGAAGCCCAAGGACGACCCGGACCGGGCGTTGAGCAACCGCGGGCCGACCTCACCGATGCCCGGCGTCAGGTAGAACGGGGCGCCGTCGAGCTTGGTGCCGGACACACTGACACTTCTGATGCGATAGCCGGTGGTGCCGGACGGGATCAGCGGGCCGCGTCTGATGTTCGTGCTGAACAGGATCGAGTAATTGGTCCCGCCGGCGATGGCCGTCGTGCTGAAGCTGGTCGAGGTGAATTCCTGTGGCAGCTGAGCCGCGCAATTGCCGACCTTGCCGGATGGGTCACCGCATTCCTGTGGTGCCGCCAGGGCAGTTGGTGCCAGCACCGCAGCGCCGACTACGGGCACCGTGAATGCGGCGCCGCGGATGAACGTGCGTCGGGAGAACGCACTTCCTGAACGATTCGTCATTGGTCTTCCTCCTTGTTCGCTCGTGCTTATCGGTCTCCAATTCCGAAGCTACAAGGGTGACCCCGCGATTTGGCCGGGTTCGGCAACTAGCGGAAGGAACCGGCTCCGCCGTCGACGAGCAGGGTCTGTCCGGTGAGATAGGTGGAATCGTCACCGATCAGGAAGGCCACGACGGCCCCGATGTCGTCGGTGGGGTCGCCGATTCGTTTGAGCGAGGTGCTCCTGACGACTGCCTCGTACTGTTTGGGTGCCATGTCGCGCAACACCTTCAGGCCGTCCGTCTCTGCCAGCGGGCAGACCACGTTGACGCGGATCCCGTCGACGCCCCATTCGAGAGCGGCAACCTTGGACATGCCGCGAATCGATTCCTTGGCGCCGGCGTACGCGCCGAACGAGTGGGTGCCGACGGTGCCTGCGGCGGAGCCGAGGTTGACGATGGATCCACCGCCACCGCCGACCATGACCGGGTGGACCGCCTGCATGAGCCGGAACGTCGCCCGCGGTCCCGTGTCGTGGACGCGCTCGTATTCCTCAGCGGGGATGTCGACGAATGGGATGGGTCCCGCGCTGGCAACGGCATTGTTGACCAGTCCGTTCACCGTGCCGAACGCCTCTAGTGCGGCGTCGACGATGCGCTGGGCGCTGTCGGCGTCCCGCAAGTCCGCCACCACCGATGCCACGTCGAATCCGGCGTCGATGAATTCCGCTGTGGTGTTTGCCAATACCTCGTCGAGGATGTCGGTCACCAGTACGCGGGCCCCGCGGGACAACAACGCGGTGGCGATGCCCTTGCCGACACCACGGGCGGCTCCGGTGACGATCGCGACGTGGCCGTCCAGTGAGTGCGGATGGCTGTAGGTGGACATGGAGCTGCCTTTCGGATTCGGCCAGATTTGGCACGCTAACTCATATGATCAAGCGCTGACGAGGAAGTCGAGGAACACCATGTTGAGTGACCTACGTTTGTGCCATCTGGTTGTCGGTGTGACCGACATGGATCGGGCCCTGGATTTCTACCGTGGCCTGTTGGGCATGGATGTGGTGTTCGACCAGTTGATTTCGGGGGAGCCGTTCGATGCGGTCCTGCACTCGTCACGCCAGCAAGAGGGTCGTGTTGTCGGGGGCGTGGTGGGCGGAGTGATGCTCGAACTGGTCAGCCTTGGTTCGTCGACCCCGCCTGGATCGGGGAAGCGGGGCTTCGTGGGCAACCAGAACATCGCCTTGTCGGTCACCGATCTCGACGCTACCTACCGCGCCGTGGTCGACGCGGGCTTCCAGCCCGTTCAGGAGCCCTTCCCGATCGACCGGGTCCGGATGTTCTTCGTCAACGACCCCGACGGCACCGCGGTGGAATTCGTCGAGTTTCCCGGCGGCGCCCGCAGCAGCTATGAAATGCATCGCGGCGCAGGCATCACTGCAGAACGGTAGCGGTCGTATGCAACGACCCCACCGAGGGTAGGGCGGCCTGCCACACTGGGGCATGGCCATCGAGTTGGTGCGTGGTTCTCGGTTGTTCTCGGGCGTGCCCTACGCCTACGCGGCGATCGCACGTGCAAACGGCATGATCTTCACCGCGGGTGCCTGCCCACTCGATGATCAGGGGCAGGTCGTCGCTCCTGGCGATGTCGCCGCCCAGGCCCGCCAGGCGATGGGCAATCTCCGGATTACCTTGCAGGAGTGCGGCGCCCAGTTACGCGACGTGGTGAAGACGACGATCTACGTCGCCAGTGGTCAGCGTGGTGATCTCGCTGTGGCGTGGGGTGAGGTGGTGTCGGACTTCGCTGACCATCGGCCGCCGAGCACGCTGCTGGGTGTGGCAGTCCTCGGGTACCCCGATCAACTCGTCGAGATCGAGGCGATCGCGGTGCCGCCTCACACACCGCCTGACAGCATTGTGAACGGCTCCTTACCGGACGGATACCGCCGGGAAACTGGATCGACGAGGGGTGCTGAGACCGTAGGGCGATGACCGCAGACCCTGTTGATCCACTCTGGCTTCGGCCGGTGGCACTGCCGGCTGCACTTCCGAATCTGGCGGTGCGCCACAGTGCGGACGTCCGTCAGGCGCAGGAGTTCATGGTGCTTCTAGAAGCTGAAATAGCCGATCTTCAAGAACAATTGACGGCCATCGATGATCGTGTCAAGGAGAGTCGTCCAGGAGCTCTTCATCATCAAAATGTGGTGCGGGCGCGGCTCAACGAGGTGCGACGCCTGCTCGACGGCATCATCTTCAGGTTTGTCGCTTGCCAGGGTGATGGGACCACCTGATTGCCAGGGGGATGGGACCACCGTGGCGCGTTATCGAGGATGCTCG
>NZ_LQPP01000078.1 GCF_002102345.1 Mycolicibacterium peregrinum
GGCGCCCCCGACACCCCAGGACCACCACCAGCATCAACCCGGCCCGACCCACCACCGAACTCCGGAAACACCCCCACCCCAGCAGACAACACACGATCGACCGCCACCACATACGCAGCCACCGACCCACCACTCACCCACAAAAACTAACCAGCAACCAACCCCTTATGCCGCACCCAAACCCAAATCCACACAGATTCAGCAGCAAACGACCACGCCGCGCGTCAGGCCCACACCACGGCTGGGCCCGATCGGCACGCCGCGGCGTTCACTGGCTCCAACCACTTCGACATGTCATCTATGTGACGGACGAGCGTGGACACGGACACTGTCGCAGCAGTCCCACGATCCGACGTCCGGTCAACGTATTAGCGCCACGCACCCGAAAACACCGCCAAACCGCAGGTGGGCAAGTTTCTTTGTTTTGGATGTTGTTCAACGGCTGACTGCCACTTAACGTTTCAATCAAGCCCCGGCGGACTCCCCCTCGCCGCCGGGGCCTCAATTCTCTTAGGCAATCAACCGGCAATGCCTTGGGCCACCGCGGCCCATTCTGCAAGCAGCGCCCGGTACTGATTTCGCGGGGAAAAGTCGGCTCTGGGCGCCTGTGTACCTGGCAAGCTGGTAGCCACCGGAACCGACACCAGGAGGCTACTGATGAACCCAACTTCCCTCGATCCTGTCGACCAGCTCACGAACGACCTGTTCACCTCGATGCTCGCCCTCGGTCTTCCGCCAGACAAGCGCGACGCTATCGAACTGATTCGCCAGGATCTATCCGTCGCCCAGGCTCGGCTCGGGCGACGAGCGTCGACTAATCCTGAGCTGCAACACCAGCATGCCATCGCAGTGCGAAACGCTGTCGCGAACGCTAGGGCGGTTCTGTCCTCGCTATGACCACCGCCACCCTATTTGCACCAAAAGTACGCTACACCAGCACTTTTGAGAGTCAGTTCGATGCGATGAACACCTGGCGGGCCGAACTCGAGTTGTCCTATCTCGACGACGACGGCGATGCCCCCGATGTTCTCGCTGGCTACGCAGACTTTCTCATCATCCGAGTGGGTGACCACCCGATCGATGACCTCCTGGACTCGATATCCGAGGATGCCAGCCATTTCGCCGAGCTGTTCGACAAAGACGATGTCGCTGCCGCGGTGCAAGAACAGTTTGACGACATACCGTTCAATCGCGTCCTGATCATCACCCTGGTCACCGTCGGCATCGCGCTACGACGGCACGGCCTCGGAGCGTGGCTAGTAGCAGACCTCATCGACCGGATGGCCAGCCCGACCGACACCCTGGTCCTTCTCTACCCATACCCGGTTGGCCCCGAGACCGATAGGGCCTCCGAGCTCGCGGCGGTCAACGCTCTGTCGAGTTACTGGCAACGTGTCGGCTTGCAGCCCATTGCAGCCCAACCCCAAATCCTAGGCCAGGCAACGGCCTACAGTCATCTACCTAATGCCCGAGCCGAGCTCAATGCCGCCACAGCACACGTCAAGATCACCGTGCCGACATCGCAGATCCACGCGGAACAACCCGACGCCTATCCCCGACACACCGCGATCACAAACCCAGAGCCACAGCGGTTACGGCTCGTCCGCGACTGACCGACGGTCATGGTCTTCGACGGCCAACGCCGGATCGCCCGGGGCGATTACCAACGGTGCATCGGTTCCATTAATCCGCCTGGCCAACAACGAGTTCAGATTCGGCACCACCGGTCGGCGCACATCACCAGCCGCATCCAGCACTAGGTTCGTCACAACGTTCCGCAACGCCTTACGCGGGAATTCGCCACCATGAGGCCCAGTCCCCGCCGGCCTCCCCGTCCACGGCAGCGGCCACACCTGCCCACGCGAATCCCGGAAAAACGCATTCAACGGACCCTTGAAATGCAGTTCGGTGAGTTGCCCCGCGGCCGGAACCGACCAACTCACCGCCACGTACACCGTGTCATCGGTGACGACAACCCACGAGTCCGGATTCCGACGATCCCGATACACATCACCCTCGGACCCGGCCTCCCGACGAACATACGCAAACCCCAGCTCAGCCGCAGCTTCAGGTACCGGAGTCAGATGCTCAAACCATTCGGCTGCAAGCGAATCCACCCTGTCCCGAGCGATGAAGTACACCGCATTCACCGGAAGCCATCGCCCCTCCAGCAGCCTCAGGTACTTCCTCGCCTCCGTCGGATCAGCGCACGGCTGGTGAAGCAACAGTGTCGCTTCACCCGCGGTGATCCCAACCGGCGCCGGCCCCGGATCGATGTCTGCGACCGCGCCATGGATAAGTCCACGCCGCGCCGGCAACTCGTCATGCCCGTCGCTGTCGAAAAACTCCTTCGCAGCGTCCCAATCCAGATACTCGATCGCACGGTCCACCACCTGACGGACATACTCCGGTGTGCTCGCAGCGACGAGGCCGGCAAGATCATGAGGATCAGGCCACAGTGTGTGCTGGGCGCGAAGCCGCTGCACCGGCGCACCGGGCCGCCACGATGCGATCGCCTCCAGGTCGCGCAACCGCTCAGACCACCACGGCACATCAACCCGCAGCAACGATCCGATATCGAACCATCCAGCACTACCATTGACCCGCTCATGGTGCTCTGCCACAACCAAAAACGGCTGAATAGCCCGATCAGCAGCACTCTTGGTTGTCCGGCTTGGGCAACACACCGCCGTCGCCCAGGGCAACTCCTGCAACAAACCTTCAGCCGCTGCAATCAATTCGTGTTCATGCACATCACGGCCGCAATACGCCACCGCGATCGGGCCCCGCCCATCGGTCGGTTGCCATGCGTGCACCGCCATCCGGCCGACCACCTGACCGAACAAGAACCGCGCCGGCCCCAGCGCCGGAGTAATCGGATACAACCGCGGAACCATGAACTCACGGTCAGTGCGGTGCACCAGAATGTACTCATAAACCTGGCGGCGCGACCACTGCCCATCACCGTCCGGTGCCGGCAGACCAGGGGCACCCACTGCCAAATCAGCTGGATCCGCAATACCTAACAGCGCCGCCACATCTGGCGCCGAGAGGTTCGGAAACGTCCACCGATGCCCGTCGCCCATCCGGATCCAGTACGCATCGTCCTCGCCAACCGGCGCGTCAAAAGCCGTCACACTCAATCCCCCCGGGCAAGTCGTTCGATGTTAGGGCTTGATCGATGACAAAGACGGAGTGGGCACCCCGGCCGCACGCGCCGCGTACACCACATCCGCACGCGAGTCCCGCTCCCAGCACACCAACGTCTCCAACCGCTGGCACGCCACAAAGTCATATTCGTACGCCATCGACTGCTGCGGATCCTCAATACCGATCACACCAGGCCGCTGAGACCCAGCCATCAACCGCGCCGACGAGCACTCATCGCGCAACGTCGACCACTCCTCGGTCGACGGCCAACTCCCCGACAACACCGCCCGCGCCACCCCTTGAGCCGCAGCAGACAGCTCAGGCCCCGCGCTACTGAATACCGCCTGCTGCGTCAGGTGCCGAGCGTACGCATCAACCACGGCACGATCACCCATCGACAATTCGTGAAACAGCGCCGGCGCAACGGTCTCCAACCGATGCGCCCGACTCCGCAACTGCTGGGAAGCCTCCGCCTGCTCCGGACCACCCACCGCAGCCGTCACACCCACCGACACATCACGCACCGTCTCATCGACCATCTCCGACCGCGACATGAACGTCGTCGCCACCGCCGACACCCGTGTGCCATCTCTGCGCGCCGTGATTGCCCGCACGACAGTCTCAGCCGGGTTGAACCACCCGAACCACCGACCGTCCTCAAGATCCCGGACCACCGGCATCGACCGCGGCACGTACACACCGGCCGGGATGTACCCCAAGCCCTCGTTCGTCGCGATCCAGAACCTCGGGATGCCCTGCGCACCACGAGCGACACCAACCGCCCAATCCAAACCGGGATGAACCACACTCGATGCCGCCGCCAGATCAGCGACCACCGCGCGAGCAGTCTCCAAATCCGACCGCGAAACCTCTCGGGACACCGCGCCCAAATCGCGCCCACCCCGATCCACCGGAACAAACCCGCTGGCCCCCGGAGCACCACCACCGCCCACCGGACCAGGAGCAGCCGCACCACCCGACAAACCAGCAGGCCCACCGGCCACTGGCCCCGCCCCACCAGCCGCCCCACCCGGAGGCAACACCGAACCATACGACGTCATCTGAGAACCACCAGGACCACCAACAGCCGAAGAACCCATAGGTGCCCCACCAGCCGGCGCCGCCACCGCGGGAGCCGCACCGGGGGTCGCAGCGCTCACCGTCGCCGGCGCCGCGGCCGGCGACGCAGTGCTCATCGGCGCAGCCAACGGTGACGCAGGAGCCTGCGGCACCGGCTGCGAAGGTGGCGGCGAAGGCACCGCTCCAGCCGCATTAGCCCCCGCCATCAGCCCACGACCGAAATCACCACCCATCGCGGTCTGCATCGCACGCGACGTCTGCCCCTGCACCGAAGAGGCCGGATTCCCAACATTATTCGCCAAACCACCCGGACCACCGCCCAGCAACGACGACACCGGACCACCCATACCGCCACTCGCAGCACCACTCAACGGCGACCCACCACTTCCCCCAGACGGAGAGGACGGTAACGACGGCATGGAAGGACGACTCGGCGAAGACGGCGACGAGGGCGCAGCCGGAGTCGAGCTCGCGCCGCCGCGTGACGGACTCGCTGGTGATCCGTTCATCGAATTCCCACCGGAATCATTGGACGATGGCCTACCTCGGTTGCCAGTCTCCGAAGGGTTCGAGTGGTCTTTCGGATCTGGGCCTTCGGTTGCGTTGTCTTTCCCTCGGCCACCATTCTGTTTCGGTGGAGCTTCAGGGGCGCCGAATTTGTTCGTGAGACTTTGGGTTTCGTCGGCGACGATGGCTTTCAAGTCGGTTGAGTAACCCGTGATCAAGATGCGATGCGCGGCCACGATCGGCGCAACACCGGCAATGCCTAGTGCGCCGGGGACCTTCAAGTACGCTTCGATCTCTTCGTGGGCTTGGTCGTGTTCCTGGCGGATCAATCGTTTGGCGGCCCCGACGGCATCGCTCAACCGTCGCATCCCCGATGATCCGGCGGTCAACACATCCACCAGATGCTGGTGCGCTACGTATTCCTGCGCGTAGTGCGCCTCGGCAGCTTCTGCCCCGTCACCTGACTTCCAGTACGTCTGGAGTACTTGATCCGAATGCCTCTTCGCCTCTTCATTGGCTCTCGCGTGCTGGCGGGCCATCGCACCCAACTGATCCGCTGAACGGGCCATCTCCGATTCCGAGGCCGTCGGCCAGTCCTCCGGTCCGATCAACGACGGCGTGTACAAGCCCGGGCGAAGCTGCACATCTCCACCGTCTGCCATCCCAACGTTCGGCACGAAGCAATCAGCGGCCGGCTTCGCCGCTACGAACTTCTGCAACAGTTGTTGAGATTGGATACTCGCTATGTCGGGAATCTTGGCAACACCGTCACCACTCGGGCTCGGGTTCGGGGTAACCGCGGGCATCAGTGCGGCAGCCCGCACGCATCAGCCAGCGCAAAGATTGCTGTGTTAGAGATGTCATTGAGGCGGTTCACTTCATCGACCGACACATTGGCAAGTGCCCCTGTGCTCAGATCAAGAGATCGAGCGATGAATGTGCGGGCGGCCTGGGCGATATTCGGTGAGACGGCAGGCGTCAGTGCGTTCTGAACGGCTACAGCTCCGTTCACCGTGCGCAGGGCGACGCCCACGTTCAAGACGCCGTTTTGGATGAGACCGCCCTGGCCTTGCGTTCCCTTGGTGGCGTTGTCGAAGGTGCTGCAGAGCCGGCCGTCGGCGGCGCTCCGCTCGGCCGCGGTGAACTGCGGCGCAGCCGGCGCCCCGGCCGTTGGTTGCGGCGCTGCCGGCTGCGCAGCCGCGATGTTGCCTCGGGCAATCGCATAAGTGACCGCCGCGGTGACGGCGATAGCGACGATCATCAGGATCACAACACCAACCGCCGCGAGCCAGATTGCCCGCTTGCTCCTCACCCCCCGTGGCGGCGCAGGCTGATTCGCCGGCGGTGGGTTCGCCGGCGGTGGCGGACCGCCCTGCGGAGGTGCAGGCAACTGCGGTGACGCGGGATCAGCGTTGATCTGCGGTGCCGGCCCCGTCTGCGGTGCCCACGGTGATGACGTCGTGGTCATGGATCGCCCCCTCCTGCGAAAAAACTCTCGCTACGTCGTCAGCGTCGACGCGCTCAGCGCCTCGGTGGTCTCGACCGCCGTCACGCTCGCCGCCGAAGTAACCGCACCGAATGCGGATTTCGTCTCCACGGCCGCCATCGCTGGCACCAGCAGCGCCTCCAACGTCGCGCTGAACAGCGTGATGGGTGTGCCCATCGGAAGCATCGGCACACCCGAGGCCACCACGGCACCAGTGCGTGCTGCAGCAGTCGCGGCCAACCCCGTCGCGGTTTCCGGCGCTGCCATATCCATGGTCGAGGCCATGGTCTGATGCTACCTGCGGTTTGCTGCCTATACAGCTTCCAAAAGCCAGAAATGTTCTAGGCGAAAAGCCTGGTCAGGCGTGGATCAGTCATCCAACGCTCACCCAGAACCGCCGCCGCAACCCACAAACACACCGCGGGGACCGCCGGCCCCGCCAACCGCAGCGGCGCACATTTGCCCTTGAACCCAAGGGTGACCTGCCATCCGTCCAGATCGGGATAGAACTCAGTGACGGCGCCGTAGGAGTAACTCTCGAAACCTTGATCGAGCGTATTGCACAGCAAGCGACGATTAGTGACGGTCACCTGGATTTGCTGCTGATCGCGCCAACGTTGCTCGGCGGCGCGGCGCGCGGCAACTTTGCGGCGGTGGTTGATCGCGGCATTGACCGCCAAGGCCCCGACCATCACTGCTGGCTTACCCACGACGAACATGTCGTTCTTGTGATACCGGCCGTCGCCGGCTGCGTACAAGCGGGAGTACGACAACTGCGCTTCCAGCAAGCCGACCTCACCTGCCGCGAGAACTGGCCCGTACACGTTGATTTCCGGTGGTGAGATCCCGCGGGCATACCGTCGCGCCGCGCCCTGCGCATACATCCACCAGCGTTGCCACTCATCGTGCACCGCGGCGATCGGAGCACGATGATGCTCGGCGCCGCGCTGAGGATCCTCCACAACTCCGCCGGGGACGTCGGGGTGATAGACAGCCGGAACCGGCCGAGCTGTCGTAGCCCCGGCCACCTGGTCCTCCCACCAACCGTCCATACCCCGGATTATGGCGCGGGGTACCGACATATTGCGACAGCCAAACTAGAGAATCCGAAGAAGGCGGTTGGGTGTGGTGTAACTGCTCTTCCCGGGTTTTCATGAGCTCATGGATAAAGCCGGCGAAGGAGATATACAACTGCAGGAGGGAACCTACACTCCTTACCTGTTGGGTCCCCAAGTATGGCCGACGGACTCAGAATCGGAGATGGCAAGGGCCGCAGAAGAACTCAAAGAACAGTCCGCGCGGTACGCGGCAGCCGCCCACGACACGAGAAGACTCATGGACAGAGCCATGCTCGACTCCTCGACGGGGCCGGCTGCAGTGCCAAACGATGAGGCCGGCCTGTGTCGGCAATACGAAGGCCTGCTCCGGGCGGCGGAGGCATACGAGGCTGGGGCCACAGGCTATCGTCGACTCAGCCAGGATGTCTCGCGAACCAAACGACTGATGCAAGAAGCGCACGACAACGCCCATCACGAAGTCACAGCCGCTGTAGAGACCCACGTTGGTGCGGAAATCGAGCTCGCGGCTCCCATTCTGGTGAACTACAGGGCTCTCATCGAGAGCTACGCCACAGAACTCCAACACATAGTCGAGAACGAACTACATTGTCTTAAGCAAAGATTCATCCAGCCCTGACCTACTTGGTTCAACAATTTCACGAATCTGCGGAGCTTAACCCTTGTCGATCAGCAGCGTCGACTGACGAACCTGTTTCGGTGAAGTCTCCGCCTCCCTGAAGGGGGCGGTTCCCTACTGGCTGCCGTTGTTAGGCGGCGGTTTTCGGGTTTAGACGCTTCACAGCCTGCCTGGTGGCGTTGGGCTCCACGTCCTGCAAGGCCACTTCCTGGCCCCGTTGTTTGATCACGATCGCAGCGTTGGTGTCTGCGTTGCCGGTCCACCTGCACACGGGGTCTGCGCATCGGAACACCGCTTGGTTTTCGCGTTGCCCCGCTGCGGCGGACCCGCATCGGTGACACGTCTGCGACGTGCCGTGTGGCCGGACTCGGATGACCCGCGCCCCTGCTTGATCAGCTTTGTAGGTGAGCAACGTCAGGATCTGTGTCCATCCCTGATCCAAGATTGCCCGGTTCAGTCCGGACTTCTGCTTGACGTTGACGCCGGGCGCCTCGACGGTGCCCCTGGCACTACGGGTCATGTTCTTGACCCGCAAGTCCTCCACCATCAACGCGGCCACCCCGCTGGCAACCAGCGCGGCGGTGGCTTGGTGGGCGAAGTCGTAGCGGCGTCGGGCCTGCCGAGCCTTCAGCGCCGCGATCTGGGCGTAGGTCCGCAGCAGGCGGCAGCTTGCCTTGCGACCGCGGGGTTTCCCTGCCCGCTGCCGCGCAGCGTGACGTTCAAGTCGATACAGACGTTTCTTCTCCCCCACAGTAAGGGTGACTGATTGGTCGATGAACGACCCATCAGACAGCGCAAGAGTGTGGGTCACGCCGCGGTCGATACCGACATCGCCCCGCTCGGCTCGCCGCCGACGGGGCTTGACCACCTGGTTTTCGCCACGCACCACCAGCATCCAACCGGTCGCCTCCCGCACCACCCGAGCACCGGTCACCCGCTCAGGCATATCGCGGTGCAACCGAACCTTCACGGTCCCGACTTTCGGGATCACCACGGTGGCCCACTTACCGTTGAGCCGGGTGAGGTTCAGATCTCGGGCCTGGGGGACGTCAACCGCCCTGCGCGCCCGCCGCGTCTTCCACGTCGGCAGCCCATGGGTGCCGTTCCAATAGTTCGACCAGGCCTGCTTGTAGGCCTTCAACACCTGTTGGGCGGCCTGGGCGGGCAGGATCGCCAGCCAGTCAATGTCCTTGCGGGCCTGCCGGATCGCCGCATCCGAATCCGACCAGGACGGCCACCTCTTCGAGGCCTCGAAGAACGTGTGGTGGGCGTGGATCAAATTCCACAACGCTCGAGCAGCACCGGCCTGGCGGGCCAACACCTCCGCCTGCGCCGCAGATGGTCTCAGCGGGTACTTCACGCACCGCTTGATCACCATCTGCTCGCTCACAGCGGCAGTATCGCCGACACCACCGACAGCAACATCGGTTTATGTCACCAAGTATCGACGGAACGTGTTCACCCACGCCATGCTCGCCAGGTGCGAAGAGATCATGAACGAGGTGTGCGCTGACTTCGAGGCTGAACTGCGCGAGTTCAACGGTGAACACGACCACGTCCTGCACTACCCACCCAAAGTCGCGCGCTATCCAAGCTGGTCAACAGCCTCAAAAGGCGTCAGCGCACGACACTTGCGCCAGGAATACGCCCCCACGTCCGAAAATACCTGTGAGGCGGACACTTCTGGTCCGGCTCCTACTTCGCCGGATCACGCCGCGGAGCGCCCTTGAACGTGGGGTCAAGCAGTACATCGAAAAGGCCCGGTAGACGCACGTCAGCCCCGCGCGAGGCGGGGCTGCGGCTGGGCAGGATCCTTATCGGATTCCCGCAACCCCGATCTTACCGGGGTCGACTTCGGCGCGTCACTCCTCTGCTCGCAGCTGGGCCAGCAGATTCACTGCCTCGCCGCGCTCGGCGTCGTCGAGCCACGCCCACAAAGCGATGATGCCTTCCTCGGCTTCCCGGGCTGAACGGTTGAGCTGACCCACGAGGGCTTCCCGCGTGGCCGGTTCCATGTGCTGCGTATGTGCGTGAAGGGTTTCTCTCATCGACAGCACCTGGCGGGCCAGAGCGAACCGGTCGGGGCTCGGAGCAGGGGGCCCGCCAGTATCAGCGTTGAGAGCCGGTGGTTCGTTCGTGGGCGCGCGGTGGACCGCGGTGGGGACGCCGCCACGAAGAATCTCATCAACACTGCCCGGTTCCCAGTCCAGTGCGGTTTCGAGTGCGCGGCGCATCCGAGGACTCAGGCGGCCGTGCCGGTTATTTTCCAGTTTCCGTACCAGTTCGGCCGACGGACCGCCGCGTGCATGCACGCCGGCTTGACTGAGATCAAGTGCGTGACGCCGTTCACGCAGCTCTTCGGCCAGCCTCTCCCACGACATGATGCCCACATCATGCCTGATGTACCGGTACAAAACGGCATTCTTCGGCCGGTGACTGGTATCTATGACAGCCCCAGACCACCACGCGGTACGCATACCATGCTTCTGATTGTGTCACGCGGATCGTGCAAACACCCTGTTCACCTGCATAGTTCGTGTTTTTCTGAGTGGTTCGCCCGGCGATGCTGGTACTGGTACCGCAGAGCCTGACCCTCAGATATACCGCACAGTACGGTATTTTCTGCTACAGTAACGGTATATCCCGCCATATACCGCACTCGCTGCGGCTCAACGGGCCACAGGAATGAGGGGAACCATGACCGTCGAAACCAACGACAACTCACTTCCAGCAGCGGCTCGGCTCTCAGGGCTCGCCGGAAACCTCCCCGGATCACCGGTGACAAGGCTTTTCGAGACCGACGAACCGAGGCCGTGCACGGTCACCAAACCCGGCCCCGACAACGATCTGTGGTTCTCCGAGAACCGCAGCCGAAACCGAGCCGCGAAACTGTGCCGCCGGTGCCCCTTCATCGGCCGCTGCGGCTTCAACGCCGTCGCCAATCGCGCCACCCACGGCGTATGGGGCGGGGTGGTATTCCCCGGCGACCACACCCACAAGCTGGAGCGGATCTACGTCCAGTTGCTCGAGCAATTTGAGCGGCGCCGGCCCATCGAGCTCGGGAACGCTCCCGTGCCGGCTGTGCCCGAACCGGTCGCCTACCGACGCAACGTGGCCACCTCCTCCGCCGCCTGATCCGATGGACAATCAGCGCCCGACCCGTCCCCGCGGATGCGGCCAAGCCGTCAACCATCCCGCTTGCCCCTGTGATCCCTGCTGGGATCGGTTGCCCACCAACCTCAAACGCGGCCTACTGCTGTCGCTTGCCAGGGCGGCGCTCGACAAAGGCATCAGCTTCTGGACACCCGTTGGTGGCCCATCGTGACCGCCGTGGAGCGCACGGACCGAAAGCTGAACGGCCCGGGGCACCTCATTCTCGACGAGTACCCCACCGCCCCGCAGGCCCGGGTCGCGCTACCCGCCTATCGCCAGTCGTGCGCGGTCGAACACCCCGAACTGGTCGCACACATGCGCCGAACGCTGCGCGCAGCGGAGTAGGAAGCAGGGAATGCATCGTGACTATAGCCATCGAAAGTATTGTCCCCCAAGGCATTCCCGCAGCATTGGTCCAACAGGAATCCGCCCAGACCAGAGCACATAAGCTTCACATCACCACTGGCGACGGTGTTGACCTCGCGGTACGCGACTACCAGCCCCGCGGCCACGCCAGCCACACCGTGGTACTGCTCCACGGCTTCTGCCTCTCCCAGAGCACCTGGAACATGCAGATCTGCGCGCTGCGCCGCCATTCACCCTGCTTGCGCATCATCACTCTCGACTATCGAGGCCACGGCCGATCCGCCAGTGCACCAATCCACACCTACACCATCGAGCAGCTCGCCAACGACATCGGCCACGTCCTCACGACGCTCGACGTCACCGGTGCTATCACGCTAGTTGGACACAGCATGGGAGGTATGGCCGCGCTCTCCTACGTTGCGATGAGCGTGGCACCCATTCCAGTCGGACTCGTGCTGATCGCCACCGCCGCTGGCCGACTCACCGAACGCGGCATCGGCCGACTCCTGGCCACCCCCGTCATAAACCCGCTCACCCACGTCGTCGACCACATACCGCACCGCGCTGTCGACCGCACCGTGCGAACACTGATCGGACCTGCCTGCCACACCCTGAGCCGGTTAGCAGGCTTCGGCGGGACGGAACGCGCGGCGCTTGCCAGCGCGGCCGCCGACGCAGTGCACCGCACCCCGCTGGCCACCGCAGTCGGGTTCCTGCCCGCCCTACGCAACTACGACCGCTACAGCGATCTTCACGCGATCACTGCTCACACCGTTGTCGTCAGCGGCGGAAACGACGTCGTCACCCCCGCCCTCCACGCGGCCGACCTCGTCGACGGCATCCCTGACGCGATTCACCTGCACCACGACACCGGGGGACACATGCTGCTGCACGATGCGCCCCAGCTGGTCACCGACGCCATCCTCACCGGTATGGCCACCACCAAGAAAGCCACCGCAATCCCACCAGGACTGGCTGTATCCAAGCCAGCCGCGCCGGCCGAGCTCGCAACCACCACACCCGACCGGCGACTGGTTGGGTGCATTGCCCCACTGCCAGCCCAGCATCGGCAGGGGCGCGCCTATCGGGGCGAGCTTCGACGAGTCCACGACTACAAGATGTCCGCCGTATCACCGGATCGATGTGGAGGACGAAATGAGTGATCCCGCAGTCGAAGCCACCGAACGGGCTTGGGAGGGCTACCCCGTCCCGTCAGGCGACGTTGACCGGTACCTACGAGAAGTCCCGCTCACCGCTGCCCGTGAGACGTCGAAGCCGATCCGCGAACTGCACCAGGAACTATCGGGTGACATGCCCGAGCCCAGCACAGAGGCAATGGCAGCGCGAGCCGAGGGGATGCGTTACGTGCTCGACGAACTCGCCAAGTTGATCTACACCACTGAGGAGTTGGAGTCATGAGCGAACGCATCGAAACCGTCATCGCCGAAGCGCTCAACGACGTAGCCGAAAGGTATCTCTACATCGAGGGACCTTCCCATCCGGCAGTGAGTGAATTCCTCGCGGCGCTCAAAGCCGCGCGGATCGCAGTCGTGGAACTACCCGAACCAGTTCTCTCGCCACGTCACCAGGAACGCATCTGGGAAGTCGAGGACTCGCACGTCATCTTCAGCGAGAAGTGGCGGACCATTCGCGCCGAGCTGGACTACGACAACGGTGACGATGACCCTCTTCCCGCCAGTGATGCAAGGGCGTTCGCTGCAGCGTTGATTGCTGCCGCTGACGATGTGGAGGCCGAACGGTCCAACCAGCGTCAATCAAGTAGCTGACATTAGGAGCACTGATGAAGCTTTCAGAGTTGGGCGAGGGCACAGCCCTAATCCTCGCGCTGGGCGCGATCAGGTGGTGACGAAGGGGCCACGGACACGATCAAGAGCCGGTTGACCACCGACGAGACCGACGCGACAAAAGGAATCGCGTTGCGGTGCAAGGCCGCAACGCGAAATGTCGACACAACAAACAGGAGAGAACATGAGTGAAACCGAAAGCCCGCGAACGATCATCTCTGATGAGATTGCCGGATTCACGCCTGAGCCGGATGGAGGTCAGGACGGCCTGGCCAACCTGGAGCGAGCTGACGGCATTCTCGCCGCGCTGCACAACGCTGGATACGAGATCGAGTTTGTCGGCTACCCGGCCGACTGACATGCGGCTGCGTTATCAGTATCCACCGACACACACGCCCTGACCAGCACGGACCCGGCCACCACGGCCGGGCCATCGTTGCATTTGTCAGGCCCACCCCAGAGCGCGCACCAGGTGGCTTCAGGACCCGCCAGTTGCCCGCGGGGCCAGCACAGCCCGAGCCGAGGCACCTGACCCAGTCCCTGATGGTTCCCGAACCGATCGACACACCGATACGGAGAATGCATGTCCGAGAACACCGCTGGACCCGGCAGATGCAACGCACAAGGCTGCGGCACCCCGTGTGACGGATTCATGTGTACGGCGCACTGGAAACTCGTGCCCCCCGCAATGCGACTGGCCATCGAATCCAGTCCCGACCCGCGAAGCGCGGAATCACCCATTTCTCAGGCGGCCATTGCCGAGGTCGCCCACAGGGAATCCCGCAGCAAGCCACGGACTAGCTGCGGGATCCGCAAGGAACCGGTCCAGCTCGCCCTATTCGGCGATGACCAGGTCGTCCTTGCAGCAGGAAAACGCCGTTGACGTCTTCTTCTGGCTGAAGCCAGAAGATTCCAACCCCATCCACTTACCTATGCGGCAGGAGAATCGAGTTGAGGTTCACGGTTCGTAGACCGGCCAACGCCGAGGTCTCCCCGTGCAGTCACCGCCCGTCCGGCGGCGATATTGCGTGCGGCGTTCACGTCTGCATGGCACGGCCCCGCCGAGCAGGCGACGCACACGAAAACCGCTTGGCTCTTACGGTTCTCGGATGCGACGTGCCCACACGCGGAGCATCGTTGCGACGTGTACGCGGCCGGGACTTGCTCCACCCGACCCAGTGCTTTGTGCTGCAGCCGCGCCGCGAGCAGTCCCCAGCCGGCACGGCTGATCGACCGGTTCAGTCCACGCTTCTGCGCAACGTTGCTCCCCGGCCGATCGACAGTTCCTTTGGCGCTGCGAGTCATGGCCCGCACATCGAGCGCTTCGAGCCGGATCGTGTCGAACCGGCCAGCGATCTCGGTACTGGTCTTTTCGACCCAGTCCTTGCGCCGGTCGCCTTCACGGGCCCGCAGCGTTGCGATCGCCAGCTTCGTCTTGGCGCGCCTATTCGATCCGCGCTGCGCGCGGGCCAGGCGCTGCTGCAACACCTTCAAACGCTTAGCCTCACCCGCCGACAAGCCTGGTACATGCAGCAATTCACCGGACGACAGGGCCGCCGACACCGCCACACCCCGATCGATCCCCACCACGGTGCCATCGCGAGGGCCACCAATCGGATCAGGCACATGCGCGAAGGCGATATGCCAACGGCCAGCCCGATCCAACGTGACCCGGTAGGACTTCACCCCGCCGGGCACCGGGCGCGACAGCCGAAACCGCACCCAGCCAACCTTGGGCACCAGGACCTGCCCGTACCGGCGGTTGAGCCGCTGAACGTGATGGGGTTTGACTCCAATTTGTCGGAAACCTTCGTGCACACCGGCTTTGCGCCACGTCGGGCGGCGGTGCGTGCCACTGAAGAAGTTCCGCATGGCCTGAGCGAAATCCCGCAACGCTTGCTGCTGCACGGTCTGCGATCCGGCCGCCAACCACGCAAACTCGGCCCGGGCCTCGGTCAGCTGCGCCGACTGCTCGTTGTAGCCCGGTGCCCTGAGGCCCGACCGCCAGAACTGCTGCTGCTCCACCGCAAGATTCCACACATACCGCGCCTGCCGGCAATGCCCCGCAAGCGCAACCGACTGCTCCTCAGTGGGCAACAACCGGTAACGAGCCACGCCCGCACCCTAACCACATCCACCGACAACCAGCCGAAAGGAGACGTGGCGTTTCCTCCCGCAGCTAAAGCAACGGGTTTCCACGCCACAACCAACCGATGATCCTCACCGCTGCCCAGGCGATCGCTACGTGTGACCAGCTCACCGCCGCACTGCGTTGCTTCGCCGAGCCATGCTCGACCACCCAGCTCGCTGCCGAATGCGGGCTGCCGTGGCGCACGCTGCACATCTTCGATGCGAGCTGCTCGTGGATTCAGGAGTTCGCCGAGTTTCGCTGCGGATGCGTGAAGCACTGCGCCGGCCGGGTCCACACCGTGGCGGTTCCGCCACCGGCCGGGGTGATCCACCCGCTACTCACCCGACTGGAGACTGACGGCCTCGTGGAGCGCGTCGACACCAGTGTCCGCACGGTTTCCATGCGGGAACCGTGGTTTGGGCGTCAGGTGACGCATGCCGCGACGTTCTGGCAGTACTGCGGCCCCCGCTCGGATTCCCGATTCGACGCCATCGTCTCTGACCTCAGCGAATCACGCTAGTTACCGATTCTCCGTGACTTGTCGGGAATTTGATACTGATTCCGCAGGGTCACCGGCGTGTCTCGAATCGGTAACCGCTTCGCGATGGCAAGGTCAGCACCATGCCACAGCCACACAAGGGAGAACGCCGGCCCGTCTTAGTGCGCCCGGTGGACAGCGTGTACAGCGAGTTGGAGAAGTTGCGCCAGGAAGCGGGCGTCAGGTCGATGTCTCAGTACATCGCTGACTTGCTCGCGGTTCATGTCGGAATGCCGGAATTGGCCCGGGAACTCAATCAGGAGGTGCTGCTACAGATCAGCGCATAGGACCGCAGGGATGGGCACCTCAGAGGGACGACGTGCCAACTCCCTGTTACCTCAGCACATCTGAATAGCGCGCGAGAAACCACTCCAAGAACGACGAACGCCCCCGGCTTGCAGGCCGAGGGCAACCGTTCGTAGTCGTAGCGAGTGCGAAGAACCGAGTTACCAGCTCGGACCTTCTCATAGGTGACTCGCGCACCTACCCCATGAAGGGACTGTCTTGGTCGACAGCTCTCACGGTAGCGCACGTCTCCGACAACGTCCAGGGGGCGCGCTTTCGTGTACTCAGCAATCATCTCGGCCACCTCGTGTGACCGAGCATTCGCGGCGCCCTTACCAGGGTTGCAGCCGCACGAAACGCCGTCGCGGGGTGATCCGCACCCGGCCGCGGGTGGTGGCCGCGCGCCGGCGTCGAGCACGTCGCGCGGCCACTCGGACACGGTGGCGGGACAACGAGCTCGTCTACCTTGAACTCCCCCAGGACGTCCATCTGGGTGTGGCGTGTTGGACCGGGCGATCGACTCGTTGGGTTCATTTGACTGTGGCTATCGCCTTTGACTTGCGCTACAAGGCAATTCGGCCGCAGATGTGCAACGGGGGCGTGAGCCGGGCTGCGCTCCTGGCGATCGCGGCCGCCCGGGCGCGGCATGCCGACTTCCAGACCGGCCGCAACTGCCGGCCGACCAATGCCCGGCTTGCTGAGCTGACCGGTTTCTCGGTACGTCAGGTGCAGCGGGCCGACGAAGCGCTGCGACTGTTGGGGGTGGCCACCGAAGTCTTGAGGGGGCGGCAACGTACTCGTGCCGAGCGGTTGGCGTCGTGGCGTGTTGGTGATCGTGGCCGTGGGTGGGCATCGGTTTGGGTGCTGCACGATAGTGCCTGGTTGATGGTGGTTATTAACAGCATGTCATCCCACCCCGTAGGGTCTCTTTTAAGTAGTTCCAGGTCTTTTAATTACCCACTTACTACCCGTAAACGCTCGCCCAAGGGCTCGCGTAGTTGCGGCGCGAGGCGCCGCAAGAGCCCGGACGCGGGGGGTTCGGCTCTGGCTCGGGCGTGGAGGGCGACTCCGGATTGCCCGCCGTGGGCTCGAAGACACTCAGCGAGTGCCTGGGCGGCGTTGTTGGCCGCACCGGCACGCCACGGGTGGAAGGCACGTGACTTGACGCAGCTGGTGACCGACTGGCTGGGCGTTACCGGCCGGACGATACCGGATGCCCCGTACCGGCCTATCGGGCTGCTGGGGGCCATTTTGGCGTGGCATGGGGCCGAGAACCTTGACGATCGTCCCGCAGCGGCTGAGGAAGCGCGTGAGGCCGCAGAAGTGGCTGCTGCCGCGGCGCGAGTGGCCGGTCAGCGCACAGAGCTCACCCCGCCGGCCGGGCCGGATTCGGGCGGCACTGGTCGGATCGCTGCCCGCGCGGTCGCGACCGAAGCGGTGCGCAACGCGGCCCGCAAGCGCACTGCCGACGCCGCGCGCCGACAGGCGGCGCTACAGGACGCTGTGCGCCGCGCTCGCGGACGGACCGACTGAGCGTGCCGAAAAACTGTCGGTGAGATGTGATCGACACCGCCTCTTGCGGGCTCACCCCGTGTAGTCGGTCGGCTCGATTCCCAGTTCTCTGGCAAGCCGGATTCGCTCTTCCCGGATTTCCCGCTTGAATCGTTGCCAGGTGGCTTCCCAAGTGGGGGTGTCGATGTCGCGCTGGGCGCGTGCTGCGAGATCGATCGCGGCAGCTGAGGGTGGATCAGGATCAGTCTCGTCGCGGCCGATCATTCTGAGGACGGTCAGCAAGTTGTTGGCCATCTCGGCGGTGACGTCGTCGGGACCGAATGCCGACACCGTGTAGTCGAGCTGCCAGAAGACGTCGTAGCGCAGCTGGAGGTCTTCGTGTTCATCGGTCATGGGGTGTCCTCAGGCCTGTTACGGCGCCGGCGCGCTGAGGCAGTGGATTTCAGGGGCGCTGGATGTGAAACAGGGTTTCGTCGTGGTACTCGTTGCCGTTCCAGAGGTTCATCTCATAGTCGGATTCGCCGGCCGGCCGGCGAATCCGGATGCACTCCCCACCGACCACTGGATGCTCCCTGACTGCGAGGTCAACAATCTTGTTCCTCGGCACCACCGGATCGTGAGTCCCGTGTCGCTGCAACCCGACGATCACATCCCCAGGCTGAAGTTCCCGGGGGCCAACAACCAGAACACTCGACACAGAACCTTCTCCCTCTGCTGAAACCTGTTGTGTCACAATGCTGTTAGATCGGCGGCGGTACGATGTAGGGTTCGCCGACAATATCGGGATCGAAGTTCGCCGCGTTGGGTTGCAGGTACTTCGCGTGCAGTCCAAAGAGTTCGGCAGCGGCACGGCTGCGGGTTTCCTCCAGCACGTTTCGGATGAGCTCTTCCAGCTCGGTGTTGGTGTAGGTGCGCAGCGCTTTGTCAGTCACCTCGAACTCGACCAGCGTCCCGTTGCTGTCGAAACGCGCGTAGACGTCGGGATCGACGGGGTCGACCTCGATGCGGTCGACCGCGTCCATGAAGGCCCGGTGACGGGCCCGCCAGTGCGCGATCGCGCCTTCGGTCTGCGCGACGTATTCGTCGTCGCTCAACTCCACGGAGCGATGGTCCGTGGAGTTCGTCTTCTCGGCGCTGGTCATTGCTTTTCGGTGTCCCCTCGTCTGGCGCGCGCCTCGCGCCGGCCTTTGACTGGTTCGGCGTTGGGCGCTTCTTCGATGTGTAGTCGCCGATCGGGCGATAGCCGTTTGTCTTCTTCAGCGCCGCCTCCGCGGCCGCCCATCGGTGCGCCCATCATGGGTGGGACCATTCCGCCCCCACCCATACCCATGGGGCCGCCAGCGGGGCTCGGTGTGGACGCGCTGACAGTTGCCGGTGCTGCTACGACAGGCGCAGACGTCGCGGCCGTCACCGCCGGCGGCGAAAGTGGCCCCGACAGTGTCGAAGACGCGGGCTCGGTGTCTCCGGGCAGTCCGCCGCCACCGCCTGATCCGAAGTCGGGCAACCCCGACCCGTCGCCCGACCCGTCACTGCCGCCCAGCTTCGGCACCGACGCCGATGCAGCCGAGGTCAATGTGCTCATGCCTTGTGTCAGACCACCGACCGCCTGGCTCCCGACCTCCTGCAGCTTCTGGGCGGCGCCACTGACCGCCCCCACCCCAGCGCCGACCGCGCCCGAGATCCCCCCGAGCAGCGCCGGCAACACGGTCTGCAACATTTCCGCGCCGGTGCCGGTCGCATCATCCAGCAGCGCCGGGTCGGCGTTCGGATCATCCAGTGCCGCTGAGGTATTCATGTCCGATCCGGCGGTATCTGCTCCCGGATCCGCCGCGCCGGCCGGGTGCGGGGAATCTGCTGGGCTAGGTGGCTGTCCAAGGCTGGACACGGGGTGGGTTTCCGCGGCTGCGGTGTACTGGCCGAATGCGGTAATGGCCTGGCGGTTCGCGTCAGCCAGTTTCGTCTGCAGTTCGGTGATCGTGGCCGAGTAGCGACCCATACTGCCTGGTTGTGCGTTGGCCTTGTTGGCGGCATAGAGCCGCCGTTCCAAATCCGTGAAGACGCTTGGCTGCGGAGTGTCGGCCTTGAATTGCCGGAAATTGGCGGCCTGCATGCTGGCTTGGGATGCACCCGTGCGCGCCTGCTCGGCGTGATCCTGGTAGCGGCGTTCCAGACCGCTGAGGTGATTATCGGCGTTGTCGGCAGCATGTGATGACCAGCTGCTGGCGGCCTGTGAGCGCCCGGAGCGCACCGTCGTTGCGGCCTGCTCGAGCTGATCGGCGAGAGCCTTGAGCGCGGTCGCTGCGTCGTCCAGGCCCTGCGGGCCTGGACCCCCATGAACGACGGTGGCGATCTCGTGGCCGGTCACCGGGACAATCCCGCCGCCTGCCGGCACTGCGGCTGGCAGGCTGGGCACCTGAGGTGCGGCGAAGGTCGGCATCTGCACATCGGCAAAGTGCGCGGGTGCGCCACCTCCCTGAGTATCGCCCAATGCACGCGCTGAGATCGTGTCCTGTTCCTGATAGGTGGCGGCACTGCTCGTGAGCCGTCCCGACGCCACCTCGGTGCGAGTGTTCGTCACCGTCGTGTTCACGCCCAGCATGGCCATCAACGCTCCTAGCTGCGCAGCCACACTCACCGATGTCGCATCAGCCGCCGCCGGCGTCACCGCCGAGGACGGGGTTCCCCGCGTGGGGGCCTGCTGCACGACGCCGCCGGCCCCCCGCACACCGTCCGGATCGATGCCCAGCCTGCTGCCCATTCGACCGTCCCAGCTTCCTTAGGTGGACAGTGCCCGGCTGTTGGCGGCCTCGGTGTCGCCGTAGGTTGCCAGGTCGCGCCGAATGTGGCCGGCCACACCGTTGGCGTACGAACCGAACCGTCGTCCGAGTTCTCTGCGGGCTTGCAGCGCCGCGGCGTACTCCTGCCCGACCGATGACGACCCGATCTTGCCGAACGACTTTTTGGCCTCGGCGATGGCCGTGTCGTCGACGTGCAGCCGGTCGCGGGCAGCGTCGGCTTCGGTGTCCCACGATTGTGCGTGGGTTTCCCACTCATCGAAATTGATATCCAGTGAACGACTCATCGTCTACCTTCCCTGACCGCAGTTTGCTACTTGTATTGT
This sequence comes from Mycolicibacterium peregrinum, assembly GCF_002102345.1. GTDB lineage: Bacteria > Actinomycetota > Actinomycetes > Mycobacteriales > Mycobacteriaceae > Mycobacterium > Mycobacterium peregrinum. The sequence goes on from NZ_LQPP01000078.1 coordinate 20,830, forward strand.
GCCGCTTTGTCAGAAATCGAAATATCGGCGGCGGTATTCGGTGACTTCGGAGGCGCTGGGCAACCGTTCCAGCTTCTCAACGCCGCGCCGCTGCATTTCAGCTCCCTCTCGGGCAACCGCGGCGGTGAGCGCCGCGGTGTACATGTCTTGAACTCGCTCGCCCACCTGTTGGCCGGTCCAGGTTGAGACCACAGCCGGGGCCAGATAGACATCGGCCACGACAGAGCGATCGTCGAAGCTCATCAGGAGGTCACCGGACCGAGACGACTCCACGTGTCTGATCGACGACACGGTCGGGCAGGTGCTGCTGGTCTCCCACCCGAGTAGTCCCCACAGATCCAGATCCCTGTACAACTCCTTGAACTGCTCATTGAACCGTTGGTGGGCATCTGCCAGCACGGTCTTGATGACGTCGGCGAGATCGCTGCTTGAACACCTCGCCAGCATCTGCGGGGCAACCGTGAACTCGCGCAGCGCAAGAGCATCACCGCAACCGAAAACGGCTCGTACTCCGTCGACTTCCCCGCTGACTTCAAGGCGGCCCATCGACTCGCGAAACACCGCAATGCGCTCCCTTGCATAGCGGAGCTGATCGCCGAGAAGCTCCGCCAGCTGATCGTCGTCTGGATCGGAACTCGTCATTGCTGCGCCTTTCCCCGGCTGGAAGTGCTCCCCTGTTTGCCCCAACGTAACTGTCGTCGTGGCGTTATGCAGCAGCCAAACCCATCAGAAATTGATGAATCGGTGCCGGTATTCCGCGACTTCCGACGCCGTCGGGAAGACCGGGTGTCCCGGCGGGATGCCCGCTCCGCGGTCGTTCATCTGGTCGCGGTCCTCGCAGCGCTTGCGCATCAGCGCCACCGTATGCAGGCGCAGGACTCGAGAACTGACCTCCTGGGCTGTCCACGTCGCGTTGACCTCGGGTTCGACCTGCACACGCACGACCGCTTCGTCCCCGTCGAGTTCAACGGTCAGCGCACCATCACGGGAATACTCGACATAGGTACGCACAGGTGACCTGACCTCTGGCTGCATCGACAACAACTCCTACACCGCCCCAGCGCCGGTGCCCGATTGCGCCGCAGCACCCGGTGCCTTCGTCCAGCCTAGGAAATCCTGCCGACTTCCGAGCGCACTCAACGGCTGGACTTGGCCATCAAGCCAAATCTTGCCCTTCCCCATAGCCAGAATCGGCTCTTGGGCGTCGAAGTAGCCCAGCTCGCCACCCTTCATGAGATTCGGATCCACCGGAGCCGTCACCGGCGTACCAGGGGGCGCCAGCTGCACACCGTGTTGCCCGTAGGCCGCGGTCGGACTCATCCCCTTCTGCACCACGTCGCTCATCACGTCGTAAGTCAGCTTGTCCGGCGCGGTGAACTCATCGTTGCCGGCTTTCACCGTCAGCTCCGACTTCTCAGGATCACCGGCAGGCGTGGCCACCGGTGCGGCCGCCTCCGGTGCGGTCTGTGTCTTCGGGTCGACCACCCCCGGATGCGCAGGATCAGCACCGGGAGCCGGCGGCGCGGGATTGTCGTTAAACCCGGCCTCGGGATCCTTGACTTTCGGATCCTTCGAAGGGTCCGGGTCGTCCTTGAAGTGATCGTCGGGCTTCTCGCCGTCTGTCGGCGTCTTGTCAGCGAAAGTGTCCTTGAGCCCAGCCAACCCGCCCAGAGCCCCCAGTCCCGAACCGAGCGCATCCAATGGCAACCCCCCACCGCCACCGCCCATCCCCGACAGCACGCCCGGCACACTTCCCAACGCCGGCCCCAGCGCAGCCAGCGGATCCATTGGACCGCCACCCGTCATCGGACCCAGACCCGCAAACGGATCCTGTAACGGTTCCGCCGGCGGGGTACCGCCACCGCCGCCACCCCCGCCCTCGCCGCCGCCAGGGGCGCCGCCCTGTTCGCCACCGTTACCGCCACCCTCGCCGCCAGGTGCGCCACCGTTGCCGCCAGGCCCGGCGTGCTCATCTCCCCTCGGTCCGGTCGTGCGGTACTCGTCGCTTAGGCCTCGTAGCACCTCGGACTGCTTGGCGGTATCGATGTGCGCGTCATCGAGAACCTTCTGCACCTCGCCGAGCTTGTCGTCGACGAACTTCTGAAAGGTCAGCAGACCACCGGGTGTGTTCAACGCGTCCGGTCCCATCTGCTTCTGCTTGTCTTCGATCTCCCTGAGGATCGACATCACCTTGTCGTACGACGCCTGATTGGACGCGAAGATGTCCTTGAGGGTCTGAGACAGTTTTTGGTCGGTGAGCTCCACACCGTGGTTGCTGTCGTTGTACTGCTGCCCGGCGTTGTCGGCTCCATTAGGCATCCCACCGGTTGCCTGCCCTGCCGGGGGCGGCGCAGGGATGGGGGCATGCCCGGGCGGAAGCGGATACGTAGGGTCTCCCCCGCCTCCACCACGGTCCTCGTCGGCGCCGTTGGAGGGGCTCTGCGGGAACCCGCCCGGCCCGAATACCGGTGCAGCCGGCGGGGCGAAGATATTTCCCGCGGCGCCCACAAGCTTGACGACGTTGTCCACCGAGTCCGACAGACCCTGGTCAAATCCAACCGCCACCGCGAGCCACCCTTCCTGAGTTCTTGGTCGCGACCGACGTCAGCCGCACTGAGTTGAACGTTAGGAACCCCCATGGCGTTATGCGACAGTCATCCGGAACGAACTTCGCCAAGCCATCCCCTCCAACCCATGTGAGATATCGCGCAAGATATTTCATGAGATATCGACTTGGATGGGTTGGCGTTCATTCCGCCACCCTGCGCCAGCGATCTACTGCCCCCCGCCACCATCTGCGACACCAGCTCCGAGCAGCGCTGATACCTCATCGCGCACCTTGCCCACCACGTCGTGATGCCGACCAACCCGCCTGCCGATCTCCCTCAACGTCAACGTCGGTTCGGTATGGAACAGCAGCCGTACCGTCTCGGCGACCACTTCCTCCGGATGTCCCGTCAACTTGCCGCGACCCTGGATCCCGGCCGCCACGGCGCGCGACAGCTCCGCCACCCCCTCCGCCGGCTCGCCAACCTCAGCGGTTCCGACCGCCACTTCGGCCGGTGTCAGACTCTCCTCGTCGGGAGTGAAGGCCCACAGCCTGGCCAGCAGATGGGTGCAAGCCAAGAGTGCGATCGGAGGAATGCACGAGATCCCGGCCCCCAGCCACATGCCCGCGGTGATGGGCCCCTGCGTCTGCCCCATCAGATGTGGCAGTAGAGGGTGAATGAAGTTCGCACCCATACTGACCACTGCCCCGAACACCAGGACGCACCACGAATAAACGACGTTGGCCTTCTGCCCGGTGTATCCACCGAATGCCACCAGCGACATCGTGGCGACGATGATCATTCCGTCGACGATCAGCGGCCACATCCACGCGATGTAGGAAGGCCACGCCAGCTGAGACGCCATGTCCCACAGTGAGTAGAACGACAGCCCGAACGATCCGCATGCGATGAACACCGTCACCGCGACCGCGCTCTTGCGGGCACGCTGCAGCATCAGCAGCTTCTCAGCCGCCCGGTCGACCTGGCCGCTGCCCCGCTCCGCGGCTGCAGGAGAAGGGCTCGTGCGTGGTGGCCTGGGCTCGGCTGGTTCCACCGAAACGTCCGGAGCCAGTGTGGGCCGCTCATCCAAGAGGGTCATTAGGGACTTCCTTTTCGTCAGCTCGCGATCTTCAACTCGAAGTGTCTGGTCCACCCAGCCGCTTATGCGACAGTCATCCTGAAATTCATCCTCGGCCCGTTGCCTCACACATTGACGCGCCACCTAACCCGAACAATGACGCGAACTTCAACGCACACGCTGATCGGTGGAATGACGCACACGTGCTCACGTGAGTTGGCACAAACGGTGATGCGTGTGGTACTTCACAACTCATCGCGGACGCCAATGCATGAGATGACGGGCAAGTACTTGCGACAGATATTGTGCGGAGAAGCGCCTGAGTATGCGTGTGGAGTAGTACGTAGACACATGGATGGAACGATGCATAAGGTAACACGCAGGGTAGCGCGTGGCATGACATTTGCCGTATCGCGTCGTCTATCTCATAAAATATTTCGTGAAGTTAGCGACACGTTATCGAATGAGATAGCCCATGAGATAGTTCACGCTCTAGCATGTGAAACATGACGCGGCACACCGCGAGGTATATCCCGAGAAACTACGCGTGAGCGGGGGAGTGACAGGAAGCATGACGACTACCAGCGTGATCGATGCCGACACCTCACCGATTGATCTCGCCCTGGAACGGCTGCGGTACCCCTTCGGCCGTGATGAACAGGACGAGGACAATGACTGGCTAATTGACTCCCTGCTGGCCACCACGCCAGAGCACGTTCTTCGCCGGGTCCTCGCCAATCTGCTCGTGGCGATCGCCGCCTGGAAGGGCGGTGTCGGCAAGACTGAGATCGCCAAAGAGATCGCCTGGATCCTCGCCGCGGTGCTCGTCGACCTCGACTGGGACCGCGGCAACGCCAGCCGCGCGTGGGGCTACCGCCACGAGACCCGCACGAACGCACCGCTGCTTGACGCATTCGAGACCGGACGAACTCCACGACCCCTCAAGGGCGGGGAATTCCGTGCTGACCTCGTCCCGTCCCACCCCGACTGGATGGCCAACCAGCCCGACGACGAAATAGTGACTCGCCACCTCGAACAGTGGTCAACCGAGTGGCGGCGAACCATCGTCACCGATACGCATCCCGGCGGCGGTGACAGTACCTACGGCGCCGTCGCCGCCGCGCATGTCATCGTCGCACCGGTTGTCCTCGAACAACGGCCCCTGGAGGCGCTGGAGGGTATGGCAGATGAACTCCGGTCTTATCCGTTGCTGATCGTGCCCAACATGGTCGCCCCGGTACCGCCGCGCAAGATGATCGAGCGACTCCAAGACATCAGCGAAACCTACGGACTGCCGGTCGGCCCGCCGATCAGCAAGTACAGCTGGCTCGCCCAGCGGCAATACCGCATGGCTGTATCCGCACGTAAGCCCGTGCCCGCACGCAGCAAGCCATTCGTGCGTGAGGTGACCGCGGTCGCCCGAGCCGTCGTTGAGCTAGCCATCACCAGAGCAGGAGAGAGCGAGTAAAACCATGGCACAGAATGGAATTGACGCCTTGAACAACCGGCGGGCCCGGCGAACCCGCCAAGCGCCACCACCCCGCCACCCCGCTGCCCCCGCCGCTCTGTCTGTCGTCTCCGACAACATCGACGACACCGCCGATCCCCTCGAACCGAAGCCCGATCAGTCCGCAGCCGTTGAAGAGAAACCGGCTCAGCCGGCCCCACCAGCCACCGAGCCTCAAGAACACGCGGCCGGCGCCCAGGTCGCGGCCGGGGGAGTAGCTCCCACAGCGACAGCCCCCGCCGCCCCGGTAGTCGTCCAGGCGCCCACGAAACAACCTGCTGGGCTGCCGGACCTCGCCATCGACCTCAACGATCCCGACGCCCACATTCCCTCACCGACAGTGATGAGCATTCCCGAATCGATCGTCGTGCGTTTCAACAGCGCCCGCGCCACTGCACCGAGCCACACGGCTATCGTGCTTAACGCGCTACGTGAGCACGCCCACGAACTGCCGGCCCTTATCCTTGCGAGGCGCCCCGGCCCCACTCCCGGCGACTTGTTCCCTTGGCGCGGGGCGCCGGGCAAATCCGGCACGGAAACGCCGCTCCCGCTGCGCATCCGACCCACAAAAGCCGAGCGCAAAGTCATGAAAGCCCTCGAAACCTGGGCTTCTCAACAGATCCGCGTGCAGCGGCCTGGTGCCCCGGAAACCAACCGCTCGGAAATGGTTGCTGCCGCCCTCGACGCATACCTTCCCCAGCAGCCACACGCTGCCAAGAAGGCCTCCAGGCGATCGCCGAGCTAGGTTAGGTGCCCAACCATCGGGGCGCGTCAGGGCTCCTGGTCAGCGTCCTGTTTAGACCGCTGTGCGCGCGACGCTCGCTTGCGCGGCCTCGCCGCCGAGTCTTCGGGTGCATCAGGAGCGCTGAACTGGGCCTGTGTCAGCGGACCTGCGTCAGTTGTTCGGCAGCGCTCCGCCAGGCGTAGCGGCCCGTCGCCGAGGCCGAGCAGGTGAGGACGGGGGGACCAGCGTTGCAAAGGCTCAGCTCTGGATCGGGTGCTGCGGCAACCGGGACCATCTCCGACACGGCTGAGGATCGGTAGCCGCGCTCCATTTCACCGAGTCGGTAACCCTCCTCAAGATCCCTTGCGGAGTTGGCGGTCACTCCCAGGGGAGCGCCAACAAGAATGGGATTCGGAAACAACTGCTGCGTGTCAGTGAAGTTGGCGATTCCGAACGATAATCCCGACTTGCTTGGACCAGGCCGCCGGCACGTCAGTCGAGGTGTCGGTCGACATCCATGCGTTTGTGGAGGATGCGCACCACATCGATCAGCTCTCCACCGGCGCCAACACGGTAATAAAGCGTGTGCGATCCCGCCGTATGCCGCCGGTAGCCGGTACGGACCTCATCGCAAGGCCTCCCGATGAGCGGGTTGTCCGCCACAAGCTCAACGGCACGCTGAATCACGCGCACGTACGCTTCAGCCTGATCGTCATTCCATCGTTCGCACGAGTAGTCCCAGATCTGCTCCAGATCGGCCTGGGCAGCTGGGGACAGCACATATCGGCTCACCGTCCGCGACGTTCCTGAGCGCGCTTCCGCGCCACGAACGCGTCGAACTCGAACGGCGTTGACGCACCGCTATTTTCGCCAGCTACCAGCGCCTCGCGGAGGGCGTTTAAGCGTGTCTCGCGTTCCTCCAGCAGCCGCAGAGCGGCGCGGACGACGTCGCTTGCCGACCGATATCGGCCTGAGGCGACCTCGTCGTCGATGAACGCGTTGAAGTGCTCATCCAGGCTGAACGAGGTGTTTCTACCCATACCCAAAATGTACCAACTATTGGTAATCATGGCGTCGCGATCACAGACAACCCAGATGAACGACGCGCGCCCCGTGCGACCAAAATGCCAGAGAGCCGCGATCGCCCGTTTGGCCGAGAATCGTCGGGCGAGCCGCCGGCCGACAGGTTGAATGCGACAACCCGCCAGGTTCGCCAAGATCGGGGACGGTCGTTGTTATTATCAGAGCTTCAAAATAGCTGGGGCACAGCTAGATACACCTCTACCTGACATAATTACTTATTATCGGTACGCACACGTACCAGAATTAAACGGATCGCTGGCGGCCGTCGAAGTCCACGAAACTGCACGCTGGCCCTGGTGTCGGCCGGTAGACGGATGCCGTGCAGCTACGGCAGTGGAAAACGCGGTGGACGGTTCCGCATCCGCATGCCTGGCTGCCGACTAGGCAATGGTACGGACCCTGGAGTGAATGGCCGTTCGGGCAGGCTGCTGGTGGCCCCGGCTCGACCCAGCCGCGCGGCGTCCACCTGAGCTGGTCTGATCCGTCATCCGCGACGTCGCCGTTGCCGGACGACGACGCGATGCTGCTGCAACGGCTACGTTCGTTCAACACTAATCGAGCATATGTTCGATTCCCAAAATATCGTTTCGTCAAGTGACGGAAATCAGGCCTGTAAGGGGAAATTCGGACAACGGCCCCATCACTGCCATCGCCGAACCGATCGGCAATATCGGGCGCACGGCACTTCACCGCCGCGACCGCCGACGGTCACCGCCCTCGTTGCCTGACAGCTCACCCAAACACCCGAAGGCCGACATGCCACGGCGCGGCGCCCCACAGAACCAGGTTAGTCAGTACGGTTTCAACTATGACCGACCGTGCGCGTCTTGTGTTTGCTCCTGAGGTCCGCAAAGTGCTCACTCAACAGGTGATCGAGGAAGCCCGCGCAACCATCGACGTATACACCTGTGTCGCTTGCGGTAGATCCGGGCATGCCCGGATCGAGCTTGCCAGCGTCCTTGTCATCAAGTCACCGAACTTCCCGCAAGTGATGCGATTCGCGCACGTCGACTGCGCATCTTCCCACGTGGTGGACGGTAAAGCTATTGATCCGAGCGAGTTCCCGGAGGACGAGGTCACTTTCATGAAAGTCGCCTTCCAACCAGGCGGTGACACTCGACGTGGTGTTGAAGCCATGCTTCTCATTGATCGACGTCGTGGTTTGAACGCCGTTACTGCGTCTGGTGAGCCAACTGCCCTTGATACACAGTTCTTCCTCAGTGAGGGGTTCGGCCTCGCGCTAGCAATCGATCAGCAATTTCCAGAGGTTGCTGACTACACGGTGCACATCAGTCCGGACCGCACCGGCTATATCGACCACGTCCCCGGCCGCCCCGGTCGGTTCCTGGAGCATTTCGACGACGACGACCCCGCCGGAATGTGGTACTCCACTGTGCGATCGACTGGCTGGATCACAGTCATCACTGGCAAGCTCGGAATCGCCGGGACCCCGCCAGAACACACTCAGTCAGCTGTGGAGAACGCTTTGAGATCCGGCAACGTGGTCGGCGGTCGAATTCGGGTTATTCAGCATTAGCGACCGCGGTCACCGTTTCGTTTCCGTTGAGAGGGCCGAGTTAGCGCGGCGCGCCCACGTGTGGCACCAACTCGGCCTCATACGGGATCTGAGAGATCCGAGCAGGAGATAGTTCGTGAGATATCGCACGCGATATCTCACGAACTACACCCGCCTCAAACCGCGACGCGGCCATAGCCAGCGGCACAATTTGTCGTAGTGGTGGAAGTGGGTTGCGTCGAGCAGGTGACGTGACGTTTTTGTGCCTTTTGCACTTTCCGATTGTGGCGGGTGGCTCGCCTACGCGCCAAGACGCCGGCCTCCGCTGCTGCGCGACGCTCCGGGCCCTGCGGGCTCGCAAACTCTTTCCCTACGCTCGCCGCGCTCGCTTCGCTCCCGATGGCTTCGCTCGGAAAGACTTTGCGCCCGGGTCTTGCACTCCGGCTCCCCCACACCCGCCCAAATCTCCAGTGCCAAAAGGCAAAAAGAACGGGCGGCCTCCGGGTCGCTCCCACCTGAAAGGTACTGAGATGACCGACACCACCCAGCAGGACGTTGTTGAGACCGCACAGTTCGGGACGCTCGAACACCTCGATCCCGCAACGCTGGAAATCGGTGAGAACGTGCGTGACGAGGCGACCCTCGACAAGTCGTTCCTGGCCAGCATCGCCGAGAACGGCGTCCTGACGCCGATCACCGCCGTCCGCAGCGCCGAGAACCCCGACGTGATCCGCGTCCGCAACGGCCAGATGCGCACCCTTGCCGCCCGCGAACTCGGCCTGACCACCGTGCCCGTGTACGTGCTGCCGTCAAGCGCAGCCAACGCCAGCGCAGAAACCATCGAACGCATCGTGCACCAGATCGTCACCAACGATCAGGTCAAGGCCATCACCGAGGCCCAACGCGCACGCGGCATCCAACAGATGCTCAACGCCGGAGTCTCGCAGACCAAGGTGGCCAAGAAGCTGTCCGTGAAACGCGACACCGTCAAAGCCGCTGCGGCAGCAGGCAAGTCGAAGGACGCCATGAACGCACTCGACACCGGCCAGCTGAGCCTGGAAGAAGCCGCCGCACTCAGCGAGTTCGACGGCGACGACGACGCAATCGAAAAGCTCATCGCCGTTGCCGGGACCACCCGGTTCGCCCTCCGCGTCGAAGAGCTGCGCCAGGCCCGCGAGCGCGACCGCGCATACGCCGCCGCCGTGCAGAACTACACCGCACGCGGCTACCGCGTGATCGAGCACGACGACGCACCCATGTGGAACGACACGACCTGCTTGGCAATCGAATACCTGCTCACCGCAGATGGAGAACGCGTCACCACCGCTGCCGTCACCGAACCCGCGCACTGGGCAGCCATGCTCTACGAAGAGGACGGCTACACCGACGCCGAAACCGGCGAGATCGTGGACGAGGACTCGATCGACTGGACCACCCGCGACGACGACGAGGCCACCCCGGAAGAGGGTACGCGTCACTTCAACAGCGTGGTCCAGACGACGATCTACTCGCCCGACTGGTACTGCCTCGACTACCAAGCCGCTGGCCTGCAGCTCGGCCACCAGGTCTCACCACACGCACCGCTTGAGGCCACTGTCCAGGACGAGGCTGACGTGAACGACACGGACGCGCAGCAGGCCCGTGACGAGGCGGCTGCCGAAGAGGCCCAGCGAGCAGCTGAGTTGCGGCGGGAACGCCGCAAGGTCATCGCACTCAACCAGATGGCCGAGGCCGCCGCACACGTGCGCCAGGAGTTCGTCACCAAGCTGCTCGTCCGCAAGACCCCGCCGAAAGGTGCGGCGATCTTCGTCGCAGACTGCCTGGTCCGCGACCCCGGGCTCATCAAGGAGTTCCACGGGGCGACCCAGGCGGCCAAGCTGCTCGGGGTCGACTCGACCGCTGCGGTGAAGAAGCAGGTCAGCGAGCTTGCGCCGACCGCAGACGGTCGGGCCCAGGTCGTCACGCTCGGGCTTGTGCTGGGTGCGCTGGAAGCCCGCACGCCGAAGGACTCGTGGCGCTACGGCGGGTACGACGTCGTCAAGCCCGTCGACTACCTGCGCTTCCTGGTCGCCAATTCCTACGAGCTGGCCCCGGTCGAACAGGTCGTCGTCGGTGAGCGGACCGCAGACGAGGTGTACGACGACAGCCTGCAGACCGATGAGACCGAAGCCGAACCCGGCGAGGACGCCGACTAACTGCCGGGTCGGGCTGCGGAGGCCACCACCCTCCGCAGCCCGACCCGGTTTCGAGATGAATGGAAGCGCCTGCGGCGCTAGTGAATTCGATCACTCCTAAGGGAGTGATCAGAGTTCGTTTGCCTTTCCGGCCATCGATCATAACCGGCGGTCCGGCCGCGCAAGTGCCCGCTGCGGCCTGCGGCTCGGCACCGGTTTCTTTGCCGGTCGCTGCGCTCCCTGGAAACCGGCCCCGCCGAACACTTGCTGCTTTACCGGCCCTATGCCGGTTCTTGATCTCGGTGCCGGAAGGCAAAAAGAACGGGCGGCCACAAGGTCACCCACCACTCTCCTACGGAAGGAACCCCATCATGGCCCACGAACTCGACTCGACCCGCGGCATCTACTCGTTCGCCGATTCCCAGACCGACGCATGGCACCGGCTCGGCCAGCCGGTCGGCCACGCCATGACCGGACAGGAAGCGATGGAGTCAGCCCATCTGGCCAATTGGAACGTTCGCAAAATGCCGCTGGTGATCCCCCGCGATGCGATCATCACCGCTGACGGAGTCACCACACCGCCACCGATTCAGGTACCGGACATGTTCGCCACCGTGCGCGACAATCCGATCCTTGCCGGACAGGTCGACTACCTCGGTGTCGTCGGCACCAAATACGAGCCGGTGCAGAACGAAGCGTCGTGCGCGATCCTTGACGCGCTCACCGACGAGTCCGGCGCGCACTTCGAGACCGCCGGAGCGTTACGCGGTGGCCGCGAAACCTTCGTGACCATGAAGCTGCCGAAAACGATGACCTTCGAGGGACACGACGGGTCGAAAGACCGCACAGACTGGTATCTGGCAGCCCTCAACAGCCACGACGGCAGCAGCAAGTTCCGCCTGCTGCTGACATCGGTACGCATCGTGTGCGCCAACACCCAGGCCGCCGCCATCGCTGGCGCGAAATCGACATTCGGGATCCGCCACACCAACGGAGCCCGCATCGCGATCCAGGAAGCCCGAACGGCACTTGGCCTAGCGTGGCACTACATTGACGCCTTCGAAGCCGAAGCCGCCGCGCTCTACGCCACCCCGATGGACATCGACGAGGTACGGCAGTTCGCCGCCAAGCTGGTCAAGGCCGACGACAAGAGCGCCAGCGCCACCGCCCGCCGTGGCCGTCAACAGCAGGCCAACAGCATCGTCAAACTGTGGACGTCGTCGCCGACCGTCGCCCCGATCGGCGAAACCCGCTGGGGCGCTTACAACGCCGTGACGGAATACCTCGACCACTTCCAGCCCGTCCGAGGTGCCCGCACCACCCGCGCCGCAGCCGACACCCGCGCCCTGCGCGCCGTCACCCCCGGCAGCACTGTCGAATCCCTCAAAGTCGACGCCTTCCGGATGCTGCAAACCCTCTGACCACCTACCCGCACACCGGGCCCGCCGCGCACTCCCCCGCCGGCGGGCCCGGCCCATAACTCCAAGCGGAAACGCCTCCGGCGCTACTCCCCATTCTCCTTACCACCGCCGCATTACTTGCGGCCCGTTAGATCACGTACAGCGCTAAGCACTGATAAAGACAACTACCACCGTTTCTGGGCATTGCATTATGCATTGATTGCTAGCCGGTCGCGCAAGGTCTTCGGCGCCGCATATGCGGACGGCCTACAGCTCGGAAACTTTTCCCACCTGCTCGCTCCGCTCACGGAAAACTTTCCGCCCGAAACCTTGCGCGACCCTCTACCAATCAATGGTGAAGAACCTGCCAGAAACGGCGAAAGACAGGTGGTTAAGACATGCCTCGTGCACCGGTCAGGCATATATTCACGGGCGGATTAGCCACACGTTTTGATTTCAACAAAAAGATCAATAAGAAGATTTCTTTAGATATGGCATAACGCCATTACTGGCAGTAGAATAAATGAATATCCCATCCGCACACCGAATTGTTTGGAGGCCACAAATGTCTCACATCACCGTTTATACCAAACCCTCATGCGTGCAATGCAATGCAACATTCCGCGCCTTGGATAACGCCGCCATCGCCTACGAGAAAGTCGACATCACCCTCGACAGCGAGGCGCGCGACTATGTGATGGCACTGGGATACCTGCAAGCCCCGGTCGTCGTCGCCGGCGACCAGCACTGGAGTGGGTTCCGCCCAGACCGCGTGAAAGTGCTTGCGCGGCAGGCGGTCTGACCATGTACCAGCTCAGTATCGACCACGCCAACAGTACCACCGTCAGCGTGCACCCCGACCACGGTGACGCCGCCGCGGCCCTACACAGCTTCGCCGACGGTACCGACTGCACCGTCACCACCACCCAGGCCGGCAATGAATCCTCGAGTTTCGAGCTGACAAGCCTGACCACCGGCAAGGCCTACGCCACCGCCACCATCGAGCACGACCTGAGCAGTCCTGCCCGCACCGCCCGTTTCGCTGAGCTCAAGCAGCTCCGCGACGTCGCGGCCGCCGCGGATACCGGTAACCCCCTGGTCGAGGCCTACGAGCGCGACGCCATGCAGATGGCCTGGGACGACCTCACCGGGGCCAGCAGTCACCGAACCTACGGACACACCTACCCCGGCCACCCCGCCTGACGGCTAGATGGCCAATCCCGCGAAAGGACCATAACGACATGACAATTCACCCACTACCCACCGCATCTGCCTACGACGAGCACACCGAACAGATCGGCCACACCCGCGACCAGCTTCTCACCGAGATCGCCGACGGCATCTCCTCATTCCAGCGCGCCTACGAACAACTCGCTCAACTGCGCGGCCCCGTCGAAGACGCTGAGTTCGTCGACGGCCGCGACGGCCGCGACGTCGCCCGCTTCCTCGATGACGGCATCCGGATCGGCCGAGCCGCCTACGCCGTGGTGCACACCATCATCGACAAGGAGATCCCGCGATGAGCCCCAGTACCGCGGCAACCCTCGAACGGCCGCCTGTGGCCGGCGACGACTCCTGGCTGGCCGCGCCCGAACTCGAAGAGCAGCACCCCACCCAGGACGAAAGCGACTCCCCCGCAGATGCCCTCGCGCAAGACTGCGAAGCTGAACACCAGCTGATCGGTGCGCTATTGTGGCTGCCCGCCACCCACGTCCGCGCCATCCTCGAGCTCGTCCCCGACACCGTGATCTGGCGCCCACGAACTCGCTGGGCATACCAAGTCATCCGCACATTGGTAGTGGACGCCGGACAGGATCCCGACCCGGTCGCCGTGCTCGCCGCCGCACGCTCGCAGCCCAGCACCATCACTGTGCAGCCAGGCCGGCCACCCACCGCACACCAGCTCAAAGGACTGTCGATGTACCTGTTCGACGCCTACCAGAGCGCGACCGACCCCCATCGCACAGCCGGACAACACGCGCGCGAAGTACTCGACGCCGCCTATCGACGTGCGTTCCGCGACAACGCAATCCGAATGCACCAACTCGCAGACACCGACGTCGAACCCGAATTGCTCACCAAGCTGTTCACCGAGACCCGCCAAGAGCTCGCCGACCTCTTGCGCCGCGCCGAGGCCGCCGCCAAACCCGGATGGGACACCCCATGACCACACCCCTCACCGATGCCGTTGTCCGCCACACCGCGGCCGCCGTTGCAGTCACCCACCGTCACCGCGCGGCCGCCACGGCGGCCGGCACCTGGATCGAAACCCTCGGGGTCCGCGCCCAACGACACGCCGAGCGCCACCTGTGCCGCCGCCGGCGGCCCACCGACCAGATCCGCCACTCATGAACTCCGCACGTATCGCAGCCGCGATCACCACCACACTCGGCATCCTCATCGGCACCCCCACAGCACCGGCAGAAGCCGCCGTGCAACTCGTCGAGCCCGGCGACCGAATCGAAACTGCCAGCAGTGCATGCACGCTCGGCTGGGTCTACATCGGCGCCGACAAGCACACCTACGCCCTCACCGCCGGCCACTGTGCCACCTCCCCCAACCAAACCGTGCGCGATGTCGCCAGCGACGCCACAGGCCGGTTCATCAATACCAGCGTCGACCCTCCGGCTATTGGTGGAGCGGACTACGGGCTCATCGACTTCGGGCTCAAACCGCTTCCGGCCCGCTTCATCAACGACCAGCCGGCCACCGCCGGCACCCGGCGCGACCTGCAACCCGACCAGACCGTATGCCGCTACGGCATCGCGACCGGCACCCAGTGCGGAACCATCACCCGCGCGTTTGGCCATCACCAATACCTGACAATCGGCATGACACCCACCATCGGTGGTGACTCCGGCGGACCGGTATGGACCACAGCCACCGACGGATCCGTACGCGTCGTCGGCATCTGGCTCGGCGGGCGAACCACCTTCGCTGGCGGCAACTACGGCCGCTTCGCCAGCCTGAGCGACGCACTCACCGCCATTGGCACACCACCGATCACCGCCAACAGCTGACAGGACCACTCACATGCACCAGCTAACCATCGAACTCGACGACACCACCAGCATCACCCCCTACAACGACTTCGAGACCGCTCACCAACAGCTGCTGTCCCACGTCATCGCAAAAGACCTCTATCTGCACGTCGATCACGATGACCGTGAAACCGGCACCACCTTCCAGCTTGTCCGCGTCACCGAACGCACCACCCGCCCCCGCATCGTCGGAACCGCACGCATCAAACCCGCACCGGCCACCCCCGTCGCCGACCCGTACTACTCCGCCCACGCAGCACTGTGCTGGATCGCCGACCGCGACACGATCTGGCTGCACGGATGCGACACCGACTCCGGCGCGCGCTACCCGCTCGCCGTGCTCACCGCCGCGCGCGCCGAAGCGCGCCGGTGGGTCGCCGCGGGCACCATCTACGACGAAGCCGCAGAACTCGCCGGCGTCGACAACGACCAAGTGCCACGCCCCCACCACGCAACGCTGACCATCCTGCGCGATGAGATCGTCACCGACGCGGCCCTGCGGGCCGAACCGCTGCCTGCAGCCGGCCTCGCCGCCGAAGTTCAGCGTCTACTGCCCGCCAACACCACCCCGCATCAGACCGCTGCCCTCATCTGGTGGAGCGCACTGCTGATGTGGGGAGCCACCGCCCGGTAAACCCCAGAACTTCCCCGCATCGATGCCCGGTCAGCCCTTACTCCGCTGGCCGGGCCTTTTTGTCTTCCGGTGGGTTTGCGCCGGCGCACCCAGTGCGACCGGCGGACTGCCCACCTGGCGGCGGGCACCAAGTTCGGTAGCCCCTCACCACTTTTGCCTCTGAACCCCACGCCAACAGGCGCATCACACCCGACCCGAACGGAGAACACCATGACCACCGCGCATATCGACCCCTGGGCCACTGCCGACCACGATCCCAGCAGCATCACCGAAACCGGCCTGGCCACCAACACCACGGCGACTCTGGAAGAAGCCCGCAGCGACCTTCACAACGCCGTCGCCGCAGTCGACAACACCCACCGGCGCGTGCAGTACGCCCGCTCCGCACTCGACAACGCCGTCACCGTCCTCCTGGCCTATGACGCCACCCCTGACGAGCGCCGCCGCTCCGAGCACTACATCGCCGAAGCCGAAGGTCTCATCGCCAACACCCAGTAGCCCCCCACCCCAGGTGCCCCGGGGACGTGCGATCACAACCGCGGACCCGGGCGCACCCACCACGCCTATCACCTGTGGACGGAATACGACAGCCCGCACATCGAAATGGCACGACTGGACTGGATTCTCGCCGACGACAGGAACGGCGCACGACGGTTCCCCGAGCTCGACGAAGCCCTGGTCGCGGTCGAGGAGACCCGCAACCCCGCCCGCTAACCAACTCCGACCGGCCCGGTCAACCTCTCCCCTTGGAGGTGGTTGGCCGGGCCTTTTTGTCTTCCGGTGGGTTTGCGCCGGCGCGCCCAGTGCGACCGGCGGACTGCCCACCTGGCGGCGGGCACCAGTTCGGTAGCCCCTCACCACTTTTGCCTGTCAGTGGGGTCTCAGTGTGACCGACGAGGACACCGTCACGGTCAAGGCGCATCCGGTGGGCTCGCCCGTCTTCGCTCCCGCCTCGCTGGCGCTCGGCTCCCGCTGCGCCGTGCGGCTCCGACGGCATTTGCGGACCTACCCAGCTCGCTACCGCTCGCGGCCCGCAAATCCGCCTCCAGCTGATCCACCGGCTCGCCCTTGACCGCGCCACCTCCCCGGTCCCCCTGAACCCCACGCCAACAGGCGCATCACACCCGACCCGAACGGAGAACACCATGGATACCGACTTCGCCCTGGCCTACAGCTTCATCGACGCCACCGATGGAAAACCCCGCCAACTCCGCTTCCGTCACAACCTGGTTGATCAAAGCCGCGGCCAGCTCATCGCTGTCGTCGCCGACGGCCGCCGCCCCGACAACGGTGACTGCATACCGATCAGCCATGCGAACGTGAAGTTCGAGAAGGTGCAATGGGCGCTGACCGGATGGCAGATCTGGGCCCGACTCACCGACACGCAGATCAACCTCACCGTTATCCGTGAGCAACTCCGCATCCGCGGTTTGGCCTAACCAGCCACCCGGGCCGGCCCAGCCGACACTCCTCGCCAGCAGGGGTCGGCGGGGCCCCTTTTTTCTTCCGGCCGGCGGCAGCGTGGGCGCCGGCGCACCACGTGCGACCGACGAATAGCCGCCTGCGGCTGCTTCAACAGCCCACGTGGCCGGCTGGGGTGCCTTCGCGACTTTTCGGTGCTCCCGGCCAACCCTGCGGGCCGGCCACTCACACCGAACCCGTGCCGTCAGCGGTCGCCGAGTGTACTTCGGAATCGACCTCAGTAAACCAGTCGGCCGCAATGGGTTTCGACGGCAGAGGACATTTGCCGCCCTATCAGCTCGCTGCCGCTCGCGGGCGACAAATCCGCCGAAACCCACCGCGTCCGCCAAGTTGACTCCGGTCGCTTCTCTCAGTGATTGCTCCCTAGCGCTGACCGGCGCAGCCAATCACCAACCCGAACGGAGAAGGACATGGAACACCAATTCGAACTTGCCTTCGAGCTTCTCGACATCGCCGCCGAGCAACTCGTCAACGACGAGTACGACCCGACCGAGCTGACCAACACCACCTACTACGGGCTCTACACGATCATCAACCGCCACCGCAACAGCCGCACCGGCGGGCACGTCCTCACCGTCCTGGCCTACGACCACGACGAGCTCCAAGCTGCCGTGGAGGCCACCACCAACCACGACCACGACCAACCGCACACCCGGATCGTGAAAGTCCGAGCAGGTGACCAGATGCTCCACGCTACCCAGCAGTGGACATTCCGGGCCCACCCAAACCACACGCTCACCGCGCAGGTGGGCGGCGAGCAGCTCTGGACCGTCCAGGCCGGAGAGATCACCACCGAGCACGACGACCTCGACGCGGCAGTCAGCCAGCTCCTGGCCGCCGCCTAACACCCCCGAGCGGGGCCGGCCTCACCCTGGCCGGCCCCACCCACCCCTACCCCGAATGGAGAACACCCCATGAAGATCACCGACGCCCGATACGGCCAGCTCGTCCGGCCAGCAGAACCCGCCGACATGCTCAATCTCTGCCCCACTTACCACGTCCAGATCCCCGCCGGCGTCATCGCTGACATCGACCCTCACACAGGCACCATCACGGTCAAGTGGATCGACTACCACGGTGTGCAGGAACAGACCTGCGAACTGCCCTCGGAGTACTTCCACCCCGCCACGTTCTACACCGTCGCCATGCCCGCCCAGCCGCACCCGTGGATCGAAATGCGCGACGTCTCACGCTATATCGACCACGTCCGCGACTACCCGACGTGCCTTCGCTTCCATACCGTCGAAGATGCCAACGAAGCCCTGCACGCGATCGCTGAAGCCTCCGACGCGTTCAACCCCATCATCGAGTCAGACCCGGCCAGCGCCGTCTACGGCGCCCTGGCGCTACGAACCGAATGGCCCTCGCACACCCGCACCCATCGGCTCCAGTATCTCCGCGCCACATCGACTCGCTGAGCCCACATGCCCCGGGCGACCACCTCATCGCGGGGTGGTTCGCCCGGGTTTCCTTTTTGTTCCGGCCGCGCAGGTGTTCACCAGCGCCCGTATGTGTCATTGCTGCCCGCATCGACATGCGTGACGGTCGCTGGTACCTCACCGCTCTGCACATCGGCTGATCCTCAGCCCCACGATGCCAGTCCGACCGGAAACCCAGCGAACTGGTCGCGCTCCTCGGTCCCAGTCGTCTGGACGCCGGCGCGCCCAGTGCGACCGGCGGACTGCCCACCTGGCGGCGGGCACCAGTTCGGTAGCCCCTCACCACTTTTGCCTGTCAGTGGGGTCTCAGTGTGACCGACGAGGACACCGTCACGGTCAAGGCGCATCCGGTGGGCTCGCCCGTCTTCGCTCCCGCCTCGCTGGCGCTCGGCTCCCGCTGCGCCGTGCGGCTCCGACGGCATTTGCGGACCTACCCAGCTCGCTACCGCTCGCGGCCCGCAAATCCGCCTCCAGCTGATCCACCGGCTCGCCCTTGACCGCGCCACCTCCCCGGTCCCCCTGAACCCCACGCCAACAGGCGCATCACACCCGACCCGAACGGAGAACACCATGTCGCACACCTACCGGCTCGCCGCCCAACTGCAAGCGATCGCCATCGACAACGTCGACCGACACGTGTTCGGCACGCATCGTCTTCCCAGCGCCCAGCACGGCCTCACCACCACCGCCCGCCACCGCCAGCGCAACGGCCAACACGCCGTCCTGGTGGTCGCCCGCGACGACGCCACCCACATTCTGGCCGCCGCCGTCGCCACCACACCGATCCACGGTGGCATCATCGACTCTCACATCGCCCAGTTCCGCAGCGCCGCACTGGTCTGGAAACGGACCATCACGCCACCTGCTCACTGGTGGCAGCGCAGCGCGGCCGCAGCCGACCCAACCGGGGCCGCACCGCGCAACCGGATCGGGTTCACCGCCACCGGTTCCGCCGAATACTTCCTCAACCACGACTGGCTCCCCGGCCGTGACCCCCGCAACACCCACTGGTCGCTGAGCTCCTGGTCGCCCGCGACCGGTCTGCACTTGCTCATCGCCGCAGCCGACATCGACGCCGCCACCCGGCACGTCATCACTCTGGAAACCCGCGCGGCAAGTGTCGCTTGATCTTTCACCGCACCGTCCCGGACCCGGCCGCCCTCCACGCCGCCGGGTCCGGGACCATTCCGATACACACGGTGCGCCTGCGAGCGTGCTCGCTGCACTTCACCGCTCATCAGCGCTCTTGTCGGCGGCAGGCTCTGCGCCACGGCGCAGCCGGCCTTCGGCCTGCCCGCCGCCCCGCGGCGCGCTGCCCGCTCTCTCACCACAGTGTCGGTTCGGGCGACCCCAACAATGCCGCAGCGACCGCTTCAGCATCCCAACCGTCCCTAACGGCATCGCGCAGCGCTACCGCGCGCGCCCGCCGCTCAGCCACGCCGCGATCGCCACGCCGGACCACCGTCCGTCCGCCACCGCGGCCGGACCGGCCCATCATCTCCATATTGTCGCGCTGACTGCCCGCCACCAGGTGCAGCAGCCCGACCTCGCCGGGCCTGCTCACCCGCACGCACACCGGGTTGTCACAGCCATGCAGCGCGCGTTCCCATGGTTCCAACGGGATTCCCGGCCGCGCCGCGGCCAACGCGTACCGATTGCCTCGCAACATGATCCGATCACCGCCATCACGACGCACCCAAAACCTCGGGTAACCATCACCACCGATAGCGGCCCGCCAAATGGCACAGTCTTCGGGGCCCGGTCCGCGCACAATGTCGGATTCAAACCGCCGCAACTCGTCGACATGAACCACAGGATTAACCACTAGGCGTAGTGGTTGCGAAAACCCCACGGCAGTCACGCTCTCCTGTCACCCTAATCCGACGCACGTCTTGGGCGAGCCTCGCACTCAGCGCGAGGCTCGCCCAATCCGCCGTCGCCGTCGCCGCTCATTGTGCCCAGCGCCACCGACATGTCGGAACGACATCTCATCGTCAGCTGGCCACTCGAATCGCATTTTCGGGCGATTCCGGTTCGGCTCTCCGCTCGGGCAGCTCGCCGGTAGCCGCGCTGCCCGACGGTGCCTCAACGGAGGTGGCCGGCGCTTCCGCTTCCGACGCCCCCGCTCTGATCAGCTCTCGTACGGCCTTTTCACTGATCCCCGCCAGACGCGCGATCTCGCGGACGCTTTCGCCACGGTCCTGCATCGCTTTCAACGCGACCCCGCACTCGCGCCGCTGTCGCTCGCGCCGCTGCGCGGCCCGAGCGGCCAGCTCAGCCGTGCGTTCGCGCAACCACTCGGCCACCTCATCCACTCGCTGCTTTGCGGTGAAGTACTTCGCAAGGTCTTCCACGTTCGCCTTCTGCCGGCGTACCTGTTCCTCCTGGGCTGCTGCTGCCGCTTCACGTGCCGCTTTACGTGCTGCTTTCGAAACTCCGCTGTTCGCCATACAGCCCACCATCCCCCGTCCCTATCCGTTATGCCGCACCCAAACTCAATTCACCTCGGCCCCACTTCAACCCTCCACCGCACCGTGCCAGTCCCTCGGTCCACTCACCACGCCGCCCCCCTCACCACTTTCAACCCCACAACCGCACATCACACCTCTTGCATTCAGGTCACGAAACGGTAACGGATGCTGCATAACGCCCACGCCCCCCTTTGGGTCGAAACCAGGTGATGACGCAGTGATGGGCCTCCACAAACTCAGCGCAGGCGACGGGTATCTGTACCTGATTCGCCAGGTCGCTGCCGCCGACGCCACCCACCGCGGCAAGCCCAGCCTGGGCGACTACTACAGCGAAAAAGGCGAAACCCCAGGCCGCTGGATGGGCAGCGGACTGCCCGGCCTCGGTCAACCCGTCGGCCGCGACCCCTCCGATCCGATGGTCGCCGAACTCTGGTCAGTCCCCGAGGGCTCCGAGGTCACCGAAGACCAGATGAAAGCCCTCTTCGGCGAGGGACTGCACCCCAACGCCGACCGAATCACCGAACGTCTCACCGGATTCGGGATCGGACACCAAGGCGCCATCGCCGCCGCCCGATTGGGCCGCCCATTCCGCGTCAACAAGACCGACAACGAGTGGATGCGGCGCCTACGCGAGGGATACGCCGACTTCAACACCACCCTGGGCCGCGACCGCCACGCCTCCCTCGAACCCGAGGAACGCGCCCGCATCCGCACCACGGTCGGCCGCGACATGTTCACCGAAACCTACGGGCGCCCACCGGCCGACGAACGCGAACTCACCGGCTTCATCGCCCGCAAATCCCGCGCGCAAACACAAGCCGTCGCCGGCTACGACCTCACGTTCACCCCGGTCAAATCGGTCTCAGCGCTCTGGGCACTGGCACCCCGGGAAATCTCCGAGCAGGTGCTCGCCGCTCACCACCGGGCCGTCGCCGACGCCATCGCATTCTTGGAGCGCAACGCGGCGTTTTCGCGCATGGGAGCCAACGGAATCGCCCAGGTCAACACCACCGGATTCATCGCCGCCGCGTTCGACCACCGCGATTCCCGCGCCGGCGATCCCAACCTGCACACCCACGTCGCAATCAGCAACAAAGTCATGGTCATCGGGCCCGACGGCGTGCCCCGCTGGCTGGCACTGGACGGCGACCCACTGCACAAAGCGACCGTCGCCGCATCCGAGCTCTACAACACCCGGCTCGAGGCCTACCTGATCGAAATGCTGGGCGTCGACTTCGCCGAAACCCGCACCAAAACCGACAAACGACCAGTCCGCGAAATCGTCGGCATTCCCATCGATCTCCTCGAGCGATGGTCAGCCCGGCGCACCGCAATCGAACACCGTGTGGCCGATTTGGCGAAGGCCTTCCAAGCCGAACACGGACGCGAACCGCACGCCGTGGAAATGCTCGCACTTTCCCAACAGGCGACCCTCGATACCCGACAAGCCAAACACGCTCCCCGCAGCCTGGGCGAACAACGCCACACCTGGCTCACCGAGGCCATCGAAGTCATTGGCAGCCAACGCAAACTCACCCGACTGATCACCGACATCACCAGCCAGACCCGCCGCCGGCGCCAGCCCGCCATCACCGCAAAATGGGTCAGCGAACAGGCCGAAGCAGTCATCACCACGGTGTCGCACGCCCGCGCCGAATGGGGCATCAACCACGTCCGCGCCGAAGCCCAACGACTGCTGCGAAACACCGGGCGCCATAGCGATACCAGCGCCCTAGACAAGATCGTGAACACCGCGCTCACCAAGCACAGCGTCACCATCACCACCCACACCGACACCGAGATGAATGAACCCGCGGCGCTACGCCGCCACGATGGCGCATCGGTCTACACCAAACACGATTCGACTCGCTACACCAGCGCCGCGATCCAGGCCGCAGAACGGCGCATCCTCGATGCCGCCGCCCAGCATGGCGGACGTGTCGCCGACGACACCAGCATCGGGTTGGCGATGCTCGAAGCGCACGCACAAAACGGCTTGCAGCTCAACGCCGGACAAGAAGCACTGGTGCGCGGGATGGCCACCTCCGGAGCCCGGCTGCAACTGGCGCTCGCCCCCGCAGGCACCGGAAAAACCACCGCCATGTCCGTGCTGGCAGCCGCGTGGACCAACAGCGGCGGCAACGTCATCGGCCTCGCGCCAACCGCGGCGGCCGCCGAAGTTCTGGCCGAAGACGCCCACATCACCACCGACACCATGGCCAAATTCGTCCAGCTGGCCAACCCCGGAAATCACCGTGACTCCCCCGCCGCACCATCCAATGATCCGGCCCGCAAGTGGTTCAACAAGATTGGCCGCAACACCCTCATCATCGTCGATGAAGCAGGCATGGCCTCCACCCTCGATCTCGACGAAATGATCGCCCACGCCCTGGCCAAAGGCGCCAGCATTCGGATCATCGGCGACGATCAACAGCTCGCCTCCATCTCAGCCGGCGGTGTCATCACCGACCTCGCCACCCGGCCCGAAACCCTCACTCTGTCCACCGTGGTGCGGTTCCGCGACCCCGCCCAAAGCGCAGCCAGCCTGGCCATCCGCGACGGCGATCCCGCCGGCATCGCCTACTACATCGACCACGGCCGCGTACACGTCGGAGCCGACCAAACCGCCGCCGACATGGCCTACCAAGCCTGGGCCAACGACATCAAAGCCGGCCACCGCAGCGTGCTCATCGCACCCACCAACGACCTGGTCGCAGAACTCAACGAACGCGCCAGACTCGACCGGCTCCGATCGACGAAACAGCCGTCACGGACCGTCACTTTGTCCGACGGACTCACCGCATCGACCGGCGACTGGATCATCACCCGCAAGAACGCCCGCTGGCTACAACTGGCCAACGGAGCATGGATCAAAAACGGGCATCGCTGGGTCATTCGGTCTGTGCGCCGCGACGGTTCGGTCACCGTTTCCCGCCTCGGCGCGGCCCCCGGCGCCAAGACCGTCCGCCTGCCCGCCGAGTACGTCGCCGCCAACACCACCCTCGGCTATGCCTCAACGATCAACGCCGCCCAAGGCCTCACCGCCGGCACCCAGAAAACCAAAGGCACCTGCCACATTGTGGGCTCAGATCATCTGACCCGCCAACAGCTCTACGTCGCCGCAACCCGCGCCAAAGACGAGAACCACGTCTACTTTTCGACATCCGAAGCCGACCCGCACCGCATCCTCGCGCCCAAAGCCACCCACCCCCCGACCGCCGTCGACATCCTCTCCACAATCCTTCGCCGCGACGGCCGCCAAGTCTCGGCCACCACCGCCGCCCGCGCCGAAATCGACCCCTTCACCCGACTGTTCGGCGCAGCCAGCATGTACGCCGATGCGCTCACCACCGCCGCCGAACAACTCGCCGGCACCACCACCATGGCCCGCATCGACCAAGCCGCCACCGCGATCGCCGGTGACATCACCGACGCCGAAGCCTGGCCCGTGCTACGCCGCAACCTGGCCCTGCTCGCACTCGACGGACACGACCCCGTCGCCGCCCTGCAACAGGCCGCCGCCACCCCGCTGGGTAACCCCCTCGACGCCGCGGCCGTACTCGACTGGCGCCTGCCCACACCCCAGGCATCGGCTGCCGCCAACGTCGGCCCACTGCGCTGGCTGCCGACCATCCCGACCGCGGTAAACAAGAATCCCGAATGGACGCAATACCTCACCGGCCGCGCTCAGCTGGTCACTGAACTGGCCGACCAGATCCGCGTCACCGCACGGCAATGGACCCCGGCCACCGCACCCACATGGGCCCGCCCACTGCTCGGTGCCCAACCTCAGCTGATGGCCGAAATCGCCGTGTTCCGCGCTGCCCACGACGTCGACCCCGCCGACACCCGGATCACCGGACGTGAACAACACGCCAACCGCTCCGCCGCCTTCCAACAGCTCCTTCACAGTCGCGTCGACGACACCATCCTGCGCAGCCAAGACAGCGCCGGACGCTGGCGGACCATGGTCGCCGCCATCAACCACCACATCCCCAACGACCCCTACTGGCCGCGCCTGGCCGCCCACATCGACGACGCCGCCCGTGCCGGAGCCGACGTCACCGGCATGCTCGCTTCGGCCATGGCCACCGGCGGTCCACTGCCCGATGAACTCCCCGCAGCCGCTCTATGGTGGCGCCTGTCGGGGACGCTGGCACCGCCCACACTGGAGCGGTCCAACCCGCGTCTGCGACCCGAATGGACCCCCGTACTGCACCACCTGCTGGGCACCCAGCTCGCCGAAACCATCGTCGCCGACCCGGCCTGGCCCGGACTTATCGCCGCTGTTGCCGCGTCCGACTGGCCACCGGCAGACCTGCTCGCCGCCGCCACAGAACACCTGCGCGAGATCGCCCAAACCGAAGGCCTTCGCCCCGACGAATACGCCCGCCTGCTCACCACCCGTATCGAACTGCTCACCCACGCGGCCACCATCGACGCCGACGTCCCGCACCCGGCAGAGACCGTGTCCACCCCGGGCGAACAGCTCGACCTGCTCGCCCAGCCGTCCCCAGAAGACGCCGCCTACGCCGCCGACGACGCACCACCCGATCCTTACGACTACAGCTACGGCTATGCCGAAGACGACCTCGGTGACTGGCTTTTCGAGGACCTGCTCACCTACCGGCCCGCTCCGACCAGACCGGCTGACATCCTCTCCCTGCGCACCGCCCGCGACCTCGCCCGCGCGCGTGTCCGCGAACTAGAGCACGCGATTCTGCACACCGGCGGCGGGCCTGCCGAGCTCGCCGCGGCTCCCGAGCTCGCCGCCCTCACCCACCGCTACGACCAGCAGCGGCCCTACGCCCACGCCTATCACCACGCCTACCACGACTGGGTGCGCGCCGACCGCGGCGTCGAAACACATCACCGTCTCCTGCAGACCATCGACACCCACATCGCCACCGCCCGAGAACACGGACACGACGATCTGGTGGCCACCTACATCGCGTACCGAACCCAACTGGCCACTCACACCACCGATATCGAGACCGCCGCAACCGAGGCGAAACAGCACCGCGACACCACCCGCCAGGCGCTCATCGACGCTGCCGGCGGAACCGACCGGGTCGTCACTGCCGCCGACATTCAACAGCACCGCACCGCAGCCCTGCACGCCGACGCCGAACAACTTCGCCAGGCACGCGCGGAAGCCACCGACCTCGACAACCAGCTCTTCCGCGCCGAACACGCCGCCGCCCGCACCTTCGCCAACCGACCCGCAGCGGACTACGACCTAGCCGGCGACCTAGAAGCGCTACGCACCGAAATCGAGGTGCTCGAACAAGCCGGGCACCGTAGCCCCGCAGCCATGTACACAGCCCCACCCAACAACCTGCAGCCCCTCGACGACCAGGCCGCCCGAGCCATCGCCGACATCACCGCCAGCGGACAAACCGTGCACCCACTACATCTCGGGCCCGACGCCGACAAGACCGCAGTGCTGGCCGCCCTGGCCGAGACAGCCCGGCACAATCAGCGTCGCATCCTGGCACTGCCTGCCACCGACGCCGCAGCCACCTACGCCAACGCGAACCCGTACGCGCACACCACCACCGACCCCGCACACGCCCACACCCAACTCGAGAACAGCCAGTGGACGCTGCCGATCGGCACCTTGATCATCGTCGACGACGCCGACCACCTCGCCGCCCACCAACTGCAAGCACTCACCACAGCGGCCGGCGAAGCCAACACGAAACTTCTCCTCATCACCAACGACACTGTCGCCCAACATGAAACCGACGCCACCAACCTCATCGAGATGCTGCACAACCAGCTGCCGTGGGCGCAGCGCATCGGGACCGCCGACACCGACCAATCCCAACAAACACCCACCGCGATCGACCGCGCCGAACATCACCTAGCCTCCACCACCGACTCCAGCCCAGAAGCCACCCAGGCCGCCGACCTCATCAACCGCCGCGACGCGCTGCGCCACGAACACGACTACCTTGCCGGCGCCCGCGGCCGCGCAACCATCGACCGCGGCCGCGAACGAAGCCGCGGCGCCGGCCTGGACCTCTGACACCCAAACTCAACAGAGACAGCGCGTTACCATCGGACACCTATCGCTAGCAATATATAGAAACCACCGGTAACGTCCAGTTCATGCCGGTCAATAAGCCCTTCTTCGGACGGATCGTGAACCAAGCTCGCGGCCCACGCACCCAGGACGAGATCGTCGAACTGGGCGGCCCGACACGACAACGGCTGGCCCAGATCGAAAAAGGCGATCCCGTTGTTCTCACCCCCGCAGTGCTGGCCCAGATCGACTCAGCGTTCGGTTGGGCCCCCTCCACGTCCGAGACCCTCCTCACCCCACTGCGGCCACCCGCCGAAGTGCAGCACCGAGCGTTCCCCGTGACCGGCCTAGGAGTCGATCAATCCGGTGCCAGCGTGCCGATGCCCCCAGTCACCGCCATCACCGGTGCGGGCCACATACTGATACCGCTCGCGGAACGCTGGGCGGGACCTGTGCTGATCGACGTTCGCAGCGGTGAGCTGATCGAGCAATTCCTGCAAGGCTGGCACGATCGCTCCTTCAACATCGATCACCGGCGGCTGAAACGCACCGGTCTCAGCGAGCCATTCACAGCAACTGCGAGCGCCATCGACCCCTTCCCCCGCTGGCGCACCACGACATCGGTCATGCAGGTGCTCCATCAGATCGAAGTATTCACCAACGTCAACTCGCCTGTACCAGAGCCGATTCGGCCCACAGCAACGCTAAAACGCATGGCAGTGACAACGCTATTTGTCAGCATGATGGCGACGAAGACCGAGCGTAGCGGACTCTCGGTGATCAGCGACCTGGCCTCGACCACGCCCGATCCCGAGCTGCTCACGGCGTGGAACGAGTTTTTCGAATCAACCCAATTGAGCAGCGGCTTCGAAAAACTCAGCACAGATGCCTTCGAGGTTTTCAGTCACCTGCTGGAGCTCAGGGACTTCCACATCGACCTTGAGCTGGTGTCAACCGGCCCGGCAACGATGTGCGTACAGCCCCACGACGACGTCGAGATCCTCAAACCTGCCCACCTCAACGACTTCATCATCTTCTACGACTCAACGGTGTGCCCCTACCTCCCAGTCATCGTCGACTGCGCCTACGGGGCTCGAAAATCCGAAATCACACCGCTGCTCATCACGGCCAACCCCCGCCCCTATCTCACGACGGGAATACCACCCATACTGCCGCACTCGTCTGTCGTCATCCTCACCGAGAACGCCGTGATCGACCGGCCACCCCTCACATGCGCCCGCCTGGTCGACCTACGCGAAGGATCGGCCGCACTCATACCGCCCGCAACCCCACCGAGCCCAGCGGCCGCCACCCGTGTGTGGATCACCGACGCGGCAGACACCGTATCCATGAGCCACCACATCAGCCCCTACCATCGTCTCAGCGCTGCCGATGCCTACGCCTCCTTCGCCACCGTCAGCGCAAGCTTCGGCCCATTCACCACCGCAGAATTCCGCCGCGTCCACGGGCCAGAAGACAGCGGCCCCAACCTAATCCTCACCGACGACAGCGTTCGCCGCCTCGTCATCGACTGGGTTACCAGCGCCAACCCGAACCAGGATGACGAATACGCCAGCCAGCTGCTCTACATGGCGGGATTCGGCTCGTCCAAAGACGAGATCCTCACGCTGCTCACCGACACCCCGGCAGAGGAGCTCACCAGACTCAGCCGCACTCCCGGCCAGCTCGTCCTGCCCCTAGGCACTACGCGGGGCGAGACCAACACCACGATGACGGTTGACCTCAGAAAACAGTTCAGCTTCGGCGTCATCGCCGGCGACGGAACCGCCGTGACAGAGATGATCTCCCAAGCCGCAGTAATGATGTGCCAGGGAGCGCCGAGATCCGACCTCGCGGTCATCGGCGTCACCGCAGGATCACCGCGGCCATGGGTGCCGCTCGCCGATCAGGCCCACACCATCGCGTTCCCAGGATTGGGAATCGGAACCCGTGACGAAGCGGCGATCGCACGCTGGTTCGACACAGAGCTCGGCCAACTAATCATCGACCGCGAGCGTCAGCTCAGCGAATCAGGCGCCCACAATGCAGCCGAATACCGCGACGCCGGCGGCGTCATGCCCACTCTGGTGGTCATCGTCGATGGCCTCCAAACGGGAGCTGGTTACTGTGCGCTGGCGAGCGCACTCGGCCGAATCGACGAACTCGACATGAAAGTCATTGTGTGCGGCCAAGATCCCATGCCAGCACTCGCTATGCTCACCGAACCATATGGCGGCTTCGAAAAGTGGGCATGGTCGCCGGCGCGTACCTTCACCGCCACCCTGCCCGGCGCGTCACCAGACACCATCCGACAACTGATCGGCCTGGGCGCGACCCTCGACAATCCCGCAGATCCCACACCGCCGCGCCCCTTGCTACGCACCAATCGCGTTACACCGTTCAAGCCCTGGACAGCAGACCAACATTAGGGCCTGCCATCGTTCGCCTCGGTCGCTGCGACTCTGCGACTCCTGTAGGTAATCCGCGCAATTTTCGCCATAGATACCTACAACGCCGGATCGAGGTCAGAACCCAACCGGGTTCTGCAGAAGATGAATCAGGAACGACACGACCCCGCCCAGCACCTGGCCGATCATCCACACCGCACCCACGAGGGCGACGAGCAGGCCGCTCAGCCAGGGCCAACGCTGTTCGGCGCGCACACGACGATTCCTACCCATGACGGACTCCTCGACCTGCCTCATCACCACACGGATCTGATCCGGCGAACAGTGCCGAGTACGCTCGACACCAGACCCGGTGGGCGCTGACCAACCACCGCGCCGCCAACGCAGCAGCAGCCGCCGCCTGGGTGGATGAGAAATGAGCCTCGCCACAATCGACTTCAAGGACTTGCGCGCAGCGGGTGCATTCAATGGTGAAGCAGCAACTCGCGCAGAGCCAGTCGAGATTCTCCGGCTCGGTCTGGCTGGTCGGCGACACCGAGGAGTTGTCGACGGCGCAGTCCGGGCAGCGCAAACCATCGCGGGCCGGCTCCCAGTCGGTCTCGCCGATCGACAGGAGCATCTCGCTCTGGGTGGCGAAGTGGTAGGCGTAATCCAGGTCTGGGAACGGCTCAGCACACTCGATGCACTCGGCAGAAACGCACTCCCTGGCACAGATTGAGTCGGGATGTACCGCATCCAGGCTGTCGAACTCAACTGCCGCTGTGGCTGAGAGGGCGGTCATGACAGCGGTCCTTGCGACCATCGGGCGGTGAGACGTCCCACGTGGGCAGCCATCCGCATACCGTCACTGTCTGCGCTCATCTCGATCCTTTCGCGGTCATCCAACGCATGTGAATTACCTGCTGTAGGTGCCGGTTTCGTCGCCAGGAATGATTGCGATGCGTGACAGGGTCACTGGGGTCGGCCACGCGACAGCATCCACTGTCGACCTGGTGGGCAAGTCCGCTTCACCCCTGTCACGGACCGGG
Organism: Mycolicibacterium peregrinum; assembly: GCF_002102345.1. Classification (GTDB taxonomy): domain Bacteria; phylum Actinomycetota; class Actinomycetes; order Mycobacteriales; family Mycobacteriaceae; genus Mycobacterium; species Mycobacterium peregrinum. The sequence continues at coordinate 51,392 of NZ_LQPP01000078.1, forward strand.
TAGCCGTAGGCCTCGAACGGCGCATAGTAGGTGCGTACCGCGCCCGGCGCGGGCACCGAGGCTTCGACGACGGCGGTGATGCGCGTCGCGCCGTGACTTTGGCCGGACAGGCCGTCACTGGTGAACGCAGCGGGGCTGTCGTCGGTTTGGGAGAACACCACGGTGTCACGCCCTGACCGCTGATCGACGTCGTGCAATTCCCACCGCAGGCGGGTGACACGGCGACCGGGCAGGAATTCTAACGGGCGGTAGGCGACGCGGGTGACCATCCAGGGCCGATCACCGCCGAACTCTATAGTGAGCACTTTGCCGGTGCACACACCGTCGGCTGTGCACGATCCGGCGGTCTCCCCGCCTTCGCTCATCATCGGAATCGGTGCGTCGCGGTAGATCATGGGCATGGGGTCCGCGTCCTTGGCGGGCGGCGGCATATCAACAACGCGCGCCGGTGGGGCAGCAACGCTTTCGCCGGCTCCGGGCGGCGTGATGGTGGGCAAGATGATCGCGGCGGCGGTGAGCACCACCGCCGCGATGGCCGTGGCGGCGAGCGCGGACCCCGGTCGTTGTGTGACAGCGTGTTTCAGATCGAGCACGCTGCGGTCTGCCCCGGTCAGGGTGGGCTGGCTGTTCGGTTCTGGACAGTCTCGGTGAGTCGGTTCACTCGCGTCGATGCGGACGGAATCAGCGGTGTGCGCGCGGTGGCGATACCACGCTGTTGTTGCGCTCCCGGCGAGGGTGGCGGCCAGCCCGATCGCGACAGGTAGGGCCCAGTGTCGAGGTGTAGTTTCACGAGGCGTGACGGTGGCGTTAGACATGTGAATCTGTTTCCTTCACAGCAGCGGTGCCGAGGGGGCGCTGAGAAGAGTCGTCGGCCGGGGCAGGCGCGGTAATGATGGCCCAGGCCACCGTGCACAACAGCGCCAGCACCGTTGCCACGGCAGCCAGTGTCAGCAGCACCAGGGTGATGATGAGCAGGACGTAGTAGTGCTCCCACACGCAGGTCTGCATCGTGCAGCGGACAGGTTCGTTCCAGCTGATGGGGAACGGTGGATCGAACGCGGTGTTGAAGAGCACAAAGCTCAGCACCATGCTGATGACCAGCTGCGTCAGAGCTGGTGGTAGATGGCGCCCCTGCGTGGCGGCTGTCCAGGTGCGCCGAAACTTGTACGCGACGGTGACGAGAATGCCGATCGTTGCGACAACCAGCACGCTGAGGATAATCAAAGTGGCCATGGTGTTGGGACTCATTGACGGGCTCCTTGTTGTTCAGTGATGGTGGTTCGTAGCCGTGTGGTGTCGGTGATCTCTTGTGGCACAACGTAATTGTCACTGTCGGCAGCTGTTGTGTCGGTGAGCACCGCCGCGGTCGTGCCTTTGGAGTTCTGGCCTGTGGTGTCGGTCATTGCGATCCTCTGTGTCTGTGTCTGTGGCTATTCGGGTGCTGTGCGTTGTGTCGACGTCACGTCCGGGGCAGCCACGGGGCTATCGCCGCGTGCATCGTGCAAGTGGCGGGGTGTGATCTGCCAGTACGCTGCCCTGGTCCGGAGCGCGTTCTGTGTCCGCTCGACCAAGCCGTGTCGGTGAAGGGCCAGCAAGGCGCGGTAGATCTGTTCGGCGATCAGCCCAGCCGTTGCCTGGGCGTTCACTCGCGTTCGAATGCAGGTAGTGCTCAGCGGTTGGTCTGCTGCGACGAGCACGGCCAAGACTGCTTCCTGGCGTGCATTCAATTCGGGCTGCCGTGTCATCGCGCACCTGCGGCGATGTTGGAGGCAGCTTTGAATTGCCGATGCCGCTCTGCGAGGCGACCCCACATTGATTGCCGGACTTGAGGTGTCGTTGGCTCTTTGAGGATTCGTTGGATCGCTTTGTCGTAGATTTCGACGAAGGCCTCCCACTTCTCCAACTCAGTGAGCTCGCCGGCGGTACCGAGCCGCACCAGCCGGGCATGACTGCGATTCTGAGGAAGCAAGCGGCGGTAGTCCAGGGTGCTGCCCAGGTGCGATGACACCGTTTTCTGGCTGGAGACCTGGTCGAAGGTCTCTTGACGTCGTGTGGTCTGGCCTTCCCACTCTTCGGCACGCTGCAGAAATTCCATCTCCGGGGCACCGAACATGACCAGCGCGCCCGGAAACGTGTCGCGCAGTTCGCGCATGTAGGCGCTGCCGTACACCGTTTCGAGCTGGCTGCTGGCCTGGACCGCCAACATGAGGTTCACCCCGAGACCCCGGCCTTCGGAGATGTAACGGCGCAGTGCTGGCATCGGCGCCACGTTGGCCGCCTCGTCGACGACGATCAGCAGCCGGTGACTCATCTCTTTGCGACTGGTCTTGGCCCGCCATAATCGAATCAGGAAGTCCAGCAAGGTCACTGCGGCTCCTGCGATGGAGCCTTCGGCCGGCGTCAGAACGTAGAGGGTAGCCGTGGGATCTGCCAGAAAGGTCTCATCGAAGGCCGGGTAATGCACCCCCCGCATCGACAGCCGCATCCATGGCATCACGGCCTTGCGCACTGTCAGAGCAATGCTGTCGCGCTGTTTGGGATCCATCTCCAGCGTTGCTTTGAGTGCCTCACTGAACAGCGGGAGCCGCTTGACGATCTCAGCTGCGGCTTCCCAACCAGGGTCGGTCGGGATTTGTTGGTTCTTCGGAGTGACTTTCGTGTTGTTCACCGCATGCAGGATCCAGTCGATCCCGCCACCGTTGCCGCCTCGTTGATTACGCCCAGGCGGGGAGGCTGCGTAAAGCATGGCGGCTAACGGAGTTTCGGAGTTGGACTCCCAGATTCCCGCATCGGAGACCTGATCGGCCCCTGATCCCATGCCTACCGCTGACATCGCCATCATGGTGTTGGCGATCGTGAACGCCTGATCTGGGGTGCCGATCAGCTTGGTGGGATCGAACGATAATTGCTCGACTCCGGGGTAGTCCGCCTCGTAGTCAGGCCGCAGGTCGATCAAGGCGCTCGGCCCGTAGCGGCGCTGCATCACCAGTTCCATCAGATCGTCCTTCGGGCCGACGATCACCACAGGCCCCGCTGTCCAGAGAACTGCCGCCGGCGCGAGGACGGTCGAGGTCTTCCCGATCCCGCTTGGCCCTGAGACCAGCACATTGGTGGCCGATTCAGGCACGATGCGACGGCCGTTATCGTCGCGGGCGAAGCCGCAGAACGGTGTTGGAGGAGGTCTACGCGTTTCGCTCATCGGGATCCCTCCGCCGTGGGATGCGATCCCCTACGGGACGTTCTGCGCGGGTCCGGAAAATTCCGGGGGTGGGTGGGTCATCAAAGCTGAAACCGAAATCCACGGTCTCGGCTTCCTGTGGCGGACGCATCGGCCACCAGTCTCGGGCGCCGTCGACGGCCAACCAGCCCTCCAAGATGCCGTAGATGCCCGCGGCCAGCAGAGCTGCGGGCACCTGGGCGAACACCCACGGGACCACCACAGTCAGGCTCAGCGAATCGGCCGCATCGTAGAACAGCCAGTAGACCACCGGAAGTGGTAGGCCAGTCGCGACCGCACCCCACATGAACGCCGCGATCGGATAGGAACGGATCTCATCCGGAATTAGCTGGATCACGAAGTTGTAGAGCCCCCGCCCGGCGACCCAGCCCACAGGGGCCAGCACCGCCACGGCGAGGATTATTGCCCAGTCGAGCGCACTGTAAATGGTGTCACCTGAACGTGCCCACATAGGATGAATAAGGTCGTCATCGGCAGGGTCAACGCGCGCACCTGTTCTTTCTTGTGCACGGTCGCGAATTTGACGCGCGAGAATTTCCGCGCGTCGCTTTTGAAATGTGAACGTGTGCTGATGCCGGGCGATCCACTTTCGGCGGGTCTCGTCGAACCGGTCAACGGGAGCCGGCATCAGCCACCTCCTTGCGGGGTGGTTCATGATCAGGATAAAACGCACGCAGGCGTTGTGCGACATCCAAAAGAAACTCGTGCAACTCCGCCGCGAGGTGACCAACAGCGATGTCTTCGCTCTGTGTCACCGCAGCGTCGATCCGTGTTTTCACTGTCTCTACCTGCTCAGATATTGCCATCAACGGCTCACCGCCGGCCAGGATCCGTTCTGCGGACCCCTCATCCCACCCCAACGCCGTCTCCAGACGATGCAGGCTGCGCTCGTTCATCGCGCGGTTGGTTCGGTAGGTCTTGTACAGGGTGGACGGCGACGGCCCGCCGTGAGCGGAAAGGTCCTCACGAGACCAGCCCAATTGCACCAGGCGACGCTGGATAAAGAACATGAGCCTGGCCGGTCCATCCTGCGGTATTGCTCTCACGATTTCGACCGTAGCAACGCCTCAACCCGTTTTGCGATAGCTATCGCAAAACGGTGTAGGTGGCATTTAGCCTCGCTTTGAAGGACTAAGGAGAATCTGATGCGAGTGCTTATCGGTGCGGCTCTGGCCACCGTCATGTTCTGGCTGGCAGTCGTGGCCGCCACAGTTGCCTACATCATCGAGCATGCATTTGCTATCGCGGCCGGCACCGTTGTGGTGATCACCGCGATCGTCGTCGCGCGTCTCCTCGCGCGCCGCCGCCGGCCCGCAGCGCCGCCACCGACATACCTCTGTGCCGCCTACCCAGACCCACCACACCGCTTCCAGGAGATGCCCAATGACCTTTCACGACGATGAACCCGAAGACACCCCGTCCTGGGTGTCCAACACCCAAGACTGGCTGACAGACCTCGACCGAGACCCCGACTACATCTCCTACGAGGACGACTCAGAACCCGACTTCGATGAAACCGACTATCCGCCCGACCCCGCCGACGACTCAGATGTGGACGCAGGCAACCCCACAGAGAAAAGCAGCACCGACGACAACAACTACAGCGCAGATGACGACGCTGACACTGTCGAGGCCGATCCCGTCTCGGATGTGGTCCCAGGTGATAACGACGACCTAAACCCAGTCGGCGCCAACGGCATTGACCGAGAAGCGGCCACACCCGATATCGGCGAAAACGAGACCTCACCAGACCACAAGGAACCGCCCCGGTACAACAAAGCCATTGTCGGTGGCTTCGTCGCCGTGGTGGTCGTGGTCGCGCTCGGCATCACCAGCGCCATGCTCGGAATGCGCCGAACCCCCGAAGTAGCGCAGGAACCCGCAGAGTCCTCGATCAAGGTCACCGCCGCTCCGCAAAACGGCCCACCGCCGCCTGCGGATGTGCCTGGCACTGCGGGAATTCCGTTCACGGCCAGTGCGCCGGGTTGCCTGCCTGGATCGACAGCGGCCCAGTCGGTGGCCACTGGCGACCCGACCCAGGCGTGGGTCTGCGTCCGCGGCGGTGTCGACGGCCAGGTTCTGACCATCGAACTGGGACGAACCATGGCTGTCACTGCCATCCGGATCACCCCCGGATGGGTCGGCCAGGACACCTCCGGCGCCGACCAGTGGCTTCAACACCGGGTCTTGACCCGTGTGCAGTGGATCCTCACCGACCACGGCAATCAGCCCACTGTCGTGAAGCAGAACACCGGCAACGTCCACGGCGAAGCGCCGCAGCCGATGTCTGGCCAAGGTGTGCTGGCCTCGACCATCACCATGATCGTCCAGGAGACCTCCCGGCCCCCGGCCGACTCTCCACCCACCGATAGCGCCAACCCACAACCCGGGGCGGGCGGCTTGCTCGATCAGGTCATCGGCGCTCCACTCAACGCCCCACCACTGTCACCCCAGAGCCCGCTTCCGGGCATGCCCGGGGAACAGAGCCAAACCGATCCCGTGGACAACACATTCGCCGTCTCGTCAATCGTCGTCGAGGGGCACACGCCCCTCCCGTCCTAACCACCGGAAGGTCGGACACACATGCCCACCAAAACTTGGGAACGCCGCATCAACACCACCGGCGGCTGGCTCGGAAAAGCCGCCCTCGCCGTAGCCTTGATCTCCTGCAGCATCGTGGCCACCGCCACCATTTGGGGATGGATTTTCGATGACCCCATCGATGTGCGCGGACCCGCACGCAAGGAGCTCAACCGCGCTGAATTCGTCGGAAACTGGGCCAAGCATTGTGTCGAAAAAGCGCTCACCGCAACGAAACCAGCTGCCGCAACGGGCTCATCAGCCCAAGACAGCCGCAACCCCATGCAGGATTGCTGGACCAGCGACGACGGGCAGCCCCTACCGACCAATCCGGGAGCAGTGATCAGCTCACCCGGGGTAGCCGCAGTGACACTGCAAGACGAGATGGGCTATGCCCAGCAGTGGAGCGTGATCATCTCAGTCCTGGAACGCCCCTACGCCTCGGCCCCAGCCACGGAGAAGTGCTACCGGCTCCCGGTCCTCTACAGCAGCTACGGACTGCGTGCCACGATGCGCCCCGGTAAAGCCGACTGCGGTGGCGCCGGCGCGGACCTGCCGCTCGGATATCCCACCACCCTGGCCACCACCTCACCTGTGTTCATCACGCTCACAGGGTTTTTCGAAAGCTACCTGACCAATGCAGGCGGCCTGGACCGCTACATCACCACCGACTCCGGCCTGGTCGCGGCCCCCGACTATCGGTCCAAGCGTGACGGCGGACCCGAACCGCGCATCATCAAACTCCGCACGACACGCACAGTGCCCGACGCCGAGCAGCCCACCCCCGCCGACGGCACCAAAGTGCGGGTACTGGCCACCGTGGATTCGGTCACCCGCCAATACTCGCCACGCCGCGAGGACTACGCCTTGACCCTCACGGTTGTCAGCGGCCGATGGATGGTGGCCGGGATCGACTACGCCCCGCAACTGGACTCCAACGCCGAACTGACGCCCGTCATCCCCACCCCGACAGCTCAAGGCCCGACAGGACGATAAGTGATGATTCCAATCCTCCGATTCGCCACCAGCACAACGGCACTGACGGCGCAGTCCACTCTCGATAGCGCCTCCGCATGGGCCAGCGACCATCCCACCGTGACCCTTGCCGTGCTCGGCACCATGGTCGCTGTCACCGCCATCACCGCGGCCATCCGTGCGCTGCGCCGCTACCTGCGACTCGCACTACTGATGCTGATGCTGCTGTCCTTAGTTCCCCTGTACCCCACGGCGGCCAACGCGGATCTGCCCCCGCCCCCGCTGCCTCCCTCGCTGTTTCGCTGATCCACATTTCCCCACCTGAAAGGAACCCCTCTGAAATGATCACCACCGCAACAATGCTGGCCGCAGCACCCCAAGCAACCTCAACGATCCTGGCGGCCAACGACCTCGTATCCGGGTCACGCACCCTCTACACCATCGGCGTCGTCATCCTGGTGTTTCTCATCCTGCTCGGCGCCGGATGCCGTGTGGCCGTCGCCGTGTTCGCCGGCAAAAAAGGCGATGTCTTCCTGTGGGGAATCATCGGCGTCGTAGCTGCCGTGTTCGTCGGCGCCGGCTACGCCATCTACGTGTCGACCCACCAGACCGTCGACCGGACCGGCATCACCACCGGACAGCTCGGCTAAATGGCCGTCGAATCCGCCCAGGTGTTCAAGGGGATTCACGACACCCCCACCTACACCGACGTTCTGTTCAACAAACCCCTACGGGTGACCCTGGTCGTTCCGCTCGTGATCGGCGGCATCACCACCCTGGGACTGTGCGTGCTGCTGCTCGACTCCGGCAACGTCCAAACCATCTTCGTGATGGGTGTCCTGCTCACTGCACTCGCCACCGGGATCGGCGCAGCCATCCCCTATGGAAAACCCAACCTCACGTTCCGGCTCACCAGCATCTGGCAGGCAGTGCGGCCGGTGCGCCAATCCAGCAGCGACACCCTGATTCTCGCGCCGCCCGACGATGTCATCGGCCACCTCGAATTCACCAAGCACGGTGTGTACGCGAACTATCTGGTCAGCGGATTGCGCTATTACCTACTGTCCACCAAGCAGCGGCTCGGCGTGGCCGACCGGCACAGCAGCCTCGGCCGCCAAGTCCCCTCCGGTGCCTACATCTACAGCTTCTCGGTGCCGCAGAACCAACGCCAACTGCTGCGCGCGATGCTGCACGGTCACCGCGACAAACCTGAATGGGTCAACACCTGCCAAGCGCTCGCACCGCAACTGCAACGCAAAAACCCCCGCACCCGCATCTACTGGCTACGCTTTCCCGTCGACGCCGGCCGCGCCGGCCACACCCCCCAAGGCCAGGCCACCAAACTCAAGGACTGGGTGGCCGGCCGGGACAAAGACTCCGAGACCTCCCTCGCGGCGTATCACCGACTGGCTCACGAAGTGGTCACCTCCCTACCCGAGGAATTCAGCCCAATACCGGTCACCGACGAAATGATCGGCTGGTTCTATCGACGCACGGCCTGGCGGGGCACATTCACCAACCCTGTGCCCCGCCGCCGCACCTCACAAGCCCAGCAAGCCCCGATGCGGTTTCCCACCGCCGAGTTCGACGAGGGCGACCAACTGCACAACCCCGGCCGCAAACTACCCATGCTGCCCGCCGCAGCCGTCCTCGCCGCCCTGGCCATCACCGCGGGCCTGCTCGGCTTCATCACACCCACCGTCATTTTCGGCGCCCAGGCACTCGCCGTGGTCGCCGCGTGGGCCATCGGCATCCGCCGCCTGCCGTCCTGGAAGAAAGTGCTGCGGGTGAGCAGCCCCGATGGCCTCTACCCCGACAGCTATCAAGCGATCCTGCCGGTCACCGAGATCCCCAAGCAGGGCATCCGCTTCCCCGGGTCGGAATTCCTCGACGCACTCGACGACCTCAACACCGGCGCCGAATTCGACTTCGCCATCAACCTCGTCGCACACCTGCGTGAACTGGAATTCGTCCGCAACGACCGGGCCAAAGAGAACATCTTCGACCAGTTCAAACACCGAGGCGACGCCCGCGACGGCGACCGGGAACTGTTCTCCACCGGCCGCCAACTCTCCGAGTACAACCGGCTACTGACCAACAGCACCGATGAACGCCCCATGGAATCGGCGTTCATCATCGCCGTCGGCGCACCCGATCCCGCCACCCTCGAATACAGCATCGAGCGGCTGCGCGAGCGCCTCGCCGACTCCGGACAAGTTGTCACCCGCCACTACCGCGGCGCGCAGACCCGGCTGTGGGCATCGTTCAATTCCGGTGTGCCCGCGCATAAAAGCACCATCGACCAGTTCAGCTACCCGACCACCGCCCGCAAATGGTCACGTTTCGTGCCCATCACGTCCTCGCAGATCGGCAACACCACCGGAGCACTTCTCGGCTTCAACACCGCCAACGCCCTCAACAGTGCCGTCCTGATCGATCTGCCCGGCTCCGCTCGACGCAACCACACCCCTTGCCTGGTATGCAGTGGTGCCCCTGGCTACGGCAAATCCTATGCCGCCAAACGCATCACACGTAGCGAGTTCCAGCGCGGCGCCCAGCTGTTCATCATCGACCCCGGAGTCGAATGGGTCGAAGCATTCGCCGACGTCCCCAGCTCCCGGAAAGTCGTCATCGACATGGCCGGGCGGGAATACAGCTGCGATCCCCTTCGAGTGTTTCCCGACAGCGTCGCTGGCGGTTACTGGCTGGACTACATGGTGCCCATGATGGGCCTCGACTCCCGTAGCACCGGCGTGCAGCGCCTTCGGACCGTGTTGACCGCCCGCGCCCGCCGCCGGTTGAAGATCCCCACCACCGCCGCACTGATGGCCTACATCAGTGGCATCCAAGCCCCCGCCACCGGCCCCGATAACCGCCCCGAGCAGGTCGTCAAACTCGCCGACGACCTCTACCCGATCCTCGTCGCACTGGAGTCCTGGGCCACCTACGACTTCACCCAGGCCATTTTCGACGACACCCTGCCGGTCCCGGACCTCAACAACGTCGACATCAGCATCTGGCTCACCGAGAGCCTTGACCTGCCCGACGCCGAGGAGATGACCAGCGAGCACCTCTACAAAGATCTCAGCGACCGTAAGAAAGCCTCCGTGGCGATCTACGGCATGATCGTACGACTGGCGCGAACCACATTCTTCGCCAACACATCCCGATTCGGTCTCATCGTCCTAGAAGAGGCCGGCGGCCTACTGAACTCGCGGGCCGGTGCCCACGACGCACACATCATCAGCCGCCGCGCACGCCGCCGGTTCACCGGCCTGCTCATCATCACCCAGAACCCCGTCGCCGACCTGCGCCTCATGGGCGACGAATTCATCACCCAACAACTCATCGTCCCGTTCGAAAACGAAGAACTCGCCAAAGAAGTCGCGCGCAAAGCCGGACTCCGCGCCGGCGACTACGACGACCTCGAGGAGTACTTCCTCGCCGAACCCGATCCCGAACACATGCGCGAACCCACCGACTTCGACGACCAACCGGACCGCTCGCAACGACCCAACCGCGGCGACCGAGTCGGCAAAGCCTTCTTCATCGACGAATTCCGCCGTCCCGCACCGATCATCGTCGCCCACGAACCCGACCCACGCCTGCACGCCGCCTACGACACCACCCCGGGAAAGAACACCCCATGACAACCACCCCGGCACCACGAATGCACCCGGCCGAACGATTCGGCTACCTCATGGCCACCCGCCCCACGCTGCGTCGCGTGACCATCTTCTGGTCTACCGGCCACATCCTTGGCCTATGGTCGGTCGTCGCCGCCCCACCAGCGTTCGCCTCCACCATGGCCGGAGTCCTCAACTGGACAGGAATCACCGACAGCTACGGCGTCCCCCTCGGCAGCTACTACCTCTCGGTGGTCTCCACCCGCGAAGCCATCATGGAAGCCGGCCCCGACCTGTCCCTCAACCCGACCAGCTGGGCACGATGGCTCGGCAACGCCGTGGTCACCGGTGTCAGCCACGACACCGTCGTCAACTGGCTGCAAGCGCAAGTCTCGGTGTACGTCTTCATGATCACCATCGCACTGTGGCTGCTGCGATTCGCCATGTCCTCCACCTGGCTGTACTGGCTGGCCACGTGGTTCCGTCCACTCTTCGAAGTCCTACGCACCCTGCTCATGGACATGTGGATCTTCCCGATCTGCCTCACACTCGGCCTGGCCTACGGTGCCTTCCAAATGCTCTGGCACGGCCGCCGCGGACACGGCTGGAGCATCATGCTCAGCAGCGTCGCCATCGGCGTCATCGGCATAGTCCTGGTCTGGAAAGGCGATCCGCTCGGCGAGCTTTCCGGAGACCACGGACTGCTCTTCCAAGCCCGCACACTGGCATTCACCGCCGCACAAGGAGCCATCAACAACGGCTCCCTCGTGCCCGGCGCCGACACCGCGGCCAACCTCAACCACCTCAGCGGTGTCACCGCCGACGCCGTCCTACGACACCCCCTGCAGCTGCTCAACTTCGGGATGATCGTCGACAACATCGGCGGCTGCTCCAACGCCTACTCCACGGCCTTGATGGCCGGCGATGGCCAAACCATTCCGTCACTGGGTATGCCGGGATCGCCCGGGTCAGGGGTCGCCGACGCACTGCCGTTCATCGGCGGCGGTGACCACGCCGGCCCTGCCCACGCCATGGCCCGATGCGGCGCACCCCAGGCGCTCGCCCACGCTCAGCAACTCGACTTCGGCAGTTTCGCCGTCGGGCTCGGATTCCTAGTGCTCGGCTTCATCTTCACGTTTTTCATCTGCTACGTCACCTACTCCTACGTCATGGTCTGCGGTGCAGCGTTCCTCAACGCCTTCATGGCACTGTTCGCCGCGGGACCCGCCATGATCGCCGGCAAGCCCCGCCAACGAGCAAAACATCGCCTCAAAGAGTTCTTCAAACACGCCTTCCTGGTGTTCGTCTACGTGCTCTACGTCTCGTTCGCCTCGGTCATCATCCTCAAGACGGTGGCACCCGGCGGCTACGCCTCCCAAGTCGGAATGAACCATCCCGTCGCCCAACTGGTCATGATCGCGATCATGTCCGCCGTAGCCATCGGCCTATTCTGGTGGCTCAAAAAGAGAGTCGGCGACCACACCCGCGAAGACCTCGTGCATGCCGTACACCAGGTCATCGACAAAGCCCGCGCAGGCTACGACAAAGGCCAAGAACTCAAAGACCGCGGCATGGACGCCTTCCACCGCGGCACCGACTTCCTCAACCGCGGCAAAGGCGCCGACACCGACGAGGACGACGACCAGCCATTGACCGGCGCACCCGTCGACGGACGCTCCGGTGTCAACAAGCCCACCACCAGCAACCCAAGTGAGCTCACCGACGCGCTGCCCGTAGGCGGCGGGGCAGGTGGCGGCGTCAGCGGCGGCGGTGCGGCCGGCGCAGGAGCCACAGGCGGCGCTGCCGACGCCACCGCCGTAGCTGCACCCGAAGTCGCCGTCGGCGCTGCAGTGGTCCAGAAAGCTCAGCAGGGCCGCCAACAACACCCACAACAATCAACGGGCCGTAGCACCAACAGCTCTCAACTCTCCGACTCTGCACCGCCGGTCATCGACGCCAACGGCGGCCAACAAAGCTTCGGTACGAGCCCAGACGATTCGGTGCCAGCCACCGGCCGCAGTAACCAACCCACCAGCCAAAGTGGCCAACGCCGGCTTCCCCCGCCACCCGACGACTACCCACCCATCTACGAACCGCCACCCGACTGGGACGACCCAGCCGACCGCTCCCCCCAGGGCGGACTGCCTCCCGCACCCGGTCGCTAAACCTAAATGTGGTGTTCCACCACCGCTTTGGTTACACGACTAGGCGGCTCGTCAGTATCGCCGACATACCACCGCTTGTCGGCCCGGGCCGCAGTACTTCGGTTAATCGGTCAGGTAGGAAGACCTGGCTGACCTGATCGTTCGGGGAGCGGAATGTTATGTCGCACGCCAATGCCCCCTTGACTCCAGTAGGTCGCTGGGCGACTGTGCGAGCGCGTGGACTCGGGGCGCCCGATCGCGCACGTGGCGTCTGAGGCCGGTATATCGCGGCTTAGTGCAGGGCGCCCGTACTCACCGAGTAGCACAGTGGCCCTTGACCATTCTCCCCGACATCACTGACGTAGAGGTAGCTTCCAGGCGGCGGCTTTAACTGGCCTTCGGACACTCGATCCATTTCGGCATTCTGTCTCTCGGCTGCCTTACTTGCACGCAGCTGCGCCGACACCGCGTCCGCCGGTGTCGCGAAGCAGTGGATCCCGAAGTTCGCCAGATCCAGTAGGTCGTGAATTGGGTCATTCGGTTGCTCGATTGCTGAGCCCCCCGCCCTCTCATGAGAGGCGCTATCGCTGCTTGTAACGTCGGTCGTAGGTTCGCGCCGTCCGCCTTCGCACCCAGCTACTACGACGATGCTCAACACTACCCACAGCACCCGCGTGTAGGTTCTCATCGCAGTTGTTATGGGCATGATGGGTTTCTCACTTCCATGTCGATTCTCAACGTATGCAACGAAGCGGTTCACTGCTAGCCCAGGCGCCGGCACTCAAAGACCCGCGGCCCATCGCGCATCATTTCCAACAGAGTGAGTTGATCCTCGATGTCCGGCCTGTCCTCGGTTAAATACTCCGGGGATACACCGAAAAATTTGGCGATGGCTATCAGCTCAGCGAGACTCGGCGCCGATCCCGCTCCTGACCGCAGCCGATCTAGATAAGCCGGATCGATCGCGACACCCGTTCGCTCTACGATCCCTGCCGCTGCAGCTTCAGTCGACATGGCGGGCTCATTCCGGCGGTGCATGACCTCAAAGAGGCGGTTGATCTTGCCCGACAAGACTTGCATGTGCACCTCCAATTCCCTCGATCGTCGAGCTCGATCCGATTTCTGCCTCCTCTGGTGGGCGTCCGGCAGTGAGCGAAGCGATTGCGCTGCCAATGTCCGATTCGGTGGAGGGAGCTGTATCTTCCAGCAGCCGCGTCACCGACGCCGCGATATCACGTGCGGTGATGGTCGTGAGCATGGTGTCGTCGACGTCTTCGATGTCACCGCCGTGGTCTTCAATGAGCCGCTCGGCCAATGCTTCGAAGGATGCTTCGACGACGTTCCGCACGAATCGACCATTTCCGGCGACGTCCAGGGCTGGACGCAGTTTGCCTGGCTTCCCGTTGGATTCGACACTGGGCCATTTCTGAGGCTCCAGATACGCACACACCGCTTTCAGGATGCCGATGGCCTCCTCGTCGATCGCCGACTCATTGTCGGTAACCATCGACGCGGCGATGTCCCCCAATTCCTCGGGGCTGTAGGACGGGAAGTTGATCCTGCGGCGGAACCGGCTGGCAAGACCATCATTGGACTCCAGGAGCCGGTCCAGCTCACTCATATAGCCAGCGATGATGACCACGAACTTGTTCCGGTCGTTCTCCATGCGGGCCAGCAGCGTGTCGATGGCCTCCTGGCCGAACGCATCCCCGCCAGACAACCCTTCCTGGATCAGGCTGTACGCCTCGTCGATGAACAGAATGCCGCCCATAGCCTCATCGATCTTGGCTTCGGTCTTCGGCGCTGTCTGACCCAGATGTGTAGCGACCAAATCAGCGCGTCTGGCTTCAACGACAATCGGCTTCTCCAAAATGCCTAAACCGCAATAGATGTAGGCCACCACTCGTGCGATCGTCGTCTTCCCCGTTCCGGGTGGTCCGCCGAACACCATATGATGGCTGCGAACGATCGGCGCGCGCCCACGCTGCACCCGGACCGCGTTGATCTTCTCGGTGGCTTTCAGTGTCTGGATTTGGCGTTTGACGTCGTGCAGCCCAATCTGCTTGTCCAACATCTTTTCTGCCTCGGCGAGCAGATCAGCGTGCTGCTCAGCTGCCACCATTTCTGGTGTGGTTTCCGTGCTCGGATCCCACGGGTCAGTGCGCCCCTCGATCATCTCCGGAGTAGTCAGACTCAGTTGCCGGCGCGGATCGTCGAGTGCTTCGCGGGCCGGGGCGAACTGAGGATCACGCGCATACACCCGGCGTAGCAACTGACTGGCGTCGTCCTGCCTGCCCAGGTGGCGCATGCACATCCCCTGCGTGTACAGGGCGATGGTGGCCGCATGCGGCACCAGGTCGTCGTCAATGGCGCCTTGGGCACGGCGAAACGCATCCTCGAACACACCAAGGCTGGCCAGCGCCGTGGTGGCCATTGCCGCCGCAGCCGCCCCGTATGCCGGTATCCGCCACACCTTGTCCGCAGGAAACAAGCGATGCACATCCGCCCATCTACCGGCCCGGAAATGCAGCACCCCAAGGGCATACGTGACAAGGTCCGCGTCGAAGGCATCGCTGGGTGTCAGCGCCGAGAGCGCCTTGTCGGCGTCGGCGTAGCGTCCGCTGCGACTCAGCACTGTCCCGTAGGCCGCGCCCAACGAATCCGGCGAGGTGATCTGCACATTCAGGAACAGGCCGTCGAAAACCTTGGGCACAAATTTTGATGGCACCACGCCGAGTCGGCGGATCTCCCAGCCGAACGTGTCCCGAGCGTTCCACGCACCGTACAGAACCTTGACGGAGTCTTCTCCGGTCAGAATGCGGCCTAGCCAGGCATCGCACATCGACGGATCTTTGTCGGTCGCGAACCGAAACGAGCGGGTCGCGTCCTCAGCATTGTTGCTAGGCATCATGGTGTTCACGCTGATCCCCGACGCGAGCATGCCGCGGATCAGCGCCTGGCGGGCAGCGTCGGTTGATGATGTCGCGTTCACACTGGTCATCGGCCCTCTTCGTCGTTTGTTGGTGTTGTCAGGCCACCCGGCCGCGCGCCTGCGTCCGGATCAGATCCCGTTCGGCGCTCAAATCGATTCTCTCCCGATATGTGAACGCGGCCGTCCGGATGCCGCACGTGTTCGGAGAATCATGATCTTGCTCCATGTGGACATCGGCGACGCTGGTGGAGCGGGCAGGCACCAGGCGAACGGTGATCGCAGCGCGCGGACCCGCCGCTGCCCGCGACGCACTTGCAGGCGCGCTGGCCCGGGGATCGTCATAGATGATCATCGCCCCTTCGCCGTTGTCGGGCAGGGTTGGAGGAAGTCCCGGCACGATGTGCAGGCCTGCACCTGCGGCCGGGCGCCACACCTGCGGCCGCGACGACCGCACGATCACGTGATATCCAATGGCCGCGTGACACATCGCCAGCTGGATGAGCAGTGCTACCTCGCCGGCCACCGTCACTGTCGACGTCGCCCCCGGTACCGAGCTGGCCAGGTTCAGCAGCAACGGATGACCGTTCATAGTCGACCCGATGATGACCCCGTTCGACCCGATCGGAGCCAACAAGTTCTCCCCTGCCTCCAGCACCCGATGGGGAGCCAGTAGCGCTGGGGTGGCCGCGTCGGCCAGCCCAGCGCGGAACCCCAAGTCATGACGGCCCGAGAGCGGATTGAGACCTAACACCGGTGGCTCATGCAGCGGACCTCCAGTGGCGTAACGCACCAGCAGTCCCACCCGGGTGGTGCCGTCCGAACCGGCCCGCAACTGCAGCGCCGTCGCGGTGTGGTCGCAATCGGGCACCCACACCCGATCCAGAGTGCTGGTGGTGATGTCCTCAGGTGACACCCAGTACGTGGTCACCACGCCGCCACCGTGGCGTAGGCCGCCCCACAGTTGATGAGCCGGTTCGGTGACCCCTAGGCTCAGCTCGTCATCGATCGTGGCCAGCTCGGCGGAATCGACGACCCGGGAGGGACACTGCCGGGCCGTCAGCTCCGCAGCCAGTCGTTGGGCGCAGGCAGTCACCGTGTCTGCCACCGAGTCGCGCGACAGAACAGCGGCCACGTTGTCCTGGCTGTTCATCCGCAACACACACAGTGTGCGGCGGGTGCCCATAGCGCCATGGTCGCCCACCCGCCGCGAATACGTTGCCGCGTAGTGATGATGCCCATTGGCAGCGCGGCGACGGCCCCGGCTGAGCACGTCGATGCCGGACAGTCGCACGTCGAACTGCCGCAGCGCATCAGCGATCACCGCGATGGGAAGGCCGGCCGGCGACACCACCCGTTGATGGTCAAGCGAGGAAGGGACATGGGAAGGCCCATCCACCGCCACGACCGCAATGGCCTCGTCACCGTGTCCGCGTACCGCCGAGGTGACGATCGGCCATCGGCCGGCGTGATCGACGGCCGGCGCCAGTGCAAGCAGGCCGTGTGCTCGGCGGCGCAGGAGCCGGATCCCTAGTGTCAGTAGGTGTTCACGCCGCCAGGTCAGCACGCCCAATCCCACCACCAGAATCACGGCCACCGCCGACACTGCTATCGCGGCCGGGCCGACCAAGGTAGCCGATGCGATCGCCAGCACAGCTACAGCCGCCATGAACGTCGCCGACAGCCGCAGCCAACGGGCCTGGACCCCCAGTGCAGCCATGGGTTTCACTGCTGCCTCCTCGATCGGATCGCGTTGAGTCCCACAGTGATCACGCAGAGTGCGCCGATGGCGCCGAGCCCACCCAGCGACCACCACACCGGTGTCATGTTCCGCGCAGGAACCGGTGCGGGCAGAGTCAGCGGCGACGAAAGACGTTCCTCGCCAACCGGATCGCCATCGACGCCGCTGTAGGTCAGCGCGGCGACTGGGTCGACGATGCCATGACCGATCTGGTTATCGACACCACTGGCCGGTGGCCGTGCGGTGTTGATCAGCCGGTTGATCACCTGATGGGCGGTCAGCTGCGGATATTTCGCTCTCACCAGCGCGGCGACGCCCGTGACGATCGCCGCGGAGAACGACGTGCCGGCCGGAGCCACCATCTTGTTGTCGCGTCCTTCGGTGGCGTTGATCAGACCGTCATCGCGCGGTGAGAGGCTCACCATGTCTGTGCCCGGCGCTGCGATGCCCACCCATGGGCCCGACATGCTCAGATCCCTGAGCGGGTTGCCGTTGGAGTCAACTGCGCCGACGGTGAGCACATACTTGTCGAACCACGCCGGGGTGACCACCGTGCTGACCTGGCCCCACCCGCGTGGGTCGTCCGGCTTCAGTGGATCTGGTGCGGGATTCTGGCTGCAGTCACTGTTTCCGCTGTCGCCGGCATTGCCGGCGGCCGCGACGATCACGGCGTTGCGTTCGACCGCGGCGTACCGCAGCGCCGCCCCCAGCTGGGCCTGGTCGATCACGTTCAGTGCGCTCATGCAGGACACTTCGCTGATGTTGATTACCTGGGCTCCCATATCGGCGGCGTGTCGTACTGCCAATGCCATCGACTTGATATCGCCCGATTTGCGCCGCGTCACCGGATCTTGGTTGCCGAAGGCATCTTTCGGACTGAATGCCTTCGACGACTGCCGGATGCTGATCAGCTCAACATCGGGTGCTACCCCGGAGAACCCGTCGGCCGGCGGTGCCGCCGGGGGCGGTGGCGGTGCTGGTGGTTCGGCGGGAACGTCCACCCCGTCGCCGGGCGTCTGCGGAAGCTGCCAGCGGTTGCTCACCAGTTGCGTGTGCGCTGTGGTGCTGGTGGGTTGCCAGGAGGCAGGCGCCCCGCCTGGCTCGGGTGGGGGTGGGCTTCCCGGAGCGGGCGGCGGCGGTGGCGGTACTTGGACGATCACTGTTTGAGGCGGCGGGGGTGGTGGTGGCGGTGGCGGAGCCTCACTGCTGGGCACCGTCTCTGGTCGCCGGGACTCCCGCGGCGCGGGCAGCGGGGTCTTTCCGTCCAGCGGGTAGGCGGCGATCAGCGACGCCACCCACGTGCCATGCGCATCACAGTCCGAGAGTCCGTCACCACCCTCGACCACATAGTCGCCGCCCCCTGCAAGGTTGGGCAAGCGCGGATGCGGACTCACACCGGTGTCGATCAAGGCGACCTTGACACCCGCGCCGCGGCCCCAACGCCACGCCTCGGGCAGATTCAGCATGTCCATGTATTTCGGCTGCACCCGGTAGTCCGTGTTGGGCAGGGTGTCCACCCGGGTGCAATACGCGCCCTGGCGCATCGGCTCAAGCGGGGCAGGCGGACTGTCCGCAGGCAACGCCGCGGGGTCGACGGTCGGCTCCTCGATCGCCGCCGCCGGCACGGCGCCCCACAACGTCGACGTCGCGACTAAGCTCACCGTCGCCAGCCCCGCCAGCGCCCGATACACACCGCGGGTCATGAGCGGTACCGAATCGCGGCGAACACATCCATAACCCAGAACGACAGCGGGAACACCGCCGTCAACAGCAGGTACTCGACAATCTCGACGGCCTGTTTGAACACCGGGGTGTACACCGAGCGTGGCACGACCACGGCCGCGATCAGCCCGCATGCCGGCACCGCGACCAGCATTGCGGATCCGATCGTCAGCGCCGGCAACGACCACAGCCCTACGACATACCGCACCGCCACGGTCTCGGCGATCGTCACCGCGACCACCGCGAGGATGGCCGACTGCCACCGATCGGTGTAGGACCGGCCAAAGAGCAGGACCGCGCTCGCGACCACGGCCGCCAACGCCACCATCAGCCATCGGCGCGAGGCGTGCGGGTTGCACAGTCCCACACAACTGACGATCAGCAGAATGCCCCATGCCGACAGCAGCCCTGTCATGTAGGCGTGGGCGCGTGCGCGGCCCAGTTCCACCCGCCGCAGCGATTCGGCACCCTGCAAGGTCAATGACTCACCGGAGGCCACCACCACCTCGCTGGGCAGATACGGTCGGGTCTCAAAGACGAACGGGCGGCCCGGCGGCGGCATCACCGGCAGCTGAATCGCCGCCGATGCAGCGCGCGCGATCGATGGCGTCAGTTTCAGTCCGACCATCGCCACCAGCAGCAAACAGGTCAGCAGTGTCACCGCCGAGGTGATCAGGACCATTCGTGCGACGCCCGTGACGATTACGGCGGCACCGAGGGTGATCACCGCGGTGCACAGTGCGATGTGGCGGCCGGTGTAGCGAGCGATCATCCCCGCGGCCGCGACGAGGACACCGGCACCCAGCCCGGCATTGGGAGCACCCAGCGGACCCGGGATGGCCATCGCCGCCCCCAATGCAACGGCTGCGGCCCCCACGAGCCGCAGAACATCACCAACCGCGATTTCTGCGGCCAGTTCCTCTTGCGCGGCTTTGTTTTCCGCTGTGGCGCCGGCTACGTCACGCTGATTCCAGGCCGTCCGCATCGCCACCACCGTCGAGGCGACGAGCAGACCCAATCCCACCACCGCGGCGATCACTGCGGCAGCGAATCCTTCGTGCCCGTAACGCCAACGCAGCAGCAGCGCCAGCATCAGCCCGACCCCGACGGCCAACATTCCCACCCCGATGCGCGCGGCCGCACTCGGTGTGATCGCAGGCCAGCGCTTGCGGAACTCCGCAGCCACCAACGTGGTCACATTCTCGATCACCGGCGTACGGGCTTCGGTGTCCTCGACGAACCGCAGCCACAGCTTGCTTCCGTCCACCACCCCCTGCTCCGCCAGTGAACGAGCCTTGTGCAGCGGCGTGCCGTCCACCCAGCACAACGCCCACCGGCCACGCGCCGGCTTGGTCTTGTCGTGGTCGAGGTATCCGCCGGAAAGCTCCAGCTGCGGTCGCCCGATTTCCTCAAACCGCATGTTGGCAAGGTCCACCAGTGCCGAAACCTGCTGCGACACTTTCGCTACCGCGTCTAGGACGACACCGATCTGAACACCGTCCACCATCAGCCCGACACGTACGCGGCTGTACTGCGGCGAAGACTCGGCAGCCGCCGAACTCTTGCCTTCGCGGTCAGCGTCGTCGGCCTGCGGGTCAGCGACCGCCGTCATCGCGGGCTCACCCCACCAGGAGTCGGAAATCCTTCAGACAACCACGCCGCGATCTCGATGAACGCCAACTGAGTCGCCCGCGCCAGAGCATCGAAATCCAGCACCGCCCCGTCGCGCAAGTGCTTATCGAACGGCACCGTTTTCACCGCCCCGACCCGCGGTTCGAACGACTGTCGCACCGCTGTCAGGAATTTCGGGTTCGCGCAATCGAACAGGTCATTGAGCACCACCACCGACCGGCGCAGCAGATCATGGGCCCTGTTGGCAGCCAGCCAGTCGAGCGTCTTCTCAGCGGCGCTGGCACCCTCAAAGTTCGATCCACCCACGATCACCAACGCATTCGCCGACCGCAGCACAGACCGCATCACCGCGTGCTCGATGCCCTTACCGCAGTCCAACAGTGCCAGCGGGTAAAACCGTTGTGTGCGCTGCAGTGTGTGCTCGAACAACTCTGGCGACAACATCACTGGGTCGCCCACATTCTGGTTGCCGCCCAGCACTTCAAGACCCTGTGGATTTTGACCGGTGTGCTTGCGGGACTGCGGGTATGTGGTGACCAGCGCGTCGGAGATGTAGTCGCGGATCGCTGATGTGGCTCTGGGGTCCACCACCCGGCTCAACGACCCGTAGGTGGGGTCAGCGTCCACCGCGATCACCGGTTCGTTGCGGTGCAGCTTGAACACTGTGCCGATCCCGGCCGTCAGGCGCGTCTTGCCGACTCCACCGCCGACCGAGAGCACTGCCACCTGATAGTTTCCGGGAATGTTGCTGCCGATCTGGGCGATCTGTTCGCGCAGCTTTCGTTCGGCCGGCCCGGCGCCGAGGTTGACCATGTGTCCGCTGACCGCATAAACCGCTTTGCGCCAACCCATCTCAGCAGGAACGCGGCGTTTGGCGGCCAGTTCATCATGGCGCAGGTGCTTGGTCGACTCGCCGGCCCAGGCCGGGTCCAGCGCCCCGTTAGGACCGTATGCCCAGTTCGGCGACACCCGCAGCGGTGCCGCACTCTCCTGCTGAGTGCCGGGCCGCGTCACCGCCACCCCGTGTGGGTTCTCGAACGGTTGTCGTGCCTGCCATCCACCCGTATTCGCCGCGTGGTGGTTACCGCGACCATTGGACGGCGGCTCCTGCTGGTATTGCACTTGCTGGTAGTCGGAATACCCCTGTGGGGCAGTTCCGTTGGGCGCTCGCCCGTTGACCACCGGCGGCGTCGTGTCCCCTCGCCTGTGCCGCTCAATCACCTCAGACTCTGCGGCCGAACGTGGCCGCACGATCGTCGGCTCGTCAATCCGGGCGGCTGCGCTGCTCACCTCCGGCTCCGGTTGCACCACAGGTTCGGCGATGACCGCCTCCTGCACATCCTCAATGCCGGACTTGTCCTCGGCGGCGCTGGCCTGTCCCGGCGAATCGTTGAGATACCGGGCCTGGAAATCATGATTGTCCATTGTTTTTAAATCCCAACCCAAAATTGTGCTTCATTCTGACGGGCTCTGATCCCAATCCTATGACCCGCTATTACCGGCTTGCGACGGTCAAACGTGATCTTCCGAGAATTATTTTGCGGGTTCAGATACCACCGGAAATCGCACGCTTTGCTCACCCCCGCTTGTAGGTCTCCCACGACCGCACCCCCACACTGTCGAGCATCGCCGTGATGCCCTGTTCGACCACTTTGGCTCGGCCTGGCGCTATCGCCTGCCAATCCTGCGTGGACCCACGCATCCGACCCATCTGATACAACACCACCCGGCCCGCTGCCGTATCGCGCACATTCACCGTCGACGTGCTGTACAACACGTCGGTATCCCGGTGCGCCCGCGCGTACATCACCGCCTCCGCCACGGGACTGTCGAGCACCTCAGCCAGCTCAGCGATGTCGGCCGACCGCACCCCCAGCTTCCGCAGCCCGCTGTTGCGCACCGGCGACTGCTCATCGTTGCGTGCACGCTCGGCGGCCACCGTCATGATCTCCTCGAGCGGCACATTGACCGTACTGATGCGGGACGGCTCGCACGGATGCAGCGCGTCGATCAGGCCCAGCAACCTGGCCGTCAGCCAGGAGGTTCCGCCGCCCTGCATGTCATCAATGGTGATCTCGTCGCCGCCACGCACTGCTGACACCCACTGACCATCGCGGCGAGCCAGCACCACCCGCAGCTGCCCCTCCGGGATCGACCGCCAGGTGCTCGGGTCCGCCAGATCAGGCATCGACGGTGCCAACGGACCGATACCGGCGTGAATGGCCACCTCAATGTCGGGCGCTGCCAGAATGGCCAGGCGGCGGGCCAGGCCGTCGATGACGCGGCCGTCGCGGCCTACCACGCCTTGTTCACGCAGAGCCGCCATACCGGGGTGGGTGCCGATCCAGTCGTCGGTCCGCGCCGCCCCATAGGGCAAGGCAACCAAATCCGGTGCCAGCGTGGGGATTCCCATGATCGCCTGCAACAGCCACAAGCCGGCCAGATTCACGGTCACATCGGCGATGTTGTCCTCAGGTGTGGTCACCATGGTCGTGCCCCTCACGTGTCCGATTCATTGTTTTGATACAGCAAAGCCGCGACACCCGTGTCGCAGGGTGCCGCCGCTTCTCGCCGCGATAACTCGTAGTGTCGCCCTACACTGCCCACGACCCACCGACGGAGCCGTCGGTCGAAGCCATGTTGTTGCCTGCGGTGCGCACCTTGTTGCCGTGCTCGTGCAGGCTCTGGTAGATCACCTGGAAGTTGCGGCCTAACTCTTCGACGAACTGGGTGTAGCCGTTGCTGCCGACACCACCCCAGAAATCGCCGCATGCGGCCACGTCCCGCAGGATCGCCTGGTGTTCACCCTCCAACGCCTGGGCCTGGGCGATCAGGGTCGAGCCATGGCTGTCCACACCCTCGAAGTCGTAATCCATGCTTGCCATTGATGCTTCTCCTTGAAATTGCTGCTCGGGATGGGGTTACGACGACAGGATCTGGCTGGACTGGTGTTCCTGGGTCTCGTATTCGGTGGCGTTGCGGGCGAGGGTCTCGCTGGTGTGCTGCAGCATGTTGTTGATGTTGCGGAAGGCCCTCATCATTTCTTCCATCGTCGCCGT
This sequence comes from Mycolicibacterium peregrinum, assembly GCF_002102345.1. Lineage (GTDB taxonomy): Bacteria > Actinomycetota > Actinomycetes > Mycobacteriales > Mycobacteriaceae > Mycobacterium > Mycobacterium peregrinum. The sequence goes on from NZ_LQPP01000078.1 coordinate 75,038, forward strand.
GGATGTTCCCTGGGCGGTGCCGCTCCAGCCCGCGCCGGCAATGTTCTGAGACGATGCCCAGGCTTTGTTGGACTCGTCCTGCACGATGTTGGCGTGGTTGTGGAACCGGCCCGAGTACTCGCGCATCAGATCCGGATCGGTGAGGAATTTACTCATACTGTTAGCTCCTAACAAAGATTTAGCAACGGATCGATTTTGCTGCCCGTAATGTGAAGTCTAGTGGCTGGCAATGCCACTGCAACGGTCATAGAAAATTGGTTTGGAAAACTTAGACCCCCTCCATCGCGCCAGTGCAACGCTAGATTCATGCCGGCTCCGGACGTACCCGCACGGGGTTCCCGTACCGCGGTTGCCCCCCATCGCCCTGCCCCTCGCGGGCCATCGCCGCCACCGGGGCGCCGGCCATCCCGGAGCCGCCAGTACTGGCCGGCGCCGCACCTGTTGGTGCCGACCCCGACGCCGGCACCACCGCACTCGTCGTCGTGACGGTGCCGTTCTGGCCTGCGCTGGCCGCCCACGTTGCCGGCACCGACAAACCGCCGAGGTTCCCGCCACCGCCCATCGCGGCCGACACCGCGCCGCCTCCACCGCCCAGCAGGCCTCCGCCGCCCAGCGCCGACACCGGCGCCACACCGGCTGCCGCCGGGACCAGGGCGGAGGCGTCCATGGCGCTGGTCAGAGCGGGGTTGTTCAAGCTGCTCATGAGCGGACTCAGCACGGACTGGAACTGGCCTAAACTCTGCAGAGGAGCCGTCGCGGGCTGTGAAAGCCCTTGCAGTGCTTGCGGAATCATGCTGATCATCTGCGGACCCATACTCAGCATGGACTGGGCATCCATCGGCATGGAGGCCGTCTGGGCGCTCGCCGTGGCGGCGTGCTGTGAGGCGTTGCCGGCGGCCTGACCGCTGGCTTGGGCCACCGACCCGCCCTGGGCGGCCAGCCCCGCGGGGTTCGTGGTCGGCATAGGCGGCGTGAATGGGGTGGCGGCGATTGCGCTCGTCACCCCGGAGGCGTCGGTCGCGTAGCCATAGAGCACGCTGACGTCCTGGACCCACATTTCGTCGTAAGCCGCGATCGTGGCCGCGATCGCGCCCGTGTTCACCCCCATGAAATTGGTGGCCAGCAGGGTTTGCAGAGTGTTGCGGTTGATTTCGATCTCTGCCGGCGGCACGACCCCGGCCCGAGCTGCTTCGAACACCCCCGCGGCCTGCTGTGCAGCCTGAGCTGAGGCTTCCTGCTGTGCCGCGGTCGCCAGGAGCCACGCCACATACGGCGCCGCCGACGCCGCCATCGTCAACGCCGTCGGGCCCTGCCAACCGGCCCCTAGCAGACTCTCGATGACCGCTTGATACGCCGCCCCGATGCTGCCGAGCTCGGCCGCGAGCGTGTGCCACGCTGCGGCCGCCTGGATCAGGGGTTCTGAGCCCGGACCCATGTACATGCGTCCGGAGTTGATCTCGGGAGGCAATGCAGCGATATCGATCATCAGCGCGGTTGGTTGCTAGAGCGCGCCGAGAATATTGGCGGCTTCGGTCGCTTCGTAGCTGAGCCCGCTGACGCCCATCGTGCCGACAAACAACTCGTTGATCGCCGTGGCAACGCCCCCAGCGGCCTGATACACCCCGCCATGCGTGGCGAACGCCAGCGCGAGCAACGCCGAGGTTGCGTCGGCAGCCGGCGGAAGAACCCCGATCGTCGGTGCGGCCGCCACGGCGTTGGTCGTCGTCATGGTGGTCCCGAGGGTCTGCAGTTGGGCGGCGGTTGCTGCCATTGCTGCGGGTTCACTTGTCAGCATTATTTTTTCCTCCCGATTGGGCCATGTGCGACCAGCATAACGGCGGCTGTGACGTTATGCCGCCGCCAAAATCAACCATTCCCTGAATCCACCGGAACCCATCCCACCTGCACGTATGTTCCCGATGGATCGGTACCCATCAAGAATCCGCGCCCGGGCGGCATCGGGTGCCCCTTCCATCCGGGGCGGACAAATCCCTCATCCGGCTTCGAATCCATCACCAGCAAATTCGGGTTTGCTTGATTCATTGTCGCCACCAGTGGATCGCGTCCTGCAGTGTTGATCCAGCCACCGAACAGTCGGGTGTAGATGATGTGCAGCCCGACGTCCTCGGCGGCATTTGCTGCATCGACCAGCGGCGCAAACGCGGAGTCGAAGCCGCCTGCGAACCGGTGGCCATCGTCGATGACCAGGAAGATTTCCGGGCCTTCCCAGGACTGTTGAAACGCTTGATCGACACTAAATCCGGCCTCGGGGATCCGGTCTGCCAGCACCGCGGCGAGGTTCTTGATCATCTCCTTGGTGGTGTCGGGCCGGTAGGCGTACTGCTCGACATAGTCGGGGCCCAGAACGCGCAATAACTTCCGGTCAGGGGTGGCCAACCACACCTGTGCCCGACGGCGCTGATCGTTGCTGTCGTGCACCGCGGTCGACGACCCTGGGGCGTAGAACCGGCCGATTTCGGTCATGATCGCTGCACAGGTCGTGGTGCGACCGCACTTAGGCTCACCCACAATCTCCAGGAACGGCGATTGGAAGTTCTCCAATCCGACCGGCAGGGAGAACTCGTTCATCGCCCACACCATGCCGGTATGTTGATGCCGGGCCGCAGACTCCTGCAGCTGTGCCAGGCCAATCCGCTGGGGCAGCAAGTGCACCGGCCGAGCCGGCTGATAACCCTCGGCCAGTCGCGCGACCGTGGCCACCACGCTCTGCGACTCGAATGTGTGCTTGTCGGCACCACGCAGCGCCGGCCGCGCCATCAACGTATGCAAACCGACTGGATCGACCCCTTCGCGCGGATAGTTCTGCGCGACCATGCCACGACCCGGCTTGTGCGGAACCTTCCCCGCTTCAGAACCCCGCACCAAGGTTGTGTCGGCTGTGGCCATCTTGAGCTCGATGCGGTTGATGTCAAACAGAGTCCGGACTCCCGGTGGGATGTTGCCGGGCCTGTTCGCAGAGACTATGACATGGATGCCGTAGCTTTGACCGTCCATGATCAGCCGGACGATCTGGTCGACCAGTTTATCCTTGCCGCGGAACGTCGATGACGCATCGACCAAGGCGAACATGTTGTCCACCACCAGATATACGTCACCGTAGGCGTCTGTCGAGACCGGATCCTGGGCCGCTTCCTGGGGTGTCTTGCCAGCCAGGGCGGCTTTGCGTGCCCGGAACTCGTCCATCGAGTTCACGTGCCAGTCCCCGCCGAAGCCGCGTTGCCGGCGTTCCAGCAGTGCGAGCAGCTCGGCCACGATCCTGCGGATGCCGTCTTCGTCGATCAGCTGGGCCACATGCCCGACATGGGGAAGTTCACGTACTGACGTCAGCGCCGACGAGGACAGGGCCAGCACATAGAACTGGACCTGTTCGGGACTGTGTGTCATGGCCGCCGCGCAGATCAAATTCTGCAGGACGGTCGTTTTCCCCGAACCCTGCCCGCCCACCACCAAGAGGTTGTTGTTTCCGTTGACCACCAGCGGCTGCTGATCCTGCTTGAACGGGCGATCGATAATCCCCACCGGGAACTGCAGACTCGGCTGCCCCGAATACCGGTACTCCTGGCCCCACACCCTTCCCAGATGCATCTCCACGACATCGTCGATGGTGCGGGGTTGATCCAGCGGGGGGCAGAACAGTCGGTACGGTGTGAACGGCATGGCCCGGAACTGCTCCAGCATGACGTCGCCGACTTTGGGTTTGCGCATCAGCTCAGCCTCGGCCGCCCGCGAAGGGTCGCCTTGCTCCTTGGCGTCACCGTCCCCCAGTTCCACAGTTTCGTCCACTGTGGCGGGATTCTCACCGTTCGCGCCGGTATCCGAGCCGTCGATCCAATTCGGTTTCACCGAAAAAAGCTGCGGCTCAAAGTGATTCACCGACACTTCGGGCGTGTCGTCGACACTCTCGTCGTCGTCTGTACCCGGTTTGCGGTAGTCGCGCCACAGGTAATCAAACTGGACCTTGATCTGCTCGTCTTCCCCCAACCGCAGATACGCCAGCCCGGCTTTCTTCGGCAACCGCAAGGCGGCGGGCACACCTGCCGTCGACGCACTCGTCGCCGTTCCCGTCTTCAGCACCACCCGGTAGCCGCAGTTCTCCAACAGCTTCCCGGCTCGCGAGTCGACTTCCTGACTCGCCAACAGCATGTGGATCCAATACGCCCGACCTTGACGGCCTACTTCGTCAAACGCCTGCCACATGTCTTCGGTCATCTTGAAAGCCTGCGTGAACTCGTCGAGCACCACCTGCAAGATCGGCATCGGTTCAAGCTGGGGACCATTCGGGTTGCGGGCCAGGTCGATACGTTTCTGGTTGTACTCCAACGCGTTCGGCACATTCGCCTCGGCGAGCATCCTCTTTCGGCGAGCGATCTCTCCGAACAGTCCATCGATAAATCGTCCGACCAGGCTCTGGTCCTCCTCCAGGTCGGTGATCACACACGCGGTGTGCGGCGACCCTTCGAACGGCTTGACACCCTGCCCGCCCTTGAAATCTGCGAGCACGAGCTGCAGGTTCTCCGGAGGGTGGGCACACATCAAAGACAGAATCCAGGTCTTCAAACTCTCCGTTTTGCCCGAGCCGGTCGTACCCACCATGAGCCCGTGTGGGCCGTCGCCCCCTTCGCTCATGTCCCTATTGTTGAGCGATATCAACTCGCCGGTATCGACCCGGATGCCCAACGGAACATCCATCCGCCCTGGCGACAAAATGCTGCGCCGCGACTTATACAACGCCTCGAAATCGATGTCGGCCGGATCGGTGATCCCGTAGAACCCAATGACATCGCGAGCCCGGCTGCCCAGCTCCTCGCCCAAATCGATCGTCTCGTAGGACGCAGCGAGCCGCCAGCGGGCCATCCCTTGAGCGAAATTCTCAAAATCATCGGCGCTCATCATGTCGGCCTTGGCGAAAAACACCGCCGTGGCAGCCTTCTTGGTGTCGAACGTGTTGATGTCGCGGGGCACCGCCTCGATCACATCACCAGATGTGACCCGCAACAACCGCTGCGGCGTCACACACAGCGGCACCGTTCCTCGCAGATCGAACACCGTGAACCCGGCCAAACCTGTCGGATCCCCATCCGAAGCACTGATCTTCGACATCCCCGGCACCCCGGACCAGCCATGCTCACCCACATCGCTGATGATCACCGTATGGGGACACGGATCCACCGGACCCTGGTGCCCGGCGTGGCGCGGCGAAAACGCCGAACTGTTCGCCAACACATCGGTGTCCCTCAACTCCCGCACCGATCGGTACACCATCCGCAGCGGGCCGGCGGCGTCCTCCAGCTGGTCATCAGCGACGTGCGGCAACCACTTCGCCGACTCCCACTCCTCGATATCGTCGGTGACGACCATGACCCTCAGATAATCCGGACCATGCGAAAACGTCATCTGGGCCAACACCGCCCGCATCAGTCCCAGCACCTGCTCGCGGTCCCCGTCGAGCCACCAGCCCGGCTCGGCGAGCAGTGAAATCAACGCCGGCGTACCGTAGGCCGACTGCTGGCAGCGAATGAACTCCTGCAACGCAACACCGGTCGCCGGCTCCATCTCAGTGTCAGTCGGCATATCGTCGACCGGATCGGACAGAGACAACGCCTTCGCTTCAGTCAGCGACGTCATCCCCCGCCCCACCCGCACAACCCCGAACCACGAATCCTCGCCATCAGGTCGGCGCTCCCACATCCTTGGTCCACCCACCGCGGCCTCGAGGGTGTCTGCCGGAGGGTGATACCACCGGTAATTCGCATCGAGTTCATCAGCGGCCTCACCGGCGGTCTTTCGCTGCCGGTCCAGCATCGCCATAAACTGCGCCCGCAACGAATCCATTTTGCTGCGCGACATTTGGTTGTTCCCGCCGAAGCGACCACCAAAAAGCATCGCGATCATCCCGAACACCATGAACAGCGGGAAAATACCGCCAACACCCATGAAGGTGCGCTGGCCGCTGGAGAACGACAAAAACAGCATCGCCAGCACCATCCCGACGACGAAAATCATGACGACGACGATCCACCACGGTTTTCCCTCCGGCACAGGTACTTTCAGCGGCGCAATCAACTGCAATACATGCGCCTTCAGCTTCGTCGGCGCCGGCAGCGGCTCCTTACGCGACCACGCCTTCTTCACTTCGGATTCTCCAATCCCCCAGGCTGCATATCCATCGGCAAACTGTTATGCCCCACCGCTGCATGCGCTTTCGACAACGCTGGACCCGCGACCAGCAGCTTCACCACCGACCAGGGCGCTGGAAGAGTGGCAGTGCCAACCCCCAACGACCGCTCCGTCTCCTCGTCACGAGGCACCCCGAACCGGGTGCCCTCCTTCGTGATGAACCACTGAGTCTCCACCGTGGAAGCCGTCGGATCATTGCCCGTCGACGCCACATAATTCACCGAGTCCGGCCCGAAAAACACCTGATCAGCTCGTTTACCGGACTGATCAGCATTGACCGGCCTGGCGATCTGGTCGACCCGGTCAGCAGCGATAGGAACAGTCGGGCCCGACACCAGCGACGTCTGTGCGCGACCCTCCCCCTTCGACTTCTGCCACCACCAGCACGTTGCCGGATTCGCCTGCGAATCAATCAAATCCAAACGCTGATGCGGGTACATCGACACATCCAGACTGTCGGCCGACGGCAGATCCGACAACCGCGGCCCCGCCACCACCGGCATGGGTGCCCCCGACGAATTCGCATTCTGCAAAATCTGGGCCACCACAGGAGCAATCGTCTGCATACCTTCGGTCAGCACCACCGAATACGTCGGCTCCCCGCCAACCTGGGGAGTAGACACCACCGTCCCCACCGGTCCCGGCGCACCGGCGAACCCGGCCGGCTCACCCAACCTCGGGATCACCGGCACCATCAACGCTGACCCCACCGGGATCGCATCGAACAACGCCGTACTCATCGGCCGCGCCGTAGCGATCGCCTCCGAAGTCACCCCCAGCGCCAGCAGCACCGGCCGCTGCGCCGGATCCACCCGCGACCGGCGCCCATCCCGGATCAGCCACACATCCGCGCCATAACGCAACAACAACGCCTGCTCAGGCGCCATCACCTGCCGCCGGTCCGTCAAGTCAGGCTTCCCATCGATCACGGTCACCGTCACCGGTTCCGGCGCACCAGCCCCGAACGCTTTCGTCACCGCATCACACACCAACCACGACGACGTCATCGGAGCCGACACCAACAACTCATCAGGCGCACCAGGAATACCCACCAGCGGGCCCCGCGGCAACGACTCAATTTCACTGCGCCGCACCCGAACCGGATTCTCCGCACTGCCCACAACCAGCCGCGCCGAGGCCAAATTCAAAGCCGGATACAGCTTTTCACCCAGACGCACATACAACGCACTCGTGTCCTGATCAGCAACGATCTTCGAATTGCCCACCGACCCAGCCGGGCGCAGCAGCGACCAGAACAACGCCACCAAACACCCCACGATCACCACGCTCACACCAGCCATGTACGCCATCGACTGACGCCGAGCCTGCGGCGACTCCATCCCCACATGACGCAGCGTCAACGCCACCACCGCACGCCGGGCCATGAACTGGTGGGCAGTGACCTGAACCCGTGTCGCATAATCCAGCCCACGCCCCCGACGACGCCAGACCGGACCCTCGCCCTGACCGTCCTTGCCCTGCTGCTCCACCCTCGTTCCTACCTCCCCGGTGCGCCAAGCCCCTGGAATCGCTTGCGTAATCCAACGCTAACCAGCACTGCGCAGTACAACCACACCCAAAACAAACCCATTACCGATCAGTCACGCAGGGGCGATCGGTCCCGTGATTTTCTGCTGCTGCTGATCGACCGTGGCTCACCTACGCCACCCGGCGCACCACGATCGGCCCAGACGGAATCGGCGAATACTGCACATGACCACCCGGTTTGGGTGCCTCAATCTGCATCGTCGGAGATACCGCCAACGCCACATGCTCAGGAACACCCGGCGCCGAAAAGTTCTGCAAGATGATGTCGCCCGGCCGGATGTCGCTGCGCGAAACATGCTGGCCCTCGCGGATCTGGTCATAAGTGGTGCGGTCCAGCGAAACCCCGGCATGCGCGTAGGCCTTCTGGACCAGCGACGAACAGTCCCACGCGTTGGGCCCGTTGGCGCCCAGGCTGTATGGCTTACCCAACTGGGCCTTGGCGAAAGCTATGGCGCCAGCCGCCGCCCCGTGAGGCTCACCGTTCTGTCCGAACAACGCGTCGACCTGCTGTTCGACACCGCCCTGACCGTTGCGCCCCAACGAGCTCAGTGTGCTCAGGGCGTTGAGGCCGGGAATCCCCCCACCGCCACCACCCAAGCTGGGCATACCACCCCCACCACTCC